>NZ_JARWAJ010000017.1:0-590 GCF_031451615.1 Vreelandella janggokensis | reverse complement strand
TACGGCGGCCCGCTGGTGGGACAGGACCTGGCTTTTCTACGCCGCCATATGCCCAACGTGGATACCCGGGTGGCAGCGATCTACCGCCGCAATCGACCGATCATTCCCCGTGGCGATACCGTCATTGAAGCCGACGACGAGGTCTTCTTCCTCGCCGCCCGGCGCGATATCCGCGCGGTAATGAGCGAGCTGCGCCGCGTCGAACGGGATTTCCGCCGGGTGGTGATCGCCGGGGGCGGCAATATCGGCGAGCGCCTGGCGGAGCATCTGGAGCACAGCCACCAGGTCAAGATTATCGAACACAGCCTGGAGCGCTGCACCACGCTCTCCGAGCGGCTCGACCGTACCGTGGTGCTCCACGGCAGCGCCACCAGCAAGCGGCTGCTGGAAGAAGAGAACATCGAAGACTGCGATATTTTCTGCGCGCTGACCAACGACGATGAGGTCAATATCATGTCGTCGCTGCTGGCCAAGCGGATGGGCGCCAAAAAGGTGCTGACGCTGATCAATAACGCCGCCTATGTCGATCTGGTTCAGGGCGGCGAGATCGATATTGCCATTTCCCCTCAACAGGCAACGATCGGCAGCCT
>NZ_JARWAJ010000016.1:0-651 GCF_031451615.1 Vreelandella janggokensis | reverse complement strand
AAGGTAGCCGTAGGGGAACCTGCGGCTGGATCACCTCCTTAAACGATGCATCACTCCTCGCGGTAAGCGCTCACAATGAATTACCTGATCACGTGATAGAGCAAACGGTTTAAGCACGAACCCTCTTGGGTCTGTAGCTCAGTTGGTTAGAGCGCACCCCTGATAAGGGTGAGGTCGGCAGTTCAAGTCTGCCCAGACCCACCAAATTTGCGTGATACGTCGTTGCTTCACTCCTCGCATAGCAGGCTATGCGTCGCACTGAAGCGCCTAGTCTCACACAAATTACATTTTATCCAGTCATGCGTTATTTTGTGACTTGCATAGCAGGCTATGCGACGCCATAAAACGCCTTGTTCTGAATAAAATTACCCAGAGGTGAGTGTTGTTAGATGGGGCCATAGCTCAGCTGGGAGAGCGCCTGCCTTGCACGCAGGAGGTCAGCGGTTCGATCCCGCTTGGCTCCACCATTACTTTTAGTTTACTACCCGTTTACTCATGTTTTGTGACCATTGATAAGTCAAGACGCACTCACTGCGTTGCCTTATCACTGTTCATCGAACAGTCGCTCTTTAACAATGTATATCATGCTGACATGAACGTTTTTTTAAGACGTTCATACGTAATTGTTTTGTGATACGTCTCAAGCGTATC
>NZ_JARWAJ010000015.1:0-1153 GCF_031451615.1 Vreelandella janggokensis | reverse complement strand
GTGAACACACCGTCGCTCAGGTCCAGCGTCGCGCTGTCACTGTCACCATCGGCATCGGTCAGCGTCTGGACCAGTTGCAGAACACCGGCTTCCAGCGACAGGTTGACCGGGTCGTTGGCTGACTCGTCACTGTCACTGGCTTGCGGATGCCAGAGGTTGCCGGACTGGCTGAAGGTGACATTACCCTCGCCATCCGTGCTGATGGTGAAGATCACTTCGCCGTCGGCCTGGCCTTCAATGGTGCCGTCGTTATCGACCAGTACGATCGCGGCACCTTGGCCATTCTCGGCCTCGGCGTCCAGGGCAAACAGACCGGTAGGCACATTCTCACCTGACAAGGTCAGTGCGTAGTCCACGCTGCCTTCGCCGTCACTGCCGTAGTCCAGCTCGCTGCCAAAGGCACCGGCCAGCTCTTGGGTCTGGGTGCGCACGCCATCGTCATTGAGGGCATCGGATTCGTTGAGTTCGAAGGCGGGTACGTCGAAGTCGCCGTCTTGCTCGGCCGTCGGTGCGTCGTCACGGATGGTGAACACACCGTCGCTCAGGTCCAGCGTCGCGCTGTCACTGTCACCATCGGCATCGGTCAGCGTCTGGACCAGTTGCAGAACACCGGCTTCCAGCGACAGGTTGACCGGGTCGTTGGCTGACTCGTCACTGTCACTGGCTTGCGGGTGCCAGAGGTTGCCGGACTGGCTGAAGGTCACATTGCCTTCGCCATCCGTGCTGATGGTGAAGATCACTTCGCCGTCGGCGCGGCCTTCGATGGTGCCGTCGTTATCGACCAGTACGATCTCGGCGCCTTGGCCCGGGTTGTCCTCGCTTTCATTGCTCGGATCCAGGGCGTACAGACCGGTGTTCACGCTCTCACCTGACAAGGTCAGCGCGTAGTCAACGCTGCCTTCGCCGTCACTGCCGTAGTCCAGCTCGCTGCCAAAGGCACCGGCCAACTCTTGGGTCTGGGTGCGAACGCCATCGTCATTGAGGGCATCGGATTCGTTGAGTTCGAAGGCGGGTACGTCGAAGTTGCCGTCTTGCTCGGCCGTCGGTGCGTCGTCACGGATAGTGAACACACCGTCGCTCAGGTCCAGCGTCGCGCTGTCACTGTCACCATCGGCATCGGTCAGCGTCTGGACCAGTTGCAGCACGTCCTCTC
>NZ_JARWAJ010000014.1:0-1386 GCF_031451615.1 Vreelandella janggokensis | reverse complement strand
TTGCCGGTAGCCACCCTGGCTGGCAATCAGCGTCGAGGCCGCCGTAGGGTCGCTTTCGGCCAGGCGTGAGGCCAGCTCTTCGTCGCTGATGTCCAGGTGCAGTCGGCCGCTGTGACAGTCGAGCTCGATCCAGTCGCCGTTGCGCACCGCGGCCAGCGGGCCGCCCGCGGCGGCTTCCGGGGCAACGTGCAGCACCACGGTACCGTAGGCGGTGCCGCTCATGCGGGCGTCGGAAATCCGCACCATGTCGGTCACGCCCTGGGCGAGGATCTTGGGTGGCAGGCCCATATTGCCCACCTCGGCCATGCCGTGATAACCCCGGGGGCCGCAGTGTTTCATGACCAGAATGTCGTTGGCTTCCACGTCCAGGTCCGGGTCGTTGATGCGCGCCTTGTAGTCGTCGAAGTCTTCGAAGACCACCGCGCGGCCGCGGTGCTGCATGAGTTCGGCTTTCGCCGCCGAGGGCTTGAGCACCGCGCCGTTGGGCGCGAGATTGCCGCGTACCACGCAGATGCCGCCATCCGCGGTGAGCGGGTTGTCCAGCGGGCGGATCACCTCGTCGTTGTACAGCGGGGCGTCCTGAACATTTTCCCACAGTGTCTTGCCGTTGACGGTCAAGGCGTCCTTGAAGGGCAGCCGGTCGGCTTCGCCCAGGCGTCTGAGCACCGCGGGTAGGCCGCCGGCGTAGTAGAACTCTTCCATCAGAAAGCGCCCCGAGGGCTGCAGATCCACTACGGTGGGGGTGCCACGCCCGACTCGGCTCCAGTCGTCCAGGGTGAGGTCAACACCGATGCGCCCGGCAATCGCCTTGAGGTGAATCACCGCGTTGGTGGAGCCTCCGATGGCGGCGTTGGTGCGAATGGCGTTATCAAAGGCTTCCTTGGTGAGGATCTTGGAGAGCTTGAGGTCTTCATCGACCATCTCGACAATCCGGTTACCGGAGAGGTGGGCCAGCACGTAGCGGCGGGAGTCCACCGCCGGGATGGCGGCGTTGTGGGGGAGCGAAACGCCCAGCGATTCCGACATGCAGGCCATGGTGGAGGCGGTGCCCATGGTGTTGCAGGTCCCCGCGGAGCGCGACATGCCGGCTTCGGCGGCCATGAAGTCGTGCATCGAGATCTCACCCGCCTTGACCTGCTCGGAGAGCTGCCAGACCACGGTGCCGGAGCCGATATCCTTGCCCTTGTGCTTGCCGTTGAGCATTGGCCCGCCGGTGACCACGATGGTGGGGATATCGCAGCTCGCCGCCCCCATCAACAGCGCCGGGGTGGTCTTGTCGCAGCCCACCAGCAGCACCACGCCGTCCATGGGGTTGCCGCGAATGGCTTCTTCCACGTCCATGCTGGCCAGGTTGCGGGTGAACATGGCCGTGGGGCGCAGGTTGGA
>NZ_JARWAJ010000013.1:0-1594 GCF_031451615.1 Vreelandella janggokensis | reverse complement strand
CACAATGATTGTAAACTGAAGAGTTTGATCATGGCTCAGATTGAACGCTGGCGGCAGGCCTAACACATGCAAGTCGAGCGGTAACAGGTCCAGCTTGCTGGATGCTGACGAGCGGCGGACGGGTGAGTAACGCATAGGAATCTACCCGGTAGTGGGGGATAACCTGGGGAAACCCAGGCTAATACCGCATACGTCCTACGGGAGAAAGGGGGCTTAGGCTCCCGCTATTGGATGAGCCTATGCCGGATTAGCTGGTTGGTGAGGTAATGGCTCACCAAGGCGACGATCCGTAGCTGGTCTGAGAGGATGATCAGCCACATCGGGACTGAGACACGGCCCGAACTCCTACGGGAGGCAGCAGTGGGGAATATTGGACAATGGGGGCAACCCTGATCCAGCCATGCCGCGTGTGTGAAGAAGGCCCTCGGGTTGTAAAGCACTTTCAGCGAGGAAGAACGCCTGTCGGTTAATACCCGGCAGGAAAGACATCACTCGCAGAAGAAGCACCGGCTAACTCCGTGCCAGCAGCCGCGGTAATACGGAGGGTGCAAGCGTTAATCGGAATTACTGGGCGTAAAGCGCGCGTAGGTGGCTTGATAAGCCGGTTGTGAAAGCCCCGGGCTCAACCTGGGAACGGCATCCGGAACTATTAGGCTAGAGTGCAGGAGAGGAAGGTAGAATTCCCGGTGTAGCGGTGAAATGCGTAGAGATCGGGAGGAATACCAGTGGCGAAGGCGGCCTTCTGGACTGACACTGACACTGAGGTGCGAAAGCGTGGGTAGCAAACAGGATTAGATACCCTGGTAGTCCACGCCGTAAACGATGTCGACCAGCCGTTGGGTGCCTAGCGCACTTTGTGGCGAAGTTAACGCGATAAGTCGACCGCCTGGGGAGTACGGCCGCAAGGTTAAAACTCAAATGAATTGACGGGGGCCCGCACAAGCGGTGGAGCATGTGGTTTAATTCGATGCAACGCGAAGAACCTTACCTACCCTTGACATCCTGCGAACTTGTGAGAGATCACTTGGTGCCTTCGGGAGCGCAGAGACAGGTGCTGCATGGCTGTCGTCAGCTCGTGTTGTGAAATGTTGGGTTAAGTCCCGTAACGAGCGCAACCCTTGTCCCTATTTGCCAGCGATTCGGTCGGGAACTCTAGGGAGACTGCCGGTGACAAACCGGAGGAAGGTGGGGACGACGTCAAGTCATCATGGCCCTTACGGGTAGGGCTACACACGTGCTACAATGGCCGGTACAAAGGGCTGCGAGCTCGCGAGAGTCAGCGAATCCCTTAAAGCCGGTCTCAGTCCGGATCGGAGTCTGCAACTCGACTCCGTGAAGTCGGAATCGCTAGTAATCGTGCATCAGAATGGCACGGTGAATACGTTCCCGGGCCTTGTACACACCGCCCGTCACACCATGGGAGTGGACTGCACCAGAAGTGGTTAGCCTAACTTTGGAGGGCGATCACCACGGTGTGGTTCATGACTGGGGTGAAGTCGTAACAAGGTAGCCGTAGGGGAACCTGCGGCTGGATCACCTCCTTAAACGATGCATCACTCCTCGCGGTAAGCGCTCACAATGAATTACCTGATCA
>NZ_JARWAJ010000012.1:0-3064 GCF_031451615.1 Vreelandella janggokensis | reverse complement strand
CAGTCGCTCTTTAACAATGTATATCATGCTGACATGAACGTTTTTTAAGACGTTCATACGTAATTGTTTTGTGATACGTCTCAAGCGTATCCGGCAATCGTTATCATTGCGAGACACCAGACCCCTTCGGGTTATAGGGTCAAGCAATGAAGCGCACACGGTGGATGCCTAGGCAGCCAGAGGCGATGAAAGACGTGGAAGCCTGCGATAAGGCTCGGCGAGGTGGCAAACAACCTGTGACCCGGGCATTTCTGAATGGGGAAACCCACTCATCAACAGATGAGTATCCCCCACTGAATATATAGGTGGGGGAAGCGAACCAGGGGAACTGAAACATCTAAGTACCCTGAGGAAAAGAAATCAACCGAGATTCCCCCAGTAGCGGCGAGCGAACGGGGACCAGCCCTTAAGCATGAGACTGACTAGCCGAACACGTTGGGAAGCGTGGCCGTAGCGGGTGATAGCCCCGTAGTCGAAAGTCTGATCATGTGAAATCGAGTAGGTCGGGGCACGAGAAACCTTGACTGAAGACGGGGGGACCATCCTCCAAGGCTAAATACTCCTGGCTGACCGATAGTGAACCAGTACCGTGAGGGAAAGGCGAAAAGAACCCCGGAGAGGGGAGTGAAATAGATCCTGAAACCGTGTGCGTACAAGCAGTAGGAGCAGACTTGTTCTGTGACTGCGTACCTTTTGTATAATGGGTCAGCGACTTATATTCAGTGGCGAGGTTAACCGTATAGGGGAGCCGTAGGGAAACCGAGTCTTAACTGGGCGACACAGTCGCTGGATATAGACCCGAAACCGAGCGATCTATCCATGAGCAGGTTGAAGATTGAGTAACATCAATTGGAGGACCGAACCAGGATCTGTTGAAAAAGATTTGGATGACTTGTGGATCGGAGTGAAAGGCTAATCAAGCTCGGAGATAGCTGGTTCTCCTCGAAAGCTATTTAGGTAGCGCCTCACGTATCACCGCCGGGGGTAGAGCACTGTTTCGGCTAGGGGGTCATCCCGACTTACCAACCCGAGGCAAACTCCGAATACCGGTGAGTGCGAGCGTGGGAGACACACAGCGGGTGCTAACGTCCGTTGTGAAAAGGGAAACAACCCAGACCGTCAGCTAAGGTCCCGAAATCCTGGTTAAGTGGGAAACGATGTGGGAAGGCTCAGACAGCTAGGAGGTTGGCTTAGAAGCAGCCATCCTTTAAAGAAAGCGTAATAGCTCACTAGTCGAGTCGGCCTGCGCGGAAGATGTAACGGGGCTAAACCAGGTACCGAAGCTACGGGTTCATTCTTAGGAATGAGCGGTAGAGGAGCGTCGTGTACGCCGATGAAGGTGAATTGAGAAGTTCGCTGGAGGTATCACGAGTGCGAATGCTGACATGAGTAACGATAAAGGGAGTGAAAAACTCCCTCGCCGGAAGACCAAGGGTTTCTGTTCGACGCTAATCGGAGCAGAGTGAGTCGGCCCCTAAGGCGAGGCCGAAAGGCGTAGTCGATGGGAAACGGGTCAATATTCCCGTACCGGACATGATTGCGATGGGGGGACGAAGAAGGCTAGGTGAGCCAGGCGTTGGTAGTCCTGGTGAAAGTCGGTAGGCTGAGGGCTCAGGTAAATCCGGGCGCTCAAGGCCGAGAGACGAGACGAAGACACCACGGTGTTGAAGTCATCGATGCCACGCTTCCAGGAAAAGCCTCTAAGCTTCAGATCATGTGCGACCGTACCCCAAACCGACACAGGTGGTCAGGGTGAGAATCCCAAGGCGCTTGAGAGAACTCGGGTGAAGGAACTAGGCAAAATGGTGCCGTAACTTCGGGAGAAGGCACGCCGGCGTATTGTGAGAGCCCTCGCGGCTTCAGCGAGAACCGGTCGAAGATACCAGGTGGCTGCAACTGTTTAGTAAAAACACAGCACTCTGCTAACGCGTAAGCGGACGTATAGGGTGTGACGCCTGCCCGGTGCCGGAAGGTTAAGTGATGGTGTTAGCCGCAAGGCGAAGCTCTTGATCGAAGCCCCGGTAAACGGCGGCCGTAACTATAACGGTCCTAAGGTAGCGAAATTCCTTGTCGGGTAAGTTCCGACCTGCACGAATGGCGTAATGATGGCCACGCTGTCTCCACCCGAGACTCAGTGAAATTGAAATCGCCGTGAAGATGCGGTGTACCCGCGGCTAGACGGAAAGACCCCGTGAACCTTTACTATAGCTTCACACTGGACGCTGATGTTGCCTGTGTAGGATAGCTGGGAGGCTTAGAAACCCGGACGCCAGTTCGGGTGGAGCCAGCCTTGAAATACCAGCCTGGCATCATTGGCGTTCTCACTCAGGTCCGTTATCCGGATCGAGGACAGTGTGTGGTGGGTAGTTTGACTGGGGCGGTCTCCTCCCAAAGCGTAACGGAGGAGCACGAAGGTACCCTCAGCACGGTCGGACATCGTGCAATGAGTGCAAGAGCATAAGGGTGCTTGACTGCGAGACAGACACGTCGAGCAGGTGCGAAAGCAGGTTCTAGTGATCCGGTGGTTCTGTATGGAAGGGCCATCGCTCAACGGATAAAAGGTACTCCGGGGATAACAGGCTGATACCGCCCAAGAGTTCACATCGACGGCGGTGTTTGGCACCTCGATGTCGGCTCATCACATCCTGGGGCTGAAGTCGGTCCCAAGGGTATGGCTGTTCGCCATTTAAAGTGGTACGCGAGCTGGGTTTAGAACGTCGTGAGACAGTTCGGTCCCTATCTGCCGTGGGCGTTGGATGTTTGAGAAGGGCTGCTCCTAGTACGAGAGGACCGGAGTGGACGCACCTCTGGTGTTCCGGTTGTCACGCCAGTGGCATTGCCGGGTAGCTATGTGCGGACGGGATAACCGCTGAAAGCATCTAAGCGGGAAGCCCCCTTCAAGATGAGACATCCCTGAGGCCTAGAGCCTCCTGAAGGGCCCAGCGAGACCAGCTGGTTGATAGGCACGGTGTGGACGCGCTGCAAGGCGTTGAGCTAACGTGTACTAATGGCCCGTGAGGCTTGACCCTATAACACCCAAGGGGTCTGGTCGTGATGATAACGA
>NZ_JARWAJ010000011.1:0-6423 GCF_031451615.1 Vreelandella janggokensis | reverse complement strand
GGCTTGCCCTGAAACTCATGGTCAGGAATGCCCTGATTTTTCATCCAGCTGCGGTACATGAAGCCGTTCTTGTCGGCGGTGCCGAACCACTGGGCAGAGCGTAGGGGCGGCTTGCGATCAGACATGGGAGACTCTCCGTACAAATCGGTGAAAAGAGCGTGGCAAAAAAAGGGATCGGAACGTTAGCGTCAGGCCCGCTGACGACGCGTGTGTTTCCAACGGTCGAACATCACCGCCAGCAGCAGAATCGCGCCGCGCACCAGGTACTGGTAAAAGGTCGGCACGTTGAGCAGACCCATGGCGTTCTGCACACAACCCATGATCATCACCCCGACCAGCACGCCGGTGATCGTCGCGACACCGCCCGATAGCGCCACACCGCCCAGCACACAGGCAGAAATCACCGCCAGCTCCAGCCCCATTGAGGTATTGGGATCACCCAGCCCCATGCGCGACGCCAGCAACACGCCCACCACGCCCGCAACGACGCCCTGCAAACCGAAGACAATAATCTTCAGGCGGCGGACGTTGACCCCGGCCAGCGCAGCCGCTTCGGCGTTACCGCCGGTGGCCAGCACGTTGCGCCCGAAGGCGGTCATGTTAAGTATCACGCCAAAGATCACGAAGCAGGCCAGCATGGTCCATACCGGCAGGGTCAGGCCGAGAAAAGAGGCACTGCCCAGATCAAAGAAGCTCGGCACGGTAATCATCACGGCATCGCCACCGGAGGTGATGTAGGCCAGCCCACGCACAAACTCCATCGCCGCCAGGGTGGCAATCAGTGAGTTAATGCCGAACTTGGCGATCACCAGGCCGTTAAAGGCCCCGACCGCACCACCGGCGACAATACCGCCGATCACGCCGATAAACACGCTACCGGTGTTGGTCGTCACCACCGCTGCCACCACCCCGGCAAAAGCCACCGTGGAAGCCACCGAAAGGTCCACCTCGCCCAGCGCCAATACCAGCATCATGGTGGTTGCCAGGCTGCCGATGAGAGTGACCGAAAGCAGCAGTCCGACCATGTTGCGGCCGGTCAGAAAATCAGGAATCAGAACGGCCAGTGCTATGAACAGCAGCAGGAAAATGGCGATCAGCCCGGAAGTGTCCAGCAGTGTGCGTAGCGGCTTGATAAGCCCCTGACGCCCAGCCGGACGGGCAGGTTCATTCTCACCTTGGGTTACGTTGTCGGTTGTCATCGTGTTTGTCCTGAGCTTGCGTTTTGCAGAGCTTGAGTCCTGAAAAACATCTGCTCTGAAATTTGTGGTCTAAAAAGTAGGCGTCAGGCAGGCAGTGCCAGACCCAGTAGCCGTTCGGGGGTGGCTGATTCGCGTGGCACCACTTCCACCAGCTCGCCGTCACGCATCACGGCAATGCGATCACAAATGGAGCTGACTTCCGCCAGGTCACTGGAAATCACCACGACGCTTTTGCCCTGCTCGGCCAGGTCGTAAAGCAGCGAGTAAATGTCTCGGCGAGCGCCCACATCGATACCTCGCGTCGGCTCGTCCATCACAAACAGGTCGATCTCTTCGGCCAGCCAGCGGGCCAGAATCACCTTCTGCTGATTGCCCCCCGAGAGTTTGCCAATAGGCGAACGTGGGCCCGGGGTTTTGACGCTGAGCTGCTGAATATACGACTCTGCATTGCGACGTTCGCGACCGGGGTGGCGGAAAAGACCCCAGCGTTTGAAAAAACGCCGACAGCTGATATTGAGGTTGTCGGCGACGCTTGCCACCGGAAAGATGCCTTGGGATTTGCGATCTTCCGGGCACATGGCGATACCAGAGCGAATTGCTTCGCCAGGGCTCTTGAAACGTCGCGACTTACCTTTGAAGATCACACTACCGGCTTTGGGGGACTCAACGCCGCACACCAGCCGAAGCAGCTCACTGCGCCCGGCACCCACCAAGCCAAACAGCCCGAATACTTCACCGCGCTTGACGGAAAAGCTCACCGGTGCCTGGAGGCCGCGTCCTTCGATACCCTCCACGCTCAAGACCACATCGCCATGTTCACGAGCACGATAGCCGTAAACATCGTCGATATCGCGACCCACCATTTCACTCACCAACAGATCGTGGTTCAGCGACGACATATCCTCATGGGTACGAATGTGCTGACCGTCACGGAAGATGGTGACCGCATCACACATCTCGAACACCTCCTCCATGCGATGGGTCACGTAGAGCACAACGCGCCCTTCATCACGCAGGCGTTGAACGATACGCTTGAGTTGGCGGGTTTCCTGGATAGAGAGGCTGCTGGTAGGTTCATCAAAGGCGATCACCTTGGCATCGCGCAGCAGCGCACGACCAATTTCAATCATTTGCTGCTGGCCGATAGAAAGCTCACGTACCTTGGTCGAGGGATGAATCTCCCCCTCGCCCAGGTCGGCCAGAATCGCCATGGCTCTTTCTTTCAACTGACGGCGGTTCACGAACCCCTGTCGCGTGGGCAGTTGGCCGAGTAACAGGTTCTCGGCCACCGACATATTGGGAGAAAGCGTCAATTCCTGATAGATGATGGCGATCCCTTCGCGCAACGCCTCCCGAGTGTTGCTGAAGACATGGCGCTTGCCATCAATCCACAGCGCGCCTTCGGCAACGTGGTTAACGCCACTCAGCACCTTGAGAAGGGTCGATTTACCCGCGCCGTTTTCGCCCATCAACGCATGTACCTGGCCGGCGTGAGCGTCAAAGCTCACGCCATCCAGCGCACGCACGCCGGGGAAAACGACACTGATACCATCGAAACGTAAATAAGCATCAGACATGCGTAAGCACTCCAGCAGACAATCTGTTACAGACCCAGTTCGTCGCGAACTTCCTGCCAGTTATCCCGCGTCATCAGGGTGCCGGAGGTCTCGGTATTCGCCTGAGGCTTTTCGTCCTCGGTAATCCAGCGATAGAGGTCTTCCGCCGTTTGACGACCGTGCATGGTGGAGCTCACCGCAACGGTGCCGTGAAAGCCGGTCGGGTTTTCACGAGAGAACTCGGCAAAGGCGGCACCTGAACCGTTGATCCCAACCCCGATAACGTCCTCGGGAGCTATGCCGTACTGTTCGGTCGCCCTTACCCCGCCAAGTACGCTCTCCTCATTGAGGGCATAGATCACCCAGTGCTCATAATCACCATGCTGGGCGAGCACCGGCGACGCGGCCGAGAATGCACTGGAGGTATCGGTGTTTTGCTGGGGTGCGTCGAAGATGTTGCTCTCTGGGAAGCCAGCGTCGAGCAGCGCCTCAGTCGCGCCATCGGTCCGCTTAACGGCGGTGGGCAGTTCGTTATTGGTAATTCGCAGCGCGGCAACCTCTTCAGGGTTCCACCCGCGGGCTTCCATTTCGTCGGCAATGGCTTCGCCTACCTGCTGACCGATCTTGGTGCCCGACATGCCCAGGTGAGGTACGCCTTCCATCGGCTCACCGCTGGCGTTGACAAACTGATCATCGACGGTGATCACTTTCATGTCGTACTGTTCAGCACGGTTCATGATCGCTGGCCCAAGTCGTACATCCGGCGGGCAGATCACAAACCCCTCAGCCCCTTGAGAGTTGAGGTTATCAATCGCACTGAGCACTTCCTGGCCGTCTTCACCACCCAGTCGTACCACGTCGAAGCCGAGTTCTTCACCCACCTCGGTGGCTGCCTGTTGCTCATTGATAAACCAGGCCTGTTCCGGCTTCTTGACGATAAAACCGATCTTCACCTCGTCATCCTGCGCCTGTGCAGACCCTAGAGACGCCAGCATGACGGCGCTACCGAGTGCCAGACGGGTAAAGGTCGTGGTTAGGTTGGTTGTTAATTGCATGGTCGTACTCCTGATGTTTTAGCGAATCTTGTTGTTGATTGTGGTGATGCCTGTTGATGTCTCAGGTTGTCGGTGGCGAACCCGACGAGTTACGGATCAAAGGACTCCTGCGCGGAAAAACGGTATACCGTACTTGAGCGATACGTTTCGTCGGGTTCCAGGATCGTGCTGGGAAACGCCTCCTGGTTGGGGGAGTCGGGATAGTGCTGGGTTTCCAGGGCAAAGCCGGAACGGTGATCGTATGGCTGGCCCCGTTTACCGGTCAGGTTGCCATCGAGAAAATTACCGGAATAGAACTGGATACCGGGCTCGGTGGTTTCGATTTCCACCATGCGTCCGCTTTGCGGCTCCCAGACTCTGGCGGCCAGCACCAACTCATCCGCTGCGGCATTATTTCGGGCCAGCACAAAATTGTGGTCATAACCACCGCCGAAGGCGAGCTGCTCGTTGTCCTGATCAATCCGCTCACCGATCGGCGTCGCCTGGGTAAAGTCAAACGGTGTGCCATCTACCGAGCGGATTTCGCCGGTGGGGATCAAGGTGTCGTTGACCGGGGTAAAGTCGGGGGCGTTGATCATCAACTGATGATCGAGAATGGTGTCGCTGCCTTCGCCCTTCAGATTGAAGTAGCTGTGCTGGGTCAGGTTGACCGGCGTCGCCTTGTCGGTGTCTGCCTGATAATCCACCCTTAGTTCATCTTCATCGGTCAGCGTGTAGGTGACCTGCGCCTCCAATCGGCCAGGGTAGCCCTCTTCGCCATCTTCGCTGGTATAGCGCAGCACCAGCCCCGTGCCCGACGCGTTCTCGAACGGTTCGGCCTGCCATAGGACCTTGTCAAAGCCCTGATCGCCGCCATGTAGATGGTTGTTGCCATCATTGGTGGCCAGTGAGTAGGTCTTGCCATCAAGGGAGAACTGACCACCCGCGATGCGGTTGCCGTAACGCCCGATGATGGCGCCAAAATAGGGATTGGCCTGGCGGTATTCATCGGAGAGATAGGCATCAAGCGAGTCGAAACCCAGGGCGATATCATCGAATTCGCCGTCTACATCGGGCGTCTTCAATGACAGGATGATGCCGCCGTAGTTGGTGACCTGAAGCTCGATACCGTTGGCATTGGTCAATCGGTAGACGTCGACCTGGCGGCCATCCGGCAATTGACCAAATACTGATTTATCAATGCTGCCTTCAGCGCTATTTCCAGCAGAGGTTTCTTCGCCTTGTGCCTGGGCCGCGCCAAGCAACAGCATCGCGATACCGGCACTCACCAGCAGATTGTGTCTTGCGCTGATCCTACGAGCGTACATGAGAGACATGATGTTGCTCCTTGCGTTTTTGTTATTAGGGCGACGCTACCGTCGCATATACAAGCGTTACAGTAGACACCTCCGGCATAACCAACCAATATACGAACATGGCAACTTTGATACACTTATTGCTATCAATAACAACAAGAGGCTTATTCCATGGGCGTTCTCCGCGAGAACTGGTTTCTGGACGTGCGACTAAAGTTGCGCCATTTGCAGCTATTTTTAGCGCTCGACGAGCACCGTAACCTTCACCGAGCCGCCGCTCAGTTACACATGAGCCAGCCCGCCGCCTCCAAGCTACTCAATGACCTGGAAACCAACCTGGGTACTCGTTTATTCGACCGCCACCCCCGTGGGCTGACGCCTAACTGGTACGGCGAGATCATGATTCGCCACGCGCACAGCATGATCTCGACACTGCGCCAAACGGGTGAGGAGTTGAGCGCATTAGGCGAAGGCAATGCGGGCACGGTAGCGGTCGGCACGGTAATGGCCCCGGCAGTCACGCTACTGACCAGCACTATTGAGCGAGTACATAGAGACCGGCCGGGACTCAAAATCAGCGTTGACGTGGATGTCAGCAAGGCGCTGGTGCCGCGCTTGCTTGAAGGTGAACTTGACTTTGCGATTACGCGGATTCCGGCAGGCTTTGACGTGGAGCGTTTTGTATTTGAAGAGATTGGTGAAGAGGAACTCTGCTTTGTCTGCCGCCAAGGACACCCGTTAGCCGATAAAAACCCGCTTAGCCTGAGCGACATGGCGGTCTATCCGTGGTCGTTACAGCCCATTGGCGCCTTGATGCGTCAGCGGGTCGACAGCCTGTTTTTGCACCATCAAGTAGTGCCGCCGCGGCAAATCGTCGATACCGCCGACTTGTTGGTGTCCCTCGCGCTGGTCGATAAATCCGACACTATCACGGTGACCACCCGTGAAGCCGCCAACCTGTTATGCAACCCGCAACGCTTTCACCTGCTGCCCTTCAGCGAGACGCTCAGCGTTCAACCCTATGGGTTAGTGAGTTTGCGCCACCAGCGGCTCTCCCCCGGAGCGGCAGTGGTAATGAGCACCCTGCGGGAGATTATCGCGCAGGGTACTTAGCCAGACATACCCACTCGGTCAATGCGAGTGGCGCGGCACATCAGAACCCCGGCAACCGACCAGGAAGTCGAAGTCACAGCCTTCGTCCGCCTGGAGGACTCGCTCGATGTACAGTTGCCGGTAGCCACCCTGGCTGGCAATCAGCGTCGAGGCCGCCGTAGGGTCGCTTTCGGCCAGGCGTGAGGCCAGCTCTTCGTCGCTGATG
>NZ_JARWAJ010000010.1:0-29381 GCF_031451615.1 Vreelandella janggokensis | reverse complement strand
CCCTTGCCGAACTCAGCAGTGAAACCGCTTCGCGCCGATGGTAGTGTGGGGTCTCCCCATGCGAGAGTAGGTCATCGTCAGGCACCTATACTGCAGAAAACCCAGCCAATCGGCTGGGTTTTTTGTTTAGGGGTCTCCCCATGGAGAGTAGCGGAGAGCCGCCCTGGTCATCGTCAGGCACCTATTCCGCAGAAAACCCAGCCAACCGGCTGGGTTTTTTGTTTACGGGGCTTCCCATGGAGAGTCCTGAATGGTCGGCCTCAGGATGGGCCTGCCCCCGGAGCGCCGGCCGGCGGAAGGCCGCCCCGATCATCGTCAGACACTTATTCGAAAAAATCCCCCAGCCTCTTCGAGACTGGGGGATTTTTTATGCCGCTCTAGTTAACCGCATTATGGTCGGGGGTGTTTGTTTATCTGGCTAGCTTTTGTGTCAAAATACTGCCCCCAAGGAGGAATGTCATGACACAAATGCGCTGGGAAGAATTACTTTCCCCTAAACGGCTCCACGACCAACGCTCGACCAGTACCCGCGAAATAGGGCGTAGTCCGTTTCACAAAGATCACGACCGCATTGTCTTTTCCGGTTCTTTCAGGCGCCTTGGACGTAAAACGCAGGTCCACCCCCTGACTGAAAACGATCATATCCACACCCGCTTGACCCACTCGTTGGAAGTCGGCTGTGTGGGACGCTCTTTGGGCATGATTGTGGGCGAGCTGTTACACGAGAGGTTGCCGAAATGGATAACACCTGCTGATTTGGGAGTGATCGTTCAAACGGCATGCCTGGGTCATGATATTGGTAACCCTCCTTTTGGGCACGCCGGTGAGTATGCCATTCGTGATTGGTTTCAGCGTGCTCAGAGCAGCGGCCTGTTAGAAGGTCTGTCAGAGGCTGAGCGCGAGGATTTGTTGACCTACGAGGGCAACGCCCAGGGGTTTCGAGTGATTACCCAGATCGAATATAACCAGTTCAATGGCGGTATGCGACTTTCTGCGGCGACACTGGGTGCGTTACTTAAATACCCTTGGACGGTCCGTTACAGTGGGCGCGCGGGGAAGTTTGGCGCATATCAGTCAGAGCAGGCATTGCTCAAAGAGGTCGCTGAAGCAGTGGGTCTACTGCCCAAGGGTGAGCAGCGCTGGTGTCGACATCCGTTAGCCTGGCTGGTCGAAGCGGCGGATGACATCTGCTATGCACTACTGGATCTCGAAGATGGTTTGGAAATGGGGATTCTGCGTTATGAAGAAGTTGTCGAGGTCTTGCGTCAGATAGCGGGAGAATTTCCACCTGAGTATGCCGAGATGCAAGCCCGCAATGTGTCACAACGTCGGCGAATTGCACTGCTTCGTGGCGCAGCGATGGAGCGTGCGGTCAATGATGTTGGCGCGGTGTTTGTGCAACATGAACAGGCCCTGCTGAGTGGAACGCTCAGCGATGACCTTCTGGAACTGTGCCACCCCGATCTGGGATGGGGCGTTCAGGCGGCAAAGCAGTTGGCCCGGGAGCGCATTTTCCAAAATGAGCGGAAGGCAAAACTGGAAATTGGCGCCTATACAACACTGGGCATTTTGCTTGAAGCGTTTATTGGTGCTGCACACGAGTTGCACCACACCGGGCGTAGCTCGTTCAAGCATCAGCGTGTTCTCGCCTTGATAGGCGAGAACACGCCGCTGGCGTCTTGGCCGCTCTACGAAAGCTACCGGCGAATGCTGGATTTTATCGGCGGTATGACAGATCACTATGCCGTCGACCTGGCCCAGGAAATGGGCGGGCGTTTGCGAGGCGATTAGGCTTCATCATACCGAAGGTTGGCGAAGATGCGTCAGCTCCATGAGCTTGGCGCGTTCCAGCAAAATATTGATGATCTTATCGTGAATGGGGTCGCTGATCTGGCCGGGGGTGAGCGCGGTCAGTTGGCTTGCCAGCATATCGCCACTTACGACTAAAATGTCAGGTGCTGCGTCATCGGTGTCAATGTGCCAGCCGGGTAAGACCAGCACACCTCGCACGGGCACCGAAACACCACAGCGCTGTTCCAGCCATTGGCGTAGCCAATCGACCCCTTGACGCGTTTTATGCAGTGGACGCCGTTCTTGCCAATAGGGAAAGCGAAGTCGCTCGCGCTCGACGGCAACCGTATTTTGCCCACGCCCTGCATTACTGATGGGGACAGTGCGTGCGCGGGTTTCGACCACGAAAACGCCGTGCGGGGTCACCACCACATGATCAATCGTAAAATTATCCGTCGGCACGTCGTGGAAAACGTAGTAAGGGTGTGCATCGGGGCGGATAAGCCGCTCAAGTTCCTGGCCGACAGCAAGCTCGCAGGCCAGTCCCAGCTTCAATCGCCGAATGCGTTGGTAGTCGCGGACTAAAAGCAATGAAAATGCCAGGACAAGCAGTGTACTAAGCAGGCCATACAGCGCCCATTCCACCCAGTCCTGTTTATCGGCAAAAAGCATTCGCCCCATACCATAGACCAATGGCGAAAGACTGATCAAAGGGCCTAATGCGCCGTTGAGGAACAGGCTTGAGAACGCTTGATCCAATCGGTAGCGCAAAGCCTGGCCGGGCTCGCGTAGCGGGGTGTCGAAGGGAGATTGGACACGAGCGTCATGCAGGCTACGGAGTGCCAAAACAATACTGGCCATCGCCGCCATGGGAAAGAGAAAAATCAGCGGGAGCAAATATTCTAGCCAGGTCATTGCAAAGTCCTAGTGCGATGTAACTGCACAGTGACGGTCCGTCCTGAGACGCATGGATTAGCCACCAGCCAGTTTGACTTGATAGCCGCGTGCAGTTAACTCCTGCTTCAGGCTATCACGGTGATCACCTTGAATTTCAATGATGCCATCTTTAACAGCACCGCCTGTGCCACAGCGTTTTTTAAGCGCTTTGGCGAGGTCTTTGAGCTCTGCGGTTGTTAGCGGTATGCCGCTAATCGTCGTGACCCCTTTGCCTTTACGGCCACTGGTTTCACGACGAATACGGACGACACCGTCAAGGGCGGCAATACGCGCTTGTTCGCTATCGGCATCACAGCGACAGGATTCCAGAGGTTCACGGCAAGAGGGGCAGGTGTTGCCTTTTTCGGTGGAATATACCAGCCCACCAAGCTGGTCGCGTAATGAGGCCATCGCGTTATTTTCCTTCAGAGTAATAAGGCTCGGCTGCCTCGCTCATTTCCTGGCTTAACTGCCTGACCACGGCAGGTAGCTGAAACATGTTGCTGATCATGATGGCATTTTCCGGCGTGGTTTCAGCGTCGGGAAAGCGATTCAAATGAATGACCTTCATGCCAGCTTCAAGGGCAGCCCGTACGCCGACTAACGCATCATCAATGGCGATACAGTTAGCTGCGTTGAATCCCATGATACTCGCGGCATAGAGATGTAAACAGGGTTCTGGTTTCCAGCAGTTGGCGGTATAGCCACTGAAAAGGCGTTCCGCGAAATAGCCATCGAGCCCTGTTGCCTTGAGCGCAGTGCGAATTTTGCCTTCGGGGCCGTTAGAGACCACTGCACTCGGGTAAGCGGATAACCGCTCAAGGGCTTCTTTCGCGCCGGGAATCGTGGTGAGTTCATTGGCGAGCCGTTTAGCCAGGTTGGCACGCATGGCGTTTTCCATGCTGTTCAACTGATCATTGCAGACATTGCCATGGCGTAACTGTAGCTGGGCAACGATATTACGAAAGCGCGAGCCTCTAAATTCACCCAAATAGTCAGACGGTAAGAAAGGAAGTCCCACACTATTCAGCCCTGTCGACATCTCTTCGGCAAGAAGAGGCTCACTATCAACCAAGGTGCCATCGCAATCAAATAATAACAGGGGAAGCGGCATGGGAGATTTCCTAGCAGAGACTCAGCAGCTGCAGTGACAAACAGAAAAATTAATCATAAGACCATTGAACGAGATTTTAGCGTATTTGTGAACAGTGTTCTGTAATTTTTTGCTTGCCTGACCGGTTGAGCTGATTCAGATTGACCAAAAACGTGTGACTAGCATGCCAAATTTGACCGTTTATTGAGCGGCATTTTTACGGTTTATAGTTAAGGCGCGAGGCACGAAATGACGTGCTAAGCTGTACTACCACAATAAGGAGACCGTGACGATGCGACTAACCCCCTGGATCATGCCGTTGGCGTTTGCTGCCGCCATGCTGGCCGCCACTAGTGCGGCAACCGCTGACGAACATGAGCATGAGCCTCTCGACGATGCAGCGCTCGAGGAAGAATATGGTATTAAAGCAGGTGCCGTTAAGCGGGACGCTGAAGACCGTAGCAGCGATACCTCTGACGCCGAGAACAATGGTGCTGAGGAAGAAGCGGCAGAAGATGAAGAAACCTCAGCGGGTACTGGCGGCTCTGGCGATGCGAATGCGGATAACGGAGAAAGTGATGACAGCGAAAGCGACTCCGAAGACGAAGAGTAAGTACTCCATTCAATAAGTGTCCATTAAAAAGACGGCCAAGTTGGCCGTCTTTTTTGGTGGCTACTGCCAGACATGATGCTGTTGGCGTTACTTTACCTTGGGGGCCAGTTCGCCACGCTCGTAGCGCTGATACATGTCTTCCAGGCTGACGGGTTTTATCTTGCTGGCATTACCTGCCGTACCAAAGGCTTCATAACGCGCAATGCAAAGCTCGCGCATGGCCGAGACGGTTTCTTTGAGGAATTTGCGCGGATCAAATTCAGACGGATTTTCAGCCAAGAAGCGACGCACTGCCCCGGTAGATGCCAAACGTAAGTCGGTATCCACGTTCACCTTGCGCACGCCATGCTTGATGCCTTCCACAATTTCTTCGACAGGCACCCCGTAGGTTTCGGGAATCTCGCCGCCATATTGGTTGATGACATCGAGCCATTCCTGGGGCACAGACGATGAACCGTGCATGACCAGATGCGTGTCAGGGATGCGCGCATGGATTTCCTTGATGCGCTGGATCGATAGCGTGTCACCCGTGGGTGGCTTGGTGAACTTGTAAGCACCGTGGCTGGTGCCAATGGCAATCGCAAGCGCATCCACATGGGTAGCTTTGACAAACTCAGCCGCTTCTTCCGGGTCGGTGAGCAGTTGCTCCATGTCGAGCTTGCCTTCGGCACCGATACCGTCTTCTTCACCGGCCATACCGGTTTCCAGACTGCCCAGGCAGCCCAGTTCGCCCTCGACGGAAACGCCGCAGGCATGCGCCATGTCGACGGCGCGGCGCGTCACATCAACGTTGTACGCGTAATCTGTGGGGGTCTTGCCGTCTTCGCCCAGTGAACCATCCATCATGACGGATGAGAAGCCGAGCTGGATAGAGCGTTGGCAAACGGCCGGGCTGGTCCCATGATCCTGGTGCATGGCCACCGGAATATGCGGGAACTCTTCAACAGCCGCCAGAATCAAGTGGCGCAGAAATGGGGCGCCCGCATACTTACGGGCACCGGCGGACGCTTGCACGATGACCGGTGAGTCGGTCGCATCGGCGGCTTCCATAATGGCGCGCATCTGTTCCAGGTTATTAACGTTGAACGCCGGAACGCCGTAGCCGTATTCGGCGGCATGGTCTAGCATTTGGCGCATGCTGATCAGAGCCATTGAGTCACCTTATCTGTGAGGTTAATGCTGGTATCGGAGTCAACGGGCGCAGTGAGCGCCCGCTGAAATGTTAACGGTTATCCGCGTTGGGCGGCGGCTTCGAGCGCAGCGACGGCAGGTAGCTGTTTGCCTTCGACGTATTCAAGAAACGCACCACCGCCAGTTGAGATGTAGGATACATGATCTTCAATGGCGTATTTATCGATGGCCGCCAAGGTATCTCCACCACCGGCGATTGAGAAAGCGCTGCTTGCGGCAATGGCGTGGGCGATCACCTCGGTGCCTTTGCCAAACTGATCAATTTCAAACACACCAACCGGGCCATTCCATAAAATGGTGCCGGCGTTTTTCAACAGGCTGGCCAGATGCGCAGCAGTATCGGGCCCGATGTCCAGGATCATTTCGTCATCGCCAACCTGATCTACCGGCTTGACCACCGCGTCGGCAGATTCGGAGAATTCGGTCGCCACCACCACATCAGTGGGTAGCGGTATAGTGACTTTTTCCATCAGCGCTTTTGCCTGGCCGATTAAATCCGCTTCATGAAGCGATTTGCCGACATTGTAGCCTGCGGCGGCAATGAACGTATTGGCGATGCCGCCGCCAACAATCAGTTGGTCGCACTTGTCGGAAAGCGCGGTCAGCACGTCTAGTTTGGTCGACACTTTGGAGCCACCAACAATCGCCGCCATGGGGCGAGCGGGATGAGCCAGGGCCTTTTCCAGCGCATCAAGTTCCTGGGCGAGCAGAGGGCCTGCACAGGCCGTCGGGGCAAAGCGCGCAACGCCATGGGTCGACGCCTGCGCACGGTGGGCGGTGCCGAAGGCATCCATCACGAAGATATCGCACAGGCTGGCATACTGTTTGGCAAGGTGTTCATCGTCCTTCTTCTCGCCAGTGTTGAAGCGCACGTTTTCCAGCAGCGCAACGTCGCCGTCGGCCAATGTCGGTGCACGATCAAGATAGTCGGTAATCAGTTTAACAGGGTGGCCCAGCAATTCACCCAGGTGTGCAGCGACGGGTGCCAGTGAAAATTCGTCGGCTGACTCGCCTTCCGTCGGGCGGCCCAGGTGGCTCATCAGCAGGACTTTGGCACCGGCCCTGGCAGCCGCCTGGATCGTCGGAAGCGCCGCACGAAGACGTGCATCGCTGGACACACGCCCGTGCTTGATCGGTACGTTGAGGTCTTCACGAATCAGTACGCGCTGTCCTTTCAAGGACAGGTCGGTCATTTTTTGCACGTTCATGCGAGTATTTCCTCGTGTTCAAGCGGGTGAAAAGTCATGGTGCAGCCATGCGAGTCAGCGTGTGCTGCCTTCCGCCAGTGTGGCCAAGCGTTGGGTGATGTCCAGCATGCGATTGGCAAACCCCCATTCGTTATCAAACCAGCACAGCAGCTTGACCAGGCGTTTACCTGCCACCCGTGTCTGTGTGGCGTCTAGGATGCCAGAGCGCGGGTCGTGATTAAAATCGATCGAGGCCATGGGGGCTTCGGTATAGCCTAATACCCCCGCCAATCGCTGTTGACTGGCTTCCCGTAGCAGCGCATTCACCTGGTCGGCATCGGTGTCCTGGTGCACCGTCAGCGCTGCATCCATGGCGGATACGTTAATGGTGGGGACGCGCATATGCAGGCACTCAAAACGACCGGCAAGACGCGGCATCAAGCGGCTGATGCCCAACGCCAAACCGGTGTCCACCGGTACGATGGATTGCATCGCTGAACGCGTCAGACGCAGATCGGTCTGATGGTAGGCGTCAATGACCGGCTGATCATTCATGGCCGAATGAATCGTGGTGGTCACGCCGTGTTCCAGTCCCAGTGCGTTGTCCAGAACGGTCAGTAAGGGTACCAGGCAATTGGTGGTACACGACGCCGCCGAGATAATGCGCTGCGAGCGTGTCAGCTCGTTCTGGTTAATGCCCCATACAACGGTGGCATCGACATCGCTTTCAGCGGGTTGAGAAAACAGCAGGCGCTTGGCCCCGGCTTCAAGGTGCTGCTCGGCGGTGGCGCGATCCTTGAAGCTGCCCGAGCACTCCAGTACCAGATCAATATCCAGAGCGGCCCAGGGAAGTGACCGTGGATCTTGTTCGCAGAGGACATGAATGCGCTCCCCGTTAATCAGCAGCGCTTCGCCATCGTTATCCACCTCACCTGGAAAACGGCCGTGAGTGGTATCGTAACGGGTGAGATAGGTAATGGTCGCCAGGTCGGAAAGCTCGTTGATTGCCACCACTTCAATCTCGGGGTGGCCTCGCTCAACCAGCGCGCGCAGGATGCATTGGCCAATGCGTCCGTAGCCATTAATGGCGATGCGATACCTTTTGGAGTTAGCCATGTCGCGAAGCGGCTCTTGAAAGTGGAGCAGGGGCCACGGTGGGCATGAAAGTAGACGCGATGATAACGTATTTCAGCTGGCGATGCTTAGCCCACACCTACCAACTCCCAGGCCAGTGGTAGCAATAGCGCGGTAAAAATGCCGGTCAGACTCATTCCCAATGAGGCAAAGGCGCCGGCGGTGGGGCTTAGCTCAAAGGCTCGCACGGTGCCAATCGCATGACCATTCAGACCCAGTGCAAAGCCGATAATGCGTTCGTCGTCGATGTGTAAAACCCTTGCGCAAAGGCTGACAAACGGAATGGTGACGACCCCCGTCATCAGTAAGGCCCCCATCAATAGGGCCACGTTGCCACCCAACTGTTCGGTAATGCCAATGGCGATCGGCGCAGTGACGGATTTGGCGGCGATGGAGGCCAATATCTGACCGGAACTGCCCATTAACCAGGCAATACCCAACGCATAGCAAGCTGCCAGTGCTGCCGAGATCGGCAGGCATATCGCTAACGGGCGCCAGAGTGCGCGGATACGTGGTAACTGTTGGTAAAGCGGCATCCCCAAGGCAACCGTTGCCGGTCCTAACAGGACCGTCAGCCAATCGGCGCCCTGACGGTAGGTTGCATAAGGCATGCCTATCAGCGCTAACGCCCCGGCGAGGAGTAACGCGGCAACCAGGATGGCGGGAAGCCAGGCGGGCTTTTTCAGGCGATTAAAGAGCTCGCTGCCCAACAAGTACGCCGTGATTGTCAGCCCGACGGCAAACAGTGGCGTCGCAGTGAGCGTCGCCAATACGTCAATGGGCATGATGCCCCATGAGCCGTTTCAGCAACCAGAGTGTGGTAATGACACTTAGCAGCGTTCCGAGTAGCAGCGCCGCCAGGATGGCAAGCCACTGGCCCGCCAGTTCATCGAGAATAAAGAAGACGCCCACAACACCGGGCATGATGAGCATGGCGAGCAGACCAATCAGCGGCTGAGCCGCGGCTGCGATACTGGATGGTACGCGGCCGATGACTACCAGAGTGGCGCACATCAGCAGCATGCCCACCACGCCTGACGAGATGGGCAAGCCGGAAAAGTGGATAACCACTTCTCCGAGCAACCAGTAGCCAATCAGCCATAACAGGCCACTCAACGCTGGCATGGCCTACCTCGCTTGCTTATCCGAGTAGCTCATTGGCCTGTTTGACGACGTTTTCGACGGTAAAACCGAAATGCTTGAATAGGTCGCCCGCCGGGGCCGATTCGCCGTAGGTGGTCATGCCGATCACCCGGCCATCCAGGCCCACGTACTTGTACCAGTAGTCCGCATGCCCGGCTTCGATGGCGATACGCTTGGTGACCGCCTTGGGCAGTACGCTTTCACGGTATTCGGCATCCTGGCCGTTAAAACGGTAGGCCGAGGGCATGGACACCACACGGACGGCCTTGCCCTGCTGCTCGAGCTCAGCGGCGGCGTCCATCGCCAACGACACTTCTGAGCCGGTGGCAATCAGAATCAGCTCGGGCGTTACGGGCGTGCCTTCACTGTCCTTGAGAACAGGGTCTTTAAGCACGTACGCCCCGTTTTGAATCGACGCCAGCTGTGCCTTGGTGCGCTGCTGATGGGGCAGGCCCTGACGCGAGAGAACCAGCGCGGTGGGGCCGGAGTGGCGTTTGAGGGCGGCGTCCCAGGCCGCCACGGTTTCCACCGCATCGCAGGGGCGCCAGGTGTTCAGGTTGGGCGTGGTGCGCAGGCTGGTCAGCTGCTCGATCGGTTGGTGGGTCGGGCCATCTTCGCCAAGGCCGATGGAGTCATGGGTGAAGACGTAAATCGCCTGTTGCCCCATCAGCGATGCCATGCGCACTGAATTACGCATGTACTCCATGAAAATCAGGAAGGTCGCCCCGAACGGCACAAAGCCGCCGTGCAGGCCAATCCCGTTCATGACCGCGCCCATGCCAAACTCGCGCACGCCATAGTGCAGGTAGTTGCCACTGGCGTCTTCCGGCGTGATCGCTTTGGCGCCGTTCCAGAACGTCAGGTTTGACGGGGCCAGGTCGGCACTGCCGCCCAATAGCTCCGGCATCTGCGGGCCAATTACGTTCAACGTTTCAAAGGAGGCCTTGCGTGAGGCAATGCTGTCGCCCTTTTTCTGGGCTTGCTCAAGCAGCGCTTCGGTGGGCAGCTCCGCAGGCAGCTGCGCCTTCATACGGCGCTGGAACTCGCGTGCTTCGGCGGGGAACGCCTCCGCATAGCGTTCAAACCGGGCATTCCATGCCTGCTGGTGCGCGCGGCCGGCTTCGCGGGCATCCCAGGCTGAATAGATTGGCTCTGGAACATGGAAGGGTGCATGGGGCCAGCCCAGTTGCTCGCGGGCGGCCGCCACTTCGTCATCCCCCAATGCCGCCCCATGGGCTTCTTCCTTGCCCTGCTTGTTAGGGGCACCAAAGCCGATGATGGTTTTGCAGATAATCAGGCTGGGTTTGTCATCGTGGCTTTTGGCCAGTTCAATGGCCGCGTTGACCTCGTCCGGGTTGTGGCCGTCAACCGTCGGCACCACGTGCCAGCCGTACGCCTCAAAACGTTTCGCCGTATCGTCGGTAAACCAGCCTTTCACTTCGCCGTCGATGGAGATGCCGTTATCGTCATACACCGCAATCAGTTTGCCGAGCTGCTGGGTGCCCGCCAGCGACGCCGCTTCGTGGGAAATGCCCTCCATCAGGCAGCCGTCACCCAGGAAGCACCAGGTGTGGTGGTCGACGATGGTGTGGCCAGGGCGGTTGAACTGCGCCGCCAGGGTTTTTTCGGCGATGGCAAAGCCCACGGCGTTGGCAAAGCCCTGCCCCAACGGGCCAGTGGTGGTTTCAATGCCCGGTGCGTAGCCGTATTCCGGGTGCCCGGCGGTCGGCGAGTGCAACTGGCGGAAATTCTGCAGTTGTTCCAGGCTGAGCTCATAACCGGTCAGGTGCAGCAGCGAATAGAGCAGCATGGAGCCGTGTCCGTTGGACAGCACGAACCGATCACGATCGGCCCATTTCGGGTCTTCGGGGTTGTGCTTGAGGTGGTCATTCCACAGCACTTCGGCAATATCCGCCATCCCCATGGGCGCGCCCGGATGGCCGGACTTGGCCTTCTGGACGGCATCCATGGAAAGGGCGCGAATGGCATTGGCCAGCTCAAAACGGGACGGCATGGGGTGCTCCTCGCTTGAAAACGTGAATAAGAAAGCGCTATTGTCGCTGACTTCCCGGGCGTCGGCAAATTCTATGGGCTCGTTCTGGGAAGAACTTCCAACAGCGTGTAAACTTTGGCCCCCGAAGCGCAGTGTTGCTTCTTTATAGGTGGGCAGGGCAACTTCCTGCCATGATTTCCTGCTGATGCTGCGGTGACTTGCCGCCGTCACACCGAGGGTAGAGTGCGCGATGAGCGAATATTCCCTGTTTACCTCCGAGTCCGTCTCCGAAGGTCATCCTGATAAAATTGCCGACCAGATTTCCGATGCGGTGCTGGATGCCATTATTGCCCGTGACAAGCAGGCGCGCGTTGCCTGTGAAACCATGGTCAAGACCGGTGTCGCGATCATCGCCGGTGAAATCAGCACGAATGCCTGGGTGGACCTTGAGACCCTGGTACGTGAAGTGATTACTGAGATTGGCTATACCTCATCGGATGTGGGCTTCGATGGCGCCACCTGTGGCGTGGTCAATCTGATCGGTAAACAGAGCGTCGATATTGCCCAGGGCGTTGATCGTAGCAAGCCGGAAGATCAGGGCGCGGGCGATCAGGGGTTGATGTTTGGCTACGCCACCAACGAGACCGACTCCTTCATGCCGGCGCCGATCCATTACTCGCATCGTCTGGTGGAGCGCCAGGCGGAGCTGCGCAAGAACGGCCTGCTGCCATGGTTGCGCCCGGATGCCAAGAGCCAGGTGACCTTCCGCTATAATGAAGAAGGCCAACCCTGCGGCGTCGATGCCGTGGTGCTTTCCACCCAGCACGATCCGGATATCGACCAGCAAGACCTGCGTAAAATGGTCAAGCGGGAAATTATTGAACAGGTGATCCCCGCTGAATGGCTCGATGATGATACCCAATACCACATCAACCCCACCGGTAAATTCGTGATTGGCGGCCCGGTGGGCGACTGTGGCTTGACCGGCCGCAAGATCATTGTCGATACCTACGGCGGCATGGCACGCCACGGCGGCGGTGCCTTCTCGGGCAAGGATCCGTCCAAGGTTGATCGCAGCGCGGCTTATGCCGGTCGCTATGTGGCCAAAAACATCGTGGCGGCGGGCCTCGCCGACAAGTGTGAAATCCAGATTTCCTACGCGATCGGCGTGGCCGAGCCGACCTCCGTGTCCATCGATACCTTCGGTACCGGCAAGGTGAGTGATGCCCAGATCGTCAAACTGGTGCGTGAGCATTTTGATCTGCGTCCTTTCGCGATTACCCGAATGCTCGACCTGCTTCATCCGATGTACCAGCTGACCGCCGCCTACGGACACTTTGGCCGCGAGCCGTTTGAGCACAGCTACCATTGGGTCGATGATAAAGGCCATACCCAACAAGAGACGTTCATCGCCTTCCCTTGGGAGCGCACCGACAAGGCCGATACGCTCCGTCAGGCAGCAGCTTTGTAAGATATTTGCTCGCTGTGTTGTAAGAAAACGTCCCTTTGGCGCATGCCGGGGACGTTTTTTATGCGCAGTGCGCTAGGCTAACGTCATTAATGGACAATTGGCGGAGGCTGGTGGTGATGAAACGCTATAGGCAGGGATGGCTGGTGGGGTGGCTGATGGCCGTCTCCCTAACGGTGCAGGCAAACGAGTGTCCCGGCTGGAGCACTGAACGGCTGACACGCGAGAGCCGGGCGCTGTCGGCGCAGGTAGCCGTTTGGGATCGTGCCTACCATGATCAGGGCGTATCGTTGATTGACGACGCGCTCTACGATCAAGCCGTGGCACGTTTGGCTGAATGGCAGAGGTGCCTGGGTAAGGTTCCCAGTCACCAACCGTTGACCCGCATCACCAGTACCCGCGACACTCGCGCTCATCCTTACGCGCAAACCGGCCTTGAAAAAACCGATAGCGAAGGGGTGAAACGCTTTAGCAGCCGCCGGAATAACCTTTGGATACAACCCAAGGTCGATGGTGTGGCGGTCACGTTACGCTACCAGGAGGGGGAACTGGTAGAAGCGGTGAGTCGTGGTGATGGCGAGCGCGGCCAGGATTGGACGGCCCGTGTCCGTGAGTTGCCTGCTGTGCCCAATAGGTTATCCACGCCGCTTTCCGGCGTTCTGCAGGGCGAGCTGTATTGGCGTTTGATGGATCATGTCCAATCACGAAACCCCGCCACGGGGGCGCGGGGGAATGTCGCCGGCGCGATGGCCCAGCAAGCGCCGACGCCGCACACCCGAGAGCAAGTGGGACTGTTTATCTGGGGGTGGCCTGATGGCCCCGAGAATATGGCTGATCGTCTCGCACAGCTAAGTGCTTTAGGGTTTGATACTGCCGACTATACCCACCGACTTGATGATCGCCGTGATGCGGCTTATTGGCGGGATAAATGGTTTAACGGGCCGTTACCGTTTGCCACTGACGGCGTCGTCCTCAAGCAGGCCGAGCGCCCCGGCGTACGCCGCTGGTCATCGTCGCCACCGGAGTGGGCGGTGGCCTGGAAATACCCCGCTAAGCAGGCGCTGGCAGAAGTGCGCGGCATTGAGTTTCGCGTCGGGCGCACCGGGCAAGTGACGCCGCTGGTATGGCTCAATCCAGTACTGTTGGAAGGGCGGCGCATTAGCCGTGTTTCATTAGGTTCCCTGGAGCGCTGGGAATCACTGGATGTTCGCCCCGGCGACCAGGTGGCGGTCACCCTGGGCGGACTGACGATTCCACAGATGACCGAGGTGGTATGGCATACCCAGGAGCGTTCACCGCTCACGCCGCCATCACCGCAGCGCTTTCACCCGCTGAGCTGTTTTGAGTTAACCCCCGGCTGCGAAAGCCAGCTGCTGTCGCGGCTCACTTATCTTGGCGACCAGTTGAAGATGCAAGGGATTGGTGAGGGGACCTGGCAAGCGCTGATGGAGGCGGGCGTGGTCACCCGCTTATTGGGCTGGCTGAGCCTTGAGCCAGCCGAGCTTGAGCAGGCTTACGGTATTGGCAATACTACCGCCGCTTCGTTGATGGAGCAGTTTCAAGCCGCGCGCTTCGCCCCTTACGCCACTTGGCTTGAAGCGCTGGGGATGCCGCCCGGCGGTAGTGCTCGCTTGGGCGACTGGTCTACCCTGGCGGGCCTGACGCCTTCCGAGTGGCAGGCCCAGCCGGGTGTTGGCCCGGTGCGTGCCGAAGCGCTGGTGGCGTTCTTTAGCCATCCCGACGTGCAGCAGATGGCTGCACGGTTAAACGAAGTGGGGGTTGAGGGGTTTTAACGTATCAAGTTGCTGGCTAAACGAATCTAGCCCAGCCCCGTCATGCGTAGCATTAAACCGAGATAGAGCGGAATTAGCAGCGGCGCAAGCAGTGTCGTGACCAGCACTGCTAAGGCGCCTTTTTGGGGCTGGATGCCCAGTTCCATGGCCACCACCACGACATTGGCGGCCATGGGCACTACGCCCATTAACAACAGTGCCAAGGCCAGTTTCGTGGAAAGTGGCGCCACCCACTGCAGTATTAAAACGGCCGCTAGCATGACCAATGGCCACATCAGGTAGCGCAGCCCCAAGCAGGAAGCGACAAAGCGCGTATCCCAGGCGGCAAGCGTCACTTGGCTTAGGGTCATGCCGATAATCATCATCCCCAGCAACGTGTAGGTGGCGGGGAACACTTGCAGGGAACTCATGACCGTGGCGGGGACGTTGATCTCAAGGGCGCTAAGCAGTAACGCTAACAGGAAAGCGTAGATAAGCGGTAAACGAGAAATCTTGATCAAGCTCTCGCGTATCGAAAAGCGACCGCGGGCGCTGAGGTAAAAGCCCACGGTAAATTCATAGATATTAATCCCCAGCATGCAGAACAGGTAAAGGGTAACGCCCTCGGGGGGTAGCAATATCAACGCAATCGGCAAGCCAAAGTAGCCGGTATTGCCCGTTCCTGAGGAAAATGCCAGCAGGGCGGCTTCCTGTTCGCCAAAGCGGTGGCGCGTGACGCGTTGTACCAACAGTGCCATCAGGCTCGCGACAATGAACAGCGCTAATGTGAGTAGTAAGTAGTCAGGCGTTGGACCGCCGTTCATCAGCGCGCGAAAAATGGTAAAGGGAGCGATCAGATAAACTAGCAGCGTGGCAATCGGGCGAGGGTCGAGCTTGAGCCGTTGGGCGGCTAGCCAGCCTAACCCCACATAGCCGAGTAACATGAGTAGCGGCCCAACCAATGCCCCAGGTGTAAGGTCCATTTACCCTCCGGTAATAAGAGTAGTCACTGATCAACATGAGCCGAATTAAAGGCCGAGCGTGGAATCTTTCATTAGCCTCAGCGCAACGGAACAGCGAGAATACCCCAAAATATCATGACTATTGTCACATTATGAGGAAATCCCATGAGCCGCCACGAGCATCCGCTAGGTATTAGCTTTGAATTCTTTCCTCCGGGCACTGATGCCGGGCGCGACAAGCTAATCCAGACACGCGATGAACTGGCCGCCCGCAATCCGCGGTTTTTCTCGGTTACCTACGGTGCCGGTGGTTCGACTCAGGCGCGTACTCGTGAGATTGTTCGCAAGGTGAGTCAGAGCGGTGTTACGACTGCCCCGCACCTGTCCTGTATTGGGAGCGAAAAAGCCCAACTGCGCGATCTGTTGACCCAGTACCGAGAAGAAGGCGTCGACAGCCTGGTGGCCCTGCGTGGCGACATGCCATCCGGTATGGCCAGCATCGGTGAGCTGCGCTACGCCAATGAGCTGGTCGAGTTCATTCGCGATGAAACAGGCGATCATTTTGATATTGCCGTTGCTGCGTATCCAGAATCTCATCCACAGGCCCCGAATCTAGACAGGGATGTGGAAAACTTTGCGCGTAAAATGAAGGCGGGGGCCAACATGGCGATTACCCAATACTTCTTTACCGCGGATGCCTATTTCCACTTTGTTGATAAAGCCCGCGCATTGGGCGTTGAGCAGCCGATTATTCCGGGCATCATGCCGATTACCAACTACACCAAGCTGGCGCGCTTTTCCGACGCCTGTGGCGCGGAAATCCCCCGCTGGATTCGCAAGCAGCTGGAATCCTACGGCGACGACAGCGAAGCCATTGCCGATTTTGGCACCGATGTCGTCAGTCGACTCTGCCAGCGTTTGCTGGATGGCGGGGCACCGGGCTTGCACTTCTATACCCTTAATCAGTCCAAGCCGGTGTTGAAGGTTGTTGATAACCTGAGCGGCTAGGCCGATAGATGAACCCGAAATACGAAAACCCCGCTCAGTTAACTTTGAGCGGGGTTTTTTAGGCTTCGCGTTTAGCGACTTGAGTCAATTAGCCCGTTTGCGGCGTCTTGTTGCCACCGCCGTGCTGTTTACGCTGCATGATAAACAGGATGGCACCAATGACCAGGCCTGCTACATCGGTATAAATACCGCCGTAAATCATGAAGATCGCACCTACCAGCATGACGATACGCTGGAGTGTATTCACTGGACCGAAGAACCATTTCTGGACCATGCCCGATAGCAATACGATACCCAGTGTTGCGGTAACCCCGACGCGCAGAATCTGCATGGCAGAGCCTTCCATCAACATGGCCGGGCTGTAGAAGAACATGAACGGCACGATGAAAGCGGCTAACCCTATCTTGAAAGACGCCACCGAGGTGCCCATGGGGTTGTCGCCGGAAATACCCGCTGCCGCGTAGGAGGCAAGTGCCACCGGTGGGGTAATGGCGGAGACCACCGCAAAGTAGAACACGAAGAAGTGGGCAACCAGAGGTTCAATGCCGATGTTGATCAAGCCAGGCGCGACGACCGAAGCCGCCACGGCATATGCCGCCGTGGTGGGCATGCCCATCCCCAGCAGAATACTGATCAGCATGGCGAATACCAGAGCCAGAAGCTGGCTGACGCCTGCCAGACCGAGCAGCAGCGACGAGAAACGTGCCCCCACGCCGGTCAGCGAGATAACACCAACGATCAAACCCGCACAGGCACACACAGCGATGATCTGAATTGACATGGTGCCGGCCAGTTGGAGCGCTTTCAAAATGGCACGAAGGCCCATTTTGTTAGGTGAAATCCAACTGACAACCGCTGCTGATGCCGTCGCCAGAGTCCCCGCACGAATCACCGAATAACCCATGAACAGAGCAACGATCAGGATGATAATGGGGGCAAACAGATAGACCTGCTTGATCAGCCGGGAGAATAGCGGAATCTCTTCTTTGCGCATGCCGCGCATGCCTTTACGGGCCGCTTCAAAGTCGACCATGAAGTAGACGGATGCAAAGTAGAGAACGGCAGGAATAATGGCGGCAATGGCAATCTCGGTATACGGAATACCGGTCACTTCGGCCATGATGAAGGCGCCCGCGCCCATGATCGGGGGCATGATCTGCCCGCCGGTAGAGGCGGCCGCTTCAATCGCGCCCGCACTTCGCGCGGGGTAACCGACCTTTTTCATCAGCGGGATCGTCAGCGAGCCGGTCGATACGACGTTACCGGCGGATGTGCCGTTGATCATGCCCATCAGGCCCGACGCGAAGATAGACACCTTGGCCGGGCCACCGCGAGCTCGCCCAGCCGCCGCAAAGGCGAAATTGACGAAATAATCGCCCACTTTGGAGGCCTGCAGAAAGGCAGCGAAAATAATGAATAGAATAATGTAGGTCGACGATACGGCAGTGGTGGGCCCGAGAATGCCCGTATCGGTATATACCTGGCTGAAGAACCGCTGCAGCGAAAGGCCGGGGTAGCCCAGGAAGCCGGGCAACGCAGGACCTGCAAAAACATAGGTCAAGAATACCGCTGAGATGACCACCAACGCCAACCCGGCGACGCGGCGGGTCAACTCCAGAATCAGCATGGAGCCTGCAATTGCCGCCCAGGAAATACCTGACGGGGCAAAGGACGTGCCGGTCGACATGCGTATGTTGGTGTTGAACGCCACCAGCAGATAGCCTGCACTGGCGGCCGCGCACACCATGAGCACCAGATCTGCCGGATTAAAGCGATGGCGGGCCTGACGATAAAACCATGACAGTACAATGGCACCGGCGGTGGTCGCCATGAGCGGATAACCGTAATGCCAGTTCTCGACGCTGGGGTCGATACGCATTGCTTCGCCACTGAGGGTCTGGTGCATAAGGAACACTTGCACAAGTGTATAGGTGGCGGGAACAAGCAGCGCGTAACTTGCCCACTTCAAGGCAGCGCCAGATGCCTGGTGGTCGTCTTCGGCAAAACGAGCACCTGCAAATAACCCGTAACCGAGAATAAGCGCACCGGCTATGTGCAAGATACGAAACGACCAAGTTTCCAAAGGAAACACGTTAAGTGAAATCAGGTGGAAACTTGAATAGGCAATGGCTAACGCCGCAAACAAGAAAAACTGCCAGCCGGTAAAAAGACGGCGGTTGGATTCAACAATCTCTTCATCGACACCCTCGACAATAGACTCAGGGGCAGATTCAGCATCCTGGGCATCATCCTTGAGGCCGTTGGGTTCTTGGTCGGTTTTGTGACTCATTAGAGTTCACCCTCACAGCAAACAAAGGGGCATTAGCGAAAACTGCCCCAGCCAATCTTGATTGGCTGGGGCAGGCGACAACAAGTGTTGCTTACTTGATCATGTCTTCGTCGATCTCGTAGCCGTTCTCTTCATACCAGCGAGCGGCACCGGGATGGAAAGGCAGCACAGTGTTGTGCTTGATGTTTTCAGGAATGGTGGTAGCTGCACTGCGGTGGACCGACATCATGCGGTCGTTGTTTTCCATGGTGGCTTTGGTGACTTCGTAAACAAAGTCTTCAGGCAGGTCGCAACCGGCGATGGCAAAGTTCCACATGGAAACGGCGCGTGCGTCTTCTTCCAGCGTTTCATAAGTGCTAGCCGGGATGGAGAATTCCGCCACAGGGAAAGCGTTCATCACCGTTTCCAACTCTTCTTCATTGAACTCGATGATGTTTACATCGGTTTGGACTTCGAGTTGGCTGACGGCCGGGATGGGGATGCCAGCGGCAAAGGCGATGACGTCCAGCAAGCCGTCCTGCAGCTGACCACCCAGGTCGGACCAACCGCCATTCCGGCGTTCAAAGTTGACGCCTAGCTCTTCCAGCATTGCCGGGAAGTAGGTGTCAGACGTGGACGCCGATGGGCCAAAGCCGATACGTGCGCCATCGGGAATATCGGAAATTGATTCAATGCCGCTGTCGGAGAGCACGGTGATTGAGAACGGGGTTTCGTACATCGGGAACATCGCGCAGACGTTGTCCATTTCCAGTCCCGGGGCGAGGGGGCTTTTGCCGTTCACCGCATCGGCAGCCGGGCCCATGGTGGCCAGACCAAAGGCGGCATCGCCGTTATGCACCAGTGCCAGGTTCTGGGTAGGGCCGCCGGTCACCTCGCCACCGCCTGAGATGTCTAACTCATCAGCGATAAAGTTGGCCCAGCCGGAGCCATAAACGAAGTAAGTACCGCCCTGGCTAGCCGTGCCAACGGTGAAGTTGTCCGGCCAGTCTTCGCGGTCGGCATGGACGCTACCGGCCGCCAGAATCGCGCTGCTGGTCAGTAATGCCAATGTGGTCGGTTTAAAATTGCGCATGGCGAATTTCCCTAGTTGTTTATTGAGGTTATTAACACGCCGGCGGTATGCGAGTGAGGCAACGCCACCAGCGGTGAGCTATAAACTAGAGCGATTGTCGTGCCAAAAAAGGATTTTGTTTTTAAAAACAGATGCTTAAAATTTTTGTTTTCAACGTTAGTCGTATAGAGGCAAGAACAAAGTGTCTGGGGTTGCGCACGGTACGCATGGTTTTGTGTGCGTTAATCCGCACACATGAAGGCGTCGTGAAAGTAGGACAGCGATCTTTCAATCGCTATGAGTCGGACGATTTGTGGTCTGGATCCATGATCCGCACAGGCTGTATCTCATTCTGGGCGGGCTCCGGACGGGCTTGATTGACGCGGGTGGTCAGCTCGCCAGGTGCTTCATCCTCAATGGGTAGCTGTTCGAAAAAATCACAGCTGACGCACTCCCGGTAACGAATACCGTTCTGCTCCCAGGCACGAATGCGATCCATGGCCGCACAGCGTGGGCAGGTCACGCCTGCAATAAAACGTTTTACGCTCGACATCATCAGGCTCCAATGGCGCGCCCTCAAAGGAGGGCGCGCTCAGGTAGGGGGCGGGTTTAAGCGGCACGGATCCCGCTATGACGTAATAACGGGTCGACGCTGGGTTCGCGGCCGCGAAAGGCTCGGAATATGTCAGCAGCATCGCGTGCGCCGCCTTGCTCGAGAATCTCTTGCCGGAAGCGCTGGCCGGTAGTGGGGTCAAAGATACCGGCTTCTTCAAACGCGCTCCAGGCATCGGCCGATAACACTTCTGCCCATTTGTAGCTGTAGTAACCCGCCGCGTAGCCGCCTGCAAAAATGTGCCCGAAGCTGTTTTGAAAGCGGTTGAAGGACACAGTGGGGACCACGGAAACGCTCTGGCGTACCTCGTCGAGTAGCGCCTGGGCATCGCTGGCGCAGGGAGAATCGAGCTCGTGGTGCAAGCGCAGGTCGAACAGCGAGAACTCAATCTGACGCGCCATGCCCATGGCTGACTGGAAGTTTTTGGCGGCCTGCAAGCGCTCTAGAAGAGCCTCTGGAAGTGGGTCGCCGCTGTCGACGTGGCCGGCTATCAGGTCGAGCCCTTCGCGTTCCCAGCAATAGTTTTCCATGAACTGGCTCGGCAGTTCGACGGCATCCCAGGCGACGCCGTTAATGCCTGAGATGTCAGCAATGGTTTGCTTGGTCAGCATATGGTGCAAACCATGGCCAAACTCATGGAACAGCGTGGTGACTTCATCGTGGGTCAGCAGCGCGGGCTTGTTGCCGACTGGCGGGGTGAAGTTGCAGGTAAGAAAAGCGATGGGAAGCTGCAAACCATCATGCGTCTGGCGGCGTACCCGGCAATCCGCCATCCAGGCACCGCCACGCTTGCCTTCGCGGGCATACAGGTCAAGGTAGAAGCCGGCAATCGGCTGATCATTGTCGGTGATCCAGTAGAAGTGCACGTCGTCGTGGTAGTGCGCAACGTCAGTATCTTCTGCAAAGCGTACGCCATAGAGCCGCTCAACCACCTGAAACAGCCCATCGACGACTTGTGGTGCAGGAAAATAAGGGCGCAGCTGTTCTTGCGAAATCGCATAGCGTGCTTCGCGCAGTTTTTCGCTGGTATAAGCTACGTCCCAGGGTTCAAGCGTCTCGATACCCAGCTCATTACGCGCAAATTCGCTGAGTTCGGTAACTTCCTGCCTGGCTTGAGGTACGGCACGGTTCGCCAGATCGGTCAGAAACGTAAGCACTTGCTCAGGCGAGTCGGCCATCTTGGTGACCAGCGAATAGTCGGCGTAGGTATCAAAGCCCAGCAGGTGAGCGAGCTCTTGGCGCAGCGTCAGAATTTCTTCGAGAATGGGCGCATTGTCGAACTTATCGGCGTCTGGCCCTTGGTCGGACGCGCGGGTGACGAAAGCGGTATAGACTTCGCGGCGCAGTTCCCGGTTATCGGCATAACTCACCACTGGAAAGAAACTGGGAAAGTCGAGGGTGATACGGAATCCATCGATGCCCTTGGATTCCGCTGTCGCCTTCAGCGTGTCTAGCGCGCTTTGCGGCAAGCCCGCCAGCGTGTCTGCATGTTTGATATCTTTATGCCAGGCCTGTGTGGCATCGAGCACGTTATTGGAAAATTGGTTGGATAGCATCGAAAGGCGCGCCTGAATGTCGCCGTAACGGGCTTTTTTATCGGCGGGCAGGTCGACGCCCGCCAAGCGGAAATCGCGTAGCGCGTTATCGACAGTGCGCTGCTGGGCCGGGCTTAACTGAGTCCAGGCAGACCCCGCCTTGAGCGCTTGCCAGCCATGAAAAAGGCCTTCATGTTGCCCCACCCAGGTACTGAACTCGGAAAGCTGTTCCAGGCAAGTTTGGTAGGCGTCGCGAAGCTCAGGCGTATTCATGGTGCCGTTGAGATGCGAGACCGGGGACCACGCCTGGGTGAGCCGGTCGTTAACGGCCTCGATAGGCTCGGCAAACGTTTCCCATGTGGGGGTTGTTTCAGCGGCCTGCTGAGCAAGGCGATCAATTGTGTCACGACTTTCGCTGATCAGGGTTTCAACTGCTGGGACCACATGCTCAGCGCGAATATCTGTGAAGGGGGGCAGCGAGTGAATCTCGAGCAGCGGATTGCGGGACATAGTCACCTCTTGGGGTATCGTGGGAGCGCGACAAGCGCTGTCATGTCGTTAGAGTGCGGGCGAACGTGGGTTGTTTCAATGCTGGGGTACTACCTTGACTTGCCTTCAGCCCAGTGCCTGTTAGTCTTGCGGGCTTTTAAGGGCACCAAGGCGGGAATCATCAATGAGTAAAACGCTAGAACGCTGGGGGTCAAAACGGGCCTTTATCCTGGCGGTAACGGGTGCTGCGGTGGGACTGGGTAATATTTGGCGCTTCCCTTATGTGGCTGGAGAGAATGGCGGTGCGGCGTTTTTATTGATTTACGTGGCCTTTGTAATATTACTCGGTATGCCCGTGATGATGGCAGAGATATTAATTGGCCGCGCCGGACGCCGAGGGCCCATGCAGGCACTGGGGGCTCTGGCGGCGGAAGCGGGTGCCTCACGACACTGGCGTTGGCTGGGCCTTTTCGGTGCTTTCACGGTGTTTTGTATCCTGTCGTTTTACTCGGTGGTATCTGGCTGGTCCATCGAGTTTTTGGTGGCATCCATCAACGGCAACTTCAGGGGCGCCAGTGCTGCTGAAATTGGTGCTGGTTTCGATGCCTTTCTGGCGAATCCAGGCCTGCTGATCTTTAATCATACGCTGTTTCTGTTGATGACCATGGTGGTTGTCGCGGCGGGCGTTGCCAAAGGCCTGGAACGATTAAATAATCTGTTAATGCCTCTTCTGTATGGCCTATTGCTGTTGCTGGCGGCCTATGCGGCCACGACCAGCGGTTTTGGTACAGCCCTGTCCTGGCTATTTTTACCTTCCTTGGAAGCGCTAACGCCCTCCGTTGTATTGCATGCCATGGGGCATGCCTTTTTTACCCTGGCAGTGGGGGCGTGTGCATTGATGGCTTATGGTGCCTATATGCCTGACGAGCAGAGCCTGCCACGGGCTGCCGTGGCGGTTGCAGTATTGGACATCAGCGTGGCGCTACTGGCCGGTATTGCGATATTTTCGGTAGTGTTTTCCCAGGGCATGGATCCTGCCGATGGTCCAGGGCTTATGTTTGTGACACTGCCGATCGCTTTTTCAGAGCTACCCTGGGGGTCGCTATGGCTGAGTGTGTTCTTTCTACTGCTACTGTTAGCGACCTGGACATCGGCGATCAACCTGGCCGAGCCCATGGTGGCCACATTACAAGGGTTTGGCTGGCGGCGGAGCGTCTCAACGGCCGTCGTGGCGCTTAGCGTGTGGTCGATTGGTCTGCTATCGGCGTTGTCGTTCTCTACGCTCGCTGACTTTCGTCCGCTGTTAGGGCGTAACGTATTCGAATTGGTAAGCAGTATTCCACCGGATATTTTCCTGCCGTTAGGCGGCCTGTTGATCGCGATCTTTGCCGCCTGGGTGCTGCCTCGCAGTGCGGCCGCAGCCGCATTGGGCGTGGGTGAGCGCGGTTATCTATGCTGGCGCAATGTGGTTCGCTGGGTGTCGATACCGCTGACGCTTATGGTTCTGCTTAGCGGGTTGCTATAGTGGGCCACCATCTGCATCTAAAGTGAGGAGCATGCAATGAGCAGTGCGTTGAGAAGCTTCAGTAGCATGACGCCGCGTCTGGGCGAGCGGGTGTATATCGACTCGGCCAGCGTCGTGATTGGTGACGTCGAACTGGGTGACGACAGCTCGGTGTGGCCGATGACAGTGATACGGGGTGATATGCATCGTATCCGTATCGGTGCCCGCACTAGCGTCCAGGATGGCAGCGTGCTGCATATCACCCATGCCAGTGACTACAATCCCGAGGGGTTCCCGCTTACCGTGGGTGACGACGTTACCATCGGCCATAAAGCGATCCTTCATGGCTGTACACTGGGAAGCCGTATTCTGGTTGGCATGGGGGCGATTGTCATGGATGGTGCCGTGGTGGACGATGAAGTCATCATTGCCGCCGGGGCGCTCGTGACGCCGGGCAAGCATCTGGAAAGCGGCCATGTTTATGCGGGTAACCCGGCCAAGGCATTGCGTCCTCTAAAAGATAAGGAGCGCGCTTTCTTTGCTTACACCGCGGGTAATTACGTCAAATTGAAAGATCGCTTCCTTGCCGAATCAAGTGACACTTAAGCGATTCATTCCCCTCTTTTTTTGTTGGAAAGTCGTATTGTATCGACTGGAAATCTGTTAATTTATACAGTTTTCCGGTCGAGCACGACATGGCGAATTTTCGCACCCATATCACGGTGGCTTCTACAGGCGGTATGCTGCTGGCTTATGCTGGCTGGCAACTGCAGTGGTGGGCACCTTCCCAGGCGTTATTGATGGTGATCTTGACCGCGTTTGGCGGTATTTTGCCCGATATCGATGCTGACCGGTCGCATTCGATCCGGCTTATTTTCAATATCCTTTCCATACCGGCACTGGTGCTGGGCGTACTTATATTGCAGCCTTGGCTGTCCTCTGGGCAGTTGTTAATGGCCTGCGGTGGCGTCTACCTTGCGGTGCGCTATCTCGCGGGGATCACGTTTTCACGTTTTACGGTACACCGCGGTATCTGGCATTCACTGCTGGCGAGCCTTTTATGCGCGCTGCTGACAACGGCCGTGAGCTTTCAACTGCTTTCCCAGCCAGCGTGGCTGGCCTGGTCGCATGGGGCGGCGGTATGGATCGGGTTTGTTATTCACTTGCTGTTGGACGAAATCTACAGCGTCGACTTGGAAGGCGCTCGGCTCAAGCGGTCCTTCGGTACGGCGCTGAAGTTTGGCGATTGTCGCCGCCCGCTGTCGAATATGTTGATGCTGATTGCCTTGTTGCCCCTCTGGCCCTGCCTGCCTCCCTGGGGGGTGTTGGGCGAACTGATCAATCAAGGATCGCTGCTATGGCGGTAGTCGTCAGCGTGTAACCCATGTTTTTTCAGCTTGTCGTAGAACGTTTTGCGCGGAATGCCAAGATGGTGGCAGACCTCGGTGACGCGTCCATGATGGCGGGAAAGTGACTGGCTGATCAGGCTTTTTTCAAACAGCTCGACCTGGCGGGGAAGCGTTGGCTCTTCGGTATCTGCCTGAGCGCCTTCAAGCAGAGCATCCAGCCGGTAGTCAAAGGCCGCGCCAAGCAATACGTAGCGCTCGGCCAGGTTGCGCAATTCACGTACGTTACCTGGCCAGTCGTGGGCAAGTAGACTGGCAATGCCATGGCTGTCGATGGTGGGCGCTTCCAGACCGCTGCGGTTGGCAGCCACGACGGCAAAATGCTGGAAAAGTAGCGGTATATCCTCACGCCTTTCGCGCAGCGCTGGTAGCGGTAAGGTGACCACGTTGAGCCGGTAATAAAGATCTTCGCGAAAGCGACCCTCCTCGGCGGCGGCTTTGAGGTCGATTTTTGTGGCAGCAATCACACGGATATCGAGAGGTATCACATCGTTGGCACCCAGCCGCTCAATATGTCGTTCTTGGAGTACGCGTAACAGTTTGACCTGCAGGGCAAGGGGCATGGATTCAATTTCATCCAAAAAGACGGTGCCGCCGTTAGCGTGCTCAAACTTGCCGATTCGCCGTTCAACCGCACCGGTAAAGGCGCCTTTTTCATGGCCAAACAGTTCAGACTCGATGGTGTGTTCAGGCACGGCGCCACAGTTAATCGCCATGAAAGGGTGGTTGCGCCTTGCGCTGCGCTCGTGAATGGCTCGGGCCACCAGGTCTTTGCCGGTACCGGTTTCGCCGAACAGCAGTACGTCAGCTTCGACTTGGCTGATGCGCTGAATCATCGCGGCCAAGCGGGAGATCACCGGCGTTCTACCCACCAGGCGTGGGCCGAGTGCCGCTTGTTGAGCTTCAAGTTCCGCTTTTAGCCGATTATTTTCCAGGCTGAGCTGGCGTTTTTCGATACCCCGGCGCACCACGTCGAGCAATTCGTCACCGGCAAAAGGCTTTTCCAGAAAATCCCACGCCCCGGCGCGCATGGCCTCGACGGCCGTTGAAATATCACCGTGGCCGGTAATCAAAATGATTGGCAGGGTGCTGTCGCGACGATGCAGTTCGTGCAGCAACGTCATGCCATCCATACCCGGCATGCGAATGTCGCTGACAATGACACCCGGAAAGTTGGTGGGTAGTGCGGCCAGCGCCGCTTCGGCGGATTCAAAGCAGTGGGGCGTATACCCGGCAAGTTCAAGGGTCTGGCTGGCGGTGATGCGCAGATGCGGTTCGTCGTCAATCACCATGACCGGCAGCGTCGACGGCTCATGCATCGGAAGGAGTCTCCTGGGTAGTCCGCGGAGCGGGAGCGAGAGGGAGTGTAATGGTAAAGCAGGCGCCGCCGTCAGGCAGGTTGGCTGCCTGCAACTTGCCGCCTAGATCGTCCATGATACGCGATGAAATGGAAAGCCCTAATCCTAGCCCGCTACCCGGGGCTTTGGTAGTGAAAAACGGCTCGAAAACCTGTTCAAGGTATTGGGACGGAATGCCAGGACCGTTATCAACAACCCGGATAATCACCTGCTGATGGTTGGCTTGAGCGCTAAGCATAAGCTGCGGTGAAGGCGTCTCTTTCATGGCCTGGAGGGCATTGCCGATTAAATTGACCAGTACCTGTTCCAGGCGTACCAGATCGGCTTTTACCCAAAGCGTGTCCTCGGGCCACTGCTGTTCAACGTCAATACGATCATCACGAAGTCGGCTCTGGAAGAGGCGCAAGGCGTAATCGGCACACGCCTGAACGGAAACAGTCTCTGGGTGGTCGCTGCTTTTACGGGAAAACTGGCGTAGCTGGGCGCTAATGTCGGCCATCCGGTGGGTGAGCTCGATAATCTGCTCCAGATTAGCATCTGCCTGTTCTACCCGGGACAGTTCGATAAAGCGTCGGGCGTTTTCGCTGTAGGCGCGAATAGCCGCTAGTGGCTGGTTAAGCTCGTGGTTAATGCCGGCGGCGAGCTGGCCTAATACCGCGAGCTTGGCGGCCTGGATGAGTTCGTCCTGGGTTTGACGTAGGTTGGCCTCTGCACGGCGACGTTCATCTATTTCATCAGAAAGGCGCTGGTTGCTGGCAACCAGATCGCGGGTGCGTCTCTCAACGCTTATCTCCAGCTCATCCCGTACGCGGGCCAGCGTCTGTCGCTCGCGCTCGGCGAATGTCTCGCGCTCACGGCGAAGCCGAAGCCGCTGCCAGCCGATACCTGCGGCCAGAGCGACGATTCCATAGAGGCCGCCGGCCATTAAGGCGGCCATCCATTGGGCGTTTACGACGGGGCTTAGCGGCTTGAGTATATGCATTTGCCAGTTAAACTCAGGGATTTCTCGGGTCAGGTTCAGATAGTGCTCGTCACTGAGCGGGCCTTCTTTAAACGTCACGACGCGACTATGTACATTCAAGATATCTTCCACCTGAATGCCCGAGGAGGGTAAGGGTTCTTGGCCGTAGCGCTTTGTTGCATGCAGTGATTGCCGCTGTTCGTCGGTCAGTGGATAAAGTGCACTCATGCGCAATTCGGGTTGGCTGGCGAGGAAAATGATATTGTCGTCGTCGGTAACGAACAGAGTGGATTCCTGTTCGGCCCAACTTTCTTCCACGTCGTTTAGCAATACTTTAATGACCAGGACGCCATCGGGACGCGCGTCGGGTGAGGTGTCATCGAGCCATACCGGGGACGAGAAGTAATAACCGCGTTCCTGCGACTGCAGGCCGAGTCCGTAAAAGCGCCCCTGTCCACCGGCGATTGCATCTTGGTAATAGCTGCGAAACGCGTAATTTTGTCCGATGAAGGTGTTTGGACGGTGCCAGTTGCTGGCCGCGATTGTGTCAGCATTGCGGTCCAATAGATAAACGTCAGAAACGCCAGAGGTGAAGCGAAACCGATCCAGCAATAAGTTGAGGGGCATCGGGTCCTGGCTGTCCGGCGAGGCGAGAAAACGCTGTACACCTTCGCGCGTGGCAAGCATCTGGGGGAGATAGTCGTAACGTAACAGGTAGCCATTGAGGTTAGCGGCGGACAGGCGAAGTTCGTTTTCCGCCTCTTGCTGAAGGTTGTTAAGTGCCTGTTCGCGGGCCAGGAGCGATGCTTGCCACATGCACAAGAAAAGCCCTAGCGTTACAGCGATCAACCATAGATACCGCCAGCGGAATAAAGGAATGTTCATGAGGGTGCCGAACTCGTGCCTTGGGCACGGCGCAAGGCACGCTGCGCGCGCGTTTCAGCTCGAGCTACTTCCAGCAAACCGTCCTCGACAAATACCAGGTGTTCGTGAGCGCGTGTACGTGCGTCTTCGGGCCGTCCCTCAATGATGGCATCCAGCAGTGACCGGTGTTGCTGCATCAGTTGGCTGCGTGAATCCGGTTTGGCAAAGAGGTGGGCTAAATTATCCACGATACTTTGTTCAAGTAGATGAAAAATACCGCGAATCGTATGTAACAGCAGAACATTATGGGCGGCTTCTGCAATGGCCAGGTGAAAGGCCGCATCCAACTTTGCTTCCTGGGCAGGGTTGGCACCGACAAATCCGCCGTCAAGTTCTTCAAAGCGTTGTATAAGAACGGCTTTATCGGCTGGCGTAGAGCGCAATGCCGCGTAATAAGCAGAAATGCCCTCCATGGCGTCGCGAAACTCAAGGAGATCCAGATGAAACTCTTTATGCCGGGAAAGCATCTCCAGCAACGGGTCGGTGTACCCGCTATTAAGCGACTCTTCGACAAAGGTGCCTCCGCCTTGACGGCTCGTTAACAAGCCGCGAGCCGATAGTTTCTGTATCGCTTCTCTTAAGGAAGGCCGTGACACACCAAATCTTTCAGCAAGCTCTCGCTCGGGCGGTAGGCGCTGCCCGGGTTTCAAGCTACCTTCTAGTATCATGGCCTCCAGGCGCTCGGTGATCACATCGGCTAATCGCTGCTGGCGTAGCGGAGGGTAGTTCATTGAATGGCTCTCTAAATTGGTAAGACCAATGATAGGGTTGTCACGTAATGAACTCAAGCTGCCAGGCAGGACAGGGCGCCTTTGTCAGTGCTTCAAATGAACGGGGTCAAGTAGTCGGGGTGGTTTAAGTAGAATTTTTCCGCACACCCCTTGCGTCCTCGTCAGCAAAGCCGTAAAGTACGCATCCGCTGCCGGGGACGCCCAGCGTTGCCAGCGGTGAATGAGGTA
>NZ_JARWAJ010000009.1:0-68913 GCF_031451615.1 Vreelandella janggokensis | reverse complement strand
CGCTGATCAATAACGCCGCCTATGTCGATCTGGTTCAGGGCGGCGAGATCGATATTGCCATTTCCCCTCAACAGGCAACGATCGGCAGCCTACTGACCCATGTGCGGCGCGGCGATATCGTCAACGTCCACTCGCTGCGCCGGGGCGCGGCGGAGGCCATCGAGGCCATCGCCCACGGCGACAAGCAGTCGTCCAAGGTGGTCGGCCGCACCATTCGCGAGATCGACCTGCCCGAGGGCACCACCATCGGGGCGATCGTGCGCGGCAAGGAGGTCATGATCGCCCATGATCACATCGTCATCGAAAGCGGCGACCACGTGATTCTGTTCGTTATCGACAAGCGGCGCATTCGCGACGTGGAGCGCTTGTTCCAGGTAGGGCTTACGTTCTTCTAAAATCGGGCTCGGGTTGATGACGACCGAATACGCTATATCTCCACCGCACGGCCGATGAACTGGATAGGGCCAGTAGGCAAGCCAGTAGGTGAGCCGGTTTCTTCTTCCAGCGTCAGCTCAAACAGCTGGTTGTCCTCAAGCGGCGGCAGGTTATCTAGCTGCACGCGAATTGGCTCTCCCGGCTCTACCAAGCCAAGCGATACTGGGGCCTGCCATTCGTCGGCCTTGGTCCAGAACTCCAGCGCCTTGCCTTCCGGTACTTCAAAGGTACCCAACGGTATCAGCTCGATGTCCTGGCGGGTTGACGCCTGCACCACCCAGCCGGCGGACTGACTTTGCGGAGCCAGCAGTACGACCATGTATTCCGGCGTTGTGGGCGTGGTAGACACATTGGTCAACACCACGCCCAACACTAACGCAGCGGCCATGCCGATACCGGCGGCCCCCTGCCAAAACGGCAGGTGGTTGACCCAACGACGGCGTGGCGGTGGCATCACGCTCTCTGGTTCTGGGTCATGCGAAGCATCAAGGCTGCGTTCGATACGTGGCCATAAATAGTCAGAAGGCCTTACTGGCTGAGTCAGCGCAGTATAGGGCATGAAGCGTTCTTCCCACGCCATCACAGCCCGGAGTAATTCCGGCTCGTTTTTGAGTCGCGCTTCGACTGCCTTACGCTGTGCCAACGATAGTGTTCCCAGTACGTATTCACCTGCCAGGGCGTGGTCGTCGTGCTCAATGGGACCGGTCATGCCATACACTCCCTTAGGCGCAGCAGGCTGCGTTTTATCCAGGCTTTAACGGTACCCAGCGGCGCACCCGTGTGCGCGGAAATTTCCGCGTGACTGAGACCATCCACATACGCATGGAGCACACAGTTTCGCCGCTCGGTCTCTAACTGATGCAGACAGTCATCCATGCGCTGGCCGGTCTGCCAATCGAAAGCGTCTTCGACAACGGACGAATGCTGGAAATGTTCGTCGAGCTCTATCTCGGTGGGGTCATTACTATCAAACGTGATTTCACGATCACGGTAACGTATGGCGTTTAATGCCTGATGGCGCGCCACGCTGAATATCCATGTTCGCGCCGACCCTTTGGCTGGGTCGAAGCTATTGGCGCGTTGCCAAATATTAATGCAGGCATCGTGGACAATATCTTCGGCCATGCCACGATCCTTGACGATTCTTAAGACAACACCCAGCAGCCTGGCACCTTCATGGACGTATAGCTGGTGCAAGGCATCATGCTCGCCGCGAGCACATCTCGCTAATGCGCCAGCATGATCAAATTCTGAGGACACGTCAGTCAAACCCTAGCTCCCTGGTGACGGCACCGACGCCAGTCGTCGTACTCTCAGACAGCATAGCCGCTGAGGGCTCGACAAACGAGTCCTCAGCGTAATTGGCGTTCCAGCCGACTTATTCAGCCGTCCAGAAGATGTAATCGGCTTGGTAGGTAACGACGGCAGTGGCACCGTCATGATCCATATCGCAGGCCACATCCGGAGCAACGCCACCCTGGGTGTTCAGGCGCTGGATGTAGCTGACGCCAGTCATTGCACCTTCACCTTCAGCGGGGTTGGCTTCAACAAGCTGGAGCGGAATATTGCCATCCCCATTGGCAGCCGTAGCCAGTTGGGTGCCGGTTACTTTTGAGCCATCCAACGCTTCCCAGGTGGCGGGCGGACCGTAGTAACTGCCGACCTGGCTGCCGTCGCTATCATTAAGCGCAGCGTGCGGGCCTTTAAATACCCAAGCCATGGTGTCGTCGTCGTTCATTTCACACATATACGTGATTGCGCCAACACCGACAGTTTCGAGCGCAACGGCATTGCCGTCCGGCACCTGGACATCCGCGGGCGTCATGTCTGCCAACGCAGCGTGACTGAAGGATGCAATCAGAGTGGCGGCCAAGGTAGCGCGCGTTAGATGATGAATGGTCATTTTCAGTCTCCTAAGGGTTAAATATCAGTTGCCTTTCATAGCAGCTGTATAGGGAATACCCGTGAGGAAGCCTTTTGGATGCAGTCAATTCATAATATTTCTAAAAAACGTAAAAAAAGCCCGCGACGTGTCGCGGGCAAACAGAAACGGAGAAACAACAAGCGGCCTGGCCTTCTGCCAGGCTTACTAGCTTAGAACCATATCTCGCTTTGTACGCCAAAGGTCCATTCACCTCCTGTAAAGCCTGACTGACCGAAAGAGTCTGAAATATCGTTGCCGCCGGCATCAGTCGCATCGTTTTGCAGATAACCGTTCAAGTCATCATCCCAGTCGCTCCAGGTCGTAAAGAAACGAATTTCGGGGCGCTTCCAAAAGCCACCGACTTCAGGCTTGAAGGTCGGCGCAATGGTGAACTTGCTGTAGCCCCCATCAACCTCATTACGCTGACCGTAGCCTTGAGGATCTAAATCCATCCATTGATAACTCGCTTCGTACTGCATTTCGAAGTTTTCAGTCAGCTCGTTGGCCAAGCGGACGTTGAGCGTGGCCCAGTCATACGAATCGCCTTCTGCAAAACGGTCTTCGCTGGTTTCAGCAAGCACTGAGGGCGCAATACGCCATTTGGGTGCAAGATAGGTAGTCCCATAAAGCGCTAGACGGGTTGAGTTGGCATCATCGGTCAAATCACCGTTGGCGCCGATGTTTTTCGTCTCGGCGCCCAGGCCCTGGCCATGCAGCACCGCCGCTTTATAACTGCCCTCGCCCATGCCGAAGAAGCTGTCGCCGTGATAGGCTACCATGGTGTGGAAACCATTTTCGGCAGCTTCCTGACCTGACCCGATATCACGGGTGTCGTTATCGGCTGCCGACATGCCGTTGACCATCCACTGCCAGTTACCAAAGTAGTTGTTGGAAGTCAGGATCAGGTTATCGGTATTGCCTTTCAGGCCGGGGTCTTCACTGCTAACCACGTCAAAGTCGGCAAAGCTGCGGCCGTAAATCGACAGGTTGGATTTCCAGTTATCGGCCAGCTGCATGTCGTAAATACCGCCGCCGGTACCGGCGAGGAAGACCACATCGCTATCCAGCCAGTGGATGTCGAAGTTGTCGCGGTCAAAACGTTTACCGGCCCAGATGGAGGCATTTTCAAACGCACCGGTGAAGCTCGGTAGATCGCTGAATTCGGCATATACCTGACGGACGTTGATATCCGACTCGCCGCCAGTCCAGTCATTGCTCGAGGTGGTGCCGTCGGCAATCATGGTGCGGTATAGCGCTTTGGCACCGTTATCGAAACGCATGCGGTAGTTCAGAATCGCTTCGGCATAGGTATCTGGCTCGTTACCCAAGCGACCCACCGCGCCGCCTTCAGGGCCTGCAGGGGTGACGTAAGGGCCACCCTCTGCACTTTTGCCATCTTCACCGATCAACAGGCCCGAGCGCGCGTAGACATTGAATGAAAACCCTTCTTCGCCATCAGCATAGCGCTCTACCCTTGCCAGACGCTCTTCAATTTCAGCATCGCTTTCAATATCGGCGGTTGCGGCGCGCTGCTGTTCAGCCTCGGCGGCACGCTGCTCGGCGGCGACGGCCCGCTGTTCAGCGGCGATAATCCGGGCTTCCAACTCGGCAAGCCGCTCTTCCATGGTGGTATCGGCCATGGCCGCACCGCTGACACCCAGGCTGGCGGCGGCGATGGCAATCGCCAGCGGTGTTTTGAAAGTCATTTTATCCATTGTTTTAAACCCTGTTGTTGTTCGACGCCCCGCCCATCACTGCTTTTTCAATCCGATGCGCATTAAAGCGGTCGCGTTTGAGTCGATCGTTGTAAAGCGTATTTATTCCAACAGTTGGTAAAGCAACTACTGCTACCAACCAAAACGCTGGAATACGTGAAACTTAATCGATTAAGACTTCGTAAACCAACCAGTAATCACTAATTATCGACCAATGTCTAAACACCAAGCATCGGGTTAGCACAACCTGAATAAATAATTAGACAAAAGTCTCTATTGAACTTGCTGGCAAGAGGCGGCTAACTAGGCGCATCAACTTAATCGTTTAAGTTCAAATTCGACGGGCTTGAACGGTGCGCTACCCGACAACAACAAACGCCGAGGAACCATCATGAAAAAAACGCTTTTAACGACCGCCATTGCACTCGCCAGCGCAACCGGTGGCATCAGTCAGGCCCAGGCGGCTGACCTGACCATTTCATGCGGTGCTGTGGGTGCCGAACTGACGCTTTGTGAAGAAGGCATTGAAGCGTGGGAAGAAAAAACCGGTCATGAGGTTGATGTGGTCTCGACACCCAACTCATCCACCGAGCGGTTATCGCTTTATCAGCAGATCTTGTCGGCTAATTCCAGCGATATCGATGTGATGCAAATTGACGTTGTCTGGCCGGGCCTGTTGGCCAACCACCTGCTGGATTTGCGCGAAGTGCTGGGTAATGACGTCGCTGCTGGGCATTTCGAGACCATCGTGACCAACAACACCATCGACGACCGGCTGGTCGCCATGCCGTGGTTTACCGACGCGGGCGTGCTCTACTACCGCGAAGATCTGCTCGAAAAACATGGTCATGACGTGCCCACCACCTGGCAAGAACTTACCGAGACCGCCCGCGAGATCAAACAGGCCGAGCGCGAGGCAGGCAACGACCGCATGCAGGGCTATGTCTTCCAGGGACGCGCCTATGAAGGCTTGACGGTGAACGCCCTTGAATGGGTAGCTAGCCACGGTGGCGGCAACATTGTCGAGGCCGACGGTACTATCAGCATCAATAACCCGCAGGCCGCCGAAGCCCTCGACCTTGCCGCATCGTGGATCGGCGACATCTCGCCCAATGGCGTGCTCAATTACACCGAAGAAGAGGCCCGTGGTGTGTTCCAGAGCGGCAACGCGGTGTTCATGCGTAACTGGCCCTACGCCTGGGCGCTGGCTCAGAGCGAAGACAGCGACGTGCGCGATAAGGTTGGCGTCACCCAGTTACCGGCGGGCGGCGAAGACGGTAAAAGCGCCGCTGGCCTGGGTGGCTGGAACCTGGCGGTATCACGCTACACTGAAAACCCTGAACTGGCCGCCGAGCTCGTCGCCTTTCTGACCAGCGAAGAAGAGCAGAAGCGACGCGCCATTGAAGCCTCTTATAACCCCACTATCGATGCGCTCTACCAGGATGAAGAGGTGCTCGACGCCGTCCCCTTCTTCGGCACCCTTTACGAGACGTTCACCAATGCGGTGGCACGCCCGTCAGCTCCCACCGGTGATGCCTACGGCCGGGTGAGCAACGCCTTCTTTAGCGCTTCACACGAAGTACTGTCAGGCACGAAAGATGGCGCCCAAGCCGTTGAGGACCTGGAAAACGAGCTTCTCCGTTTGAAGCGTCGTAACTGGTAACGCTGGAGAGCCTAATGACGACTTCTCACTCAGGCGCGCCCGATGGGGCGCGCACAGCCGCATTGACGGCGCGGCGCTCTCGCGGCACCAAGGTGCGGCGCCAGCGCGTCAAAGCGGCCTGGTTATTCCTGACGCCCATGCTGGTCGCGCTAGCCCTGGTGGCTGGCTGGCCTTTATTTCGCACCTTCTTTTTAAGTTTTACCGACGCCTCGCTGTCTGACCTGGGCACAGCCAACTTCATCGGCTTTGAAAACTATCTGGTTCACGATAACGGCCGCTGGTTTGGCATCATGGCCGACCCCGTATGGTGGCAGTCGGTATGGAACACCGTCTATTTCTCGGTGGTGTCGGTATCGCTTGAGGTTGTCTTTGGCGTCATCGTCGCGCTGATTCTCAACGCGGAGTTTAAAGGGCGCACCATTGTGCGTGCCGCCGTACTGATTCCCTGGGCCATCCCCACCATCGTCTCGGCGCAAATGTGGGCATGGATGCTCAACGACCAGTTCGGCATCATCAACCACATGCTGATGGGGATCGGCGTCATCGACAACCCTATTGCCTGGACCGCCAGCGCCACCTACTCGATGTGGGCAGTGATCATGGTCGACGTCTGGAAAACCACTCCGTTTGTCGCCCTGCTGGTGCTTGCTGCGCTGCAGATGCTGCCCAAGGACTGTTACGAGGCCGCCGAGGTCGACGGCATTCATCCAGTGCGGGTGTTTTTCAAGGTAACGCTGCCACTGATAACGCCTGCCTTGATGGTGGCGGTGATTTTCCGTCTGCTCGACGCGCTGCGGGTGTTCGATGTCATCTACGTACTGACCTCGAATTCCACCAGCACCATGTCCATGTCGGTGTATGCACGCCAACAGCTGGTTGAGTTCCAGGACGTCGGTTATGGCAGCGCGGCGTCCACCCTGCTGTTCCTGATTATTGCCTTGGCAACCGTTGCCTACATCTATGCTGGCCGCAAGCAACTACAACTGGGAGGTGAGGCATGAACGCACGTCAGTTGAGTAAAATAGCCAAGCAGATCGGCTTCTGGGCACTAATCGTGCTGATCATGGTTTACGCCGTCTTCCCGTTTTATTACGCCGTGATTACCTCGTTCAAGCCATCGAGCGAGCTGTTCCGTGTCGAGCTATGGCCTTCTTCCTGGCACCTGGGCAACTATGTTCAAGTATTGACCCAAGCCAGCTTTTTACGCGCCATCTTGAACTCCATTGTGGTGGCGACCAGCGTGGTATTTATCGCCCTGTTGCTGGGTATCACGGCCTCCTATGCCCTGGGTCGCGTACGTTTTCGCGGGCGCTCAACGGTATTGCTGGTCATTCTGGGGGTATCGATGTTTCCCCAGGTGGCAGTGCTCTCAGGGCTGTTTGAAGTTATCCGCACGCTCAACCTCTACAACAACCCGGCCGGGCTGATCTTGAGTTACACCATCTTCACCCTGCCCTTCACGGTGTGGGTGCTGACCACCTTCATGAAGCAGCTCCCCATGGAACTTGAAGAAGCCGCCATCATGGATGGCGCCACCCCGTGGATCACCATTACCAAGGTGTTTTTACCCCTGATGTGGCCTGCCATGGCGACCACCGGGCTGCTCGCCTTTATTGCCGCGTGGAACGAGTTTCTGTTCGCGCTTACCTTCACCCTGACCGACACCCAGCGCACCGTACCGGTGGCGATCGCCCTGCTGTCCGGCGGCAGCGCCTACGAATTGCCCTGGGGCCCCATCATGGCTGCGTCTGTCGTGGTAACAGTTCCGCTGGTGGTGCTGGTGATCATCTTCCAACGCCGCATCGTCTCTGGACTCACCGCTGGCGCCGTCAAAGGCTAAGGATTTTTAATGTCATCAACGGACTCTCTCATGCAAGATACCCAAGACACAAAAGCCTGGTGGCGCGGCGGCGTTATCTATCAGATTTATCCGCGCAGCTTCATGGACAGCCGCGGTGACGGTATCGGTGATTTACCCGGCGTTACTGAAAAGCTCGACTATGTAGCATCACTCAATGTCGACGGTATCTGGCTATCGCCTTTCTTTACCTCGCCAATGCTCGACTTCGGCTACGACATCAGCAACTACCGCGACGTTGACCCGATGTTCGGCACCCTGGACGACTTCAAGGCGCTGCTGGCCAAAGCGCACAGGCTTGGCCTGAAAGTGATGATCGACCAGGTCATCAGCCATACCTCGGATCAGCATGCCTGGTTTCAGGAAAGCCGTCAGGATCGCACCAACCCCAAGGCCGACTGGTTTGTATGGGCAGACCCCAAGCCAGACGGCACGCCACCCAACAACTGGCTGTCGATTTTTGGCGGGCCGGCATGGACCTTTGAGCCACGCCGCCAGCAGTATTACATGCATAACTTTTTAACCAGCCAGCCGGACGTCAACTTCCATAACCCGGAAGCACGTCAGGCCCAGCTGGATAATATGCGCTTCTGGCTGGAGCTGGGTGTCGATGGCTTCCGCCTGGACACGGTCAACTTTTTCTTCCATGACGCGGCGTTACGCGACAACCCGCCTGTTCCCAAAGGCGAAGCCAAAACCCTGGGCGCCCCGGACAGCAATCCGTATACCTGGCAACGTCATGTTTATGATCTCAGCCGCCCGGAAAATCTCGACTTCCTTAAAGACCTGCGCGCGCTGATGGATGAGTACCCCGGCACCACGACTGTGGGTGAAATTGGCGATGACAATCCGCTGGAGCGCATGGCCGAGTACACCGCAGGCGGCGACAAGCTGCACATGGCTTATACCTTTGACCTGCTCAACAAGCCGCATTCCGCTGCGTATCTACGTGAAGTGATCGAGCGTTTCCAGCGGCTGGCGGGCGATGCCTGGCCGTGCTGGGCCACCTCGAATCACGATGTTGAGCGCAGTGCCTCCCGCTGGGGCGCTGACGAAGACCCAACGGCTTATCCTAAAGTTGCCCTGGCGATGCTGTTTTCACTACGTGGCAGCGTCTGCCTTTACCAGGGCGAAGAGCTTGGCCTTCCCGAAGCCGACGTCCCCTTTGAACGCATTCAGGATCCCTATGGCAAGGTGCTATGGCCCGAGTTCAAGGGCCGCGATGGCTGTCGCACCCCGATGCCCTGGGATGGTTCGCCACAGGCTGGCTTTTCAAACGCTGAGCCATGGCTGCCGATCTCGCCACGACATCGCGAGCTTGCCGTCAGTCAGCAACAGGGCGACCCGGCGTCCCCCCTTAATGCCACACGCCAGTTGCTGGCGTTTCGTCGCCAGCACGCTGCGCTGTTTGATGGCAATTTGACGCTGGTCGACGTGGGCGATGACCTACTGGGCTTTACCCGTCAACACGACGACGAATCCCTGCTGTGCGTTTTCAACCTGACCGGCCAAGCGCAAGAGGTCTCGCTCCCCGTTACGGTGGCCGGCGACCTCGATGGTCATGGCTTCAACTATCAGCGCGACGGCAACCGGCTGAGGCTCCCTGCTTACCAGGCGGCCTTTATGCGCACCGCCTAGACCGTTTTAAACAACAACAGGCCAACCCGGGGCACAGGCCTTGAGGTTGGCAAGGAGTCACCCATGGCAAGTGTTACGCTTGAAAAAATCAACAAGGTGTTTGGCCGCGACCACATCATCGACGATGTCGACCTGGAAATCGGCGACGGCGAATTCGTCGTTTTCGTCGGCCCATCGGGCTGCGGTAAATCCACCCTGCTACGCCTGATTGCCGGTCTTGAGTCGATTACCGATGGCGATTTACGTATCGACGACACTGTGGTCAACGACTTACCACCACGTGAACGCGGTGTCGGCATGGTCTTCCAGTCCTACGCGCTCTACCCGCACATGTCGGTCTACGAGAACATGGCCTTCGGCCTAAAGCTGGCGAAAAAGACCAAGGAAACTATCGACGACCGCGTGATGGCGACGGCGCGCATCCTGCAGCTGGAGGAGCTACTGCACCGCAAACCCAAGGCGCTTTCCGGTGGACAGCGTCAGCGTGTGGCCATGGGGCGTGCCATGGCCCGGGAGCCACGTATTCTGCTGTTCGATGAGCCGCTTTCCAACCTCGATGCCTCGCTGCGCGTGCAAATGCGCAACGAGATCGCGCGTCTGCATTATCGCCTGGGCTCCACCATGATTTACGTGACCCACGACCAGGTGGAAGCCATGACCCTCGCCGACAAGATCGTGGTGCTCAACGGCGGCCATGTCGAACAGGTGGGCAGCCCTCAAGAGCTTTACCAGCGCCCCGCGACCAAATTCGTTGCCGGGTTCATCGGCTCGCCCACCATGAATTTCATACCTGCCCAACTGCTGGCAAACGATGACAATGGCTGCCGGGTACTCGCTGCTGGAGTCGGCGAACTCGCCTTGCCACAGGATGCAAGGGCGCAGCCGCAAAGTGCCCCGCTCAGTATTGGCGTGCGCCCGGAACACCTCCGCTTGGCAGAACCTTCTGGAGACAATCGCTTCGAAATCGTCAACGTGGAATACCTGGGTAACGAAGTCTACGTATATCTGGACCCAAAAGCAGGGGATACGCTGTTGATCCATCGCAGCGAAGCCCCGAGCCAGTGGAAACTGGGGCAGCACGTCGCGCTGGTGCCCGACACCCAGCATGTTCACCTGTTCGACGAGGGCGGTGCCGCCCTGGATTTGCCTGCTCAACGACAGGCCGCTTAATCGGCACACCTTGACCACTCCACTTACTGACCCACGCCGATCGCGACAAGCATTATGAGGCAAGGCTTGTCGGGAGACAGCGTGGGTCGGTATTCTTGAGAATGGACGTCTCATCATTAGTTTGCATAGGAAAACCCGTGACACCACCCCGCCGAATGACGCTCAAGGACCTTGCCCGTGAACTCGGCGTCTCGACTGCCTCCATTTCCAACGCCTTTAACCGGCCGGACCAGCTATCTCCCACCCTACGCGAACGCATCTTGAGTGAGGCGGCCCGTCTGGGCTATAGCGGCCCTGATGCCAAGGCCCGCAGCTTGCGTACCGGACGCTCACGGATCATCGCCGTGGTGCTGGCGGAGAGTCTCACTTACAGCTTGAATGATGCGGTGGCCAGTGAATTTTTATCCGGCGTCGCCGAGGTGCTCGACGCCCATGGGCACACCTTGTTGCTCTTGCCGGGGCGGGGGCACGACTCACAGCCGGCCGGCTCGGCGAATATTGCCGACGGTTTTATCGTCTACGGCTTGATGCCCAACAATCAGCTGTTGAATCGACTGCCGGCGCAGCGTCCGATCGTGTCCGTGGACTTTGATGTGGTTGACTGCCCAACGGTGCACATCGACGATAGCGAGGCCAGCTATCACATCGCCTGTCATGCCCTGAAACAACAACCTAGGCGCCCGGCCATCATCAACCTACGGTTGACTAAAGAAGCCTGCAACGGTCGCGTGACGCCCGAGCACACCCTGCTGCCCAATACCAGTACGATCAGCCGCGCACGGCTGGAAGGTTTCCATACCGCACTCAGCGAACACGGGGTGGATACACAACAAGTACCGCTGTGGAATATTGAGGAGAATACGTTCGAGGTGTGCGGGCCGGTGTTGGCAGAGTTGCTCGACCAACCTGAGCATCAGCGGCCCGACCTGCTGCTGTGCATGTCGGATCGCATTGCCCTGACGGCGCTGACGTTGGCCGAACAGCGCGGCATTCGGGTGCCTGAAGATCTGAGGATTACCGGGTTTGACGGCATTGCAGAGGGCCAGTACCGCGCTCCTCGTTTAACCACCGTTCGTCAGGATAGCGAAGGCAAGGGACGGGTCGCGGCACAGATGATTCTCGGCCTGTTGCCTGCCGAGCAACAACTGTTGAAAACGGAGCTGTTGCTCGGCGATACCTGCCCCTGATCCGTTGGATTACTTGGCGGCAGCCTGCATGGCTTCTGCGGTATCCAGCATGCGGTTGGAGAAGCCCCACTCGTTGTCGTACCAGGCCATGATTTTCACCAGCCGCCCGTTCACCCGGGTATGGTTGGTATCGAACGTGGACGAGTTGGCGTCGTGGTTGAAATCGATAGACACCAATGGCTGTGCGTTGACCGCCAAGACCGGTGAATTGACAGCCGCTTTTTCAACAACCGCGTTGATCTCTTCTGCAGTGGTGTCACGGCCAGCGGTGAAGGTCAGGTCCACCAGCGAGACGTTGATCACCGGCACCCGAACCGCCAGGCCATCGAATTTCCCCTCAAGCTCGGGCAGCACCTTGCCAACGGCAGCCGCGGCGCCGGTCTTGGTCGGAATCATCGACTGGGTTGCACTGCGCGCCCGGTAGGGGTCAGTGTGATAGACATCCGACAGATTCTGGTCGTTGGTATAGGCATGCACCGTCGTCATCAGGCCATTCTCGATACCCACGGCATCGTTTAACGCCTTGGCAACCGGTGCCAGGCAATTCGTTGTGCAGGAGGCATTCGAGACCACTTTATGGTCGGCGGTGAGCGTCTCTTCATTGACGCCGTAAACAATCATGGCATCGGCATCAGGGCTGGGGGCCGAGATCAATACGCGTTTGGCACCCGCCTCAATATGCTTGGCTGCCGCTTCACGCTTGGTGAATAAGCCGGTGCATTCCATGACGATATCGATGTCCATCGACGCCCAGGGCAATTTAGCAGGATCCCGCTCGGAGGAGATCGCGATGCGGTCGCCGTCGACGCTGATGCTTTCCGCGTCATGATCGACAGAATAGGGAAAATGACCGTGGACGGTGTCATGGCGAAGCAGGTGGGAGTTAAGCGACGGATCGCCCAGGTCGTTGATCGCAACGACCTGCATACGATCACGGTAGCCGTTTTCATAGAGGGCGCGTAGTACGTTACGGCCAATCCGACCGAAACCGTTGATAGCGACTCTTGTTGTCATGGAGCACCTCACCTTTGCAGAGAACGTTTGTAACAAAAATACATAGCTGATTTTTTGCTACATAACCAATTGTATATTTCGTAAAAAATTACTAAAAATACGTAGTTAAGCACCTTATTGGGGTCGTCGGTGTGTCTCAAGCCTCCAAAAAGGCAAACCATCAATCAATATGTAGTAAAATTACTATATAGACGCTATCGTAGTCCACAACTTAATAGCCTGCAATTTCAATATCCAGCGCAGCGCCAACAATAACCAATGGCCGACCCAGGAGAATGTGCAATGACGAGCCAACCCCTCTCGCTCCCCTTACGCCGCACCAAGATCGTGGCCACGCTAGGCCCTGCCAGCGACCGCCCAGGCGTTCTGGAAGCCATGCTTAAAGCGGGCGTCGACGTCGTTCGCCTCAACTTTTCCCATGGCGCTGCCGATGACCACCGGCGGCGTCTCCAGGACGTCCGCGAAATCGCCCAACGACTTGGCCGCAGCGTTGCCGTATTGGGCGACCTCCAGGGACCCAAGATTCGTATTGCCCGCTTCAAGGATGCGGCCATCCACCTCACCCAGGGCCAGCCGTTTATCCTCGACATGGCAATGGAGGCCGATCAGGGCGACCAGGAGCGGGTCGGCTGTGACTACAAATCGCTGATCGATGACGTCACCACCGGCGACCGCCTGCTGCTTGACGATGGCCGCGTGGTACTGGATGTCACCCAAGTGGTTGACCAGGAAGTTCACACCCGAGTTCATGTGGGTGGCAAACTGTCCAACAATAAAGGCATCAACAAGCAAGGCGGCGGTCTTTCCGCCCCAGCGCTCACTGAAAAGGACAAGGCTGACCTGATTACCGCCCTGGATATCGGCGTGGACTATTTGGCAGTTTCCTTCCCGCGTAGTGCTGCCGATATGCAAGAGGCACGCGACCTGCTGGGCGAGGCTGGAAGAGAAATCGGCCTGGTCGCCAAGCTCGAACGCGCCGAAGCCGTGGCCAACGACGAAACCCTGGATGGCATTATCCTGGCCTCAGAAGCGGTGATGGTAGCCCGCGGCGATCTGGGCGTGGAAATCGGTGACGAAGCGCTGATTGGCACGCAAAAACGCATCATCAAGCATGCTCGCACTCTGAATCGTGCAGTGATTACCGCCACGCAGATGATGGAATCGATGATCGAGTCGCCGCTGCCCACGCGCGCCGAAGTGTTCGACGTGGCCAACGCGGTGCTGGATGCCACCGATGCGGTAATGCTCTCGGCCGAAACCGCCGCGGGCGATTATCCGGTTGAAACCATCGAGGCGATGAACCGCGTCTGCCTGGGCGCCGAGCGCGAGCGCATTGCCCAGGAGTCGAGCCACCGCATTCATGAAGGCTTCGAGCGCATTGACGAGACGATCGCACTATCCGCGATGTATGCAGCCAACCATCTCGAGGGCGTCAGTGTCATCGCCTGCATGACTGCCACCGGCTACACGCCCCTGATTGCGTCGCGCATTCGCTCCAAGCTGCCAATTGTCGGCCTGGCCCATAGCCCCATCGCTCAGCGACGCATGGCGTTGTATCGGGGCGTTGTCTCGATACCGTTTGACACGACCCATATGCAGGCAGAAGACGTCAACGGCGAGGCGCTGAGATTATTAAAAGCCCACGGCTTGGCGGATCCCGGCGAGCATGTCATTCTCACCCGAGGCGACCATATGAACGCCCATGGCGGCACCAACACCATGAAGGTGTTAGCGGTGGCGGCCGAGTCGCAATGATCCTGCTTTGGAGATCCATACCATGAATGATGCGCGCCCTCCTCGTCAGGCGACTCGTACGCTCCAGGCCCGCAAGCGGATTGCGTTGATCGCCCATGACGGCAAGAAAACCGAAATGCTTGAATGGGCGACGCGCTGGAAGGATACGCTGGGCCGCCACGAACTGCTCGGCACCGGCACGACAGCAAAGCGCTTGCACGACGCGCTGGGACTGCCTATCGAAGGGTTGATGAGCGGACCGCTTGGCGGTGACCAACAGATTGGCGCGCGCATCGCCGAGCAGGCGCTCGACGTGCTGATTTTTTTCTGGGACCCCTTCGCTCCCCAGCCCCATGACCCGGATGTCAAAGCGCTGCTTCGCCTTGCGGCACTATGGAACGTCCCGGTGGCATGCAATGCAGCGAGCGCCGACTTTGTCCTTTCCTCGCCTTACCTGGATGAAAGCTACGACATGTCGATTCCCGATGCCAACGCCTGGGCCGCGGCACGCACGGAGTGACTGACCACCGACCGGCTGCTAATGAGTCAGCTCAACCACTTGGCTCAGGCCCTCATTTGCGCACCGGGATGGCGGGTGCGCAAATGCCTTGCGACCACTTGCTGGCCGCATTGAGGTTCGCCCTCTGTCGCGGCCAAGGCACAGCGCAGCGTCAGCTCAGCGATGCGATCGTAATCCTGCAAGGCTGAATTAACCGGCTGAGGCAAAAAGTCCAGCAGGCGATGATCCCCAAAGGTGGCCAACCGCATCCCTTCCGGCAAACCTCCTCGCTCCAGAAAGACATCAAACGCCCCTTCCAACAGCGTATAGGACGCGGTGACCAATGCATCTGCCCCGCCCTCTTCATCCAGTAGCTTGACCGCCAGCCGGGCGCCTTCGCTACGCTCATAGTGCGTACCGCTTAGATATAGCGGCGTAATGGACGTGCCCGCAAGTGCTTGTTCGAATCCCGCCCTGCGTTCTCGGCTGATGGAAAGGTCAGGCATCGCTTCCAGCCATGCAACGCGCCGGGTAGCAGGATCAATCACCGAGTGGGTCAGCGCCAGCGATGCTTGGCGGTCGTTACTGACCACACTTGCAAAACGCGCAGGATCCAGCCCCCGGTCCATTCCCACCACGCTCCAGCCCTCTTTTACCAGGTCTGCGTAAAACGGATCATCGCTGGCCAGACAACTCGCCGTGATAAGCACTTCACAGCGCTGCGCACGCAGCGCTAGCGCCAGCGCCCGCTCGCTGTCCGGGCAGTCATCGGAGCTCACCACCAGCAGTTGATAGCCACGTTCGCGAGCGCCCCGCTCTATGCGCTTGGCAAGCCGCGCGTAACTGATGTTTTCCAGATCGGGCACGATCAACCCCAGTAAACGACTCGCTCCCCGGCGCAATGCGGCCGCCTGGGGATCAATGTGATAGCGGTGCTGACGAACGACCGACATCACCTTGTCGATGGTCGCCTGGCTAATGCGGCGCTTTTCGGCCTGGCCATTAATCACATAGCTGGCGGTAGTACGTGATACCCCGGCAAGCCGGGCTATATCGGCAAGTGTCATGAATTTCCCCTCTGATTGCCGCCAGTTTAACAGTCGACAGACGCCCATCAGACCAAAGTCTAGGCGCGAACCTCTTGTGTCCTGAAGTGAATCGATTCAGCATAGCCAACTATACACAGATGACACGATTCATCCAGCCCACTTCGGTGCGCTACGACCATGGTTCTACACGGAGACACCTATGCTGACGCTCGGCTCTGATGACATATTGCTGGACTGCCATGCTGACGACTGGCAAGCAGCACTCAACAGCGCTGCCGATGCGCTGGTGGCGGCGGGGTTTGTCGACCCTGATTACCGTGACGGCCTGCTCGACCGGGAAGCTCAATCCTCGACGTTTCTGGGCAATGCCATCGCCATCCCCCACGGCACCCCGGAAAGCCGCCAATACGTCAAGCAAACCGGGGTACGCGTTTTACAATTCCCCCAAGGCGTTCAGTGGCACGACGGCCAACAGGTGCACGTACTGGTGACTATCGCCGCGCAAAACGACGAGCACCTCGATATCCTGCGCCAACTGACCCATGTATTGGACCGCGAAGGTGTCGCTGAGCAACTGGCTAACGCCACCTCCGCCGACGATGTGGCGCGCCTGCTTTCCAAGCCAGCCGTGGTGCCACGTCTGGATAACGAAACGCTGTGCGTTAGCTTCCCCGCCAAGGACCTGCAGGAATTGACGCTAGCCGCTGCCGCGCGACTGCGTCAAAGCGGCTGTGTCGATAATACGTTTATTAGTGCCATTGCCTCTGTCGAACCCACCTGGCTGGGGAATGGCCTATGGCTGGCAAGCCACCCTCATGGTGTCGCCCAGCCTGCACTGGGTGTCGCAACCCCGGCAGATACATCACTGAGCCATCAGGAACATCCCGTGCATGCCTTGTTCTGCCTCGCGGCCAGCGGTGAGAGCCATCGTTCGCTGCTTGAGCAATTACTGCCACTCCTTGATCACAGCGAAAGCAAAAGCCTGGTCAATAAAACCAGCGCCCAGTGGCTGGCCGCCTTGGCGGGTGAAACTGCCAGCACACAAACTCAACGTGCCCGCGTGCTGAACCCTCACGGCCTGCACGCCCGCCCGGCCAAGCAACTGGTACAAATTGCCCGCGCCCAGGCGGTGCCGATCAACGTTCGACTGGAAGAAGGCAGCGCCACGCCGGTTTCCGCCGCCAGCTTGACCAAGGTGATTGGCATGGGCGCGAGACGCGGGCAATGGCTCGTGTTTTCTGCCGAGGGCGAGCAGGCAAGCCAGGCACTCGCGGCCGTCAGCGAGGCCGTCGAGTCTGGCCTGGGCGAGAAGGTTGCCCCATTTGATGGCGGCCGGGAAAGCCTCTCTCCCGCCGCCGAAAGCACCAAACCCGCCGCCGAGCCGCTGGTTAACGATACGCCACATGCGGGCGTGGCCGCCTCCCCGGGGCTTGCCATTGCACCGGTATTTGTCATTCGCCCGGTAAGCTTTGAATACCCGCAACACGCCGACGATCCCGAACAAGAGGCTGCCCGTCTTCGCGAGGCGCTGAAGGAAGGTGCCACCCAGTTGGAAACACTGGTGCATGACGCGCCGGGCGGTGAAGTCGCCGACATTCTTTCCATGCACGAAGAAATGCTCGACGACCCGGAGCTGCACCAGGCCGCCATTGATGCTATCCGCGAAGGGGCGTCGGCAGAGGCCGGCTGGTGGGAAGCCATCGACACCGCCGCCCACGCCCAGGAAATGCTTGCCGACCGGCTACTGGCCGAACGCGCCGCCGACCTGCGCGACGTGGGCCGCCGAGTCCTTGGCGTGCTGTGTGACGTCAAGCTGCCCGAGCCGCCCGACCATCCGTATATTCTGGTGATGGACGATATTGGCCCGTCTGATGTCGCGCGACTGGATACCTCGCGAGTGCGTGGCCTGCTCACCGTTCGCGGCGGCGCTACAGCGCACAGCGCGATTCTGGCCCGCGCGTTAGGCATTCCGGCGGTTGTCGGTGCCGGTGACGCCGTCATGGCGCTACCTGACGGCGGCATGATGATTCTTGATGGCGAACGCGGACGGGTCACCCACAAGCCTTCGGAAGACCGCCTGCAGCGCGCCGAGCAGCAATTGCTTGACCAGCAGCAGCGCGAAGCCGATGCCTGGGAAACGCGCTTTGAAACGGCTCAAACCCGCGACGGACACCGGGTCGAAGTCGCCGCCAACCTGGGCAACACCGCTCATGCGGAAGACGCCGTTGAACGTGGTGCCGAGGGGGTTGGCCTGCTGCGCACTGAATTCCTGTTCATGGCCCACGCCAGCGCGCCGGACCTATCCACCCAAATCGATGAATACCGTCAGGCAATTGACGCCCTTGATGGCCGCCCGCTGGTGGCCCGCACGCTGGACGTCGGCGGTGACAAGCCACTGCCCTACTGGCCGGTGCCTCAAGAAGATAATCCCTTCCTTGGCCTGCGCGGCATTCGCCTGGCGCTGACCCAGCCGGAAGTGCTCGAAACCCAGTTTCGCGCGCTGTTGATGGCCGGCAAAGACAGCCCTTTGCGCATCATGCTGCCGATGGTCAAGGACATCGCCGAGTTCCGCGCCGCCAAGGCGATCTATGATCGGCTGCTGAGCGAAATTTCGCCATCACAACGTGCCACTGACGTGCAGCTCGGCGTGATGATCGAAGTGCCCTCCAGTGCCCTGCTGGCGCCATCGCTTGCCGCCGAGGTGGATTTCTTCTCGGTGGGCACCAACGATTTGACCCAGTACACCCTGGCCATCGACCGTGGCCATCCGGAGCTTTCCGCCCAGGCCGACGGCCTGCATCCCGCGGTACTGCGCTTGATCCAGATGACCGTTGACGCCGCCCATGCTCAGGGCAAATGGGTTGGTGTCTGCGGCGAACTGGCCTCAGACGCCATGGCGGTGCCGGTACTGGTCGGCCTGGGCGTCGATGAACTGTCGGTCAGCGCCCGACAGATCCCGCTGGTCAAGGCGCGGCTGCGCGAATTTGATCTGGCGGATGCCCAGGCCAGCGCTCAACTGGCACTGGCCCAGGCCACCAGCGATGACGTGCGCGACGCGCTGGAGGCTCGCTGATGGCTCGCGTGTTATGCATTACGCTCAACCCGGCGTTGGACCTGGCGTTCAGCCTTGATCAGCTCATTCCAGGGGCGGTTAACCGCCCCCACAGCGCCCAGCTGGAGGCCGCGGGTAAAGGCGTCAATGTTGCCCGGGTACTGGCAGGGTTAGGCCATGACGTTACCGTGAGCGGTTTTCTGGGCGCTGACAACGACGCGCCTTTCGCGCTGGCCTTTCAGCACGCCGCCTTGCACGATGACTTTGTGCGCGTAGCAGGGGAAACACGCATCAATGCCAAGCTTGCTGAACAAAGCGGCCGGGTCACCGACATCAACGGGCCCGGCACGCCGATCACCTCAAAGGATCTGCAACGCTTAACGGCAAGGCTGGATGCACATTTATACAACGCCACACCGCCTCACGCCGTCGTGGTAGCTGGCAGTTTACCGCCGGGGCTCAGTCTCGATGACTTTCGCGCTTTTCTAAAGCACCTGAAGGCCAGCGGCGTTCCTCTCTGGGTGGATACCAGCGGCGCGGCACTTAACGCCGCCATTGAGGTAAAGCCCACCGCCGTCAAGCCCAACGAGCTTGAGCTTGCACACTGGGCAGGTGCGCCGCTTGAAACCAGCCTTGCGCTGACCCAGGCGGTGCGTCGTCTGCATCAGGGCGGCGTGGAACAGGCGCTTGTTTCTGCCGGCGCCGATGGCGTGCTGTGGGTGAATGCCCAGGGCAGCTGGCAGGCAACGCCACCGTCCGTGACCGCCGTCAACACCGTGTGCGCCGGTGATACGCTCGTTGCGGGCATGCTCCACGGCCTGCTCAGCGGCCACGATCCCGAAACAACCCTTCGTTTCGCCACGGCATTATCTGCCGATGCGGTCCGCCATGTGGGCGTGGGTAACCCCCAGGCCGACGACTTCGACTCACTCCAACAACAGACCCGGGTACGGCGTCTTGACGACACCATCACCGAGGGAGCCACGCTATGAATATTATTCTGATTACCGCCTGCCCAAGCGGCATGGCGACCACCTTCCTCGCCGCCAAGCGGCTGGAACAGGCTGCAGAACGCCAGGGCTGGCACGTTCATGTGGAAATGCACGGTGAGCTGGCGCCGCTTCAGGCGGCCACCGCCGAGCAGATTGCCAATGCCGACCTGATCGTCGTCGCGGCAGATCATGTGCCCGCGCCCGAGCGCTTTGAAGGTAAGCGGCTTTATCAAGCGCCGATTGCCGACGCGCTCCCTGACCCGAGTGGCTTTTTGACCACGGCGAAACGCGATGCGCCGCTTTATCAGGCACCCACCGATGCACCCGCAGCCCGTTCTGCGGCGCCAAGCGCCACTGAAGGACAGAATATTGTCGCCGTGACGGCCTGCCCGACGGGCGTTGCGCACACCTTCATGGCGGCCGAGGCACTCGCCGAAGCCGGCAAAGCCATGGGCCACGCTATCCGCGTGGAAACCCAAGGCTCGGTAGGCGCACAAGATCAGCTGACGGATAAAGAGATCGCTGATGCTGATGTGGTCGTGCTGGCCTGCGACATCGACGTTGACCCTGCCCGCTTTGCGGGCAAGCGCATTTACCGCACTTCCACCGGCAGTGCCTTGAAAAAACCGCGCCCAACACTGGAAGCTGCCCTCGCTCACGCCAGCATTGAAGACGGCAACCAGCCCAGTGCCAGCAGTGAAGGCAAAAGCGTCAAAGAGAAAGGGGTTTACAAGCACCTGCTGACCGGTGTGTCGTTCATGCTGCCGATGGTGGTCGCGGGTGGCTTGCTGATCGCACTGTCGTTTGTGTTCGGTATCAACGCCGCCGAGGAAGAAGGCTCACTGGCCGCCGCGCTGATGAAAATCGGCGGCGGCACCGCCTTCGCGCTGATGATTCCGGTACTCGCCGGTTATATTGCCTACTCGATTGCCGACCGCCCCGGTATCGCGCCGGGCATGATTGGCGGCATGCTGGCAGCCGATATAGGCTCCGGCTTTATCGGCGGTATTCTGGCCGGTTTCCTGGCCGGTTACGTCGCCCTGGCGGTTACCCGCTACGTTAAACTGCCTTCGAGCATTGAATCGCTGAAGCCGATCCTGATTATTCCACTCATCGCCAGCCTGGTGACTGGCCTGGTAATGATCTATATCGTCGGTGAGCCGGTGGCGGGCATTCTTACCGCGCTGACCAGCTTCCTTGAAAACATGGGCTCCACCAACGCCGTGCTGCTGGGCATTCTGCTGGGCGCCATGATGTGTTTCGACCTGGGTGGCCCGGTCAACAAAGCCGCATATACCTTTGGCGTCGGACTTCTAGCCTCGGAAACCTATGGTCCCATGGCGGCGATCATGGCCGCTGGCATGGTACCTGCCATCGGCATGGGCATTGCCAGTCTGGTGGCACGCAACAAATTTTCGGCGCCCGAGCGCGAGGCAGGCAAGGCATCGTTTGTACTCGGCATGTGTTTTATCAGCGAAGGGGCGATTCCGTTTGCCGCCAAAGATCCGCTGCGGGTAATCCCTGCCTGCATGCTGGGCGGTGCCGTTACCGGTGCACTTTCCATGCTGGTAGGCGCTAAACTGATGGCCCCCCACGGCGGCATTTTTGTCCTGCTGATCCCCAATGCCATTACCCCCGTGCTGCTCTACCTGAGCGCGATTGTGGTCGGCTCGCTGATTACCGGCCTGAGCTATGCCATGATCAAACGGGGCGCTACCCAAGTGGCCATTGCCAGCTGAACAGTGCCAGGCGGGCCAAGGCCCGCCTTTTTATTGGGCTCGCTATTGGTTTTATTACCGTACAACATGCTTTTGTTCACGATGGTTTGCCACAGCACGCGTTTTATGTAGTATTTTTACACACATAACATCAAGGCAACTCGCCGACCTACAACAACGGACACCGCTATGTTTCAGCTGACCCGCAGTGTGACGTGGCAGGCACTCGAACGCCTGCGCGACAAAACCGCTAACGATCGCATTCGTGACTATTTCACCAATGACCCGCAGCGCTTTGAAAAAATGAGCCTGCGGGTGGGCGGTCTTTTCCTCGACTACTCGAAGCACCACGTATCCGACGAGGTCAAGGCCAAACTGATCGAACTGGCCGACCACTCCGCCCTCGTCCAGCGCCGAGCCCAGATGTTTTCGGGCGATATCATCAACGTCACCGAAGACCGTCCGGTTCTCCACACCGCGCTTCGCCACCTCGGCGATGATCCGGTATTTGTCGACGGCAAGGACGTGATGCCCGAAATCACCCGTACCCGCGAGCAGATCAAGCAGTTTTCCGAGGCGGTGCGCAGCGGCGAGTGGAAAGGCTATAGCGGCAAGCGCATCAAGGACGTGGTCAACATTGGCATTGGCGGGTCGGACCTGGGCCCCAACATGGCCGTCCGTGCGCTATTGAAGTACCGCCACCCAGAGTTGCACTTCCACTTTGTTTCCAACGTGGACGGCACCCATATTCAGAAGGTGCTGTCGCGTCTCGACCCAGCCACCACGCTGTTCATCGTCTCGACCAAGACCTTCTCTACCCAGGAAACCCTGCTCAACGCCAAGACCGCGCGGCGCTGGTTCCTGGAGAACGCCGGTGAAGACGCCGATGTGGGCGCGCACTTTATCGCTGCCTCCACCAACCGCCGCGCGGCGATGGAATTCGGCATTCGTGAAGAGAACGTGTTCGAGTTCTGGGCCTGGGTCGGCGGGCGTTACTCCATGTGGTCATCAATTGGCCTGCCGATTGCGCTCTCGATTGGCTTTGAGGGCTTCATCGAGCTGCTGGAAGGCGCTCACGAGATGGATAACCACTTCATTGAAGCGCCCTTCTCCGAGAACATGCCCGTGCTGATGGCGCTGATCGGTATCTGGTACATCAATTTCATTGGTGCGGAAACCCAAGCCATCGTGCCTTACGACCAGGCCCTGCACCAGTTGCCTTCGTTTCTCCAGCAGTTGGATATGGAGTCCAACGGCAAGTCGGTGGACATCTTCGGCCACCCGGTGAATTACAAGACCGGCCCGATTGTGTGGGGCCAGACCGGCTCCAACGGTCAGCACGCTTTCTTCCAGTTGCTGCACCAGGGCACGCGCTACGTGCCCATCGACTTTATCGCCTCACTCAAGCCCGAGCCGGGTGTCGAAGACCACCACTTCGCGCTGCTGACCAACATGCTCGCCCAGGCCAACGCCTTTATGGAAGGCAGCCAGGGAGACAGCAAGGAGCTCAGCCAGCATGACCCCTACAGCTGCCCCGGCAATCGCCCATCAAGCACCCTGCTGCTGGACGAGCTGACGCCGAAAAACCTGGGTGCCCTGATCGCGCTCTACGAGCATAAGGTGTTCGTGCAAGGCGTTATCTGGAACATCAACTCTTTCGACCAGTGGGGCGTGCAGCTGGGCAAACGTATCGCCGGTGAAATCAGCGAACGCATCGACACCAACGCCGCCGACTTCGATGCCTCGACCCAGGGACTGCTGGAGCTGTTGCGCGGCCATTTTCCCGGCAATGGGGGAAGTGAAGACAGCGCCGAAAAAGCCAACGGCGATAAAAAAACCACGCGGAAAAAGCGCTAAGCACTAGCGAGTCACGTGCTGGATAACGTGAAACGCCTTGGCTTTAGAGAGCCAAGGCGTTTTGCATTTACCGTCCATACAACCATTTTTCGATATCCCGACCTACCCCACCGCCTGACCTAGCCTGTTTCCCCTGGTTGGCCGGGAAAGGCTGAAGCAACCAAACATGGCTCTTTACTCATTCTTGCACACTGGACAAAACATCATATACTGTATATATAGCCATATATAAACGGGGTGGCAAATGACGGCTTTTCATTACGCTGATGGCAGTTCCTCGGTGCGCAAAGGACGTGGAGCGACGTACGACCCGCATAACCGCTTTGCACCCACCCAAAGCGTTGCGGAAGACGATGGCTGGTGGCGGGAGGAAACATCCACAAGTATCGTAACCGAGGTGCGCGAGGAAGTGAGCAAAAGCGCGCTGTCGTGGAACACCTCGCCGGATTTGCCGTTTGATCGCTCGCTGAATCCATACCGTGGCTGCGAGCATGGCTGCGTTTACTGCTATGCCCGCCCTTCCCATGCGTATTGGGATTTATCGCCAGGGCTGGATTTTGAAACCAGGCTGATTGCCCGCAGCGGTTTAGTGGAGCGGTTAACCGACGAGCTGTGCCACCCTAATTACGTATGCCGTCCGATTAACCTTTCCGGCAATACCGACTGCTACCAGCCACTGGAGGCGAAACACCAAACCACCCGTCGCTTGCTTGAGTTGTTATTGGAATGTCGCCATCCGGTCACCATTGTGACTAAAAGCAGCCTGATACTGAGAGACCTGGAGTTGCTTTCAGAAATGGCCGAACACCGTTTGGTGCGGGTTTTTGTCAGCCTTACCAGTCTGGATGCCAACCTGAAACGCACCCTGGAGCCGCGCACGGCGTCGCCTCAAGCCCGTCTGAAAATCATCCGCGAGCTGAATACGGCGGGGATTCCTGTGGGCACGCTGGTTTCGCCGATTATCCCTGGGCTGACCGACCATGAAATTGAGCGGATTCTTGAAGCCGCCAGCCGAGCGGGGGCGCGCACCGCTACCTGGATGCTATTGCGCCTGCCCCATGAAGTGGCGCCGTTATTCGAGGCGTGGCTGGAAGCCCACTACCCCGAGCGGGCTGCCAAAGTGATGAGCTTGATTCGACAGTGCCGTGGTGGGAAGGATTATGACGCCCGCTTTGGCAAGCGTTTCCGCGGTGAAGGGGTGTTTGCCGAAATGATCAGCCAGCGGTTTAATCGTGCCAGCCGCCAGTGGAAGTTGCAGTCCCGCACCGAGCAGGGATTGAATACCCGCGATTTTCGCCCGCCGCGCGCGCAAGGGGATTTATTCTATTAGACTGGGCAGCGTTACTGTCGAACCCCATAAAGGATGCGCCATGCCCGCGCCGTTAAGCAAAACCAAATCGAGCTTTTACCGTCGCCTGTACGTGGCGTACCTGATTGACCAAGGCGCTGCCAGCGTCCCGGCCTTGATTGAGGCGACCGGCATGCCAAGGCGCACCGCGCAAGATACCATTACTTCGCTTGCTGAGTTGGATATCGAGTGTGTGTTCGAAAAGGATAAGGGAGAGCGGCATAACATCGGCCGCTATCAGATACGTGATTGGGGGGCGATTGACCCACGCTGGGTGGCAAGTCACGCCCAATACCTGCAAGAGGCACTGGGCTACGGTGACGCCTAAGCAGTATTAAGCGACGCTAACCTCATAACCGGTAAACTTACGCAGATTGATCACGCCGGTATCCAGCATCAAGTACTGGCCTTTAATCCCCTGCAAGATACCGCTGACCTCCGGCTGTTTGTCAAAGTTGTGCGACATAATCTTGCGTGGGAAGGTCTCCACCGGATAGTGAAAGGCATGGTATTGGCCATCCAGTTCGCGAATGGCATCCGCCCCATACTCGCTTCTAAGTTGCCCAAGGCCGCTGGCGGTTGCGGCCATCAGGCGATCGCGTTCGGCTTTCAGATCAAGCTCCGCCACATCGCCTTTGAGCATGGCCCGCCAGTTGGTGCGATCACCGACATGTTCCTTGAACAGCATCTCCACAAAGCCTGATTGCTGGCGGGTATCGACTTCCAGAATCGGCAAGGCCTGTATCGCCCCCTGGTCCAGCCAACGGGTGGGCATTTGCGTTTTACGGGTAATTCCCACTTTCAAACCCGACGAGTTGGCCAGGTAAACGATATGCGGCTGAAAGCAATGCTGCTCTCCCCATTCAGGGTCGCGACAGGTGCCTTGAAAATAATGGCACGTTTCCGGCTTCATGATGCAGGTATCACATTGGGCCAGACGCTTGAAGCAGGGGTAGCAGTAACCCTGGGCAAAGCTTTTCTTGGTTGCACGACCGCAGTGGGTGCAGGCGATAGCACCACTCCAACGCAGCTGTAACGGAAACCCCAACCGCTCGTTCAAGTCAATGCGGTGTTCACCCACGCGCAGCTGGTAGCTGACAGGTTGAGCCTGGGTCGGGCCCGGTTCCACCGCCATTTTACGCAAGCACCCCTGCACTAACCCATCAGTCACGCGACGCATCCTTGGCAAGACCGGCCATTTCCGGTGAAACGCCCTGCCCGGTGGCGCCAGCACCACAGGTGCGCTGTTCCAGATACCCGACACGGTTCGCTTCGGGCACGTTGTTTTCCGCTTCATAGCGCATCACGGCTTCCAGACACAACTCGGTCTGCTCAGCCGTGAGGTAGCGTCCATCCGGCCACTTGCGCAGCGATACGGCCTGCTTGAGGCTCTCGTAAATCGCCGGGGTCATCTGGTTGATCATTTTGTCGAAGGTCATGTCGCTCATGCCAAACTCCTCAGTTAAGACCGTAAACGCCGCGCGCTATAATACCAGCCCGTGATCAGGCCGACGATCAATCCGCCAAGATGGGCCTCATTGGCAACATTGCCAAAACCTACCAGCCCGGCCATGTCGGTCATGGTAAACACCATCCAGCCCAGCATGAACACGACGAGCATCTGCGGCACAAAAAAACCGCTTCCCGGAGCCCGTCTAGACATCAGCCATACGTGACCCAGCAAGGCATAAACGACGCCCGACATACCGCCGAATAACACTGTACCCGTCGCGTACTGGGCCAGATTCGCCAACACCCCTGCGACGACCAGCAGGAGGAGCAGCGTCCTTCCGCCCTGTAACGCTTCAACCTGCCGCCCGAAATACCATACCCACATCAGGTTGAAGATCAGGTGCATCCAGCCAAAATGCAGAAACGCTGGCGACAGTAGGCGCCATACCTGGCCGCTGGCCAGCGTCTCCGTCAGCGACCCGTAGGTTAGCTCACCACCCACGATGCCAATCGGCACAATGGTGAGGGCCACAATCAACAGATCACCAAACACACCTATCAGCGCGAAGATCACCAGACTCGCCACCACCATGGCCACGGTAACCGGCAACCGTTTAAGCGTTGAGAATAGCGCCGGGGAATCCACCTTTGAGACCTGCTCCGCTAACTCAAGAGGTTCACCCTGCTGCCAGCGGGCCACCAGCGCGAGAAGCGCTTCACGCTGACCCGGGTCGGCGACCCAGAGCACCTGGGCATCGCCTTCAGCGGTAATCCGGTGCCCAATACGATAACGCCAGAGCGCTTTGCGAAGCGCCTGGGTGTCGACGTCAGGGGGTAAACGCATTACGGGGTGCATAGGCTTCCTTTATGATAACGACATAGGCTTTTCATACAAACGCTAAGCTTGGCAACCCATTGGATAGATCACGCCTGGACGTGGCAATACAGTGGTTATTATTTTCACCAAAAAAAACCGGCGGAGGGGGCCGCCGGGTAAATAGCAAGGGATCATTCAAGGGAACACTTAATCTGACGAGCGGCGGCAGCGTTAGTTCATATGTTTTGCAAAATTTATGTAAATTAATGTAACAACAACAATTCAGCTCAATCATCGTCGTCCCGCAAGGTGTTTAAAACACGCTGCTCTTCTCTGGCGACACGAATCCAGACAAACTGGTCAGCATTCAAGTCTTGTTCGCCATTCCAACGATAGGCAACCAGACGGCCATACTTCACCGCACTGTAATCCAGACAGGCAATGTTCGAGGTGGGTAACGCAGGTATGCCTTCACACCAGTAATGGCCAATAAACAAAGGCGGTTCGTCGGGACCGTAATAACTCAGCGTCTTACGCTCATTTTGGGTAAGCGGCCGCTGTTCTAGATCGCCGGGTAAATTATCGGGCTGGAAGGCAACATCGCCCCAGTACTGTGGCGATGCCGCCCAGAAATGGGTTCGGAAGCTGCGCCGTGTAAACCCATCTCCCGAGTGAATAGCGACATTATCAGGAAGCGATAGATGGCTGCCCCGCGTCAGGCGATCCAGGATGCGGAATGCCTGGGTCGTCGGATCGGTCGAGGCGACAAGAAAATCGTCGTCCATGCAACCATCGGGGTAATCCTGTTTGAACTGCTCTATCAGCTGATGATCCCAGCAGGCGTGTACCACCCGAAAGCCATCCTGTTCGAGAAACAGCGGCAGCGTTTTAAACCACGCCAGCGTATCTTCCCATTCATTGGTGTGGTCGCGGTATTGTTCCAGCGTGTCTTGAATAATCCGGTTGTGACGCGGTGTGTGCTCGCGTAACCAGCGCTGCTGGCTACCCGGCGGTGCCGGGTGGGTATACGCCAGGGCGTTATATTCATGGTTGCCCATGACGATCTGGGCCTCGCCGGACTCGACCATACGCCGGGCTATCGTCACGGCAAGACGGATACGTGGCCCCCGGTCGATAAGATCACCAAGAAATATCACCCGACGCCGCGGGTGGCGATAGACGCCATTGCGCTGGCGATAGCCAAGCTTTTCGAGCAGCGCTGCAAGTGTTGCTCCGCAGCCGTGCACGTCCCCAATCAGATCATAGCCTTCAAACACCGGCTTGGCGGCGACTTGATGAACCATCTTCAGTCTCCCAACCGGTTGCTCCAGCCAAGTTTGCTGCGCAGCACCTCGTAAAAATTATGCCCAATGGGATGCACCAGTTGGACTCGCTCTGGCTTACGCGTAATGACTACAACATCATCCGGTTTGGCAACCGAGCGGGTTTGCCCATCGCAGCTGACGTGGGGATAGGACTGGTTGGTCTCACCGATGTGCAGGCGAATCTCGCTGGCCGCATCAATCACAATGGGGCGGCTTGAAAGCGTATGCGGAAACATCGGCACCAGGGTAATCACATCCAGCTTGGGGTGCATGATCGGCCCACCCCCGGATAACGCATAGGCAGTAGAGCCTGTCGGCGTAGCGATAATCAACCCATCGCTACGCTGGCTGTATACGAACTGGCCATCGATGAACAGTTCGAACTCGATCATGCGCACCGCTTTGCCAGGATGGACAACAACTTCGTTGAGCGCTTCCCCCGAGCCCACCATCACACCGTTGCGATATAACGCCATATCCAGCAGAAAGCGTTCTTCGCGCTCGAACTCGCCGGCCAGCACTTCGCTAACGCGGGTTTCCAGTTCATCCGGGGAGATATCGGTCAAAAAACCCAGCCGCCCGCGGTTAACGCCTAGAATCAGCGTACCGCTATGGCACAGGGTGCGGGCCGCGCCAAGCAAGCTGCCATCGCCGCCGACCACGATCACCAGGTCACACATTTCCCCCAGCGCACGACGACTGGCCTCGGGCTGACCATGGTGCGGGATTACCGTGGCCGTGCGATCCTCGACCAGCACACGGTAGCGATGCTCAACTAGGTAGTTAACTAAGCGCTGCAGCGAGTCGACGACTTTATCGCTGCCCAGGCGGCCAATTAGCCCGATGGTACTAAATGGCCGCCCTGACTCCTTTGGCGTATTCGATGGCACAGCAGCTTCCTGAACATGATGGGTCGTGAGTCGACACAAGTAAGATCAAGCCATTATGGCCAGAGCAGGCAGCGCGGGCAAATGGACTTACGTGAGTGAAACGTCAACAGGCCCTAGGCAGGGTGCGCCTGCTTGCGCTGCAGCCACCAGTGATTCAGCCACAGCGACGCTGCCATGATCCCCGCGCCGAGCAACAGCCGAGCCACATCGGCTTCACGGTTCCAGATCAACAGGTTGACGGCCAGCCCTGCGGGTACCAGCGCGTTGTTCATGACCGCAAGCGTGCCTGCATCTACCCGCGTGGCACCCTGGTTCCAGGCAAAATAACCGACGCCCGACGCGACCAGTCCAAGCCAGGCCAGCACGCCCCACTGCACGCTGGTTGTTGGCAAGGCGGCACTATTACCGAACACTAGAAAGACCGGCAGCGCAATCACCATGGCGCCAATAAAAAACCAGCCAAACACATTGTGCCAAGGCAAGTCAGCGGGCAAGTCAGCCGCTAAACGCCGGTAGCCGACCTGGCCAATGGCAAAGCACAGATTGGCTCCCTGGACGACTAAAAAGCCTGCCCAAAAACCACTATCCACCCCATCGTAGCGAATAACCGCCGCGCCAATGACGGCCAGGGCAGCACTTAACAGGTAGATCGGCGTGAAGCGACCAAACAGCAGATCATCCAGCAATGCGATGTAAACAGGCGTAAAGATAGTAAAAAGTAGAACTTCGGGAACCGACAGCAATATAAACGACTGGTAGAAGAAGGTGTACATAATGCCAAGCTGAATGGCGCCCAGCACCATCAGTGCCAAACGCTGTTTGCCTTTTAACAGGCTCGGCCGCAGGAACGGCAAGAACACCAAGGCGGCAAGCCCTACCCGAAGGAGTACCGCAAAATAACTGTCAACCTGGCCTGCCAGGTAAACGCCTATCAGCGAAAAAGAGAACGCCCACAGCGCGGTGACACCGACGAGATACGCCATCGTAAACCCCAGATAATATAAAAGTTGACGTGGATTATACGTCGCGCATCGCTATTGCCAATGGCTGACGGGCAAAAACATCGCCTGTGTAGGTGAATCTGCCTGGGAATTGGCGCCTTATTGTCGGCGAAGCCATACAAGAGCGAAAACAACCCCTGGTAGCCAGACACAGAGCGTCAGTAAGGTCGCGATGGTGACGCGTCGTGCGCCCCCATCCGTCAGCGCTACCGCCAATGGCGGGAATAGCACTGCCAATGCATAATACGCCGCCTTCACCGATGAAGGCATGTCTGTCAGCGGCGGTGGCTGCGTCGCCGATTCATTACCGGATGGTTTTTCAGGAGTGTAAAATTCAACGCTTTTATCAACAGTGGGCGTCGCTTCAGCCTTGGTGGACTCGTTAACCTTCGTCTTGCGGTGTGCGTCCTTGTCGATTTTTTGCGTCAGCGCGTCAGCGTCGTGCGCCAGATCATCATGATAACGCTCCCACTCTTCCCAATCGTGGGGTGTCCCCACCTTGGGACGTTGATGCCCGGCCTCACGCGCACGCTCCCAGGATTTTTCTTCCAGCGTGTTGGGGCGGTCGGCATCGCGATCCAGCGGCACCCCTTTACGATTCAAATATTCACGTGCGTCCATAATGTTTCCTCACGCTAAGTCATTAGGGTCAGTTGTCGTTAGCCCCTTGGGTTATTCGACCAGATAAAAGTAACAATTGCGACGCTCGCGCCCCTTTACAAGCGCCTTTAAAACGTTGAATGCCCCTGCAGGATGATCATCGCATCTGTATGTAAATCTTCTAAAGTGAATAAAGTGACGGTTAACAAAACGTTCGCCATGCTCACGCAAAAGGAGAGCCGCAATGTCAAAACCCACGCCACACAATGTACGCGATATCATGTCTCGCGATTGTTATCGTGTCTCGCCGGAAATGTCGATCACCACGTTGGCCCAGGGACTCGCGCTGCATCGTCTGCCGGGTGCGCCTGTGGTTGATCGGCACGACAACCTGATCGGTTTTATTTCAGAACAGGATGTATTGGGCCGCGTTCTTGACAGCGTGTACCATGACGATGAGGCGCCACTGGTCAAGGAACTGATGCGCAATGAGGTGCTCAGCGTCACCCCGGCGAAAAGCATCACCGATCTGGCTCAGGAAATGCTGGGCGCAAAACCCAAAATATATCCGGTGGTTGAACAACGCCGCCTGGTAGGGATTGTCACACGACGCGATATTCTTGTCGCCCTGCTAACCATTCGCCGTCACTGAGAAGGCTGTCGCAGAACGTTGCAAAAGCACACTGCCGTGAAGCCATTATCGCCAGGCAAAAAAAACCGCTGCTCATGGAGCAGCGGAAGCAAGGGATCAAAACAATATCGAGGCAACACCTTTAGCGACTGCTATCACTACGTTGCCTGTACATACTCAGACACGCTGTTCTGAAAAAGTTCGGCAATCTGCAAAATTTTCGTTTCGAAAAATGTGAACGGTATAATGGCCTTTATCGTCATTTCACGCTCAATCCCCAAGGGAGTACTGCATGGCACTTTATCTTTTGGTATTTGGGGTGTGTTTTCTGGTGATTGGCAGTGTCCTGGCCGTTTTGCTGACCTCGCGCACGCCACGCTACCGCACTGAACCGAAAGATCTGCTGGCGCTTTTTGACAAAGCGTTGGCCAGCCAGGTGAGCGAAACGGAATGGAACGCCCTGATCGGCTACCCCATCCGGCATAACGAATATTTAGAGGGCGTGCGGAGACGGGCATCCCACTTGATGGATCAACATGGCAGGCGCTGGCAACTGGCTCAGGGAAAGCCCCTGCTTAATGAAGAGGGTCAGGCAGAGCTGAAAGCCCTGCGCGATCATTTGGCGGCTCACACCGAACTCCATGCACATTAACTCAGGTGGCGGCGGAGACTCCTATGCCCAGCACCATTCGTCGAATTCCTCTGGAAAGCGCTACGCGTCACCACGCTCATGATTTTCACCAGATCGTTATTACTCTGTGCGGTGCATCGGAGTTTGAAATCGAGGGGCTGGGCGGGCGTGTCAATGCGTTTTCGGGTTGCATCGTGCCCGCAAATCATGAGCATTACTACTCGGGCAGCGGCTATAACCGACAGTTGATACTGGACCTGCCAGAAGATGCACCGGCGCTTACCGGTGAGCAGCGCGAGCTTGTCGCCTTGTTCGATGCGCCACGTTTTTTTGCCCTGGATGCCTCACTGCGCCACTACCTGGCCTTCATGGAATGCGAGCTTGGCCAGACCGACTCCCCTGGCCTGCCGCCCTTTCAACATGACCGACTGGCTGCCACCTTTCTAGGTGCTCTCAAGGGGCGACTGGGCAATGCCCCTGAACCACCCTCGCGCCTCGATATTCGCCACCTTGACCGTTTTATTCAGCAGCATATGGCCGACAATCTGCGTGTTGCCGACCTGGCGAAACTGGTATGCCTGAGCGAGGCACATTTTTCAGAACGTTTTCGTCAACAGACAGGCCTCTCTCCGTGGCAATACGTAAAGCGCCAGCGACTGCATGCTGCGCATCAGCTTGTGGTACAGAGCCACTTGTCGTTGACCGATATTGCGCTGCAAACCGGCTTTGCCAACCAGAGTGCACTATCGCATGCGTTTCGCCGCAGCTATGGCCTTTCTCCCCGCCAGCTTCGTCAATCCCGCAGACTCTCCAGCCCGTTGACTAGCCGTCCATTTAATCCGCTGGCAGAGCCTGCCAAACTCAACTAACGTCTTATAAGTGATCGACTTACCTCGAATTTGACACATTTTCCCGCGGAAATGGCATACACCGATAGCCACACCGCTCTACATTCGAGCGTTAGCTCAGGCTTTACGTCCTGTTACCAATATTACCGCTTCACTGGGCGGAAATGCGCCGCTTTCGGCGCCGGGCGATGGGTGAGCAGCTCATCATCGACAAACCAAAACTCATGAACAGGGAACTCTCTTATGGTCGAAAATAATACTGGGGTCGTTGCTGACAACCGTGCCATCAACCCTTCTGACACTCTTTCTAGTTCTAGCGGGCGCTCGTTGGGCCTCGTGGTGTGAGTAGAAAACAGGGTTAATAAAAATAATGCGGATCACTACCGGGCACTTCCCGGTAACCGCACAAACTGGGCGGAATTAACGCCGTCCTGACGAACTGGAGAAGTTACATGGCTATTGGTGTTTGGATTAGTCTCATTGCCTACTTTGCGCTCATGATTGCCATTGGCATTTATGCCATGCGCAAGGCTACCTCTTCCTCGGAAGACTACATGCTGGGTGGCCGTAACCTCAGCCCCAAAGTGGCCGCCTTGTCAGCTGGCGCGTCGGACATGAGCGGTTGGTTGCTGCTGGGCTTGCCCGGGGCGATGTTCGCTTCTGGCCTGGGATCGGCCTGGATCGGTATTGGCTTGCTGGTGGGGGCATTGTTCAACTGGATCCTGGTCGCTCCGCGCCTGCGTGAACAGACGGTTCACTATGGCAATGCGATCACCATTCCGGCTTTCCTGGCAAACCGCTTCCCGACACGGTCGCTTTCCCTGCGCACGGTGTCTGCCATCGTGATCGTCATCTTCTTTGCGGTCTACACCGCATCGGGCCTGGTGGCCGGCGGCAAGCTGTTCGAAAGCGCCTTTGCGGGGGTCGTGAACATTGGCGGCATGAGCGACTATGGCGCGGGCGTGCTGATCACCCTCGGCGTCGTGCTGGTTTACACCGTGGTCGGTGGTTTTCTGGCGGTGAGCATGACCGATTTCGTCCAAGGCTGCATCATGATGCTGGCCCTGGTGATCATGCCGGCGGTGGTGCTCTTTGGCGAAGGCGGCGGCGGCTTCGGTCAGGCATCACAGACCCTCAATGAAGTCGATCCCACGCTGCTGTCGTGGACGGAAGGCTTGACCTTTATCGGCTGGCTGTCTGCGGTGACCTGGGGGCTTGGGTACTTCGGCCAGCCACACATCATCGTGCGCTTCATGGCAATCCGCACGCTCAAGGATGTGCCGATTGCCCGCAACATCGGCATGAGCTGGATGGCCATCTCGCTGATCGGCGCGGTGTCGCTGGGTATTTTTGGTCGCGCCTATGCGGTTCGCAACGGCATGAATGTCGAAGACCCGGAAACCATCTTCATTATCCTGGCGGAGTTGCTGTTCCACCCGCTGATCACCGGCTTCCTGTATGCAGCGCTGCTGGCGGCGGTCATGAGCACCATTTCCAGCCAGCTACTGGTAGCGTCTTCTTCGCTGACCGAGGACTTCTATCGCCTCTTCCTGCGTAAAGAGGCCACGGACAAGGAGTGCGTGAACGTGGGCCGTGTGAGCGTCGTCCTGGTGGGCTTGATAGCCGCCGTGATTGCGTCGGACCCAGACTCGCAGGTACTCGGGTTGGTCAGTAACGCCTGGGCAGGCTTCGGCGCCGCCTTCGGCCCGCTGATCATCCTGTCGCTGATGTGGTCGCGCACCAACGGCAATGGCGCCATTGCTGGCATGGTCGTGGGTGCCCTCACCGTAATGATCTGGATTGCCCTGGGCTGGAACGCTTCCTTCATGGGTGGCCCGGGCATTTACGAGATCATTCCCGGCTTCATCGCGGCCTTTCTTGCCATCCTGGTGGTAAGCAGCGCCACGGCCGATGCCGGCGAGTATCAGCACATTACCCGCTAGCAAGAGCGCGCAGGATACATTCAACGTATCAGGAGGGCTCCCCCCAGGAGCCCTCTGTTGGTTTGATCTTTTGTGTTTGCTGCCAAAAGACCGACTAAACCCTAACCGACGCAATAACGTTACGTGTCGGCTAGCAAGGAGAGACCCCTATGAACGAAGCCAATCCTCATCTGCATAGCGACGTGAGTGACCTGCGCTCGCGCATTCGCAAGAATTACGACGCCAATGAGGCAGATGTACTGCACGCGCTTATCGAGCGTATCAAGCTGTCGGAGGATGACCGCAAGCAAGTCGCCGCCGTTGGCGCCAAGTACGTAGAGCGTGTGCGCAAGGAAAGGTCGCCCTCGATGATGGAGGCGTTCCTGGCCGAGTACGGGCTCTCGACTACCGAAGGCGTCGGCTTGATGTGTCTGGCAGAAGCGCTGCTGCGCGTGCCCGATGCGGAAACCATCGACGACCTGATCCACGACAAGATCGAGCCGTCCGACTGGGGCGCCCACCTGGGCAAGTCAGCATCCTCGATGGTCAACGCCTCGACCTGGGCACTGTTGCTGACCGGTAAGGTACTGGAAGAAGATCCCAAGGGGCCCACACGGGCACTGCGGGGCTTGGTTCGGCGCATGGGCGAGCCGGTCGTGCGTAAAGCAGTTGGCCAGTCGATGAAGATCCTTGGCCGCCAGTTCGTGCTTGGTCAGACCATCGAAGAAGGCATGAAGAATGCCCGTGAGCTCGAAAAGCAAGGCTATACCTACTCCTACGACATGCTGGGCGAAGCAGCGCGCACCGACGAAGATGCCGTCCGCTACCACCAGGCTTATGCCAAGGCGATCTCTGCTATCGCCGAGCAGGCCAAGGGTGATGTCCGCGGTAGCCCCGGCATTTCGGTGAAGCTGTCGGCGCTGCACCCGCGTTATGAATACACCCACCGTGACACGGTGATGGCAGAGCTATTGCCCCGCGCTAAAGAGTTGGTGCAACAAGCGGCCAAAGCCAATATCGGTTTCAATATCGACGCTGAAGAGCAAGACCGGCTGGATCTGTCCCTGGACGTGATCGAAGCCTTGATGGCCGACCCCAGCCTGGACGGCTGGGATGGTTTCGGGGTCGTCGTGCAGGCATACGGTCGCCGCGCAGCGCCGATGATCGAGACGCTCTACGAACTCGCCGAGCGCTTCGATCGCAAAATCATGGTACGCCTGGTAAAAGGTGCTTACTGGGACACCGAGATCAAGCTCTCCCAGGAAATGGGCGTCAAAACCTTCCCGGTCTTCACCCGCAAGGTCAATACCGACGTCAGCTACATGGCCTGCGCCCAGATGTTACTCGACCGGCGCGACCGCATCTATCCGCAGTTTGCGACCCACAATGCCCACACCTGTGCTGCCGTCGTGGAGATGGCGGGCGATGACAAGGACAGCTACGAGTTTCAGCGCCTGCACGGCATGGGCGAGTCGCTGCACCACATCGTCAAGGAGTCGGAAGGCACCCACTGTCGCATCTACGCCCCGGTCGGCGCCCACCGCGATCTGCTGGCCTATCTGGTTCGCCGCCTGCTGGAGAACGGTGCCAACTCCTCGTTCGTTAACCAGGTAGTGGATAGTTCGATTCCCCCGAGCGAGGTCTCGAAGGATCCCATTGAAGGGTTTAAGCAGCTCGGCAATGACGTATCAAGCCCCCTGATCCGCCAGCCCGGCGAGCTGTTCGAGCCTGATCGCAAGAACTCCAAGGGCTACCGTATCAACGAGCCGGCTTCGATCCTGCCGCTGCTCGATGCGCGTGAAACCTTTGCCGACGCCACCTGGACTGCAGGCCCGATGCTGGCTGGCAACCCGGCTCCCAAGGGCCCGGCACGTGATGCGGTCTCCCCCGCCGACGGCTCTCGGGTAATCGGTAAGGTGCATGAAGCCACCCCGGAAGAGGTCGCCACGGCCCTCGACGCCGCCGAGCAAGGCTTCAAAGAGTGGTCGGCACGCCCTGCGGCCGAGCGCGCCGCGGTACTGCGCCGCACCGCCGACCTCTACGAAGAACACATCGCTGAACTGACCGTGATCACCACCCGCGAAGCTGGCAAGATGATGTTCGATGGTATCGCCGAAGTGCGTGAGGCAGTGGATTTCCTACGCTACTACGCCAACGAAGGCGAGCGGCTGGAAGCGGAAGAGCCCGGCAGCGCCCGCGGTATCTTCGTCTGCATCAGCCCGTGGAACTTCCCCCTGGCCATCACCACCGGGCAGATCGCGGCCGCCCTGGTGGCCGGTAACGCAGTGCTCGCCAAGCCCGCCGAGCAGACGCCCCTGATTGCGGCCCGTGCCGTCGAGTTGATGCGCGAAGCCGGTTTGCCTGAAGCGGCGCTGCAGCTACTCCCGGGCGATGGCCCGACGGTAGGTGGACCGCTGACCAGCGATCCGCGAATTGCCGGTGTCTGCTTTACCGGCTCGACCCCGGTGGCGCAGATCATCCACAAGGCGCTGGCCGAGAACGCCGGGCCTGATGCCGTGCTAATCGCCGAAACCGGCGGGCTCAACTCCATGATCGTCGATTCCACGGCGCTCACCGAGCAGGCGGTACGCGACATCCTGATTTCCTCCTTCCAGTCGGCCGGTCAGCGCTGCTCCGCGCTGCGCATGCTGTATGTCCAGGAAGAGGCCCGGGACCGGTTGCTCAACATGCTCTACGGTGCCATGGACGCGCTGACCATCGGCGACCCCTGGAATACCGATACTGACGTGTCGCCGGTGATTGACGCCGATGCCCAACAGGAAATCAGCGATTATGTAGCGACGAACGAGAAGAACGGCAAGGTGCTGAAGAAACTTTCAGCGCCGGAGACCGGCACCTTCGTTACCCCGGCGGTGATCGATGTTGGCGGCATCGAGGATCTCGAGCGTGAAATCTTTGGCCCGGTGTTGCACGTGGCCACCTTCAAGGCGCGGGATATCGACAAGGTGGTCGATGACATCAACGGCAAGGGCTACGGGCTGACCTTCGGCCTGCATACTCGTATCGATGACCGCGTGCAGCAGATCGTCGAGCGCATCCATGTCGGCAACGTCTACGTCAACCGTAACCAGATCGGTGCTATCGTCGGTTCCCAGCCGTTCGGCGGCGAGGGCCTATCAGGCACCGGCCCCAAGGCCGGTGGCCCGCTCTACGTGACACGCTTCCGCCGCACCGCGGAGGCCGAGCACAGGAATGCACCAGAAGGAAAAGCGGTCTCACTGGGTGATCTCCAATCCGCGCTTGATGGACTGGATGCGCGCAACTGGGCGGTGCGACCCAACCGGATCGAAGTGCTACGCAAGGCGCTATCCGGCAAAGGCGGCGTGATACGCAAGGCGCTCAACGAGACGGCTGCGTTGGACATGACGCCGCAGACGCTGCCGGGGCCAACGGGTGAAAGTAACCGCTTGGCGATGTACCCGAAGGGAGCGGTTCTGTGCCTCGGGCCAACCCTGGATATTGCCATCGCCCAAGCCGCACAGGCCCTCGGTACTGGCTGTGCGGCCGTCTTGGTCGCGCCAGGCGCCGAACAGGCGGTGAAACCGCTGATTGATGCCGGGGTGCCCGTCGCCGGGCTTGATGGAAGCGTCTCGGCCGAGACGTTGAGTGACATCAAAGGTATCGCGGCGGTCGCCGCCGCTGGCGACAGCGACTGGACCTGTGAACTGCGCACAGCCCTGGCCAAGCGCGATGGCGCCATCATACCGCTCGAGACCCAAACCATCTCGCCGGATCGCTACGTGGTCGAACGCCATCTGTGCATTGACACCACCGCAGCCGGTGGCAACGCCAGCCTGCTGGCCACCGCCGAATAGACCGGTATTGAGTGGTTAGTGCCCTGGAGGGGGGGCAGCGGTTTTATGCGGCGCCCTCCTCCTTCCAGACTGTCTCAGCAATCAATCGTTAGCCACTCCTCGTGAGTGGCTTTTTTATTGGCAATAGCGTTTTTCTGGATTATCCAATTGACCGGTGGCCCGCCCCTGAATCAGGCCACTCCACATACCTCTCCTCTTTGATAATACCTGCCTAACAACCCTTGCCCTGGATCAATAATCCGCTCACTGGATCTCGTTACACTGGTCACATCGTTAAACGGCTAGCGAATAGCCGTCCAGCGTTGCAACGAGTCGTTTGAAACTGTCTGTTTTAACATCAGGAGTGCCCCCATGCGTAAAGCCGTCCTGCCTACCCTACTTGTATCCACCGTTGCCGCTGCGGCGCTGATAACCAGCAGCCAGGCTTTCGCTTACGGCGCGGGTGATGTCTTTACCCGCGTTGGTGTTGCCAAAGTCGCCCCTAAAAGCGACAACGGCTCACTGGCCAACGGTGCGTTGGCCGTGGATGTACAGGATGAAACCGAGTTTGCGTTCACCCTGGGCTACCGCTTTCTCGATAACGTTGGCGTGGAGCTCCTGGCGGCGCTTCCGTTCGAGCACGATATCCACCTGAACGGTGGTAATATCGCCTCCACCAAGCACCTACCGCCAACCCTGACGCTCCAGTATTACCCGCTGGGCGGCACGCAGTCCCGGGTACAGCCTTATGTGGGTGCAGGTGTTAACTACACCCACTTCTCCGATGAAGAGCTGACGACTGGTGATTTAGATCTGGATGACTCCTGGGGCGCGGCAGGCCAGGTAGGCGTCGACCTGCTGATTGATGACCACTGGGCGCTGAACGCTGCGGCTTGGTACATCGACATTGATACTGATGCCAGCATTAACGGTGCAGCGGCAGGTACCGTTGAGATCGACCCTGTCGTGGTCATGGGTGGCCTCAGCTATCGTTTCTAGGCTGACAGCCAATAACTCTCAGGCGTTATCCACAAAGCCTGCCTTGCGGCGGGCTTTGTTGTTACATCGGCCTTCAGTTTTCAGTGACGACCTTATCCACTCTCTCCACAGCCCGCACAACGAGCAGTTGATGATGGGCGGGTGTCTGCTCCTGCTGCAAATAGGCCGCCACGGCGGGTGCCACCTCACATTTGGCCGGCATCGGCCCACAAGCTTCAACCAGCGACTCCAGGCGCGCGATAAATACAAAGCGCAGCCACTGGAGCAGCGACATTGTATCGACACAGAACGGCTGCTGGCTGGAAAAAGCCGCTGTCTCAGGGATTGGCATACGCCATAGGTCAGCGGCCTTTAGCGTCGCTTCAAGATCAAGAAGCGCGGTATGAAGCTCGCGATGTGCGCCCATAAACCACCTATGTTGAATCAGATATTTAAAGGGCATTATCCCAACTCTATGGCTGAGTTGCCACTCATCCACCGAGATCTTCGTTATTCACAGATTCACAGAAAACCTGCAAGAGACTGTGGATAAGCTATGGAAAGGTATCGCATCCGCGTTCCCCATGCGGGTTGGCGATGACTGTTTAATTTTTAACCAGACAGTAAAAAAGGCGTGATATTATCAATGCCTACGGCTGACAGGCTGCTATCCGCAAGGTAGAGTGCAGGCTTGCAATGGGAAAGGACGTTATGCAACCAATTCGCACCCTAGACGAGTTTTTTCAGCGCAGCGGCGCCAGTGTATCGCTTTATCATATGGGACGGTGCGTTACCCCGTGCCCTATGGATGCACTACGCCAGCTTGAAAATACCCAGAGCCCATGGCCTGCACCCTGGCAAGGTCAGGCGCGCGTGGCCATCGTGTTTCGTCTGGGTGATATGCCCGAACCGGCGATCTGGTTTCTGGCCCTGCCGCTGGACGAGGAAGGCTATCTGGTGCCCGCCCAGCGCGATGCGTTTCTGAATCGGCTACTTGAAACCCTGGGCCGCAACGTCTCACAACTAGGCCAGACGCGTGGATCAGAAGCTGACAACCTGATGAAGGACAACCCGCTCGCCTTTACCCCGAGCGCCCCTTTTCAGGCGATGCTTAATGCCAGGGCAACCCATGCGTTTGACTTGCCTGCAAGCCAGCATTTCGACCCCGTCGACGCTTACCTCCGTGACCCACAGGCGCTAGATTGGCAACAGTTGGGGTTACAGGGTGTCGCCGACGTGGTAGTCCGCCTCGATGAAGAGACGGCGGAACGGTTAGCCACCCAGCTCGCCCATTTACCCACAGAGGTTGCTCAGGCATTTTGCCTTTGCCTGGAGCATGAGCCTCTGCCCGGCAGCTTGGTCGCCGCATTGCGCCAACGGGGTGAAAAAGCCATCATTGCAGGTGATCTGGAAATGCTGTGTGCCTGTGTGCGCGCCGTCGGAGCCACGGAGACTGACGAAGTAGGCCATTGGTATGCTCAGTTGCTCCGCGACGAGACCACCAGTGGGCCCGACGTACTGGCAGCGATGGCAGGAAGGGGCTGGTCACATTTGGAAGACGGCGAACGTCTACCGCTTTTCCTGTCGCGTCTGGCTGATGACGAACGCACCGATTTTATTGCGATGGTAAAAGACTTGGCGCTGATTCCGCGGCTACGCCTGCCGTTACTGATGGCGCTGCGTGACGCACCGGAAGGCTCAAGGATCCACGCCCGCGTGGTTGAACTGACGGCCAATAGCGGATAATCCCAGGGTTGATTACTGATGATGCTGAGGAACGCCCGATGAAAGTAAAGCGCAATGTTGTTAATCATCGGCTTCCTAAGGAGTGGTTTTGAAAGAACTCCCTTACCAGGCCAAAGCGGTTATTGGCCGTCGTGAAATGGTCTATTTGCCGGATCTGGCACTTCATCTGTGCTGCAAAGCAGACACGGGTGCACGTACCTCTGCGCTACACGCCGAGGAGATCGAGACCCATGAAGACGAAGATGGTCAGCTATGGGTCAGTTTTATTACCCATAGTGGCGGGCCTGAAACACCGGCTCACCGGTTGAAAGTGCATTTACATGATCGCCGACGGGTGACCAGCTCGAACGGACACACTGAATGGCGGTATGTGATCCGCACCCCAATGCGCCTGGGCGATCTTAACTTTCCGGTTGAGCTAAGCCTGGCGGACCGTAGCAATATGCGACACCCCATGCTATTGGGACGCCGTGCGATGCGCCGTTTGCTGGTGGCACCGGGCGCTGCGTTTTTACACGGCGAACCCTAAGTTTGTTAACATTCCACGCTAGTTTTCCACTTCCTCTTTCACTACGCCCCTTCGACTAGGCTTGGAGTTTCGCATGCATATCGCTTTGCTTTCCCGTAATCGCAACCTCTACTCCACGCGCCGCCTGGTGGAAGCGGCTGAAGGTCGTGGACACACGGCGCGAGTGGTCGACACCCTGCGCTGCTACATGAGCATTGCCTCTCACCATCCGTCGATTCACTACAAGGGGCAGGAAATCGAGCCTTTTGATGCGGTCATCCCGCGGATTGGCTCATCCGTCACCTTTTATGGCTGCGCGGTGCTCCGTCAGTTTGAAATGATGGGCACCTACGTTATCAACGATAATGTCTCGATTACGCGCTCCAGGGATAAGCTGCGCTCACTCCAGTTACTGTCACGCAAAGGGTTGGGGCTCCCCATTACCGGCTTTGCCCACTCACCGGATGATATTCCCGACCTGATCACCATGGTAAAGAGTGCCCCGCTGGTCATTAAGCTACTGGAAGGCACCCAGGGCATTGGTGTGGTATTGGCTGAAACCAATCAGGCGGCGGAATCGGTTATTCAGGCCTTTATGGGCATGAAAGCCAACATCATGGTGCAGGAGTACATCAAGGAAGCACGCGGTGCCGATATCCGCTGTTTCGTGATCGGTGATAAAGTCGTGGCCTCGATGAAGCGTCAGGCGGCCGACGGTGAATTCCGTTCGAACCTTCACCGCGGCGGCACCGCCAGCGTCATCCGGATTACGCCTGAAGAGCGCTCCACCGCCATCCGTGCGGCCAAAGCCATGGGGCTGCGGGTTGCGGGTGTCGATTTGCTGCGTTCCAATCATGGTCCGGTGATCATGGAGGTGAACTCCTCGCCTGGCTTGCATGGCATCGAAAGTGCCACTGGCAAAGATATCGCCAGCATGATTATTGAGCACATCGAAAAAAATGCCATGCCGGCGCGTAAAGCACCCCCCAAGCCGAAAGGCTAACCGGTCTGTGCAAAAATAATTCGTCAAGGGGGTGGCAAATCTAGCGCGCCCCCGCCACAATCTGCGTCACCGAAGGAGGTAGACGCTCATGTTTCTCGACAATCGCCAAGTGGCGATGGACAGCGCATTGGAAGCGCTGGCCGATAGCATTGATTATTTTCAGGACAATATAGAACGCCTGCGCCCTTCCCTGCGCGAAGCATTGAAGCCGCATTACGCTGCACGCCTAGAATCCATGCACCAGTTACAAGACCTGGCTCGGACACATCTGAAGATGCTACCCCGAGATGCTGACGTTGAGCGAGACGACTTTTTATGGCTCTGGAGCCGTCTGAAAAGTTTTGTCGGCAACGACAGTCAGGTGCTGATCAATGAGCTACTGGAGCAGGAACGTGTTTTGATGCAGGCGTTGTCAACGCTCTTCACTCATCCGCTACCCGCCCCCATTGAGCCGGTTATCGAAGATTGCATGAAGGGCTGTCGTCAGTTGATTCGCGAGCTATACGAACTGCAAAAACGCAAGTCACGAAGCTAATCAGTGCGCTCGGGTAAGGTTTGAATAGGCTCAGGTGGGCCTAGAAAGTAAGGCTCGCGTCCCCAGATATACAGATCACCGAGTGTTGCTACCCTGGCCGCCCACTCACGCATCAGCACGTGCCAGCCACCCGCTCCATCGCGCTCTTCAGCGACACAGCCCGTTACCTGCATGCCCAATGCCTGGGCGATGAAGATCGCCCTGGGTAAGTGCCAGTCCTGGGTAATCAATACCGCCTGGTCTAGCTGAAAAACGTCACGCGCTCTTGCCAGGGTGTCGTAGGTACTGAAACCGGCAAAGTCCATTGTCAACTGCTCAGGCGCTACGCCTCGGCGTGTTAAGTCTCGCCACATGGCCCGCGGTTCATTATAGGCCTGAGTACGATTATCGCCTGACAACAGCAGATGCTGTACCTTTTGATGGTCAACCAGTTGGGCCGCGGTGCGCATTCGCGCATGGAAGTGGGGGTTGCGCATACCGCTGCGTGTCCAGTTCGAGGTACCAAACACGACGCCTACCTCTGCGGGTACACACTGGGAAAGTTGTTCATGGATATAAGCGCTTGTTCGCCCCAGAACCCATAGATTGCCACCTACAAATAGCAATGTCGCCAGAAGCAGCAATGCTCCTAGCGACATTAACATGCGCGATATCCATCTGATCAGCAGTATACGCATCTAGCGCGCCATCCCGCCGTTAGAACATACCCAGCTCAAGCTTCGCCTCTTCGCTCATCATGTCACGGCTCCAGGGCGGGCTGAAGACAATCTCGGTATGCACCTTGCTGATCTGCGGCGCCCCCAGGATCTTGTTACGCGCGTCGGCAGCAATCACATCACCCATGCCACAGCCAGGGGCGGTCAGCGTCATACGAATGGTCACCATTCGTTCACCGCTGATCAGTCGCTCAATCCGGCAGCCGTAAACCAGCCCCAGGTCGACGATATTGACGGGTATCTCCGGGTCAAAGCATGTCCGCAACTGATCCCAGACGAACTGCTCGATTTCGTCTTCCGTGGCATCTTCGTGCAGCGTCGGTCGCGGCAGTGGTGGAAGTCCCAGCGCATCAAGATTACTGCCTTCGATCAAGAATAACCGACCCTCAAAACCAACGCTCACCGTGCTGCCCTTGGCCTGCATGACGCTTACAACGCTATCTTCCGGCAACTGTTCGGTACTGCCAAACGGTATCGCGATCGCCTCCACATCACGCTGAAGCGGTAAACTTTGTCCACGCTGCAAACTGGCTACTTGCTCGATATCCATAAACTCCCTTAGCGCACCATTCCGATCACGCGGTTGAGCGCCGCCACAAACGTCTCTACCTCTTCAAGGGTATTATACGCAGCAAATGACGCCCGGCACGTTGCGTCTACCCCGAAGTGATGCAGGAGCGGTTGAGCGCAGTGATGCCCCGTGCGGATTGCCACGCCCAACTGGTCGATCAACAGGCCAATATCCTGAGCATGCACCCCGTCAACCACGAAGGATAGCACGCCTGCCTTGTTCGGTGCGGTACCCAGAATACGTAATCCGTCCACCTGGCTGACCGCCTGGGTGGCATGATGAAGCAAAACGCCTTCCCAGGCACTAATCGCCTCGACCCCGACACCTTCCATCCACTCAAGGGCGCGGCCCAAGGCAATGACTTCGGCAATCGCCGGCGTCCCCGCCTCGAACTTGTGCGGAATAGCCGCAAAGGTAGTGCCGACGTCAAAGGAAACGGTGTCGATCATCTCACCGCCGCCCTGCCAGGGGGGCATCGCTTCCAGCAGCGCTTTTTTGCCATACAGCACACCAACGCCGGTAGGTCCGTAGACCTTATGCCCCGAGAAGGCATAGAAATCGGCATCAATGTCCTGCACGTCAACCCGTTGATGCGGCGCAGCCTGAGCGCCATCAATGAGGATCAAGGCGCCAAACTGATGCGCCAGCGCTGCCATCTCTTTAACGGGGTTGATCGTGCCCAAGGCATTGGACACGTGATTGACCGCGACCAGCTTGGTGCGCTCGCTTAACAGCTCCCGGTAGGCGTCCATATCCAGCGCGCCATCTGAGTCGACGGGAATGACCTTGATGGTAAAACCACGCTCGGCTGCCAGCAGTTGCCAGGGCACGATGTTGGAGTGGTGCTCCAGCATCGAGATCAACACTTCATCCCCTGGATGCAACTGGTTACGCCCCCAGCTTTGCGCTACCAGGTTAATCGCCTCGGTGGTGCCCCGCGTAAAGATAATCTGACGCGCGTCTTCCGCATTGAGAAACCCTTTCACCCGCTGACGCGTACCCTCGAACGCCGCGGTGGCCTCATCCGCCAGAGTGTGCAGCCCACGGTGAATGTTGGCGTTATAGCGCGAATAGTAATCGCTGAATACGTCTATCACTGGCTGCGGCGTCTGGCTGGTCGCCGCATTGTCCAGGTAGATCAGCGGCTTGCCGTTAACCTCGCGTTCCAGCACCGGGAATTCCCGGCGTAGTGCGGTCAGGTCGTAGCGTGCGCTGTCTTGCTCCAAGGGCGTCTCAATCACGGTATGGGGCATCGATAGCTCCTTGATTAGTCGTTGAGCGAAACCGCTGCTTCTACCAACCCGGCGAGGTTAAAGCGCTCTGGCAATTTACCGGCGACGGCAAGTTCCACGCGCTCTGCCACGGCATCCAGCGCCACCTGATCCAGCACTTCACCGGCAAACGCCAGCGTCAGCAGGCCACGAGCGGTCGCTTCGTCGATTCCCCGGGTACGCAATGCGTAGATGGCTTCTTCATCGAGCTGGCCGGTGGTCGTGCCGTGGGAGCACTTGACGTCGTCCGCATAGATTTCAAGCTCGGGCTTTGCATCGATGTGCGCGCGGTCGGAGAGCAGCAGGTTCTGATTGCTCTGGAAGCCTTCTATCTTCTGGCTGTCGCGCTTGACATACACCTTGCCGTTAAACACGCCATGGGCACGGTCATCCAGGATGCCCTTGTAGTTCTCGTTGGAGAACGTCAGCGGCGCATTGTGGTTGACCTTGGTGTGGTTATCGACGTGCTGGCGACCCTGGCCAAAGAACAGCCCGAGGAAATTGGTTTCAGCACCCTGGCCGTTCAAATCACTGATCAGGTCGTTACGCACCAGCGCACCGCCCAGATTCAGGTTGTAGGAACTGTACCGGGTATCGCGACTTTGCTCTACGTGGATACTGGCCACGTGCATGTCACCCAGCGGGGCTTCCTGAAGCTTGTAATGGTTCAGAATCGCACCACGGTCCAGCATCAACTCAGCCACCACGTTGGTGAAATTTGTGGCATCGGTTTCGCCGGCATAGTGCTCAATCAGCGTCGCTTCGCTGCGTCCGCCCGCCTCTACCAGAATACGCGGATGACTCATCACTGGCGTACCGGCACGGGAAAGGAACTGTAGCAGGATTGGCTTTTCAACCACCGTCCCCGGTGCGATGCGCACCACGGCACCTTCTTCCATAAACGCCGTATTGAGTGCCGCAAAGGCGGAAAAATCAACGCTTGTCAGGCGACCCAGCGGCCCGCCAACAGCTTCATGGTTGTCGGTCAATGCCTTGGACAGCGGCAGCACCTGAACGCTATCGGGCAATGCGTCCAGATCAGAAAGCGCTGATGAAAACACACCGTCGACAAACGTCAGCCGGTAGGCATCCAGGGGCAGCGTCAATGCGGCTGCCTGAGCCTGAGAGAACTCGGCACTTTCCGCCAGGGCAAAATTGCCCTGGGCAATAGAGCGAACATCGGTGTATTTCCACTCTTCATCACGGCGAGTGGGAAAGCCAATGGCCTCGAAGCGTGCCGCGCCAGCCTGACGGCGAGCCGCGATCCAGGTCGGCTCAGCGTCGCGCTGTTGGCTACGCGCGTTCAGCGTGTCCAAAAACGTTTGCGTGTCGCTCATGCCACAGACTCCTCAATGCCTTCGTACCCGTTGGCTTCCAGCTCTTTGGCAAGCTCTGCATCACCGGTTTTGACAATGCGCCCGTCGACCAGGACGTGAACCTTGTCCGGAACGATGTAATCGAGCAGGCGCTGGTAGTGGGTAACCAGCAGAATCGCACGGTCTTCGGCGCGCAAGCTGTTAACCCCGTCGGCAACAACTTTCATGGCGTCGATATCAAGCCCCGAGTCGATCTCGTCAAGCATGGCGAGTTTGGGTTGAAGCACCAGCATTTGCAGAATTTCGTTGCGCTTCTTCTCGCCGCCAGAGAAGCCTTCGTTGACCGCACGCTGAAGAAAGCTGGCATCCATTTTCATCAGGCCAAGCTTCTCTTTTACCAGCTTCATGAACTCAGGCGCTGGCAACTCATCTTCACCCCGCGCGGCACGCTGGGCGTTGAGCGCTGCTTTGAGCAGGTAGATATTCTTTACCCCAGGGATTTCGACCGGGTACTGGAAACCCAGCAGCAGCCCTGCCTGGGCGCGCTCTTCGATTTCCATTTCCAGCACGTCCTGACCTTTGAAGGTAATGCTGCCCTGAGTGACTTCGTAGCCATCCTTACCCGCGATCACAGCCGATAACGTGGATTTACCCGCGCCGTTGGGCCCCATCAGGGCATGCACTTCACCCTCGTTGATTGTGAGGCTGAGGCCTTTGAGAATCTCGCTGCCTTCGACGGTGACGTGTAAATCTTTAACTTCCAACATAGTAAAAACCCTTCAAATGCTTACAGATCGCTTACGCGACGCTCATAAAAGTTGTCTGGTACCGTAGCGCGCACTTAGCCTACCGCGCCTTCCAGTGTCACGTTCAGGAGCGCCTCGGCCTCGACCGCGAACTCCATCGGCAATTCCTGGAACACATCCTTGCAGAAGCCGTTAACGATCATGCTGACCGCGTCTTCCTCGGTGATACCCCGGCTCTGACAGTAGAACAGCTGGTCTTCACCAATTTTGGACGTGGTCGCTTCGTGTTCAATTTTGGCCGTGCTGTTACCTATTTCCTGGTACGGGAAGGTATGCGCACCTGACTTGTCACCAATCAGCAGCGAGTCGCACTGGGTAAAGTTACGGGCTCCTTTGGCGCGTGGGCCGATTTTCACCAGACCGCGGTAGGACTGATCGCTCTTGCCGGCAGAGATACCCTTGGCAACGATATAGGAGCGGGTGCCCTCCCCGATGTGGATCATCTTGGTACCGGTATCGGCCTGCTGGCGCCCATTCGTCACGGCGACAGAATAGAATTCGCCGATACTGTCTTTACCGCGTAGTACGCAGGAGGGGTACTTCCAGGTGATGGCTGACCCGGTTTCCACCTGCGTCCAACTGATCCGCGAACGCGCGCCGCGGCATTCGCCACGCTTGGTCACGAAGTTGTAAATGCCGCCCTTGCCGTCTTCATCACCGGGATACCAGTTCTGGACCGTGGAATACTTGATATAGGCATCGTCCAATGCAACAAGCTCTACCACCGCCGCGTGCAGCTGGTTTTCATCGCGCATTGGCGCGGTGCAGCCTTCCAGATAGGAAACCTGAGCCCGGCTTTCACAGATGATCAGCGTACGCTCGAACTGGCCGGTGTTGGCCGCATTGATACGGAAGTAGGTCGACAGCTCCATCGGGCAGGTCACGCCTTCCGGCACGAAGACAAAGGACCCGTCGGTGAACACGGCAGAGTTCAACGCCGCAAAATAGTTGTCGTTCTGCGGCACCACGGTCCCCAGGTACTGTTTGACCAGTTCTGGATAATCGCGAATCGCCTCAGAAATCGAACAAAAGATCACCCCGGCTTCTGCCAATTGCTCCTTGAACGTCGTGGCGACCGACACCGAGTCAAACACGGCATCTACCGCAACACCGGCAAGCGCTGCCCGCTCATGCAGCGGAATGCCCAGTTTCTCGTAGGTTTCCAGTAGCTTGGGATCGACTTCGTCGAGGCTCTGGGGACGATCTTCGGGACGCTTCGGTGCACTGAAGTAGGAAATCGACTGGTAATCGATCGGCGGATAATTCAGGTGCGCCCAGGATGGCTCTTTCATTTCCTGCCATTTGTGGAACGCCTCCAGACGCCACTCCAGCATCCACTCCGGTTCGCCTTTCTTTTTAGAAATAAAGGCGATGGTGTTTTCGTCCAGGCCAGGTGGCAGGGTGTCGCTTTCGATATCAGTTACAAAGCCTTCTTTGTAATCGCGACGAACCAACTGTTCCATTTCTTCGGTTGCCATGGTCATACCCTCCGGGCAGTTGGGTGGCGAGGTTAGCTCGCCGTCAATAAGAGATAAGTGCCTGTATCGGTCATGCTGGTCATGCAGTAGCTGCCGATAGACTTATGCTTTGAATTGGTAGCTGTACGGGTAGCTTGATCGGCGTGGTATCGGCCAAATGTGCAAGCGTCACGCTTTCAAGCAGTGTGCGGATGGCAAGCGATACGCGCTGCCAGTTGTCCGCCACGCCACAGGTGGCCACGAGATCGCAGTCACCTTCTGCTTGGCTGCACTCGGTCATTGCCACTGGGCCTTCAATCGCGGAGATAATGTCTGCCGCCGTAATCTGGGAAGCAGGCCGAGCGAGCCGGTAGCCACCCTGGGCGCCACGTTGTGATTCAAGAAGTCCTGCTTTTACCAGCATTTTGAGCGTTTTGCTTACCGTCGGATGAGGCAGCTGCACCGCATCGGCCAAGTCTGCCGCCGCATGTGACGCCTGTGGCTGACGAGCAATCTGCGCCATGACCACGGCGGCATAGTCTGTCAGCCGGGAAAGCTTAAGCATGTCGACTCCCATTAGCCATTGCATTTGGCCTGTCCACTCAATTGAGGACCATTTTAGTCCTGTATAAATTTGATGTGAAGCCCTTCTGCAAATTCCTTATCAAATAGCGCAATTTCCTGACACGTTCGCCGCTGATAACATCAAAAAAGCTAATCATTATCATTCAATAAAACTATCGAGATGCTGAGCGAAAAAAACCCGCGAGTAAATTCGCGGGTTTCGTCAAAAAACGATGGGAGAATGGTGCTCCCCGGTTACTATGGCAGCATCAGTCGCGCTGATAGGTGCCGACCAGTCGATTCATACCTAGCAGGTTCGGTTCAATTTCACGCAGCAACTCGGCGAGTGTCAGGCCCTCGGGCAAGGCCGTTTGATGGTCAAGCGCCAGCACCCAAAAATAATAATAATGCGTACCATGGCCTTCTGGCGGCATGGGACCACCATATCCCTGGTTGCCGAAGTCATTGGCACCGGCGGTACCCAGCGCCGTATTTTCACTCAGCTCGTTGAGATCGCCCGGCAGGTTATACAGCACCCAATGAACAAACCCGTAGGTGCCGTCTTTAACCAGCGGCGCATCGGGATCGTGGCACACAACGGCGAACCCCTTGGTACCGTCAGGTGCGCCCTGCCAAGCCAGTGCAGGCGACACATCCTCTTGCTCGGCACTATGTTTAGCCGGAATCGCTTGATGATTCGCAAAAGCACTGCTGGTTACCTGCATTGAAGATAGAGCAAACGCCATAGCTTTCTTTCTCCTTGATCATCCAGTGAGAAGTGCCAAAAGCCTTGTCGAAAAGCGCGTCGTTGTCAATGTCATCAGGCGACAGAATGCCTTATTGGGGCGGCCAGCGGCCCTCACGCTCCAAGCGCTTCTTCACCCAGTGATCATAGTAACGACGCAGCGCCTGCTTGATACCAGGCAAACCAATCAACCATGCCACGGGATAAAATAACGGTATACGCTGCATGAGTAATCGATAGGCATCAATACCCTCAATCATGCGCCCGTCACTCAGTTCGATATGCAACGATCGCAAAGCTGCTTCCGGCGCAATCCCCTTGTCGCGCAGAAGCTGCTGATGCTCGGTCACATCGAGCCAATCAATATCTCTGGCACGCTTGCCTGCCCAGCGTTCAAAGCGCCGTCGATCCTTGCGACAGCCAGGGCAGATCGCATCGTAATACACATTGATCATGGCATTTGTGGGCATATAGGCTCTTGGAATAGGTTAACGCCTAGTGTGGCATGTCGCTGCAACGACGCAAACCTCATCCCCACAGGCTAACTCATGAAACAACTACTCATCGTTGCTCATACCCCTTCACCGAATACCCAGGCGCTCAGTGATGCTGCCTATCGCGGCGCGACGCACAGCGACCTTGAAAACGTGCGATGCGTTGTCAAGACCCCTTTCGAAGCCGGTCCTGACGATGTAGTGGCCTGCGATGGCATACTGTTAGGTACCACGGAAAACCTGGGTTACATGAGCGGTGCGCTCAAGGATTTTTTCGATCGCAGCTACTACGGGGTCATAGAGGAAAAACAGGGCCTGCCATGTGCCCTGTACATTCGTGCCGGGCTTGACGGTACAGGCACTAGACGAGCGGTTGAGAGCATCGTTTCCGGCCTGCGCTGGCGCTGGGTACAGCCGCCACTCACCCTGCAGGGCGAGTGGCAGGATGATTTTGCCACCCAGGTGGAGGAGTTGGGGCTCTATTTAGCGTTTAGCCTGGATAATGGCATTGTATAACGCCGTCAAGCCTGCCTTACTATAAGCAACCTTTTTAGCGCTTGGGGTACCAACAAGTGACACGCCTGCACTGCGCGCGCCCTAACTCAGGTATATGACCATGCATAACGTTATCGCCTTCTATGATGATCGCGTCCTTGCCCACGAACCCAATATTGATGCCGATTTTCTACCTGACCGCATTGATAAACGGATTCGACAGCTGCTGTCGGGGCTCTCTGTTCCCTGGAAATACCCGGAACACCCCGGTCGGCTAAAAGCTATTCAACAGTTACTCAACAAAGCCCCAATCGAGGGGCTTGTATTCGAAGGTGGCAAAGCTGCCACCCATGAACAGCTGGCCCGGGTGCACACGACCTCCTACCTGAGCGACATCTTCAATTTGAGAGGCAAGAATGCCTGGCTGGATGTGGATACCACCGCCGTGTCACCGGGCAGCGTGGACGCCGCCGAAGTCGCTGCCGGCACCGCCATTGCCGCCGTTGAGGCCGTCATGGAAAAACGTACCCGGAGCGCCTTTGCGCTCGTTCGCCCCCCAGGTCACCACGCCGAGCCCGTGCGCGCACGGGGCTTTTGTCTGTTCAACAATGTGGCAGTCGCGGCAGCGCATGCGCGCAGCGCTCTGGGGTGCGAAAGGGTCTTGATCGTCGATTGGGATGCTCACCACGGCAACGGCACCCAGGATATTTTCTGGGCCGAGCCCGACGTGATGTTTTTTGATATCCACCGCGCCGCGCCCTTCTATCCGGGTTCCGGCCATCTGCATGACGTCGGCGCGGGCCTTGCCGAAGGCACCACCGTCAACGTGCCGTTACCGGCGGGCGCCGGAGATGAAGCCTATCTCAAGGCGTTTCGAGACATCCTGGCGCCGGCAGCCGACTGGTTCAAACCCGATATCATTCTTGTCTCCGCCGGCTTTGACCCGCACTGGCACGACCTGGCCCTCAATGTTTCCTACGACGGGTTTGGTGCCTTGACCGGCTTTTTACAGCAGCTGGCCGAAAAACACTGCGACGGCCGCCTGGTCTTTGTGCTCGAAGGCGGCTACAACCTCGAATCGCTGGCCAACGGGACGCGCGCCGTCCTTGCCGTACTTGCCGGCCAGACAATCCCCGTCCCGGACAGCTGCGGTATTGCAGACGTTGAGGCAGCGGCCAATTTCCATCGCAGCGCCTTTCAGGCCGAATAGCCGATACCCCAAGCGCTTGCGGAAAAAAACGGCACCCCGAAGGGTGCCGTTTTACGCTCTGGCTAACGCCATGGTTATCTGAGGCGTTCAAATACCGTGGCAACCCCCTGCCCCATGCCGATACACATGGTGGCGAGACCGAGGGTGGTGTCGCGCTGCTGCATGACGTTAAGCAGCGTTGTACAGATGCGCGACCCCGAGCAGCCCAGCGGGTGCCCCAGCGCAATGGCGCCGCCGTGCAGATTGACCTTCTCGTCCATGGCATCCAGGAAACCCAGGTCTTTCAGGACGGGAATGCCCTGAGCGGCAAAGGCTTCGTTAAGCTCGACGGTCTGAATGTCGGCCGCGGAAAGCCCAGCGGCTTTCAGCGCCTTCTTGGAAGCAGGCACCGGGCCATACCCCATGATGGACGCATCACAGCCCGCCACACCAGTAGACAGTACCTTGGCAATCGGCTCGAGGCCCAGGGCCTGGGCACGCTCGTAGCTCATCACCGCCATCGCGGAAGCGCCCACCGATAGCGCCGAAGACGTGCCAGCGGTCACGGTACCATTGCGGGGGTCAAACACCGGCTTGAGGTTAGCCATTGACTCCATGCTGGCATCGGGACGGATCACTTCATCGTTCTTGACCATGACTTTGAAGCCTTGCTGGTCATGGCCTTCGACACCGATGATTTCGTTATCGAAGTAACCTTTTTCCATCGCCGCCTGGGCACGCTGGTGGGAGCGTACGCCAAACTTGTCCTGATCTTCACGGGAGACACCGTGCATTTTACCCAGTAGCTCGGCGGTCAGGCCCATCATCATAGCGGCTTTCGCGGCGTGCTTGCTGGCCGCGGGATTGACGTCAACGCCGTGGGTCATTGGCACGTGTTCCATGTGCTCGACGCCGCCGATGATGTAGAAATCCCCCATACCGGCCTTGATATTGGCCGAGGCGATATGCAGCGCGCTCATGGAAGAGCCGCACAGGCGGTTGACGGTCTGCGCCGGCACCGAGCGCGGAATGCCGGTCATGATGGCGGCGTTACGCGCAATGTTCATCGATTGTTCAAGCGTTTGGTTAACACAGCCCCAAATCACGTCGTCGACTTCTGAGGCATCCAGGTTGGCATTGCGCTGAAACAAGGCCTGCATGGCGGCCGCTGATAGATTTTCTGCCCGCACGTTACGAAACGCGCCATTCTTGGCTTTGGCCATGGCGGTACGTACGGCGTCGACCACCACGATATCTCTCGGATTCAAACTCATCATATTTCTCCTGTACGTGGTGATTTAGGCCTGACCGTCGGCGGTATAAAAGCGTTCGCCATTCTTAGCCATCTGGCGCAGCTTGTCGGTGGGCGCGTAGAGCGGTCCCAACTCATCGGCCAGGCCTTCGGCCAGCTTGACGAACTCGGCCACACCCATGGCGTCAATGTAGCGCAACGCCCCGCCGCGGAACGGCGGGAACCCGATACCATAAATAAGCGCCATATCAGCTTCGGCGGGCGTCGCGACAATACCGTCTTCCAGGCAGCGCACGGTCTCCAGGCAGAGGGGCACCATCATGCGGGCGATAATGTCCTCGTCCGAAAACTCCTTGTGCTCTTTTACCACTTCTTTGACCAAGGTGTAGGCCGCTTCATCGGTGACTTTCTTGGGCTTACCCTTTTTATCCTCTTCGTAGGCGTAGAAGCCCTTGTCATTCTTCTGACCGAGGCGCTCATTGTCGTACATGACCTGGATGGCGGTCTTGCCGTCACGGGCCATTCGATCCGGGAAGCCTTCGGCCATGACCTCGTTGGCGTGAACCGCCGTATCCATACCGACCACGTCCAGCAGATACGCAGGGCCCATCGGCCAGCCAAACTTCTCCATTACCTTGTCGACGTGCTGGAAGTCGGCGCCTTGCTCGACCAGGAAGCTGAAACCACCGAAGTACGGGAACAGCACTCGGTTGACCAGGAACCCGGGGCAGTCGTTGACCACGATCGGCGTTTTGCCCATGGCACGCGCGTAGGCGACCGTGGCGGCTACCGCGGCATCCGAGGTTTTCTCACCGCGGATTACTTCCACCAGCGGCATACGGTGCACCGGGTTGAAGAAGTGCATGCCGCAGAAGTTTTCCGGACGCTTGAGGTTCCTGGCCAGGCGGTTGATGGAAATGGTCGAGGTGTTGGAGGTAAGAATCGTATTCTCGCTGACCATACCTTCTACTTCGGTCAACACGGCGTCCTTGACCTTGGGGTTTTCGACCACGGCCTCGACCACCAGGTCGACATTGCCGAAATCGCCGTAGGAGAGCGTTGGGCGAATATTGCTCAGCTTCTCGGCCATTTGCTCGGTGGTCAGCTTGTTACGCTCGACCTGCTTGGCAAACAGCTTGCGGGCTTCCTTGAGGCCCAGCTCGATGGCGTCATCCTTGATATCTTTCATCAGGATGGGCGTGCCTTTCGAGGCGCTTTGATAGGCGATACCGCCGCCCATGATACCCGCGCCCAGCACCGCCGTCTGGTTGACCGGCTGCGCCTGTTTCTCGTACTGGCTGCCTTTTTTCTTGACCACCTGGTCGTTGAGGAACAGACCCACCAGGTTGAACGCCACGCTGCTCAGCGCCAGCTTGGCAAAGGCCTTGGCCTCGATCGCCTGAGCGCGACCACGTTCCTCACCAGCGCCCTTCTGGATTACCTTGATGGCTTCGACCGGCGCGGGATAGTGCGGCCCCGCCTTGCCTGCCACGTAACCCTTGGCGGTTTCAAACGCCATCATCTGCTCGATGGCATTGAGCTTGAGCGGGCTGGTCTTTTCGTCGCGGCGCGCTTGATAGTCGAGCTCGCCGGCATTAGCGCGGTCGAGGATATCCAGCGCGGCGCTTTCGAGCAGCTCATGGGCGACGACGGCATCGACGGCTCCCATCTTGAGCGCAGCGTCCGCACGATTTTCCGTACCGCCGGCGATCCATTCAATCGCATTGTCGGCGCCGATCAGCCGCGGCAGACGAACGCAACCACCCCAGCCCGGCAGAATGCCCAGCTTGGTTTCCGGCAGGCCAATCTTGGCCTTTACGCTCATCACACGGAAATCGGTGGTCAGCAGTACTTCGCAGCCGCCGCCCAACGCCAGCCCGTTGATCGCCGTGACCGTGGGGAAAGGTAAATCTTCAATGGCGTTGAAGATGTCATGAACCTTGAGGTTCATTTCCACCAGGTACTCTTCGCCTTTATCGAACAGGGTGTGGAACTCGGTAATATCAGCACCGACAATAAAGGCTTCTTTGGCACTGCCAATGACCAGTCCCTGCAAACCGGCTTCTGCCTGAAGGGCTTTTACCGCTTCTCCCAGCTCTGTCACCACGGCGCTGGACAGCTTGTTGACGGACTCATCTTTCAAATCGAAAGTGAGCGTTGCGATGTCATTGCCACCCTGGGTGTCACGACGCTCCACCGTGATGGCATTGCCTTGATAGATCATCCGCGCTCTCTCCACAAGTTCGGGTGGTCCCAATCAACGGGACGCACCTCGCATTTCATACGGTCGTTTGATTGCGTAAGCTTGGTTGAGTTACCCAAGAACGTCAAGCCCTGACTTTTGGCTAATTCTATAAACTTCTTCGACCAGCGCTCCCCGCCGGGCGTTCGGACTGTTAGGATCACGGCTCGTTGATCATCCGGGTTATTTTATATGGGCACGCTGCTCACACAGGCGCGCATCGCCGCTTTGCAATCATTTGTGGAACGACTCGTCGTTCGTTTAAAACCATGGAGCTGGCTGTGGCCCCCTTTAGCCTTTGCGGCTGGCCTGGGCAGTTTCTTTCTTGTGGATCGCCAGCAATGGCTGGGGGCAGCGCTGGCATTGGGGCTTTTGTTTGCCTGGCTGTTGCTTCTCTCAGAAAGCCTGGTCGGTCGCTGGCTTGCCCGTCGAGGCTATCCCACCCTACCCAAAGGCGTTGCCTCGTTCATCGCCCAGATGATCCACCAGGAAACGCTATTTTTCACACTGCCGTTTATTTTGATCACCACCGTATGGAACAGCGGCCAAAGTCTCTTCTCACTTTGCGTCGTGGCCATGGCGGTGCTGTCGATTATTGATCCTCTGTATTACAAGGTTGCTGGCCGCTGGCGCAGTGCCTACTTCATGTTCCATGCGCTGTGCGTGTTTTTGGTGGTGCTGGTCACGTTGCCGATCATGCTTCACTTAACCACCGGGCAGAGTTTGCTACTGGCCATTGCGACCATGTTGGTGGTCGCAATACCCAGCTTTTGGCATCTGCTGAGGCAACGCTCATTCAGCGGCTGGTTTCCGTTACTCGCCATGATGTTAATAGTGGCGGGCCTGGCCTGGTTCGGGCGCGCCTGGGTGCCACCAGCCAGCTTATGGATGACCGGCACGGCGTTGTCACCGGCCCTCAATATTCAGCAACGAGAACCCCGCGGCTCCATTGCCTTGACCCCCCAGGCGGTTAAGCAAAACGGTCTTTATGTGTATACCGCCATTCGTGCCCCACGGGGGTTGAGTGAAACGATTTCCCATGTATGGCATCAAAATGGTGAACAGCTGGACGTCGTCGACCTGGATATCAATGGCGGGCGGGAAGAAGGTTACCGAGCCTGGAGCCACAAGCTGAACTTCCCCGAGAATCCATCTGGCCGCTGGCGGGTGGATATCATGACAGACAGCGGCCAGCGGTTAGGCCTGATCCGGTTTACCGTCAGCGAAGATACCGAAAAGGCGACGATGGCAGATAGTGACATTCGGCCGGCGGGTTTGAGCAGGTTGAATCTTCAGCGCTTTATCCCTGGTCGTGATCGAGACGTTGACCAAACCGACGCAGAGTAGTGATCGTGTCTTGCATTCATCGCTCGAGATTATGACAATCCGTCTATTCATTTTGACTGGTAACTAGCAGATCATGGCATCATCAATTGGTTTTCGCATTGCTCGCCTGCCCCATCTATGGCGTTCCATACTGGATCGCCGCCTGGCGCCGCTTGGCCTCACACAGACGCGTTGGGTGACGCTTTATCATCTGTGGCGCCTGGGCGACGGCCAGCCGCAATGTGACTTGGCACGGGCCATAGGTGTCGAGGCTCCCTCCTTGGTTCGGACACTCAGTCAGCTCGAAGCCCAGGGCCTGGTGGAGCGGCGCGCTTGCGATAGCGACCGTCGCAGCAAACGTATCCACCTGACAGATGCGGCCATGCCACTGCTTGAACAGATTGACAATGTGGCAAAGGAAGCCCGCAAAGAAATGTTCGAAGGTCTCTCGGAGGAGGATCTGGAACAACTGGGTGAATGGCTGGAACGCATTGAGCAAAACGGACTGGCCATTCAGGCGCGCGATCTACAGGAAGCGGCTTCCTGACGAGGGTGGTTCTTGAGGAAGGCTATCTGCCTGGCCCGACATTTGATCGCGTAGCTGATTAAAATCATCCAGATAGGTATCAAAGCGCGAGGCATTCTGCGATTCCCACCACCACAGCGTCAGTGAATTGGGCGTTGACTCAAGCACCAGCGCATCCAGTGGCAGGCGTTCCAGCAGCGCTTTAAGTGGCGCTTCAGCAGCGCCGGGAATGGGCCTTAGTGGTGCTATGCGCCAGCGCCACCCTGCATGGTAGGGCTCGAGTTCCTGGCTGGCGTGCTGGTCGCGGACGAGCACGAAATCAGGCCCGGGTTGCTGCTGGGGGTAGTACCAGCGGTAAGCAGGCATGGTGCCTCTGAACCCATGAAGCGGTGGCTTTTGCTGCTTGATCGTTACCCCTTTTCGGCTGGCGTGCAGGCGCATGGCCATGGTTCTCTTTTGTCGTGGGCTCGGTTTTAGCCACATCACCGGCGCCAAGACAAACAGCATGATAAACACAATAATCAACCATTCCATTTCTACATTTCCTTCAAACTGAGCCACACTTGAATGGAGAGTGCATAAAAACCATGATCCAGGTCGTTGTTAAGATGAGGCACGCCACTTAAAGTAGAGAGCATTAGATACAGAAGACTGCTTGTTACTCACTGAGGAGATAGGCCATGAGCTATCACCATATTCTGGTTGCCGTCGACTTGACCAAAGACTCTAAGAAAATTCTGGATCGGGCCATCGCGATTGCCGAGCGTAATGACCGCGCCAAAATTTCTATCATGCACACGCTTGAACCCCTGGGATTTGCTTACGGCGGCGATATCCCGATGGATTTGACCAGCATTCAGGACCAGCTTGACGATCACGCCAAGAAACGCCTGGCCGACATAGCGGCTCCCCACATTGCCGAGGCAGATCAACACGTGGTGGTCGGTATGCCGGATACTGAAATCCATCGCTTTGCTGAAGAGCACGGCGTTGACTTGATTGTCGTCGGCTCTCACGGACGCCATGGGTTTGCCCTGTTGCTTGGCTCCACCTCTACCGGCGTACTGCACGGCGCACAGTGCGACGTACTGGCGGTTCGCGTAGGTAAAAAAGGTGAAGAAAGCGACGAATAATGCCTTATGCGTTTGAAGGTGCCGGTGATGCCGGCACCTTCAGCAGGCTGATTATTCACCGTTGGCCATCGCTTCCAGTGACATCCAGCGTTCCATGGCCGCATCTAGCGCTTGCTGCGTCTGCTCTAACGCCTGCAGCTTGGTCGTCACGTCGCTAGCGTCCTGCTGGTAGAATGCCGGGTCGGCGGCTTCCTGTTCCAGTGCTTCCACATCGTTCTCCAACCGCTCTATCTCGGCAGGTAACGCATCAAGTTCACGCTGTAGCTTATAGGAAAGCTTGACTGGCTTTTGCGCCGGAGCAGCGGTTGCGCTGTGCTTTTCTTTAGCCGCCGTTGCAGTCGGTTCGGTGTTCTGCCTTGCCGCCCCTTCCCAGGGAGCAGGTGGCAATTTGCCGCCCTGCCGAATCCAGTCGGTATAGCCGCCGACGTATTCGCGAACCACGCCCTCACCTTCGAACGCCAGCATACTGGTGACCACGTTATCCATAAAGGTCCGGTCATGGGACACCAACAGCAGTGTTCCTTCGAAATTCAGCAGCAGCTCTTCAAGCAGCTCCAGGGTTTCCATATCCAGGTCGTTGGTTGGCTCATCGAGCACCAGCACATTGGCCGGCTGGGTGAACAGCTTGGCCAGCAACAGCCGATTTGACTCACCACCCGAGAGTGCTTTTACCGGCTGACGTACGCGGTCAGGCGTGAACAGGAAATCCTGGAGATAGCTCATGACATGGCGGTCTTTGCCACCGACACTGACCCGATCACTCCCTTGCGCCACGTTATCGTAGACCGTTTTCTCCAGCTCAAGTCCTGCGCGAAGCTGGTCAAAGTAAGCCACCTTAAGGTTGGTGCCCAACTGAACAGTACCTTCTGTGGGCTCAATCTCGCCTAACAATATCTTGAGCAGCGTTGTTTTGCCGGCCCCGTTACGCCCCAGAAAGCCAATTCGATCGCCGCGCATCACCTCAAGGTTCAAGTCGCGGATGATGGTGTCATCGCCGAACCGCTGACTGACGCCTTTCAGCTTGACGACGCGCTTGCCGGTCCTTTCTCCGCTATCCACCGACAGATTGGCCGTTCCCTGACGCTCACGGCGCTGACTGCGCTCGCTGCGCATCGCCTCAAGCGCCCTGACCCGGCCTTCGTTACGCGTCCGGCGTGCCTTGATGCCCTGACGAATCCAGACTTCTTCCTGCGCCAGCTTTTTATCGAACTCGGCGTTTTCCCGCGCTTCGACCTCCAGTTCGTGCTGTTTACGCGCCTGGTACTCAGCATAGTCACCGGGATAGCGCCCAAGCTTGCCACGATCCAATTCCAGAATATGGGTCGCCAGCTTGGAGAGGAATGCCCGGTCGTGGGTAATCAGCAACACCGCGCCGTTAAACGCTAGCAACTGCTCTTCCAGCCAGGCGATGGTGTCCAGATCCAGGTGGTTGGTCGGCTCGTCAAGCAGCAGCAGGTCAGGCTGGGCAACCAACGCCCGGGCCAATGCGACGCGGCGCCGCCAGCCACCGGAAAGTGCGCTCATCTCGGCTTCCGGAGGCAGCCCCAAGCGCGTCAGCACCACGTCAATCTGCTGATGGAACGACCAGCCATCAATCGCTTCCAGGCGGGTTTGCAAGGTGGCCATGCGGTTCATGTCGGGATCAGGGTCATTGATCAAATGCTGGTATTCTGACAGTAACTCTCCGGCCTCTGGCAGCCCTTGCGCCACCATGTCAAAAATCGTCATGCCGGAAGAGTCGGGCAGTTCCTGGGCCAACACGCCAATCTTCAAGCCAGGTGCCCGCCAGATTGAGCCGTCATCGGCCTGGATATCGCCGGCGACCAATTTCAGCAAGGTAGACTTACCGGTGCCATTGCGACCGACTAGCGCCAGCCGCTCGCCTCTCTCAACCGTGAGATCGGCGCGGTCGAGAAGTACCTGGGTGCCGTAGGCAAGTTGCAGCTGTTCAAGTCGTAACAGGGTCACGCAGTGTCCTCCTTCATTATGAGGCGCACAGTGTAACGCATGCGCGGACTGGGCGGACAACGTTAATAAGGCACAAATTCCTTATGCCTCGAACCACCGATAGCCGTCAGCTGACGCGTGGCGTTACAATGGTCCATTTACGACTTAAGGGGAGTACCGCTTGGGAACCGCTTATATCGATGATTTTTTACCCGACGCACTGCAGTTCCGTCCGAGCGCGCCGCTGGTTGATATCGGGGCCAACCTGACCCATGAAAGCTTTGGGCGGGACCTGGAAGCCGTCATTCAACGGGCGCAGGCAGCCCAGGTAACCACAATGATCGTTACCGGCACCGACATTGAGCACGCCGAGCAGGCTGTTTCTCTCGCGCAGCGTTTTCCAGGCCTCTACGCCACCGCCGGGATACACCCCCACGATGCAAGCCAGTGGAATAACGCGATAGCGGGTGAAATGGCCAGGCTGCATGCAAGGCCGGAAGTTGTTGCCGTGGGTGAATGCGGGCTTGATTTCAATCGCAATTTCTCGACGCCCCGTGAACAGGAGCATGCGTTTGAAGCACAGCTTGCTCTGGCGGCTGAGAGCGGTTTACCGCTGTTTCTGCATGAGCGGGACGCCGGCCACCGAATGCGCGAGATGCTGCATGCCTGGCGTGATGAAATCAGCCAGGCCGTGGTGCATTGTTTTACCGCCGACCGCGATACGCTATTTGGCTATCTCGATCTAGACTTGCATATAGGCCTGACGGGCTGGATTTGTGACGAGCGGCGCGGCCATCATCTACGCCCCTTGGTGGGTGAGATACCACTTGACCGGCTGATGGTGGAAACCGATTGCCCCTATTTGCTGCCGCGTAACCTGCCGGCAAAACTTAAAGGGCGCCGCCACGAACCTGCCCTGCTGCCATGGATTGTCAGGGAAATTGCCGAGTCCCGAGGCATCAGCGAGGCTGACATGGGGGCTGCCACCACACAGACCGCCCAACGTTTTTTCCGCCTTCCCACGGAATCTTTAAAGGAGTACTAGCGTGGCCGATTATCCAGGGTTTATTGCCATTGAGACCGGTGAAGATGATGGCCTCCCCCTAGCCATTGCCTGGTCGCTAACCGATGGTCGAGTTAAACAGACATTGATTCACCCGGACGATAGCTGGATCAAGGAAGATACCAATGCCATGGGTGCCTACAGCATCGAAGAGCTGGAGAGCCTGGGGGTCAGCCCCCTTGAAGTGATCCGTGAGCTTGAGAACGACCACTTTTCCACGACGCTATATACCAGCGATAACGGCGATGACGAAGCCGCTCTGGCACGCCTCTTCGACACCTATGGACTGGACCCTTTTGTGGAGCTGGCGCCGGCATCGGCTCTCTATCCTTCCATTACGCCTGGCGAATGGCACCGCCAGCGCCGAGAAACGTTCAGCGAACTGGGGCTGGAACCCATGCGGCCCGAGCATGAATTGGAGGTCATGCTGTCTTTGCATCAGAGGCTGACCGAGGACGATTAAGCGCTCGCCATTGAGTCCGCTTGGTCCAGCACGGCATGTCCATGGGCCACGGCCTCGGTTAACGTACCCTGGTGGCGATAATAACGCGCCAACGCACAAGCAAAGGCGTTGGCGCGCACTGGCAGGCCTTCTTCCTTGTAGCGTGCGGCACGCTGGGACACTTTTTCGGCAAATGCCTCACGGTCAACCGCGGCATCACCACCCAGGTTATCGACGCTGACATGAAATTCACGTCTACACGCCTCGGCAAACAGCGACTCCAGCGCTTGTGGGGCTACCTCAGACTGCTCAAACGCCCGCTGTTGTTCAGCGTCCCGGCCATCAGGCAAATACCAGTAACCATAGTCTTCTTTTTGTCGCCGCTCGGCGCCTGCAATACACCAATGACTGATTTCGTGTAACGCACTGGCAAAAAAACCATGAGCAAAAATAATTTGATGATAAGGCGTCTTGTCATCGGCCGGTCGATAAAGGGGCTCCTCGTCACCTTTTACCAAGCGGGTTTGGTAACGTTCGAAAAAGACGCCATCAAATAATGCCATCACGTCGTCGAGCGTCCATTGCGGTTGGGTGTTACTCACATTAGCCTCATCTGCAGCATAATTTTGCTCAGTATACCTGCTAATCTAGCGAGCTTTGAGGGCCGCTTTGCTCAGGAGTTAACCCGTGGGTCGTGTGTTGGAAAAATTCAGTCCGGTCGACTGGCTTGAAACGCGCCAACTTGTTCGTCTGGCCCTTCCCATCTGTGGCGCTCAGTTGGCCCAGGCGGGGATGAGCGTGGTCGATGTCATCATGACAGGTCGCCATGATGCCACTGCGCTGGCTGCTGTCTCGGTGGGGTCCAGTCTGTGGATGCCGTTAATGCTGTTCATGACCGGCACACTCATGGGGCTTACGCCCATCGTCGCGCACCTGCTGGGCGGACAGCGCCACAACGCTATTCGCCCAGCGGTGCACCAGGGACTTTGGGTTGCCATCGTACTGGGGCTTTTGGCGGCAATGCTGCTTTGGGTAAGCGTACTGCCCATTTTCGAGTTGATGGAAGTGCCGACGCAGGTGGCACACTCCTCCGCTGCGTATCTTGCCGCCGTCGCCTTTGGCATGCCGGGCATCGCCCTTTTCCAGGCGCTCAGGGCTTTTTCGGATGGCATGAACCATACCCGGCCTGCCCTATGGATCAGCCTGGTTGGCTTAGCTGTCAACATACCTGCCAACTATCTACTGATTAACGGTGGCGACGGCTTGGTCAGCCTGCTAGGGCCATGGTTACCTGATACAGTACAGCAACTGCCTGCCCTGGGCGCGCTGGGATGCGGTATCGCCACCGCGCTGTCCATGTGGACCATGGCGATCGCGATGAGCCTTTACACCCACTACACCGATCACTATCACGGCATCTCATTGTGGCAGCGCTTATCGCTTCCCAATAGGCATGGCATCCAGGAACTGCTGGTGGTCGGTGTCCCTATTGGCGTGGCCATTTTCGTCGAAGTTACCCTTTTCACGCTAATTGCATTATTTATCGCCAGCTTTGGCGAAGTCACCGTCGGCGCTCACCAGATCGCTCTTAGTTACACCACCATTCTGTTTATGCTCCCCATGTCGCTCAGCATGGCGCTAACCGTCCGTGTCGGTAATACGCTAGGCAAACAACGCATGTCGCATGCCCGCCGTGTGGCCTGGAACGGTATTATTATCAGCGTCATTGTCGCCGCATTAAATAGCCTGTTGCTATGGATAACGGCCGCTCCTGTCATTGCACTCTACACGTCCAATCAAGCCATACAGACACTGGCGCTCTCGATTATTGCCCTGGCGGCTATTTTCCAGCTCTCCGATTCGCTTCAGGTGAATCTGGCGGGCGCCCTTAGAGGTTATAAAGATACGCGGATCGTCATGGCCATTACGGTATTGTCATATTGGCTGGTGGGCCTTGGCGGGGGTCACTGGCTGGGCACACGAGGACTCGGCAATGTCCTTGGCCCGCTGGGTGTGCATGGCTACTGGATCGGCTTGATTGCGGGCTTGAGCACCGCTGCCTTCCTTCTGGCTTGGCGGCTGCACGTTATAAGCCGACGCACCTCTGCTATCAAGGAGTCAGCATGAAACGCTTTAACTGTATATGGGTGTTGCCCTTGACGCTGCTCGGCTGCACAGACCCACATCAAGCCGAGGCGCCTTGGGAGGCTTACCACCAGCAGCTTGAAAGCGCACTGGCAGACGGGCCTGTGGAGACGCGCTCACCACCTAATATCGGTGCATTTCCGGCTCGTGAAGCACGCCTGTTCGACATCGACGAAACCCGCGACTCATTGCTCAACGTCTATGCCTTACGCGAATGCGAGATCACATCCCTGGTAGCCGCCCGCAATAATCAACTGGGCAAAGTCGCTCCCCCCAGCCAGCAATGGCTTTATGAACGAACGCTGTGGCAACGTTTAACATTATGCTGGACAAGCGATGTTCCTGAAACGCTGAGCTCAGAAAACCGTGAACGACTGAACAAGCTGGTGGGTACCAAAACAGCGCAACTTCCCTATGTCAGTTGGAATGCCATTTTTGACTCTGACGAATGGACCGACAGTTTTGCGCGGGCCAGTCATCCTCTGAAGATCGACGCCATACCGTCAATTGAGCCCCAGCTTGAAGCCGTACACTACTTGCAGCAAATGGTGGAGCATCAATTCAGTCTCGCTTGGCAGCAGGACTCATCAAGACTGGAGGAACAGCTTAATACGCTACGGGCGCGCCCATTGACCGCCGAGATGTTGCGCACGCTCATGCTGGCCTCTCAACGGCTTGAAGACGCTAGCGAATACCTGAATGAGCATGCCATGCCAGACGAAACCTGCCTCCCCCGATGGAACAAGCAACGTTTGACTGCACTGTCTGACGCTGCCCAACAATGGTTAATCGCGGTCAATGGCTTAATTAATCAATACCCCATCGTGGTGCCTGAAGCAATACAGGCTTACCAGTCCAGATGGTTATCACTGCAGGCGCCCGATGCGCCCTGGCAACGCTATCAGGCCGCTATAAAATCCCATGAACGCGCCAGGGCTCAATTTTCTAATTGCACGCCTAATTAAAACGTCGTTTACCCTTAACCTTCAGGCCAACCTGTGCTATTGGTGATGTATGCGGCGAACAGATGCACGTCTGGTTTGCTAATGTCGTGGCCACGCAGTACGAAGGAGGGACTCTATGGGCGCACCCCTGTCACCCCGCTCTGCCCAGGTCATCGACCTGGATTCTGTACGTCAGCGTCAACTGGCGCAAAAGACCCTTGTGCGTCTAGCGCCAGAGCTGGATGGGTTGGAAATGGTATATCAGTTGGCGTCGGATCCGGACAGCTATTATGGGATGCCCCTGCTTGCCTGGGGTCTCAGGGAAGACGGCAATGTCGTCGGTTTAGTCCCGTGGATGGAACAGCTAACCGATTGCCATGAACTTCATCGCCATGAAGATGGCCGATTTATCGGCTATCGCGACCCTGAAACGGAAGAAATCTTCACCTCCCCGCCAGACCACAAAGCCGATGAGCTTGCCTCCGCCGCGGAGTATTTCGAATACGAACCCTCGGGTGATATCACTCTTATCCAGCAATTGCCCGATACGTTAGGCACCCATGCGTTATGCATGAACCAGCCCAATAGCCCATGGCATATGAAGCCCGTCTACGGCTGGCGCCTTTATAGCGACGGTAGCGTTGATGCACTGCTTGCTGATGAAGATAGGGCAAAAATGACACCCATCTTGCTGGGGGATGACTGTCTTTACAGCGCAAAGTCGATGCATCAAAGTGTCTACTTTTTTCAGCGCCATATTGCCAATCGTATTCTGGAAGAAGACCCCGCTACCCTTGACGCACTGGCCATGGTCGTTTTGCCACAGAAATAAGGGGCTCACGGGTTATCAAACTAACCCGTGCGGCCAGACATCGGCTATGCCAAGCGTATAAAGTACCAATATTGGTCAGAATCTGAAGTTTGCTGCAATAGCTCATGGCCTAGAAATTGACAGAACTTGGGCACATCGCGGGTAGTTGCTGGATCTGTTGCAATGACCTTCAATACATCGCCAGAGGCCATGTCGCGGACTTTATTGTGCATCAGCATAATCGGCTCAGGGCAATAAAGGCCACTGGTATCCAGTAGCGCATCGTGATGTGGCACATCCTTTATAATCTCAGACATTGATACCCTCGGAGTTGAGACTTAATCCATGATCAAAATCATCATTGAACGGCGTATTATGCCCGGCCTTGAAGAAGAGTATGAACAAGCCGCCCGCGAGGCCATGCGGGCTTCATTGGGCGCTCGCGGCTTTGTCGGCGGCGAAAGTCTTGTTGAACTTGGCCACACGGACCGTCGTTTAATGATTACCAAATGGCGCGACCTGCGTGCCTGGAATGAATGGCACCACAGTGAAGCGCGAGCCAACGCGATGCAGCAAATTCTACCGCTTCTGACAGAAGATGAAACAATTCGAATTTATGAAGCCAGTTACTAATGACGTCAATGCTTCAGTCTTACGTGCACTGTCACTTCTTCACGGTCATGGTAGAGATGACGACACGCAATATCTGCCGAAACGCTTGCCTGGGATAATGAGTTTTCTAACATCGCCAGGCAACGTGATACCTCTTCCCAGCGCTTCTTCATTGGCAGCTTGAGGTTAAAAATGGCTTCGCGGCACCATTTTCGCGTTAACCATCGCTCTACCATTGCCAAGACACGTACCGGTTTATCAACAATATCGCATACCAGCCAGTCCAGACGCTGCGGGGGCTCCCAGGTAAAACCATCTTCCTTTAGGTGATCAATTTGCCCTGTCGCCATTAACTGCTTATCCATGGGCCCATTATCAATAGCATAAACGTACATACCTCGTTGAACGAGCTGCCATGTCCACCCCCCTGGCGCCGCGCCCAAATCAGCCGCCTGCATATGATCCGCCAGACGCGCATCCCATTCCTCACGGGGTATGAACTCATGCCACGCCTCTTCCAGTTTTAGCGTGGAACGGCTGGGCGCACGTGAAGGTGAGCGGAGACGACGAATACCATTGATCAGCTCGCTTCTGTTGCCGGGAAAGCTCATCCCCAGCTGTACACGATCACCCTCCGTCCAGAAGATATGCAGCCGACGCCCACCGGCTTTCCGCCTTAACGCCCCCCGTTTTTTCAACATGCTTTCCAGCGGCCTGGTCAGCGCCTTGATCAGCCCCGCCAGCGCTTTACCATCGTTGGTATCCGGCGTTTCGTGCCAGATCTCTTCAAAACTCCAGCGGCTGGCTTTTATCTGTTCCAAGACCGGCGTCAAACGGTCATCACGGGATAGCGCCAGTGCCGGTAGAGCCGCCAGGCTCTGCCGCGCGAAAATCAGCCTGTTAAACGCGGCCTGGCGATGCAGGTCGTTGATCGGCTCACCATCGGAACGGGTTAAACTTACCCATCCTTCACCATAGGACGGTACACAGTTAACCTCATTTAAGGCGGCGTGATGCTGCAGTTCTGACAGTGCATCATGCTCGAATCCAGGACGGCAATAGACTAACCATGACGTAGGTACCGTTTCACTCACCACTTCACCTCAAATTTACCCATCACAAACGGTATCAGCCGCTGGTTGATTTCATCGACGCGCATCATAGCACTTATAAGACTCGATTTATTTTGTTTGCCCCATAACAAAAACCCCCGAGCACGATGTGCTCGGGGGTTTCTGCGGGATAGGTGCCTGACGATGATCAGGGCGGCTCTCCGCTACTTTACTCGTCT
>NZ_JARWAJ010000008.1:0-83998 GCF_031451615.1 Vreelandella janggokensis | reverse complement strand
CATCAGCGACGAAGAGCTGGCCTCACGCCTGGCCGAAAGCGACCCTACGGCGGCCTCGACGCTGATTGCCAGCCAGGGTGGCTACCGGCAATTGTACATCGAGCGAGTCCTCCAGGCGGACGAAGGCTGTGACTTTGACTTCCTGGTCGGTTGCCGGGGAGCTGAGGTGCCGCGCCACTCGCATTGATTCACTGAAGATTAACCGTACTGGAAACGCCATGTCCGCCAGACTGGCCGCTAAGCATATTTTGGTGACGGGCGCGGCCACCGGTATCGGCCGAGCCATTGCCGAAGCCTGTGTTCGCGAGGGTGCCACGGTCGTCTTACTGGATAGAGACGGCGATAGCGTGGAACGGCTGGCTGCTCAGCTACGTAGCGCTGGTCATCAGGCCCAAGCAGTCGTTGCTGATATTGGCGACCGGTATGCGGTGGAAGCTGCCGTAGCAAAGTCCCGCAAGCTCTCTGGACCTTTAACCACCCTGGTTAATAACGCAGGAATGAATGTCTTCCATGAGCCACTGGCCATGCCTGATGAAGCTTGGCAGCGCTGCTTATCAGTGGATTTGGAAGGCGCATGGCACTGCAGCCGGGCAGTACTGCCTGACCTCATTGAGCAGGGTGGCGGTGCCATCATCAATGTCGCCTCCACCCACAGCTTCTCAATTATTCCCGGCTGCTTCCCCTACCCGGTGGCCAAGCACGGCTTGATTGGTCTAACCCGATCACTCGGCATTGAATACGCCCCACGCGGCGTGCGGGTCAATGCCATTGCGCCGGGCTATATCGCCACCCCGGCGGTAGAGGCCCATTGGCAGACCTTCGATGACCCTGCAGCGGCGAAGGCTCGCATCGAAGCGCTACTGCCGCCTAGGCGGCTCGGGAAACCAGAAGAAGTCGCCATGACGGTGGTCTTCTTGGCCTCAGATGAAGCCCCTTTTATCAACGCCAGCTGCTTGACCATCGATGGAGGGCGCAGCGTGGTTTATCACGACTGACGCCCATTAACCGCTAGCCAGCAGTGTCTGGCTATCGGTGGCGTTCAGCGTCATGGCGATGCCGCCCATGCAGGTCATGTCGCGATCCCAGGCGCAGCTTTCGATGCGGGTAGTGCCCCTTAGTTCGGCCACCAGGGCGTCATCAATGGCGCTGTGCATGGCGGTTTGCATGGCATCAAAGCCGCGCACCCCGGAACCGGTAATCAGTACCAGGTCGGGGTTGAACAGTGCCAGCACATTGGCGATGCCATAGCCCAACGCTTGGCCTGCTTCTGTATAGATGCGCTTGGCTACCGAGTTACCTTGTAATGCCAACTGGGTTAGCGCCTGCATCTGCTGTTCGGAGGGGTGTGCACTATCGCCGGAGGGGAGTTCCAGGTGCTCGGCGGCGGCGCGATAGAGCGCGTAGTCACTGGCGTAGGCTTCGATACAGCCGCGTCGACCACAGGCACACAGGGCGCCGTCGGGCTGGTATTTACTATGCCCAAACTCGGCCGCTGAGCCATTGGCGCCCAGAAACGGCACGCCATTGATCAACACCGACATGCCGATGCCGTAACCCAGCATGATGACCACCAGGTTGGGGCAGTCTGCATAGGCGGGCTGCGCTGCCAGCACCCTGGCGATACAGTTGGCGTCGTTTTCCAGCAGCACGTCGCAGTGAAAACGCTCCGCTAAACGTGCCGATAGCGGTGCGTTACGAAAGCTCAGGGCGGGCGACCAGATAACCGTGCCGCTTTGCGACGACACCACGCCCTGCACCGCCAGGCAGATACCCGCCAGGCGTTGGAAGCCTTCCAGTTGTTGGGTGCAAACCGCACTGATTTTCTCTTCCAGCAGTGTTTCCAGGCTATCGGCGGTGAGCATCAAGGTGGACACCGTGTGGTGTTCGCTGTGACGTACCTGGCCCGCAAAGTCACCCACTACCAGTTGGATCTCATTGATCGATAGCTTGATGCACACTACGCAGGCGGCATCGTGGGCGAGTTCAATCAGGGTTTTCGGCCGTCCACGGCCGTTGGGTCGCGGTGCTTCGGGCGGTCTTTCCGTAATCAAGCCCTGTTGAAGCAGCTCGGCGCTGATCGAGGTCACGGTGGCGGAGCTAATCCCGTTCAGTGTGCCCAGATCGACACGCGCGGCTGGCCCTCGGTCGCGCAAGGTTCGAATCACCGCCAGGGTATTATCGTGGCGGCTGGTATCAGTGGACGGTAGGGCCATAAATATCGCCATTGTTGAGCAGGACGGGAAGGTCGATTCACGTTCTCATCCTGGCGTGTTCGCCTGATGGCCAAAATGCGACCTAAGTTGCATATGCAGTTATTTATTTTAGTACCTAAAGTAAATAGGCCAGCATGCTGTAAAAAGCAATATTGGCAAGACCGGCACGCATAACAACAACAGCAATAAACAGGTGGCTCATGCTCTTATCGGCGCGGCAAGTCTGTCGCTCTTTTGGCGAAAATCAGGTGTTATTCGACGTTGATCTCGATCTCCAGGCGGGCGAAGTGCACGCGCTGCTGGGCGAGAACGGCGCCGGTAAATCGACGTTGGTCAAAATCCTTGCCGGTTATCTTCGTCCTACCTCGGGCGAGGTGTTTCTCGATGGCAAGCAGCGGCATTACCGCTCAAGCGGCGAGGCAGAAGCCGATGGTGTGGTCATGATCCACCAGGAACTGGCGCTGGCTGAACAACTTAGTGTGGAAGAAAACATCTTTTTGGGTCGCGAATTGCGCCGCGGGTTACTGCTTGATCGCCGCACCATGCGAGAGCGCAGCAAAGAGGCGTTGGCTGAACTTGAGACTGACGTTGATCCACGCGCGAGAGTGAAAGACTTGAGCACCTCCGATCAGCAGATGGTCGAGATCGCCAAGGCGATAACCCGCGATGTGCGCGTGCTGATCATGGATGAGCCCACCGCCACTCTGACCGAAAACGAAGTAATCGTACTGTTCGAGCTGATTGCCCGCCTGCGTGAGCGGGGTGTGGCGATTCTGTATATCTCCCATAAGCTGCGCGAAATCGAGCAGATCGCTGATCGTGTAACGGTGCTGCGCGACGGTCATCTGGTGGATAGTGGTGCAATGGCCGGACGCAGCAAGGAAGAACTGGCTCGCCTGATGGTGGGCCGGGAAATCACCGAGATGTATCCGCCGCGTACGGATATTCCGCCTGATGCGCCGGTGGTGCTTGAGGCGCGAGACGTCGTGGTGCCCGGTGCTGTGAAACAGGCCAGCTTTACCCTACGCCGTGGCGAAGTACTTGGGTTTGGCGGCATCGTGGGCGCTGGCCGCACCGCGCTGATGGAAGCGGTGCTGGGCCTGCGCGATAAAAGTGCTGGGCAGGTGCTGCGCAACGGCCAGCCGGTCGTGTTGAAAAATTTGCGTGATGCGGTGCACCAGCGGATTGCCTATTTGACGGAGGATCGCAAAGGCAAAGGCCTGGTGCTCAACATGGATCTGCGCTCCAACGTCACCCTGCTCAATTTACGTGCTCACTGCCACCCACTCATCGACCGCCGCCGCGAAGAGCAGGCCTTCCAGCAGGCCATCCAGCGCTTTGATATCCGCCTGCGTACAGCGGCACGTACCGCCGCCGAGCTTTCCGGTGGCAACCAGCAGAAGCTGTTGCTTGCCAAGGTGATGTCCATCGACCCTGACATCGTGGTTATCAATGAGCCGACGCGTGGTATCGATGTCGGCACCAAGCACCAGATCTATCATTTTATTCGCGAGCTCACCGAATCCGGCTGCTCGGTCATCCTGATCTCCTCAGAGATGGGCGAGTTGATCGGGCTTTCACACCGGGTGGCGGTGATGTGCGCAGGCGTGCTCACCGGGGTGCTTGAAGGTGAACAGATTAACGAACAAGAAATCATGCAGTATGCATCCGGCATCAAGGGGGTAGGGGTCGATGAGCAGCGTCATGCCTAATAAAACGACAGCATCGAAGGGGGGCTCTGTGGACCTGAAAACCTGGGGGCCCTTTGTAGCGCTGGTGGCCCTTGGGCTGCTCGGCGTGCTTATCAACCCGGCGTTTCTGGGGCTGGATAACCTTTCAAACATGCTCACCCGCAGCGCCTTTATCGGCATTATTGCCATCGGCGCCACCTTCGTGATTACCGCTGGCGGGCTGGATCTGTCTGTGGGGTCGATGGCGGCCTTTATTGCCGGGGTGATGATCATTCTAATGAACAGTCTGGTCGAGCAGTTTGGCGCAGGGCTCACCACCGTGCTGTTTGGCGTGGGGGCCTCGCTGTTGTTGGGACTCTGCGCTGGCTTTATCAACGGCATGGTGACCACCAAAGGCAGGATCGAAGCCTTTATCGTCACCCTCGGCACCATGGGGATTTACCGCTCGCTGGTTACTTACCTCGCCGATGGCGGCACCCTGACCCTGGATTGGGCGGTGCGCGATATCTATCGCCCGGTGTATTACGGCAGCTTTTTGGGTATCACCATCCCCGTTTGGGTATTTCTGTTTGTCGCCATTATTGGCTACATCCTGCTCAACTACACGCGCTTCGGGCGCTACTGCTTTGCTATCGGCTCCAATGAAAAAGTCGCCGAGTACAGTGCCATTCACGTCGACCGCATCAAGACCATGACCTACATGCTGCAAGGCGTGTGCGTGGCGTTGGCGACGATTATCTATGTGCCTCGACTGGGCTCTGCGTCAGGGGCTACCGGGGTGCTGTGGGAGCTGGAGGCAATTGCCGCCGTGATCATCGGCGGCACCATGCTAAAGGGCGGTCATGGGCGCATCTGGGGCACCGTGGTAGGCGCCATCATGCTGACCATGATTGGCAATATCCTCAACCTGACCGACGCCATTTCCAACTATCTCAACGGTACGGTGCAGGGGATCATCATTATCGTGGCGGTCTACCTGCAGCGAGCTTCGTGGAGGAAACCCGGACACTAAAACTCATAAGAAGTGCAACGCCAGTTCATAGCAGCGATGGCTGCATCAAAGGTTCCAACCGTATAACAAGTACAAACACGAAAGGAGTATCACCATGCCAACCATCAAGACTGCAGTGGCAACCTTCGTTACCACCGCTGCACTCACTTCAACGATAGGGCTTTCCGGCGCTGCCGTGGCCCAGGAACATACGATCGGGGTCTCGATTCCCGCCGCGACACATGGCTGGACGGGCGGGGTCAACTATCACGCCGAGGAGGCGAAAAATCGCCTTGAGGCGCTCTACCCGGATATTGAAATCACCATCTCCACGGCGAGCACGCCGGGTGAGCAAGCCAATGATCTGGAGGACCTGGTATCGCTGCGCAATATCGATGCGCTGGTGGTGCTGCCGTTTGAGTCGGGTCCGCTGACCGACCCGGTGCGCCGCGTCAAAGAATCCGGCGTGTTCGTTACCGTGGTGGACCGAGGGCTTAATCAGGAAGGCATCGAGGATCTCTACGTAGCGGGCAATAATCACGAGTTGGGCCGCGTGTCCGGCGAGTACATCCGTGAGCGCCTGGATGGTGAAGGCGATATTGTCGTGTTGCGTGGCATTCCGACCGTGATTGACGACCAGCGTGTAGAAGGCTTCCAGGAGGCCATCGAAGGCTCCGACGTCAATATTCTCGATATGCAGCACGCCAACTGGAATCGTGACGATGGCTTTGAGGTCATGCAGGACTACCTATCGCGTTTCGATAACATCGACGCCGTTTGGGCCCAGGATGACGACATCGCTCTCGGTGTCATCGAAGCGGTGCGCCAGGCGGACCGTGAGGACGAGCTGTTTATTGTCGGCGGCGCGGGCATGAAGGACATTATCAAACGGGTCATGGAAGGCGATGAGCTGGTGCCGGTAGACGTACTCTACCCACCCGCCATGATCGCCACGGCGATGGACCTGACGGTTCAACACTTTGTCTCCAACGGTCCGGTGGTGGGCGAGTACATCCTCGGCTCGCCGCTGATCACCGAGGAGAACGCCGAACAGTACTACTTCCCCGATTCTCCGTTCTGATCTCGCTTATGCGCAAAGGCGCGGGTAAAAAGCAGCTCACCCGCGCTAATGTTCACCCCGTTGATACGTTATTGAGAGAGTCCTATGAAAACCATACAAGGACCGGCGCTCTTTCTCGCCCAGTTCGCCGGTGACGACGCCCCGTTTAACAGCCTCGACAGCATTGCCGCCTGGGCCGCGGGGTTAGGCTATAAAGGCGTGCAGATTCCCAGCTGGGATGCGCGCATGATCGATTTGAAACGTGCCGCCGAGAGCCGCACCTACTGCGATGAGATCAAGGGCACCCTGGCAGAACACGGCTTGACGCTCACCGAACTCTCTACTCACTTGCAGGGCCAACTGGTGGCCGTGCATCCGGTTTACGATGAGATGTTCGATGGCTTTGCGGCCCCCGAAGTGCGCGGTAATCCCAAGGCGCGGCAGGAATGGGCGGTGGATCAGCTCAAGCTGGCTGCCAAGGCCTCGCAAAACCTCGGCCTCACCGACCACGGCACCTTTTCCGGGTCCCTGGCGTGGCCGTTTATCTACCCCTGGCCCCAGCGCCCGGCGGGGCTGGTCGAAAGTGCGTTTGACGAGCTCGCCAACCGCTGGCGACCGATTCTGGACGCCTTCGACGAAGCGGGGGTCAACCTCTGCTACGAGATTCACCCGGGTGAAGACCTCCACGACGGCATCACCTTCGAGATGTTCCTTGAGCGGGTCGGCAATCACCCCCGCTGCCATATTCTTTACGACCCCAGCCACCTGATCCTGCAGCAGCTGGACTATCGCGGTTTTCTGGATGTGTACCGCGACCACATTCAGATGTTTCACGTTAAGGACGCCGAGTTTAACCCCAGCCCCAAGCAGGGCGTTTATTCAGGCTATCAGTCGTGGACGGAGCGCGCGGGTCGCTTCCGCTCTCTGGGTGACGGCCAGATCGACTTCAAGTCGATCTTCTCGTGGATGGCGGCCAACGACTATCACGGCTGGGCGGTCCTGGAGTGGGAGTGCTGCTTGAAGCACCCGGAAGTCGGTGCACGTGAAGGCGCGACCTTTATCCGCGACCACATCATCGAGGTCACCGAGCGGGCGTTTGATGACTTCGCCGACGGCGGCTCCGACGAGGCCGCCAATCGGCGCATCCTGGGTCTTTAATGACGTGCCTCAGTTAATGAACGAAAGTGGAGGGCAATACGCCATGAGTAATCAACACGACACGCCGCGTCGGCTACGCCTGGGCATGGTCGGCGGTGGCCAGGGCGCGTTTATTGGCGGCGTACACCGCATTGCCGCCCGGCTGGATGACCACTACGAGCTGGTGGCCGGGGCCTTTGCCTCTGACCCTGAGCGTAGCCGCGCCGCTGCGGCGGAACTGCACGTGGCCGATGACCGCGCCTACCCCGACTATCAATCCATGGTTGAAGCAGAGCGAAAGCGGTCGGACGCCATTGACGTGGTCGCCATCGTGACGCCCAACCACATGCACTTTGATGTGGCGCGCACCTTTCTTGAAGCGGGCTTTCACGTGATCTGCGACAAGCCGATGACGATCACGTTGGAAGAGGCCCAAACTCTCGCCGAGCTGGTGGAGCGCACCGGGCTGTTTTTCGGCTTGACCCATAACTACTCCGGCTACTCGCTGGTTCGCCAGGCGCGAGAAATGGTGGCAAACGGAGAACTCGGGGACCTGCGCGTGGTGCAGGTGGAATACCCGCAGGACTGGCTTTCCACACGCCTGGAAGATAGCGGTGTGAAGCAGGCCGAGTGGCGCACCGACCCCAAGCGCAGCGGCCCGGCGGGCTGTTTGGGCGATATTGGCACTCACGCCTACCACCTGGCGCGCTACGTGACCGGATTGCAACTGGAATCACTTGCCGCCGATATGCACACCTTTGTTGAGGGGCGGGCGCTGGATGACAACGTGCATATGTTGCTGCGTTTCAAGGGCGGTGCCCGGGGCATGCTGTGGTCGAGCCAGGTAGCGGCGGGTAATGAAAATGGCCTGCAACTGCGCGTTTACGGCAGTCAGGGCGGCCTTGAGTGGCGCCAGGAAAATCCCAATCAGCTCGTGCATTCGCCGTTGGGCGAGCCCCCACGTATCTTGACCCGCAACGGCCCAGGCTTGTGTGAAGCTGCCCAGGCGGCGGCACGCATCCCACCGGGGCATCCGGAAGGCTATCTCGAAGCCTTTGCGCAGTTATACAGCGATTTCGCGGTGCAGATCCACGCGCGTCAAAAGGGCTCAAGTGCCAATGCACTTGCTGTGCCAACGCCGGGTGTGGCTGATGGTGTTGATGGCCTGACGTTTATCACCCGCGCATTGGCCTCGTCCGCCGCTGGTGGTCAATGGGTAGACGTTTAGTCGAGGCAGATGGGGTTCTTGAATAACAATAAAGCGGCGTAGGAATCGATATGAACCAACAATCAGCACGTTATGCGAGCCTAGAACAGCGGGTGGTCTTTATTACCGGGGGCGGCAGCGGCATCGGGGCTTCGCTTACCCGCGCGTTTCATCATCAGGGCGCGCGGGTGGTGTTGGTCGATATCAATGACACCGCCAGCGAAGCGCTGGTCGATGAACTCCGCGCAGAGACTGGTGCCGCGCCGCGCTACCACCACTGCGACATCCGCGATGTGGCAAGCCTCAAGCAGGTGATACACGCGACCGGCCAAAACGTCGGGCCGATCCATACGCTTGTGAACAATGCTGCCAACGACGATCGACATTCCTGGCGGGAAGTCGATGTTGCCTACTGGGATGAGCGTATGTCGCTTAACCTGCGGCCGATGTTCTTCGCCGCCCAGGCGGCCGCCGAGCAGATGATACAAGCAGGCGGCGGCTCGATCATCAACTTTGGCTCGGTCAGTGTGCGAATGGCGTTGGGCGGTCTGCCCCTTTACGTCACCGCCAAAGCGGCGATTCACGGTTTGACACGCAGCCTGGCTCGGGACCTGGGGCAGTATAATATCCGCGTCAATACGCTGGTGCCCGGCGCGGTCATGACTGAACGACAGCTCGAGAAATGGATTGGCCCCGATGACGAAGCCGCCATTCAAGCCCGTCAGTGTCTCAAACTGCGACTTGAACCTCAGCATATAGCGCCCACCGCCCTGTTTTTAGCCAGTGCCGAAAGTCAGGCCATGACCGGCCAGGAACTGTCGGTGGATGCCGGTTGGGGCTAGGTAAGGAGGCGGCGTAGGCAATGTGTATAACCTCTTGATCCAGTTCTCATGGCAGAGCCTGTTGGGCGCATGTGCCAGCGTTAAACAGCCATCAAGCGGTTAAAGACGTCAAATTAACCGCTGTTGGAATGATGATTGTTTTTATATCTATTTGATTTTTATTGGTTGTTTTATTTATATAAAGCCCTGGCATGCTGGCTGCAAATATCTAGGTAAGAACGGACAGGCAGGAAGGCCTAACGTTCTTATCAGAAAGTGAAGCCAAACAGGAGGCAGTATCATGATGAAAACGGAATCTCTCAAGAAGCTAGGCATCCTCGGTGTATCTTTCGGTCTGATGGCCAGCCCGCTAGCCTTTGCTGACATGCATGAAGAAGACGAGCAAGACCCTGCACCGCAGGAAGAAACGATGGAGGATGAAGGCCAAGGTTCAATGAACTCCTTCGATTCTGAAGAGGAAGGTCAAGACACCACCACTTATGAGGAAGAGGAAGAAGAGCAGGAAGATTGGGAAACAACAGAAGAGGAGGACGCTGGTTCCGATTCTGAAGAAGATTCTGACTGGTAATCCCTTTATGCCAGTTGCTTAACGCCTCAAATTCAATGTTGAGTTTCAAGTGCCCCGCTTCTGGCGGGGCACTTCGCGTGTGCGATGAGTCGGTGCTCCGCTTACGCTGCAATCGAAAGCGTTGAACCTGCAAGCAAACATCGGGTTCATAATCGATCCCAAATGCGGTATTAACTTATTGACTGAAAAGGATCAGCACAGGAAATAAGGACATGCCGATGGCGATTGCCTGGAACGAAACGCCCCATCTACCCAAAGCGGACGGCCGCATTGAAGCGATTGATCTAGCCCGTGGTATCGCCATTGGACTGATGATCGTCAGTCACACCGTCAGCGGATTAGTGGGCATCCGCAATGTGCCTGACTGGGGCATGGTGCCGATTCACTTCCTCACCAAGTTTTCCTCGTCGCTGTTTATTCTGGTGTTTGGCGTCGCCCTGGCGGTGGCGTTTCTTACCCATGTTGATCGCCACGACTGGCCTAAACGCCGCCTGAAACTCTGGCTGCGCGCGATGGAAGTCTGGTTCTGGTACAAGGCGCTGTTGATCATCGAAATGCTGCCGTTCAATACGCCTAGCGAGATCGTCGACGCGCTGCTCTACGGTCGTTTTGGCATCTGGGTGGAAATCCTCGGCTTCTATGCCATCGCCTTGCTCTGGGTGCCGTTGATCCTGCCGTTGTGGGCGCGCGCCCCGCTGTGGGGGCGGCTGATCGTCATAGCACTGCTCACCGCCCTGGCCGCCTGGCTACAAGGGTTTTCGTTTGGCGGGAACGACATCCTCAAGGCGCTGCTGGTGGACCATGAAGATCACTACGCCTGGGGCCAGATTAGCCGGGCGCCGCTTATTTTGCTTGGGCTGTTATTGGGCGAAGCGCTGCTGCGCTGTTCGGGCGACCAATTGCTGAAACGTCGCCTCACGCTCACCTTGCTCGGTCTGGGCGCCCTAATGATCGCCGGGTTTTATGGCCTGGCGCTTGTCGGCGGTGACGTTTACGCCGCCATGTTGGGGGTCGCCAATAACGAGGGTAAACATCCGCCCGGGATGGCCTTTATGCTATTTAGCCTGGGCGGCGCGCTGGTGTTGTTCGCCCTGGCCCTGGCAGGTGGCACCCAGGCGGCCAGGGTGCTTAAGCCCCTTACCCTGGTCGGCTCAGATGCACTCAAGTCGTTTATTTTCCATATCGTGATGATTTTCCTGGTGCTGCGCTTCCTGTTGGAGGGCGAGGGCGACTACAGCTATCCACAGGCGCTTGGGATTGGCGGGCTGTTAATTCTTGGCACGGCGGCGTGGATTTGGCTGACCCGCTGGATGGCTCAGCATCGTTAAACGCCAAGAAAACGGGGAGAAATGGTTTGCGACACTGGATGCAGCACGGACTTGTGGCGGTAGCGCTGCTGTTTGTACAACCCGCTCAAGCGGAAGCATACGACGCGCATTGGTACCATGAGGTGGATAAACGTAGCGGCTGGCAAAGCGACCTTGATGCGCGCATGAGCGTATTGGAAGAACGTTTCGCCGGTGATATTGGTGTCTACGTGCAAGACCTTTCCAGCGGTGAGGCCTACCGCTGGCAGGCTGATCAGCCCTGGTACCTCGCGTCACTGATCAAGATTCCGGTCGCGGCGGAAGTCTTGGGTGAGCGTATACCGACCCGCGAGCGTCTCACACTGAACCAAAGCGATTACGTGGATGGCGCTGGGCCCACCAACTGGCACGACCCCGGCACGCCCATCTCGGTGGGGTACTTGCTGGAGCACATGATTACCGTGAGCGATAATACCGCCACGGACATGCTGATTGACCGCGTTGGCCTGGATAACGTCAATCATCGCGCCCAGTCCATGGTGGCGGCCAACGGTGGTGACCCCGACGCGCTGGGGCCAATCTCCAAGCTGGTGAGCGTACGTCAGGGTGTCTACGGTGAGCTCCATCCCGGGGCGCGTGAGCTTGGCGGCATGGACTTTATAAGTCTCCGTCAGTCGCCGGTAAATCAGCGCTCCCGCGCACTGGCGCAGCGGCTTGGCGTTTCACCCCAAGCGCTTAATCAACCTGATTACCATCAAGCCTTTGACGCCTACCACGCCAGCGGCGAAAACGTCGGTACCTTGCGCGCCGTTGGCGACGTACTGGCAACGCTGTACCTTGGCACCATGCCCGACCTCCAGGGTACGCCTCGTGATGAGTTGCTTGCCCTGATGGCCAACACCACCTCCGGGGAAGCGCGGTTAAAGCAAGGGTTGGGTGACTGGGTGAGCTTTGCGCATAAAACCGGCACCCAGGACCGGCGCAGCTGCGATGCCGGGCTGGTGGAGAGAAATGACATGCCCAATGCTGCCTGGGCAGTGGTTACCTGCACCCAGGGGCCCGACGCGGTCAGTGAACACGAGCGCGCGCTAGCAGGCGTCGGATTAGCCCTGCGACGCAGCGGTGCATTGGGCACACCCTGGTAGCCAGCCGTTTGTTTACTGCCCGTGCTAAACTATCGCCCGCGCCATTCGCTATCAGCGGCTCACTTCAGCCGCTTTGTCAGGAGCCTGCCTTGAACGATGCCATTATCGAAATCCGAGGTCTGAACAAAACCTACCGGGGCGGTTTTCAAGCGCTCAGCCGTGTCGATTTACAGATCCAGCGCGGCGAGATTTTTGCCCTGCTGGGCCCCAATGGGGCGGGCAAAACCACGCTGATCAGTGTGGTATGTGGCCTGGTCAACCCCAGCGAAGGCCAGGTGCTGGTGGACGGCTTCGACAACGTCGCCGACTACCGCCAGGCCCGCGAGCGCATTGGCCTGGTCCCCCAGGAGCTCACCAACGAGGCGTTTGAAACCGTCTGGAACACGGTCAGCTTCAGCCGTGGCCTGTTCGGCAAGGCACCTAACCCGGCGCATATCGAAAGCGTGCTCAAGTCGCTGGCGCTGTGGGATAAGCGCAATAACCGCCTCATCACGCTGTCCGGCGGCATGAAACGCCGCGTGCTGATCGCCAAGGCGCTGTCCCATGAGCCACGTATCCTGTTCCTCGACGAGCCGACAGCTGGTGTCGACGTCGAGCTGCGCCGCGAGATGTGGCAGGTGGTGCGCGAGCTGCGCGATAACGGTGTGACCATCATTTTGACCACCCATTATATTGAAGAAGCCGAAGAAATGGCCGACCGCATTGGCGTGATCAACAACGGCGAAATCGTGCTGGTCGAAGACAAGCACGCGCTGATGAGCAAGCTGGGCAGCAAGCAGCTGACGCTGTACCTCAACGAGCCGCTTGAAACCCTGCCGCCCGCCCTCGACCGCCCGGAGCTCAGCTTGACGGCCGAAGGCAATGAGCTGGTCTATACCTACGATGGCCACCAGGAAGAGGACGGCCACGGTATTCCTGCGCTGCTCACCGACCTTGAACGCGAAGGTGTTACCTTCAAGGACCTGCATACCCGGCAAAGCTCGCTGGAAGATATTTTCGTTGACCTGGTTAAGGAGCGCGTATGAATCTCTACCCTGTTCGCGCCATCTACATGGCCGAAATGGCGCGCACCCGGCGCACCCTGCTGCAAAGCATTGTCTCGCCGGTGATCTCGACGTCGCTCTATTTTGTGGTGTTCGGCGCGGCGATTGGCTCGCGCATCAGCGAGATTGATGGCATCAGCTACGGCGCCTTTATCGTGCCGGGGCTGATCATGCTGATGTTGCTGACCCAGAGCGTGTCAAACGCCTCGTTCGGGATCTTCTTTCCCAAGTTTTCCGGTAGCATTTACGAGCTGCTTTCGGCACCCATCTCGTACCTGGAGATTGTCATGGGCTACGTGGGGGCGGCGGCGTCCAAATCGATTCTGCTGGGGCTGATTATTCTTGCCACTTCCGGGTTTTTTGTACCCCTGGAAGTCGCGCATCCCTTCTGGATGCTGACCTTTCTAGTGCTGACCGCGGTTACCTTCAGCCTGCTGGGCTTTATCATCGGCATCTGGGCTGAGGGCTTCGACCGCTTACAGCTTGTGCCGCTGTTGGTGATTACCCCGCTGACCTTTCTGGGCGGCAGTTTCTACTCCATCGACATGTTGCCGCCGTTCTGGCAGGGCGTCACCCTGCTCAACCCGGTGGTGTATCTGGTCAGTGGTTTTCGCTGGAGCTTTTACGGCATCAGCGACGTCAGTCTGGCGGCCAGCGTTATCATGATCTGCCTGTTCCTGGCGGTCTGTTTAGCCACCATCGGCTGGATTTTCCGCACCGGCTACCGTCTCAAACCCTAGCCTTAAACCCTAGCAAGGGAGCGCCACACGTCTTATGCCACTTCTGCACAGTATCGTCCATCGCCTGGACCCGACGCTTGACGGCGAGCGCCTGACGCTGACCGCCGCCCCGGTTGAGGCCGACAGCGCCGAACCGGTCATGGAAAGCCTGGTCAGTGCGCTCAACGACACCTACAACACCAAGCCCAAAGGCTGGGGCCGGTTTGCCGAAGAGGGCGAGCGCGCCGGGCCGTTATCGGTGTGGCTGAAAGACTACCTCGCCGGTGAGCAGCGCTTTGCCGAGCTTGCCACTGCGTTGGCCGAGCGACTCGTCAACACCTTGCAAGAGCAACTTTCAGTCAGTGGTTACCTGGTGATCAGCCATCAGCGCCAGGGCGATACCGAAACGCTTTTCATGGGGCTTGCCCACCAGCGCGAGGGCATTGGCATCGATGACTCGCACCAGGCGGTGCCCGCCGCCCAGCTCAACACCCGTCAGCTGACCCTGGCCGCTAGGATCAACCTCAGCCAATGGCAGAGCGATTCGCCGGATGCCCAGTACGTGTCGTTTCTCAAAGATCGCGGTGGCAAGAAACTGGGTGAGGGGATGATGGCCTTGCTGGGTATGGAAGAAGGCATTGATGCCCCGGAGGAAACCCGCACGCTGCTCAAAGCCTTCAGCGACTATGTCGAGAAAGAAGACTTCGATGATGAGGCCAGCCGGGAAAAAACGGACACCCTGGTGGATTACGCCAACGATCAGATGAGCCGTGGGGAACCCATGACGCTCGACGAACTCTCAGCGCTGGTCGACGAAAAACAGCCCAAGGCCTTCTACGAGCACATTCGCAATGCCGATTATGGCCTGTCGCCGGAAATTCCCCCGGACAAGCGCACGATCAATCAATTCCGGCGCTTTACCGGACGGGCGGGCGGCGTCTCGATCAGTTTTGACTCGCACCTGCTCGGCTCGAGCATTGAATACGACGCCACTCAGGACCGGCTGATCATCAAGCAGGTCCCCAAACAGTTAAAAGAGCAACTGACCAAGCAGTCGTAAGGCGCTTGCAGCGTCTTGCGTGCATAGGAGACCCCCATGCTGGACACCATCCAAGAGTTTTTTCAGCGTACGCTTGTGCAACCCGAGCAGCGCGATAACCGGACCATCACGCTCGAACTGGCTTCGGCCGCGTTGCTGTTTGAAATCGCCCGGGCCGACTACGATACAAGCGACGCCGAGCTTGAGGCGTTACGTCGTATGCTGCTTCAGCGCTACCAGCTCAGTGAAGCCGATGTTGACGAGCTGATGGCGCTGGCGCAGGACGAAGTGGAAGACGCGGTCGACCACTACCAGTTTGTCAGCCTGATCAAGGATCACTACGACTATGAACAACGCTGCGAGCTGGTGGCGTTGATGTGGCAACTGGCCTGGGCCGACGGCAGCGTCGATGCCCTGGAAGAACACCGTATTCGGCGCCTGGCGGATCTGCTTCACGTCAGCCACAGCGATTTTATTCGCACCAAACTATTAACCGAAGAGCGTATAAACCAGAATGGATGATCGTCGCGAAGGCTCGACTTTAATGGATCTAATTGCGTCGTTGGAGCGCATGGAGCAGGACGCTCAGCGAGTCAGCGTTGACGATGTGGTGCATGCCGTGGGGCGGCGTTCCTTTGGTCCCTTGTTATTGGTGACGGGGCTGATCACGCTGGCACCGATTATTGGCGATATTCCCGGCATGCCCACATTGATGGCGCTGCTGGTGCTGCTGGTATCGGGGCAGTTGCTGGCCGGGCGAGAGACCTTCTGGCTACCCAACTGGATGCTCAAGCGCTCGATTTCACGCCATAAGTTCGATAAAGGCATTTATTATCTAAAAAAGCCCGCTCGCTGGATTGATGGGTTGCTGCGGATTCGTCTGCCGTGGTTAACCGGCTATATTGGCATCCGCGTGACGGCCTTTGTGTGCCTTTTGATTGCTCTGGCTATGCCCCCCATGGAGTTTATTCCCTTTTCTGCCAACGGCGCCGGGCTGGCGCTGTCGTTGCTGGGCCTCGGGTTAGTCGCGCGGGATGGTGCTGCATTGGTGCTGGGGTTTGCGCTGTTTGGCATCACCTGCACACTCATTCTCGTTGGTCTGCTTTAATTTTTGCGCTAACAACAAGGAACCGACCATGATCGATACGCCGCCGACGCCCCCCAAACCGCCCGAACAGCAAGGTCGCTGGGAGCGGCGAGTCGAAACCGCACTATGGAACTCGCGGTTTCTGGTCATGCTGGCCGTGGTGCCCAGTCTGATCGGTGCGGTCATGCTGTTCGTGGTGGGCACAGTCGATATCTTCAAGGTCGTGATGCGCACGCTACACTACTATTTCGTGGACAGTAGCGTCGATATCCACGAAAGCCTGGTGCCCGATATCATTATCGCCGTGGATATCTATTTGATCGCCATCGTGCTGATGATATTCGGGTTGGGCATCTACCGGCTGTTTGTATCACGTATTGACCAGGCGGAAGCGCGCTATCCTCATCATCCTTTCAACGTCGCCTCGCTCGATCAGCTCAAGGATAAAATCGCCCGCGTGGTGATTCTCGCGGTGATTATCGAGTTCTTCCGTGCGGTGGTGGATATCCGCTTCGCTACCCCGCTGGAAGCGATCTACCTGGCGCTTTCGGTTCTCGCCCTGGCCGCTGCGCTCTACCTGATGAGCCTGGGACACAAAAAGGAATAGCCGGTTTACTCGTACGTTAAGAGATTCGCAACCATGGCATTCAGGCGTTCCTGAAACTGCCCGCCGGGCGAGGGCGGCGTTGGGTCAGCGGTCATGGCGATGGTTAACGCCCGCTCGGGGACCACAAACAGCGCCTGGCCGCCGAAGCCGCGCCCGTAGTAAACGTCTTCGCCGCCCAACTGCGTGATAAACCAGCCATAGCCGTAACCGTCGCCCGTCCAGCGAGAAGTGCCCCGCGGCGTCCAGGAGCGCGCGACCCAGCCTTCCGGCAGCACACGCTGTTCGTTGCCGTTGCCATCAACGACGACACCGTCGTTGCGATACAGCTCGCCAATGTGCACCAGCGCACGCGGCGAGAGCTGCATATCGTTACCGCCGAAGTAGATCCCCTGAGGGTCCTGCAGCCAGGGGGGGATGGCAATATTCAGTGGCTCTGCCAGCAACCGCTGGGCCAGTGTGTAGGTGGACTCGCCGCTGGAGTACGTCAGTGCGGCAGACAGCAAATGACTGGAACCCGTGGAATACAGCATGCGACCGCCGGGTCGGTCGACAAACGGTCGTGTCAGCGCATCTTCCACCCAGTTGGGGCTGGCCACCCAGGCGCCGTAATTCTGGCCGGATGTGCGCTCAAGCCCTGCCTGTAAAGACAGCAAATGACTCACCGTGATATCGGCAACCTCGGGGTCCGCCCCTTCAGGCACGCGGTTGCCGAGCAGCGACACCAGCGTCTGATCGGTGGATTCGATAATACCCTCTTCGATAGCAGCTCCCACCAGCGCCGCCAGTACGGTTTTCGAGAGTGACTTGATGTTCGCGGGCGCATCAACCCCCGGGCCGCCCTGGTGGTGCTCGTGAATGATCCGACCCTGATGGGCCACCACGATGCTGTGCAAGCGTGAGTAACCGCGGGCGTCGTCGCTCAGGTTGCTGAGCGCATCAGCCTTGGGCGGTGAGGGAGACGTCGGTTGGGCACTAATGGCGGAGGAGAACAGCGTGGCAGCGAAAAAAGCGGCGGACATCAACAAGCGCATGGCAAACTCTCAACAAACAGGAACCTGTTTGAACCCACAGCGGTGTAAGGGTTCCAGTCAGTCTTGTTAACTGAGGGGGCAACAAACGTCTTGAATACGCAAAATCTGGGAAGGGTTGCTAGGCTACATAGGTCAACAACAAATTGCGTTTTTAACCACGCAATTCGCAAGGAGTGCATCTATGAGAAACATTATCTATATCATCGGGCTGGTCGTGGTCGTGCTGTTTATCCTGTCGTTTCTAGGTATCCGCTAAAAACGACGTTAGTGTCAGGGGCTAGGCACAGTCCGCTGCGCCTTCCCCGAACATATCAAACATCAGCTCGCGACCCATGGGGGTCAACACAAACCGACCCTGCTCATTGCGGGTGGCCGCTTGGCTGGTTTCCAGCACCTGCTGGCAGGTGGCCCAGTCCGGCGCGCTCTGGTTGAGCAACTTCAATTCTTTGCTGCTCAGGCCGCGTTTGGTCAGGGTGATGGTTTCCAATACATGCCCGTTGTCGTAAAGCAGCTCTGCCACGACGGCCAAACACTGGCGTAAACTGCGCTGAACGTGACTGGCGGTGGACATGTCGTTGGGCATTTCCTTCTCCTGATACGTTAGCCGGGCAGCACTGAGCGTCTGAAAACGCATGCGTAATGCTATGTGCTCAATGCCGAGGTGTTGCAGTGCATTATAAACGAAAGTCGATATTAGACCAACGTCTATCCCATGTTTTTCCTGCCACGCCCCGTCATCAATGTCCAAATGACGTGATAAGCTCGTCATAAATTTCGCCACCCGTATTGATGAGTGAGTTAACACGGCATGCATATCAGTGTTTTTGGAACCGGTTACGTAGGATTAGTCGCAGGCGCCTGCCTGGCCGATGTCGGCCATCAGGTCACCTGCATGGACGTCAACGCCGAGCGGATCGCCCAGTTAAATGCCGGTGAAGTGCCCATCTTCGAGCCGGGTCTCAGCAATATCGTGGCGCACAATGTTGACGCCGGGCGGCTCAGCTTTACCACCAACGCCGAGCAAGCCGTGCGCGATGGTGAGCTGGTGTTTATCGCTGTGGGCACCCCACCGGATGAAGACGGCAGTGCCGACCTCCGCTACGTGTTGGACGTCGCGCGCACCATCGGCGAGCACATGAACGATTACAAACTGGTGATCGACAAATCCACCGTGCCGGTAGGTACCGCCGAGAAGGTGCATGCAGCGATCAGCGAAACCCTCGCTGCCCGTGGCGTCGATGTGCCGTTTGATGTGTGTTCCAACCCTGAATTCATGAAAGAAGGCGCTGCAATTGAGGACTTTACCCGCGGCGCACGAATTATCGTCGGGACTGAAAGCGAGCGCGTCAAAGCCCGCATGCACGAATGCTACGCCCCCTATAACCGTAACCACGAAAAATTGATGTTCATGAGCGTGCGCGCGGCAGAACTCACCAAATACGCCGCCAACGCCATGCTGGCCACCAAGATCAGCTTCATGAATGAAATGGCCAACCTTGCCGAACGTCTCGACGTGGATATTGAAGACGTGCGCCGAGGCATCGGCAGCGACCCGCGCATTGGCTACCACTTTATTTACCCCGGCTGTGGCTACGGCGGCTCATGCTTTCCCAAGGATGTGCAGGCCCTTGAGCGCATCGCGCTGCAACTGGGCTACACCCCCGCGCTACTCAATGCAGTGGAAACGGTTAACGCCCAGCAAAAGCAAACCCTATTCACCAAACTGCAATCAGCGCTGGGTAATGTGACGGGTAAAACCATTGCCGTGTGGGGGCTGGCCTTCAAGCCCGACACCGACGACATGCGCGAAGCCCCCAGCCGCACGTTGATGGAAGCGGTCTGGCAGGCGGGCGCCAAGGTGCAGGCCTTTGATCCCGAGGCCATGGCCGAATGCCGCCGCCTTTACGGCGACCGCGACGATCTGCTGCTCGCCGGCGACCGCATTCAGGCAGTCAAAGGGGCTGATGCCCTGGTGATCTGTACCGAATGGAAAGCATTTCGCAGCGTCGATCTGGAATGGCTGGCCAGCCAGCTAAACGATAAAGTGGTGGTCGATGGACGCAACCTGTTTACACCAAGCGCCGCCCAGGCAGCGGGGCTTACGTATCTGGGGGTCGGGCGATAGCGTGCACTCGCACACGCTTGGTTACATTTTGGTACTTAAAAATTGGCTAGAATGTTCAAGGTTGTTCTTTATAAGCCGAGTCACTAAGTAATCAGCAATGAAATAAACATATTTAACGTTAGCAACACGGTAGCCCAGTAAGGTGTAGTGGATGGGCGTTAATTAAGGCGGTTGCTTCACTCGTTTCAAAAAAGGCGGTTAGCGTATGGGTGCTATTTCTTCTCTCGGTATAGGGTCAGGGTTGGACCTGAACGGCTTGCTCGATCAGCTTGAAGACGCTGAACGCGAAAAGCTTGCCCCGATTGAGCAACAAGTAGAAACCGAAAATACCAAAATATCGGCCTATGGGCAGTTGGAGAGTGCGCTTTCCGAGTTCCAGGACTCGGCGAGTGTACTTGCTGACGGTTCCCTCTTTGAGAGCCTGTCGACCAATGTCAGTGGCGAATCAGTGGGCGCTGCCGCCGATGAAACTGCCATGCCCGGCAGTTACAACATTACCGTGGATACCATGGCTACCCGTGGGACTCTGGCGTCGGTGGGAGTCCCAGAAGGTACGCGGACGGCCAATGAACAAATCATGACCTTCAACTTTGGTGAGGGTGATGAAGCGACCACACCCTCTACGTCAACCGTGACCATCGCCGCCGACAGTTCTCTGGAAGATATCCGCGATGCCATCAACGCGGATGAAAACGCCGGGGTCAATGCCACTATCATCAACGATGGCACCCAAGATCGGTTGGCACTAAGCTCACGAGAAACCGGTGCGGATGCATCTATCAGTAACTTCTCGTTTAGCGATGCCGCCCCGTTCGCTGCTGATACAGCAAATACATTGCAGGATGGCACCGACGCTGCTTTAAACGTCAACGGCATCGATATCACCAGCCCGACCAATCAGGTCGAGGGTGCGATTCAAGGCGTTACGCTGAACCTGCAAAGCGAGGGCGATAGCACCGTTGCGGTAGAGCAGGACACTCTTGCCGTGCGTGAAGCCGTCACGTCGTTTGTCGATTCGTATAACGCGCTGAAAGAGTCAACAGGCGAGCTGACCAACTTCAACCAGGAGACCGGGCAGGCTGGACCACTCAATGGTGACAGCACGGTTCGTACCGTTGAGTCTCGCATGCGCAGCGTGCTGAGTGGCGGTGTGGCGCAAGAGGGCGATGGCTTCTCAATGCTTAGCCAGGTCGGCATTTCGCTTGAGGTTGACGGTACACTCTCGCTGGATAACGACAAGCTAAATGACGTCGTCGCCAACGACCAGCAGGCTCTATCTGAATTCTTCGCGGGGAGTGGCGATAATCCTGGTCTGGCGGGTCAGGTGAATACCGCCGTGGACCAGATGCTGAGTACCAATGGTACCGTTACTGGCGCGATCAGCGGCAGTGAAAGCCGTATCGAATCACTGGGTGATCGCTACACCAGCATGGAGCAGTCCATAAGCCAGACCATCGATCGCTACCGTACCCAATTCGGCCAATTAGACGGCATGATCGCCGAAATGAACCAGACGAGTAACTACTTGACTCAGCAGTTTGATTCACTGGATGCTCAGTTGGGTCGCTAACACGCCTTCAATACAGCGAGTTACGTTTAAAAAACCTGCTTCGTGCAGGTTTTTTTGTTAGTTGAAACCACCATAAATATCTAAACCAATAAAAAAGCGCTAAAGTTGCGCTCACTTTGACCGATAATATTTTTATTAAAATTTTGCGTTGACGTGGCGTGAGTGGCCCGCAGTGCAGTGGATAGGTTTAGCCTTTTACTGAGGACTCCCAGTATGGCAACGATTACCTCTCTAGGTATTGGCTCAGGCCTCGACCTTAATGGGCTGCTGGATCAATTACAGGATGCCGAACGCGGCAAACTCGCACCGATCACCCGTCAGCAGGAGCAGCAGGAAGCCAAGATTTCCGCTTATGGCAAAATTCAATCGTCCATGGATAAATTCCAGGATGCGGTTGATGCGCTGAACGATCCTAAGCTCTATCAGAGCCTTTCCGCCAATGTGCGTGGTGATGAGATTTCCGCGACGACCGATGCCGATGCGTTACCCGGCAGCTATCGAGTGGAAGTGACCGCGCTGGCCACGGCGGGTACGCTAGCGTCACAGCGACTTGATGAAGGCACAGAAAGCGACGACCCGCTTGATATGGGTGATGCCACCCAACTGCGCCTCGCTTTTACCGGTCAGAATAGCGTCAATATCGACGTGGCCGCGGACAGCAGCCTCGAAGATATTCGCGATGCAATCAACGCCCACGAAAATGCCGGTGTCAGCGCCAGCGTGATTTTCGACGGTGACGGCTACCGGTTGGCGCTTAGCTCAAAAGAGACGGGGCTGGATGCCTCGGTGAGTGGGTTTAGCTTCTTGAAAGCGGATGGAGCCAATGCGACCACACAGCCGTTAGGCGCTGAGGCTGCGCGCGCCGGGCAAAATGCCTCGCTGGATGTTAACGGCATCACCATCACCAGTGCCAGCAACACGATTGAAGAGGCCATTCAAGGTGTAACCCTTAATCTCGGCGAGTTAAGCCTGGGCGAAGGAGAAACCGCCAGCAGCACGGTCAATGTCGAACGCAACACTCTCAAAGTACGCGAAGCCATTGGCGACTTCGTCGAAGCTTTCAACGAAGTAAAAAACACTATCGGCACCGTGACGAAGTTCGATAACGAGTCGGGCGAGGCGGCTGAGCTGGTCGGCGACAGCACCGTTCGCACCATTGAAGGTCGACTACGCAGCGTTTTGACCAGCGGTGTGGCAGGAGGTGAGCTTGCCACGCTCAGCCAGTTGAGCATTAGCCTACAGCGCGATGGCACGCTAGAAATGGATGACGCCGCTGTCAGCGATTTGGCTAAAAATAGCCCCGATGCATTGAGAGATTTCTTTACTGGTGTGGAAGGCAATGATGCCTCTCAAGGTCTGGCCAGTAGCCTGAGCACCACGCTTGAGCAGTTGATGAGTAAAACTGGCACCCTAGGCAATGCCATTAGTGGTGCAGAAAACCGCATCGATAGCCTCGGTGAGCGCTACGAGCGCATGGAAAGCTCCATTGAGCGCACCATTTCCCGCTACCGTACCCAGTTCGGCCAGTTGGATGCCATGATCGCGCAGATGAACAGTACCAGTTCCTATCTGACGCAACAGTTTGACGCCCTGGACGCTCAGCTAGGCCGAGACTAATCCCTGCACTAGCTATTCAGCAAAGGCGTTACCCGCAGGGCCGAAAGGCCCTGTTTGCGTCTCAATATGGCAGCAAGCGCCACGCTTACGTTTGTTAACATTTTTCTGACGTATTTCGGGATTTTTTTAGCATTAGCCCTAAAGGTTCTCCCCGCCGCGCCGTTAATTAAAATAACGGCACACACAGTGGCCGAAAAGCGGGCCTTCTAGGCCAGTGTCCAAGCAAGGAGAATCACACCATGTCAGTGATCAATACCAACATTACCTCGATGATCGGTCAGCAGAACCTGCGTGAATCGCAGAATGCTCTGCAAACTTCCATGGAGCGTTTGAGCTCTGGCCTGCGTATCAACAGTGCCAAGGATGATGCCGCTGGTCAGGCGATCGCCAACCGTATGTCTTCACAGATCACCGGTCTGGGTCAGGCGCAACGTAACGCCAACGACGGTATCTCGGTTTCCCAGACCGCTGAAGGTGGTTTGGATCAGGTAAACGACAACCTGCAGCGTATCCGTGAGCTGTCCGTTCAAGCGCAAAACGGTACAAACTCGTCTGATGACTTGGACTCTATCCAGGACGAAATCAATCAGCGTCTGTCTGAAATTGATCGTATTTCTTCTGAAACCGATTTCAACGGCACCAAGGTGTTGGCGAGTGACAGCGGTCTGAAAATTCAGGTAGGTGCTGACGACGGTCAGACAATCGAAGTCAACCTGAAGCAAATCAATGCCGAGACGCTGGGCCTGCAAGGCTTCAACGTCAACGAAAGCGGCACGCCGAATAGCACAGCATCAACTCAAGACCTAGCAGCTGCAGGTTTTGTTGATCAGGGCAATGGCGTTTACAAAAATGCCACGTTCAATGAAGCAACCACTGCTGGTGATTTGTTCGAGAATCTGCAAGACGATGCTGTCATTACGCGAGATCCTGCTGCTGCCGGTGATGGAACGATTGCATATACTTTGGATGAAGCAACTAATACTTTCTCTTTCGATCAAACAGATGTAGCGCTAACCAAATTCGATTCTGATCTTGGTTTGACACCTGGCGCTGGCGAGACAAATACCGTAACCGTTAACCTGGGTGGTGCAGAAACTAAGGTCGATATTTCGTCTTCTGGCACATTGACCAATGCTGAAACCGGTGAAAATCTCTATCTTACTGGCACCAGTGGCTCGAAAGATTTAAGTGAGACCAGTGCTGGTGGATCACAAGCAACTATCGATGACTTGGTTACAGAGCTTGGTGCAGCTACCGGCACAGCGAGCATTACAAATCAAGAAGGAACGGTTTACTCTGCCGGTGCTACAGCTGGAAATATTGATACTTCTAATGAAACTATCGCTAAAGAAGATCTACTAAACCAAATCAATTCCGATGCTACTAACGATTACGATTTTGATTTAGATGGTGCCGGTACTGCTGGAGCTAACACTGAGTACAACATTACAACTGCTGATGTTGTAAAAGATGGGCAGAATGGTGCTCTTGGCGCTGCGACATACACTTCTGGTTTTGAAGGTGACTTTAGCCTTTCTGCCACACAGGAATCGAATGTCTACGCCAACGACAATGGCAAGATCACCGATGGCGCTGCCAACGAGATCTATGTAAACGACAATGGTGCTCTGTCACTGGAAGCCACTTCTGGTAGTAACAAAACAGAAGATCCGCTGGCCACATTGGACGCTGCCTTGTCTCAAGTAGACAGCTTGCGTTCCGAGTTGGGTGCTGTGCAGAACCGCTTTGAGTCTGCTATCACCAACTTAAGCACCAACCAGACCAACCTTTCTGCTGCCCGTTCGCGCATCGAAGATGCCGATTACGCAACTGAAGTAGCCGACATGACTAAGAACCAGATCCTGCAGCAGGCCGGTACGTCCGTTCTTGCACAGGCGAACCAGCTGCCGCAGAACGTTCTGTCTCTGCTGGGCTAATTTACGCCCAATCATAGAAGCAGCTAACGACGGGGCCTTTTGGCCCCGTTTTTTATGCTTGAAAAATGATACGGCATGCTAGGCTGGCGCCAACATGCGTCTATAAAGTGTAAGGATAATCTGATGACAACATCTCCCGAGGTGCACTCTGCCTATCACGCTGCGGCGTCTCAGTGGCAAAACGGCGACACATCCGCCGCTATTGAAGCGTACCAAGCTGCTAATCGCTTGGCGGAGCAGATCTTACCTCCCCCCATTAAACTGACGTCGCTCAATGAAAGCCGCGAGCTGTTTACTGCTGAGCGCTATGCGCTGTTGCAGGAAGGGGGGCTGCGTTATAGTGATATGTCGCTGTTCGTGAGTAGCCCGGGGGATGGTTCTGGTTATCTTACGCAGCTGTTAGAGGTGGTGCAGGGGGATACGCCAGCTATCGCGCTACCAAATATAGAGGTGGTGTTAAGTGACTATATCGAGGCAGTTTTGGCGCCTTACCAGGGTGAGTTGCGTGCCTATTTGGATGATCTGACCCCCATGCGCTGCCACGCTGATGCCAAAGGCTGTTTAGAGGCACTTGAGCCACATTTATACCCTTCACGCTTACTTCAGACCTCACCCCTTAGCCCTTATCTTGGCCTCTTAGGGCTATGGTTGCCGCAGATGCCGGTGGTGTTTTGCCGCCGTGATGTCATGGATGCGGGTTGGGCTGCGGTTATGCAGCCGCCTGAATACGGCGAGTGGCAGCAGGAAAACTTGTCAGCGTTGGGGCAAGCTATCGCCACGCATGAACTGGCGACTCAGCAGTGGGCAAGTGTGTTGCCGAACCCGATTTACTGGGTGGAGCATCAAGCACTAAACGTGACGCCTTCTATGCTGGTAGCGCGTTTGTTACACGCATGGGGTCGGCAGATGCGCAAGGATAAGCCATTACCGGAACCGATGCCGTGGGATCGGCCCGCCCTTAGCGCACCGTTAACGGATGCCCTTGACCCCTTACAGGAAGGCTATCAGCAGGCCATGGATGCTGAAGGTCTGCCTAGCCGCCACGCTGAAACCTTTCACTGGCAGTTGAAAGGGCGTGTGGTGGTACTGGATAACGCTGCCCAGTTGCCCCAGCAGGCCAACTTTGGTGAGCTGATGGCAAGTAATTCCCTTGCGATGGTGGCGTTTGACCCCGCTAGCCGCATTGCCGCAGAGAGCGTTGCCAATATCGACGAGTTTCAGCATGTGCCCCATGCGCTGCTTGGCGATGGTCAGCCCACCACGCTATATGCCACGCTGGATGACAGCCTAAGCGCGACGTTGCCGCCGTTGCCTCAGCAGCCTGCTGCGCTACGTGAAGGTAGCTCGGTGTTGGCCAAACTGCCTGTGAACACCGTAACGCTGGATGGCATTGAAGGCTTGGCGAGCCTTGACTGGCTGATACTCGATGAACGCGCCGATGCCTTGGCGGTGCTGGAAAATGGCACACGCGCTTTAGCGGATACCCTGTTGCTGCAAGTACGGGTGGTCTTTCAGCCTACCCACGAAGGCCAACCCACGCTGACCGAGGTCAGCCATTGGGCGAGCCGCCATGGGTTCGCCTTTTATCGGCTACACAACCCTGTGCACCGTAGTTTGCTGCCACCACGAGAGGATATTCCCCACCCGCAGGCGACACAGCTCGCCAATGGCGATGCGCTCTTCATTCCGTCAACTGAGCGGTTGGCCGCACTGAGCCCGCAGCAGCGCCAGCGGCTGGCATTTGTTCTGGATACTCACTTCGGTATTCATGATTTGCCCTACCAGCTATTGGTTGATATTGATAAGGCACTTGCAGAGCGTTACCTGTATATCCGTGGCTATACCCAAGCGCCGGGCGATATCGAAATGGGTAAGGCGCCAGCCTTCTTGACCTTTAATGACCCAACACCGCGTCCCTTGCAAACGTTGGCCAACATGCTGGCAGAACATCGCTTCTTGCCTGCCATTCATTTGGCGCGTCAACAGCTAGAAAAGCAGGAAAACGAAAGCGAAGCGCGTTATTACCTGGGACAAGCACTTTCGCACTGGGGTAAGCATCAAGACGCGATGAATGAGCTTGCCACGTTGTGTAGCCAAGTGAAAACCGGCACCGAGCGTGATCTACGTTACCGTTTGGCACTAGGCTGGGCGCAATGGCGTGCCGGGCAAACCAAGCTGGCTAAACGTACCCATGAAGCTCTGGCCTCCTTGTTTGCGGACTCACTTGCGGTACAACATCTCGGTGTTTTCTTGTGGCTCGGCAGTCAAAAACCACGCGAGCTAAAGGCAGCACAGGAAGAATGTGTTGCGCTACTCGACCACGATGATCATGTCCTTCGCCTAGCCGATATCGGCGCACCTTCTGATGTGCGCGCTGAGCTTATCGATGCCAAAGCGCGTCTGCTGCTGGCACTTACTACGGAGGAGGATGAGCGAAGCGAAGCGTTGGCACTCTACCTGCAAGCGTTCGATAAGCTGGGTGGTCAGCAAGGGGCGCGACGCACGCGCTTGTTCGTTGGGTTGGGATTAGCACAGCGTGCCTTGGGCAATACGCAAGCGGCTATTGACGCGTTTTGGCAGGGGTGCGCAACATATCCACACTCCTTGGAAACCGTGAATGCTTATACGCAGCTGCGTGAAACGCTTGGTCAGAGCAAAGAGGCGTCGCATCAAGCTTTGGCGCAGCTGCATCAGCAAATTTACTCGTTATGGCAGCACTACCCCGATAAAGGCTTAGCCCATTGTTTCAACGATTTCGGTTTGCCTTATCAGGCCTTAGAGCCGCTACTGCTACCCGGTAGCCGTCCCACCATGGCACGTATTGAGGCCTACGGGCTGAAGGATTGGCTACCTGATAATGCCACCGCACTGGACATCGGTTGTAACCACGGCTATCTACTGCTGGGGCTGGCGGATGCGCTTATAAAAGGCGTAGGGATTGATACCAGTGAAACCTGTGTTTCCATCGGTAATGCCGTGGCGCAGCACCTGGGGCATTCGCATATCCAGCTACATCAAGGCAGCTTTGCTCAATGGCAAACCGGCGAGACTTTTGATCTGATTATCGCTAGCGATGTCCACCCCTGGATGGAGTTGCCGAAGGAAGATATCGGAGAGCGGCTGTACGCACTGTGCAAGCCCGGCGGAGTAGTCTTGTTTGAAAGTGCTGGCAGCCGTGATCCTCATCGACCTGAAGGCGGGATCGAAGATTCTGCCACGGCAGTGGCAAGTGCTGGGTTTACTACGCAAAATGACGGTAGCCAATGTGATGATGGTCAGAGCCAGCGGCGTTTTTGGCTATTGAAGCGCCCAGTGGAAGCAAAACAAACACCACAACCATACAAAGCACGTTTGCCAATCATGGAAGGGGAAGCCGCGACACTGGCCCCGATGCGCCACATTTGCGAGGTGCTTAGCCAACAAGGGGCTTGGTTTCACCCGCAGCTGCGTATTCATGCCGAAGGCGGCAGTCTTTCATTGCACGGTGATCCAGGCACACCCCGCGCTAGTTATCTGCGTGTGCCCATGGCGCTAATGCCGCACCTAGAATGCTTCGATGTCACGATCAAGGGTAACGCCTTCCACTGTCAACCTAACGGTAAACCGTTGCTTTCCCATCATCATGAAATGATGGAATCAATGATTGAATTGTATAACGTTACCGATAAAGTGGCGCTGTGGCGCGACAGCCTGCCGTTTCTGGCGTGGCAGGGGGAGCCTGCACTGCAAAGGCTGATAACGTTACGTAGCCATGATCAACGTTTTCCACGCTACCAGCGACTTGCGGCAGAAGGGGATAACGAGACGTTGTTGGTAGAAAGCTTTATCGGCTCACGTAAATTTAGGTTGCGTAAACAACACCTTCAGACACTGGACGTGCGTGGTATCCAAGGTAAACGAAATGTACTGCTCCCGGTGATCGATTGCTTGAACCACCATCTAGATACGGATGGTTTTACCACGCTGACAGATGGTGGAGAGCCGGTGATGCGCACATTCCATCAGCCGGCAAAGGATAATGGTGAGCTGTTGGTGCGTTACAACTATTACGATGCCGTGGATACCCTATTGACCTACGGTTTTATGGACGCGGCTAGCTATTGGATCGCATCAGCACCGATGACACTTGAAGTCGGCAACCACCAAATTGACGTCAAAACAAACAAGGTTCTCAATGAAAATGCTTTGCCGTTTGATATAGTCGATTTACGCCACTATGTACCCATTGTGGCACCGCAAAATCAGAACCTGACACGCATTACCAAGCTGATGCTGTGTACGCAAAAACCATTTAGCCTGCGCCGCGTGCTCACGTATTTGGTCTATCAACTTGGCTTGGCGCATACCGAGCTGGTGGCGCAACAGCAGGTGGCCGTGCTGGAACGGCAAGTAATCGAGCAAAACCATGCATGGTGGCAAGCCTTTGCTAAAGACGTTGCCCACCTTCCCGAAACACACCCCGCGCAACAGCTATGTCGACACAGCCTTTCTCTCATTGAGCAGGTTGCGCAGCAGTTAGCTATCGCACCTTAACTCGCTATTGGAAAAAGCACCTAATCATCTATGAGTAGGTGCTTTTCCCTCAAGGATGCAGGATCTGAGGAAATTATATTCGCTTGTATATTGCTCAGTAATCAGTTCGTTAGTTACTTCTACTCGGCCTTTAAAATCAGAGCGCTTTCAAGGTGGCATATCAAGCTGAAAACTATACTTTAGGATGAGCTGTAAAGAGTTCTCTAGTGGCCAATAAAAGGTAACGTCTATAGTTCATCTGATCATCAGATGGCGTGCTATTAACCCATTACGGTATCGGGTGGCCTGACTATGCTGCCAAGTTGCTATATTCCTGACGTCACCAAACTGGTTATCGTCGATATCGAGCACTACCTGCAAGCCCAGCACACCAATCCATCATTCCATTGCAGCATCGGTGGTAGTCAGGGGCTGGTAAAAGCACGCTGATGAGTCAGTTGGAAGCTGACGCCTTTGGACAGCCACCAGCGGATCGGCCGCCCTATGGGGCGGTGCCTGTGGCCCTGCTGGTGGTGGATGCTCAGCTGAGGGTGATGGCTACGGCTCGCCGCGACTGTCTATTGCTGTCGTTGATCGGGGTGCGTCGTCTTGGGGTAGTGGTCAACAAAATGGACGCGACGGGGTATTCCCAGGCGCGTTTTGATGAGGTCGTCAGGGAGTTTCGGGCGTTTTCGGCGTCACTGCCGTTGCCTGAGGCCACCTTATATACCTGTCGCGGCGATGCAGGGCGATAATGTGCTGAAGTCGAGTGATAATACGTCCTGGTATACCGGTATGTCAGTGCTTGGCTTTCTAAAGGCCCAGGGGGCAAATAGTGATGATGTTTTGTCGCTTCCTTTCCGTTTGTCAGTGGCGCGCATTGCCGACATTGAGGCGGGTATCCGGGGCTTTTCAGGCAGCATCGTCAGCGGGGTAATCCGCCCGGGTGATGATGTCCGCGTACAACCTTCCGGCAGTACTGGCAGGGTCGCTCAGGTGTTGACGCCCGATGGGGCTGGAGTCGACAGGGCTGACGCGGGTCAGACCGGGAGGCTCATGCTGGAAGGCGATCTGGTGGTTTCCCGTGGTGATCTCATTTCCGGCATCGATCAGCCCGCCCATACGGCGGATTAGTTTGAGGCAGGGTTGATATGGAACAGCAATGAGCCCCCATTACCCGGGCGCCCTTACGACATCAGATTGGGCTCGCAATCAGCGGTCGCTACGGTGACCAGCATCAAGTATCAAATCAACACCAATACCCTGGAGCATATGGCAGCGAAGCAGCTACCGTGTGGGGGCATAGGGGTATGCAACCTGAGCTTGAATCGTGAAGTGGCGATTGATCCGTTCCACGAACCCCCGCCAACCGGTAGTTTTATGTTGCTTGACCGCGTTACGGGCCGCAGCGTTGGAACGGGAATGCTCAACTTTGCGCTGCGCCGGAGTCAGAATATCCATCGCCAGCACGTGGATATTGATAAACAAGCGCGTGCCATGGTGAAAAGCCAAAAACCAGCGGTGTTATGGTTCACCGGGCTATCCGGTGCGGGCAAATCGACTATCGCTAATCTCGTCGAGAAAAAGCTGTTTGCCCACGGCCAGCACACCTACTTGCTGGATGGGGATAATGTGCGTCATGGCCTCAACCGTGACCTGGGCTTTACCGATGCCGAACGCGTTGAAAACGTCCGCCGCGTCGCCGAAACTGCCAAGCTGATGATCGATGCAGGGCTTATTGTATTATCGGCCTTTATCTCCCCCTTTCGTAGCGAGCGACAATTGGTGCGTGATCTGCTGGAGGAAGGCGAGTTTATCGAAATCTATGTGGACGCCTCACTAAGCGTGGTGGAAGCGCGCGATCTGAAAGGGCTGTACAAAAAAGCCAGCCGTGGCGAGCTCAAGAACTTCACGGGTATTGACTCTTCATACGAGGCGCCAAACTCGCCGGATATTCATCTCAAGACCGAGCACATGAGCCCTGAAAATGCCGCTGAAACGGTGATACAAGCGCTATGCGAGCGTGGAGCAATTCGCTAAACGGGTGGCAGCATGTGCACATATGATCTGGTCGTGACTTTCAATGATGAAAACCATATTGCGGTTTGTATGTTTTATACACGTTGCGAATACTGGGTTATTCAATAATAAGTGGTAAGGTCTATATATAATGATTCAAAAAAGCATTTCTGCCCATGAGGTGGTGCACGATTTAATTCCCAGGCTCAACGCTCTGGAAAGGCAGATTAACAACACCTTTGAAGCCATGATCACGGCAAGCCAATCACCTGATGAGAAGCATCGAAACAAAAACCTGAAAATAGAGTTCGAGTTAGAGCTGACGATGATTCGCATGAACCTTCAGCACTTGCTAAGCCGCTACCAAACGGAGTTGGAAGCCGTCATCAGTGACGAGCGACGAGATGGCATGCTTGCTCTGGATAAACACGAAACCGTTGCGGTGGAAAGTGCCAAGGCGTTATTCGACCGCGTGCAGCGTTTACAGCAAGGCCAATAGCGCCAAGGCTAAACAAGCGAGCCAACCATGAGTCCCGATGAACACCAACGCGTCGCGCAGGAACTTGAATCGCTAATCCGCGATACCCAAGCGACAATTGAGCGTGCCGAAAACCACGGTCTAGACCAAACATCCCCCGAAGACTTTCAAGCCCTGCTGGATATTGTCGACAGCGCCGTGAAGCAGCAGCGCGAGCATACTCAGGCGATGTTAGGCTGATAAAGCCGCTGCGCTTCCCCCGGCGGATACAACGTTTATTGAAAGCAACATTTCTCGACGCCATGTGCTAAAGCCCGCCCGCCCGCAGCCGATAGTAGAAAGACAGGACACAGCAACATTCTGCCAGGGTTGGCTATCACCATAATAAAGATGACAACTCAAAGGCTGATGCGATGCTGGAAAAACTCCACAAGATCAATGTGAAATACACCCTGGCGTTTATCCTGGTGGCCCTGTCGCTGCTGGGCGTCGTGGTGGTCGATAGTCTGCTTGTCCAGTCGATGCGTGAACGCATGACGGCGTTCAGTGGCTCCTTTAACCCGGCCGTTTCAGCGGTGCTCAATGCGGACCGCGACCTCTACCAGGCACGGGTGGCCGAACTTGAAGTACTGCGTGAAGCGCCGGGCAGTGAGGGGGCAAGCGCTCAGTACAACGATTACCGCGAAAATGCCGAGCAGGCGTATGACCGGATGCATGACTTCCTCGGGCTACTGGAGGCGTATCCACAGGTAAGCGAGGGGCTTGAGCCGTTCGAGGATCGTTACGCGGCATGGGAGGCGGCGTCTCAGCGTGTTTTCGACCTGCATGCAGACGGCGAGCTTGACGCCGCTGAGGCGCAACTGGAAGGCGACTCGTTAGCGGCCTTTAATTCGTTGCGGGAGCTTTACAACATTGCCGGGGAAAGCGCCGATGCGCGTGGCCTGGCGCTGGAGCAAGAAACACTGGCGGCAGTCGCCGTTCAGCAGCGTTGGGTAATGGGTTTCACGGCACTGGTGTTATTGGCCACGCTGGTGATTGCCTTGATGGGGCCGAACCTGATGTCCCGGGCGCTTCGCCAGGTCAGCGGGCGCATTCGCGATATTACCGAGGGTGAGGGCGATCTCACCGCGCGTATTGATAGCCAGCGGCGCGACGAGATTGGTGAGCTGGCACGGGAGTTCGATGGCTTTATCGCGCGCATGGATACAAGCTTCCAGGCGGTGCGCGACGGTGCCCGCAATGTCAATGTGGCGTCGGACGAGATTGCCTCCGGCAGCGAGGACCTTGCGTCCAGAACCGAGGAGCAGGCGTCTGCCCTGCAAGAGACGGCGTCCAGCATGGAAGAGATGTCTTCGATCGTGCGTCAGAACAGTGAGTCGGCCAGCAATGCCGATACGCTTTCCAGTCAAGCCGCCGAAAAAGCCGAGAAAGGCGTCAAAGAGGTTCAGCACTCGGTGGAGTTGATGCGTGAACTCGAGACCAGTTCGCGCAAGGTGGGCGAAATTGTCGAAGTCATCGACTCGATTGCCTTTCAGACTAACATTCTGGCGCTCAATGCCTCGGTCGAGGCGGCGCGCGCGGGTGAGCATGGCCGCGGTTTTGCGGTGGTGGCCAGCGAGGTGCGCAATCTCGCCAGTCGCAGCGCGGATTCCTCCAAAAAGATTCGTGAGATGATAACGGATATCAGCCAGCGTATCGCCAGCGGTGCCGAGCAAGCGGTACGCAGCGGCGAGGGGATTCAGGATACGGTAGAGGCCATCCGCCAGGTGTCAGGGCTGATGAACGAGATTTCACTGGCCGTGCGCGAGCAGGAGTCCGGCATTCAGCAAGTGGGTACGGCGCTGACGCAGATGGACTCCGCCACGCAGCAGAACGTCACGCTGGTATCGCAAACCAGCGGCTCGGCGGCGTCGCTTCAGCAGGAAGCCAACCGTCTCACCCGCCTGGTGGATGCGTTCAAGCTCAGTGGTGATGCCACAGGTACTGCGTCGCCGTCACTACCTAAGCCGCCTGCCTCTCAGCAGGCGCCCCAACGCAACAAGAAAAGAAACGAACCTGAGTGGGAAGCTTTTTAGATGAACTGTCGAAGACGTTCCCTGCCATCACAAAAGATTATTGGGGAATAAAAAACAGCTTTTATATTCTTTTATTCGCTGTTGATGCAAGGGTAAGATAACGTCATTAGTGCTTTTAGCTATCCAACAGGAATTACCACCATGCGACTGACACGCAAACTGACGATTACCCTTGCCACACTCTCACTGAGCATTGCCAGTGGCGTGTTTGCCGCCACGACCCAGGCCGATACGCTCCGCGTTGGCATGTCGGGCGGTTACTTCCCCTTTACCTTTGTGGAGCAGGACGAGCTCAAGGGCTTTGAGGTAGATGTCATGAATGCCGTTGGCGAGATTACCGGTGATGACATCGAGTTCGTGACGGCTAGCTTCTCGGGTCTGGCGGGCATGCTGGAGTCGGGGCGTATTGATACGATCGCCAACCAGATCACCATTACCCCAGAGCGTGAAGCCAAGTATGTGTTCACGGAACCCTATGTGTATGACGGTGCACAGGTAGTGGTAAAGGCCGGGAATGACACTATTGAAGGTGTCGAAGATTTATCCGGCAAAAGCGTGGCGGTGAACCTGGGTTCTAACTACGAGCAACTGCTGCGTGAACAGCCCAATGCCGATGAAATCGATATTCGCACCTATGAGTCCAACATTGAACAGGATGTGGCCTTGGGGCGGGTAGAGGCATTTGTGATGGATCGCGTGAGTGCGACCCAGGTCATCAAGGAGAAAGGCCTGCCTTTAGAGCTGGCGGGCCAGCCTTTCTCGACCATCCAGAATGCGTTGCCGTTCCGTGATGACGAAGTGGGTCGTGCGCAACGCGACCGGGTAGACGATGCCCTGGCAGAGCTACGCGAGAGCGGTGAGCTGCGCAAGATATCGGAAAAGTGGTTTGATACTGATATCACTCAGCCGTAACGGCCGGGTGACTCCGTGTAACGCGGCCGTGGCATTGCCACGGCCGTTTGCTTATAAGCGATATTGCTATGCTTGACCTTGAGTATATGTGGGGATTGCTGCCGGTTCTGCTGCGCTATCTGCCGCTCACACTTCAAATGGCGACCATTGCCATGCTGTTTGCCTTGGTGTTGGCGTGTCTGCTGGCGGTGATTCGCGTGTCGAAAGTGCCGTTTTTAAATGGGCTTTCGCTGCTGTTTATCTCGTTTTTCCGCGGTACACCGCTGCTGGTTCAGCTGTTTCTTTTCTACTATGGCTTGCCGCAGCTGTTTAGTTCGTTGATCGCGATTACCGGCGTGGCTGCCGCCGTGTTGGGGCTGACACTGCACTTCTCGGCCTATATGGCCGAGTCGATTCGCGCGGCGATTGTGGGCATTGATCGCAGCCAGACCGAAGCCGCGCTTTCCATCGGCATGACCCAGTCACAACTGATGCGCCGCATTATTCTGCCCCAGGCAACCCGTGTGGCGACGCCGACGTTGATGAATTACTTCATTGACATGATCAAGGCGACCTCACTGGCCTTTACGCTGGGGGTGACAGAATTGATGGGCGCCACGCAAAAAGAAGCGTCGGGCAGCTTTCTCTATTTAGAGGCGTTTTTACTGGTCGCGGTGATCTACTGGGTCATTGTGGAAATGCTGTCCTGGGGGCAGCGTCGGTTAGAAAGCTATCTTAATAAGGCCTACCAACGATGATTTCGCTGCAAGGGATTACCAAGCGCTTTGGAGCACATACCGTCTTCCAGGACATTGACCTGAGCCTCGCGCAGGGCGAGATTATCGTGATTATCGGCCCTTCCGGAACGGGCAAGTCAACGCTGCTGCGCTGTATTAACTTCCTGGAAAAACCGGATGCCGGGCATTTGCAGGTGGGCGATTTAAACGTTGATACCCAACGCGCCAGCCGGGCCGATATTCTGGCGCTGCGTCGCCGCACGGCGTTTGTCTTCCAGAACTACGGCCTTTTTGCCAATAAGACCGCGCTGGATAATATCAGTGAGGGGATGATCGTGGTGGACAAGCTGCCGAAAGCCAAGGCGCACGCGCGGGCCAGAGAAATACTGGAGCGCATCGGCCTGGCTGATAAGGCGGATGCTTACCCCGCGTCGCTGTCAGGCGGCCAGCAGCAACGCGTGGGCATTGGCCGAGCCATGGCGGCTAACGCTGACGTGATCCTGTTCGATGAACCCACGTCGTCGCTAGATCCTCAGTGGGTAGAGGAAGTTTTGAGCCTGATGAAGCAGTTGGCGGTTGAGCGCCAGACGATGATCGTGGTCACCCATGAAATGCAGTTCGCCCGGGAGGTAGCCGACCGGGTTGTGTTCATGGACGAGGGCGGTATCGTCGAGCAGGCTCCACCCGAGGAACTGTTTACCGCGCCAAGGGATGAACGGACGCGCCACTTTCTGCGCAAGATTTTGGCGCCCATGGGACAGTCAGCGCCGTAAGGCGGCTGCGCTATCGTGCCGAGTGACTACTGCTAGCAAGGCCGCATTCTGCGTGATAGACTATGCCATCCTCTCAGACAAGACCCGTGAGCGGGCAGCTGAATTGAACTGCTCGCTACACTATTTTGGTCGGCTTATTGCACAAAATTTGTCGCCAAAACAATTGGTTGTTACGGAAGCGTCGCATTGGCCGTCTCGGCTCGCGACGAACACATAGTTAATCCGTTGCCCTTTAGTGGCAACCTTATTCTCCAAGGAGATACCAGTGGCGAACAGCAAGCAAGCTCGCAAGCGCGCCCGCCAGGCCGAGAACCGTCGTGTCCTGAAAGCCAGCCAACGCAGCATGGTCCGTACCTATATTAAGCGCGTACTCAAAGCGGTTAAGACTGGTGACCATGGCAAGGCGATGGAAGAGTTCAAGGTGGCGCAGCCGGTCATCGACCGCATCGCTGATAAAGACGTCCTTTCCAAGAAGAAAGCCGCACGTCTGAAAAGCCGCTTGAACAAGCGTATTAAAGCACTGGCGGCGTAAGCCGGCAGGCGCCTTAAAAAAACCGGCTGCGGCCGGTTTTTTTGTGTCTGTGGATTGCCAAGGGAAGGATAGCGAAGGCGATGACCACGAATTCGCAGCAGGAAGGTCAGGAGCAGCCCCCGGGAAGAGGGTTGATGCGCTCGGGGTTGATTGTCAGTGCCATGACCATGCTGTCGCGGGTCATGGGGCTTGCGCGCGACGTGGTGGTGGCGGCGCTACTGGGCGCGGGGGACGGGGCCGATGCGTTTTTCGTGGCCTTCAAGATTCCCAATTTTCTGCGCCGTCTGTTTGCCGAAGGTGCGTTCAACCAGGCCTTTGTGCCGGTGCTTTCCGAGTACTCGACCCAGCGCAACAAGCAGGAAATTCGCGAGCTGCTCAATGCCGTGGCGGGGAGCTTAACCGCGATTCTGGCATTGATTACCGCGCTTGCGATGCTGGGTGCGCCCTGGTTGATCTGGCTGTTTGCTCCGGGGTTTGGTCGCGACCCGGAAAAGCTCGCCATGACCGCGGACATGCTGCGCTTGACCTTCCCGTATTTACTGCTGATTTCGCTTACCGCCTTTGCCGGTAGCGTGCTGAACACCTGGAACCGTTTTGCGGTCCCGGCGTTTACCCCGGTGCTGTTGAACCTGTCGCTGATCGGCGCGGCCTTGTTGCTCACGCCCTTGATGCAAGAACCCGCCATGGCACTGGCATGGGGGGTTTTGATCGCCGGGGTGGCGCAACTGGTGTTTCAGGTGCCGTTTTTGCTGCGCCTGGGGCTGATGCCCACCCCATGGCCCAACTTGGCCCATGAAGGCGTCCGGCGAATATTGAAGCTCATGGGGCCGGCGCTGTTTGGCGTGTCGGTATCGCAGATCAACCTGCTGCTGGATACCGTGCTGGCCTCGCTGTTGGCCGCGGGTAGCGTGTCGTGGTTGTATTATTCCGATAGGCTGGTGGAGCTCCCGCTGGGTGTGTTTGGCGTGGCGATTGGCACGGTGATCTTGCCCGCGCTTTCCAAGCGCCACGCTGACCAGTCAAACGCGCACTTTGCCGCCATGCTCGACTGGGCAATCCGCATGGTGCTGCTGCTGGGGCTGCCCGCCGCGCTGGCGCTGGTGGTATTGGCGGAGCCGCTATTGATCACGCTGTTCCATTACGGCGCGATGACCGATACCGATATCCAGATGGCGGCGATGAGCCTGCGCGCCTACGCCGTTGGGCTGGTGGCCTTTATGCTGATCAAGGTATTGGCGCCGGGCTTTTTTGCCCGCCAGAACACCAAGACCCCAGTGAAGGTGGCCATCTTTGCCATGGTCGCCAATATGGCCTTCAACCTGATGCTGGTTTGGTCGCTGGCCCACGCCGGGTTAGCGTTGGCCACGGCGCTGTCGGCTTTCCTGAATGCCGGGCTGCTCGGTTACCTGCTGCGCAAGGAAGGCGTGCTGGTGTTTCAGCCGGGCTGGGGGCGCTTTGCGGTGCAGCTTTTAGGCGGTTGCGCGTTGATGAGTATTGCGCTGTACGCCATTGCCCCCGAGTGGACAACCTGGCTTGCCATGAGCCTGTGGCAGCGGGTCGCCTGGGTGTCGGGGCTGGTGGCGCTGGGCGCAGGGCTTTACTTTGCCTGGCTGGGCGCGCTGGGGTTGCGGGTGCGGCATTTGAAAATGCGCGCCTGACGCTGCACGACAGCGGCCAGGTTCGTTATAATCGGTGGCTTTGCTGCCTGCTTCTTGAGCGGGTGAGCGGGCTAGCAACGGCTGAGGTGCCATGCGGGTCATTCGAGGTTTGCACAATTTAACGGCGTCTTCGCGGGGCTGCGTGGCGACCATCGGTAATTTCGATGGGGTACACCGCGGCCATCAGGCGATCTTGCAGCAATGCCGCGAGCACGCCGCGCGCTTGGGCGGCCCACTGACCGTGGTGGTGTTTGAACCCCAGCCGCGCGAGTTTTTTGCCGGTGACCAGGCGCCGCCCCGGCTGACGCGGCTGCGTGAAAAGGTCCGCCTGCTGGGGCACCACGGTGCCGAGCAGGTGCTGTGCCTGCCGTTTAACGATGCGCTGCGCAGCCTCACCGGGCGTGAGTTTATTGACCAGGTACTGATCGACGGGCTGAACGTAAAGCACCTGGTGGTCGGCGACGACTTTCGCTTCGGCTGCGACCGGCGCGGCGACTTTACCCTGCTGGAGGAGGTGGGCCGCGAACAGGGCTTCGGCGTTGAGCATACCCGCACCTTTACGGTAGACGACGAGCGCGTTTCCAGCTCGCGGGTGCGTACACTGCTGGCCAGCGGCAACTTCACCGCCGCCGCCCGCCTGCTGGGTCGCCCCTATTCGGTGGACGGTCGGGTGGTGCGTGACCAGCAACTGGGCCGCACCATTGGCGTACCCACTGCCAATCTGCCGATGTTGCCCCAGCCGCTCACGCTGCGCGGGGTGTACGCCGTTGTTGGCGAGCTGGAAAACGGCGAGCGCCATTTGGGCGTGGCCAATGTCGGCTTTCGGCCCACGGTGGGTGCCACGCGGCCGACCCTGGAGGTTCACCTGTTCGACTTCTCAGGTGATCTGTATGGCCAGCGCATGACGGTGGTGCCCTGTGCGAGGCTGCGGGGCGAGGTCAAGTTTGACGATATCGAGGCGCTGAAAGCGCAGATTGGGCGCGATCAGCGTCAGGCGCGGCGCTACTTTGCGACCGCCGCTGCTGGCAACAACGCAACATTCCCGCTGGCCTCGGCCCCGCTCGGGCGAGAGACCGCATCTTCTGATTCCTCCTTGGCGGGCGATTCCGCCGAAGATAACGACGGCTGACCGGACTATGGATTATAAGCACACGCTAAACTTGCCAGAAACCGACTTTCCCATGCGCGGCATGCTGCCCAAGCAGGAGCCAGGGCGGGTGTCGACATGGCAGGATATGAACCTCTATCAGCGCCTGCGCGAAGAACGCGCGGGGGCGCCGCTGTTCGTGCTCCACGATGGCCCTCCCTACGCCAACGGCAGCATTCATATCGGTCACGCCGTCAACAAGATCCTTAAAGATATTATCGTCAAGTCGAAGAACCTGGCAGGCTTTGACGCGCCCTATGTACCGGGTTGGGACTGCCATGGCCTGCCCATCGAGCACAAGGTGGAAACCACCCACGGCAAGCACCTGGCGCCGGACACCGCCCGGGAGCTGTGCCGTGAATACGCCGCCGCGCAGATTGAAACCCAACTGACCGATTTCGTACGGCTGGGCGTGGTGGGCGACTGGGATCACCCCTATCGCTCGATGGATTTTGCCAACGAAGCGGGCGAGATTCGTGCTCTGGCCGATATGGTCGACGCGGGCTATGTGTTCAAGGGCCTGAAGCCGGTGAACTGGTGTTTCGACTGCGGCTCGGCGCTGGCCGAGGCGGAAGTCGAGTATGCCGACAAGAAGTCCGACGCTATCGACGTTGCCTTCCCCGTGGAAGACGCCGACAAGCTGGCGGCCGCATTCGGTTTAGACACGCTGCCCAAGCCCACTGCCGTGGTGATCTGGACGACGACCCCCTGGACCATCCCCGCCAACCAGGCGTTGAACGTCCATCCCGAGTTCACCTACGCGCTGGTCGATACCGGCGAGCGCCTGTTGCTGCTGGTGGAAGATCTGGTCGAAAGCTGTCTGGAGCGCTATGCCCTAACCGGCGAGGTGATTGCCACCGCCAAGGGCGCGGCGCTGGATCTGATCAATTTCCGTCACCCGTTCTATGACCGCCTGTCGCCGGTGTACCTTGCCGATTACGTCGAGGCGGAAGTCGGCAGCACGGGTATTGTCCACTCCGCACCGTCCTACGGCATGGATGACTTCATTACCTGCCGCGAGCACGGTATGGAATTTGACGACATGCTCAACCCGGTGCAGGGCAACGGCGTTTATGCGGACGACCTGCCGTTCTTCGGCGGCCAGATGATCTGGAAGGCCAATCCGCATATCGTCGAAAAGTTGCGCGAGGTGAATGCGCTGATGGCCCACACGCCGATCACCCACAGCTACATGCACTGCTGGCGGCATAAAACGCCGGTGATCTACCGTGCCACCGCCCAGTGGTTTGTGGGCATGGATATCAAGGGCAAAGATGGCAAAACCCTGCGCGAGCGTGCCCTGGAAGGCATTGAAGCGACCAGGTTTACCCCTGCCTGGGGTCAGGCGCGCCTGCACAGCATGATCGCCAATCGCCCGGACTGGTGTATTTCCCGCCAGCGCAACTGGGGCGTGCCGATTCCGTTCTTCCTGCACAAGCAGACCGGCGAGCTGCACCCGCGCACCGTTGAGCTGATGGAAGAAGCGGCCAAGCGCGTCGAGCAGGAAGGTATCGATGCCTGGTTCAAGCTCGACCCGGCGGAGCTGCTGGGTGCCGAAGCCGCTGATTACGACAAGGTGACCGACACGCTGGACGTATGGTTCGACTCTGGCACCACCCACCGCCACGTGCTGCGTGGATCGCATCCTCACGGCCATGAAAGCGGCCCGCGGGCGGATCTGTATCTGGAAGGTTCCGACCAGCACCGTGGCTGGTTCCATTCGTCGCTGCTGACCGGTTCAGCCATTGACGGCCACGCGCCGTATCGCCAGTTGCTGACCCACGGCTTCACCGTGGATGCCCAGGGCCGCAAGATGTCCAAGTCGATTGGCAACGTGGTCGTTCCGCAAACGGTCATGGACAAGCTGGGCGCTGACATTCTGCGCCTCTGGGTAGCTTCGACCGATTACTCCGGCGAAATGGCGGTCTCGGACGAGATCCTCAAGCGCACCGCGGACGTCTACCGGCGTATTCGCAACACTGCGCGCTTCCTGCTTTCCAACCTCAACGGCTTTGACCCGGCGACGGATAAGGTGGCCTTTGGTGACATGCTGGCCTTGGATCAGTGGGTAGTCGATCGCGCCGCGCAGTTGCAGGGGCGTATCGACACCGCCTATGACGAGTACCGTTTCCTGGATGTCTACCAGCAGGTGCATGGTTTCTGTGCCCGTGAGCTGGGCGGCTTCTATCTGGATGTGATCAAGGATCGCCAGTACACCACTCAGGTGGATTCGCTGGCCCGGCGCAGCGCGCAAACCGCGCTTTACCACGTGGTGGAAGCGCTATCCCGCTGGGTCGCGCCGATCCTGTCGTTCACCGCCGAAGAGATTTTTGAGCACATTCCCGGTGAGCGTGGCGACAGCGTCCTGCTGGAAACCTATTACACCGGCCTTGAAACGCTGGATGATAACGCCGCGATGGGGCGTGATTTCTGGGAGCAGGTGCTGGAGGTCAAGCACGCAGTGAACAAGTGCCTGGAAGATGCCCGTAATGCCAAGGTGATCAAGGGAAGCCTGGCCGCCGAGGTGACGCTCTACGTGAGCGACGAGCTCAACGCGACGCTGACCAAGCTGGGCGATGAACTGCGCTTTGTGATGCTGACCAGTGAGGTAACGCTTAAACCGCTGGCTGAGGCCCAGAATGCTGAAACCACCGAGCTTGAAAGTCTGAAGGTGGCGGTGGCGCAAAGCGAGAACACCAAGTGCGAGCGCTGCTGGCACCATCGCCCCGACGTAGGTACTCATGCGGCGTATCCCGATTTATGCGGCCGCTGCATCAGCAACCTTCCCGAAGGCAGCGGCGAGATTCGTTACTATGCCTAACGCGACCAACACGCGTCCACAGCGGCCGCCGATGCACCGGCCGCTGCGCTGGCTGTGGCTGGCGGCAGCGGTGGTCGTGCTGGACCTGGCGACCAAGTATCTGGCCAGCAGTTTGTTGAGCTACGCCCAGCCGGTGGAAGTGCTGCCGTTTTTCAACCTTACGCTGTTGCATAACCCAGGGGCGGCGTTCAGCTTTTTGGCTGACCATCCCGGCTGGCAGCGCTGGTTCTTTGCGATTATCGCGATTGGCGCAAGCATCGGGCTGAGCATTTGGCTGTCGCGGATCAAGGCCGATGAAAAGCTGCTGGCCGTGGCGCTGCCGCTGATTATCGGCGGGGCGTTGGGCAATCTCTTTGATCGGCTCGTCCACGGCTATGTGGTCGACTTTCTGTCTTTTCACGCGGCGGGCTGGTACTACCCGGCATTTAACGTGGCGGATATCGGCATTACCCTGGGGGCTGCCGGGCTAATCTGGGAGTCGGTGGTGGGCGAGCGGCGACGCAAAAAAGCCCAGCAGTCCTAACCTCCCTTCAAAAGCGAGTAACGCAATGAGCGACTATTTAATTGACGACGGTATGGAAGTGTCCTTGCACTTCACGCTCAAGCTGGAAGACGGCACGGTGGTCGATTCGACCAAAGAGAAAGTGCCCGCTACCTTTCAGTATGGCGATGGCAATCTGCCGCCCGGCTTCGAGCACCCGATCAAGGGCATGGCCGCGGGGCAAGAGGGCAGTTTCGAGATTACCCCTGAACATGCGTTTGGCCAGCACAACCCACAGAATATTCAAACGCTGAAGCGTGACGACTTCGGTGATGAAACACCCGAGATTGGTATGGTGATGTCTTTTGCCGATAAAGCGGGAACGGAATTGCCTGGCGTGGTCAAAACGATTGAGGGCGACCGGATCGAGGTCGACTTTAATCATCCTCTTGCGGGGCGTACCCTTACGTTTGAGGTGGAAGTGCTCGACGTGAAGCCGGTCACGACGCACTGAGAGACCACCTACTGACAGGCGACGATATTTATCCAACGGTGCTCAGCATCAAGGCGCGACTTATGCAATCACAGCAGCAAACACACCCTATCGAGATCAAACTGGCCAACCCGCGCGGTTTTTGCGCAGGGGTCGACCGTGCAATCGATATCGTCAACCGGGCGCTGGATGTGTTTGGGCCACCGATCTATGTCCGCCACGAAGTGGTCCATAACCGCTTTGTGGTGGAAACGCTGCGCGAGCGCGGCGCGGTGTTCGTCGAGGAACTGCACGAAGTGCCCGATGACGTGATCGTGATTTTCTCTGCCCACGGGGTCTCTCGTGCGGTACAGCAGGAAGCCGAAGAGCGCGGCTTGAAAGTCTTTGACGCCACCTGCCCGCTGGTCACCAAAGTGCATCTTGAAGTGCTGCGCTACGCCAAGCGCGGCCAGGAATGCATCCTGATCGGCCACCAGGGTCACCCGGAAGTCGAGGGCACCATGGGGCGTTACGATACGGCCAGAGGCGGGCACATTTACCTGGTGGAAGACGAGCATGATGTGGCTAAGCTGGACGTTAAAGACCCGACTCAGTTGGCCTTTGTGACGCAAACCACCCTGTCGATGGATGACACCGCCAAGGTCATCGATGCGCTGCGCGATAAATTCCCCGAGATTCAGGGGCCACGCAAGGACGACATTTGCTACGCCACGCAGAATCGTCAGGATGCCGTGCGTGAACTGGCCGCTGATAGCGATCTATTGCTGGTGGTGGGTAGCCCTAACAGCTCCAACTCGAATCGCCTGCGCGAGCTTTCCGAGCGTATGGGCACGCCTGCTTACCTGATCGACAACGCCGAGCAGATCGAGCCCCAGTGGTTGAATGGCATCAACCGCATCGGCGTAACGGCCGGGGCGAGCGCGCCGGAAGTGCTGGTCAAGGGCGTCATCGAACGCCTGCAGACCATGGGGGCCACCGCGCCCCAGGAACTGCTTGGCCGCGAAGAAACGATCACCTTCTCGATGCCTCGGGAGCTGCGCGAGCAGGTGATCGCCAGCGGCTAATTCCTAGAAGCTAATCTAAGGCTACGTAATGCAAAGCGTATGGGTTTGCGACATACTGAAATGGTATGAGCCAACCAATACAGGAGTAACGCCGCGTGCATTACGTTTCTCATCCGCCCTCGTTACGCCACGGCCAGCGCGGCTTTACCCTTATTGAATTAATGATTGTGCTGGCCATCATCGGGATCGTGGCGGCCATTGCCTACCCCAGCTATACCCGCTACGCGCAAAAATCGCTGCGCACCGACGCCCACGCCGGGCTCATGCAGGCATCGTCTGAGTTGGAGCAGTGTTACACGCGCACTTTTGCCTATGCCGCTAGCTGTCTGGAAACGACACAGTCACCTGAGCAAAACTATACCATTGGTTTTTCCAGTGAGGATGGAGACGGCGGTTATACGTTGACGGCAACGGCCAGGAATGGCCAGGATGATGGCTGCGATGCGCCGTTGACCCTGAATGCCAAGGGCACGCAAGCACCCGATGAGTGCTGGTAGGACGATGCCTCAACGCGGTTTTACCCTCATTGAACTGATGATCGTGCTGGTCATCGCGGCGTTGTTGATGCTTCTCGCGGCGCCTGCCTTTTCCACGTTTGTGGCTCGCCAACAGCTGGCTGGTGATGTTAACCAGATGCAATCGGTGCTGACCTTTGCCCGCAGCGAAGCGATCAAGCAGCGTCAGCCCATCACGGTGGAATTTTCCCCGCCCAACGAACTCAACGCTGCGCGCCGCCCTGACGCATGCAACGACGCCCCGTGGTGTTACTGGGCCGAAAGTGCTCAAGGCGACGGAGAGGCGAACGTCATGCGCGTAGGGCAAACCGACAATATTACCCAGCCCGAAGGCAGCTTCTCTTTAGTGTTTGAAAGCCTGGGTGATGCGGATATCAGCGACTGCGATGACGTTGATGGCCAGTGCGAGATTACGCTCTCGGAAGACAATCTCGACCCGGTGACGCTCACCGTTCGCGTAACAGGCAGCCTGCATAAGGAGGCCGCTCAATGATGCAGCGTGGCTTCAGTCTGGTAGAAGCGCTGATTGCACTGCTGGTGTTGTCGTTGGGTCTGGTGGGCGTCGCTGCCATGCAGTTAAAAGCGTTGCAAAGCGCGACCCAAGGTTATCAGCGCTCCGTAGCCAGCGTTGCCGCCGTCGATGCTCAGGAGCGGCTTTGGGGGCGGTTGGCAATGCTTGAGCCTAGCGAAACCTGTGCGGATATCAACGTTGATGCAGTCGAACAGGCATGGGCAAACCACTGGTTCCAGAATAACGATAACACCCCTTTGCGTAATGTGATTAAAAGCGACAGCCACATTACCAACGGCAACGGTGAAGATAGGTGCCGATTTACGGTGATCCTGGCGCTAAGTGAAGACGATAATGACCAGTTCGATTACACCTTCCGCCTTCCCGAGATTGAGGTGCAATGATGCAACAGCGCCAACGCGGGTTCACGCTTGTAGAGCTGATGGTTGCCATGGTGATCGGCACCATCATCATCCTGGGCGCGGGGCAACTGTTTCTGACCACTTTTCAAACCTTTCAAAACGTCGACAAGATCAGCCGAAAGCAGGAAAACCTGGTATTTATCGCCCAGCGCATTACCCGCGAGATTCGACAGTATGGACCTGGGCGCTACACGCTTGAATGCGAGTCAGAGCTAGTCCAGGAAAAAAATCAGTGCACCTGCACCGTGGCGGATACCGAAGAAGGGAACCAGCCGCTGGTCAGTTTCCGCAAAGACCTTTCCAGTGACGATTTGTCGGATTGTTCCGTGGAAGAGCACGAGTTGGGAGAGCCTGTACCGGATAACGGCGCGCTTTATCGTGTGTCACTACCAATTGAAAATAACGGTGAACCGATTGTTTTTCATATTATGAATCGGCCTGAAGTTTATAAGTGGTTTGCAGAGGCGCCGGTGAGCCAAGAAGGCAAGGGGGATGTTGTGATTGCCGGTGGTGCGTTAAGTGGAGCAGACAATATTCTTGTTGCTGAATCAACGGCTAATTCAAACCTGGGGTTGGCTAGTGTGCCTTCTCCACAACAGGGCGCTTCGCATGATTTCTATACGGATTACATCAATGCGTTTAGTAAGCTGGAAAACGTTGTGGCCACATGTAGAGCGGACGAAATAATGAATTCATCTCGTGACGCTTTTTACTGTAACGGTAATATAAATAATTTAAATGTAGCTAAGCTAAGTGGGAAAGTGATCGTAGCTGAAAATGGTATTTCAATGTCGCAAAATAATAACGAATCAGTATTTGATGTTGCGATTGTCGCAGGTGGGGTAGTTAATTTTAATGGAAGTGGTAATTCCGATGCTCTATTTAGAGGCCTCATATGGAGCGGTGGAAGCGCCAATATAAGTGTTTCAGGCGTTAGTTTTGTCGGAAGCATTATTTCTAGTGGCTCGGTTGCATTTAATAATGTTAGCGGTATTAATGCAGATTTTAGCGTTTGGGATTTGCTTTCGATCTATGGCTACGAATTTTCAATGCGCCGACAGCTAGAGCGACTGTCTGAAAATATAAATTTTGGTGACGAATGAAGCTTTTATGTCAAAAACAAAATGGCGCTGCTTTGATAATTGTAATGGCATTGCTGACTGGAGCTAGCTTGCTAGGGCTGACTGCTATGCAGACTGCAGTAGTTGGTGAGTACATGTCAGGTAACTATCGAGCAGTTGTGCAAGCTAATATGAATGCTGAATCTGCTTACTCACACGTTGTCAATGAAGGTATAGGGGCGATTATTTGGGGGGATGAATATGAGAGAGAAGCAATAGAAGAAATGAAATGGGAGCAGATCAATCAGCTTGGGGAAGTCGTTGACCGGTGTGCGACAGAAGAATCGGAGTGTTTTTATTTTCCTTTGGTGGTGGATGGTCGCAATTGCTTGGTAGCTTTCGGGGCTTTATATAATAACCGAGAAGAACGTGTCGCTGTCAGTGACCCTTACTTCATGTTTCTAGAATAAGTATTTTTAAGTAATCTTGAGGTTGTTTATTTTATCAGTACTGGCGCTTGCCTTGATATTGGTGATAAAACTAAACCACGTTTGTCGCATCCCTATGATTATGCACGTATCATATTGCTATGTACGTTCAATGATGAGCCCAAAAACCATGAGTCAGTCACCCAAAACCCGTGTTCTTACCGGTATCACCACGTCCGGGACGCCCCATCTGGGCAACTACGTCGGGGCGATCAAACCCGCCATTGAGGCGAGCCAGGACCCCAACGTACAGTCGTTCTACTTTCTGGCCGACTACCACTCGCTGATCAAGTGCCAGGACCCCAAGCGCGTGCAGCAGTCGCGACTGGAAATTGCCGCGACCTGGCTGGCGCTGGGACTGGATACCGACAACGCCATTTTCTATCGCCAATCGGATATTCCGGAAATCCCTGAGCTTACCTGGATGCTTTCCTGCGTGTGTGCCAAGGGACTGATGAACCGTGCCCATGCCTACAAGGCCGCTGTGGCCGAGAACGAAGAAGCGGGCAACCAGGATCCGGATAAAGGCATCACCATGGGGCTGTTCGGCTACCCCGTGTTGATGGCGGCGGATATCCTGATGTTCAACGCCAACAAGGTACCGGTCGGGCGCGACCAGATCCAGCATATCGAGATGGCGCGGGATATCGCGGGTCGTTTCAACCATCTGTACAAAGGCGACTATTTCACGCTGCCCAATGCGGTGGTGGACCAAAAGAGCCAGGTGCTCGGTGGGCTGGACGGACGCAAGATGTCCAAGAGTTACAACAACACCATTCCGCTCTTTGTCGCCGAGAAAAAGCTGCAGAAGCTGGTGCGCAAGATCAAGACCAACTCGCTGGAACCCGGCGAGCCTAAAGACCCGGATGCCTGCACGCTGTTCCAGATCTACGCCGCCTTTGCCTCAACCGAGGAAACAGCGACCATGCGCCAGCAGTATGCCGACGGCATTGGCTGGGGGGATGCCAAGAACCAGGTGTTTGAGTATCTCAACGCCCACCTGGAAAAACCCCGCGAGCGCTATAACGCACTCATGGAAGACCCGGGTCATATTGAAGCGGTTCTGCAGAAAGGGGCTGAAAGAGCGCGGGAAGGAACGGCGGTGACCATGGATAGACTGCGAGCCGCCGTGGGGCTCGGCCGTTTCAACTAGAACGAGGTGATGACGTGCGCCTGCAACGCGATAAAAGCTTACTGCTGATGGTCGATTTTCAAGCTGGTTTAGTGCCGGTGATTGATGGCGGTAGCCAGGCCATTGCCGAGGCCCATTGGCTGTATGGCGTGGCGGATGCGCTTGAAGTCCCCGTATGGCTGACCGAACAGATGCCTGAAAAGCTGGGCGGCACGGCACCGGCGCTGCTGGAAGCGCGGCAAGCGCCAACGATTTGGCAGAAGCAGCACTTCGGGGCGATGGAAGAGACGGCGTTTCGTGAAGCGCTGAGCGCCTCGGGCAGGCAGCAGGTGGTTCTGTGTGGCACCGAGGCGCATATCTGTGTCCTGCAAACGGCGATGGGGCTGCTGGACGAAGGCTATGCGGTCTATTGGCTGACGGAAGCAACGGCCAGCCGCCGGGTCGAGGAGGCCGTCTTGGCGCGCGAGCGGGCCTGCGCCCTGGGGGCGCAGGCGGTCTCGGCGGATATGGTGGTTTATGAGTGGCTTCATCGCTGCGATACCGCGTCTTTCAGCGCCGTGCATCGCCAGTTCCTGAAACCGCGTGCCGATAGGGCCGTCCGGTTTTTCTAGCGGGAACCCTTAACGATCCGATTCGCGGCGGGTGAAGACAAAGGTGTCGCCCTGGGACGCAGCGGCATCGAAGCGATATCCCGCGACATCAAAGTCTTTTAGCGCGTCTGGGTCATTGACCTGCTGTCTAATGATCCAGGCACTCATCAGGCCGCGCGCTTTTTTAGCGTAGAAGCTGATGATTTTGAAGGCGCCGTTTTTCTCGTCTTTAAACACCGGCGTAATGACTCGGGCATCCAGCTTCCTGGCATCCACGGCTTTGAAATACTCGTTGGAAGCAAGATTCACCAGTACCTTGGAACCGCTCTCGGCAATCGCCGCGTCCAGCGCTGTTGTCAGCGTGGGCTTCCAATAGGCATACAGGTCCTTGCCCGCCGGGTTGGGCAGTTTGGTGCCCATCTCCAGCCGGTAGGGCTGAATCAAATCCAGCGGGCGCAACAGACCATAAAGCCCCGAGAGAATGCGCAGGTGCTGCTGGGCATAGCGATTTTCAGCGTCGCTAAAGGTATCGGCTTCAAGCCCGGTATAGACATCGCCCTGGAAAGCCTGTGCGGCAGGTTTGGCGTTTTCCAGCGAAAACGGCGGCTGCCAGTCGGCAAAGCGTGCCGCATTCAGCCCTGCCAGTTTATCGCTGATGCCCATCAGGTCACTGATTTGCTGAGGCGAATAGTCGCGCAGAATATCAATGAGTGCTTGGCTGTCGGTCAGAAAATCCGGCTGGCTGACGTCTCGGGTGGTTGATGGGGTTTCAAAATCCAGTGTTTTGGCCGGCGAAATAACGCTCAACATGGCAGATTCCTTGGACGTCGCAGAAATAATGATCCGTATTATACCAAGCCTCGGCGTTGGCCGAGGCTATAAGGTCGATAGCGTTGTCTGCCATCAAGGGCAGGGGTTGGGCATGCGGCGATGGATATCGTCGATCGCCTCCAGCAGTTCGTCGTCGAGCTTCAGGCTTTCGCTGGCCAGGTTGCTTTCCAACTGTTCCATGGTGGTGGCACCGATGATGTTGCTGGTCAGAAAACTGCGCGAATTGACGAAGGCCAGTGCCATCTGCGCGGGGTCGAGACCGTAATCGCGGGCCAGCGCCACATAGGCGTGGGTGGCGGCGTCGGCTTCCGGCGAAGTGTAGCGCTTGAAGCGTTCAAACAGGGTAAGGCGGCCCTTGGGCGGTTTGGCACCATTCAGGTATTTGCCCGAGAGCACGCCAAAGCCCAGCGGCGAGTAGGCTAGGAGCCCGACGTCTTCGCGGTGGGCAATTTCCGCCAGGCCGACCTCAAAGGAGCGATTCAGCAGGTTGTAGGGGTTTTGGATCGAAGCCACGCGCGGCAGGTCAAGCTGGTCGGCGAGCTGCAGGGCGCGCATGGTGCCCCAAGGGGTGTCGTTCGACAGGCCGATGGCGCGGATTTTACCGGCGTCGACCAACTCTTTCAGCGCGCTCAAGGTTTCCTCGAGCGGTGTGGCATCTTCTTCTTCGTTGTGCGTATAGCCGAGCTTGCCGAAAAAGTTGGTGCTGCGATCGGGCCAGTGCAACTGGTAAAGATCCACATAGTCGGTCTGTAGGCGCTCAAGGCTTGCGTCGACCGCCTTGAAGAGGTGTTCGCGGGTCAGGCGTGGCCCGCCGCGTATGTGGTCAAGCCCAGGGCCTGCAGCTTTGGTGGCCAGGATGACATCGTCGCGTTCGCCACGCTGCTTGAGCCAGCTACCCACGTAGCGCTCTGTCAGCCCCTGGGTGTCGGCCTTGGGCGGTACCGGATACATTTCGGCGGTATCAATAAAGTTGATCCCAAAAGCGACAGCTCGATCAAGCTGCTCGTGGGCCTCGGCTTCGCTGTTCTGTTCGCCAAATGTCATGGTGCCCAGGCAAAGTCGGCTGACTTGCATTCCGGTTCTGCCCAGTGGTCGCGTTTGCATGATGGGTCTCCTAGTATGAACACAATGACCTGCGGAATGCGCGGTATTTCCAGCGCATCGCGTCGGGGTTGTTGGGCATGTTAGCGAGGCGTTCGCCAGGCAGCAAATAAGAGGGGTTGAGTCGTCGCCATGGCAGGCGTATGCTTGCCAGCCCATTGACCGGCCAAGGGCCGGTTTGTCGCGTGGTTGGTTGTCTCATAGAGAGTGACGGCTGGCCCAAGGTTTCACAAACAGGCAGGGTGGTTGGCCATGCCACAGGCATCATCTTTGTTCATTCGGCTTGAGTTTCGTCTGGCCGAAAGGCTGTTTCAAAATCGTTGGCTGTTGCCACGCTCACCGCGTACTCAGCGGTTGACGCTGAACTTGTTCAAGCGCTGCGCTGAGGCGGGCCATCCCGACGCGCTTTCCGTTTATGGCAACATGCTGTTACAGCGAAGCCTGTCGCCCCACGATAAAGCACGCGGGGCGCGCTATGTCATGGAAGCCGCCCATGCAGGCGATGTAAAGTCGCAGTATCAGGCGGCGAAAATTTATGAGACCGGCTGTGCGCAGTACCCGAGCCGCGATGATTACGCGGTGACCTGGTATGCACGTGCGGCACAATCCGGTCATTCACTAGCGGCTGAACGCCTGGCGCATGCTTACCGGGTCGGCGAGCTGGGCCTAGCGGTGGATGCCGACCAGGCTGCCTATTGGCAGAGCCTGGTAAGTGAGCCGTCCGACCCTGTTGCGGCATGATGTGCCGTCCCTTTTTTCGCAAGTGAGGTCGTCCGTGTCCGAGACGCTACCGACGGTGTTGGATATTGAAGCGTCCGGTTTCGGGCGCGGTAGCTACCCGATCGAGGTAGGCATTGCCCGTGCCGACGGGTCCACCTGTGCGTTCCTTATTCAACCGCTTGATGAATGGACCCACTGGGACCCGAAGGCTGAGTTGCTGCACGGCATCTCCCGCGATCGATTGTGCCGCGAGGGCTTTCCGGTACGTCAGGTGGCACGCTGGCTGAACGACGAATTAAGTGACGAGGGCAAGGCGTATAGCGATAGCTGGGGATATGACAATACCTGGCTATCGTTGTTGTTTCATCATGCGGGCATGCTGCCGGGCTTTCGTCTGGAAGCGCTGAGAATTCTACTGAGTGAAGATCAGCAGGCGCTATGGAGCGATACCAAGGAAGCGGTCATCGCCGAGCGCGGCATTCATCGCCATCGTGCCGGTGAAGACGCGCGGTTACTGCAACTGACTTACCAGCGCACCCAGCAGCTTTGTCAGTAAGCGTAGGCGTTATTTAACCATCCCCCTTATCTTTCAAGCGCCTCAAGCATTGCCTTGGGTGTTTCGGCGTCGAGCAGCATGTCTCGCGTTGCTTGTGCCATGAATCCCTGCTGGACGGTACTGTTCAAAAACGTCAGCAGCGGCGAGTAGAACCCGTCGACATTGAGGAGTCCCAGCGGCTTTTCATGCAGGCCCAGATACCCCCAGGTCCAGATTTCAAACAGTTCTTCAAAGGTACCGATACCGCCGGGCAGGGCAATGAACGCATCGGCATTGGCGGCCATCGTTGCCTTGCGCTCGTGCATATTGGGCACGCGTATCAGCTCGCTAAGGCCAAAGTGGGCCTGCTCGCGCTCGACCAGATGATCCGGCATCACGCCAACCACCTCGCCCCCGGCGTCAAGTGCCGCATTGGCCAGTACGCCCATCAAACCGACCCGGGCGCCGCCGTAGACCAGTGTATGACCGCGAGCTGCCAGGGTGTGCCCCAGTTCATGGGTGGCGTGACGAAAGGTAGGGCTATTGCCCTCCCGAGAGCCAAGATAAACGCAGATTCGGGACATCTTGCTTCCTTGTACTGATGGGGGCCGAGATGAAGGCTCAAGGCAGACAGGCGTCGACCTGATAGTGAGCATCCATCCATTGGCCAATCACATTGTTGCCGCAAAGGTGGTGGGCGTACTGGGTGTGCAGGCAGCGAACCTGCTGCCAGTTGCTGATGCCGCCAATACCGCGTTGGGTGAGTACGTCGGTGTAGCCGCGCTCAACGACCTCGGCACGCTGAGCATCGTTCATCAGTGCCCAGCGAGTCTCCACATAGTCACGATGGCTTTGCTGGTAGGCGGCGAGAAAAGCGGGGTCGTCCTGTAGCTGCTGTTCCAGCGACTTGATAACGCCGACGGCTTCAATGCGCGATATCTCGACTTTGAGCACGTCGGAGCACAGCCAGTAGAGCGTCGGGAAAGGTTTGCCCTCGACAATCGGGGCCATGCGCAGCACCAGTGGGGTGCCATTACCGTCGGTAGCCGTCACGGCCTCAATGCCCTTTGGCGGGCGGCCGAGCTGCTGGGTAATAATCGCCAGTTGGCGTTCGTCGGGCGCTTGATTAGTGCGAATCACCATGGGCGAGTCTCTTGCAGGCAGTCATCGGGTGTAAGGGAAGTGGTAGTGCGCAGGATTAATCCCGGACAAACTTGGTGGAGCGGCCAACGGCGCGAAAAAAGCAGCGATTGAGCTGTTCCGGAGAGGCCACATAATGCCAGGTACGCTCACAATATTCAGCCGCTCGCGCCATCAGTACATCGTACAGGCGGTTGAACGGCGCATCATAATCGTAGGGGTCGGCGCCGAACAAGCGAATATGCGGATAATCGGCAAAGCGTTCCATAAAGTAGCGCTCAAGGTCGGCCTCGACGGCGCGGTGTTGGGCGGTGTTGTCCGGGTCTAGCCAAAGGTTATAGCGGATCGCCATGGGGCACTCCTGGCCGCCCCGTTGCCGGGGCGTCGCGGTTCAGGCGGGGGCGGGCGCGTCTTGGAGATGGGCGGAGAGCGCTTCCCGCAACTCGCCTTCGATGGGCACAGTGCATTTAGCCTGATGATCGTACTGCACGAGAATGGTGTGCCCGACATTGGTTAACTTGCCATGCTGACGCGCTTCCTGGGTAACAGTAAAGGAGCTGTTGCCCAGGCGCGTCAGGTAGGTACGTAATTCGATATCGTGACCATAAAACAGTTCAGCACGGTAGTCGACCTCCATCCGCGCCATGATCAGCCGCCATGCTTTGGGGTTCAGGTCGGGGGTGAATAACCTGAATAGGTCGTTGCGGGCCAACTCAAACCAGGCGGGAAGGCGAGTGTTGTTGATGTGGCCCAGAGCATCGGTGTCGTAAAACGCCGGCTCGATGGTGCGGGTAAACATGGCGCTATCCTTGTTGGTAGTAACAGGTTGTTAGTGGCGCGGAGCATCAAACAGTCGATGGACGACCTGCTTCAGGATTACCCCAAGCAAGCGCTTGGTCAAGTGTCGGCGGTGCTGGTTCACACCAGGCGAAGCCCTTGCTGGTCACGCCAAGCGGCTGCCAAGGCGCTTTTCAGCGGGGCTTTTAAATGAGCTGGAAGTGCCAGATGCGCGTCTTCCAGGTGGTCAAAATGCCGGTTGCGCAGCCAGCAGTATGCCCAGGCGCAGGCTTCGGCTTCGCTCTTGGGCACGGGGCGTGCGGGCATCTGGTTAAGCAGGAACACCGCTGTGCGCGGTGCCCATAGCGGAATGTCGGTGTCCTGAGCATGGCTCCAGGCATCCAGCGTGGCGCCTGTCGGCGTCTCGCTGGGTTCGCCGAGCTTGGCGACCCGCGCCGTCTCGGCGAGAATCAGTGCGAGGCGGTCGGCATCAGCCTGGCCGAGCGAACGCCATTGGCGTAATAGCGCCGGGCATCCTGCGCGGACCTTGGTATAAAAGTCATCTTGCGGCATGCTCTATAGCACCCCCGATTAGATAAGTGAGAGACATAATGGCATTTGATTTTGCCACGCCCATTGAACGACGCCACCCCAACGGGGGGTGGGCATCGCAAAAATGGCACCGGTACGCCGATGATGTGCTTCCCCTATGGGTCGCGGACATGGACTTTCACTCACCGCCCGCGGTGATAGAGGCCCTACACGCCAGGGTATCTCACGGTGTTTATGGCTACGGTGAAGTGCCTGATACGTTAACAGAAACCTTGTGCGAGTGGAGCGCTGACCACTATCTGTGGCCTATACAACCCGAGTGGCAACAGTGGCTGCCGGGCGTGGTGCCCGCGCTGCATCTGGCGGCCCTGGCGCTGACGGCCCCGGGTGACGGCGTGTTGACCGTGACCCCGATCTACCCGCCTTTTCTGGCGGTGGCCGAGCGTACCGGCCGGTTGCCTCAGCAGGCGGCATTGGCCACGCCGGTCAGCGCCGACGATAGCTGGCGGCTGGATATCGGTGCACTGGAAGCTGCGGTGACCCCGCAAACGCGCCTGCTACTGTGGTGTCACCCGCATAACCCCACTGGCCGCGTCTGGTCGCATGGCGAGCTGGCTGCACTGGCGGCATTTGTCGAACGCCATGATCTTTGGGTGGTGTCCGATGAGCTGCATTGCGATTTGCTGCTTGACGAAGGGGCGCACCACCAGCCGCTGGTCGCGGCTTTCCCGGCACTTGCCAAACGCACCATTACGCTCTGGGCACCGTCGAAGACGTTCAACCTGGCGGGCTTGACCACTGCCTGCGCGGTGATCCCCGACGAAAGCCTGCGCAAGCGTTTCGCCCAGGCCGCCAAAGGCTTGTTGCCCGATGGCAACGTGCTGGGGTTGGTGGCAGCGGAAGCGGCTTACCGCCACGGAGATCCTTGGCGTCAGGCCTTGCTGGGGGTTCTACGCGAGCATTGCGCGACGCTCAAGGCGAGGGTCGCGACGTGGCCGGGGGTCGAGATGAGCCCACCCGCGTCAACCTACCTGGCGTGGCTGGATATGCGCCGGGCTGGCCTGGGTGAATCGCCGCAGGCGTCACTGCTTGAGCAGGCGGGTGTCGCTCTTTCAGACGGTGCGGCGTTTGGCCACCCGGGGTTTGTGCGGCTCAACTTTGGCACCACCGCCTCGCAGTTGGAGGCGGCGTTAGCTCGTATGGATACGCTATTGGCCGGTTGAGCGATTAGTAGAGCAGGGCAAACAGCTTACGGCGATAGGTGACCGTCAGCGGGTGGTCAGCTCCCAGGGCGTCGAATACCTGCAGCAGTGTCTTGCGTGCGGCATCGTCATTGTAGGCGCGGTCCTGCTTCATGAGCGTCAGCAGCGCCTCCAGTCCGGCTTCGTACTGGCCATCCGCTACCTGACGCAGGGCGCGTTGGTATTGCGCTTCGCTATCGGTGCGGTCACCCAGGGCGGCAATTTCGTCGCTGGAAAGTGCCTGTTCGCCGAACTCGATGCTAGCCCGAACGCCGCGGGCAGACGGGGCGTCGCGCTCTTCCGGGGGCAGGTTGTCCAACAGGCTGCGGGCTTCATCGCGGCGCCCTTCGCTGACCAACGCCCGGGCAAGGCCGATCTGGTAGGGGTAGTGGTCCGGGTATTGGCTGACCAGGTTTTGGTAAATGTCCCGTGCACCAGCGTGATCGCCCTCGTTGAGAGCCGCTTCAGCCTGCTCCTCGGGGCTGGGTGGCGCGTCTTCCGGGGCTGGGAAATAGCGATTGAGCCACTCACGAATCTGTTTTTCAGGTAGCGCGCCCTGGAAACCATCGACCAGACCACCCTGGCTGATCAGTTTAACATCGGGTACTGATTGCACGCCCAACTGACTGGCAATCTCAGGGTTGGCCTGAGTATCCAGTTTGGCGAGCAGGAAGGCCCCTCCGTACTCGACCGCGAGCCGCTCCAATACCGCCATGAGCTGTTTGCATGGCTCGGAGTCAGGCGTCCAGCAGTCCATCAGTACCGGGACTTTCATGGAGGCTTCCAGGACTTGCTGGATATTACCGGCGTTGAGGTCAATGATGACGTCTTCGGGGCGAACCGGTGGCTGGTCGCCGCTGGCTTGGCCGTCCTGGCCAGATTCAGGACTGGTTAATGCTTCACCGGTGCGAGGATCAATGATGGATGACATAAAAGGACTCGCGATATAAGGAAATTTGACTCCTTATATGCAGCCGCATCGGCGCGGATTCAAGGTGAATCGGCTAAAAAAGCGTGCTTGTCGCCGGACGGTGCGTTTATATTCTTTAATGATATAGAAGATGCCCGATAAAGCATTTTACGCTATCGTGAGCAATCGGTAGGCTCATCATCATTATTATCTATATCGACCAAAAGCGCCGGTTTCCCCGCCAGGCGCTTTTGGTGTTGCCAAGGTGACTGTATGTCGACAACGACTGAAACCCCCTCCGCCCCGTATCGTGTGCCACTTATCGCCACAGCGGCGGTTGTGCTGGGCGCACTGGTCATCGGTGTGGTCTTTGAGGCCAATACCGGTCTGCTGATGATCGTCGGTGGGCTATTTGGCATGGTGCTTTATCATGCGGCGTTTGGCTTTACGTCTGCGTGGCGGGTGTTCATCAAAGAGCGGCGTGGACGCGGCCTGCGGGCACAGATGATCATGCTGGCGCTGGCCGTGGTGCTGTTTTTCCCCGCATTGGGCGCGGGTACGCTGTTTGGTCAAGAGGTGTACGGCTTTGTGGCGCCCATAGGTATCTCGGTGCTGGTCGGCGCTTTTCTGTTTGGCGTGGGTATGCAACTAGGCGGTGGCTGCGCCTCGGGGACCCTCTTCACGGCCGGTGGCGGCAATGCCCGCATGGTCATCACGCTGATCTTTTTCATCGTCGGGTCGGTGATCGGCACCGCGCACTTTAGCTGGTGGCAAAGCCTGCCCGCCTTTCAGCCCGTTTCCCTGGTGAGGGTGGCAGGCGCCGGTGGCGGTATCGCCATTAGCCTGGTGCTGTTTGCCGCCATTGCAGCGTTTACCGTGGTGATGGAAAAAGGCCGCCATGGCAGGCTCGAACAAGCCACGCCAGTAGACAAGCATGGTTATCAGCGCTGGCTAGCGGGTCCCTGGCCGCTGGTGGCAGGCGCCATTGGCCTTGCGGTATTGAACTTTGCCACCCTGGCGTTGGCTGGGCGTCCGTGGGGGATTACCTCGGCGTTCGCACTGTGGGGCGCTAAAGGCTTCGAGCTGATGGGTGGCGATGTATCCCAGTGGGGCTATTGGCAGTCGCCAGGCAATGAGGCAGCGCTTGACGCAAGCGTATGGGGCGACGTGACCACTGTCATGAATGTGGGCATCATGCTGGGGGCGTTAGCGGCGGCCAGCCTTGCCGGACGCTTTGCGCCTAACTTCAGGATTCCGCTACGCTCAATACTGGCGGCGATCATCGGTGGCCTTTTGCTGGGTTATGGGGCGCGACTGGCCTTTGGTTGCAATATCGGCGCCTATTTCAGTGGCATTGCGTCCGGCAGCCTCCATGGCTGGCTTTGGTTAGTGGCGGCATTTGTCGGCAATATGGCAGGCGTCAAACTGCGCCCGTTATTTTTCACCGGGGAAGCTGCGCGTAAGCCGACGGCCAAAACATGCTAAGAAGTCATTAGCTAGCGCCATTTTCAGGCTACTTTTCTATTTACGCCTCAACGTTGGTTGGGGCTTTTTTGTCGCTTTAAAACGCCTGTTTGCTACCTTTGTAGGGTGGGCATGTTACATTACGCTCAACGGCTGCAGACGCGCTATGTTGCTGCATTGCAATAGAAATTTGCTAAAAAACGAGACTGCTTATGACCACCGCGAGCAAACGCCCCTTATACCTTCCTTATGCCGGTCCTTCCCTACTTGAAATGCCGCTATTGAATAAAGGCAGTGCGTTTACTCAGGAGGAGCGGCTGGCGTTCAACCTGATCGGTCTCTTGCCACAGAAGGTGGAGACGATCGATGAACAACTTGAGCGCGCCTATCGGCAATATCAGCAGTGCCACAGTGACCTGGAGCGCCATATTCACCTGCGTGCCATCCAGGATGATAACGAAACACTGTATTTTCGCCTGGTGTCACAGCACCTCGAAGAAATGCTGCCAATCATCTACACGCCGACGGTGGGCAAGGCGTGTCAGGAGTTTTCCAATATCTACCGCAACCACCGCGGGTTGTTTATCAGCTACCCTGACCGCGAGCACATGGACGACATCCTGCGCAGCGCCACCAAGGACAACGTCAAGGTGATCGTTGTCACTGACGGTGAGCGGATTCTCGGCCTGGGCGACCAGGGCATCGGCGGGATGGGCATTCCCATTGGCAAGCTGGCCCTGTATACGGCCTGTGGCGGCATCAGCCCCGCGTACACGCTGCCGATCATGCTTGATGTGGGTACCAACAATAAGTCGCTGCTGGATGACCCGATGTACATGGGCTGGCGGCACGAGCGGATCGGTCAGGAGGAATACAATGAGTTCATGGCCACCTTCATTGCTGCCGTCAAACGTCGCTGGCCCAGCGTATTGCTGCAGTTTGAGGATTTTGCCCAGGCCAACGCCATGCCTTTGCTGGAGCAGTATCGTGACCAGCTGTGCTGCTTTAATGACGATGTTCAGGGTACCGCCTCGGTAGTCGTAGGGACGCTCCTGGCGGCGTGCCAGGCTCGCGGGCAAACCATTGCTGATCAGCGGGTGGTTTTCGTCGGCGGCGGCTCTGCCGGTTGCGGCATTGCCGAGCAGGTGGTGGTGGCCATGCAGACGGAGGGCTTGCCCGAAAGCGAAGCCCGCGCGCGCATCTACATGGTGGACCGAGAAGGCCTGATGACTGACGATCAGCCCTGGCAGCGCGATTTTCAACGCCGCCTGGCCCACGAGGCAGACCTGGTCGCCAATTGGAACGGGCAAGGGCTTGAAGAGACGATTGCGCAGATCAAGCCGACAGTGCTGATTGGCGTATGCGGCCAGCGTGGGATTTTTACCGAGCAGGTGGTGCGCACCATGCACGCGGGGTGTGAGCATCCTGTGATCATGCCGTTATCCAACCCGACCTCCCAGGCGGAAGCGGTGCCCGAGGATGTCATTCGTTGGACGGAAGGCCAGGCGTTGGTGGCAACTGGGAGTCCGTTTCCACCGGTGGTCTTTAACGGCCGCACCTATCCGATTGCGCAGTGTAACAACGCCTATATTTTCCCCGGCATCGGGCTTGGGGTCGTGGCTGCCAGGGCATCGCGCGTCACTGATGAAATGTTGATGAGTGCTTCGCGGGCATTAGCGCGGGAGGCGCCATTGGTCAAGGAGGGCAAGGGCGCGCTGCTGCCACCGCTGTCGCGTATCCGTGACATCAGTCAGTCCATCGCCTTTGAAGTGGCGGCCCAGGCGCAACAGAACGGTGTGGCCCTCAAGACCGGAGGTACCGAACTGCGCACTGCCATCGATCGTGCTTCATGGAATCCGGAATACCGCACCTACCGGCGGCGCGCTTTCTAGGCTTACGTGCAAAAAAAAGCCCCCACAAGGTGGGGGCCAGCAAGCATTGGTCGGTTTCCCGATTAGGCTGCGCCAATCATGTTACGCAGCACGTAATGTAGGATACCACCATGACGGAAGTAAGCCAGTTCGTTTTCAGTATCAATCCGGCACTTGGCATCAACGGTTTTTTCGCCATCAGCAGTTTTGATGGTCACCTTGACGCTACCTCCAGGTGTTAAATCGCTGAGTCCGGCAATCGATACCTCTTCATCACCGGTTAGCCCCAGCGTCTTGCGGCTCTCACCTTCGGGGAACTGCAGCGGTACCACTCCCATGCCGATCAGGTTGGAACGGTGGATGCGTTCGTAAGACTCGGCGAGCACGGCGCGAACGCCCAGCAGGCGGGTGCCTTTGGCCGCCCAGTCACGCGAAGAGCCGGTGCCGTACTCTTTGCCGGCGATCACGACGAGCGGCTTGCCTTCTTCCTTGTACTTCATCGCGGCGTCGTAGATCGCCATCTGCTCACCGCTTGGCACATGACGGGTTTCGCCGCCAACCACGCCATCGAGCATTTCGTTTTTGATCCGCACGTTGGCGAAGGTGCCACGCATCATGACTTCATGGTTACCGCGGCGCGAGCCGTAGGAGTTGAAGTCCACCGGCTTGACGCCGTTCTCCTGAAGGTAGCGCCCGGCGGGGCTATCGGGTTTGATGGCGCCGGCCGGGGAGATATGGTCGGTGGTCACCGAATCGCCCAGCATGGCGAGTACGCGGGCGTTGTGGACGTCCTCGATGGCGTCGGGTTCACGGCCCATGCCCTCGAAAAACGGCGGGTGCTGGATATAGGTCGACTCAGGCCACTGATAGACCTTGCTTTCGGGTACCTTGATGGCCTTCCATATATCGTCGCCTTCAAACACCTCACCATATTCTTTATGGAACATCGCGGTATTGACCTGCTCGACAGCGGTGGCGATTTCCGCCTGGCTTGGCCAGATATCCTTGAGATAAACCGGATTGCCGTTGCTGTCCTGACCCAGTGGATCCTTGCTCAGGTCGCACTGGACGTTGCCCGCCAGCGCGTAAGCGACGACCAAGGGGGGCGATGCCAGCCAGTTGGTCTTGACCAACGGGTGAACGCGACCTTCAAAGTTACGGTTACCCGACAGTACCGAGGCAACGGCCATGTCGCCGTCGGAAATAGCCTTTTCGATCTCATCGGGCAGTGGACCGGAGTTGCCGATACAGGTGGTGCAGCCGTAGCCCACCAGATTGAAGCCCAGCGCGTCCAAGTCATAATTCAAATCGGCGGCCTCCAGGTAATCGGTGACGACCTTGGAGCCCGGTGCGAGGGATGTCTTGACCCAGGGTTTGGTGGTGAGACCTTTTTCGCGCGCTTTGCGGGCGAGCAGGCCGGCTGCCATCATCACGCTGGGGTTGGACGTGTTGGTACACGACGTAATGGCGGCAATCACCACGGCACCGGGGTCGAGGCTGAAATCGTGGTCATTGAGCTTAACGGCCTGACTGGTGTCATGTTCAAAGCTGCGCTCAACCCCCACGGCAGTCTGGCCGCCCTCAGAGGAAAGTTTTCCGTTGGCGGTCGGTTCCGCGTTGGTATCTTCCTGCATGAATTTTTCAAAGGCCGACGCCATGTCTTTCAGGGCTACACGGTCCTGGGGACGCTTGGGGCCTGCGAGGCTGGCTTCGACCTCGGTCATGTCAAGATGCAGGTTGTCAGAGAAAATAGGCTCGTCGCCCGGTTCGCGCCATAGGCCTTGAGCCTTCGAGTAGGCTTCGACCAGGGCAACCTGCTCATCTTCACGGCCGGTCAGGCGCATGTAGTTAAGCGTTTCGTCGTCAACCGGGAAGAAACCACAGGTGGCGCCATATTCCGGTGCCATGTTGGCAATGGTTGCCCGGTCGGCCAGCGGCAGGTCTTTCAGGCCATCGCCGTAGAATTCGACAAATTTACCCACGACGCCTTTCTTGCGCAGCATCTCGGTGACGGTGAGTACCAGGTCGGTTGCCGTGATGCCCTCGCGTAGCTTGCCGGTGAGCTTGAAACCGATCACTTCGGGGATCAGCATGGAAACCGGTTGGCCGAGCATGGCCGCTTCGGCCTCGATGCCGCCAACACCCCAGCCAAGGACACCAAGCCCGTTGATCATGGTGGTGTGGGAGTCAGTGCCGACCAGCGTGTCGGGGTAGGCAAGGGTGCGACCATCTTCCTGCTTGGTCCACACGGCTTTGCCCAGGTATTCCAGGTTGACCTGGTGGCAAATGCCGGTGCCGGGCGGCACCACGCGGAAATTATCGAAGGCCTGTTGCCCCCAGCGCAGGAACTCGTAACGTTCCCGGTTGCGCTGCATTTCAATGTCGACGTTTTCCTGAAAAGCGGCTGGGTTGCCAAATTTATCGACCATCACCGAGTGGTCGATGACCAGGTCCACCGGCGACAGCGGGTTGATCTTGGCAGGATCCTCGCCGAGCTTTTCAACAGCGGCGCGCATGGACGCCAGGTCGACCACGCCCGGCACGCCGGTAAAATCCTGCATCAGCACGCGGGCGGGACGGTAGCCGATCTCACGACTGGATTTGCCTTCTTTTTGCCAGTCGACCAGGGCCTGCATGTCATCCTGGGAAACGCTCTCGTCGTCGGCAAAACGCAGCTGGTTTTCGAGCAGAATTTTGAGTGTCTTGGGTAGCCGGTCGATGTTGCCAAGAGTGTCTGCTGCGTCTGGCAGACTGAAATAGTGGTAGGACGTGTTGCCTACCGTTAATGTTTTTTCCGTGTCAGAAAGCTTGCTCATGCGATTCTCCTCTCTATTGCTTGGCGTTGCGCGATGCGCGCCGGTCACTGTCTTCCTTTCCTCTGGCTGATCTTGATATGACGACTATCAGTATGGCTCATCCGGGTCGTTACACCCGAGCATCATGGCCCATGGTTGTTATTAGAGGTGGGTCTGTACGCCTGCGGTTTCAAGTCGCAGCGACCTTTTTGGGTAATACTGGCCTTGCAATCCCTTGTACTTGACGCCATTTCAGGCAGACTCTGTGCAAAATTATCAGCCGACTCTTTACAAGGTGGTGTCATGCAAACACGTCACGAGCGCTTAATCATTCTGGGATCTGGCCCGGCAGGCTACACGGCAGCGGTCTATGCGGCGCGCGCCAATTTGAAGCCGCTGTTGATTACCGGACTGCAAGCAGGTGGCCAGTTAACGACCACCACCGACGTGGATAACTGGCCCGGTGATGCGCAAGGCGTACAAGGCCCTGAGCTCATGGAGCGCATGAAGCTGCACGCCGAGCGTTTCAATACCGAAGTGCTTTTTGATCATATCCACGAGGTTAGCGTAAGCGATAAACCCTTTACCTTGAAAGGCGACAATGGTGTATATACCTGCGATGCGCTGATCGTGGCGACGGGAGCCAGCGCGCGTTACCTGGGCCTGCCCAGCGAACAGCAGTTCATGGGGCAGGGCGTGTCGGCCTGCGCCACCTGTGACGGGTTCTTCTATCGTAATCAAGAGGTCGTTGTCGTCGGCGGCGGCAACACCGCGGTTGAGGAAGCGCTTTACCTTTCGAATATCGCCTCCAAGGTGACCCTTGTGCATCGTCGTGACACCCTTCGCGCAGAGAAAATTCTCCAGGACAAGCTGTTTGAAAAAGTCGATGCGGGCAAGATCGTGCTGGAGTGGTTTCAGCAGGTGGAAGAAGTGCTCGGTGATAACACCGGGGTGACCGGCGTGCGGGTGAAATCGACAAAAGACGACACTCTGAAGGATATTCACGCGCCGGGGCTGTTCATTGCCATTGGGCATAGCCCGAATACCGGCATTTTTGACGGTCAGCTGGATATGAGCGGTGGCTATATCAAGGTGAAGTCGGGTCTGGAAGGCAATGCCACAGCGACCAGTGTGCCTGGTGTCTTTGCCTGCGGCGATGTAATGGATCATGTCTACCGTCAGGCGATCACCTCTGCGGGAAGTGGCTGCATGGCGGCGCTGGACGCTGAGCGTTACCTGGACGGCATTACAGGCTGACAGACGCCACTGGCCAGGCTAGTGGGTGCATTGGGTTGGTGAGGGCGCCACTCGCCAGCGTCCAAGTTGGCTCAAGATCAGGGTGCTGCCCCTAGAGCGGGATTTTTCGCCCTGGGGGCAGAGGATAAATCGTCCGTTGTAACCGCTGCTGTGGCCCAGCGCATCGTAGCGTATTCGCCGCCAGCCCCGACTGTAGCGAACGTCGATGCGTTCGCTGGCGGGAAATGTGCGTAGTATGTCGATTGTCGCAATATCCTCGGTTTGATCTCCACGGACCACCATCAGAGCCTGGCTCCAGTTATCGCCGCAGCGCGATGTAGTCTGTGAGTCGGCGATGGGGCATAGCGTGATCGACCGACGCTGGGTAATGGCGGTTTGCCGGGCAAAGCCCAGCGCCGTTTGCAGTCGATTGATTTCGCCGGTGCGCGCAGTCCGTTCACCCAGCGCCTGAAAGCTGGGAATGCCCCAGACAGCGATGATGCCCATGACCAGCAGGGTGACCAAGAGCTCCAGCAGGGTAAATCCCCGAGCCTTGGCAACGTTCATGCGCCATTCTGGTTGATACATGTCGCCTCCTTGCACTTGACCCCTTGGCGCCCACCGTTATGCTCGTGAGCAAGCGGCAGGTGGTGAAACTCTTACCTTAGGGGCTGCCGATACTTTTTTATGTAAGCCAAAGCGGACAAAGTGTGTGAGCGATTTCTTAATTGTGGGTGGCGGCGTCATCGGCATGATGACCGCGCTGCAGCTAGCCGATGCAGGGCAAAAGGTCAGTCTGGTCGAGCGTGGCGACTGTGGACAAGAAGCCTCATGGGCGGGGGGCGGCATCGTTTCGCCGCTGTATCCATGGCGTTACGCTCCAGCGATTTCCCAACTGTCGCGCTGGTCGGAAGGCGCCTATCCAAGCCTCGCCCTGCGTTTGCTGGAAGAGACCGGTATCGACCCGGAGTACCGTCAAAAAGGGCTGCTGTACCTGAGCGTGGATGATCCGGATTCCGCGCTGTCCTGGGCGCGGCAAATGGGCAAGCCGCTTGAGCGTGTGAGTGCGGATATGGTGCGTGCCAAAGAACATTGCCTGCCACCGACCGAGGGAGCACTCTGGATGCCGACGCTGGGCAGCGTGCGTAACCCGCGCCTTGGCAAGGCGCTGCGTGCCCGGTTATCGGCGATGCCCAGCGTGACGCTGCATGAGCAGTGTGAGGTGAATGGCTTTGTACGTCGCGGCGAGCGCATTGAGGGTGTAAGCACTGCCCAGCGGACGCTGACCGCGGCGCATACGATTGTATGTGGCGGCGCCTGGGCCGGGGCGCTGCTGGAAACGCTTGAGGTCTCGCTGCCCGTCAGGCCGGTAAAAGGCCAGATGCTTGCTTATCAAACGCCGCCTGGCTTGGTAAAGCGCGTTGTGCTCAAGGACGGGCGCTACGTGATTCCGCGGGCCGACGGTCTGCTGCTGGTCGGCTCGACACTCGAGGAGTGTGGGTTCGACAAGGCGACTGATCAGGAAGCGTTGATGTCGCTTCGCCGGAGTGCGGAGGGCATCGTGCCAGCGCTTGCCGACTATCCGGTGGCGTATCATTGGGCAGGGTTGAGACCGGGGTCGCCGGATGGCGTACCCTTTATCGGCGAACTGCCCGGCTGGAAGAATATATCGGTGAATGCGGGGCATTACCGCAATGGTCTGGTGCTTGCCCCAGCGTCAACGCACCTGCTGGTGGATCAGTTGCTCGGGCGCCCACCGTTGATCGATCCGGCGCCGTATCAGATGACGCCAGAACGATTAACTGCCGGGTAGGCTATGGGTCGGTGTCGTTATCACGCTGGCTCTGCTGCTCCTGCAGGAAACGGTCGCGATGGGCGCTTGAGCAAAACCATTGCTCAGCCTCGCGCAGTGCTTCCTCTTCGGGTAAATGCACGTCGCACCAGCGGCAGCGTACCATATGGCCGCCGTCGTGCTGTTGGTCATGCTGCTGGGTAAGACGTTCACGCTGCCATTGGCGGTACATGCTGAAAAGCTTGAGACCGGCGTAGAACAACACCGCGAAAATGAGTAGCCGAATAATCAAAAGGTTCATCCTGTTAGCGCCCTCATGCAATTTGCAAGCGCGGCCTTTGCCTGCGAGCGGCCCTTGCGGGACAATGCGTATTGATGGTGTGTCTCCATTCTAAAAGATTCTCAAGAGATTTTATCGCCCATGCAAGATTTAACGCTGGTCATGGCTCAACTCGACCCCTTGGTGGGGGATATTCCCGGCAATGCCGCACGCGCCATTGAAGCCGTGCGAGAAGCGCGCATTGAGCACGGTGCCGACATTGTGGTGTTTCCCGAGTTATTTTTGTCGGGTTATCCGCCGGAAGATTTGCTGCTGCGTCCGTCCATGGAAACGCGTCTGCGTGAAGCGCGTGCCCGCATGGCCGAGAAGATGTCGCCGGACGTGCTGGTGATCATTGGGTATCCCGGTGTACGGGAAGGCCACTGTTATAATCTGGCGGGGTTGTTGTACAACGGCCAATGGGAGGCCGAGTACGCCAAGCAGGCGCTGCCCAACTATCAGGTGTTCGACGAGCAGCGCTATTTCACACCGGGCACCGAGACGCTGGTGCATGAGCACAAAGGGGTGAAACTGGGCATCGCCATCTGTGAAGACTTGTGGGATGGCGCGCCGATCAAAGCCGCGGCAACGGCTGGCGCTGAAGTGCTGATCACCTTGCATGCGTCGCCGTATCATCAGGATAAGCCCAGTGAACGTCTTCGCCTGCTCGAGCAGCGTGCTCAGGATGTCGAGCGGCCCATCGTCTACGTCAATACCATTGGCGGCCAGGACGAGCTGGTATTTGACGGCGGATCCTGTTGCTTCAACGCCCAGGGGCAGCTACAGGTGTTGGCGCCTTACTGGGAGGTCGGCTTGATGCCGGTGCAGTTACTGCAAACCAGTGCCGCGACCTGGGAGCCGCAACCCGGGGAGATAGAGCCTGAAGTTGAGCCCGAAGAAAGTCTCTATTGTGCCCTGGTAACCGGCGTGCGCGATTACGTCAATAAAAGCGGGTTTGATGGTGTGGTGCTGGGCCTTTCCGGTGGTATCGATTCGGGACTCTCATTGGCGATTGCCGTGGATGCACTGGGGCCGCAACGGGTCCAGGCGGTGATGATGCCCTACCACTACACCGCTGACATCTCCAAGCAGGATGCCGCCGAGCAGGCCCGCTTATTGGGCGTGCATTATGACATCATGCCCATCGAGCCCATGGTGGAGGCGTTCATGGGCACACTGGCGGAAAGCTTTGCGGGCACCGAGCGGGATACTACCGAGGAAAATCTGCAGTCGCGTTGCCGTGGTGTGCTGCTGATGGCGATCTCCAATAAAAAGGGCTTGATGGTCCTGACCACCGGCAATAAAAGCGAAATGGCCGTGGGCTATGCCACGCTCTACGGCGATATGGTGGGCGGCTACAACGCCATCAAGGACGTATACAAAACCTGGGTGTACCGGCTGGCGCGCTGGCGCAATACCCAGTCACCGGCGATACCCGAGCGCGTCATAGAACGCCCGCCCAGCGCCGAGCTGGCACCTGATCAGCAGGATAGCGACTCGTTACCCGATTATGACGTACTCGACGCCATTCTGGCTCGCTATATCGAAGGCGATATGAGTGCCGAAGCGATCATTGCGGCGGGCTTTGCCCGGGAGGATGTCTATCAGGTCGTCAAGCTGGTTGACCGCTGCGAATACAAGCGGCGACAGGCACCAGTTGGTGTGCGGGTCACCCCGCGTGGCTTTGGCCGCGACCGGCGCTACCCGATCGTTAATGGCTGGCAGCCCGGCGAATAGCCGGGCATTCCGAGACCTAGTCAAGCATCGGCGGTGGTGCCAGACTCCGCTTTACCATTTCGACAGCGGAGACCGGTTTGCTGAAATAGTAACCCTGGTAGGCATGGCACTGGTGATCGTTGAGGTGGCGCCAGTGCTCCTGGGTTTCTACGCCTTCGGCGATCACGTTCAAACCCAGTGCCTGCCCCATGGCAATAATGGTTTGCACAATCGCCATATCGTCCGCGTCCTTATGCAGGTCGCGGACAAACGCCTGATCGATTTTGATCTGGTCCAGCGGCAGTCGTTTAAGGTACTGGAGCGATGAATAACCGGTACCAAAATCATCCATGGCGAAACTGATCCCCAGCGCTTTAAGCTGATGCATGCGGGCAATGGTATCGTCCACGTTACCAATTATCATGCTTTCGGTGAGTTCCAGCTTTAACCGTTGTGGCAGAGCGCCGCTCCTGGCGAGTACGCAACGTACGCTATCGACAAAATCGGGCTGCTGAAACTGTTTGGCGCTGACGTTGACCGCAAGCGTCAGATGCGCGGTGCTCTCATGGTCGGCCCAGGCAACGAGCTGCTCACAAGCGGTTTCGAGCACCCATTGGCCCATCGGTACGATCAGTCCGGTTTCTTCGGCCAAGGGGATAAAAGTCCCTGGCGATACCATGCCTTTCTGCGGATGTTTCCACCGAATCAGCGCTTCCGCGCCAATCGCACGCCCTGTGCTGTCGACCTGCGTTTGATAAACGAGTATGAATTCCTGACGTTCAATGGCCAAGCGCAGGTCGCGCTCCAGCTCGGTCCTGGCTTCTAGTTCAGCTTGCACCGCCGGGTCATAAAACCTCAGGCCGTTGGGAGCTGACTGTTTGGCAAGGTGGGCAGCCGCGTTGGCGTATTGAAAAAGGTTGTCGACGCTATGCGCTGCGTCGCCAAACAGTACTACGCCAATACTCGTGCTCAGGAAGTGCTCTTTTTCTTCCCAAAGATAAGGCTGGCCGAGAGCGTGATGGAGCTTCTCGGTAAGCAGCTCGGTTTTCTCGGCGGCCTTCAGTTGATCCGCCGGTAATCCATCCACAATCATGACAAATTCATCACCGCCTATTCGTCCAATGGTTGCGCCTTCGATACCAAGGGCCGATAACCGCCGGGAAAGTTCTTGAAGCAGGCTATCGCCTGCCCGGTGACCGCAGCTGTCATTGATGCGTTTGAAGTCGTCCACGTCCAGGTATAGCAACGCGCCGTAGGTCTCTGTCTGCTGGTTGGTGTCCAGGGAATGCTGAAGGTGCTCTTTCATTAGCTGCCAGTTAGGCAGTTGGGTGAGGCTGTCGTAGTAGGCCAGTCGGTGTACCTTGCGTTCGGCCTCACGACGCTGCTGCTCGGTTTTTCGAAACGATAGCAGTGCTGAGGCAATGCGCTTCAGTGGCCCTCGCTGACGTTGGCTCAGGTGTTGGATATCGGCAAAGTTAGGTAATGCTTGGTGCGTGTTGGAAAGCGCCAGGATGGCGTCACCAACCATCACCAGTCGACGGTTGATACGCCAAGCGGCAAAGACAGCGGCGACGACCAGTATGCTCAATAATCCTAATCCCAGCCAGGCAAGGGTAGTTATAGATCGGCTCAGGTTATGGAAGGTTTGTTGATGACGTTCACTGGCGCGTTCGGTGAGTGTTTCAAAGGTACCTTGGGTGAGGATCATGAAACGATTGAAGTTGCTTTCCGCCTCCTGCATCAAAAAACCGATGTCTGCTTGATTAAGCGTGGCGGCTTCGTTGGCCATTTGGATAAAACGCCGATATTTTTGAAAAGCGACCAGTAGCGTTTCAGCACTTTCGGCATGCATGCCATCAATCAGGCCCGAAGACGCCAAATGCTCGATACGCTCGCCCATTTCGTTCAGCTTGAGGTGAATTTGACTGTATTCGCTATAGCTATCAAACGCACTGAGCTGGTCGTTGTCGGCTTCAACGAGAACGTGGCTAAGGCGTTCGTGAAGGGCGCCGAGACGGCGCTCGAAGGTTGCCATTTCAACCAGGCTGGCAAGATCGTTTGATTGCGTCTGGTGACGGTCGAGGAACTGTTCACGGGCAATGCCCAGGGCAAGCATGCCCAACACAACGGCAGGAACAACGAACATCAAGACGGGCAGCAGGAAAAACACGATAAGATTTTGGGTGGGTTTCATATTCGCCTCAGCACAGAGGGCCTTGAATAGTGGGCTCCCTTCCCATTGGGAGCCTTTCTTTTGGTGAGTGCCTATCCGTGGCAATGAAGACAGGGGGCCTTTGCCTAGAAGCTTTCCCACTCTGGCTGAGGTTGTTTCTGCTGACGCAATGCGGGTCGAGAGGCGGCTGGCATAGTGTTAGCGGTGGTCTGAGACGAGGCCAAGGCCATCGTGTGGTCTGAGCCGCTAGTAGGCAGCTTGAAGATGGACATGGAGTCGATCAGTTTATGGGCATTCTGACGTAAATTGTTGGCAGCTGTGGCACTTTCATGTACGAGGGAAGCGTTCTGCTGGGTGACCTGATCCATCTCGGTAACCGCTTGGCCGACTTCCTGCACCCCGGCACTTTGTTCAGCACTGGCATGGCTGATTTCTTTCATGATGTCGGTGACCCGGCCAATTGCCGCCACGATCTCTTCGGTGGACTTGTTGGCGTCGGCGGCACGTTCATTGCCGTGCTTGACGCGCTCAAGATTGCTGGAGATCAAATCATTGATTTCGCGGGCGGCGTCGGCACTGCGCTGGGCAAGTTTGCGAACTTCTTCGGCCACCACGGCGAAGCCGCGGCCGTGTTCGCCAGCACGGGCCGCTTCAACGGAAGCGTTCAGCGCCAGGATGTTGGTCTGGAAGGCGATGGCATCGATGGTCGAGATAATCCCGGCGATTTCCTGTGAACTCTTGTTGAGATCGTTCATGGTGTCAGCCACCTGACGCACGGCGTCACCGCCTTGTGTCGCTGTACGGGAAGCACTGGTCGCTTCCTGGCTGGCCTGTTCGGAGTTGTCGGCGTTGAGTTTGACGGTGCTGTTGAGCTGTTCCATGGCCGAGGCGGTCTCTGCCAGTGCGCTGGCCTGTTGCTCGGTACGCGATGACAGGTCGTTATTGCCCTCGGCAATTTGCTCGCTGTTGCTGGCGACCGCCTGGGCTGATGCCCGAACGTCAGCGACGATGCCCTGCAGTTGACGCGCCATCTCCACCTGAGAGGCCATGATGCTGCGCTTGTCGCCCTTCTTCAAGCGCCCTTGGCTATCCAGCTCGCCACGCCCAATGGCTTCGGCAAACGCCTTGACTTCATGGGGCTCGGCGCCCAGCTCACGCATCAGCTGACGGGTCATGAAGACCGCAATAAAGCCGCCTACAAGCAAGGCGAATACAGTCAGGCCGAGCATCTGCATCTGGAAGCCGGATGCGGTATCGCGAGCGGACGCAGTGGTAGCGTTATTCAGCTGTTCCTGATAATCGATGAACTGGTTGATGCGGTTGAGCCATTCGGCATAGGCAGGCCCGGCTTCAGCCAGCAGTAACTGCTCAGCCGCTTGATAATTTCCTTGCGCATGGGCATCCAGTACTTCGTCGGTGAGCGCACGGGTCGACTCGGCTTGCTCTTCAATACGGCTGAGTATGTTTTGCTCTTCGCTGTTGTTTTGGCCCTGTAGGCTGGCGTTGTTGGCGATAACGCTCTGCATGCCTGCTGAGGCGCTAGTGTAGTTGTCCTGCAAACGCTGCATGGTGTCCTGAAGCGCAGCAATGTTGCCGTCGCCAGTGAGCACAATGTCGCGCAGCGCGATGGCGCGGTCATGGACACTGCCTCGCCAGTCAATCGCGTGACGCTGCTTTTCGCCGTTGACGTCGTTGATGACTGCGAGGTCGCGGTCAATCTGGTTGACCTGGTAGATACCAATGCCCGTCAATATCACGAGAAGCGCAAGGAGTGCCGAAAACCCCAGGGTAAGACGCGTACTGATCTTGGTTCCCGTGAACCGTGAGTTTGACAAAAGCATTGAGTTTCTCCTTAGGCACCGTTTAGATGCTTGATCATATTGGTACGGGGATATTAGTCATTTATATAGCTTTTGTACAACTATTGGCGGCGGATTTAGCGTGGTTTTTTGTTAACTAGTTGATAAATATAAGCATAAAAAGAAAAGCCACGCGAATGCGTGGCTTTTAAAATGGCGGTTTAGCAAGAAAACTTGTACAGCTTTCTTGCTAGCTCATGTCAACGCCTGACATGGCGAATACGCGATACGCTAATCGATATGCTTGGGTACAAACCGATTGCCTTCTAGCTGGTCATGGTTGGGCGCATTGTCGCGCAGAACCGCGAGCACTTCGTTGGCGCGGTCGTCCATCTCCAGACCCTGGTAGCCTTCTATCATGGTGGCAAGTGCATCGTGAGTGGCGTTGGATTCAGGGTAGTTTTCGATCACCCAGCGACCGCGCTTAACGGCGGCAAGATAGGCGCCGCGACGCAGGTAGTAATCGGCCACATGGAGTTCATGGCGAGCGAGCAATTCACGCAGGTACACGATTCGCTGCTGAGCATCCGGTGCATACTCGCTTTGTGGGTAGCGCTGAATCAGCTCACGGAAATCGCTGTAAGCATCACGTGTGGCCCCTAAGTCGCGCTTGGAGATATCAATCAAGCGCAGGCGCTCAAGGCTGAAACGCCCTGCCTGCCAGGCAGACAAGCCCCGCAGGTAATAGGCATAATCGACCTGAGGGTGATCGGGGTGCAAGCGAATGAATCGGCTGGCGGCGGCGCGCGCTTCTTCCCAGTCGCCATTCTCGTAATAGGCGTAAATCAACTCCAACTGGGCCTGTTCAGCGTGCTCGCCAAACGGGTAGCGGGTGTCCAGCGCCTCCAGGCGTTCTACCGCGATATTGAAGCGGTTCGCATCAAGAGCATCGCGCGCCCGTTCGTAGAGTTCACGCTCGGCAACGCCAGCGTATTCGTCATCGTCGTAGGCTGTGTCGTTGTTGCCATTGCTGGCGCACCCAGCCAGTAGAGCAAAACTTAAAGCAAACACGCCAAAGCGGTTGGCAGCGGAAAAAGCGCGCATCATCATCCTCGTTGCAAACAAGCCTCAATCACCGAAAAGCGACGATGGCCATGAGTAGAAATGGTAGAATAAGTCACAGTCAGCCCACTATAAATCACCTCGGCAAAAAACGCAGGCTTCGTATTACATTGCCGGGGTGTCGTTAAAGGAAGTTATCCTATGCCTCGCAGTGTTGAAGCGACGCAACGCGTGCCAACGTCATTGGCAGGTGCCCGTTTGGACCAAGCGGCGGCCGAGTTGTTCAGTGATTACTCTCGTGAACGTTTGAAAGCGTGGATCAATGCCGGTGAGTTGACGGTCGATGGCGAAAAAGCCAAACCCAAGGCGAAGTTGCACGGTTACGAGACGCTCGTGCTGCAAGCAACACTCGAGGAAGATACGCGTTTTGAGCCTCAGGCGATCCCGCTGGATATCGTCTTTGAAGACGAGACGGTGATGGTGGTCAACAAGCCAGCGGGGATGGTGGTTCACCCGGCGGCGGGCAACCCGGATGGCACGTTGTTGAACGCCCTGTTGTATCATCATCCTGCGTTGGCGGAAGTCCCCCGGGCAGGCATCGTCCACCGGCTGGATAAAGATACCACCGGGCTAATGATGGTGGCCAAGACCCTGCCCGCGCAAACCGCTCTGGTTGAGCAGCTACAGGCGCGCACTGTTTCCCGCCAGTACGATGCCGTGGTGATTGGCAAGCCGATCGCGGGCAGCACGATCGATGCACCGATTGGACGCCATCCCAAAGATCGTAAACGCCAGGCGGTGAACGCCTCAGGCAAACCGGCGGTGACCCATTTTCGTGTGGTGGAGCGCTTTCGTGCGCATACGCACGTTCGCTGCCAGCTGGAAACCGGGCGCACTCACCAGATCCGTGTCCACATGGCCCACGCCCGCTACCCGCTGATTGGTGATCAGCTCTATGGCGGGCGCGCCAAGCTGCCGCCTGGCGCTGCTGGTCCATTAAAAGACATACTGCGCGAGTTTCCCCGTCAGGCGCTGCACGCGCGCAAGCTGCGATTTATCCACCCTGTTAGCGGCGAAACACTGACTTTCCACGCAGGCCTGCCTGATGATCTACTAATGTTGTTGGACTACCTGCGCGACGATAGCGAGACCATGCAATGAGCGATGCCATTGACCTGAAGCCCACGCTGTTGGTGCCTGATTGGCCGGCACCGGCTAACGTGGGGGCGTTTGTCACCACCCGGGAAACGGGGCCCAGCCAAGGTGATTTTGCTGCCTTCAATCCGGCTGCCCATGTCGGTGATAACGCTGACCACGTTGATCTGTGTCGTCGGTTACTTGAAAAAGAACTCGGTGATGAGCGTCCATTGCTGTGGCTCAATCAAGTCCATGGCGCGCGCGTTCAGCAGGCGTTTCAATGTGATGCGCCAGAGGCTGACGCGGCGATTGCCAATGACCGCGGCTACGCCTGTGTGGTGCTGACGGCCGACTGCCTGCCGGTATTGTTTTGCAACCGAGCGGGGACCCAGGTGGCGGTTGCCCACGCGGGCTGGCGTGGCATGGCCACGGGCGTGTTGGAAGCCACGGTCTCAGCGATGAACAGTGATCCGGACGATATTCTGGTGTGGCTGGGCCCGGCGATATCGAACGCGCAATTTGAAGTGGGCCCCGAGGTCTACGGGGCCTTTGTGGCAGCTCAGCCTGAAACGGCGGATGCGTTCGACCACAGCCCTTATCGTCTGGGGCATCACATGGCTGACCTCTACCGGTTGGCCCGCTTTCGTCTTGAGGCGTTGGGGATTCATCACATCAGCGGCGGTCACTTCTGCACTGCCTGCGAGTCACGCTTTTACTCCTATCGTCGAGACGGCGGCCGTACCGGCAGAATGGCGAGCGTGATCTGGATCAAGTAAATCAGCAGACGGTCACACTTCCCCTTGAAACCTCCTGGCGCTGACGCCATTTAACTAGTCAATCTAATCGTGATTAGCACGATGATGACAGGTTATCGGGATACGCCGTACGTCCAAACGCGCGGCCACCCCCAGGAGGAAACTATGCGATTTGATAAATTTACCGCCAAGCTTCAGGCCGCCATTGCCGAGGCGCAATCAGTGGCTGTTGGCCGTGGACACAACCAGCTTGAGCCTGCTCACTTGCTGCTGGCGCTACTGGATACCAAAGATACCGGCATCAAGGCCCTGGTCGAAAAAGCTGAGGGCAGTAGTTCGCGCCTGCGCGATGGCTTGGTTCAGCAACTTGACGATTTGCCCAAGGTCGGCCAGTTCGATGGCGAGGTGCAGCCCTCGCGGGATTTGGTCAAGCTTTTCAACTTGACCGACCGCGAAGCGCAGAAGCGTGACGACCAGTTTATTGCCAGCGAGCTGGTGCTGCTGGCCGCGCTGGAAATGAACAGCGCCATCACCAAGTTGATGAAGCAGGTCGGGCTTACCCGCAAAGCGCTTGAAGCCGCCATAGATAGCTTGCGCGGGGGCGCCAAGGTGGACGACCCGAACGCTGAGGACCAGCGTGAGGCGCTCAACAAGTACACCTTGGACCTGACTCAGCGCGCGCTGGACGGCAAGCTGGATCCGGTGATTGGCCGCGACGACGAAATTCGTCGCACCATCCAGGTGCTGCAGCGTCGCACCAAGAACAACCCTGTTCTCATCGGTGAGCCCGGTGTCGGTAAAACTGCCATTGTCGAAGGTTTGGCGCAGCGGATCGTCGATGGCGAAGTCCCAGAAGGCCTGAAAGACAAGCGCGTGCTGTCGTTGGATATGGGCGCGTTGCTGGCGGGGGCCAAGTTCCGCGGCGATTTTGAAGAGCGCCTGAAAGCGGTGCTCAAGGAGCTCTCCCAGGAAGAAGGCCGGGTGATCCTGTTCATCGATGAGCTGCACACCATGGTTGGCGCAGGCAAGGCCGAAGGCGCCATGGATGCGGGTAATATGCTTAAGCCGGCGCTGGCTCGCGGTGAGTTGCATTGCGTGGGCGCCACTACCCTGGATGAGTATCGCCAGCATATCGAGAAAGATGCCGCGCTTGAGCGCCGTTTCCAGAAGGTGCTGGTCGACGAGCCGACGGAAGAGGACACTGTGGCGATTCTGCGTGGACTTAAGGAGCGCTACGAGGTCCACCACGGCGTCGATATCACGGACTCGGCGATTATTGCCGCGGCGAAACTCTCCACTCGCTACATTACCGACCGCCAGTTGCCCGATAAAGCCATCGACCTGATCGATGAAGCGGCCTCGCGTATTCGTATGGAGCTGGATTCCAAGCCTGAGGAGATGGATAAGCTCGACCGCCGCTTGATTCAGCTCAAGATGGAGCGCGAAGCGCTTAAGAAAGAGACCGACGAGGCGACCAAAAAACGCCTGGAAGCGCTCAACAACCAGATCCACGAGTTGGAGCGCGAGTACGCGGATCTGGATGAGATCTGGAAAGCCGAGAAGGCCAGTATTCAGGGGGCAGCGCAGTTCAAGGCCGACCTGGAACAGGCCCGTATCGATCTTGAACAGGCCCGCCGCCAGGGTGACCTGGGCCGCATGTCGGAGATTCAGTACGGCAAGATACCCGAGCTGGAGAAGAAAATCGCTGAAAGCGCCGACAGCGAAACGGATACCTCAAGCCATCAACTGCTGCGCTCCAACGTGACGGAGGAGGAGATTGCCGAGGTCGTTTCCCGCTGGACGGGTATTCCGGTCGCCAAGATGCTGGAAGGCGAGCGGGACAAGCTGCTGCGTATGGAAGAGGCGCTGCACGAACGGGTAATCGGCCAGGATGAAGCGGTCGAGGCCGTGGCCAACGCCGTGCGTCGCTCACGGGCCGGTCTTGCTGACCCCAACCGCCCGAACGGCTCGTTCCTGTTTCTCGGCCCCACCGGGGTAGGTAAGACAGAGCTGTGCAAGTCGCTGGCCAACTACCTGTTCGACACCGAGGAAGCCATGGTGCGTATCGACATGTCGGAGTTCATGGAGAAGCACTCCGTGGCCCGTCTGATCGGTGCGCCGCCCGGTTACGTGGGCTACGAAGAGGGCGGCTACTTGACTGAAGCGGTGCGCCGCAAGCCCTATTCGGTAATGCTGTTGGACGAGGTAGAGAAGGCTCACCCTGATGTGTTCAATATCCTGCTCCAGGTGCTGGAAGACGGGCGTTTGACCGACGGTCAGGGCCGCACGGTAGATTTTCGCAATACCGTGATCGTCATGACCTCCAACATGGGATCGGACATTATCCAGCGTATGGGCGGAGGCGCTGGTGAGGATCAAGACAGTGATTACGAAGTGATGAAAAATAGCGTCATGGAGGTGGTGGGTAACCATTTCCGGCCTGAATTGATCAACCGTATCGATGAAGTGGTGGTGTTCCACGCGCTTGGCCAAGAGCAGATTCAGGCGATTGCCGGCATTCAGCTTGAGCGCCTGAAAGCGCGCCTTGCTGAGCACGAGTTACGTCTGGAAATCAGTGACGATGCCTTGGCACAGTTAGCCGTAGTGGGGTTTGACCCGGTATATGGTGCAAGGCCGCTCAAGCGGGCGATTCAAAGCCGTATCGAGAACCCCTTGTCCCAGGATCTGCTGGCCGGCAAATTTTCGCCCGGCGACACCATTCATATCAATGCGGCCGATGGTAAATTAGTGTTCTCTTAATATAAGGTTCTCTGCCTATCAGCCCCGCTTGACGATGTCAGCGGGGCTTTTTTTGCTTTCAAATAACCTGTTTGTCGGCTTTCGTTGGATCGAAGGTTGACAGGCTGAGGATGCTAATGGAATCTTGAGGGTTCCTGATTTGCGGGCGCGGAACCAACGGGTAATCCCCAGTCCCCGCGCGAAGGGTAGGCGAATGCCTCTACCCGCCGAAGGACTTCCGGGCTTGGGCTAACCGCCCGACCTGGCCAACGCCCCGACACGGCGAACTGCCGTGATAAGAGTGCAGGCCCTAACCGGGCCTTATGCCAGGGTTTGGCATCAGGTGCCAGCAATGGCTGGCAGCGGCATACCGCCGCACTCGACACCGTAGAATTGTCTGCGGATCGCACTCGAGACCTTCAGGGGAGAAACACTGTGGAACTGCTTTCCGGCGCAGATATGATTGCCCGCTTCTTGCAAGATGAGGGCGTCGAATACATTTATGGTTATCCCGGCGGTGCGGCGCTGCATATCTATGATGCGCTCTTCCGCCAGGACAAGGTGAAGCACATTCTGGTGCGTCACGAACAAGCGGCGACCCATGCAGCCGACGGTTATGCACGCGCGTCCGGCAAGCCCGGCTGTGTGCTGGTCACTTCGGGCCCGGGTGCCACCAACGCCGTGACCGGCATTGCTACCGCTTATATGGACTCGATTCCCATGGTGGTGCTGTGTGGGCAGGTAATGAGTCACCTGATCGGCGATGATGCCTTCCAGGAGACCGATATCGTCGGTGTGACCCGCCCGATTGTGAAGCACAGCTTCTCGATTCGTCACCCGTCCGAAATCCCGGAAGTGCTAAAAAAAGCCTTCTATCTGGCGGCCACTGGACGTCCCGGCCCTGTCGTGGTCGATATTCCCAAAGACATGACCGCACCCACCGAGCGTTACGAGTACGTCTACCCGAAGAAGGTCAAGATGCGCTCCTACAACCCGGTGACTCGGGGCCATACAGGGCAGATAAAGAAAGCCGTCGAGATGATGCTCAAGGCCAAGCGCCCGGTATTCTATACCGGCGGCGGTGTCGTGCTGGGTAAGGCCAGCGACGGTCTGACCGACCTGGTCAAGCAACTGGGCTTTCCGATAACCACCACATTGATGGGGATTGGCTCGTACCCTCAAAGTGACCGGCAGTGTTTGGGCTGGCTGGGGATGCATGGTTCCTATGAATCCAATATGGCGATGCATCATGCGGACCTGATCATCGCCATTGGTGCGCGCTTTGACGACCGCGTGACGAACAATACGTCGAAGTTCTGCCCAACGGCGAAGATTATTCACGTCGATGTCGACCCAAGCTCCATCTCCAAGACCGTACGCGCCGATGTGCCGATTGTGGGCCCGGCCTCAAGTGTCATTAATGAGATGATCAGTCTGGTGCAGGGGCAGGAAATTGCGCATCCGGAAGCACTGACGGAATGGTGGCAGAAGATTGATGACTGGCGCGCCGACCGTGAAGGCAAACTTTACGAGCCGTCCAGCACGGGGGAAGCCCTCAAGCCTCAGGAGGTAATCGAAGCGCTTTGCCGGGTGACCCGCGGTGAGGCCTACGTGACCACCGACGTGGGCCAGCACCAGATGTTCGCGGCGCAATACTACAAGTTTGATAAACCCAACCGACTGATTACCTCAGGGGGGCTGGGCACCATGGGATTTGGCTTCCCGGCTGCCATGGGTATCAAGCAGAACTTCCCGGACGATGACGTGGTATGCGTCACCGGTGAAGGCAGCTTTCAGATGATGATGCAGGAGCTTTCGACCTGTAAGCAGTACGGTGTCGGTGTCAAGATTGTCAATCTCAACAATGCCTCGCTTGGCATGGTGCGTCAGTGGCAGGACTTGAACTACAAGTCGCGCCACGCCCACTCCTATATGGAGTCGCTGCCCGATTTTCATATGTTGATTGAGGCGTATGGGTTCACCGCGATCACCGTGACAACCATTGATGAGTTGGAACCGGCGATGGAGCGGGCGTTTGCTGACAAGCACGAGCTGGTGTTTCTTGACGTGAAGGTCGACCCTTTTGAGCACGTCTATCCGATGCAGGTGCCGTTGGGCGCCATGCGCGACATGCTGCTGTCTAAAACGGAGCGTACCTGATGCGTCATATCATCTCGATTCTGATGGAAAACGAACCGGGTGCGCTGTCACGTGTGGTCGGGCTGTTTTCCCAGCGAAACTTCAACATTGAAACGCTTAACGTCGCACCCACGGAAGACCCGTCGCTGTCGCGCCTTACAGTGACGACGGTGGGCGATGACCGGGTGATTGAGCAGATCACCAAGCACCTCAACAAACTGATTGATGTGGTCAAACTGGTGGATCTCACCGAAGGCAACCATATCGAGCGTGAACTGATGCTGGTGAAGGTGAAAGCGCTAGGCGCCGCGCGTGACGAGGTGAAGCGCACGGTGGATATCTTCCGCGCCCAGGTGGTCGATGTCACGCCGAGCCTTTACACGGTACAGATCACCGGCGATGCCGCCAAGCTGGATGCCTTCCTTCAGGCCATGGCACCGGTGGGTATTCTGGAAGTGGCGCGTACCGGGGTGTCGGGTATTGCCCGCGGCGACAAGGTGCTGTCGCTGTAGGCAGCTCTGTTGACGAATGCCTCTGGTCGAAAGGCCGCCCTCTCTGGGCGGCCTTTTTCATGGGTGAAGGTTTTTACCGGGCGCTGACGGTTGCCCAGAAAGCGTCGATCATGGGATTTTTTAAACGTCGGTTGAGTACGCATAACCCAACATCGTAGTGAGGGAGTTCAGGTTTCACGTTTAGCACCTGAACCCGCCCGGCCAGCGGGCTGTTATCCAGTACAATTTTCGGCACTACGCCCACGCCAAAACCCAGGCCTACCATGCTGACGATGGCTTCATGTCCGGCCACCTGGGCATAAATCCGCGGTGCGATTCCCAATGCCTTGAACCAGGTATTGGTATGCTCCCTGGATAGCCCCGCTTCAGACAGAATCATGGGCACCCGTTGCCACTGCGCAGCGGTCGAACTTTCGGGTTCGAGTGGTAGCCAGTCCTGTGTCTCGTTGGACGCAATAAATACTAACGGCGAGCGTGTGAGCGATTTAAAGGCCAGTGCGCCAGGCGGTATGCGCGGGCGCGGTGTAATCGCCATATCGTCAGCGCCATCCAGCACCCGGGTCATGGCGTTGGCGGGGTCGCCGGTGTGCAGCTTGAGCTCAATGCCCGGATGACGCGTGCGGACATCGCTCAATAACTCATAGAGAAAGCTGTAGCTGGCGGTGACCGAGCAGTAAATGCTGATTTCACCGCGCAGCTGTTCGGTGGTGGCCGCGAGGGTGCGCTTTTGCGTTTCCCACTGCTCCAGCGTGTCTTTGGCGTAGTGATGAAACGCCAAGCCTTGCGAGGTCAGCGTGACATGACGGTTGTCGCGCTCAAACAGGCGAGTGCCAAGTTCAGCTTCAACGTGCTGAATCGAGCGGCTGAGTGTTGACGGACTGATGTGGCAAAGTTCGCTGGCGCGACCATAATGCAGCGTCTCGGCCAGGGTGACCACATGTTTGAGTAAGCGGAAGTCCATGGCAGGCCAGTATCCTCTAGAATATTTCATAAAGTGAAATAGTATGTTGCAAACATAGCGTTTTACGCAACGGCGATGCTGTCGTAGAGTGACTCCAATGCCGAATCCCAGTGCTGCAGAAGACGGCACGGGTGGCCATCAACGCTGAACCACACGCTATTCAAACTGCTGATTCAACCCATTTTTGGAGTATTGCCATGCGCGTTTATTACGATAAAGACTGTGACCTGTCCCTTATCCAAGCCAAGAAAGTCACCATCGTTGGTTATGGTTCTCAGGGGCATGCCCACGCCAACAACCTGAAAGAATCAGGTGTCGATGTCACCGTTGCATTGCGCAAAGGTTCTTCGTCGGCGGCCAAGGCAGAAGGCGCTGGCCTGAAAGTCGCTACTGTTCCTGAAGCCTGCCAAACCGCCGATGTGGTGATGATTCTGGCGCCGGATGAGAATCAAAAGGCTATCTATGAGCAGGAAGTCGAGCCGAACCTGAAAGAGGGTGCCACTCTGGCGTTTGCCCATGGCTTCAACATTCACTACAACCAGATTGAACCGCGTAAAGATCTCGATGTGATCATGATTGCACCGAAAGCGCCGGGTCACACTGTACGCTCTGAGTTTGTAAAAGGTGGCGGTATTCCTGATCTGATCGCTATCCATCAGGATGCATCGGGCAGTGCCAAGGAATTGGCGCTTTCCTATGCGGCGGGTGTAGGCGGTGGCCGCAGCGGCATCATTGAAACTACCTTCAAAGACGAGACCGAAACGGATCTGTTTGGTGAGCAGGCAGTGTTATGTGGTGGTGCCGTTGAGTTGGTAAAAGCTGGTTTCGAAACCCTCACAGAGGCGGGTTACGCACCAGAAATGGCTTACTTTGAGTGTCTGCACGAGCTCAAGCTGATCGTCGACCTGATGTACGAAGGCGGCATTGCCAACATGAACTACTCCATCTCCAATAACGCGGAGTATGGCGAGTACGTGACCGGCACCGAGGTCATCAATGAGCAGTCGCGTGCCGCCATGCGCAATGCATTGAAACGTATTCAAACGGGTGAGTACGCCAAGATGTTCATCAACGAAGGTAACAGCAACTATCCTTCAATGACCGCGCGTCGCCGCCTTAATGCCGAGCACGACATTGAGCAGGTGGGTGCCAAACTGCGTGGCATGATGCCATGGATCGCCGCTAATCAACTGGTTGATAAGTCTAAAAACTGATGGTGGTAAGTCATTAACACCACAGGGAAGGCTAACGGGGCGCGCACTGGCGCGCCCCGTTTTTTATGGTGCGATTGTTTAAGGCACGCTCGGGCGCAATTGACTGGCTGATAAGTCTTCAGCGTGTAGAATGAAAGTGATCACTGTTCCCGTGATTTACTTTTAATGGATGAGACCTATGACCCAGGACGCTCGCGATCAAGAGCAACCAAGTTCAGATCATTCTGGCGAAAACCAGGCAGGCAGTACGCGACCAGATACCGCTGACCAATCAGAAATAGGCGGCAATGAGGACTTGGCAGCAGCCTTCTTGCGCGACACGGAAGTGGTTGAAGAAGCGGTTGAAGATGGCAAAAAGGTTCGCCGCAAGGGTATCTACCTGCTGCCCAACTTGTTTACTACTTCGGCGCTGTTTTCAGGATTCTTTGCCGTGGTGGCGGGGATCAATGGTGACTTTACAGCGGCGGCCGTCGCCATCTTTATTGCCATGGTGCTTGACGGGCTAGATGGTCGAGTTGCGCGTATGACCAATACAGAAAGTGCTTTTGGTGCCGAATACGACAGTCTTGCCGACATGATTTCTTTTGGCATGGCACCCGCGCTCGTCGCCTTTACCTGGATTCTGCAGGACATTGGTAAAACAGGCTGGGTGGTGGCATTTCTCTACGTTGCTTGCGCGGCACTGCGCTTGGCGCGCTTTAATGTGCAGATTGGTAGCGTGGACAAAAAATGGTTTATCGGCTTGCCCAGCCCCTCAGCCGCGGCGCTGGTGGCGGCGAGCGTATGGACATTCCATAGCTTCGACGCAGATGCTTTTGGCTTCAAACTGTTGATGCTGGTGGTTGTGGCGGCGGCTGGCGTGCTGATGGTCAGCAACATTCGCTATTACAGCTTCAAGGACCTCGACTTCAAAAAACCAGTGCCTTTCGTGGTCCTGCTAGCCGTGGTGCTGGGCTTTGTGATGATTTCCGTTGAGCCGTCTGTCATGCTGCTTTTGCTGTTTGGTACCTACGTGCTCTCTGGTCCTGTATTGGCCGTCATGCGCAAGGCAAAACCGAAAAGTTAAAAAATTCCGCACACCCCTTGCGTCCTCGTCAGCAAAGCCGTAAAGTACGCATCCGCTGCCGGGGACGCCCAGCGTTGCCAGCGGTGAATGAGGTATAAAAACCTC
>NZ_JARWAJ010000007.1:0-228443 GCF_031451615.1 Vreelandella janggokensis | reverse complement strand
CGCTGATCAATAACGCCGCCTATGTCGATCTGGTTCAGGGCGGCGAGATCGATATTGCCATTTCCCCTCAACAGGCAACGATCGGCAGCCTGCTGACCCACGTGCGCCGGGGCGATATCGTCAACGTCCACTCGCTGCGCCGGGGCGCCGCCGAGGCCATCGAGGCCATCGCCCATGGCGACAAGCAGTCATCAAGGGTGGTCGGGCGCACCATTCGCGAGATCGACCTGCCCGAGGGCACCACCATCGGCGCGATCGTGCGTGGTAAAGAGGTGATGATCGCCCACGACCACATCGTGGTGGAAAGTGGAGACCACGTCATCCTGTTCGTCATCGACAAGCGGCGCATTCGCGACGTGGAGCGCTTGTTCCAGGTAGGGCTGACGTTCTTCTGATGCTTAAATTCGGCGCGCAACTTATTGACCAGGGGAGCCTAGAACAGCCATGAGCCTGAGGGTTATTCTACGAATCCTGGGGCTGCTGTTGATGCTCTTCAGCCTCACCATGCTCCCCCCCATGCTGATTTCCGTGTGGTTTCGCGACGGCGTTTGGGACGCCTTTATGATGGCCATGGCCATTACCGTGGCGACGGGGCTGTGTTTCTACTTACCCAACCGTCGCGCACAAAAAGAGCTGCGCGTGCGCGACGGCTTCATTATCGCCGCCATGTTCTGGACCGTGCTGGCCCTGTTCGGCTCGCTGCCCTTGATGCTGTTTGGCGATGAGGCGCTCGGTTTGACCGATGCTGTCTTCGAGTCTTTTTCGGGGCTGACCACCACGGGCGCGACGGTCATAACAGGGATCGACTTTCTGCCCGAATCGATTCTCTACTACCGCCAGCAGCTCCAATGGCTGGGCGGCATGGGGATCGTGGTTTTGGCCGTGGCGATTCTGCCCACACTCGGCGTTGGCGGCATGGCGCTTTACCGCACGGAAATACCCGGCCCTTTGAAAGATTCCAAGCTGACCCCGCGCATCACCGAAACTGCCAAGGCGCTGTGGTATATCTACGCCACATTGACGGTGGCTTGCATGCTGGCCTATATGGCGGCTGGCATGAACTGGTTCGATGCGCTGGGGCACAGTTTTTCGACGGTAGCCATTGGCGGCTTTTCCACCCACGACGCCAGTATCGGCTATTTTGACAGCGCCGCGATCGAAATGATCTGCGTGGGCTTTATGCTGATTTCGGCGTTCAGCTTCAGCCTGCACTTTATCGCCTGGCGCGAAAAACGCCTGACACACTACTTCCAGGATCCGGAAGCCCGGTTTCTGATGCTGTTTCTTGCCGGGCTGACCACCATTACCGTAACCACCCTATGGCTGAGTAACACCTACAGCGATATCGACGTGCTACGCCATGCGCTGTTTGAGGTCGTCTCCGTTGCCACCACCGCCGGGTTTGCCGTGGCTGATTTCTCGGGCTGGCCGGGCGCCCTGCCTTTCCTGCTGTTTGTGGCGGCTTTTGTGGGGGGCTGCTCCGGCTCCACCGCAGGCGGGATGAAGGTCATCCGCATCATTCTGATCATGAAGCAGGGCATGCGCGAGGTCATGCGCTTGATCCATCCCAACGCCGTCATTGCCGTTAAAGTCGGTAAAGTCAGCGTGCCCGACAGTATCGCCCAGGCGGTGTGGGGCTTTTTCTCGGTCTATGTGCTGCTGTTTTTCTTGATGCTGGTAGGCGTCATGGCCACAGGGGTGGATCAGGTCACCGCCTGGTCAACCGTGGGCTCTGCCTTGAACAATCTGGGACCGGCACTTGGCGAAGCCAGCAGCCACTATGGCGATATGCCCGGTATCGCGAAATGGATTCTGGTGTTTGCCATGCTGCTGGGCCGTTTGGAAATTTTCACCGTGCTGGTACTGTTTACGCCTGCCTTCTGGCGGCGCTAACCCACCACCGCTGCCTGCTTATTTATTGAATCGAGACGTTGTCATGACCCAGGAAGACGTTACATCAACAGTGCCCGACAGCGACGCACTGCCCGCGACCAGCGGCCCGATAAACGTGATTACGGTGGGCGATACCCGCTACACGCTGCTAGGCACCGCGCACGTCTCGGAAGAGAGCGCCAACGACGTGCGCCAGTTGATTGACACCGGCCGCTTTGACGCCGTTGCCATCGAGCTGTGCGATGCCCGACACCACAGCATGGCGAACCCTGATGCCATGGGAGAGCAGGACCTGTTCCAGGTATTCAAGCAGGGCAAGGCCGGCATGGTCGCCGCCAGCCTCGCTCTGGGGGCGTTTCAACAACGTATTGCCGACCAATCGGGTATTCAGCCCGGGGCTGAAATGAGAGCCGCCGTCGAGGCATGCAAGGCAAAACAGCTACCGTTGCTGCTGGTCGACCGTGACGTCGGTATTACGCTCAGGCGCATTTACCGCAATGTGCCCTGGTGGCAGCGCTTCTCGCTGTTTACCGGCTTGATCGGCAGCGTGCTCTCGCGGGAAGACGTCTCGAAGGAAGATATCGAGAAGCTCAAGGAAGGCGATATGCTCGAAGCCACGTTCAGCGAATTTGCCGCCCAGTCGGAAGCGCTTTATAACCCGCTGATCCGCGAGCGCGACCGCTATATGGCGCTGCGCCTTGCCGAAGAAACGCCTTCAGGGGGTTACCGAAACGTGCTGGTGGTGCTGGGCGCCGGTCATTTGAAGGGCACCGTCGAGCATCTTGAAGCGCCGCTGCCCGCCAACCCTGGCGAAGAAATCGCCACCCTGGAGGCCACCCCGCCGCCGTCTAAAATTTGGAAACTGGTTCCCTGGCTGATTACCGCTCTGGTATTGGTCGGTTTTGCCATTGGCTTCTCGCGCAACACCGACCTGGGCTGGCAGCTTGTCACCGAATGGTTTTTGATCAACGGCATTTTGTCTGCCGGCGCCACCATCGCCGCTCTGGCGCACCCGGTCACCGTGATCGCCACCTTCTTTGCCGCACCGCTGACGTCGCTAAACCCGACGATTGGCGCCGGGTTTGTGGCCGCCGGGGTCGAGCTTTACATGCGCAAGCCCAAGGTGCGCGACTTTGCCACCCTGCGCAACGATGTGGTGAACCTGAAAGGCTGGTGGAAAAACCGTGTGTCGCGCACGCTGCTGGTATTTATTCTCGCCACGCTCGGTTCAGCGGTGGGTACCTGGGTAGCCGGTTTCAGAATCGCCGGTACGCTGTTTGGCGGCTAGCAGCCTGTCGGGCTTGACCGATCGTCGCGAGAAGCATGGATTCGCAGTAGATCAGTGTTAAGTCCGACAGGCTGCTAAGCGCTGCATCGCCGCCGTCGGCGGGTCAATCTTGTGATACGACCGGCTCGCCGCATAGCTATCGTTGAACACCTCAAAGTAATCATCCAGCACCTCCGCAGCGGAGGTGTCTCCACCCTGCCGCAGCAGCTCGATGGCCACTTCGGCGGTGCAAAGATGCGCTTTGGAGGCAGGCTTGCGCAGACGGTAGCGGGTCTCCCGCTCGGTGCGCAGCGGCAGCACTGGCAACGCATCAAGGTAGGGGCTTTTTCGGAAGATTCGCCGTGCCTGGCGCCAGGTGCCGTCCAGCAGGATATACACCGGAATCTTGCCGCTGTGCCTTGCGTCACTCACCGCCGCCAACGACACCACGCGGTCAGCATAGTCGGGCTGATCATCGGGAAATATTACAAAGGGCGCGTAGCGCGGGTCGTCCAGCAGCGCCATCAACTGCTCATCGGGCGCCGTGCGATACCAGGTAAACACCTTGGTTTGCGACAGCACGTCGCCGATCAGGCGACCCGTGTTGGTTGGCTTATAGTGCTCCAGAGGATGGGTCAGCAACCACACCTGGGCATGGCTTTCGGCCTTGACCTGGTAGGGGCAGAGGCAATTGAGCTCGGGCAGGTTGCAGCCCTCACAGCGTCTGACAAAGCTGCCCCGCGCCTTGAATTCCCGCCTGGGCGGACGCGGATGCCCCGTCGCCGGATCTCTCTCGACGTTTGGGCTGACGGCATCAGCATTGTGCGTACCGGACTCAGAGACTGACATCTGCGCTCCCACGATTGGCAAGGGGCGCCGAGTATAAAGCAGGTCCCCACGCAAAACGAACCCCTCTCAGTTGGATCCCTCCCCCTATGCTCGCCGCTGTAAACCTGGATATTCTTCTTAGTTGACACCTGAGCCGGGTCGCCGATAAAGTCTCGTCAACTTTCAAAAGAATATAGGTTTACCCGTGACCGCCACTGCCGCCAATACCCCGACTGACGCCGCCCGCCACGACTGGACGCTGGACGAGATCAACGCGCTGTTTGCGCTGCCCTTCAATGACCTGCTGTTCCGAGCCCAGCAGGTGCATCGCGCGCATTTCGACGCCAATGCGGTGCAGATTTCGACCCTGCTGTCGATCAAGACCGGCGCCTGCCCGGAAGATTGCAAGTACTGCCCCCAGTCCGGCCACTACAATACCCAGTTGGAAAAAGAGAAGCTGCTGGAAGTTGAAAAAGTGGTCGAACAGGCCAAGGCGGCCAAAGAAGCGGGCGCCAGTCGTTTCTGCATGGGCGCGGCGTGGCGAAGCCCGCGGGATAAGGATCTGGTGCTGGTGGAAGAGATGGTCCGCCAGGTCAAAGCCCTGGGCCTGGAAACCTGCATGACACTGGGCATGGTCGATAGTGATCAGGCTAGCCGCCTGGCTACGGCGGGGCTCGATTACTACAACCATAATCTGGACACCTCGCCCGACTATTACGGCGAGATCATCACCACCCGCACCTTTGGCGACCGGCTGGATACCCTGGCCACCGTGCGCGAGGCGGGCATGAAAGTCTGCTCCGGCGGTATTCTCGGCATGGGTGAAGACGCCCAGGATCGTAGCGCCCTGTTGCAGCAGTTGGCCAGGCTGTCCCCGCACCCCGAGTCTGTCCCCATTAACATGCTGGTCAAGGTGCCCGGCACGCCGCTGGAAAACGTTGAGGATCTGGATCCTATCGAGTTTATCCGTGCTATTGCCGTGGCGCGCATCATGATGCCCCAAAGCCACGTGCGTCTCTCTGCCGGTCGCGAGCAAATGAGCGAATCGACCCAGGCGCTGGCGTTCCTGGCGGGTGCCAACTCGATCTTCTACGGCGACACATTGCTGACCACCGGCAACCCTCAAGCCGAAATCGACCGTGCGCTCTTCGACAAGCTCGGCCTTCATCCGGAGCGCCGGGAAACCTGCGAAGATGACGCGACTCACGCTCAACGCCTGGCACAGCAGGCCGAGCAAAACGCACGCGCAGAGCGCGTGGCCGAGCTGGCGGTCGATGCCAGTGTCTGACGCGTGGCATCAGCGATTAGCCCAGGCCCGCTTGAGCCGCCAGCAGACCCAACGCTGGCGGACCAGAGGAGTCGTGGCGGCGGGTACGCTCGACTTTGCCGGTAACGACTACCTGGGCCTGGCCCAGGACCCTCGCGTCAGCGAGGCCCAGGCGGAAGGCGCGCGCCGATTCGGATCCGGCGCCGGCGCATCGCATCTGGTCAGCGGCCATCTGGAGATTCACGAGGCCCTGGAGAACGCTTTGGCACGCTGGACGGGCCGGCAGCGCGCCCTGCTATTTTCCACTGGCTATATGGCCAACCTTGGCGTTTTGCAGGCGTTAGCCAACGCCGACACGGCAATATTTCAGGACCGTCTCAACCATGCCTCTCTCCTGGATGGTGCCACACTCAGCGGCGCCCGTTCGCGGCGTTTTCATCACCGCGACGCCAACGACCTGAACCGCCTGATAGATCGCAGTCAATGCTCGCATAAGCTCGTGGTCAGCGACGGCGTGTTCAGCATGGATGGCGATGGGGCGGATATTGCCACGCTGGCCCAGGTGAGCCAGCGACACCGCGCCTGGCTGATGATCGACGATGCCCATGGTGTCGGCGTGCTGGGCGATAATGGCAGCGGTTGTGTGGGCACTCGTTGGGGCAGCGCTGATGTACCTGTCCTGGTCGGCACACTGGGCAAAGCGCTCGGCACCGCCGGTGCCTTTGTCGCCGGGGATGCCGCGCTGATCGAGCATATCACCCAGTTTGCCCGCAGCTATGTGTACACCACCGCCCAGCCACCCAGCATTGCCGCCGCGACGCTTAAAGCACTGGAGATCGTTCAGGGTGAACCCGAACACCGCGACCACCTCAACGCCAACATCGCCTACTTCCGCCGCGGGGCGTTGCAACTTGGGCTGCCGCTGAGCACATCGACAACCCCGATTCAGCCACTGCTGCTGGGCAGCGAAGATCGTACCCTCGGCTGGGCGGCAACGCTTGCCAAACATGGCTTACAGGTCGGCGCGATTCGCCCTCCCACGGTGCCCAACGGTGAGGCGCGTCTACGTATCACACTTAGCGCCCGCCATGGCCGCCGCGACATTGATCGTTTGCTGGAAGGTTTAAACGCCTGCCAGCGCGCGGAGGCTACTTGTCACGCTTAGTGTTGTTATCGGGTTGGGGGGTGGACCGGCGCATCTGGCAGACGCTTGAGGGCTATTGGCCTGCGCCTATTGAAGCCCTCGCCATTGACTGGCCGGGCTACGGCGATACGCCTGCCCTACCCGACAACGCCACGCTGGATCAGTTGGCCAGCACCATGGCCAGACAATTGCCCAGCGACGCCATTTGGGTCGGCTGGTCACTGGGTGGGCTATTGGCGGCAGCGCTGCTTGATCACCTCCCGCCGCCGCGGGGCCTCATATTGCTCGGCGCAGGCGAGCGGTTTTATAGCGATGATGGCGTTACTCCATCAGAACTTGCCAGTTTTCGTCGCGCCTTTGCCCGTGACCCCAATGCCACCTGGCGACACTTTTTACGCTGGCAAGCGCGCGGCGAGCCCAACGCCCGCCAGGCCCATCAACAGCTGCGCGGGCTACTGGGTGATCTCCCCGACGCGAACCACCGCGTGCTCGCCCAGGGGCTTGACTGGCTTGCCACTCTCGATAATGCCCAACGTTTACATCAAGCTCCTTGCCCGGTCATGCGCCTGATCGGTGAGAACGACCCACTGGTCGGCAGCCTGGCCCGCGAAAAGGCATCAATACTTGCCCATGCCGGGCATTGCCCCATGCTTTCCCAGCCTGCCCAGTTGGCTGAATCACTGGCAGCAAAGGCGATGCTTGCCGTCAAGGAGCGACCATGAGCACGACTGCCACTTCACCGCCCCCAACCAACTGGCAAGCCAGCGTCGCGCATGCGTTTTCCCGCGCAGCCCCTCGCTACGACGCGCTGGCCAACGCCCAGCGACATATCGGCGAAACGCTCTGGTCCACCTTACCTGATACCGCTGGGCTGAGACTTTTGGATATGGGCTGCGGCACCGGTTACTGGACCCAGCGGCTTGCCGTGCGCTACCCCAATGCTCGCATTACCGGGCTGGATATTGCGCCCGGCATGCTCGCCGAAGCCCAGGCCCGCTTCGGCAACCATATTCGTTGGCAGTTGGGCAACGCCGAGTCGCTCCCCTTTGCCGCCGAAACGTTTGACCTGGTGTTTTCCAACCTGGCAATTCAGTGGTGTCGCGATATCGGCGCGGTGATGAACGATCTCCACCGGGTGCTTGCCCCCGGAGGCCAGGCACATCTCACGACACTACTGCCCGGGACGCTGGCCGAAGTCGCCCATGCCTGGCAGCGCCCGGAGGCGCTATTGCAGACGCCCGACCGGAATGAACTGGCGCGCGCCATTGATCACAGCGGCCTGACGCCCATTCATCAGCATGTCGAGCGACGCACTTTCCACTACCCTGACCTGAACGCCGTGATGGCCTCCATCAAGGGCGTCGGCGCGCAGGTCTCAAGGCCCAACGCCCGGCTGACCCGTCGCGAATTGAAGGCAGCCCGCGAGCGTTTTGAAACGCTCCGTGAGCCCCCAGGCCTGCCGGTGAGCTACCAGTGTTTTACCCTGCAATTGGACAAACCGTTATGAGCGTATTCTTCGTTACCGGCACCGACACCGATGCCGGCAAAACGCTGGTGACCAGCACACTGCTAGCAACGGCCAGTGCTCAGGGACTCACCACGCTGGGCTTGAAGCCGATCGCCTCGGGCAGTCGTGTCACGCCCGAGGGGCTGCGCAACAGTGATGCCCTGGCACTGCAGGTGCAAAGCATGCCGCCGGTGAGTTATGCAACGGTCAACCCCTGGGCCTTTGAGCCCGCCATTGCGCCGCACTTAGCCGCCAGCGAGGCGGGGCAAGTGCTTAAAGTCAGCAATATGGTGGCGACACTTGGCACCACCCTTGCACAAACGCCGCGGGACCTGACCCTGATCGAGGGTGCAGGCGGTTGGCGGGTACCGCTCAACGACCGCGAGGATATTTGCGATCTTCCCCATGCCATGCACCTGCCGGTGATTCTTGTGGTCGGCCTGAAGCTGGGCTGCCTCAACCATGCCAGACTCAGCGCCGAAGCCATTGCCGCCGACGGGCTAACGCTTGCGGGCTGGGTGGGCAGCGTGGTCGACCCGGCCTTTGCCGCTGAGTCGGCCCGCTTTGCTGACAACCTTGAGATACTCAAGCGAACCTTACCGGCCCCCTGCCTGGGTGTTATCCCGTATCTCGAAGCGCCTTCGCCTGAAGCTGCAAAGCCCTACCTTTCCCTGCCGCCGTTACCCACACTGGAGACCCTATGACCTCGCCTGTCTGGCATCCCTATGCGGATCTCAAGCATCAATCGCCTGCGCCCAAAGTGGTGGGCGGTGACGGCGCTCACTTTGTACTTGAGAGCGGTGAACGCCTTCTGGATGCCACCTGTTCCTGGTGGTGCATGATTCACGGCTACGGCCACCCGCGCCTGGTGGCGGCCATCCGCGAGCAGGCCGGTGAGCTTTGCCACGTGATGCTCGGTGGCCTCACCCATGAGCCCGCCGACCGCCTGGCCCGCGAGCTGGTACGCATTACGCCCACCGGCCTTGACCATGTGTTCTACTCCGACAGTGGCTCGGTGGGCATGGAAGTGGCGATGAAAATGGCCTTGCAGTACCAGGTACTCACCGGCAATCCCGGCAAGCGCAGGATGCTCTCGCTGATGAAGGCTTATCATGGCGATACCACTGGCTGCATGGCGGTATGCGACCCGGAAGAAGGCATGCACGGGCTGTTTACAGGGCTGCTACCCCGGCACTATTTTGCCCCGGCGCCCACCGCCCCTTATGACGCCACTCCCGAGCAGGTGGAACACGACCTGAGCGCCCTGCGTGAGGTGCTTGAACGCCACCATGATGAGATCGCCGCGCTGCTGATGGAGCCGCTGTTGCAAGCCGCTGGCGGGCTCAATATGACCTCGCCGGACTACCTGCGCGGCGCGCGGGCGCTATGTGATGAATTTGGGGTACTGCTGATCTTTGACGAAGTGGCCACTGGCTTCGGCCGCACCGGCAAGCTGTTTGCCGCCGACCACGCAGACATCACGCCGGACATCATGGTGCTCTCCAAAGGCTTGACCGGCGGTTACCTGGGCCACGCCGCGACGCTTGCTACAAACCGTGTGCACGACGCCTTTATCGGCGACAGCGAGCACCACGCCTTTATGCACGGACCGACGTTCATGGGCAACCCGCTGGCCTGTCGCGTGGCGCTGGAAAGCCTGCGGGTATTCGAGGAAGAGGATTACCTTGGCAAGATCACCACGCTCAACCAATTACTGCGCCGCGAGCTGCTGGAAGACCCCGCGCTCAACGCGCATCCAGCGGTGGCCGACGTCCGGGTCCTCGGCGCCACGGCGGTGATCGAAACCCACTCCGCTGAAGCACTGAAAGGCGTTGCAGGCTTCGCCCGCGAACGCGGCGTCTGGTTGCGCCCCATCGGCCGCTGGCTTTACACCATGCCCGCCTACATTACCTCTGAAACGGAGATGGTACAGGTCACCGACGTCATGAAGGCGTGGTTTTTGGAAAGCTCAGGGCAACATTAGATTACCCTGCTTGCGCCACTGGTTGACCAGCGCGGGCACACCTTCACCGGCGGTGGTGTTAATCGCCAGCACGCCCGGCGGGGTTAGCGCATCTGCATCGGGGTCGACCAGCGCGCAGGGCGTCTCCAGCTCAATGTAGGACAGCAGCGACGCGGCAGGCATCACGGCAAGCGATGTGCCCACTACCAGGAAAAAATCCGCTTGGCTTGCGATCTCGCAGGCATCTTCAAACAGCGGTACCGATTCGCCAAACCAGACAACGTCCGGGCGTAACTGGCTGCCCTTGTCGCAGATATCGCCCAGCTCAATGCCACCTTTGGGCAGCGGATAACGCAGCCGTGGATCCACCGAGGAACGCGCCTTCAGGATTTCTCCATGCAGGTGCAATACATGGCGCGACCCCGCGCGCTCGTGGAGATCATCAATGTTTTGGGTAATCACGCTGACCTTGAAGCCCTCCTGCTCAAGCACCGCCAGCGCTTTATGGGCAGCATTCGGTTTGGCGCGGCGAATCTGTTCCCGGCGCTGATTATAAAACCCCAGCACCCGCTCGGGGTCATGCCGCCAACCTTCCGGCGTCGCCACCTCCTCTACTGGATGCTCTTCCCACAGGCCGTCGCTGGCGCGGAAGGTTTTTATTCCACTCTCGACGCTGATACCTGAACCTGTGAATACCACCAAGTGTGGGGCGTCTGCCATAGTGTCCTCGTCGTGATTGACTAGTGTGTTCTTTCTAATATACCAGCTGGCCCACGGTACCCGCGAAACGCTGCTTGTTGCGATACGGATAGACATCAATGACCCGGCCATCGCGAATCGCTTTTTGTACTTCCAGCCAGTAGTCGGGGTCGAAGAGCTCGGGGTGTTGGTCCATGAACATATCGCGCAGCACTTTATTGGCAAACATGAAGGGGCCAAACTCCTCGGGAAAAATATCGTTGGGGCCGATCGATAAGCTGGATGCATCAACCCCCTGGCCTTTCGGCATGTGCCGAAACCGGCACTCGGTGATGTAGCACACCTCATCGTAATCGTAAAAAATCACCCGACCGTGACGGGTCACCCCAAAATTCTTGAGCAGCATATCCCCGGGGAAAATATTCGCCGCTGCCATTTGCTTGATGGCATTGCCATAATCCTTGAGCACCGTGGCCCGCTCGTCCTCGCTGCACTCCTCCAGGTAAATATTCAGTGGCGTCATCATGCGCTCGGTATAGCAGTGCTTGATGATGACCTTGTCGTCCTTTAGCGAGACCGTCGAGGGCGCCACTTCCAGCAGATGTTCCAGGCACGCCGGATCGAAATGATCCTTGCGCACGATGAAATTGGAGAACTCCTGGGTATCCGCCATACGGCCGACCCGGTCGTGCCGTTTGACCAGCCGATACTTCTCGCGCACCACGGCGTGGGTCACGTCTTTGGCCGGATCGAACTTGTCTTTGATGATCTTGAATACCGTACGGAAGGTAGGCAGCACGAACACCGCCATCACCATGCCGCGCACCCCGGGGGCAATAATAAACTGGTCCTCGCGCTTGGCCACCTGCTGATTGAGCGCCCGGAAAAACTCGGTCTTGCCATGCTTGAAGAAACCGATGGCGGCGTAGAGTTCTCCCGCCGGCTTGTGGGGCATCAGCTGTTTCAGGTACTGGACGAACTCCCCTGGTACCGGCACATCCACCTGAAAATAGGCCCGGGTAAACGAGAAGATGATCGAGACTTCATCGGTTTCCGTCAGCACCGTATCCAGATGAAGGCAAGGGTCGCCGCCCTGCTGCTCGCCAAAGCCCTCGCCGTGGAGGATCGGCAACACCAGCGGCACCTGCTCGCCGCCGCCCAGGATACGACCGACCAGATAAGCCCCTTTGTTGCGATAGAACACACTTTTCAAAAGCTCGATCTGAGCATCGTCGGCCTGCCATATCGCCGCGGGCAGTTGGGCTTCCAGTAACGCTGTCCCAAGCTCGACATCCAGCTCCAGATCGGCAAAGGGGTTATCGAACGGAGCTTCTTCCAGCGCCCACCTCAGGGCACTTGGCCAGTCACCATTCACCGGGTAGCGACGGCAGAGCTCAATGCCCGAGCGATGCGCAGCATCGTCGCGGGAGCTGTACACAAACATCCATTCATTGCGGATGTGGCGGTGCTGGAAAATCGAGCAGAACAGTGAGTTGAAAAAGGTTTCGGCCAATTCGTAATCGAGCCGCTGGCTGATCAATTCCGCATAGTGGTGACGCGCTTCGCCCCAGGTTTCACAGTGAACCAGTACATCTTGGGGGAAAGTACGCCGCAAACGCCCGAGGGTATCCTCCACCTTTTCGCCGTAGAGATTGATACGCGACGCCGAAGCCTGCTGGGCATCGCGCCATGCCGCCTCGCGAAAGCGGCGGCTGGCGTCGAAGGTAATCTGTTTGAAGCGCGCACGGTACTCGTCAAAGCCGTGCAGAATAGTGGCCGCTAGGCGATACGCGGGAGATAGTTTCACGGCTAGACTCCTGTTCGTTTTGACCAGCTTGGCGTAACCGGATACTACATGCGAGGCGACCTTGGTGTGACTAGCCCTCGGTATCCAGAAGCGCTGTCAGCGGAGCCACCTGATCCGGGTCAGCCAGCGCCTTTGCCAACCTGGCAATGTCTTCCGCAAGCGGTCGATCCTGTTCGAGCGGTGCCGCAAGCTCACGAACCCATTCACACAGGGACCGGGAAGCCAAGCTGAGCGACGACATGTTCTTCAACTCGGCGCCCTGCACCATCACCAACGCCTCAATCGCCAGCACCTGATAAAGCTGTTCCAGGCTAGTGCTCGCACGCCGCGCGGCAATAGTCCCCAGCGGGACAATATCCTGGTTATCGGCGTTGGTGGGAATCGACTGGATCGAGGCGGGCATAGCCTGGCTGCGTAGCTCGGCAACCAGCGCTGTCGCACTGACCTGAGCTCCCATGAAGCCGCTGTGCAACCCGGTATCCAGCGGCTGCATAAACGCAGGCAACCCTTTATTCGTCAAGGGGTTGGTTATTCTGGCAATGCGCCGCTCACTGTACAGCGCCATCTGGATGATGGCGTTGTTGAGATGATCGCTGGCAAACGCCAACTGCTGACCGAAGAAATTACCGCCATGCAGCACGATATCTTCCTCGGCGAAAAGTAGCGGGTTATCGGTGACGGCCTCCAGTTCGATACGCGTCGTTTGAGCGTGTTGTTCGACCACGTCCCAGACCGCTCCCAAGGCCTGCGGGGCGCAACGCAGTGTATAGGCATCCTGAGGTAACGGGCGATGCTGTTCAATACTGCCGGGCATGTCCGGCAGCAACTCGGGCCTCGGCTGCCAGGGAGTCAAAGCGCCACTGTCTGACGAAAGCGACCATAGCCAGCGATGCAACTGACTCTGGCCCGGGTGGGGACGCAGCTCTCCGATGGCGGGATGAAAAGCCTCACGGTGCCCTGCCAGCAGCTCGGCATAAAGCAGGACCAGCAACGTGCTGAGCTTTAAAGCCCGCTGGGACGCCACGGCATTCATAGCGGCAATACCCGCCGTGGCCGAAGTGCCATTAACCAGAGCAATGGCATCTTTTCCCTGTAGCACTAATGGCTTCCAGCCTAATTGGTTATGGGCATCGCTGCTGGCTACCCAGCGTCCGCCACGAAGGCTTACACGCCCCTCTCCACTGAGCGCCCGCGCCAAATGCGCCAGCGGAGTCAGGTCACCGCTAGCGCCAACGGTGCCCTGCGCGGGCACCTCAGGCACCATATCGACCTCCAGCCATGCTTGCAGCCGGCCGATGAGCACAGGGTTGGCGCCAGAGTGCCCCTGCACCAGGCTGGTCAATCGCGCCACCATCATTGCCCGCACATGTTGGTGAGATAGCGGCTCGCCCACCCCGCTGCACAGGTGATAAACCAGGTTCTGCTGCAACAAGGCAGACTGCCTGGGATCGACGTTGGTGGTGGCTAACGGCCCGTACCCGGTTGTCACTCCGTAGATTCGACGCCGCTGGTCGATAGCCTCGCACAGGAACGCGTGGGCCTTGGCTACCGCGCGCTCTTCCTGTGGCGATATAGCAAGCGACCGACGCCCCAGGGCGATCTTTTCAATCTCTTCAAGCGAGCGACGTCCGTTGTCCATAGTCATATGTCCTGTGATGAAGCCTTTCTGGCGGAATTACCAGTCCCTGGGCTTGCCCATCGCATTGGTGGGTAAGACATCGCCATAAGTAACAGCCACGGGGCGCTCGGCGGCAGGCCATTGGCTGATGGCCTGGGCGATCTCGGAGGCGGCGTGTTTCTCGTCTTCCACCGGCACCACAAAGGCTTTCAAACGCCGCCTTCCAGAGGACTCCGTAGCGCGAACGGCGCAGTCAGCCACGCTTGCCAGACCGCGCAGACGTCCGGCGACGTGGCCAGGGCTAACGTTGACGCCGCCAATCGCCACGACATCGTCATGGCGTCCCTGCAGCGTGAAGGTGTTATCGTCTAGCCAGCGAGTGTGGTCCAGCAGCGGCGTGGCGGTTTGGCCACCCAGGCGCTGAATGTGGTTGGCATCAAGGCGCTGCCAATGGGCTAGCAACTGGTAGGCGTCTTCCGGATACCAGCGGGTCGCCACTCCGCCAGTTTCGGTGCTGCCGTAGATATCCAGCAGCTCACTTAGCCCGTTTTGGAGCAGCGTCTCGGGGGTCTCGGCAGCCAGCGGCGCGGTGGACGAGACGCCGACAACCGCGTCCGGCCAGGCGCGCCGCGAGACGGCCAGGTAGTCCCAGCGGGGTGGAACGGTAACCACCAGATCGCCAGGCGATAGCGAGGGCAATGCGTTAGCATCAACGCTGATGCGCGGCACACCCACCACCCCCGGCAACGCCACGCCGAGCATGAAACCATAGAGGTGATGCAAGGGCAGCCAGCGAATCACGCGGTTAAGAGTCCCCTGCGAGACAAGGCGCTGCGCCAGGGCATGCGCCTCCGCCTCGATGGCGTCCCAGCGATGTAGATGGGCAGAGGGCGCCCCGGTGCTGCCCGAGGTTCTGAACGTCAGCCCCGAGGTGTCGGAAACAGCCTGGGCCACCAAAGAGGCCCAATCATCTACGTGCTGGGTCATCAGTAGGCGATCTTCAACGCCCGTTTCGTGTAGACAGAAGAATTCATTGACGCAGGCAGCCAGGTGTAGCCGTTCGAGTGAATCAATCGCGGGAGGAGACTGCCAGTCCGGTGCGGGGGAGCCTCGATAGGCAGCCAACTCCGCGCTCAGCAATGATTGCAGGACAGCTTTGCAATCGGCTTCGTTCAGCCACTGAGGCATCTTGAGAATCCTTAACAACGCCAGTAGCGTCCGGTTTGCTTGTTATAAAGCCGCCTGAGCGCTTGACGACATGAAGGCGGCTTTCGGAAGGGTTACAGGCGCTTGACGAAGATCCAGTAAGTGTCGCCTGAAATGGCTTTCTTCATATGCACTTTTACCTTGGTGGGGGTCATCTGGTAATCGAACACGTATTCGAACATGGTGTTCAGGTCACCGTTTTTGACTCCTTCCTTGAAGCGTCCCTGGAATTCTTTGCTTTGCGTGCAGGGCGCCACGTCGGTAAAAAAGTTCTTGCCGATAACGCTTTTGGGGTCGCGACCGGTAATGCCACCTTCTGCGGCGTTGTATTGAATAATCTTGCCGCTGGCATCCAACTGAATGGCGCCGAAGGCTAATTCATCCAGTTTTTTGTCATCCATCTTCGCCAGCGAGTTTTCAATATCATCGCCACCAAACCGAACCATTTCCATTGCCATCACTACACCTCCAGATTGAACGCTTCGAATGTATGTCGATTCACCACGCACCCTACAAAACATATACAAGAATTGTATGCGGAGCCTTGAAGCTAGCAGTATCCGCCACCCAAGGCAATCAACTAATACTATTTAATGACGGCGCCCCCATTTAGTGCTCATCGAGTAATGCCGTCATTTGCGTCACCTGCAAGCAGAAAGGCCCTGCGGTTCGGTCGGCGATCAAGAAGCCCACCTGGGTGAGGTCCGATGGCTTAAGGGATGGCGCGTCGCTTAACCGCGTTCCACGCCGCACGGCTTCAAAGGCGGACCATGGAAAGTGCAGTATCTCGAGGTGGTCCTGAGGCGGCATAAACGTCACCCGGTAAGCGGACGCATCGCCCAGGGAGTTACTTTTAAGGCGCAGTTGATAGGTGCGTCCATCGCCGCGCACGGTTAGCGTTATGCCACGGGCATCCGCCAGCGTTGATTCAAAATCGTGGGGCTCGCGGCGAACGGAGGCAAAACCGCCGCCGTTTTCCAGCGATACCTCGCCATGAAAGCGCCCCTCACCGTCAACAACACTGAACTGACTCCGGGATTTGCCGCCCATCACGCCATCATCGACGGCGTACCAGCGCTGCTGTTCACTGGGATCATTAAAGGTCAGCGTCATACGATCACCTCTCAACGGCTCGTGAGTAAGAAAAAGCCCCTGGCGTCATACCGCCAGGGGCCTTGGTTACAGTAGCTTAATCGCTGGTTTGCTTACAGCTTGGCAGCAGCCACCGGTGCGGGTTCGTCTGCGTCCAGTTCCTCAGGTGATGCGGATACCAGCGCAAATTCCTCCTCCGCGGTTTTCGCGACCAGATGATTTTTACTGTAGAGGAAATAGTAGGCCGCCCCGGCAATGAAGAGCACAATGGTGTAGTTGAACGCGCGGGGATCGAAGGCGTATACGCCAGTGAGCGCCACAAGCGAGAGCACCAATGCAATGCCCGAGGTCACTACGCCGCCAGGGGTTTTATAAGGCCGCGGCAGATCCGGTTGTTTGACTCGCAGCATGATATGGCTCAGCGCCATCAGCGCGTAAGAGATTGTCGCTCCCACCACTGCCATGCCAAGAATCAGATCGCCTTCGCCGCTGAGTGATACCAAGAAGCCAAACACACCGGGCACAATCAGCGCCAGATAGGGCACTTTGCGTTCGCTGGTAAGCGATAGCGGTTTAGGAATATAGCCTGCACGGGAAAGCGCGAATACCAGACGGCTATAGCCGTAGATAATCGAGAAGAAGGAAGCGATCAGACCGGCCAGTCCCAATATGTTAACCAGGGTGGCAAGCATTGGGTTGCCCGCTGCATTCAGGGCATCGACCAGTGGCACCCCGCTTTGGCCGATCATCTCGGCGCCCGCCGCACCGGCGAGCAGCACCACGACCAACAAGGCGGTGAACAGCAGAAACAGCATCGCGCCGATAATACCCTTGGGCATATCCCGAGCGGGGTCTTTGGCTTCCTCCGCTGCCAGCGGCACACCTTCCACCGCCAGGAACAGCCACATGCCGAAGGGCAGCGCCGCCCAGATACCGTACCAGCCAAACGGCATAAAGGTACTCGCGCCCGCCGCATCGGTGGGGGCGATATCAAACAGGTTGGCGGCGTCAAAATTGCCGATCAGCGCCACGGCGGTGGCAATGATGGCGAAAACCGCCAAGCCGCTGATCACCATCATGACTTTCAGCGCTTCACCCACCCCGGCCAGGTGAATACCGATAAACACGGCGTAAAACAGCAGATACACCAGCGGACCGTTAATGCCCAGTAATGACTCCACCGCGGCACCGATGAAAATCACGATCGCCGCCGGGGCCAGAGCGTATTCGATCAATACCGCAAGCCCGGTGAGATAACCACCGGCCGGCCCCATGGCCTGGCGGGCAAAGCTGTAACCGCCACCCGCTGCGGGTATCGCGGCGGACATTTCCGCAAGCGATAACACCAGCGCAAGATACATCAACGCCATCAAGCAGGCGGCAATCGCAAAACCACCCCAGCCCGCTTCGCCGATACCGAAGTTCCAGCCTGCAAAGTCACCGGAAATAACATAGGAAACCCCTAACCCCGCCAGCAGCATCCAGCCGGCGGTGCCTTTACGCAGTTGACGTTTTGCCAAATACGCCTGATCAACTGATGGTTGTGTCATCGTTTTGCCCTCATGGTGTGGAACGAAAGTGTCGTCAGCGGCGTGCTTTGCTATGTGCTGCTTACTGCGTTCCATATTGTTATTGGAGAATGATTACGTCGTTGTTGTGATACGTCTGCTGTTATACGGCTGCTGCCGTTCGTCAAGGTCGTTAATCAGCGACCAGAAAGTTGCGTATTGAACCCGATGCGGCGTCACCTTCCAGCACATCGTCTTCACTACGATCTTTCAACTTAACCCCCGACACCTTGAGCTGACGGGCCTCTTTAAAAAGTAGAAAGAAGCGCCGGGCGGCCTCCTCGATCTGCAAACCCGCCGGGCGCACGTTGGAAATACAGTTACGCCGGTCATCTTTTAGTCCCGGTTCCGGCGCCCAGGTCATATACAATCCCAGGCTATCCGGCGAGCTTAACCCTGGCCGTTCACCGATCATCACCAGAACGGCGTCAGCGTTCAGTAGCGCACCAATCTCATCGCCAATCGCCACCCGCCCCTGCTCGACAATGGTCAACGGCGCTAGCTGCCAATCCGCAACATCGCTGTTGAACATCTGATACAGCGTGCTGAGAAACGGCACGCTGTTCTGCTGCACGGCCAGCGCAGAGAGTCCATCGACAATCACTACCGCGAGGTCATAGCGCTGCTGAGAGGCGGCGGCCTGCTGTAATTGCGCACGGGTCTCATCGTTGAGACGGCGGCCATAGTCAGGCCGCTGCAGATACATGGCGCGATCCTGGGCATGGCTATGTAAGCGTATGGGCGCCTCTGACACCTCAGGTGTGGTTGTTAACTCAGTGGCAAGCGCATCAACATCCAGCGGGGTATGAACGGCGTCCTGGGCCTGCGCGTGGGCGAGCTGAAAGGCCAGCAGCTTGCTGGTCGGCAGGCTGACACCCGCGCGCCCCAGTCCAATTCGCGCGTCGGTAAACGCATTCAGGCGCTCCCAGGGGTTGTCGACGACGATGGGCGCTGTCGGCTTATCAACCATGTCGCGGCTCCTGTGGCAGGTGGCGCAGGCTATTGGCAAAGGCGGCAGGCAACTGGTCGTTGAGCCGGTGGGTGCTGACATCCTGGAAAATCTGCATGTCTTCAAGCCAGCGCTCGAACTCCGGCGCCGCTTTTAGCCCCAGCACCCGCCTCGCGTAGAGCGCGTCGTGAAAGGAGGTGGTCTGGTAATTGAGCATAATGTCGTCAGAACCGGGGATGCCCATGATGAAGTTGCAGCCCGCCACGCCGAGCAGCGTGAGCAGGTTATCCATATCGTTCTGATCGGCCTCGGCGTGGTTGGTATAGCAAACGTCGCAGCCCATGGGCACGCCCAGCAACTTGCCGCAGAAGTGGTCTTCCAACCCCGCCCGGGTGATCTCCTTGCCGTCGAACAGGTATTCAGGGCCGATAAAGCCCACCACGGTATTGACCAACAGCGGATTAAACTTGCGGGCCACCGCGTAGGCGCGGGCCTCGCAGGTTTGCTGGTCAAGCCCGTGATGGGCATCGGCGGAGAGCGAGCTGCCCTGGCCGGTTTCAAAATACATCACGTTGCGCCCCACCGTGCCGCGGTTAAGCGACTGCGCCGCCGCTTCCGCTTCCGCCAGGGTGCTCAAGTCAAAACCAAAGCTGCGGTTAGTCGCCTCGGTGCCGCCTATTGACTGAAACACCAAATCAACCGGGGCACCCTGCTCAATCGCCTCCAGCGTATTGGTGACGTGGGTAAGCACGCAGGACTGGGTAGGGATCTGATATTTCTGAATGACTTCGTCCATCAGGCGCATCAGCTTGACGCTCTGGGCGACGTTATCAGTGGCCGGATTGATGCCGATCACCGCGTCGCCGCTGCCGTAGAGCAGCCCGTCGAGAATACTGGCGGCAATGCCGGTGACATCGTCGGTGGGGTGGTTTGGCTGGAGCCTTGTCGAGAGCCGACCCGGCAGGCCGATGGTGTTACGAAAAGCCGTGGTGACCCGGCACTTTTTGGCGACCAGAATCAGATCCTGGTTGCGCATCAGCTTGCTGACAGCGGCGGCCATTTCAGGAGTAATGCCTGCGCGTACTTCTGTTAGCACCTCACTGGTGGCGTGGTCGGAGAGCAGCCAGTTGCGAAAGTCGCCCACGGTCAGGTGACTGATAGGCGCGAAAGCGTCGGCGTTGTGGTCATCGACAATCAGCCGGGTGATTTCGTCCTCTTCATAGGGGACCAACGCCTCGTTCAAAAAGGTGTTGAGTGGCAGCTCGGCCAACACCATTTGGGCAACTACGCGCTCTTCGGCACTCTCCGCCATCACCCCGGCCAAGCGATCACCGGAACGGGGCGGCGTGGCTTTGGCCATTAACTCGGCCAGGCTTGCAAAGCGGTAGCTGCGGCTCCCCACCGTGGAGTGATAGGCTTGTGCCATAAAGCGTTCCTTTTGGCGGAATGAGGCGCTATAAAAAAGCGCCAAGGTACAATACTTGCTTGTTTCTACCTTAGCGCTAACCCTTAATGGGAAGTATCGAGTTTTGGCAAACTCACCACACTCTCGATAATCCAAACAAAAACAAACAGGTACGTAAAAAACAGGGCAATTAACGTCCTTAAGCAGCCACAAAGGAGTTGATCATGGACGTGTCTGGCAGCGCTCATGCACCAAAAAGATGCATTCAGGAAGCGTTTGATGCTGATGAGCACGCCAACAACCTGACGCGCTGGCAACAGCAATACGACCAGTTAAGCCCTGGCCGATTCTACGGTCGGCTGGATGAAATCGAGCTGACCGGTATGCAGGTGTTTAAAGAGCACACCGGCCAAGCGCTGCGTCAAGACTGCTGCGTGTGGCCCAACTCGCTGTGGATTGGCATACCGCCATTAACACAAGGATCACGCATTAACGGACAAGCGCTGAATGTCGATGAGGTCATGTGTCGACCAGGCGGCCACGACTTTGAACTCGTCACCCCAGATGCGTTTGATATTTATGGTTTGGTGGTTGACTTGCCCACGCTGAACGCCGCCGCAGCGCAACAGGGTATTAAGCTGGATGAGCGATGGCAGCAAGTACCACGCCGCCATGTGGCGCATGACACGCTGAGTGCCGTTACGTTTTTGCTGGAAAAGTTAGTGGTTAACCCGAAAGGCACCATTGCCGAACGACTGCATCGAGATATTTTTTTGATGGCTCTGCTTGAATTACTGCAGGCGGAAAAGCCTTGCCAGGAAGCACCACCCAGCTATGCGCATCGAAAAGAAGTCGTCGACCGCGTTAAGCGTTACGTCGACGAACATCTGGAAGGACCGGTCACCATGGAGGCACTGTGCGAACTGACCCATGTCAGCAGGCGCACGCTGCAATACAGCTTTACCACCATTCTTGGCATCAGCCCGCTGCAGTTTCTGCGCCTTACCCGGCTCAACCGGGTTCGACGGGCATTGCGGGCCGCAGCCCCTGATCAGTCGGTGACCGAGATTGCCACTTATTGGGGGTTCTGGCATCTGGGTCAGTTCGCCCATGACTACAAGCAACAGTTTGGTGAATGTCCCTCACAAACGCTGAGCGCCCACAAGCCAGCGTTCAGCAAACTGGTCGGCGGGTAGCGGCCGATCAAAATAGTAGCCTTGCGCCTGGGTACACCCCATCGCCAGCAGTGCTTCCGCCTGGGAGGCATGTTCAATACCTTCCGCGATCGTTGCGAGCCCCAAGGTGGTGGCCATGGCAATAATTGTCTCGACTATAACGCGGTCATTGTCGCTGGTGAGCATGTCGCGAACGAATGAAATATCAATCTTGATTTTATCGGCGGCAAAACGCTTTAAATAGGCCAACGACGAATACCCTGTACCAAAGTCATCAATCGCCAATCCCAACCCTTTTCCTTTCAGGGTTTTGGTCATGGCTATGGCCTTTTCGGGATTCACCATGATACCGCTTTCGGTGATTTCCAGGCTGAGCATTGAGGCTTCCACCTGAAACTGCTGGCAGTAGTCCAATAGTGACCTTACCAGATCACCGTCTTCAAACTGGTCGGCCGCAATGTTGATCGCCAACTGCCCCGGTAGCCACAGGCCCTGTTGGTGCCATTGCGCCAGATGCCGACAGGCTTCTTCTATAACCCAGTTGCCCAGCGCCACCATCATGCCACGGTCTTCGGCAATGGGAATAAACTTGCCAGGTGACACGACACCAAGTTCCTCATCGTGCCAACGGCATAACGCCTCAGCGCCGATTAACTTTCCATTCCGAAGGTCGACCTGTGGCTGAAAATGCAGACGCAGTTGTTTTTCTGTAATGGCATTGGACAGCCGTTTGGCTATCTGCAACTGCTCAGCGACTTCGCACTCCATCCACGGTTCAAAGACACAAACAGGCAGCTTTTGGCGCTTGGCTTGGTAGATGGCAATGTCGGCATCCTTAAGAAGGTCCAAAGGCGTTGTTGCATGCCGAGGGGAGAGCGATATGCCGACACTGACCGTGAGTTCGAAGGATTGCTGGTAGATGCTGAAAGGATCCTCGATGCACTTGCACAATCGCCGTGCATTTGCCAGGGCTTCGGCTTCATCGCGAGCAGGGCAGACCACAACAAACTCATCTCCGCCCAACCGTGCCAGATACTCGTTGTGCGTCAATGATGCCGCCAAGCGGCTGGCCACTTCTTTAAGGACGAGATCCCCCAAATCGTGCCCGGCGGTGTCATTGATCTCTTTGAAATGATTAAGGTCCAGAATTAACAGTGCCAGGCCCGGAGCCGGTATATCGGTGAGCACATGCTTTAAGTGGCGCATGAAAGCCGCTCGGTTGGGTAATTGGGTACCCGTGTCATTAAAGGCCAGTTGCCTTATACGGCTTTCATCTTCCTGGCGCTCCAGCTCTGACGCAGCACGGGCTGCAAATATCTGCAGCACATTACGTACAATCTCCACCTCGGCCAGCGGCTCTTTGAACATCACGCCAACAAGCCCCATGGGTTGACCATGGCTATTATCCAAGCGCCTCCCTACATACCCATTTACCCAACTCAGCGCCCCCTTCGTTTCACCGGGAAGCATGAAGGCAGCATCTTTATGAACAATGCATTCCTGTTGGACCATCACCTTGTGGCAAGGCACCCCAGGCAGGTAGTAGGTAAAATTATCCTGAAGCTGGCCTTCTACGTACAGCGTTAATGTACATGCGAAATCAGTATCTTGCTCATCCAGCAGCGCAATAAACCCGACTTCTGCCGATAAGGCCTCGGCCATGTGTACCGTGAGTTGATGAAGAAACGCCTCGCCGCTACTGGCGGAGACGGCCGTCGCAATTCTGGTGACCGCATGCTGGATACGTGCTTCCGCTTGTTTTTGCCGACGGCTATAGATCCCTAATGATAGTTCATCGACCAGTTCTTCCAGCAACTGCATTTCTTCGACGTTAAGCCTGTCAGACTGTCGATGATAAAGCGTCATTACACCGTACTGCTTATCGGCATACTGAAGCGGCAAGGCAACCACCTGTTCGGCTCCCAGCACGCTGAGGGCCTGATTAACCCCCAAAGGCAATGTTTCATCATTGGGGCGCTCAATGACGACAGGACGATTAAGCTGCAGCGCTCTCTCGGCCAGCCCTTTGCAGTAACGTGAAATAAAGAGCTGAGCGGGGCTCAACCAGGAAGCGGCCTCACCGTCTTCATCCGCCATCGCCTCTATGGATAAAACCTCCTCTGATCCCGCATCAGGCGTTAACGCGGTAACCCAGGCGCCAGCGTACCCGCCGATGCCCACCGCCAGGCAGCACGCTGACTGCAACAAATGTTGTTCGCTACCGGTATGCATTAATAAATCGTGACGCCGATTCATTAGCTGCAGTGCTCTTTTCTTTCTGCGTAACCGTGCTTGAACATTATCCTGGGTGAGTTGGCGGGCAAGTTCGGTTCCCCCCAGTATCGCGATGACTCGCAAGATCTCTTCAGCGTAGGCAGGCAGCACCAGAGGTGACGAGTGCATGATGGCAAGCACCCCCATGCAGGTGCCGTCGGGTGCTTGTAGCGCCATGCCCCAATAGCCTTCCGCCGATAGCTCACCCAGCCGTGCGTCATTAGGGAAGTGGTCGCTTACACCCGACAGGGTGCGCCAGCGGGTTAGCATAACGACCTGTTCGCAGGGTGTGTCCTTTACAGCGTAAGTATCCAGCTCGCTGGGCGCCCCATGGGTCCAGAAGGCCAAAGGGGTTGCGATACCACGCTCAGAATCAAAGCGTGCCAATAGCACATGGTCAACGCACAGGATGTCCGAGAGCGCTTTTACCAAGTGATAAAAAAACCCGTTTTCAGTGACAGAGGTCAAGCTGTCAGCCAACTGCCCAAAAACCACTGGAGCCTTAGTAGAAGACATGATATTAACGCCTTGAAATCCGACAGGTACGCCACGTCTGCTCGCCAAAGGCTGTATAAGGCTGCAGTGTGATCATCCCTGAACCATTCGCTAGTAGAGTAAATAATTTCATGTATTACGTTATAAACCACGACCCGCCGCTTCCAACGGCAGGGCCTACACCCGCTGTGCGTCTAAATCTGCCTTTAATTTGGCATCAGCTAAGGCCCACCTAATCAACTACTTCCATTTATGAAAACGCGAAAATAGCTTCAACTCACCCCTAAAAAAACCAACTAAAAACACCCAACTTACTTTTAATTAAATGATCAAAGAAATTAAATTTTTCATCTGCCTATTTCCCCTGCAGACGTTGCTATCAAAAACTCTCTATCCTGCTGTACATCAACCTAAAAAGTTGATATTCAACCCAAACAGTCCTTCATGTCAATAGGTTGATCCTCAACCATTTAGGTCTATACGGAGGGCACTGTGAACAAAACTGAACAGAAACGGCTAGCTAGCAACATTGGCAGAGCAATTGCCAAGCAGCGGATTCGCAGTCAACTTACCCAGGAAGAAGTGGCTGAACGCTTGGGCATTGGCAATGAGGCCGTGTCGCGGATAGAGCGTGGCAGGGTGATCCCCAACATCGTTCGGCTGCTGGAACTGGCAGAAATCTTCAACTGCGAGGCCGCATTGTTATTAGGGCAAGCCAGCTTTCACCTGGACGACCAGTCCAGTCGGGTAAAGCAACTTCTGGCACCACTCGATACAAGTGACCGCCAGCTGTTACTCGATATTCTCGAGAATCTAACCAACCGTTTTAATCATAAAAAATAAATTAAAGCCGATTAAAAATAAGAAAAGCTTCATAAAACTATATTAAAAAAACAAACTGACCATCAGCCTTTAAACAATGACCTCATAAAATTAAAGCAAGATCGAGCCTTCCCGAAGCCCCACCCTTGTTGGTGACCTTTACTCATTCGTGCTATAGATGATTGATCAACGCTGCATGCCAGTGAGGGCATTGATGCTCAACACCACCGTTTGGAACCGTATACGCTATACCGCCTATGCGCCACTATACGATGCCATTGCGAGTCGTGCTTTTCGCAGGCCTCGGCGGGTGGCGCTGGGTCAGGTGGACTGGGAACCTGGAATGCGCGTCTTGCTGGTGGGGGCTGGCACTGGGTTAGACCTTCCTTTTATACCTCGTGAGCTGGAGATTCATTTAACCGACCTGACACCCGCCATGGTCACGCGCGCCAAGACTCGTGCTCATCGCTATCAGCGCGATGTCACTTGCCACGTAATGGATGCTGAAGCGCTAACCTATCCGGACGAGCATTTCGACGTTGTGATCATGCATTTACTGCTCGCTGTCATGCCCAACCCCCAGCAAGGTCTGGCTGAAGCTTACCGCGTACTCAGGCCTGGCGGTCAGTTATGCGTGATGGACAAGTTCCAGCCTGACGGCCAGCCAGCAGGTGCTAGTCGACGTCTTGTCAATATAGTGACGTCTGCACTCGCAACCGATATTACCCGCCAAGCAGAGCCGTTGCTTACCCAGGCCGGATTCCAGATCCGCCACGACGAACCGGTCCTGATGAACGGCTTGTTTCGTGCCCTGTTGGCCGCCAAACCCGAATGACACCTTATATTGCGACGCTATGTCGCCCGGTTGGACTGGTGCCATCCAACACCCTCGCCTACCATACGGGCTGACGCTCTTTTCCAGGTTCTGCGCTGGATCGCCATAAAACGCCGCCACTCGTCGCGTGTACGCACTTACATTTTCCCTAAACTCAAAAAGGTATCGCCATGCCCAAAGCTGCCGTCAAACGGTTTCGCCGCCTACCTGACGATGAACAGTCACGCATCATCGAAATGGCCTGGGAAGACCGCACGCCATTTGAAGCCATTGCAACGCTCTATGGTCTTGCCGAACCCGATGTAATCGAGGTAATGCGCCACCAGCTGAAACCGGCTTCATTTCGCCTCTGGCGCAAACGGGTCACCGGCCGCGCGACGAAACATACCGCTCTGCGCTCACCGGATGTCCTACGCGGCTACTGCCCAACGCAATATAAGCGCTGATTGCTGCTCATGAAGAGCTTCATGTAGACGCCAGAGAAACATATCTTTCTGTTGCCACCTCTTTTTTGTTATATTATTACATAACATACTATCATTTAGAGGTGACCTGGTAATGACTGCGCTTTCTCCTTTACCCGTGACAGTGCTCTCGGGTTTTCTGGGTGCTGGCAAAACCACCGTGCTCAATCATATTCTTGCCAACCGTGAAGGTCGCCGTGTGGCGGTCATCGTCAACGATATGAGCGAGGTCAATATCGACGGCGCGCTGGTGCGCGGCGGCCCTGGCCAGTCGACGCTGGATGGCGAGGTGGCGCTTAATCGCAGTGAGGAACGGCTGGTCGAGATGAGCAATGGCTGCATCTGCTGCACCCTGCGTGAAGACTTGCTGGAAGAGGTCAGCCAACTGGCCCGGGAAGGCAAGTTCGATTATCTAGTGATTGAGTCCACCGGCATTTCCGAGCCGTTGCCCGTGGCGGAAACCTTCACGTTCGAAGATGAAAGCGGCCAGAGCCTTTCCCACCTAGCGCGGCTGGATACGCTGGTCACTGTGGTCGACGGGGCAAATTTTCTGGAGCAGTACCGCGAAGCGCAAAGCCTGGCCGAAGCAGGCGAAAGTATGGGTGAAGAGGATGAACGCAACGTGGCCGACCTGCTGGTCGATCAAGTTGAGTTTTGCGACGTCTTGCTGATCAGCAAGACCGATCTGATTAGCGACAAAGAGCTGGACGCTCTAAAAGCCATTCTGCGCTCGCTGAACCCCGATGCTGAACTGGTGCCGATTACCCAGGGCGACGTGCCGCTGGATAAGGTGCTCGACACCGACAAGTTCAACTTTGAGCGCGCACAACTGGCACCCGGCTGGCTGAAAGAGATGCGCGGTGAGCACGTGCCCGAAACCGAAGAGTACGGCATCGGCAGCTTTGCCTACCATGCCCGCCGCCCCTTCCATCCCCAAAAATTTCACGACCTGCTGAATCAGGAGTGGTTCGGTAACGGCCTGCTACGCTCGAAAGGCTTCTTCTGGCTGGCGACCCGCCCGCGCTACGCGGGCCAGTGGAGCCAGGCAGGCGGTATCGCCCACCACGGTATGGCCGGCGTATTCTGGAAAGCCATTCCTGAAGACCAATGGCCGGACGACCCAGAAACACGACAGTTTATTATGGACAAGTGGCAAGAACCGTTTGGCGACATGCGCCAGGAACTGGTATTTATCGGCCAGAGTCTGGATCAAGCCAAAATGCGCGCAGCGCTGGATGATTGCCTGCTGAGTGAAGCAGAGTTACTCGAAGGCATGGAAGCGTGGAAGACGCTACCCGACCCCTTCCCTGCTTGGGAATGACATGTCGTTAGTGGTCGGCATTGCCTAAATGCCTTTCAGCCCACTGGCGCACGTCCGGGTAGGGCCGCTGTTCGAAAACCGCGAAGCCGTTAAGGCCACGAGCTTTGAGCGGTGTGAATATCGGCATGGTGAGGCCGCACAGAAAGTGCGCCAGCCGCTGCGCGTTAGGCGGCTTACCAAACTGTTCGGTGTGGCGCTCAATCAGCGGCCTGGCATAGCGCGCAAAATCAGCATCGCTTAGCGCGGGCAGCGGCGGCGCATCCGGCAGTCGCACGGGGTGGCCATAACACACCGAGCAGTGCCCGCAGCGGCCCTGCTCGGTCTCGGGTGGTGCTTCAAAAGTGCTATCGCCAAAGTGTTCGGCCAGCCGCCGCGTCAGACAACTTTCCGATTCAAACAGCGCCAGCATGGCCTGTAGCCGCTCAATCTCAATTCGTTCCCGATGTCGGCATTCGTCAATTAACTGACTCGCCAGCGCTTCAATGGCAAAATTCGGCTGAAGCACCTCGTACACGTCGGTCATCCGCTTGCCTTCCAGGGTCAGCCAGCCTTTATCCTGAAAGTACTCAAGCGCAGCAATCACGCGGGCACGGGAGGCGTCAATCTGCTGGGCCTGCCCCGCACTGTGCAGGCGCTCAAAATCCACCGTTCCCCAGGTCCGGGCGATGGGGATGTTATCGACAATAAGGCGCACAAAGGCCGCGCGTTCGCCCTCAAAGCGGCTCACCAGTTCCGCGGGTTCGATGTGATAGCGCAGCCGATACTCGGCGAGAAACGCAAAGCGCGGGGCGATAATGCCGTGCATTTCCAACCGCACTAATAGAGTTTTCAATGGCAGCGAACGGATATTGGTGTCGCGGGAAAGCGTGAAAACCAACACTTCCCACTGGCGGTCGGGCTGGCCACCTGCTGCCGCGATCTCTTCCAGCAAGCGGACAATGCCGGCGTATTCGGGGGTATCGCCGTAAACGAAATTTTCCAGCACCCGCAAGCCATCGCGTCCCGCCATGGTCAGGCAGGTGGAAGGCCGGCCGTCGCGCCCCGCCCGGCCGATCTCCTGGCTGTAGTTTTCGATGGATTTGGGCAGGTCATAGTGAACGACGTTGCGGATATTGCCCTTGTCGATGCCCATGCCAAAGGCAATGGTGGCCACGATGCAGGGCGATTCCCCGCGCATGAACTGCCCCTGAATCTCATCCCGCCGCTGCGAATCGAGCCCGGCATGATATGCCTGGGCGGCAATGCCTTGAGCCGTCAGCGCTTTCGCCACCTGCTCTGCAGTTTGCTGCAGGGTGACATAGATAATCGTCGGCGCCTCAAAGCCCGGCTGCATCTGCGGTGTCAGCCACCCAATCAACTGCTGCTGGCGATCCTCCAGGGCAGGTGCCACCAGCAACTCAAGATTGGGACGATAGAAGCCGGTGGTGATGACGTTATCCGGCGCGATGGCAAACTTCTCACGCATATCGGCGATAACGGCGGGCGTTGCCGTGGCGGTGAGCAACAGCACCTGGGGAATGGCAAACTCACGCTGGTAGTCCGGCAGTTTGAGGTAATCGGGGCGGAAGTTATGCCCCCATTCAGAGAGGCAGTGGGCTTCGTCGACCACCATAAGAGAAATACGCACCTGGCGTAGAAAGTGCCGAAAACGCTCGTTCTTGAGCCGCTCCACCGAGACCATGAGGATTTTCAGCTCGCCGCTTTTGGCTCGCTCCATGACGTCACGGGTGGTGTCACGGTCTTGGGTGGAATCAATACTCGCTGCGGCCACACCATGACGGGCCAGAAAGGAAAGCTGATCCTGCATTAGCGCCAGCAGCGGCGACACCACCAGGGTCAAGTGCGGAAGGTGAATCGCTGGCAACTGATAGCAGAGCGACTTCCCTGCACCGGTGGCAAAAATCGCCGCCGTGGTGTACCCATCCAGCACCCTTGACACTACCGCCTGCTGGCCACCGCGAAAGTCGTCAAAGCCGAAGACGTCCTTGAGCGTTTGTTGCGGCGATATCGGGGACATGACCGTTCCTTGGCGGAAAAGTAAAACAGTTGGCCAACAGCCTACCGTAAAACGTACCCATCAGACTATCCGTGGGCGTTACTCCCAGGCCGCACCTTCCAGTGCATCCAGCGGAATTTTCAGGTAGCGCTTGCCGTTGGCCTCTGGTTCCGGGAGGCGACCGCCTTGGGTATTGACCTGTAGCGCGTGGAGAATCAGCTTAGGCATGGGGAGCTCGCTGTCACGCTTTTGGCGCAGCGCAATGTAGTCATCCTGGCTTTTGCCCACCAAGTGCGGGTTGTGCGCCCGCTGTTCGGCGACGCTGCTTTGCCACTGGGGCTCTCGATCATCAGGCATATAATCGTGGCCGGTGAACAAGCGAGTATGGTCGGGCAGGGAGAGAATCTGCTGGATGGAATCCCATAGCGCTTTGGCACTTCCACCGGGAAAGTCCGCCCTGGCGGTACCAAAATCAGGCTGAAAAAGGGTGTCATGAACGAAAGCCGTATCGCCGACCACATAAGTAATCGAGGCCAGTGTGTGGCCTGGCGAATACAGCACGCGGGCGTCCAGCTTACCGATTTTAAACGTGTCGCCTTCCGCAAACAGCGTGTCCCACTGACGGCCGTCGGTGGGCATTTCCGGCCAGTGATAGATATCCTTCCACAGCGCCTGCACTTGAGTGACGTGCTGGCCAATGGCGGTGGGCGCGCCGGTTTTTTCTTGTAAATAGTGGGCCGCCGAGAAGTGGTCAGCGTGGGGATGGGTATCCAGAATCCAGGCGACCGAAAGCCCTGCTTGCTCTATATAAGCCAGTAACTCGTCCGCATTAAAGGTCGCCGTCGCGCCAGACTTCTCATCGTAATCCAGCACCGGGTCAATAATCGCGCACTGCTGGGTAGCAGGGTCGCTCACTACGTACTGAACGCTGAAGGTGCGTGGATCAAAAAAACCGGCGACATCCGGCGTGCCTTCTCCCTTGTGCTGGGAAAGCGCGAAGGTCTTCATGCTTATATCCTCAATGTTGACGCCATTCAATAAAGGTTATAAAGATAGCTGATTAAAGAATATAAGCAATAGCACTCACGAAAACGCTTTTTCCAGCGCAAAACGGGGCTGGGTCTGGCCCTCTTTGCTGACTGTCTCCATAAACATCTCAAGCGGGCGCACCCAGAGACCGTAGTCGCCATACAGGGCACGATACACAACCAGCGGCTCTTCACTTTCGCTGTGCTGGGCAGTCCCGAGAACTTCGTAAAGGCTGCCTTTGTAATGGCGGTAAATACCGGGGACGGGAGCGGTCATAAAGCTTCCTTTTGAGTCGCTGGCTGGTTGGCTTTTTTGGCAAGTCGCTCAAGCACTTTTGAGGCAGCAACAAAACCAAAAGTGCCGGTTAAAAAAGTGGCGGCGCCAAAGCCTGAAGCGCAGTCCAACCGCGTGGCGTCACCGCTACCGGGCTTTTGCAGGCAGACTTCGCCGTCGCCGCTGGGGTAGATGAGCTGTTCATCGGAGTAGACGCATTCCACCGAGAAACGCCGTTTGGGGTTGCGGGAGAAGCCGTAGTCCCGGCGCAGCCGCGAGCGGACCTTTGATAGAAGCGGATCGTGCTCGGTGCGGGTTAAATCCGACACTTGAATGCGTGTCGGGTCGGTTTGCCCACCCGCCGCCCCCGTCACGGTAATCGGGATTTTGCGCCGTTTGCACCAGGCGATGAGCGCGGCCTTGGCGATCACGCTGTCGATGGCATCCACCACATGATCTGCGTCATCGGGGATGCGCTCGGCAAGATTGGCGGGCGTGACGAAGGCGGTATCAGCGACAATCTCAATCTCGGGGGCAATCAGGCGGCAGCGCTCAGCCAGTACGTCGACCTTGGGCTTGCCGATGGTGCCATCCAGCGCGTGAAGCTGCCGGTTGACGTTGGAGACACAGACATCATCCAGGTCGATCAGCGTCAGCTTGCCAATGCCCGAGCGCGCCAGCGCCTCGACTGTCCAGCTCCCTACCCCACCAACGCCGACGACCACCACGTGGGCATGGCGAAATACATCCGCGGCACGCTGACCATAGAGGCGGCGAATCCCGCCGAAGCGAAAATCGTAGTCCGCAGACGACATAGTATCTCCCAGGCTCATGTTAAAAGGGCGGATGGCGTGCCGACAGGCGGCGTCCGCACGCTGTCCAGCGGCAAGTGGCCAGACCAGCCCAGGTAATCAAGCAGCGTGCTCATGGTGTCATCCAGGGCACAGCTAAGCTGAATGCGCTTGTCGAACAGCGGATGGTCAAACGCCAGATAGGTCGCGGCCAGCAGTAACCGGGGAGCACTTAGCTGTTCGGCAAAAAAGCGATTGTGGACGCTTTTGCCATGTTTGGCATCACCAATGATGGGGTAGCCACGCCGCGAAAGATGGCGGCGAATCTGATGGCGCCGCCCGGTCAGTGGCCGCGCCTCGACCAGCGAGTAGCGCGCCACGGGGTAGCGGTCGACCTGGACAGGTAGCTCAGCACTGTCCAGGCGGCGAATATCCGTCATCGCTGGCATCGCGGGCATTTCCGCCTTGGGGCGCGTGCCATCCTCTTCCCGGAGCGGGTAATCCAAGCGCTCACTTTCCGGGGCTTTACCGCGCACCACGGCCAGGTAGCGCTTTTCGACCTGACGTTCGCTAAAGGCGTCGCTGAGCAGAGCAGCGACCTCTGAGGATAAACCAAACACCATCACGCCTGAGGTGGGCCGGTCTAACCGATGCACCGGGTAGACGCGTTTGCCAAGCTGATTACGCAGCCGTTGAAGGAGAAATTCAGTTTCTCCACGCGCCAGCGCCGAACGGTGGACTAAAAGCCCTGACGGCTTATGTACCGCAACCAGATGCTCATCCTGATAGAGGATGTTGAGTGGCGTCATAACGCTCCTGGGTAATCATAACGAGTCACTATGGCAGAGTGCCATTGTCGCGGCTTGGCGCGGCGTTGTCACCCACGCGATGGGAAAAGCGCGGGACGAACGATTGGCAGTTTAGCCCTCATGCAGCTACTTTAAGGAAGTACCTTATCGCGAAATTTCCATGGACAAGGAAAGGAGACATCATCATGCGTCATGCAGCAATAATCGGCGGTCTTTCCGCCTCTCTACTGCTCGTCTCTGCTGCTCAGGCTAACAACAGCATGGATGTAGGAATGCATAAAATCAGCGCCGAAGGCGTCGGCGAGTCCATCGGCAGCATCACGCTGGAAGACACTGAACATGGCCTGCTGTTGACGCCTGACCTCAGCGATCTGGAGACTGGCCCCCATGGCTTTCATGTACACCAGAACCCAAGCTGCGAGGCTCAGGAAAACGACAGCGGGCACATGACCGCGGGGCTTTATGCCGGGGGCCATTATGACCCGGAAGAAACAGGCAGCCACAAAGGGCCCTACGACGACGGCCACCTGGGCGATTTACCCGTGCTTATCGTCGATGAAGACGGCAACGCCACTCTACCTGTCCTCGCGCCGCGCTTGAGTGTCGAGGATGTAAAAGGCCGCAGCATCATGATTCACGAAGGCGGCGATAACTATTCGGATGACCCTGAAGCACTGGGTGGCGGCGGAAGCCGCGTGGGCTGTGGCATCGTAGAAGCCTCTGACGACAGTGAATAACGCTTAGAGACAGCCAAAAACAAAACGGGCAGCCAATGATGGCTGCCCGTTTTGCGTTGTGCGATTGGCTCAGCTGTTAAGCTGGCTCAACTCAAGCGATTACTCGTCGCCTGCCATCTGCATCTGGCGCTGCATATAATTCTGAATACCCACCTTGTCGATCAAGCCAAGCTCGGTTTCGATGTGGTCGATATGATCTTCTTCGTCGGCGAGCAGGTCGCGCAGCAAATCGCGGGTAACGTAATCTTTAACGCTCTCGCAATAGGTAATGGCTTCGATGTAATCGTTGCGGCCATCGTGCTCGATCTTCAGATCGCTTTCGAGCATCTCTTTGACATTTTCGCCGATATACAGCTTGCCGAGATCCTGCAGGTTGGGAATGCCTTCAAGGAACAGGATACGCTCGATAAGTTTATCGGCGTGCTGCATCTCTTCGATGGATTCGTCGTATTCCCACTTGGCCAGCGCTTGCAGGCCCCAGTCCTTGTACATCTTGGCATGCAAAAAGTACTGATTGATGGCCACCAGCTCGTTGCCAAGTGCAATATTGAGATGCTCAATTACTTTCGGATCACCTTTCATGACGTCACCTTTTTGCTGTAATGCTGATAGTTTAGCAGGCTCTATCAAGCAGTTACGTTAATGGAGGAGTATTGGCCATAAAAGGCGTACTCCCAGCCTTACTGGGAGTATAGAGATGAGGACTAAAAATTCAAGCAAATCATATATTTGCTAAAGATAACCCTAACAATAGTGATTCGCGTCAAACGGCATATGCCAAGCCAGCATTGGCTTCCAGGCGCGCCTCATGAACCGCTTCGCGGGTCACCGACTTGGCGAAGCATGCACACTTGCCGCATTGGGTGGCACAGCCGGTTGCTTCACGGACTTCCTGCCAGCTACGCGCGCCGTCGCTCACCTGCTGGCGGATCTGATGGTCAGTTACTCCCTTGCACACACACACGTACATGGCTGCACCTCATAAAGTTCATAAGGTGAATGTAAATGAGTCGCATACATCTTTGCAAGTAAAAATGCATGACCTTTAGTATCGATTCGTCTTAAGTAACGTGAGGGTGCATGTAACTGATTGTCGGGAACGACATTTCATCCACTTGCAAAGAAAAATTAATGTTTGGGCAATTTCACGGTCTGGGTGCCAGAAGCGATGTCTGGCCAGCTGCGGCACTGGCTATCAAACAACACCCACCAGTAACCTATTCCCAGCGCTGCCAGGGAAAGCCAGGCCATGAGGCAGCGCACCAGACTTTGCTTGAGTGAAATGCTCTCTCCATCGAGGGTTTGCACACGCAGCCGCCACGCCTGCATGCCCAGCGTCATGCCTCCGCGCTGCCAGAAGAAAACAAAAAACAGCGTCGTGATCAGCACCAGCAAAAGCCGCAAACTCCAAATATCGACGCCCTGGATGCCAATCTCTTCTGCCTTCTGACCTAGCACGAACCTGAAAAACACCAAGTGAGCGACAGTCACGGCGATCCAGATGGCTGTCACCAACAGGCCATCGTAGAGCATCGCGCCCAGGCGCGATGGCAATCCCGCGGGCCGGGTATTGGCCGGTTGCGGAAAACGTCGCTTGGTCATGGGACTCCTCGGCATCTGGATTAACCGTTGCGCCGCAGGAAATACACTCCCACCACGGCGCACGCCAGCGTCGGGACCAGTACTGCCCAGACAGGGGAGAAACCAAAGAGTGTCGAGGCCGGTGCCAGCAAGTCCTGAACGTATTTAAAGACCAGCCCGGTCACCACGCCGTAAAACACCCGCGTGCCCGCCGCCACGGTGCGCAGCGGACCAAACACGAACGAAGCGGCAATCAAGACCAGCGACCCCATGGTCAGCGGCATTAACATTTTTTGCCAGAAATACAGCAACGGCTGGTCCGCCTGCATGCCTTGCTCTTCAAGGAAGCGCGCGTAAGCCCAAAGTTCGCTGGGTGCCTGACTTTCTACCGAACGCAACAGGCGCTCCAACTGAAGCGGGGTGAAGTCGGTTTCCCAGCGCAAGGTTTGAGCTTGCTCAGACTCGGTGTGGTCATCAAAAATCTGCGTGGTGGCGACATCTTCCAGTTGCCACCCGCCATCGTCCCAGATAGCGCGTTGCGCATGGGTCGCTTCGACGAGACGTTCCTCGTCAAACCGGTAACGCGTCAGGTCGAGCACCACATTGTCCGCCCGGATAGCCCCGAAGCGGTAAACACTGTCTCCTTCGACCTGCCAGCCGCTGCGGCTGGTTAACATGGCCCCCTCACCCTGAAGCTGTTCAAGCCGCCACGCTTCGGCATATTGTTCGGTGCGCGGGCTGACATACTCGGCCACCATCAGTACGACCACGACGACGACCAGCACAGGCTTCATCACGCTCCAGACAATACGTCCCAGTGAACGGCCCGCCGCTCGCATCACGGTCAGTTCATTACTTGACGCCATGCTGCCCAGGCCGATCAGCGCACCTATCAGCACCGCGACCGGCGCATATTGGTAAAACCGCCAGGGAGTCCGCATCAGTAGATAGAACAGTGCATCCAGTGCCGAATAGCCTTCCTGCACATCACCCAGATCGTCGATGTAGGCGATGGTGATATCCAATCCGAGCAGAACAAACTGCACCACCACAATGGCCGCCAGCACATTGCGAGCAATATAGCGGTCGAGTCGATCAACGATCATCAGCGCATCCCCTTGCGTTGCGAGTGCCAGATCAGCAAGAGCCCCAAGGCTAGAAACAGCCCATGGACGGGCCATATGCCCACGCTAGTGGACCACGCCCCGCTACCCACCGCATCGACAGCCGCCAGCAATAAGCTCAGGTACGCAACGTATAAAAAGACCGCGGGAAGCAACTTGGCAAACCGCCCCTGTCGGGGGTTAACCCGCGAGAGCGGCTGCGCCATGATCGCCAGAATAAAGACCATCAGCGGCAACCCCGCCCGCCACTGCCATTGGGCCTGGGCACGATCATTGTCATCCTGCCAAAGTGCCAACGTCGTGGCGTACTCCAGCGAATCCAGTTCCTGGCGGTCGCGGCTCAGGCCAAGCCGCAACGTGTAGCGCTCAAACGTCAAGCGTTCGGCGTTTCGCTGCCCCGGGGTCACGCCGTAACGCTCACCGTCATTAAGCACCAGAAAGCGGCTACCGGTATCCATCCGCGTTTCCTGATAACCCGACACTGCACGCGTGACATAGTTGTGTTCGGCATCATCACCAGGCTGACGCTGTTCATGAACCAACACATCCTGCATTTCGCTTCCATCATCATTGAAACCGCTGATATAGGCGGTACGCCCACCGCCAAACTCCTGAAAGCGGCCGGGGGCCAGGACTGAAACGTCCAAGCGGCTTTCCTGTTCTTCTATGATGGCAGCGGTCTGGAGGGCCCCCGCCGGTGTCAGCCACAGGCTGCAAACGCCTACCACTATCGCCACCGCCGAAGCGGGCAATAACGTCACCTTGAGAAGCCGCTTGGGGCTCATGCCACAGGCCACCATAACGGTAATTTCGCTGTTCATGTACAACTGGCCATAAGCCAGCAATATGCCCAGAAAAAACGAAAGCGGCAGGATAAGCTCCATGAACCCCGGCAGGTGATAGACCATCAAGCTACCCAGGATATTGACCGGAAAGTCTCCCTCCGCGGCGTCGGAAAAATAGCGGATAAAGCGGCTGCCCATGATCACCAACAACAAAATGCCCGCTACAGCGGACATGGTGACCAGAACTTCTCGTGTTAAATAGCGAAATAAGATCAACGCGCTCTCCGGCTAGTCGTGCAGGATGTTATGCAACACCTGCAGTGCTTGGGTACACTGGGACATTATCCTGAATACCTCGATGCTTGTCTTGTTGGAGACGTCATGGAATTTTCCGTTCAAACGGCTAACCCTGCCAAAATAGAAACGGCCTGCCTGGTCGTTCCTGTTTACAAGGTACCTGACCACAAAAGTAGCGACTTATTACCCGCCGTTGCCAAACTCGACGATGCCAGCGAACAGTTGATCGGCCAGCTTGTCGCCAGTGGCGACATTGATGCCAGCCTCGCAAACGTTCAGCTATTGCCGTATGCCCCAGGTCTGGGTGCCGAGCGCCTGCTGATTGTTGGCCTTGGCGAACGCGAAAAATGTCATGAAACGGCGTATCTGAAGGCGCTGGATGCTGCCATGGCGGCGCTGATCAAACTTCCCATCGATAATGCCAGCGTCATGCTGACCGAAGTGCCGCTTGCCGATCGCGATACGGGCTGGAAAGCGCGCAAAGTGCTCGAAAGTATCGAACGCGCGAACTACCGGTTTGATCAGTTCAAGCGCAACCCGGCGCCAGCGGCAAGCCTGACGCAATTGAACCTGATGATCAGCAATGCCGCCGATGCCGAAAGGGCTCGACAGGGCGCCCACCAGGGTAGCGCCATCGGTCAGGGCATCAACTATACGCGTACGCTAGGCAATCTGCCGGGAAATGTCTGCACGCCGAGCTACTTGGCCGACCAGGCGGAACAGCTTGGACGCGAATCCCAAGGCGCTTTGGCCGTCGATATTCTGGACGAAGAGGCGCTTGCCGAATTGGGCGCGGGCGCCCTGCTATCGGTCGGGCGTGGCAGTCGAGAGCCAAGTCGCCTGATCGTCATGCACTATAAAGGGGCCGACAATGCGGAAGAAGCCCCCCATGTCTTGATCGGCAAGGGTATCACCTTCGACACAGGCGGCATTTCGCTCAAGGCTGGCGAAGGCATGGACGAGATGAAGTTCGACATGGGCGGGGCGGCCAGCGTCTTTGGCACGGTCAAAGCGCTCCTCACGATCAAGCCCAAGCTGAACCTGGTGTTTATCGTCGCCGCAGCGGAAAACATGCCGGACGGCGCCGCCACCAAACCCGGCGACATCATTACCACGCTCAAGGGGCTGACCGTTGAGGTGCTCAATACCGACGCCGAAGGCCGTCTGGTGCTGTGCGACGCGCTGACCTATGCCGAGCGCTTCAAGCCGGCAAGCGTGGTCGATATTGCCACGCTCACAGGTGCAGCCATCATCGCGCTGGGCCATCATGCCACCGGTCTGCTCTCCAATGATGATGACCTCGCCCTTGACCTGCTGGATGCAGGCGAAGGCGCCTGGGATCGTGCCTGGCACCTACCGCTGTGGGATGAATATCAGGAACAGCTCGACTCCAACTTCGCCGACCTGGCCAATATCGGTGGCCGCCCTGCGGGCACGATTACCGCGGCGTGTTTCCTGTCGCGTTTTGCCGACCGTTTCCCCTGGGCACACCTGGACATTGCCGGCACCGCCTGGCACTCCGGCAAGCAGAAAGGTGCCACCGGCCGCCCCGTCGGCCTGCTCACCCAGTACCTTCTGGACCGGGAAAACGACGTCCAGGTTGAAAATGGCGACGACTAGACAACCAGCGGTTGCCTTTAAGCGCCACAACCGTTAAACCTGAACACATCAAGGCGTACTGGGCCTGACTCGGTGCGCCTGTTTTAATACCTCTTACTGATACAGTATTCGCCCGACAAGGCGTATTGCTAGCGGAGACCCACAGCCGTGCCCACTGCAAGTTCTGATACCCGTTTTGATGTGTTGCCGTCCAATCAGCCGACAGACGACGAGATTCGCGACAGCATTCTGGAAAGCCCCGGCTTTGGCCAGTACTTCACCGACCACATGGCCCACGTTCGCTGGACGATCGATGCCGACTGGCACGGTCACCAGGTGCGTCCTTACGGCCCCTTGACGCTTGACCCCGCCGCTTCGGTACTGCACTACGGCCAGGAGATTTTCGAGGGCATCAAGGCTTATCGTCACGCCGACGGCTCGGTCTGGACGTTCCGCCCCGAGAAGAACGCCGAGCGCTTTCGTCGCAGCGCGCGGCGTTTGGCACTGCCAGAGCTTTCCGACGAGGACTTTATTGGCTCGCTGAAAGCCCTGCTCGCCCAGGATCACGCCTGGGTGCCCACGCCCTCAAGCAATGCCGATGAGTGCAGCCTCTACCTGCGTCCCTTCATGATTGCCACGGAAGCTTTCCTGGGCGTACGCCCTGCCCATGAGGTGGATTACTACGTGATTGCCTCACCGGCCGCCGCCTATTTCAAAGGCGGCATTGAACCCGTTTCCATCTGGCTGTCTTCCCATTACAAGCGCGCCGCGCCCGGCGGCACCGGCTTTGCCAAGTGTGGCGGCAACTACGCGGCCTCACTGGCAGCGCAAAAGGAAGCCGCCGCCAACGGCTGCGGCCAGGTGGCGTTTCTGGATGCCGCAGAAAGCAAGTGGATCGAGGAACTGGGCGGCATGAACCTGTTTTTCGTCTTCAAGGACGGTCGCCTGGTGACGCCTCGCCTGACCGACACCATTCTCGAAGGCGTCACGCGCAACTCGGTACTCACCCTGGCCAAAGACGAAGGCCTGAGCCCGGAAGAACGCCCTATCAGCATCGACGAATGGCGTGAGGGCGCAGCCTCAGGCGAGATTACCGAAGTCTTCGCCTGCGGCACGGCGGCAGTCATCACGCCGGTGGGCGAGCTGGTCAGCGAAGACGAGCGCATTCGTCTTACGGCTGGCGGCAGCAACGAGGTCGCCAAGCGCATTCGCACCAAACTGCTGGATCTGCAATACGGCCGTAGCGAAGACCAGTACGGCTGGCTCACTAAGCTGGCATAACCCCCAGCCTTATTGCGTCGCCGCGGCATTGCCTGCGGCGGCGCTGCCTTGAGACGCCCTGCCAGGAATCCGCCATGGCGCGTATCGACTTTTATATCCTGCCGGACACCACGCTGGATGCCCGCCTCCAGTTTGCCTGCAAGCTGGCCGAGACCATCCACCGCAAGGGCTATCGCCTGCATCTGCACTGCGAGGATAAGGCCCTGGCTGAACAGGCCGACGAGGCCCTGTGGGGGTTTCGCGACGACGCCTACCTGCCCCACGCGCTGGAAGACAGCGACATGGCCGCCAGCGTGCCGATCACGCTAGGCTGGCAGCAGTTACCGGTGCCTTCGGCAGAGACCGCCCTGCTGAACCTGCACCCGGATATTCCCGAGGGCATAGAACGCTACACCCGCATTGCCGAAATCATTAACCAGCACCAGCAAGTACTGGTCGCCAAGCGCGCCTGCTGGCAGCGCTATAAAGAACTCGGCCATGAGGTCGTACCGCATAAGTTAGGGTGAGTTCGTTGAAATCATCTGCCACAAACGAGTGACCCCGCACGTGGCGGGGTCATCAAGGGAGAAGACAGTCTCTATCACTGCGTCTTCGCCTTAGCCTCCCTGCTGTTGCATCTGCTCCTGCATCTGTTGCATCTGCTGCCGCCGCTGGGCCATGGCCTCATCCAGTTGGTCGCGCTGTTCCTGGGTGAACACGTCTTCGATCTGAGACTGCATGATAACGCTGTCAGCGGTCATCTCGGCCGTCAGGTCACCAAGACGCTCAGCATCCGCGCGAATAGCCGCTTCATCGTAATCGGGCTGGACATGCTCGCTGAGTTGCCGTTGCAGCTCTCGGGCTTCCTGCTGCTTGGCACTGCTTTCATCTTGCATCTGGGTCAAAAGGCCGCTGAGTTCTTCCTTTTGCGCGTCATCCAGATCCAGCATTTCATCGAGCTGGTTAACCTGGTCATCGATACTGGGGGTACCACCACCCATTTGCTGGGCCATGGCGGGAGCACTGAACACCAGTGCGGCGACTGCCGGCGCGAAAAGCTTGGCTACCTGCATCAAAAACTCCAATTGCGTACAAAATGAATGACTACCCGACTCAATCCTGACGGGCCTTGTTCTACTCTCGCATTCAGACACTGCTGTTTTCAAAAAATTCGTCGTAACAACGAATTGTTGATTACCATAAGCGGGGCCTGCCACGCCCTGTACACTCCTGGAGACGCAAACGTGCTCACGCGCTACCCGCTTGTTACGATCGTTATTGCCCAACTATTCGGCACCTCGCTGTGGTTCAGCGTTAACGGCGTTGGTTTGGCGCTGCAGGAGGCCGTCGGCCTGAGTGAAGGCGATCTCGGACTCCTCACCATTGCCGTACAGGCCGGGTTTATTACCGGCACCCTGGCCATTGCCACCTCGGGGTTGGCCGACCGCGTTCGCGCCAGCCACCTGTTTGCCATCTCGGCGGTTCTCGGGGCGCTGGTTAACGCCGCCTTTATCGGCGTGGCAGATAACGTCACACTCGCCGGGTTCGCGCGTTTCGCGACGGGGCTTTGCCTGGCGGGCATCTACCCACTGGGCATGAAGCTGGTAGTTAGCTGGACGCCCAGTCACGCCGGGGCGGCGCTCGGCTGGCTCGTGGGCATGTTGACCCTGGGCATTGCCTCGCCGCACCTGCTGCGTGGGCTGACCCTGCACCTGCCCTGGCAATGGCCGTTGCTGCTGGCGTCGCTGCTGGCCCTGGCCGCCGCACTGCTGATTTATCGACTGGGCGTTGGCCCGCACCTGCCTGCCAAGGCAACCGGCGGACGGCCGTGGGCGGGGCTGGCCGCGTTTAAGCACAAAGACTTCCGGGCCGCGGCGCTGGGCTACTTCGGCCACTGCTGGGAACTATATGCACTGTGGGCGCTGGTGCCGTTTTTGGTCACACGCGAGCTGGAACGCCTTAATGCGGCCACCAGCGCCCAGTCCTGGATCAGCTTTTTGATCATTGCCATCGGCCTGCCCGGCTGCGTGCTGGCCGGCCGCTGGAGCCGCCATTACGGTAGCGCTCGAGTCGCGTTTGTGGCACTTGCCACGTCGGGCGCCTTATGCCTGCTCTATCCGCTGATCGGCGGGGCGCCACCGCTTTTGCTGATCGCCCTTTTACTTCTCTGGGGCTTTAGCGTGATCGCCGATTCTGCACAGTTTTCCGCCCTGGCCAGCGCTACCGCGCCACCCGAGCGGCTAGGCGCGGCGCTCGCCATGATGAACGCCATTGGCTTTGGGCTGACAATACCCTCGATTGCGCTGGTCACCGCCCTATGGTCGGACCAAGGCCTTGCAGTGATCTGGTGGCTGCTGCCGGGGCCGGTACTTGGGTTGATCGCCATGCGCGGACTGAATCGTCACTCGGTCAGGGCCTGACGCCCTACCCTTAATCGCGCTATACTTGACGCCATTTTTTCGATCCCATTTATGAATTCCATGCTTCCCGGCGGGGAGCATCGTTGCGGTGAGCCAATCCATGGAAAAGACCTACCAACCTGAACAGATCGAAACTCGCTGGTACGAGCGTTGGGAAGCCGACAACCGTTTCGCGCCGACCGGCCGCGGAACCCCGTTTTCGATCATGATTCCACCGCCCAATGTGACCGGCAGTCTGCACATGGGCCACGCGTTCCAGGACACCATCATGGATACCCTGACGCGCTGGAAGCGGATGCAGGGCAACAACACCCTGTGGCAGGTAGGCACCGACCACGCCGGTATTGCCACGCAAATGCTGGTGGAACGCAAAATTGCCGCCGAAGAAGGAAAAACCCGCCACGACCTGGGCCGCGAGGCGTTTATCGATAAGGTCTGGGAGTGGAAAGAGGAATCCGGCGACCATATTACCCGCCAGCTGCGCCGCATGGGCGCCAGCGTTGACTGGTCCCGCGAGCGCTTCACCATGGATGACGGCTTCTACAAGGCCGTACAGGAAGTCTTCGTGCGCCTGCATGAAGAAGGCCTGGTTTATCGCGGCAAGCGTCTGGTCAACTGGGATCCCACCCTGCACACGGCGATTTCCGACCTTGAAGTGGAAAACAAGGAGCAGCAGGGCAGCTTCTGGCACTTCCGCTACCCGCTGGCCGACGGCGTCAAAACCGCTGACGGCAAGGACTACCTTGTGGTCGCCACCACCCGCCCGGAGACCCTGCTGGGGGATACCGGCGTGGCGGTGAATCCGGAAGACACGCGCTATGCTTCGCTGGTCGGCAAGTTTATCGAGCTGCCGCTGGTCGGCCGTCGGATTCCCATCGTCGCCGACGAGCATGCCGACATGGAAAAAGGCTCGGGCTGCGTCAAGATCACCCCGGCACACGACTTCAACGACTACGAAGTCGGCAAGCGCCAGGATCACCTGCTGATCAACGTCTTCAGCCAGGATGCCACCATCCTTGAGCGCGCCGAGATCTATGACCTGAAAGGCCAGCCGCAGCCTGACGAAGACGCCAGCCTGCCCGCCAAATACGCCGGGCTGGACCGCTTTGAAGCGCGCAAGCTGATCGTCGCGGACATGGACGCGCTGGGCCTGCTGGAACAGGTGGAAGCCGTCAACAACACCATGCCCTACGGCGACCGCTCGGGTGACGTGATCGAGCCGCTGCTCACCGACCAATGGTTTGTGGCTGTCGAGTCCCTCGCCAAACCCGCCATCGAGGCGGTGGAAAACGGCGATATCCAGTTCGTGCCCAAGAACTACGAAAACATGTACTTTGCCTGGATGCGCGACCTGCAGGATTGGTGTATTTCCCGCCAGTTGTGGTGGGGTCACCGCATTCCGGCCTGGTACGACGAGGCGGGCAATGTCTACGTAGCCCGCACGGAAGCCGAAGTCCGCGAGAAGCACGGCCTGGGCGATGATATTGAGCTCACCCAGGACGAAGACGTCCTCGACACCTGGTTCAGCTCCGGCCTGTGGACCTTCGGCACCCTGGGGTGGCCGGAACAGACACCGGAGCTTGAAACCTTCCACCCGACCAGCGTGCTGGTCACGGGCTTTGACATCATCTTCTTCTGGGTCGCCCGGATGATCATGATGACGCTCAAGTTCACCGGCGAAGTCCCCTTCAAGACAGTCTATGTACACGGCCTGGTGCGCGACGGCCAGGGTCAGAAGATGTCCAAATCCAAGGGCAACGTGCTGGATCCCATCGACCTGATCGACGGGATCAGCCTGGACGCGCTACTCGAAAAACGTACCGGCAACATGATGCAGCCGCAAAAAGCCAAGGCGATTGCCAAGGCGACCCGCGACGAATTCAAGGACGGCATTGAAGCCCACGGTACCGATGCGCTGCGCTTTACGTTCCTCTCCCAGGCCACTACCGGGCGGGATATCAAGTTCGACATGAACCGCCTGGACGGCTACCGCAACTTCTGCAACAAGTTGTGGAACGCCTCGCGCTACGTGCTGATGAACGCCGAAGACGAAGACTGCGGCACCTCACTTGAAGGAGAAGGCGTCAACGATGTCGAGCTTTCTCTGGCCGACCGCTGGATTATTTCCCAACTGCAGAAAACCGAGGCCCAGGTCACCAGGGCGATGGAGGAATACCGCTTTGACCACGCCTCCCAGGCGTTGTACGAGTTCGTCTGGAACGAATACTGCGACTGGTACCTGGAGCTATCCAAGCCGGTACTGTGGGACGAAAATGCCAGTGCCGAGGCAAAGCGAGGTACACGCCGTACCTTGGTGCGGGTGCTGGAAACCGTTCTGCGCCTCGCCCACCCGATGATGCCCTACATCACCGAAGAGATCTGGCAACGTGTCGCACCGCTGGCAGGCACTTACGTCGGCGACGACGCGTCCTTAATGCTGCAGGCCTGGCCGCAAGCCGACGACAGCAAAATCGACGAGCAGGCGACCCGCGACATCGAATGGCTGAAAGGCGTGATCATCGCCGTGCGTAACATCCGCGCCGAGATGAACATCGCCCCCGGCAAGCCGCTCGACGTACTACTCACCAAGGGCAAGCCGGAAGATGCCGAGCGGCTTGAAGACTACCGCCACTTCCTCGCCAAGCTTGCCAAGCTGGAAAGCGCCACCTGGCTTGAAAATCCCGATGATGCGCCGCTATCGGCCACACAGCTGGTCGGCGACATGGAAGTACTCGTGCCAATGGCGGACTTGATCGACAAAGACGCTGAGCTCAAACGCCTGGCCAAGGAAATTGAAAAACAGGACAAGCTGATCGGCGGCATCGAGAAGAAACTCGACAACGAAGGCTTTATCGCCAAAGCCCCGGAATCAGTGGTGGAAAAAGAACGCGGCAAGCTCGCCGACTTCCAGGCCGCCAAGCAGCTGCTGGAAGAGCAGCGGGCTAAAATCTCAGCGCTGTAAGCCACGCGGCGCCAGGCAGCTCTTACCGCATGGCGCCCGTGCTACCTTGCCCGGCGACCCAATAGCGCCTATAACTGGGAGATGGACTCGCCCAGCAAAGACAGCGTTTCGGCCCGACACCCCCTGGCGGTGTTGCGTTTTCTTGGTCTGGTACTATTGGGCAGTATCGTCGGGGGCGTGGCGGCGCTGGTCGCCGTCGGTTTTGTCAATGCGGTGTTATGGCTCAACGACCTGTTGTTGATCTCCCCGCGGGGCCAGATGATGGCGGCTAACACCACGCTTGTGATCCTGGCCACCCTGCTGATACCGACCCTGGGCGGGCTGCTCGTTGGTCAACTACATCGCGGTCTTCCCGGGGGCCGTCCCCACACACCTACTGACGCCATCGCTGCTGTCCAGACCCGCCGGGGTCGCCTGCCTGCCAAGGCGGGTGCGCTATCGGGGTTAAGCAGCCTGGTGTCGTTGGGCGCCGGTGCTTCGGTGGGTCAGTACGGGCCGCTGGTCCATCTCGGCGCGACGCTCGGCTCGCTGATCACACGCTTGCTGCACCTGGGGCGCTCAGAAGACAATATCACGATCGCTTGCGGGGTGGCTGCTGCCATTGCGGCCGCCTTCAATGCGCCCCTGGCAGGCATTGTCTTCGCCCACGAAGTCGTACTTCGCCACTATGCCCTGCGCGCCTTCGCTCCCGTGGCCGCCGCCGCCATCGTCGGCTATGTGCTGGCCACCCAGTTGCTGGATCAAGGGGCGCTGTTCCATATCACCGAGCCTGGCGTACCCCAACCCTGGGAATTCGCTCTTTTCCTGGGCCTGGGTGGCCTGGGCGCCCTGGTGGCGGGCGCCTATATGCATGCCATTCTTGCCATGGGGCAGCTAGCTAAGCGGCTACCGTTACCTGCCAGCCTGCATCCCGCACTGGCCGGGGCTTTGCTCGGCTTAACCGCGCTGTGGGTACCCGATATCCTGGGCATGGGCCAGGAAACCCTGCGCTTCGCCACCTTGCCGGGGGCCTACGGCGGCGGCGAGCTGCTGATGGTCCTGCTGCTCAAGCTGGCCGCGACGGCTTTGTGTCTGGGGCTGGGCTTCGCCGGTGGCGTCTTCAGCCCAGCGCTGGTGATCGGTACTCTTTTTGGCGCCCTGGTCGGAACCCTGGTCGCCGAGCTGGGCGGCGGCCAGGAGACGTTCATCTTCTATGCCGTGTGCGGCATGGTCGCGGTCACCGCTCCGGTACTCGGCGCGCCTCTTACCACTCTGCTGATCGTCTTCGAACTTACCGGCAGCTATGCCTTGACCACCGCCGCCCTGGCCAGCGTCACGCTCGCCAATCCACTGGCCGCCCAGTTGTTCGGCCGCTCGCTCTTCGATATTCAACTGGCCCGCCGTGGCCTGGACCTCTCCGCGGGGCGCAGTCGCGCCGTGCTCCAGGAAACCCGATTGACCGAGTTGATCAGCCACGATGCCGTCACCCTGGCCCCTGCGACCCCACTGGACGCGGCTATCTCGTGCCTGAGCACAGCAGGTCATGGCGAAGCCTACCGGGTGGACGACCGAGGGCGGTACCAAGGCTGCGTGACGTTGGCGAGCCTGGAGACCCTCCGCGCAGGCAGCGAGGCGACAACCCTGGCCGACTGTCCCGAGACGCCTCGCCCCGTGCTGGATCCTCACGCATCACTTTGGGACGCAATGCATCAATTGGAGAAGGTCACCGGTGAGGCAATCGCCGTTGTCGATAACGAACGGCGCTTCCTTGGGGTGGCCTATGAGTCGAGTATTGCTCGAGCCTTCTTGCATCACAGCGACGCCCTGCGACGGGAGGAACACGGTGCTGGTTAGACGATGGATCCCAGGACTCCTGACCGGGCTGCTTGCCCTGACATCTCCCATCCGGGCGGACGTACCTGACGCCGCCAACCCGCTGACCGTTCTGAGCTGGGGCGGTGCCTACGAGCAAGCCCAGCGCCGCGCCCTCTTCACCCCTTTCACGGAGGCTCACGACGTACCGGTGGCCGTGGATAGCTATAACGGCGGCCTGACGAAACTGCGCCAGGCCGTTGCGGACAACGATGTCCCCTGGGACGTCATCGATATGACCCGCAGCGAGGCCATGGCAGCCTGCGAGGAAGGGCTGCTGGAGCCGCTACCCACCGAACTGGCGGCCCCCGCGCCGGACGGCACCCCGGCACCCCAGGATTTCTTCTCTGGTGCCCTGGGGCACTGTTTTATCAGCCATTCAATTTTTGCCACTGTCGTGGCCTATCGCCGTGATGCGTTCCCCGGAGAGCGCCCCACTCGCATCGCCGATCTCTTCGATCAACAGCGCTTCCCTGGCCCTCGGGCCTTGCAAAGCACGCCGGCGGCTAATCTGGAGTGGGCGCTGCTCTCCTACCGGGTCCCCCGGGAAGAACTTTACCGCCTGCTCAGTACCCGCCGTGGCCTGGACCTGGCCTTCGCCCGGCTGCAAGGCATCGACAATATCCACTGGTGGGAAGCCGGCGACACCCCGGTGCGCCTGCTCGAAGAGGGCAAGGTGGTCATGGCGTCAGGCTACAATGGCCGCTTCTTCGCGGCCATGGTGGAGCGCGATCTGCCTATCGAGATTCTCTGGGACGGCCAGCTCCAGGAGCACGAGACATGGGTGATCCCCCGCGGCGCCCCGAACCCCGAGACGGCCCGAGCGTTTATCCGTTTCGCCACCACCAGCGAGCGCCAAGTGGCGCTGGCCCGGCATATTCCCTATGGCCCAGCGCGACACTCTGCCGCGATGCAGGTCACTACCCACCGCGACACTGGACTGGACATGCGCCTGCATATTCCCACCCACCCCATCAACGCCCAAAGGGCAGTGACCAAGGACGAGGCTTGGTATGCGCGTACCCAGAAGCGCGTCGAAGCCCTGTTTCATGAGGCCCTGATGACACAGGATTGAAGGTGATATGCGATTGCAAAATGGGTGGTTATAACGCCCGCCCCCTTGGCGGCACCGAAAAGGGAGCGGTTGGGCTTTTCCCTACCGGTAGCACACAGATTGGACCAGGAACAAAACGCAGCATAACCTGACCAATATCATTGGACCGTTTGTTCCTGCCGCTCAGGACCCTGTCACGGACATTCGCTGAGTGAAGAAAATTCACCCATTGAGGTCACGTCATCATGCGAACACCCTCCGACAAGTTCAGCAACACGCCACCGACCATACCACCGCTCGACCCTGACCGTGTCGCGCTGTTTGAAGAAGCCGGCCTGACGGTCAAACAGCTGGAGCCGCTTGGCGTCGAAATTTACGGTGCTGACGTACGTCACCGACTCCCAGCGCCTGTCATCGAGGCGCTGGAAGTGGAAATGGCGAACCGTGGCTTCATCGTGTTTAAGCACCAGGCAGATCTCTCGGCCGATGAGTTGGTCAACGCGAGCAAATGGTGGGGCGCGGGTGAAATCCACTCCACTCATGGCGTCCACCCGGCGACGCCTGGCATGAACCGGGATATCTTCCGCTGCTCCAATGACAACCGCTACGGCATCCTGGGCGTAGGCCCACAGTGGCATAACGATGGTAGTTTCGAAGCCGCGACGTTTTCCCACTCCGCCTACTACATGGCGCGCGCCCCAGAGCAGGGCGGCGGCACGCACTTTGCCCACCAAGGGGCCGCCTTTGATGTTCTGCCCGAGGACAAGCAGGCCTTCTGGGAACGGCTGGTGTCTGTCAACTCGGCATCAGGCGTGAGTCACCCCGTCGTCCACAAACATCCTATTTCTGGGCGCAAGAGCGTATGGCTGCATCTGGGAATGACCGGCGCGGTGCTGGAGCGGCTACCGGAAGACGGTGTCGCCATTGATGAGCTGCAGCAGACACCCGCCTCCACCGAGCAACTTCGCTTGCTCAACGAAGACGAGATGAAGCAGCTTTTCAACGACTATAACGATCTGCTGAATGCGTCATTCGAAAAGGGTTACGGCATACGCTACCACTACGACACAGGCGACCTTCTGTATATTGATAACTGGGCGCTGGCCCATCGGGCAGCGCCTGAAGCGCATATGTCGGCAGAAGAGCAGGGGCTGAGAATCATGGACCGCGTGACGATTAAGGCCAGGCAGAATCTGGCGCCGCACTTCGAATTGCCCCAGTACATCAACTTATCCGGCCCGCACCCCTTCAATCGCGACGGCGTATGGAAAGCTGGTGGCGTCGGCTTTCGCTGGAAAGATGATATTCCCATGCAAAACTAGGGCTGCTGATATTCCACCCGGGCGGCATGACCGCGCCTTTCCGCCGTGCCTGCATCATTTTTAACCATAAACCGTGTAAGGTTGTCGTTAGAACAACCACTTAGTGGCAACGATGACTTGCTCAACACGGATGACGCCATGCCGACACCTTTACAGGCGCGCCTGCAGTCCCTGGAAGCAGTGCTGCAAGAGGCCAATATCAGCTATCAATCGCTATCCCCGATGGCGGATACGGGGCTTGCCCATGATCACGTGTGGCTACACCGTGAGGGGGCGGACTGGGTGGCACGGCTTCCCAAGCAAAGCCAGATGAACCTTGGCCCTGCCGACAATCTGGCTTACGAAGCCGCCTGCTACCAGCGAGCCAGCCAGGGTGGCCATGTACCCGGTTTACATGGCCTTCTGGAAGTAAGCGATCGCTTGCCGCGCGGCGGCCTGCTGGTGGATGCTATCGCAGGTCAGCTGGCCCAACTGCCGCAGGATTTACCCCGCATCGCTGAAACCCTTGCCAGCCTGCACAGACTGCCACTGCCGGACCCGCCTGCCCCACTGCTAGCGCCAGCAGACCCGTGGCGAGCCATGCGCGAGGAAGTGGCTCGCCAGTCTGAATGGCTCGAACAGGCCGACTTGAGCGCTGAAGTCGTTGCGCGCATTCGAGATGAACTGGCGGCTCTGCCGGTGGCGCTTCCCGATGCCGAACGCTGCCTGATCAGCTTTGATACCCATCCGGGCAACTTTCTGATCGATGCTCAGGGGCGCGCGGTACTGGTGGATTTAGAGAAGTGCCGCTATGGTCTGCCGGGCATCGATCTGGCCCATACCAGCCTCTACACCTCCACTACCTGGGACCTGAATAGCCAGGCGGTGCTGTCATTGGATGAGGTCGTCGGGTTTTACCGTCGCTGGCAGGCCGCCATGGGCACATCACCCAGCGCCGAAACCTTAGTTGCCTGCCGGCGAGCGACCTGGCTGTGGTCGCTTACCTGGTGCGCCAAGTGGCGTGCCCAGCACCTGCGCGCCAAGGACGCCCAGCAGCGCGGCGAAGACTGGTCGGCGGAGCTTACCGACAGCGCGGTCATTGATCACGTACGCGATCGAGTCGAACACTACCTGTCACCGCCGATCATCGATCACGTTCAGGACGAACTGCAGCGCCTGCGCGCAACACTTTAATTGACAGCGATTGAGTAATGCCCGCTCATTTTGACAGAGGTACCCCATGCTAAAACGCCGATACTCCCTGATCGCCCCCTTGCTGGCGCTGACACTTCCCGCGGTGGCGGCGCCAGCCCCCAGCGACTGGCCAGCCGTGCTGGATGAAGCTGAAGGCCAAACGGTTTACTGGAACGCCTGGGGCGGTGATTCACGCACCAACCGCTATATCGACTGGGTGGCCGAGCAAATGCAGGCGCAGTTCAATGTTGAAGTGGCTCACGTAAAACTGGATGACACCAGCAGTGCGGTGTCGCGGGTGCTGGCTGAAAAGCAGGCGGGCAACGATGACGAGGGCAGCATCGACCTGATCTGGATTAATGGCGAAAACTTTGCCGCAATGCGCGAGAACGATCTGCTGTTCGGTCCCTTTGCCGAGGCACTGCCGAATTTTGCGCTCACCAACGCCAACGACAACCCCGAAGTGGTGACCGATTTCACCCTGCCCACCGAGGGGTATGAGTCGCCCTGGGGCAAGGCGCAGATCACCTTCTATTACGACAGCGCCCTAACCGATACCCCGCCTCAGAACATGTCGGCACTGCTTGAGTGGGCCAAAGCCAACCCTGGCCAGTTCAGCTATCCACGCATCCCTGACTTCACCGGCAGCACCTTTTTGAAACAGGCACTGATCGAGCTCACAGACCAGGATGATGCCCTCTACCAGCCCGTGGAAGACGCCGATTTCGAGCGTGTGACGGCTCCGTTGTGGGCCTACCTGGATGAGCTGCACCCGCACCTGTGGCGCAGCGGACGTACTTTCCCGGACTCTGGCCCCAACCTGCGCACCCTGATGAGCGATGGCGAGTTGAGTCTGGCATTTTCCTTCTACCCCACCGATGCGGCCGTCGCGGTCATGGAGTACGAACTGCCGGAGAGCGTGCGCAGTTACGTGCTGGAAGGCGGCACTCTGGGCAACGTCCACTTTGTTGCCATTCCCTACAACTCGCCGCACAAGGCCGGCGCCATGGTACTCGCCAACTTCCTACTATCGCCGGAAGCCCAGGCGCAGAAGCAGTCGCTTTCGATGTGGGGCGACCGTAGCGTGCTGGATATCGACCGCTTGGAGGCCGATGCCCAGGCGCTGTTTGAACAGGGCGAGCGGCATCCTTCAGAACTGCCGGCCGATGCGCTGTCCAAGACGCTGCCCGAGCCGCACCCAAGCTGGATGACCGCACTGCAGGACGCTTGGCTTGAGCGTTATGGCGTGAACTAGGCGATGCTGCGCCTGGCCCCGACGCTGCTTATTGCCCTACTGGTCCTGCCCGTTGGGGCAGGCCTGTTGATGGTATTGCTGCCCGCCTTTGGCTATCTGCCTGCATTGGGCGGCAACACCGTGAGCATGGCCCCCTGGCAAAGCCTGTTCGCCCAACCCGGGCTTGGTCGTTCGATAGCGGTGAGCTTTGCCAGCGGATTGCTGAGCACCCTCATGGCACTGGTGGTGGTGGTGCTTTTTCTGGCTGCCAGCCGCGGCACCTGGCTTGATCGCGGCATCCGGCGGCTGGTTTCACCCTTGCTGGCGATCCCTCATGCGGCCGTGGCGTTTGGCCTTGCCTTCCTTATCGCGCCCTCCGGGTTATTGGCACGTTTTCTCTCTCCCGGGCTGACGGGCTGGGAGCGGCCTCCCGACTGGCTCATCGTCAACGACGCCATAGGGCTTACATTGATGGCCGGGCTGGTGCTCAAGGAAGTCCCCTTTCTACTGCTGATGTGTCTTGCCGCACTGCCTCAGCTTCAACCCGATCAGCGTGTCATGCTGTCGCGCTCACTGGGTTACGCCCCGAGTATTGCCTGGCTGAAAAGTGTCTTCCCGGCGCTCTACCCGCTGATTCGGTTGCCCGTTTACGCGGTGATTGCCTACGCCACGTCGGTGGTTGATATGGCCATGATTCTTGGCCCGACCTTACCGCCTACACTGAGCGTCTCGATTCTGAGCTGGTTCAATGACCCCGACCTGAACCGTCGTTTCATGGCGTCTGCCGGCGCCGTGCTTCAGCTTGGCGTCACCCTGGCCGCGCTGTTGACCTGGTGGCTCGGCGAGCAGTGTGTCAAGCGGGTTAGTCAAGGCTGGCTGGTCAATGGCGCAAGAAGTACGGGGTCGGTGGCGATCGCCATGGGTGGCCGACTATTGCTGGCGACCACGACACTCTTGGCCATCAGCGCGATCGGGGGGCTGGTGATCTTTTCAGTGGCCGGTTTCTGGCGTTTTCCTGATGCCTTGCCCGGCACCTTTACGCTCGATCATTGGCAACGTCTTCTCCCCAGCCTGGCAACGCCACTGTTGAATACCTTAAGCGTGGGGCTGGCGGCGACGCTGATTGCCGCTGCGCTGGTGGTGGCTGTCCTTGAGAATGAGGTGCGCCAGCGTCTTCCGGCCAGCCGCTCCCAGTGGCTGCTGTATCTACCGCTGATCATTCCCCAGGTCGCCTTTCTGTTTGGCTTGGTGGTCGCGGCGGAAAGCATTAACGTTCGCCCGCAACGAACGCTAGTGGTGGCCGCCCATTTACTTTTTGTAGCGCCTTATCTCTACCTGTCACTCTCGGAAGCCTATCGACGCCTGGACCCTCGCTGGCTGCAGGTTGCCCATTCGCTGGGGGCCTCGCCTTGGCGGGCTTTTTGGCAGGTACGCCTGCCGCTGCTGCTGGCGCCACTGCTCACCGCCTGCGCGGTCAGTTTGGCCGTGAGTATCGGCCAGTACCTACCCACACTGCTACTCGGCGGCGGGCGTGTCCCCACCATTACCACCGAAGCGGTGGCCATGGCATCCGGGGGCAACCGACGGCTGATCGCCGTCCTCGCGCTGCTCCAGGCACTACTCCCCTTTATCGGCTTTAGTCTGGCGCTGCTGATACCGCGCCTGGCCTGGGCCAAACGTCGCCAGATGCGAGGAGTTGCATGACACTGAACCCGACGCTGCACATTCAGCAGGTACAGATCACCCTGAATGGCGAAAGGCTGCTGGCCATCGATCGGACCATTGCCCCCGGCGAGGTGCTCACCGTCATGGGCCCCTCCGGCTCGGGTAAATCAACCCTGCTGGCCTACCTGGCAGGATTCATATCGCCTGCCTTCAAAGCCCAGGGGCAAATCTTTCTGGCCGACACAAGGCTGGACACCCTGCCTGCCGAAAAACGCGGACTCGGGCTGTTATTTCAGGATCCACTGCTGTTTCCTCACCTCAGCGTGGGCGGCAATCTGCACTTTGGCATTCCCCAACACACCGCCAACAAACAGCCGAAGGTGGCCCAGGCGCTTCACCAGGTGGGGCTCGCAGGCTATGAGGAGCGCGACCCGGCAACGCTTTCCGGCGGTCAGCAAGCCCGCGTGGCCTTGATGCGCCTGCTGCTCTCACAGCCACACGCGGTGCTGCTCGACGAGCCATTTTCCAAGCTGGATATGGCCCTGCGCCAGGAAATGCGCTCGTTGGTATTCCGCCAGCTACGCGACGCAGGCCTCCCCGCGCTGCTGGTCACCCACGACCACGCCGATGCCGACGCCGCGGGAGGGCCGATCATTGAACTCGGCTGACCCAACCGCTCGCCTCAGCATCGTCATCCCAGTGCTCAACGAGGAAGCCTCTTTGGCGGACCATTTAACGGCACTGTCATCGCTTGGCGAACAAGGTGTTGAAATCATCGTCGTCGATGGCGGCAGTAGCGACGCAAGCGTTCACATCGCCCGGCCGCTGGCGAATAGAGTGATAGCCAGTCAACCGGGGCGGGCGCGGCAAATGAATCTCGGCGCACAGCATGCCAGCGCCCCGGCGCTACTGTTCCTGCATGCAGATACTCAACTGCCCGGGAACGCCGTTGAGCAGATAACCCAGGCGCTTGGCCGCCATGCCTGGGGACACTTCGCCATCAACCTCTCAGGCCGCAGCCGCTGGCTGCCCGTGGTAAGCACGATGATGAATCTGCGTTCTCGGCTCACTGGCATCGCCACCGGCGACCAAGGCATTTTTGTGCGCGCGAGCACCTTCACGGCAGTCGGCGGTTTTCCCGATCAGCCGCTGATGGAAGACATTGAGCTGTCTAAACGGCTCAAACAGCTGTCGCATCCTGCCTGTCTACGCAGCAAAGTGATAAGCTCAGGCAGGCGCTGGGACCAACACGGTGCCTGGTCGACCATCCGCCTGATGTGGCGGCTGCGCTATCGCTACTGGCGCGGCGTTAGCGCCACCCAACTGGCCAGGGAGTATCGCGATGCCCGGTGAAACGCTCCACCTGCACCTGCTGGCCAAGGCGCCGCTGCCAGGGCGGGCTAAAACACGCCTGGCGCCGTTGCTCGGCCCAGAGGGTGCCGCGGATGCCCATGCACAACTGGTCCGCCACTGTGTGGCCAATGCCTGCAAAGCACTACCTGCTGACCACATCACGCTGTGGACGGCACTCGACCATACTCACCCACTGTTTGGCGAGCTTTACGAACACTTTGGCGTGACGCTCGCCCCCCAGCCGGAGGGCAATTTAGGGACACGCATCCGTCACGCACTGAACAGCGCGTCAGGCCCCGCCATGGTGATGGGCAGTGACTGCCCGAGCATCACCAGCGATCTGATCACGGCCTGTGCGCAGCAGCTCCACACGCATGACGTGGTCATGCTGCCCGCCGAGGACGGCGGCTATGGGCTGATCGGCACCCACCGCGACTATCCGGGGCTGTTTGAGTTGATTCCCTGGGGCAATGACAGGGTGCTTAGCGCGACCCGGCAACGGATTGAAGCACTCGGCCTTCACGCCAGTTACCCCGCCACCGTATGGGACGTTGACCGACCGGAAGACTGGCAGCGCTGGCAAGCTACCCGCGCGCCAGTGTAAGGAAACACGCTGCACGCCCACTGACCTCTACCCTGAAACGCTTTCCTGGAGATGACCGTGACCCGACAACGTATACTGATGGCAGCCTTACTGATCGTGGCCATCGGGGCTTTCTTTCTGACCGGTGCCCACCAGTGGTTCACCCTCGATACCCTCAAAGCCTACCAGAGCGACTTTCAGGCGGCGTTCAGTCAATCCCCCTGGCAGGTAGCGGGCATCTTTTTCGCCGTGTATGTGGTGATGACCGCGCTGTCGCTGCCCGGGGCAACGCTGCTGACACTACTGGGTGGCACGCTGTTCGGGCTCGGCTGGGGGCTATTGATCATCTCATTTGCCAGCACATTGGGCGCTACGCTGGCGTTTTTGCTGTCGCGCTTTTTATTCCGCCAGGCGATTGAAAAGCGCTTTCCGCGTCAGTTCGAATCGGTGAACCGCGGGGTCGAGCGGGACGGTGCCCTGTACCTTTTCACCCTGCGTCTGGTGCCAGTGTTCCCGTTTTTCATGATCAACCTGGTGATGGGCCTGACGCGCATCAAGACCGTGACGTTTTATTGGGTGAGCCAGGTCGCCATGCTTCCCGGCACTGCCATTTACGTCAATGCCGGCGGCCAGTTGGGGGAGCTTGAGAGCCTCGGCGGCATTATTTCACCAACGCTGCTGGCGTCCTTTGCACTCCTGGCGATTTTTCCCTGGATCGCGCGGCGCATTGTCCTGCTGGTACAGAAACGAAAAGCCTACAAAGAGTTCAATCGGCCAGCACATTTTGACTACGACATTGTCGTGATTGGCGGCGGCTCGGCCGGTCTGGTGACCAGCTATATCGCCAGCGCCGTCAACGCCAGGGTGGCATTGGTTGAAAAACACAAGATGGGTGGCGACTGCCTGAATACTGGCTGCGTACCGTCCAAGGCACTGATTCGGGCCGCCCGCGCCGCCCACGAGATTCGCACTGCACCACGCTTTGGCGTGACGTCAAGCGAACCGCAGATTGATTTCGCCAAGGTCATGGGGCATGTGCATCAGGCTATTCGCGATATCGAACCCCACGACAGCGTCGAGCGCTATACCGATCTGGGCGTTGAGGTGTATCAGGACCACGCCACTCTGACGTCGCCCTGGGAAGTTCAAATCGGTGCTCAAACCGTTACTGCCCGCCATATCGTGCTGGCCACCGGCGCCCGCCCCAAGGTGCCGCCGCTACCGGGCATTGAGCACGCGCCCGTACTCACCTCTGAAAACCTATGGTCACTGACAGAACTGCCTAAACGCCTGGTGGTACTCGGTGGCGGCGCTATCGGCTGTGAACTTAGCCAGAGCTTCGCCCGCCTGGGCAGCCAGGTCACGCTGGTAGAAGGCATGCACCAGTTGCTGGGTCGGGAGGACCAGGAGGTCGGCGAAGCCGTCGAAAACACCCTGACGGACGAAGGGGTGACGGTGATGACCGACACCAAGGCACTGGAAGTTCTCAACGACACGTCAGGCTACCAGCTTGCCGTGGAGCATCAGGGAGAGCGCTCGATACTGGCCTTTGACTATCTGCTGGTGAGTGTCGGCCGCCAAGCCAACATTGAAGGGCTGGGCCTTGAGGCACTGGGCGTCTCCACAACCCCTTCCGGTACACTGGAGCTTAACGAGCGACTGCAAACCCGACTGCCGAATATCTGGGCCTGCGGGGATCTCGCCGGGCCCTACCAGTTGACTCACGCGGCCGCTCACCAGGCCTGGCACGCAGCGGTAAACGCGCTGTTTGGCGAGTTGAAAAGCTTTGCCGTGGATTACCGCTTTATGCCCGCCGTCACCTACGTCCAGCCCGAAGTGGCGCGAGTCGGCCTCAACGAGAAGGAAGCCAGGGAGAAAAACATCGCCTTCGAGGTAACCCGCTACGCCATGGCAGACAGTGACCGGGCGATTGCCGAAGGCGCCACCCAGGGGTTTATCAAGGTGCTCACCGTGCCGGGCAGAGACAGGATTCTTGGCGCGACCATCGTGGCCGAAAATGCCGGCGAATGGCTGGGTGAGTTCACCCTCGCCATGAAACACGGCCTGGGTCTAAACAAGCTGTTGGGCACCATCCACCCTTACCCGACCCTGGGCGAAGCCGCCAAGGCGACGGCGGGCGTGTGGAAGAACGCCCACAAACCCGAACGGGTGCTCAGTTTGTTAAAGCGCTACTTCAACTGGCGACGCGGTGAGTCGTAGCGGAAGATCGCTCAAGACACCACCTATTTAGTCGGGCTATCTGTCGTTGAATAGGCTTTCGCAAACGTATCCATCACTTCTAGAACGACCTTACGTTGCTCGGAGGGCAAGCGGCGATATAACGCTAATAAGCGCCGCTCTTCGTTGCTGGAAGAAGTCTCCCAAACACCAGACGGCTCCTTGATGGACGCTTGTCCCCCAGCTCCATAGCGTAATTGGTGAGGATCAATGGCCAGCCAATGCGCCAATACCTGAAGTTTTTCCTGGCTGGGAATGGAATCGCCGCGCAGCCAGCGTCTGACCGCCTGATACGTAATCGGCTTTCCCCAATAGCGCAGGTTGAATTCACGCTCCAGAACAGAGGAGCGTACATCGTACCCGGCAGCTTGCATGGCGTTTTTCAATCGCTCGGCGAACATCTGTTTTTCATTCATGCCGCCAATGTGAAGCGATTATTCAATAATAGTTGAATAACGGTTAACCTTTTGATTGAATCGATACTTCAATTCCAGCCCATCGTTTCACCCATACCAAGGCACGACCTGGCGGTTAGGGGGGCACCGTGCTTTAGGAGTCATTCCGTATGAGTGGCGTACCTTCTACACCAGCCAATAAACCAGGCAGTACATTCGATGATCTGTGTCTCGCATTAGACCTCATCAGCTCATCGAAAACGCCTCAGGAGCTTTTTGAAAGGCTTACTAAAACGCTCCATGAGTTGGCGGACCACCAACCCATCGCGCTTTACCGACGATTAGATTCAGGAGAGCTTCGCCTGACCTATTGTTACCCCGCAGTCAGTACCATGGCGTCTCACGGGCAACTGCTTACCTTTCGCTCACAGGATGAATTACGGACGTCCCACTATCACCATTATGAATTAAAAGGCGAGCATGACGTCTGGGGTTACATAGGACTCCCGACTGCCCCACCGGAAGACGCCTTGCAGTGGGTAACCGTCCTTATCGATATCGCCGCTCAGCGGCTGAACCTGCTGAAGGCAAAACACATGGCCGAGCGTCAGCTTGGGCTCAAAGCTCGCCGCCGTCTACTGTCTCGTGACATAAAACGGCTAACGAGCCTTGCCGATTTTTTACAGCGTCATGGTCACGGCTGGTGTGACATCTTTCAAGCAAACGGTATCGCCTTGACCCACAAGGGCGAGCTTTATTATTTCGGGGAATGCCCAGATCGCCAGCAGATTTTTCAGCAACTGGGGGACCTGGATACGACAACCGATCAGGACAGCACGATCGAATTAGACGGTGATTGCCAGGGAGGGCTTGCCGCCCCTTTAAACCTGACCAGTAACCACCTGGGTTGGTTGTTGATTTTCCGACAACACGCCATGGTGACGCCCGGTGACGTCACCTCTATCGCCCAGCTCACTTTCTGGTTGCCGATTGAAGCGTCCATGGTGCTGGAGCTCGCCGATGACCTGGCCGTTGCGATTACGGCCCTGGACGTCGTAAACGTTAACCGCCAGTTGCGCAAAACCAATCAGCGACTGGAAAGCCTTGCTCACACCGACCTGCTCACTCGATGCTGGAATCGCTACTATACCGAGTTCGTTATTGACGAATTGTGCGCTTCCAACGCGACCTGTGCGGTGTTGATGTTTGATATTGATGACTTCAAACGTATCAACGATACCTATGGCCACCCCACGGGAGACGACATACTTCGAGAAATCGCACGTTTAGCGACTCAAACGTTGCGCAGCAACGACCACCTGGGCCGATGGGGCGGAGAAGAGTTTATCGTGATCATTGCTGACGTGACACTGAACGAAGGGGTTTGCATCGCCAAACGACTCCGCCGTCATATCGAACAACACTCGTTTGCGATTCCGGATTCCGTGACCATCAGTGCAGGGCTTACGACCATTCGAACAGATGAGAGCCCCCGTCAATTGTTAGAGCGAGTGGATAAGGGCATGTATCTTGCTAAAACAGCGGGTAAAAATCAGGTTATGATCTGTTAAGACAACATATCGTTTCAATACACTCGCGTTTTGAGGGCCATTGGCATGCAGCATCTTTTACTGATCGGTGCGGGGCATGCCCACGCCTTTGTGCTGGAAGCCTTTGCCAAACAGCCAGAAGCCGAGCTCGCCATCACCGTGGTCAGCGACAGTCCGCTGGCGGCCTATTCCGGTAGCGTACCGGCCTGGCTGGCTGGCGAATGTACACTGCGCGAGACACAGATTGACGTGGCAGCACTTTGCCAGCGGGCCGGGGCACGTTTTATCGACTCTCCGGCGGTGACGTTGGACACGTCGGCACGTCAGGTCACCCTGGCCAACGGCGATGTACTGCACTTTGACGTGGCCTCGCTCAATGTGGGGTCGACGCTGACACTCCCCGAGCAGCATGGCCAACACCTACCCCAGCTGCTGGCCATGCGCCCGCTCAGCTCACTCCATTACCGCTGGCAGGCATTGCGCGATGATGTCGAACAGCTGCCCCCCGGCGCAAGCCAGCGGGTGGTAGGCGTAGGCGGCGGCGCGGCGGGCTGCGAAACCTTGATGAGCGTGATGGAACAACTCCGCCATCAGCGCCCGGACGTTAGCTGGCAGGGTCATCTGCTCAGCGCGTCGCCAAAGCTGCTCCCCGAGGCTGGGCGCTTGCCACGCTGGCTGATGCAACGGGCGTTAGCCAAGACAGGCATTCGGATTCACTCCCGCGTACGCGGCGAAGCGCTGGTGGACGGCGGCGTAGTGACTCACGAAGGCAAACACATCGAGGCGGATATCGTGCTCTGGGCCACCGGGGCTGTCGGCCACCGCTGGCTTTCTGATACCCGACTGCCGCTGGATACGCAGGGGTTTATTCAGGTGGAAAAGACCCTGGCAGTGGTCGGCCACCCGACCATCTTGGCGGCCGGCGACTGCACCGCCTTTGATCCGCCGTTACCCAACGCGGGCGTTTATGCAGTACGTATGGGATCACGCCTGGCAGGTAACCTGCGTGCGGCATGCCGCGGAGAAACCTTGTCAGCCTGGCAGCCACCCAAACGTGTGCTGGCGCTGATCGGCACCGGTGGTGGCCGGGCCATTGCCAGCCGGGGCGCCATGGGCGTTTCCGGGAGGTGGGTATGGCACTGGAAGAAGCGGATTGATGCGCGCTTTATCGGCCGCTTCAACCCGCCTTTTGAGGACTGATTAAATCAGTTCGATTGGCGCCAGCCGCCCAGCACGCGACTGTCCGGACCGAAAAATACCAGCCGGTCATGGTCGATCAGGTAACGATAAGCGGTCTCCAGCATATCGGTCACCTTCTCTGCATCGCCCATTTGCGGACAGGCCATACGGGTAGTGGCCAGCTCGCTGAACTCGATACGCTGGTTGCCACCCAGTGTGGCTTCACCGGTAAAACGATTGCAGCCATCGTGGCCACGCACGCTACCGTCACGGCTAATTTCAAAGAACGGGGTGTCAGGCATCGACAACCGCTCGTTGGTGCCAACCAGTAGCAGGTTCCAGCGCTGCTCGATGACCGGTCCGGAAAGTGAGTCTCCGCCTGGTTCCGGGTCTGGCGCGGAACTTGGCCCCGGCGCGCTGCTACAGGCACTCAGCAATAGCGCTGCCGAAGCAAGCCATGGCAGTAACCGCCAGTTTTTGATGGTCATGATGATCTGTCCTTATCGCTCAATTACCAGCTGCCGGTATTTTCCATGGAGGCCCAAGGCTCTTGCGGTGCCAGCGCATCGCCTTTTTGCAACAGCTCAACCGAGATACCGTCCGGCGACTTGACGAACGCCATGTGGCCATCGCGGGGCGGGCGATTGATGGTCACCCCATTGTCCTGGAGCTTCTGACAAAGCGCATAGATATCGTCCACACGGTAGGCCAGGTGACCAAAGTTGCGGCCGCCGGTATATTCTTCGGGGTCCCAGTTGTAAGTCAGTTCAATTTCCGGCGCGGTGAGGCGTGAAGAGCGTGCTTCATCCTCCGGCGCGGCAAGAAACACCAGCGTAAAACGGCCCTTATCGTTTTCTTTACGACGGACTTCCTTGAGTCCCAGCAGCTCACAGTAGAAGTGCAGCGATGCGTCAAGATCACTGACGCGTACCATTGTGTGCAGGTATTGCATGCCATCTCTCCTTGTTGCGTCGTGTGACGAAATTAATGCAAACGCACCCAGCTTAGCATTCCAACCGCATTTTTGCGGCTGCCAATGTGCGCTAGGCATAATCCACGAATCAGCGCCATGAATTATACAATATCTATACAGATATTGCTTTTAACAGTACGCTTGTAACACCAACATGATAACGGAGAAACACCCTTGGATTCAGTCACACAGGCAGCGCTGGGTGCAACCGTTGGGGGCGCCGTTTTAGGGCGTCGGCTAGGCTGCAAAGCGGTTATCCTCGGCGCTCTGCTAGGCACCCTGCCCGACCTCGATGTGATGATCGACTACGGCGATGCAGTCGCCAACGTCACCGAGCACCGCGGCTTCAGTCATTCGCTTTTTGTGCTCACTGGACTTGCCGGTTTACTGGCACTCGTCAGTGCTCGCGTTGCGCCCGCTAGCGATATACCGCTTGCTCGATGGAGCGCTTTCTTCGGTCTGGTCCTGATCACTCACCCGCTTCTGGATGCCTTGACCACCTATGGTACGCAGCTTTTTTGGCCACTTGAGTCCCCACCGGTGGCCTGGCCGATTGTCTTCATTATTGACCCCTTTTACTCGCTCACTCTGCTCGCCTGCCTTGTCATCGCCCTGCTTACCCGCCGGGTACGGCACTGGTGCGCCTGGGGACTGGGAATATCCTGCGTTTACCTGTTACTGGCTTTCAGCGCAAAGCTGACCGTTGAGCATCGGCTTGCCCCCGTACTCGCTGAGCAGGGGCTTGAGGACGCGCCGATCCTGGTACAGCCGACACCGTTCAATATTCTGTTGTGGCGTGCCACTGTGGTTGACGGTGATCGCTACCATGAAAGTCTGGTGAGCGTTTTTGATCGCGCCGCGCCCCCGACACTTGAACCGCTGCGCCGGGGCGCGACGCTGGAAAGCGTTGCGCTTGATAGCCGGGCGGGTCAGCGCCTGGCGTGGTTTGCCGGACCGTTTTTACGCTACGAGATGCGCTCCATCGATGGTCAGCTCACCCTGCTGGCCACCGATCTTCGGTTGGGTTTTCCCGGGTATCATCCGTTCAACTTCAGCCTCGCCACCCGCCAGAACAATGCCTGGCAGCCGGTCGCCATCAGCGTGGAAATTGCCAGCGAGCGAGACCTAGACGCCACAACGCTGTCACGCCTGGCAGCTCGCGCAGCGGGCAATCGCGATGCGCTCTGCGCCACTACCTTTGTCATGCCCAAATGGCAGCCCGAGCCTCTTGCACTGCCTTGCGCGTCATCCAACAACCCTTAGGCTGACGGTGCGATCCCCTGACCACACCCACTGTACTGCTCACCATCCATGGTGAGCGTTACCCGCGCCGGGAAAGGATGACCGCTCATGCCGTCGAAGCAGGCACCGGCTTCAATACGCACCCGGAAAAAATCGTCGGCATTGGCATTCTCAAGCACTACACGCCCAGCGTCGTTATCCATCACGCTGACCATGTAGGGCAGCGTTTCAACGTTCTCGCCGTAGTCGGTCGATAGTGTAAGTTTGGGCGCGTCATGGGCAAGTTCTACCGTCCAGCCGGGCTCGTTGCCCTGACCACGGAACATGACACCGGGATGGTCCCTACGGGTCGAAGCCTCCCGTCGGGCGGCCAGGTCACACTTGAGTTGACCGCGCGGCGTTTCTACCAGCGCCTGTTCACCGCGGTTCCAGAAGCTGATCTCGCCATCCTGGTAGCGGGCGCCACTGGCGACAACCGCTTGCGGCAAGCGCCAGGCCCCGTGCAAGGACCAGAGCCGTAGCACGTCACCATCGACCGCCGTGATTAAATGCTGATTCGCCGGGCGACAGTGCCAGGCGTCGAACTGTTCGGCCTGACCGGAAAACAGGGCTGACGGGAACAAGGGGGCTTTGGCATCCCCGCCAGCATTGTCTTTCGTCCTTTCGGCGCTCGTAGGCGACTCCATGGCAGCACAACCGCTGATCGCTACAAAAGCACAACCTAATACAAAAAACCGTGACGGTGTCATCATGACGGTACACTCCTGACGTAACGGATAGATAAATTAGCCGCGTTTAAAGGCATGTAAATCCTGAGGATCAAACTGCTCGACCTGGAGTGGCAAGGCAAGTGCCTCGCGCCGCTCGTTAACTCGCTGGCGTTCGTCGTCATCACTGGGCGCACGACCATTGAACTCGGCCAGTTGCGCCAACCCTTGATGATAAAACGCCAGAATATCCAGCGCCGTGCGGTTATCTTCCTGCATCGCCTGACGTAGTGCCGGCAGATGGCTGTTGATCCGCGACAGGTGCTGCTTGAGCTGCCATACATAGCCTACTTCCTGCATCCACGGCCGGTCGCGCAGCGCTGCAAACATGGCACTGGTGGCCAGCAGCCCCAGTATGCCGCCTAATACGTTCAGCCCTAAACTCTGACCAAAGGTGGCGGTCAGCAGCATGGCAAACAGCAGGCCAAAAATCAGCAGTTGCCCGACCATGATGAAAGTGATCATACGCGCCTTGCGGCGATAGGTATGGGAATCGTAGGGCTCTAGGGTAAACACCATGGCCAACCTCACAAACGGGAAAAGAGTGACATCCACCCATGATACGGGGCTGGCCAGGGCAAACAAGTCATTGTGTTAGGGACCTATGCCAACCGCTCCGCGGCGGTTTTCAGCAGGTGCTCGGTGGTTTCCCAGCCCACACAGGCATCGGTAACCGATACGCCGTAACGCATGGCACCAGGCTTTAACGGCTGCTTGCCTTCAAACAGATGGCTTTCCAGCATGAGCGCGACCAGATTGGCCTCACCCGCTTGGCGCTGGGCGAGCACATCAAGCATGACTTCGCTTTGGCGACGGTGGTCCTTACGCGCATTGGCGTGGCTGCAGTCAACCATCAAACGCGGGTTCTGCCCGGCTTCACGCAGTGTGTTAACCGCCTTACGTACATGGTGGGCCTGGTAATTGGGTTCGCCATGGCCGCCACGCAGCACCACATGGGTATGCGGGTTGCCTGCCGTTTGCTGCATGACCGGACGGCCCTCGTCATCCAGGGCAAACCGCTGATGCGAATGCGCTGCCGCCTGCATGGCGTCGATCGCTACCTGGACATCACCACTCGTGGCGTTCTTGAAGCCGACTGCCGCTGTCAGGTCACTGGCAAGCTCACGGTGCAGCTGCGATTCCGTGGTACGCGCGCCGATGGCAACCCAACTGAGGACATCCTGTAGATAAGGTGCCAGCATGGGCTGGAGCAGTTCCGTCGCGACGGGTAAGCCTCGCCTTGCCACTCCCTGCATCAGCTCACGGGAAAGCGCTAGCCCCTGTGCCATATCGCCTCGGCCATCCAGATGCGGGTCGTACGCCAGCCCTTTCCAGCCGACGGTAGTACGCGGTTTTTCGACGTACACCCGCATTACCGGCAGGAGGTAGTCGCTTACCTCGTCACTCAAGGCGGCCAGGCGGTCAGCGTACTCGAGCGCGGCAGCGGGGTCATGCACCGAGCAGGGGCCGACAACCACCAGCAGACGGTCGTCCTGACCGGTAAGAATACGCTGCACAGCGCGGCGCTGGTCGGCAATTTGTTCGTCAAGGGCGCCATCGAGTGGCAGGTCGCGACGTAATTCGAGAGGCGTCGGCAGCATCGCGGCGGACTCGCTTATGGCAGTAGAGGTAGCAGCAGTATTGAGCATCGAGCTTGCAGTGGCATTCATTGGGTTAACTCTCCGTAGGGGTCTGACATCGACCATGACATCGTGTATCCAGCGCGCCACCTGCCAGGGCACAGTCGGAGGTGGCAGCTGTCACCGACCGCGCGTCGCTAAATCGCCAGCCATAGCGGTAGCCGGGATAGCGGTTCACCATGGTGTGGACAAAATCGCGATAGGTCATGGGTCAGCTCCTTAATGAAATACCTGTGAACAAGAAAGAACGCTCGAAACGCAAGAAGCCCCGGTGGGGTTACCAGCCGGGGCTTCTTTGCAGTCGGCAGGCAACCCTTGGGGTGTGCCTGCAGGCGCGACGTTAGGCGTCGGCCATCGGCACACCGTCGCTAAACCAATAGCCATAACCAAGGACGCCTTGCACGCAGCTTCCACCCGCCATTCCTGGCAGGCGATCAGTCGTTAATGTAGCGCGTGATGATGACATAAAGCGTCCCGATGAAAATATTGGCCGGATGCGGGCCGAATGTTGCAATCTATGAACTTATCTTGCCTGCATGCGCCGCGAATAGCAACTCGTCGCCAAGGGCTATTGGTTGCGCGGTGCGTAGGAGAACACGTCTGAGAACACCCGGTCCTCAGCGAGTCCCTTGCGCTCCAGCACGTCCATGCAGGCATAAACCATACCGGGCGAGCCGGAAATATAGACGTCCCATTCGCTGGGCGTCATGGATGCCTGTTCTAGCGCCAGGTCTATACGCCCCTGATGGTGGCTAATGCGCTCGCCGGCGGCCATCGGTTCCGTCAGCGGAAACTCGGTGACGGCCTGAAAGTCGACATTGGGATAACGCTGTGCCCAGTCGCAGGCCAGCACCTCGGCGTACAGATCGCGATGCTCACGCACCGCCCACCACAGCGAGATCCGGCGCTCAGGCTGGGTTTTCAGCGATGCTTCAATGATTGCCTTCATTTGCGCGAAGCCGGTACCTGCCGCAATCAACCATAGCGGGCGTGTGCTTTGGGCATCCAGAACGCAATCCCCACCGGGGAGCCGCACGGTCAGTTGATTGGCGACCTGCAAAAGCTCCCGCAGACGCGCCGAGTTTTCTCGCTCAGGCCAGTGCTGAATGTGCAACTCCAGGATACCGTCGCCACGCTCGGCGCTGGCGATCGAAAAGGGTACCCAGGTCGACTCATCGAGCTTGAGCTCTAAATATTGTCCTGGCGCGTGCTGCATGGCCTCGGCGCGCCCTTCAAGGGTGACACCGAATACGTCGGGATTGAGGTCCTCGACGGCCGTGACCTGGCAAGTCAACATCCTTGCACTCATGAAAGCCTCTTTGGTTAAAAATCAGTCGGGATACTGGCTAAGCGCCGCTGCCTTTGCGCGGTGACGGCAAGGGAATATCGATACCCAGGCTTTCCCAACGCGCATCGACCCGGGCCTTGATATCTTCATCCATCACGATGGGCGTGCCCCACTCACGATCGGTTTCCCCCGGCCACTTGTTGGTGGCGTCCAGGCCCATTTTCGACCCCAGCCCCGACACGGGAGACGCAAAATCGAGATAATCGATCGGGGTGTTTTCCACCATGACGGTATCACGGGCCGGATCCATACGCGTGGTGATGGCCCACATGACATCTTCCCAATTACGCGCGTCCACATCATCATCCAGCACGATAACAAACTTGGTGTACATGAACTGGCGTAAAAAACTCCATACCCCCATCATCACGCGCTTGGCGTGGCCGGGGTACTGTTTCTTCATGGTGACCACCGCCATGCGATAGGAACAGCCTTCAGGGGGCAGGTAGAAGTCGATAATTTCAGGGAATTGCTTGTGCAGAATGGGCACAAACACTTCGTTGAGCGCCACGCCCAGGATGGCGGGCTCGTCCGGTGGCCTGCCGGTGTAGGTCGAATGATAGATTGCGTCACGGCGCATGGTCATGCGCGTCACGGTAAACACCGGGAAGTGGTCGACCTCGTTATAATACCCGGTGTGATCCCCGTAGGGGCCTTCGGGCGCCATATCGTCGGGATAGATGAAGCCTTCGAGGATAATTTCCGCCGAGGCAGGCACGTCCAGTTCGGCGTGACCACATTTCACCAGCTCGGTACGCGAACCACGCAACAACCCGGCAAAGGCATACTCGGACAGTGTATCGGGTACCGGGGTCACTGCGCCCAGGATGGTCGCCGGGTCGGCGCCGAGGGCGACCGCCACAGGGAACGGCTCGCCCGGGTGCGCCTTTTGAAATTCCTGAAAATCCAGCGCTCCGCCGCGATGGGATAGCCAGCGCATGATCAGGCGATTTTTGGCGATCTTCTGCTGGCGGTAGATCCCCAGGTTCTGGCGCTTTTTATGCGGCCCCTGGGTGATCACCAACGGCCAGGTCACCAGCGGCGCTGCGTCGCCAGGCCAGCAGTGCTGGATGGGCAGACGACCCAGGTCGACCTCATCTCCCTCGAACACAATCTCCTGCACCGGCGCGCGCTTGACCTGCTTGGGGCCCATGCTGAGCACCTGCTTGAAGATGGGCAGCTTGCTCCAGGCGTCTTTAAGTCCCTTGGGTGGGTCGGGCTCTTTCAAAAAGGCCAGCAGCTTGCCAACTTCGCGCAGCGCCTCGACCGACTCCTGCCCCATGCCCAGCGCTACCCGTTTGGGCGTGCCGAACAAGTTGCCCAGCAGCGGCATGTCGTGACCCTTGACGTTTTCGAACAGCAGCGCCGGGCCACCGGCACGCAGCGTGCGGTCGCAGATTTCGGTAATTTCCAGATAGGGATCAACTTCAGCGGTAATTCGCTTCAGTTCGCCTTGGGCCTCAAGAGCCGTGATGAACTCGCGCAAATCATGGTACTTCAATGCACACTCCCTGGCTGGCCATCATGCCGCTAGGCCTGTTTGAGGAAACCTTAGCGGCGCTTCATCGCGTCAAAAAACTCCAGATTGGTCTTGGTATCTTTCAAGCGGTCAATCAGGAACTCGGTGGCAGCGGTGTCCTCCATAGGATTCAACAGCTTGCGCAATATCCACATGCGCTGCATCTCTTCTTCGGAGGCCAGCAGGTCTTCACGACGCGTGCCGCTGCGACGGATATTGATCGCCGGGAAGACGCGTTTTTCAGCCAGTTTACGGTCCAGGTGCGCTTCCATGTTACCGGTGCCCTTGAACTCCTCGAAAATGACTTCGTCCATTTTCGAACCGGTATCTACCAGGGCCGTGGCAATAATCGTCAGGCTGCCGCCCTCTTCGATATTACGCGCCGCACCGAAGAAGCGTTTGGGCTTCTCGAGCGCGTGAGCATCCACACCGCCGGTCAGCACTTTACCCGAGCTTGGCACCACGGTGTTGTAAGCACGCGCCAGGCGGGTGATGGAATCAAGCAGAATCACCACGTCCTTTTTGTGCTCGACCAGCCGCTTGGCTTTCTCGATGACCATCTCGGCCACCTGCACATGTCGGGCGGGCGGCTCATCGAAGGTTGAGGCGACCACTTCGCCACGCACGGTGCGCGACATCTCGGTCACTTCCTCGGGGCGCTCATCGATCAACAGGACGATCAAATGACATTCGGGGTTATTGCGCGTGATCGAGGTGGCGATGTTCTGCAACATCAGTGTCTTACCCGCTTTGGGCGGTGACACCAGCAGGCCACGCTGACCTTTGCCGATCGGCGCTGTCAGGTCGATGATCCGCGAGGTCAGATCCTCGGTGGAACCATTACCGATTTCCATGCGCAGGCGATCGTCCGGAAACAGCGGCGTCAGGTTCTCGAAGAGAATCTTGTGCTTGGCGTTTTCCGGGCGGTCAAAGTTGATCTGGCTGACCTTGAGCAGCGCAAAATAACGCTCGCCCTCTTTGGGCGGCCGGATCTTGCCCGAGATGGAGTCGCCTTTACGCAGATTAAAGCGACGGATTTGCGAGGGCGAGACATAGATATCGTCCGGCCCGGCGAGATAAGAGCTGTCGGCGCTGCGCAAAAAGCCAAAGCCATCCTGAAGAATTTCCAGCACCCCATCGCCGTAGATATCCTCGCCGCTTTTGGCGTGCTTCTTGAGGATGGCGAAGATGATGTCCTGCTTGCGCGAACGGGCCAAGTTATCGATACCCATTTCACGGGCGATATCGAGCAGCTCGGGAACGGTTTTTTGCTTGAGTTCAGTGAGATTCATCGGTGTGATTAGAAAGTTGCTCATGAAAGCTGGGCGCTAAGCGCCTAAATAGGACAGGAGGCGTAGCTCTTGATTATATGGCTAGGCGCCGTGTGATGCGTTCAGACCCCGAAGAAGGCACTCACTCGAATAAAGGGGCTAGACTGAGACTTGTTAACCACATGATCAATGGTGGCTCAGTTCGAGGGTGCTAGTGCTGATAAGTCTGGTCAGCACAGGAACGGCTGGGCCAGCGGGCTATCTGACGACTTGGACATCTGGCCGACATCATTGGACGCGATAGTCAAAAGCTTCACCGCGCAATTGCGCCAGTTACAGCGCTAAATGATGCCTGGGGCGACCTGGGTAATATATGGGTAAATCCGGTCGTATCAAGCCAGTAGCTCGATGTTAGTCAACCCCCGCGTCAAACGCAAGCTTTTGGCAATTGACAATAAATAAAGCCCACCGCAACCTTGGGTCAGTCAACACGAAGGATAGCTCATGCCCAAGGACATTTCGCTCCCCACTGATGCCGCTGACGCAGCGGCCGACAACGGGGCACCACAACGTTTAGCGGCCATCGACATGGGGTCGAACAGCTTTCATCTGCTGGTGGCCAACTACCAGAATGAGCGCCTTCAAGTCGTGGCACGCCTCGGCGAAAAGGTCCAGCTTGCCGCCGGTTTGGATGAGGAGGGCCAGCTCAGTGAGGCCGCCATTCAACGGGCGTTGGATTGTTTGGGACGGTTTGCACCGTTCCTTACCGGTATTACCCAGCAACATTTGCGTATTGTGGGAACCAATGCGCTGCGCGATGCGCATAACAGCCAGGCCTTTATCGAACGCGCCGAGGCCCAGCTTGGTCACCCCATCGAGATAATTGCCGGCCGCGAAGAAGCCCGCCTGATCTACCTGGGTGCTGCCCATGCCCTGGCGGAAAACGGTCGTCGCTTGATTGTCGATATCGGCGGTGGGTCCACCGAGTTCATCATCGGCGAGGCCTTTGAGCCCAGAGCGCTGGAGAGTCTGCGCATGGGCTGCGTGACCTTTTCGCGGCGCTTTTTCCCCGAAGGCGAGCTCAGCGAAAAGCGCATGCGCCGTGCCGAGCTGGCGGCACTTTCGGAGCTGGCCAATATTCAGCGACCTTATCAGCGCCTGGGCTGGGACGACCCGGTGGGCTCCAGCGGCACGATCAAGGCAGCGGCCAGCGTGCTCTTCGCCTATGGCGACACGACTCAGGAGGGCCTGATTACCCGCAGCGGCCTGAAAAAGCTGCGCGAACGGCTTATCAAGTGCAAGCGGCTCGATAAGGTCGAGCTCGACGGTTTGAAGTCTGACCGCGCCAAGGTGTTTCCTGCCGGGATCGCCATATTGAGCGCTATTTTCGAAGCCTTCGACCTTGAGCAGATGCGCTTTGCCGACGGCGCCCTGCGCGAGGGAGTGCTGTATGACATGGCGGGGCGTAATAGCGCCGAAGATACCCGCTCGAAAAGCCTCGACGTGCTAAAGCGCACCTATGACGTGGATAACCGGCAGGCAGACAACGTGGCGGATACCGCCAGTCGATTATTTGATGCCCTCCAAGGTGACTGGTCGCTGAACGACTCACTCAGACGTTATTTACGCTGGGCGAGTCACGTACACGAAATTGGCCTGGCCATTTCCCACAGCCAGTTTCACCGCCACGGCGCTTACCTGATTGAACATTCGGATCTGGCCGGCTTTTCCCGCCCGGAACAGCAACTGCTGGCGTTTTTAGTCCGCGCCCACCGGCGCAAATTCCCCCTAAAAGAGTGGCAGGCGATGCCTAAAAGCCAGCAGGCACAAAGCGCCAAGCTGGCGCGCCTACTGCGGCTGGCGGTGTTGTTCAACCATTCACGGCCTGAACACGCCCCGCCGCTCCCCGAGGTAAGCGCCAACGGTGATCAATTGACGATCACGCTGCCTGAAAGCGACGAGCCAACACTGTTGAGCACAGATCTGGAACAGGAACAAGGCTACATGGAGACGGCGGGGTTCAGCCTGCATCTTGTTGAGCAACCCATTAGCCCAACCTGACGCCGTCCGCCCGCCACAAGATGGTGGCGGGCGGCTGAATCACGCCCAGACATTCATCTTCTTGCATCACCATGACTATCCACTCGCGCTGCCAGGGCGGCAAGTGGGCTTCTTGCAACAGCCGCTTTACCGCCCGGCGGCCTCGCTTTGGCAGTCGAATCACCTCGCCTCCCTGGCGCCAGCGCAGCGTCACCGGCTGGTCGGTATCGAGCGTCAGCGCAAGCGGACCCAGCGGCGTATCGATGCCCGGCTGACCGTTCCAGGTGATTTGCCAGGGTAGCGGGCTCTCTAACGGCGGCATCACAAACAATCGCTCTCGCCACACCCGGGCTTCGGCCCCCGGCCAAGTGACGCGCACCTGAGCGTCGCGCCCGGCCATCAGTTGATCAAGCAGGGTTTCCAGACGCTCTCGCGGCGGCGTGGGCAAGCCCGCCTGCTGACACAATGTGCGCACCAGCAGGCGCTGGCGAGGGCGGTCGCGTGAGCGCAACGCGGTCACGTTCAGACCATCACCCTCTTGCAGGGTTTGCAGTTCTTCACCGGCGTAGGCGGCCAACAAGGCGTCGGCTTCTCCCGCGAGGCGGGCGCTTTGCGATAGCGCCCGGCGTGCTGCAGGCCAGCGCGCTTCAAGTCGCGGCACTACCTGGTGGCGCAGCAGGTTGCGGTCCAGGGCAACGTCGTCGTTGGTCGGGTCGTCGCACCAGGCTAGCTGCATGGCCCTGGCCGTTTCGGCGAGCTGATCACGACCTATATCAAGCCAGGGACGCAACAGGGTGATGCCCTGCCAGTCACGGCGATAGGGCATAGCGGCGAGTCCGCGAACCCCGCTACCACGCATCGCGGCCAGCAGCAGCGTTTCAGCCTGATCGTCCTGATGCTGGGCCAGCCAGAGTGTATCGCCAGGCGGGATATGCTGTCGAAAGGCGGCCAGGCGCGCCCGGCGAGCAGCACCTTCAAGCCCTTCGCCCTGGCGTTCGACCGTTACCCTGGCCACCGTGAGGGGCACGCCGAGCCTGGCACACAACGCCTGGCAGTGCGCTTCAAACGCGTCGGCGGCGGGTTGCAACGCATGATTGACGTGCAGCGCTCGTAGGCGACGTCGGGCCTTTCGGCAGGCGTCCGCGGCCAGTGTCAAAAGTAGCGACGAATCCAGTCCGCCGGAGACGGCCACCCAAATAGATCGCCCCGGTGGGGTTTCCACCAGGGCGTCATTGAGCAGGCCAACCAGCGATTCAGGCGGCTGGGGCGCCATAACTCATCAGGCGGTCATAGCGACGCGCCAGTAGCGCCTCGGTATCCATCTGTTGCAGCCGGTCAATGCTCGCCGTCAATGCTTCCTTGATGCGTTCGGACGTCGTCACCGGATGCCGGTGCGCGCCACCCAATGGCTCCTTGATCAGCGAGTCGACAAAACCCAGCTCTTTCAAGCGCTCGGCGGTGATGCCCATCGCCTGAGCAGCGTCTGAAGCCTTGTCGGCGCTCTTCCACAGAATCGACGCGCAGCCTTCCGGCGAGATCACCGAATAGGTCGAGTACTGCAGCATCTGCAGTTCATCGCACACACCAATCGCCAGTGCGCCGCCGGAACCGCCCTCACCGACCACCGTGGAGATAATTGGCGTCTTCAGGCGCGACATGACCGCCAGGTTGTAGGCAATCGCCTCGGACTGACCGCGCTCTTCGGCGTCGATCCCCGGGTAGGCCCCCGGCGTGTCGATAAAGGTCAGCACCGGCATCTTGAAACGCTCGGCCATTTCCATCAGTCGGCAGGCCTTGCGGTAGCCTTCGGGACGCGGCATACCAAAATTGCGCCGCACCTTTTCCTTCACGTCGCGGCCCTTCTGGTGGCCGATCACCATGACAGGCTTATCATCCAGGCGCGCCACACCGCCGACGAGGGCGGCATCATCGCCGAAATTGCGATCGCCGTGCAGCTCGTCAAAGTCGCTGAAGATATGCTCAAGGTAATCGAGCGTGTAGGGGCGCTGGGGGTGGCGCGACAGCTGGGACACCTGCCAAGGGGTCAAATCCTTGAAAATCGACTCCGTCAGCTTGCGGCTTTTCTCTTCCAGCCGGGCGATTTCGTCGGAAAGATTGACCTGGCTATCGGAACTGACCAGACGCAGCTCTTCAATTTTTGCCTGAAGCTCGGCAATGGGCTGTTCAAAATCGAGATAATTAGGATTCATCGGCTCTGCCTGTTAAAAATAAGCCTTGTCGAAACGCGCATGTATGATGCCATTATCGCACCCTGACCCTATCACGCAAGGCACCACGAAGAACGCGCATTACTTGTACCGTAGCTGGACACCCACCTGCCCCTGGACATCGCGCAGGGTGAGCAGCAAATCATCGCTGGGGGCGACCTTCCATTCATCCGCCAGTTCCAGCCAGCCCACGGCATCGGGGTGTCGATACTGTAGGCGAACAGGCAACCCGGCCTCGTCGCGAAATGGTGACAGGCTGGCGCGCAAGCTCTCGACCAGACGGCCGTTGAGCTGCTGGGCATCCAGTGCCAACTCCACTGCCTGACCAAAGCGGGCGCGAGCCGCCACCATGGGCGTGACATCCTTGCCGCGCAGCTTGAGCCCACCGGAAAAGTCATCGTTGGACACCTCACCTTCGATAATCACCACTTCATCGGCGGCGATTTGCCCACGCAATTGTTCGAACAGCTCGCCAAATAGCGAGGCCTCAATGCGCCCGGTGCGGTCATCCAGGGTGATAAACGCCATGGTATCGCCGCGCTTTGATTTCATGGTGCGCATGGCCACCACCAAACCAGCGATACGCTGGGGCTCCCAGGACGCTTTTAAATCGCTGATCCGCGTCGATACAAAGCGCTTTAATTCACGCTCGTACTCGTCAATCGGGTGGCCTGTCAGATAAAGGCCGAGGGTATCTTTCTCACCGGACAGCCGTTCGCGGTCGGTCCATTCACGGACGTGGCGGTATTCGGCGTAGACATCTACCGCCTCTTCTTCAGCGGCAAACGCCTCGCCGAACATATCCAGCATACCCAGATTCTGGTTGGTGTGATTTTGCGCGGCGGCCTTGAGAGCGTCTTCCATGGCAGCGGCTAGCACGGCGCGATTCGGTCCCAGATTATCCAGCGCGCCGGAGCGGATCAGCGCTTCCAGCGTGCGCTTGTTCATGCGTTTGGGGTCAATACGCTTGCAGAAATCGAAGAGGTCGCTGAATGCGCCGCCTGCCTCACGAGCATCAACGATGGCGCCAATCGGACCCTCACCAACGCCACGAATCGCCCCCAGTCCGTATACCACGCGGCCCTCAATGTCGACGGTGAACTTGTAGCCGCCCACATTGACGTCCGGTGGGGTCACTGTCAGCTTGAGGTTTCGGCACTCTTCAATCAGCGGCACAACCTTATCCAGATTGTCCATTTCCGTGGACATCACCGCCGCCATGAAGGGCCCCGGGTAGTGCGCCTTGAGCCAGGCGGTCTGGTACGAGACCAGTGCGTAGGCGGCCGAGTGCGACTTGTTGAAGCCGTAACCAGCAAACTTCTCTACCAGATCAAAGATATTGCCCGCCAGGTCTTTATCAATGCCGTTGGCGGCGCAGCCTTCCATGAAGCCGGCGCGCTGCTTGGCCATTTCCTCGGGCTTTTTCTTGCCCATCGCCCGGCGCAGCATGTCGGCCTGGCCGAGCGTGTAGCCCGCCATCACCTGGGCGATCTGCATGACCTGTTCCTGGTACAGGATGATGCCATAAGTGGGAGCCAGCACCGTTTTCAACAGCTCGTGCTGGTAATCAGGGTGTGGATAAGATACTTCCGCGCGGCCGTGCTTGCGGTTGATAAAGTCGTCCACCATACCCGACTGCAGCGGGCCGGGGCGGAACAGCGCCACCAGGGCGATCATGTCGTCGAGTGAATCGGGCAACAGGCGCTTGATCAGTTCCTTCATGCCGCGGGATTCCAGCTGGAACACCGCCGTGGTCTCGGCACGCTTGAGCATCTCGAAGGTCTTGCCATCGTCCAGGGGAATGGCGTCGATATTGAGCGGCCCCTGGTCGTTGGCTTCGCGCACCTTGTCGACCATTTCCAGCGCCCAGTCGATAATGGTCAGCGTGCGCAGCCCCAGAAAGTCGAACTTCACCAGCCCTGCGTCTTCGATATCGTTTTTATCGAACTGCACCATCAGGCCCGAACCGTCCTCATCGCAGAGCAACGGCGAAAAGTCGGTGAGCTTGGTAGGCGCGATCACCACGCCCCCGGCGTGCTTGCCGGTGCCCCGGGTGGTGCCCTCCAGCTTGAGGGCCATTTCCCAGATTTCTTCAGCTTCTTCATCGCTGTCGATAAATTCTTTCAGCGCCGCTTCCTGCTCGATCGCCTTATCGAGCGTCATGCCCACTTCAAAGGGAATCAGCTTGGAGAGTTTGTCGCCCAGCGAATAGGGCTTGCCCTGGGCGCGAGCGACGTCGCGCACCACCGCCTTGGCGGCCATGGTGCCAAAGGTGACAATCTGCGATACCGCATCACGCCCATAGCGGTCGGCCACGTACTCGATGACGCGGTCGCGCTTCTCCATGCAGAAGTCGACGTCAAAGTCGGGCATGGAAACCCGCTCGGGGTTCAGGAACCGCTCGAAAAGCAGATCGTAACCGATGGGATCAAGGTCGGTGATCTTCTGCGCGTAGGCCACCAGTGAACCCGCACCGGAACCGCGACCGGGCCCTACCGGAACATTGTTGTCCTTGGCCCACTGGATAAAGTCCATCACGATCAGGAAGTAACCGGGAAAGCCCATCTGGATGATGATGTTCAACTCGAAATCGAGCCGCTCACGATAGCGCTGGTCGATTGCCTTGTACTCATCACCGTCGCGCGGGTAACGCTCGGCGGGGTACAAAAAATCCAGCCGGTCCGTGAGACCATCGTGGGAAATCTTGCGGAAAAACTCGTCCTGGGTCATGCCCTCGGGAATTTCGAACTCGGGCAGGAATATCTCACCGAGCCGCACGTCGACGCTGCAGCGCTCGGCGATCATCACGCTGTTTTCCAGCGCCTCGGGAATGTCGGCAAACAGCTCGGCCATCTCGGCAGGGCTTTTGAGATACTGCTCTTCGGTATAGCGACGCTCGCGCCGCGGGTCATCAAGCGCCTTGCCTTCACCGATCGCCACGCGTGTTTCATGGGCCCAATAGTCATCGCGCTCCAGGAAACGCACATCGTTGGTCGCCACCACCGGTGTCTGGGTGTCAATCGCCAGTTTCACGCTGGCATGCACACAGTCTTCTTCCAGGGGCCGCCCGGTGCGGATGAGCTCAAGGTAGAAACGGTCGGGGAACGCCTGCTGCCACTCCTCCAGCAACCCACGTGCTTCGCGCTCGTGGTCGGAAAGCAGGTGGCGGCCTATTTCACCATCGCGCGCCCCAGACAGCGCAATCAGTCCTTCACTTTGTGAAAGCACCCACTGTTTATCCAGAATGGCGCGGCCCTGCCGCTGGCCGTCGGTCCAGCCTCTGGAAATCAGTTCGGTCAAATTGCGATAACCGATATCGTTCATCGCCAGCAGCGTCAGCCGGTAGGGGTGCGCCTCGTCGTGGGGATTATGCAGCCACAAGTCGCTGCCGATAATAGGCTTCAGACCAGCGCCCTGGGCAGCCTTATAAAACTTTACCAGACCAAACAGGTTGGCTTCGTCGGTCAGCGCCAGCGCTGGCATCTCGCGCTCAGCGGTCGTGCTGACCAGGGACTTGAGCTTGACCAAGCCATCGACCAGGGAATATTCACTGTGCAAACGTAGATGAACGAACGGAACCGTCATGAGACTCTCGGTAAAAACGCTGAGTAAATAGAAAGGCTACAGCAGTGCTAACTGGCGCTGCACCGGCGCAAAGCTTCGTCGATGGTCGGCTAATGGTCCATGAACCGCAAGCGCTGATAGATGCTCTCGGGTTGGATAGCCCTTGTGGCGCGCAAACCCATACTCAGGATAGCGCATATCCAGGGCAACCATCTGGGCATCCCGGGCAACCTTGGCCAAAATAGACGCCGCCGCTATTGCCGGATGCCGGGCATCGCCTTTGACGACCGCCTGACCGGGTAGCACATGACCCGGCAGCCGATTTCCGTCCACCAGCAAGTACTCAGCCGCCGGAGCGAGACCATCGATGGCCCGTCGCATGGCCAGGTGCGTGGCATGATAAATATTGAGCTGGTCCACCTCGGCGGCGCTGGCCTCGGCCACCGTGAACGCCAGTGCATGCTCGCGAATCAAGTTATCCAGTGCTTCCCGCCTGCGCGCCGTCAGCTTTTTGGAGTCGGTCAGACCATCGATGGGCCTGGCAGGATCAAGGATCACGGCGGCGGCTACCACACTGCCTACCAGCGGCCCCCTGCCCACTTCATCGACCCCTGCCAGGCGCTCACCGGCATAGTCAATCTGCAGGGGTGGAAAGTCGGTTGCTTTAACACCCATCGATGCTGTCATCCTGTACGGCTAATGGCTGACCGGCGACCAGCGCGTCGATAGCATCTGCCGCTCGGCGGCTGGCATTCCGCTGAAGCGCCTGATGCATTGAGGCAAAGCGGGCTTCCAATGCGTGCCGACCCGCATCGTCGGTCAATAACGCGCTGAGCTGCTCGGCAATCGCCTCGGGTGAGGCATCGTCCTGTATCAGTTCAGGCACAATCGACTGCTGAGCAATCAGGTTGGGTAATGACACCCAGGATGTCTTGACCAGCCGCTTGGCCAGCCAGTGCGTCACCGGAGCCATTTTGTAGGCCACCACCATGGCGCGGTGGCACAGCATGGCCTCCAGCGCAGCGGTGCCTGACGCCAACAGTACGGCATCGCTTGCTACCATCGCCTCGCGGGCCTGACCATCGAGTAACACCACGCGTTCGCCAAGCGCTGGATAGACGTCCAAGAGCTGATCAATTTCGTCACGTCGCTGTGCGCTGGCCGCCGGAATCACCACCTGGAGTGTGCGATGCTGTTGGCAGAGCGTCTCGGCCGCTTGCAAGAAGGTCGCGCCTAAAAAGCGTATCTCATTGCCCCTTGACCCGGGTAGCAGCGCCAGTACCGGCGCCTGCTCGTCCAGACCAAGTGATTGACGGATGCTTGACCGATCGTTCTCGAGCGGCAGTTCATCGGCTAGCGGGTGACCCACGAAAGCAACCGGCACCTGATGACGGCGATAGAAAGCCGCTTCAAAGGGCAACAGCGTCAGCATGCCGTCCACGGCTTTGGCAATCTTTTTTACCCGGCCTTGCCGCCACGCCCATACCGACGGACTGACATAATGCGCCGTCGTTATGCCCGTTTCGCGAAGCTGCTTCTCAAGGCCGATATTGAAGTCGGGGGCGTCGATGCCGATCATGATATCGGGCTGCCAGGCGATGGCTTCTTCACGTAGCGTCCGGCGTACGCGAAGAAGCTCAGGCAAGTGCTTGATGACTTCCACCAGCCCCATCACTGACAGGGTTTCGAGGGGGAAGCGACTAGTGAGTCCCTGAGCCTCCATGCGCGGGCCGCCGATGCCGCGAAACTCAACACCCGGGTGGCGTGCATTGAGTTCGCGCATCAGCCCCGCGCCGAGGATATCGCCGGAAAGCTCGCCTGCTACCAGGTAAATGCGCTGTGGTTGCATGAAAACCGCCGGTTAGCGGGTAATGCCGCGTGTTGAACGCTCAATGGAATCAGCGAAGTGGGACACTTCAGGAATTGGGAAGCGGCTACGCATTTCGGCAAGTGCCTGCTCAACGGTCAAGCCTTGCCGGTACACCAATTTGTAGGAAGCACTCAGGGCGTTGATGGCTTCGCTGCTGAAACCACGTCGTTTCAAACCCACAAGGTTGAGACCGCGGGCTTCAGCAGGATTGCCGTTGATCATCACATACGCGGGCGTATCCTTGGTGATGATTGAGCCCCCGCCTGCCATGGCATGGTCGCCGAAATAGCAAAACTGATGGATCGCCGCCAATCCGCCCAGAATGGCAAAATTGCCGACTGTCACGTGACCGGCCAATGTGACCTGGTTGGCCAGAATACAGTCATCGCCAATCACGCAATCGTGGCCCACATGCACATACGCCATGATCAGGTTGCGCGACCCGATGGTAGTTTCACCACGGTCCTGAATCGTGCCGCGGTGCAGCGTGGCACCTTCGCGAATGACGTTATCATCACCCATCACCAGGCGCGTTGGCTCGCCTGCGTACTTTTTATCCTGACAATCCTCGCCCACAGAGGCAAACTGGAAAATGCGCGTGCGCTCACCGAGGCTAGTCGGTCCCTTGATCACCACATGGGGACCGACAACCGACCCCGCACCAATGGTGACATCCGGGCCAATCACACTAAAAGGGCCAACCTCAACGTCGTCAGCAAGCTGCGCGGCGGGATCAACAAGGGCGGTAGGATGTATCAAGCTACTTTCCTCTCAGCACAAATAATCTCTGCTTCGCAGGCCAGTTCACCATCCACCGTTGCACGGCAGGCGAATTTCCAGATGCCCCGTTTGCCACGGATAACATCGGCTTCGAGCATCATCTGGTCGCCAGGCATTACCGGGCGCTTGAAACGTACTTTATCACTACCCACCAGGTAATACACATAGCCATCGGCGGGAAGTTTGTTAACCGTTTTAAACCCTAGAATACCGCAGGCCTGAGCCAACGCTTCTATCACCAGGACACCCGGCATGATGGGATGGTGGGGAAAATGACCGTTAAAAAACGGCTCGTTAATGCTGACGTTTTTATACGCAACGATGGATTCGCCCTTGGTCAACTGCGTTACCCGGTCAACCAGCAAAAACGGGTAGCGGTGCGGCAAGTACTCGCGAATTTCGTTAATATCCATAACCATCGTAGCGACCTCTAAAAAGACAAAACACCTGGTACATCAGGCAAACATCGGCACACAGGCCGATCAAAAGGCAGTGGATTATAACGCGCTGCGGATGAGCCTCAACCGGCCCACTGCCATATTCACACAGTCACGATTGGCCGCGATGATTTTTTTCCAAACGAGACAAACGCTTGGCAATCTCATCAAGCTGTTTGAAACGCACGGCATTTTTTCGCCATTGGGCATTGCCCATGGCGCCGGTGCCGGAAGAATAAACGCCGGGTTCGTGGATAGAGTTGGTCACCAGACTCATTCCGGTCACCTGGACACCATCGCAGATCGTCAGGTGGCCTGAAAGGCCAACGCCTCCACCCAGCATGCAGTGCCGCCCCACATGGGTTGAACCGGCGATACCCACGCAGCCAGCTAGTGCGCTGTGATCGCCGACCGTGACGTTATGGGCAATCTGCACTTGGCTGTCGATCTTCACATCATTACCGATCACGGTATTGCCCAGCGCCCCCCGGTCAATGCTTGAGCAACTACCGACCTCGACGTCATCGCCGAGCACCACACCGCCCAATTGAGCAATCTTGTGCCACTTGCCGCCATCGTGGGCAAAGCCAAACCCATCTCCGCCAATCACACAGCCGCTCTGCAGGATGACACGCTTGCCTATCACGACGCCATGACACACGGTGACGTTGGCATGTAAACGCGTCCCCTCGCCGATAATACTGTCGGCGCCCACCAGACTGCCCGCGCCAATGACCACGTCGTCACCCAGCACCACCCCTTCCTCGATGACCGCATTGGCCTGCACACTGACGCCATCCCCGAGCGAAACGCTTTCAGCAACAACCGCACTTGGGTGTATTCCCGGCACATCACGGGCAGGTAACGGGTCAAAAAGCTGGGAGAGTGTGGCATAACCCAAATATGGATTATCGATTTCCAGGCGTGGCACCGGGCAGCTTTTGCCATGCTCAGGGTGGAGCAGAACCGCCCCTGCCTGCGTCATGGCCAGATCTTTCAGGTAGGCGCGATTAGCCAGAAAAGCCACCTGATCTGCCTGGGCGTCTTTAAGCGTCGCCAAGCCTCTGATGGGCTGGCTCCCGTCACCCTCGAAGGTAACATTCAAATGGCGGGCAATATCCGCAAGGGTCAGGTCGTGAGAAGCGTGGGTCATGGGCGGCCAAGGAACCTTTGGTGCGGCTGAGCCGCACCGAGCATTATGGGTATTTTAGTTGAGCGAGTTAAAAATCTGCGTGACTTCATCCGTCACGTTGGGTAAATCTCTGGATGAATGCAGCACGCCTTGGGGCTCAACCAAGACTTCAATACCATGTCGATCAATCACTTGTTCAACCGCCTGTTCCAGTTTGGCTTCGGCGCCCTCAAGAAACTGTTGCTCTGAGCGTTGCTGCGCCTGACCAATTTGCTGGCGTAACTGCTCAAATCGACGACCTTTTTCCTGCAATTCAGCAATCAGCGACTCGCGTTGTGCCTCGGACATCGTCTCGCCCTCGGTCTGCAAGCGTTCCTGTAAGCCCTGCAATTCGCTGCCCAGGCTTTCAGCTTCACGCTGCTGGTTACCAATCTCGCTTTCCAGTCGGCTGATCGATGATTGAGCGGAATCGCTGTTCATCAATGCCGCACGCCAGTCAAGAACAGCCACTTCGTCTGCCTGAGCCTGAGCAGATAACACCATGGCACCCAATAGACAAACGACCCTAGTGAGCTTAAGCATGGTCATAACTCCTTTTTGTAAAACGGATGCGCCTGACGGCGCATCTCAACACGTTAGAATGACTGGCCTAACGAGAACTGGAAGAACTGGGTGTCATCGCCACTCTCTTCATTGAGAGGCTCAGCCACCGCAAAGGTCAACGGACCTACCGGCGTCAGCCAGGATAGCCCCACCCCGGCGCTGTAGCGTAGATCGCCAAGATCAACCCCTGAATTACAGCGTTGGCGGCTGGCATCTTCATCGAGCACGTCATAGCAGGATGACAGAAACGTATTACCCGCATCTAAGAACAGCGATGTCTGCAAAGAGTTCTGATTTTCCACAAACGGAAGCGGGAAAATAATTTCGGCGCTACCTTCGACGAGCACGTTACCGCCCAGGGTACGATCTCGCCCACCTTCTCGCGCCGGCGTCGTCCGCTGCCCGAGGGTGTTGGAGGTAAACCCGCGCACGGACCCCAGCCCCCCGGCGTAGAAGTTTTCGTAGAACGGATACGGGTCATCGCCTACCGTATCGGCGTAGCCAAGATCACCGGTAAATTTCAACGACCATGCATCGTTGAGCGCGAATAACTGCTGTGCTCGGGCACTGGCTTTATAGTATTGCGTGTCGCTGCCAGGTGCACCGGTTTCGATGGCGACACGCTGGTAGCTTCCCGCCGTGGGCATGATACCGCGATTAAGGTTATTGCGCGTCCAGTTGGCGTTCAGCTTCAGGGTTTGCGCATCCTTTCCCTCGTCCTGAACATAACGACGAATTTCAGAGGCGGTATCAAAGTAGGTTTTTACCGTTAAGTCTTCGGCGCTGGCGCCAAAGTTCAGCCGCGATAGCTCACTGACCGGATAGCCGAAGTTGATACCGGCACCATACGCATCCGTGGAGTAGGTCGAGATATCGGAATCTTCGTAGTCGGTTTCACGGTAGAAGACGTTATAGCCTCGTGAAATACCGTCAAGCGTCCAGTAAGGGTCGGTGAAACCGAAGTTCACGCTGGTGAAGGTGTCACTCCGCTGAGCGCCAATGTTGACTCGGTTACCGGTACCCAGGAAATTATTCTGCGACAGCGACGCCCCGTATATCACCCCAGCGCTTTGCGAAAAGCCGACGCTGGCTGACACAGAGCCCGACGGTTGCTCTTCAACGTTGTAGGTGACGTCCAGCTTGTCGGGCTCGCCCGGGACCCGCTCGGTATCGACTTCAACCTGACTGAAAAAGCCTAATCGCTCGAGGCGTTGACGTGACTGGGTAATCGACTCCGTGGAAGCAGGAGCGCCTTCCATCTGGATCATTTCCCGGCGCAGCACTTCATCATCGGTGGTCGTATTACCGACAAACTCGATACGTCGTACATAGGCACGCTGCCCCGGATCGACGTTAATCACCAGATCGACCGTCTCACCGTCACCGGCCACCTCAGGCACGCCCTGAACATCAGCAAAGGCAAAACCTTCTGCGCCAAGGCGTTGACGTAGCGCCTCGGTCGAGGCATTGAGGTCCTGACGCGAGAATATCTCACCACGCTCAATGGTGAGTAGGTCCCGGGCCTCCTGCTCACTGATTTCCAGGTCACCTCTGAAACGCACATCGCCGACGCGGTACTGTTGGCCTTCGTTGACATTGAGCGTTATGAATATCTCTGACTTGTCGGCCCCGATCGATACTTGTGTAGAGGTCACGTCGAAGTTGACATAGCCGCGATCCAGGTAATAAGACCGCAGACGTTCGATATCGCCTGACAACGCTTCACGGGAGTACTCATCGCTGGAAAACCAGCCAAACCAGAAGCCAGGGCGATCTTCGAGCTCGAAAAGATCCAGCAGCGTTTCATCGTCGAAAGCCTCGTTGCCGACGATGTTTATCTGGCGGATCTTGGCGACTTCGCCTTCGTTGATGTTGATATTGACACGCACGCGCCCTTCATCGATTTCCTCGACCTCAGTGTCGATACCTGCACTATAACGGCCCTGGGATTGGTAAACACCTTCCAGCTCACGCTCCATTTCCTCGAGCGTCGAGAGTTGAAGCACCTCGCCTTCCGCCAGGCCTGCTTCCGTCAGCCCACGCCGCAGGTCATCTTCCGAGATTTGCTCGTTACCGCTGATGTTCAACTGGGTAATGGTGGGGCGCTCGACAACCTGTATCACGAGCACATCGCCTTCCCGGGCGAGCGATACGTCTTCAAACAACCCGGTTTCGAAAAGTTGCCGCGCCGCCGCTGCCAGTTCGCTTTCGCTCACCTGGTCATTGGCGCTGACAGGAAACGCATTAAAGACCGAGGCGGCGGAAACCCGCTGCAGTCCTTCCACACGAATGTCCGAAACATCAAAGGATTGTGCCTGGGCACCGCTGGCGCCCGCCAGCAAGAGTACCGCCATTCCAAAGGTCTTGATTTTCATGCAGTCATTTCGCTCGCGTTGGTCTGCCTATGCATTCAAACAGGCACCATATACATTTGTGCAGGCAGATGACAAGGCATCCTAGGCACTACACGCGTCGTTACCAAAGGCGCATCAGATCAAAGTACAGAGCCATCAGCATCAGGGTGCCCACCATGGCAAGCCCGATACGTAAGCCGATGGCTTGGGTTTGCTCGGAGACCGGCCGCCCGCGCACGATCTCCAGAAAATAATAAAGCAGATGCCCCCCATCCAGCACAGGGATAGGCAGCAAGTTCAATACCCCGAGGCTGATGGAAAGATACGCCAGAAAGCTGACAAATGCTTCCAGCCCCGCCCGTGCGGAATCCCCTGAAATCTGGGCAATTGTCACAGGACCAGACAGATTGGACGGCGATATCAGCCCTACCAGCATCTTGCGAATGGCATCAACGGTCAACAATGTCATGTCTGCTGTGCGCGACAGTGACTGCCCTACAGCTTCCAATGGGCCATAGCGTATCTCGCGCTGATACTCTTCAGGCCATTCGACAGGCTCGGCACCCGCACCAATGTACCCAATTTCAACGCCGGTCTCCAGACTGTTGCGACTGGGGGTCAAAGTGGTGGTTAGCCGTTGGCCGTCTCGTTCAACGGCAACCGTCAATTCCTCATCGGGGCTACCACGGATGACGTTGACGAAATCCATCCAGTCCGCAATGGGCTGTTCATCCACCGCGATAATGCGGTCACCCACCTGTAAACCTGCCTCGGCGGCCGCCTCGCCCTCAATTACCTGGCCAAGCGTGGCCGGGACATCGGGCTGCCAGGGGGTCAAACCCAGTGTTTCCAGTGGTTGCGGCGGATCCTGACGGGTCATGTAATCGCGTAGCGAAAGTTGGTAAGCCACCGCGTTGCTCTCACCCTGAGGCCGAGCTTCAATGGTTAGCTCTCCAGTGAAGCCGATCATCGACACCAGTTTCAGGTTGACCGCCTCCCAGTTGCTGACGGCTTCACCCTGAATCGCGGTAATCTCGTCCCCGTGGGCCAGCCCCGCTTCGGCGGCAGGGGAGTTCGGCACGGTTTCCCCGACCATCGGCACAACGGCGGTTGTGCCCGCCACAAACAACGCCCAATAGGCGACAATCGCCAGCAGGAAGTTGGCAACAGGCCCCGCCGCCACTACTGCAATACGCTGCCAGACACTTTTACGGTTAAATGCCTGATCGAGCTGTTCGTCAGGTACCGGTGCCTCGCGTTCGTCGAGCATTTTGACGTACCCGCCAAGCGGGATGGCGGCAATCGCAAACTCGGTACCGTGGCGGTCAACCCGCGACCACAGAGGCTTGCCAAACCCAACCGAAAAGCGCAGTACTTTGACCCCGCAGCGACGCGCCACCCAAAAGTGACCAAATTCGTGGAAGGTCACCAGCAGCCCCAATACCACGATCACCGCTAAAATGTTTTGTATCAGGCCCACAGGGTACTCCTCGATATGCGCCTCAGCCGGGCTAAGACTAGGCGGACCAACGTGCCAGCCATCCAGCTGCACGCTGACGTGCGCGTTGATCGGCCCATAAAATACTCTCAAGGCAATCGGCAGACCCATCGATAGGCGAGGACAACGCCTCTTCGACCAGCTGACCGATGCCCAGAAAACCCAATCGGTGATTCAAGAAAGCTTCGACCGCCACTTCATTGGCGGCATTAAGCACGACAGGCGCCAAACCACCACTGCGCATCGCTTCGCGGGCCAGTGGCAGGCACGGAAAGCGCGCTTCATCCGCTGTTTCAAAATCGAGCCGCGCCACCTGAAAAAGGTCCAGCGCTTCAACGCCCGCCTCGATTCTGTCTGGCCACGCCAGTCCATACGCGATGGGGGTACGCATATCGGGATTGCCCAACTGCGCAAGCACGGAGCCGTCCTGATAAGCCGCCATCGAATGAATGACACTTTGCGGGTGCACGACAACCTGAATTTGGTCAGGGCGGGCATCAAACAGCCAGCAGGCCTCAATCAGCTCCAGCCCTTTATTCATCAAGGTGGCGCTGTCCACCGATATCTTACGCCCCATCGACCAGTTGGGATGCGCACAGGCCTGTTCGGGCGTGACCTGAGCAATTGCCGCCTCACTCCAGGTCCGGAAAGGTCCACCTGAGGCCGTCAGCAGCAATTGCGATACACCGTGGCGCGAAAGGCCTCCACGATGCTCTGGAGGTAGACACTGATAGATCGCATTATGTTCGGAATCAATGGGTAATAGCGTGGCCCCGGAGCGAGCGACCGCCTTCATGAAGAGCGCTCCACTCATCACCAACGCTTCCTTATTGGCCAGTAGCACCCGCTTACCCGCTTCTGCCGCCGCAAGCGAGGGCAACAAGCCTGCCGCACCAACAATCGCTGCCATGACAATATCGACACTGGCATCACGAGCCACATCGCATAGCGCTTCCGGCCCCACCATGACCTCGGTGGATTGGCTTGCCCGGCGCAACTCAGCGCGCAGCCAACGAGCATCCGCCTCATTGGCAAGTACCGCAACGGCAGGGCGAAAGCGAAGGCACTGGCTGAGCAGCGTTTCTTTTGAGGTATGTGCGGTTAACGCATGCACCTGATAGCGACCAGGGTGACGGGCGATGACATCAAGCGTACTGGTTCCGATGGAGCCGGTGGAGCCCAGCACCGTTACACGCCGTGTGGTTATCGAGGTCATAGGCCCAGCACCTGTAGATAGAGCAGCGCAAACAGCGGAATCGCCGCCGTCAGGCTGTCAATGCGGTCCAGCACGCCGCCATGTCCCGGCAGCAGCTGGCTTGAATCTTTCACGTCGCGGTAGCGCTTGAGCATGCTCTCCAGTAAATCGCCCAACACAGAGATTAACGTGACCAGCAGCGTAACCGCCACCAGGGCCACACCTTCGGCCAATCCCAGCGACAGCGTGAACGCGAATCCAATCGCCAAAAGGGCCGTGGCCGCCATACCCCCCATCACGCCTTCCCACGATTTACCGGGGCTGACCCGGGGTGCCAGCTTGCGCTTTCCCCATCGGCGCCCCGCGAAGTAAGCGCCAATATCCGCCGACCAGACAAGCAGCAGTACGAACAGCAGCCACACGGCCCCGGTCTCGCGCAGAATATTGAACCCTACCCAACACGGCAACAGCACCCAAAGCCCCATCAATAGACGGCCTGGAGTAGAATGCCACTGTGCCGCCAGGCCTGGGTAGCGGGTGACCCATACCAGATTGAGAAGCCAGCCTGCCGCGGCAAGCCATAGCGGCCATTGGGCATGGGTAGCGCCACTGGTCCACATCACCAGCATCAGGACGGCACAACCGGCGACCAGTGCGGCACGCCTCAACGGTTGAATCACGCCGGCGAGATTGGTCCACTCCCATGCACCCAGCAGCATGACGAAGGCCGTGAAAAGGGCATAGCTCTCACCCTGCAGACCGAACAGGCCGACCAGCACCACAGGTGCTAGCCAGACCGCGGTTATCACTCGTTGCTTAAGCACCCTGGGCCTCTAACTGCTCGTCGGTCATGCCGAAGCGACGCTGCCGGCGACAGAAATCAGCCAGGGCATCATCAAAGGCCTGGGCATGGAAATCGGGCCAGAGTAACGGCGAAAAGTGCAGCTCGGCGTAAGCCAGTTGCCAGAGCATGAAATTCGAAAGCCGTTGTTCACCGCTGGTTCGAATACACAAGTCGATAGGTGGAACATAAGCACCCTCACCCATCGCCTGATCCACCTGGACTTCGTCGATAGCGGATGGGGAAATCTCCCCTGCAACCGCCTGTTCAGCCAGTCGGCGGGCCGCCTGAGCAATATCCCATTGGCCGCCATAATTCGCGGCAATCACCAGATGCATACCGGTATTGTTGGCGGTCAACGATTCGGCACGCTGAATATGCTTCTGAATCGCATGGGAAAAACCACGCTGCTCGCCGATAATCGACAGGCGGATATTACGCTCATGCAGCTTCTTGACCTCTCGCTTGAGGGCCATCAGAAAAAGCTCCATCAGCGCATTGACTTCCGTTGCTGGCCGCTTCCAGTTCTCGCTCGAGAAAGCGAACAGGCTAAGCGTTTGCACCCCACGCTCGGCGGCACGCTGAATAACCGCCCTGACGGCCTCTACGCCTGCGCGATGCCCGCGCGCGCCTGACAGACCTCGCGCACGCGCCCAGCGATTATTACCGTCCATAATAATCGCCACATGGGACGGCAACGAATCCTGCTCCACCTCCATCGCGTTGGCATCGTCCGGTCGTTGTCCGGGGAGCTGCGGTGACGTCATGAATGCTTGCACCAAAGATCAATCATAGAAAAGCCACTCAAAGATGGCTGAGCGGGCAGCCCTGCTGCCCGCGGCGTGAACATCCGCTTCTTACACCTGCATCAGGTCGTGCTCTTTCGCAGCAAGTGCCTGGTCGATCTCAGCGATATACTTGTCGGTCAGCTTTTGAATCGCATCTTCGCCTTCACGTTGATCGTCTTCGGTAATTTCTTTATCTTTTAGCAATGACTTGAAATCACCGTTGGCATCGCGGCGTACGTTGCGCACCGCAACACGGGCGTGCTCCGCCTCGCTGCGAGCCTGCTTGATATAGCCCTTGCGCGTCTCTTCGGTGAGCATCGGCATCGGCACGCGAATCACGTTGCCCGCACTGGCCGGGTTGAGACCCAGATCGGCGGTCATGATGGCCTTTTCGATTTTCTGCACCATGCTCTGCTCCCAGGGGGAGATCGTCAGTGTACGCGCGTCTTCAACGTTGACCGAGGCCACTTGGTTCAGCGGCACCTGACTACCGTAGTATTCCACGGTCACCGCATCCAGAATGCTCGGATGGGCACGCCCGGTACGAATCTTGTTAAAGTTGCTGTGCAGTGCCTCGACACTTTTTTTCATGCGCGCCGCGGCATCTTTCTGAATGTCATTAATCACGTGGATAACCTCTGTCTATCAGCGTACCTTCCCTGCCCCCAACTACTAAATTTAGCAGGGCACCAGGCTTGTTCATATCAAACACCCGCACTGGCATGTCATGGTCACGTACCAGGCAGATAGCGGTCAAATCCATGACGCCGAGCTTTTGATCAAGCGCATCATCGTAGGTGAGTTGTTCATATTTGACGGCGTCGGGGTGCTTCACCGGGTCTTTATCGTAGACACCGTCGACCTTGGTCGCTTTGATCACCACATCGACATCGACCTCAATACCCCGCAGGCAAGCAGCCGAGTCAGTGGTAAAGAAAGGGTTGCCGGTCCCGGCTGAAAACAACACCACGTCACCGGACGTCAAATAGCGAATCGCCGTACGCCGATCATAGTGCTCGACCACCCCGCTCATGGGGATCGCCGACATCACTCGCGAGCGAATATTGGAACGTTCCAGCGCATCACGCATCGCCAGGGCATTCATCACCGTTGCCAGCATGCCCATATGATCACCGGTGACGCGATCCATACCGGCTTCATTCAGCGCCGCACCGCGAAACAAATTGCCACCACCGATGACGATACCCACTTGAACGCCAATACCCACTAGCTGGCCAATTTCCAGTGCCATTCGATCCAGCACCTTCGGGTCAATGCCAAAATCATGCTCTCCCATCAGCGCTTCACCCGACAGCTTGAGCAAAATACGTTTGTATTTCGACTTGGAACCGTCGGTTTTCGATTTGCTAGACAGGGAGGTAAGCGGTTCTTGAACATCACGCGACATGGCAATTCTCCTAGGGCAGACCTTGGCGCCGACAAGCGGCATCACCCCTTGTATTATGCAGGGGCCGGATACGCGAAGGCGTGCGCTCGCGCGCACGCCAACCTACAGCTGGAACATCAGACCTTAGCGACGGCCAGCCTGTTCCATAACTTCTTTCGCGAAGTCGACTTCTTCTTTCTCGATGCCTTCGCCTACGCCAAAGCGGGTAAAGCCAATCACTTCACCGCCTGCCGCTTTGACATACTCAGCCACCGTCTGGTTCTGGTCTTTCACAAACGGCTGCTCGGTCAGGCTGTTTTCTGCCAGGTACTTCTTCAAGCGACCTTGCACCATTTTTTCAGCGATCTGTTCCGGTTTACCGGCCATATCAGGCTGAGCAAGGATAATCGCTTTTTCGGCGTCCAGCTCTTCCTGAGGCATGTTCTCCGGATGCGCAACCGACGGGTTGATGGCGGCAACGTGCATCGCCACGTCTTTCGCCACCTGGGCATTGCCGCCTTTAAGGACGGTCAGCACACCAATACGGCCACCGTGAACGTATTCACCGACCACGCCACCGTCAACAGCGTCGACAACAACGGCACGGCGCACGCCAATGTTTTCGCCGATTTTCTGCACCAACTGCTCACGAGCGGTTTCCAGCTCACCGTCCATCACGGCGGCAACGTCTTCGCTTTTCGCGGCAAAGAAGGCGTCAGCAATTTTGTTGGTGAAGTCGATGAAGTTGTCATCGCGAGCCACAAAATCGGTTTCGGAGTTGATTTCCACCATAACGCCGTAGCTGCCATCGTCGGCAACGCGGGTTACAACGGCGCCTTCCGCAGCGGTGCGGCCGGCTTTTTTCGCGGCTTTCAAGCCGGAGCTTTTACGCAGGTTCTCGATGGCAACGTCGATGTCGCCACCCGCTTCGGTGAGTGCTTTTTTACACTCCATCATGCCCAAGCCGGTGCGTTCGCGAAGATCTTTAACCTGAGAGGCGCTGATAGCGGCCATGAGATTTCACCTCTGAAATGGTTCTAGCTGAGAGTTAGTTAAACGCCTTGCCGAGTGTCGCAACGGTTCATGACCGAATGATCTCACTCTGCATGGCGCTGCCAACATTGATGTCGGCCCAAGACTGCCCACTCCAAGCCTTAACCCAAAGCGGGAAAAAGGGGGCTCAGGCCCCCTCTTAACATGATGCGGCACCCGTGACGACGCCGCATCGACCACCGGTTTACTCGGCGGCGGCGCTGCTGTCGGCGTCAGCGGCTTCTTCGGTGTCAGTCACTTCGACGAACTCGTCGGGGCGACCTTCCTTGGAACGCGCGCAGGCATCGGCAATCGCTTTTACGTAAATCTGGATAGCGCGGATGGAATCATCGTTGCCCGGAATCACGTAGTCCACACCATCGGGGTTGGAGTTGGTATCCACCACGCCGATGACCGGGATGCCCAGCTTATTGGCTTCATTGATCGCGATACGCTCGTGGTCAACGTCAATCACGAACAGTGCGTCCGGAAGGCCGCCCATGTTCTTGATACCGCCTACGGAGCGCTCGAGCTTGTCCTGCTCGCGGGTTGCCATCAGAACTTCTTTCTTGGTCAACTTCTCGAAGGTGCCGTCTTCGTGCATCGCTTCAAGTTCGCGCAGACGCTTGATGGACACGCGAATGGTCTTGAAGTTGGTCAGCATGCCGCCCAACCAGCGATGGTTGACGAACGGCTGGCTTACGCGGTTGGCTTCTTCCTTAATGATCTTGCTAGCGCTGCGCTTGGTGCCAACAAACAAAATCTTGTTGTTGGATGCCGCCATCTTCTCGACCACGTCGATCGCTTCGTTCAGCGCCGGCAGTGTATGCTCGAGGTTGATGATGTGAATCTTGTTGCGCGCGCCGAAGATAAATTTGCTCATCTTCGGATTCCAGTACTTGGTCTGGTGACCGAAGTGAGCGCCTGCTTTAAGCAGGTCACGCATATTGACGTGAGACATGGTAAAACTCCTGAAACTCGGGTTAGGCCTCCACGCACCCCATGGATCCGACCATTGGCATCGTCAGACGCTGCCAGCGGCACCCGGGACCATGTGCCGGTGCATGTGTGTTTTCAAGGCTTGCTGTTCAATACCGCATCGTTCAACCGCCCGTAAGCGACGAAACCTGCGATGCCGTGATAACGCTTTGATGCTCCATCGTCCCCGACAGCAGAAAGTTTGCAGCGGATGACGATTGCAGGAAAGCGCGCGGCTTTATACCATAGATCATCGTTAAGATGAAGCCGTCATCCGTTCAGCGGGCTTTTTATTGCCGCTCAACTTGCCATTCTGAGTCAACATCGAGAATCCATGAACGTTCCCATTAAAACGCCTTCTGAAATCGACAAGATGCGCGACGCGGGCCGCCAGGCCGCCAGCGTCATCGAGATGATCACCCCTCACGTCCAGGCGGGCATCAGCACCGGTGAAATCGACCGCCTGTGCCACGAGTACATCGTCAACGAGCTGGGGTCGACGCCTGCGCCACTCAATTACCACGGCTTCCCCAAGGCGACCTGCACCTCGATCAACCATGTGGTCTGCCACGGGATTCCCGACGACGCCAAAAAGCTCAAGAACGGCGACATCATGAACCTGGATATCACCGTGCGCACAGCCGCTGGCTACCACGGCGATTCCAGCGTGATGTTCGTGGTCGGCGAGACCATCCAGGGCGAGCGCCTGTGCCGCATTACCCAGGAATGCCTGTATAAAAGTATTGAGCAGGTCAAACCCGGTGTGCGCCTTTCTGAACTCGCCCGCGTGATTCAGAAACACGCTGAAGCCAATGGCTACTCGGTTGTTCGCGACTTTTGCGGTCACGGCATCGGCGCTGAATTTCACGAAGACCCCCAGTTCCTGCACTACGACGGCTACGCCCCGGGAGCGGACATCCGCCTTGAAGCCGGCATGTGCTTCACCATCGAGCCCATGATCAACGTTGGCGGCTACAAGACCAAGGTGCTGCGCGATGGCTGGACGGCGATCACCAAGGACCGCAGCCTGTCGGCGCAATGGGAGCACACCCTGCTGGTCACCGACACCGGCGTTGACGTGCTGACCGCACGCGGCGACGAAGACTTCAGCTTCTTGAATCATTGATGCTTTTACACCACTACCGGTTCGAACCCGACACCACGCTGTTCGATCTTGAGTTGTTCCGCACCGAGCTTGCGGGGTCACGCTCCCCCATCGCGCCGTTCAAGGCAGCGCTTGGTGAAATCCAGACGCGCCTGGACGAACGCTTTCGCGCCGGCGCCGATATCCGCGATCTGGTCCGGGGCCGCGCGTGGTATCTGGATCAACTGCTGGCTATCGCCTGGGAACAGCATGCCTGGCCCGACGACGGCGTTGCCCTTGTGGCCGTGGGCGGCTACGGGCGCGGTGAACTGCACCCGCATTCGGACATCGACCTGCTGTTGTTGCTGGAACACGACGACGACAGTCCCTACCGGGAGCCGCTGACCGCCTTCATCACTTTCTTGTGGGACATCGGTCTGGAAATCGGCCATAGCGTGCGCTCGCTCAACGACTGCGAGCGCGAAGCGGCCGCCGATGTCACGGTGATCACCAACCTGCTTGAGTCCCGCCTGGTTGCCGGCCCTGAGTCGCTACGCCACAAGATGCGCGAACGGCTCAGCGCCGAGCATGTATGGCCGGCCGACCGCTTTTTCGAAGCCAAGTGGCAGGAGCAGATTGCCCGTCACTACCGTTACAACAACTCCGAGTACCATCTCGAACCGAACCTCAAAAGCTCGCCCGGTGGGCTGCGCGATATCCAGATGATCGGCTGGGTCGCCAAGCGCCATTTCGGAACCGAGCAGTACGCTGATATCGTCGCCAACGGCTTCATGAACGATGCCGAACTGCGCATCTTGAGCCAGGGGCAGGCGTTTCTGTGGCAGGTCCGCTACGCCCTGCACATGCTCACCGACCGTGCCGAAGACCGCCTGCTGTTTGACCATCAGCGCACCATTGCCGAGATGTTCGGCTTTCGCGACACCCCCGAAGGCCTGGCGGTCGAGCAGTTCATGAAACGCTATTATCGGCACGTAACCGCCCTGGCCGGGCTTAACGACATGCTGCTGCAGCACTTCGATGAAGTCATCCTGCGCGGCAAGGAAGCACTGGAGACGGTCAAGCTCAACGAACGTTTTGAAACCAAGGGCGGTTATATTCAGGTGCGTTCGCGCAACCTGTTCCGGGAACAGCCTTCGGCCATGCTGGAGCTGTTTTTGCTGATGGCCAAGCACCCTGAAATAGAAGGCGTCCGCGCCGACACCATCCGCCTGATCCGCGACCATCGCCACCAGATCGACGATCACTACCGCGAAGACCCTCGCCACCAACGGCTTTTCATGGCCATCATGCGCGCGCCTGGCAATGTTCCACGCCAACTGCGGCGCATGAACCGCTACGGCATTCTGGGCAAGTACCTGCCCGAATTTGGCCGCGCGGTGGGTCTGATGCAGCATGACCTGTTTCATATTTATACCGTGGATGCTCACACGCTGCGGCTACTCAAGTTCCTGCACGGCTTCCGCAAGCCGGAGGCCAAGGACGATTTCCCGGTCGCCGCCACCCTGATGCAGCAGTTACCCAAGCTGGACCTGCTCTGGATCGCTGGCCTGTTTCACGATATCGGCAAGGGACGCGGTGGTGATCACTCGGAAATCGGCGCCCGGGACGTCGAACAGTTCTGCCAGCGCCATCATGTGCCACAACACGACACCAACCTGGTCAGCTGGTTGGTCGAGCACCATCTACTGATGTCCATGACCGCGCAAAAGCGCGACATCAGCGACCCGGATGTGATTCGCGATTTTGCCATGGAAGTGCGCAACGAGACGCGGCTGGACTATCTTTATGTGCTGACCGTTTCGGACATCAATGCGACCAATCCGACGCTATGGAACGGCTGGCGGGCGTCGCTGTTGCGCCAGTTGCATGCCGAAACCAAGCGCGCCCTGCGGCGCGGGCTGAACAACCCGCCCGACCGCGACGACTGGGTACGCGAAACGCGCACCGAAGCCCGTTCACTACTGCAAACGATTGGCGTTGATGAAACCGATATCGACCGGTTATGGGAATCGCTGGGCGAAGACTATTTCCTGCAGTACGCGCCCAGCGAAATCGTCTGGCAGACCCAGGGAATTCTTGCCCATCAACCATCGCCGTTGCCGCTGGTATTAATCAGCGCGCCCACGGCTGACATGGCCGAAGGGGGCACCAAGGTGTTCATCCACACCCGCTCGGTGGACGACCTGTTCGCCGCCACTGCCGCCGCCATGGAACAGCTGGGACTGTCGATCCACGACGCACGTATCGCGACGTCCAACAACGACTGGACACTCAATACCTTCATCGTGCTGGACAATCAGGGCCAGCCAATCCGCGACTCAGCGCGTATCGAAGAAATGCGCCAGCACCTGGTGGAAGAACTCGACGATCCCGACGACTATCCCGACATCGTCACGCGGCACACGCCGCGCCAGCTCAAGCACTTCCGGGTCGCCACCGAGGTGCTGATCGAACAGGATCCCGCCAACGACCGCACACTGCTGGAGCTCAGCGCCCCTGACCGGCCGGGGCTTCTGGCCCGCGTCGGGCGCATCTTCATGGAGCAGGACATTGCGCTCTCCGCGGCGAAAATCGCCACCCTGGGTGAACGCGTTGAAGACGTGTTCTTTATCACCACCAAGGCTGGCGAGCCGCTGACCGATCCGGACCGCCAACAACAGCTGCGTGAACGCCTGATTGAGGTGCTGGGGGTTTAATTGTCTTATCGCCCCGGTGGATTTGAGCCGACAGCGGGGCTTGCCTATAATCGTCGGCTACTTTTCGCGACACGACGCCTACAACGACGCCAGCACGGCGTTCTGGATACTCATGAACCCTGATCTCGACGCCCTGCATCCGTATCCGTTCGAAAAGCTCGCGGCGCTCAAGGCGGACCTGACCCCGCCCGAATCGCTTGCGCACATCCCGCTGACTATCGGCGAACCCCAGCATGCGCCCTACCCTGGGGCACTGGCCGCACTGGTGGCGCATCAGGCTGAGATGGCCCGTTACCCAGCCACCAACGGGCTGCCCGCCCTGCGCGAGACTATTGCCGCCTGGGCCTGCCAGCGTTTCGCGCTAGCAGACCTCGATATCGAGCGTCAGGTCCTGCCGGTCAACGGCACGCGCGAAGCCATTTTTGCCTTCGTTCAAGCCGCCCTTGACCGGAGCTGCCCGTCCAAAGTGGCGGTGCCCAATCCCTTCTACCAGATCTATGAAGGCGCCGCTCTGCTTGCCGGCGGGGAACCACTGTATCTCGACTGCACCGCCGACAACGGCTTTCGTCCGGATTTCTCCGCCGTAAGCGCCGACACCTGGCGTGATGTGCAAATCGTCTTTATCTGCTCGCCGGGTAACCCCACCGGCGCGGTCACGCCCCTCGCCGACTTCAAGCAACTGATTGCGCTCGCTGATGAACACGATTTCATCATTGCCTCCGATGAGTGTTACTCGGAGCTCTACCTCGACGAAGCTGCACCGCCGCCTGGGCTCCTGCAAGCCTGCGCCGAGCTGGGCCGCGATGATTATCGGCGCTGCGTGGTGTTTCACTCGCTCTCCAAGCGCTCCAATTTGCCAGGGCTACGTTCAGGGTTTATCGCAGGCGATGCTGACCTGATAATGCCCTTCAAGCGCTATCGCACCTACCACGGCTGCGCCATGTCACTGCCCATGCAGCACGCTTCCATTGCCGCCTGGCAGGATGAAAACCACGTATTCGCCAATCGCGAGGCTTATCGTGAAAAGTTTGGCGCCGTGACAGAGCTACTCGCCCCGGTAATGGATTTCCCCACGCCCGAGGCGAGTTTTTACCTGTGGCCCGCCGTGCCTGGTGGCGACGATATCGCTTTTACCCAGCGGCTATTTGTCGAGCAGCATGTCAGCGTGCTGCCCGGTAGTTTGATGGGCCGTCCCGGGCGCGAAGGCCGTAATCCAGGAAGTGGTCGACTACGCTTGGCATTGGTGGCAGAGCTTGCCCCCACGCTTGAAGCCGCCGAGCGGCTACGCCAACTTATCGAGCGCGGCTAACGCAAACGTTGACGGCATGACGACATTGTAGGAGGTCATACATGCTAACGCTTTATATCATCAGCAACTGCGACACCTGCCGCAAAGCGGCCAAGGCACTGGACGAAAAGGGCATTCCCTTTAAAACCTACGACCTGCGCAAGGACGGTCTGTCAGCACCACTGCTGGAGCATATCCTGCACCGCGTCCCGTTGGTCAAGGCGATCAACAAGCAAAGCAAAACCTGGCGCGAGCTATCGGATGAAGAAAAAGATTTTGATGCCAACTCGGGCCGCGAGCTGCTCTTGAAACACCCCACATTGTTAAAGCGCCCTCTACTGGAAGTCGACGACGAAACCATCCTGGTCGGCTACAAAGATGGCGACTACGACAAACTTTAAGACGAAACACTGACCTAAAGGAACGCAGTTATGCTGAGCTTTGCGCTTGGAATCGGCACCCAAAATACCCAGGGCGACTGGCTGGAAATCTACTACCCGGCACCGCTGATCAACCCACCGGAAAGCCTGGTGAGTGCTGCCAAGGACGTTGTCGACGCGCCCCAGGGTAATGCGGCCATCAGCTTCCTGCCGGAAGACTGCACGCGCCTGGCCAAGGCCCTTCAGGAAGCGGGCCATCCCGAACAGGCGGAGCTTGCTGAATCTTTCGCGTCCAGCCAGCGCCCCCTGGTCGCCATGTTCCTGGAAACCGACCAGCCGCCGCAAACCGCACCTGAGGTCTACCTCAAGCTGCACCTGCTCTCCCATCGCCTGGTAAAACCCCACGGACTGGATCTGACCGGCATGTTCGGTCTGCTGCGCAACATTGCCTGGACCAACGAAGGCCCGATCGACATTGAAGAGCTTGCCGCCCGCCGCCTCAAGGCACGCCTGGCAGGCCGTGCACTGTCGGTGGACTGCGTCGACAAATTCCCCAAGATGACCGACTACGTCGTTCCCCAAGGCATCCGCATTGGCGACACCGCTCGGGTCCGTCTGGGCGCCTATCTGGGCGAAGGCACAACGGTCATGCACGAAGGCTTCGTCAACTTCAACGCGGGCACCGAAGGTCCCGGCATGGTCGAGGGACGTATTGCGGCAGGGGTCATGGTGGGCAAGGGCTCCGACCTGGGCGGCGGTTGCTCCACCATGGGCACGCTTTCCGGCGGCGGCAATATGGTAATCAAAGTTGGCGAGGGCTGCCTGATCGGCGCCAACGCGGGCATCGGCATTCCGCTTGGCGACCGCTGCACTGTCGAAGCGGGCCTGTACATTACCGCAGGGGCGAAAGTGACGCTGCTGGATGATCAGGGCCAGGAGGTCAACACCGTCGCCGCACGCGAGCTGGCAGGCCAGGACGATCTGTTGCTGCGCCGTCACTCACAAAGCGGCCGTATTGAGTGCCTGACCAATAAAAGCGCCATCGCACTCAACGAGGCGCTGCATGCCCATAACTGAGCCAGAAGGTTTATCACCGACGCTGCAGCTGGCGTTTGACCTGCTCAGCCGGGCATCGGTGACGCCAGATGACGAGGGCTGCCAGGACCTGATGATCGAGCGCCTCGTGGCGCTCGGCTTTCATATCGAGCAACTGCCGTTTGGCGATGTAAAGAATTTCTGGGCCGTGCGCGGCCATCATGGCCCGGTGCTGGCTTTTGCTGGCCACACCGATGTGGTGCCCAGTGGGCCTCATACCAATTGGGAGTATCCCCCCTTCACTCCCTGCATCAACGACGAGGGCATGCTGTGCGGGCGTGGTGCTTCCGACATGAAAGGCAGCCTCGCGGCAATGCTCACGGCTGTCGAGCGGTTTGTGACCGCGCACCCCGATCACGATGGCCGTATTGCTTTTCTGATCACCTCCGATGAAGAGGGCCCCGCCGTCGACGGTACTCGCGCGGTGGTCGAGCATTTGCGCGAGCGCAATGAACGCCTCGACTACTGCATCGTCGGTGAGCCTTCCTCCACGTCACGCCTGGGGGATGCGATCAAAAACGGCCGACGCGGCTCTCTGGGAGGCGTGCTGCATATAAAAGGGGTGCAGGGCCACGTGGCTTACCCGCACCTGGCGTGCAACCCGATCCACCAGGCAATGCCTGCGCTGGATGCACTCGTCAACGAACACTGGGATGCGGGCAATGATTTTTTCCCGGCTACCAGCTTTCAGGTTTCCAACTTTCGTGCGGGGACGGGCGCCACCAACGTGATTCCCGGTGAGGTCGAAGTCGTCTTCAACTTCCGCTACTCAACGGAAGTCACCCATGAAACCCTCAAGGCACGCAGCGAAGCGATCCTGGATCAGCACGGCCTTGAGTACCACATTGACTGGATGCTCAACGGCGAGCCGTTCTTGACCGCCGAAGGCGAGCTGGTCGATGCCACCATGCGCGGCGTTGAAGCCATCACTGGCGAGCGTCCCGCGCTATCCACCAGCGGGGGCACCTCGGATGGACGTTTTATCGCCACCCTGGGCGCCCAGGTGGTCGAACTGGGGCCGCTCAACGACACGATCCACAAGATCGATGAACGCGTGCGTGCAAACGACCTGGACGACTTAAGCCGGATCTACGAAGCCACCCTGCAAGCGCTGTTCATCGCCGACAAGGTACGCGCATAATGGAATCTTACCCGGATATTGAGATTTACCTTGCCGATGTCGTCCATCCGGCGCTAAACGAATGGCTCGCCGACGCTCTGGAGGCACCGCCGCTTGCATCGGCAGGTAAAGGCAAATGGCGCACTCAGGGCAGCTACCAGGGGCACGTCGTCCCCGTGTTATTGGTGGAAAAAGCCGCCGACGGCTTTGCCAGCCTATGGCTGGACAGCCGCCATAGCCCCTGGCAGACCGACCAGGAAGCCGCACAGCACGCGGCTGAAGCCTTGCAGACCGAAATTCGCTGCTCGCTGGGCGGCTGGCATCCCGGTGATGACCCCGATCGTTTTTGGCAGGTGCTACCCGACGGCCGTGAAGGGCCCATACAATGGCCCGATTCAGGTCGCTAACCGATCAACCTAAAGAACTTGACCCCGCCGAGGCGGGGTCAAGAGATCATGCTAGCCAATAACACCCTGGCTGATGACTACTCGATAATACTCACATCGTCAGCCTGCAAACCACGCTCATTTTTAATCACGTGGTAGCGCACAATCTGGCCTTCCGCGAGCATGCGCGGACCACGACCACGAATTGCCCGAAAATGGACAAACACATCGTCGCCGTTATCGCGGGTAATAAAGCCGTAACCTTTATTGGTATTAAACCATTTCACCTCACCCTCTTCGCGGCCGTCGTTAGGGTCGATGAGATCCTCATCATCGTCCGCCGCCGGGGCTTGAGACTGACGCGGTGCTGGCTTGGAACGAACGGCCACATCAGGCGACACCACGACAGGCGGTGCGAGCGCAGCGGTTGCCAAGGTGGCAATGCAAAGCACAATGAAACTTCCGATGGCAACGGCAATATAGATGCCGCCAGCGCCTGTCACGGCAAGCTCGGCCAGCCACTGCTCAGCCAGGGGTGCGTCGGTCAAATGAACAATCCCCGCCAGCAATAGCGGCGTGGGGGCGGCAAGTAAAATACTGATCAAGATACTGCGAAACACAACTTTTGGGTTCATGGATAAAAAAAGCTCTCTTGTTGTATGGGTAACAGAAGAAGGACAATACTCAATTCAACGGGTTTTGACGACCCAATGTATCGAGCTACTACACAAGGTTGCAATGTTACCATGACATCTACGTTATCGCCCGCTGAGCTCACTCAACAGCTTGAATCTTTAGAAAGCCGTCTGGCCTATCAAGAACACTGGCTCGATACCCTGGATCAAGCCGTCGCCCAACAGGAACGCCGACTAGCGACACTGGAGCAACTCAGTGCGCTGATGCGCGAACGGCTTCGCGAACAGCACCAGGCACGCCATATGGATGACGCCCCCGATGCCAGCCGACCCGAGGACGACATACCGCCCCACTACTGATGAATGATAATGCCCCAACAGCGACCTATCGATTCACCGCGTCTGCGGGGTCAACACTTTCCAGATCAAACGCCTCAGCCACCGCCGCGTAGGTCACCTGTCCATTGTGGACGTTAAGCCCCGGCAAGAAGTGCGGGTTATCGCGCAACGCCTGTTGCCATCCTTTATCGGCCAACGCCAGCACGAATGGCAGCGTGGCATTGGTCAGCCCCAGCGTGGAGGTCCGCGCCACCGCCCCCGGCATGTTGGCAACGCAGTAATGGACAATGCCATCGACGATATAGGTCGGCTCGGCATGGGTAGTGGGTCGGCTGGTTTCGAAACAACCGCCCTGATCGATCGCCACATCCACCAGCACGCTACCGGGCTGCATATCCGCCAGCATGGCACGGGTAATCAGCTTAGGTGCCGCTGCCCCCGGGATGAGTACCGCACCGATGATCATATCAGCCGTTTTGGCGGCTTCATCGAGCGCATCCGCCGTTGAGTAGACGGTTTTGATCCGGCCTTGATAGCGGTCGTCCAGCACTTCCAGGCGATCAATGGATTTGTCCAGAATGGTGACGTCTGCGCCTAACCCCAGGGCCATACGCGCGGCGTTTTCACCGACCACACCGCCACCGATGACGGTCACTTTCCCTGGCGCCACTCCCGGCACGCCCGGCAACAGCACGCCCGCACCCCCCTGGGCTTTTTCAAGACTATGGGCGCCCGCCTGCACGGCCATGCGTCCCGCCACCGTGCTCATCGGCGCGAGCAACGGCAAGCCGCCCTTGGCGTCGGTAACCGTTTCATAAGCGATGCAGGTCGCGCCGCTTTCCATCAACCCCTGGGTGAGGGTCTTCTCGGCAGCCAGATGCAGGTAGGTAAACAGGGTATGCTGTGGCGTCAGCCGTGCGACTTCTTCTGCCTGAGGCTCCTTCACTTTCAAAATCAGCTCGGCGTTTTGCCAAAGCATCGCGACATCCGCCTCGACGCTTGCCCCCGCTGCTTCGTAGTCGCGGTCATGAAAACCGGCACCTTCACCCGCGCCCGCTTGAACCGTTACCTGATGACCCCGCCCGGTCAATTCGCGCGCGCCAGTGGGCGTCAAGGCCACCCGGTATTCATGGTTTTTGATCTCTTTAGGGACAGCGATGCGCATAGTTGGCTCCTCGTGATTGAGCGAGAAATTCGTCAATATTGATGCCATTACAGCACAGCTTTTACTCGCCTCCATCCCCCGGCATATAAAACAAAAAAAACGCCGGTTAAGGCGTTTATCAGGAGAAAAATCTAGCGGCTAGCGGCTTTTGGCAAAAAAATCATCGTTATTCAACAACCACCGCATCACCGTAAAGTCGCCGATACTCGTCGGGCAGACGCATGGGCCGCCCGCTGGATAGCGCCACGCAGGCAAAGCGGGTACGGGCCCTGAGCAAGGTTTTAGCGTCGTGCTTGCGCTTCAACTGGAAGCGACGGGTCAAGCTAAAGCGTCCGTCACAGGCCACGATCCAGGTCGCCAACTGAAGCCGGTCACCCTCATAGCTTGGCGCCAGGTAGTCCAACTCGTGGCGGTGCACGACCATGGCGCGGTCAAGCTCTCGGTAGCGCTCGAGCGTAAGCCCCAGCGCTTCTGAATGCGCCCAGCTGATTTGCTCAACCCAGCGCAGGTATTCACTGTTGTTGACGTGCCGGTAGGCGTCGATGGCCTCATCCGTCACGTCGATCTCCATCACAAAAGGCTCGGGTAGCGCCCACTCCATTGTCTTGGCTCCTTCACCGGTTGCTTGACGACCTAGTCGCGGAACACGCGCACGCCCAGCGCCTTCAGGTAGGACGTCTCGGGGATCGCCGGATGTACCGGGTGGTCCGGCCCCTGGTGACCCTGGAAGATCACCTGAGCGTGGCGGTCCTGATGGCGCGCCGCGCCGCGTACCACATCTACCAGACGCTCCGGCGCCAGGTGCATGGAGCAAGACGCCGACATCAGCAAGCCGTCACGCCCCAGCAAGCGCATTGCTTCGCGGTTCAGACGGTTGTAGGCACGTTCGCCATTGGGGATATCCTTGCGTTTCTTGATAAACGCGGGCGGATCCAGAATTACCACGTCGAATTGTTCGCCGTCGGCTTTAAGCGCCGCCAGCGCCTCGAACGCATCGCCTTCACCAGTGGCGACCTGTTCCTGTAAGCCGTTGAGTTCGGCGTTGCGGGCCACTTGCTCAAGCGCAGGGCCAGATGAATCGACACACAATACCTCAGAGGCACCGCTGGCGGCAGCCTGCACCCCCCAACCGCCGACATAGCTGAATACGTCCAGCACCCGCTTACCGGCAACCTGAGTATTGAGCCAGGAACGGTTGACCCGATGATCGAAGAACCAGCCGGTTTTCTGACCATCGATGACCGGCACCACAAAACGCACGCCGTTCTCTTCCAGCACGACTTCATCGGGCAATGTGCCCTTGACCACTTCCACCTGGGCATCCAGGCCTTCCTGGCGACGCCCGCCGGTGTCATTGCGGAACACAATCGCGCTGGGCTTGAGGACTTTCTCCAGGGCATCGACGATTTCTTCGGCCAGCGTCTGCATACCCGCAGTGTTCAATTGCACCACCACCACATCGCCGAAGCGGTCGATCACCAGCCCCGGCAACAGGTCACCTTCCCCGTGAATCAGACGGTAAAACGGTTGTTCAAACAGGCGCTGACGCAAGGCAAGCGCCTGGTTAAAGCGATGCACGAACAACGAACGATCCAGGCGCATCTCGGGATCACGTGACATCACCCGCGCCGCAATCAGCGAATGCGGGTTCACATAGGCGACCCCGAGGGTTCTACCGTTGGATGCCTCGACCAGGGCAGCTTCACCCGCGGTAAAGTTCTTCAGCGGGGTTTCCTTGATATCGACTTCGTTGGAATAGATCCACAGATGACCCGCTTTGAGGCGGCGGTCAGCGTTTTTATTCAGGCGCAGGCGTTGGGTCACAACAATCTCCAAAACAGCTTTGGCTTCAAAAGCTCGGTTTCTAACACCAGTATTCAGGCAGCAGGGCTTAAAACGTGGGCTCAAACCTAGGCTTAAAAATTTAGAAAAACAAAAAAGTGTGGCGCCCCGATTAGCGCTGGCAGCGAGGGCAGAACACGCTGGCTCGCTGGCCAAGCGTAATACGACGCAGCTCCACCCCACAGCGCATGCAGGGTTGACCGTGCCGACCATAAACATTCAGCCGCTGAGCAAAATAGCCAGGCTCGCCCTGGCCGCTGACGAAATCACGCAGCGTGGTACCGCCCTGGATAATGGCAGCCGCCAGCACTTCCTTCACGGCAGCCGCCAACTTCTCGTAACGGGCCAGAGAAATACGCCCTGCCGCCCGCCGGGGATCAATCCCCGCCATGAATAACGCTTCAGCAGCGTAGATGTTGCCAGCACCGACGACCACACGGTTATCCATCAAAAAGGGCTTTACGGATACCCGCTTATTGCGTGAGATGCGATACAGCCATCGCCCGTTAAAGGCATCATCCAGAGGCTCGGGGCCCAGATGCATCAGGCGCCTGTCAGCGCTGCCGTCTCCCTGCTGCCAATCGACAAAGCCAAACCGCCGCGGATCATGGTAGCGCAACACATCGCCGCTTTGGGTCTCCACATCCACGTGATCATGCTTTTTAGGCAAGTCACCCACACGCGCAATCCGCAAGCTGCCCGACATCCCCAAATGCCACAGCAGCGTCGCCTCTCCCTCAGCGGTAGCCAGTGGAACCTGGAGGTACTTGGCTCGGCGTGCCAACTCACCGATACGAGACCCCACGAGCCGTTCGGCGAAATCGTCCGGTACCGGCACGCGCAAACGGGGCTGGCGCACCAATACCTCGGTGATTTCCTGACCTTCCAGGTAAGGTGCAATACCCCGCCGAGTGGTTTCAACTTCGGGCAGCTCGGGCATGATGAGAGCCTTTGATGACAGAGTGGTGACGATCGTTGACGCTTGCGGTGTTCACGCTTGCAAGCACTGAACACCCAGGCATGCAAAAACCCGGCTTGGGGCCGGGTTTTTGACAGGCGCTCGCCTGCGGTGAAAGCCAGTCATCGTAACCGTAGTTACTTGATTTTGGCTTCCTTGTACATGACGTGCTTACGGACCACCGGGTCGTATTTCTTGAATTCGAACTTGTCCGGGGTATTCCGCTTGTTTTTATCAGTGGTGTAGAAGTGGCCTGTACCGGCACTGGACACCAGCTTGATCTTATCGCGCATGGTTTAACTCTCCCAATTTTTGGCCAAGAATGGTTAGCCAAACAAATAGCTTAGATGGCGTCGCCGCGCTTGCGGATATCGGCCAGAACCGTCTCGATGCCTTTCTTGTCAATGATGCGCATACCCTTGGAGGAAACGCGCAGCTTGACGAAGCGGCTTTCAGCTTCAACCCAAAAACGATGGGTGTGCAGGTTCGGCAAGAAACGACGACGTGTCTTGCGCTGGGAGTGTGAAACGTTGTTACCAGTTACCGGACGCTTGCCGGTAACCTGACATACTTTGGACATGAGAGCCTCCAACCGCTTGGCCAGGATATAATAACCTGAGTGTTCAAAACTGTCGGGCAAACCGGAGCAGGGAAGGAGTCGACGTATTTAACCGCCAAGCTTTAACCAAATCCGTTATTCAACCCAAGTTTAAAGGTGGCACTTTATACCAGAGCACCTGGCGATCAGCAAGAAAAACCGTTGCAGAAGGGCGAAAAAACCGCTTTTTGCTCATTTTACTTACGTTAATCACTGATTACCGGGCCAGCACCGCTATAGCCAGCCGCGCTCGGCAAATGACACCACGTCTCCGTCCCCCACCACGAAATGATCCAGCACCCGCACGTCAAACAGGGCGAGCGCTTCTTTCAGGCGATCTGTAATGCGTCGATCAGCATCGCTGGGCTCAGCAACCCCCGAAGGATGGTTGTGGGCCAGGATAACAGCGCCAGCGTTGTGCACCAGGGCACGCTTGGCAACTTCGCGGGGATAAACGGATGCGCTGTCTAGGGTACCGCGAAACAGGGATTCATAGCGAATAATTCGGTGCTGTGTATCCAAAAAAAGCACCGCAAATTCTTCGTGGCCCAAATGACGCAGCTGTGCACTCAAATAATGGCGCACCAGGGTGGGCGATGTCAGCGCTTCACCGCGGGCAAGCTGGGAAGCCAGATGCCGCCTTGAAAGCTCAAGCGTCGCTTGCAACTGAGCGAACTTGGCACTACCCAGCCCGCGCGCGTTACAAAAGCTATCCTGGTCGGCCTCCAGCAGTTGACGCAGGCCACCAAAACTAGCAAGCAGATCTCGCGCCAGGTCGACCGCTGAACGCCCCTGAACGCCGACACGCAGAAAAATAGCCAGCAGTTCGGCATCGGATAGCGCTTGCGCGCCCAGATTCAATAGCTTTTCTCTTGGCCGCTCGCCTTCCGGCCAGTGGTTAATGCCCATCATCGCCTCCCTGCGCGGTGTTTCACCTGTCCCTATGCGTGAATGCAGCATGCCAAATTGTGCGGACGAATGGTATGGTAAGCCTCCTAAAGAACGCTCAATATGGATCCTCTACCATGACGTCCGTGACTTCGACCACAATGCCAATTGCTAACGGTAAGCGCGTGCTGCTGGGCATCAGTGCCGGTATCGCCGCGTATAAAAGCGCGCTGATCGTGCGACTGTTGAAACAGGCGGGCTGCGAGGTTCGCGTCGTCATGACCGATGGTGCCCAGGCATTCATCACCCCGCTGACGCTACAGGCGCTGTCGGGTGAACCGGTAAGAACCTCGCTGCTCGACCCTGAAGCCGAGGCGGGCATGGGCCACATTGAGCTTGCCCGTTGGGCCGATGTCTTGTTGATTGCCCCGGCGACCGCTGACCTTATTGCTCGTCTGGTCCATGGCATGGCCGATGACCTGCTGACCACGCTCTGCCTGGCCTCGGAGGCGCCCAGGTTGATCGCTCCGGCCATGAACCAGGCCATGTGGCGCCACCCCGCCACCCAGCGCAACGTGGAACGGCTCGCTTGCGATGGCTGGCAGTTGATAGGCCCTGCCGCTGGCGACCAGGCCTGCGGCGACGTTGGCCCAGGCCGCATGAGCGAACCCGAAACGGTTGTTGACGCGCTATTGCGCCAGTTTTCGCCCCTGAGCAGCGCGACGCCGAAAGCGTCAGCGCCGCATGTCGTGATTACCGCAGGCCCCACCCGGGAAGCCCTCGACCCGGTGCGCTACCTCTCCAATCACAGCTCGGGAAAGATGGGCTACGCCCTTGCCGCCGCGGCCGCCGCCCAGGGCGCCAGGGTCACGTTGATCAGCGGCCCGGTGACGCTGGCAACGCCTGCAGGCGTCACACGCATTGACGTTGAAACCGCCGAGCAGATGCACCAGGAATCGCTGCAACTGGCCCCTCAGGCAGCGCTGTTTATCGGCTGTGCCGCCGTCGCTGATTACCGCGCGGCAAGTGCCGCCGAGCATAAGCTGAAAAAGACCGATGACAGCGACACTTTGACGCTGACCCTGATCAAAAACCCCGACATTATTGCCTCGGTGGCGGCACTTCCACCTGCCAGTCGCCCTGTGGTGGTCGGCTTTGCCGCCGAAACCCAGGACGTTGAACGCTATGCAGCGGACAAGCTGACCCGCAAGCGCCTCGACATGATCGTCGCCAACGACGTTAGCCAGCAAGGCATGGGCTTTGGCAGCGACGACAACGCGGCGCTTCTGCTATGGCGCTCCCCCCAGGGTATCGAGCGTCGGATGGAAGTCCCCCAGCCCAAAACACAGTTAGCGGAGCGCGTGATCCAACAAGCCCTGACGCTACTCCCCTCGCCTAACGGAGCAACCTTATGAGCCCCCGTCCTCGCCTGCAGTGCAAAATGCTGGATGAACGACTGCGTGACTATTTACCCCATTATGCGACCAACGGGTCAGCGGGCATGGATCTACGTGCGCTGCTTGACGAGCCGCTTACCCTGAACCCCGGCGACACCCAGCTCGTACGAACGGGCCTGGCGATCTATATTGAAGACCCCGGCCTTGCCGGCATGATTTTGCCGCGCTCCGGTTTGGGGCATAAGCACGGCATCGTGCTGGGCAATCTGGTGGGGTTGATCGATGCCGACTACCAGGGCGAGTTGATGATTTCCGTTTGGAATCGAGGGCAAAGCGCTTTCACGATCGCCCCCTTTGAGCGATTGGCACAGTACGTGCTTGTTCCGGTGGTACAGGCTGAACTTGATCTGGTCGATCAATTTAGCGATTCCACCCGCGGCAGCGGCGGCTTCGGCAGCACTGGCCGTCATTAATCGGCACTGGCCATTTTCGTAAGGATATTCCCATGACGACACCCGCAATTCCTGCTTCGATTTTTCGCGCTTACGACATCCGCGGCATTGTCGACGACACCCTTACCGAAGACACGGTGGAATGGATTGGCCGCGCTATCGGCTCTGAAGCCGCCGCACGGGGCGAGTCCACCGTGGTAGTGGCCCGCGATGGCAGGCTCTCGGGCCCTCGTCTACAGACCGCGTTAATGCGCGGCCTGAACGCGGCCGGGCGTGACGTGATTGATATCGGCATGGTGCCCACCCCGGTCCTGTATTTCGCCACCCATATTCTCGACGGCACCCGCTCGGGCGTCATGGTCACCGGCAGCCATAACCCACCCGATTACAATGGCTTTAAAATCGTGCTCGACGGCGAGACGCTCTCCGGCGACGCCATCACCGCGCTTTATGAGCGTCTCGAGTCGGGCGCACTGGAAAGTGGGAGCGGCAGCATCCGCCAAGAGGACGTGCGCGACATTTATATGCAGCGCATCCTCGATGATGTCAGCGTCAGCCGCCCCCTCAAGGCAGTGGTCGACTGCGGCAACGGCGTGGCGGGCGAGCTTGGCCCGCAATTGATCGAGCGCCTGGGCGTTGAAACGATACCACTGTTTGACGAGATAGATGGCACCTTCCCGAACCACCACCCTGACCCCGGCAAGCCCGAAAACCTCAAGGACCTGATTCGCACGGTCCAGGAAACGAACGCCGATATCGGTCTGGCCTTCGACGGCGATGGCGACCGGCTTGGCGTGATTACCCCAAGCGGCCGGTTGATCTACCCGGACCATCTGCTAATGGCGTTCGCCACTGACATGCTAAGCCGCAACCCTGGTGCCAAGGTGATTTTTGACGTCAAATGCACTGGCAACCTGACCCAGGTGATCAGTGACGCAGGCGGCGAACCGGAAATGTGGCGTACAGGCCACTCGCTGATCAAGGCACGCATGAAAGAAACCGGCGCCCAGCTGGCCGGCGAAATGAGCGGTCATATTTTCTTCAAGGAGCGTTGGTACGGCTTTGACGACGGTATTTATGCCGCCGCACGACTTGTCGAGATTCTGGCCAACTACCCAGGCGATGCCGATGCCTATTTTGATAGCTTCCCCCAGGACATCGGCACACCGGAAATCAACATTGCCGTCACCGACAGCAACAAATTCACCCTGGTGGATAAACTTGCTCGGGAGGGCGACTTCGGCGATGGTATTAAGACCACGCTGGATGGCATTCGGGTCGACTACCCGGACGGCTGGGGTCTTTGCCGTGCCTCAAACACCACGCCCGTGTTAGTACTACGTTTTGAAGGAAAAAACGAGGCAGCCTTGACGCGTATTAAAGCGCAGTTTGCCAACGCACTGAAAGGCGTCGACCCCGCCTTGACGCTACCCCAGGCTTGACCTGGAACGCCATCATGCTGCGGGACCGAGCCCAATAGAAGGCACGGCCCGACATGAGCGTCACAGTGCGCTGAATACCCATAAGTTAGCCACATCATTTTCAAGGGACAACGTCATGAGTTCAGCCAGTCGCGACCCCCAGGTCGTTGTGGAGGTGCTTTCCGAAGCCCTCCCGTATATTCAGCAGTTTTCCGGCAAAACGGTTGTCGTCAAATATGGCGGCAACGCAATGACGGAAACCACCCTGATCGACTCCTTTGCCCGCAACATCGTGTTAATGAAGGAAGTGGGCATCAATCCGGTGGTCGTTCATGGCGGCGGCCCCCAGATTGGCGACTTGCTGGCCAAACTCAATATCGAATCGCGCTTCGTCAACGGCATGCGCGTCACCGACTCGCAGACCATGGACGTGGTGGAAATGGTGCTCGGCGGGCTCGTCAACAAGAGCATCGTCAACCTCATCAACCAGAGTGGTGGCAAAGCCATTGGCCTGACCGGCAAGGACGGTGCGCAGATTCGTGCCCGCCAGTTGAAGGTCGAGCATCAAAGTCCTGAAATGACCGCCCCGGAAATCATCGATATTGGCCATGTGGGCGAAGTCGAGTCGATCTCCACCGACTTGATTGAAATGCTCGCAAAGCGCGACTTCATCCCTGTGATAGCGCCGATTGGCGTAGACGGCGAAGGTCACAGCTACAACATCAACGCGGATCTGGTGGCCGGCAAGATTGCCGAGGCTCTCAACGCCGAAAAGCTCATGCTGCTGACCAACGTGGCAGGCCTGATGAATGCCAAGAGCGAGGTACTCACCGGCTTGACCACGGCTCAAGTTGACGCCCTGATTGCCGATGGGACTATTCATGGTGGCATGCTGCCTAAAATTCAGTGCGCATTGGATGCAGTGAAAGGCGGCGTCAACAGTGCTCACATCATCGATGGCCGCGTACCGCATGCCGTGCTGTTGGAGATCTTCACCAACGCCGGGGTCGGCACGCTGATCACCGACACTCACTAACCGCGACGGAGAGCAACATCATGAGCGATGAACGCAAGCCTCGCCGCCGCGAGCAGATCCTTCAGGCCCTTGCCCTGATGCTTGAAGAAGACAGTGGCAAGCGGATCACCACTGCGGCACTAGCCCGCCAGGTAGGCGTCTCGGAAGCCGCTCTGTATCGCCACTTCCCGAGCAAGGCGCGCATGTTCGAAGGGCTGATCGATTTTATCGAAGAAAGCATCTTTGCCCGCATTACCCGGATCATGGACGAGGTCCCCGACGCCACTAACCGCTGTGGCACTATCTTGTCACTGGTACTCGGTTTTGCCGAGAAGAACCCGGGCCTTGCACGCGTCATGGGTGGCGATGTATTGACCGGCGAAACCGCGCGCCTACGGCATCGGATCCACCAGCTGTTCGAACGGCTGGAAGCCCAGTTCAAGCAAATCCTTCGCGAAGCCGAATTGCGTGAAGGGCGTCGCCCGAGCATCCCCGCCTCGGCGGCGGCGAACCTGCTGATCGCCCACGCCGAGGGGCGTATCTCCCAGTATGTGCGCAGCGATTTCAAACGTCTGCCCACGGACTACTGGGATGATCAGTGGATCCTGCTGTCGGGCCAGCTGCTGCGCGAAGCGGTGCAGCCCGCTTAGCGGCAAATCGGGCAGGCTACAGTTCAATCCTCCATAAAAAAACGGCACCCCTTGGGGTGCCGTTTTTATTAGGTCTAACCTGCTCGCTTACTTAAGCCGCGATGGCATCGCCCATTTTCTGGCGCAACTTCTTCATGGCATTTTTTTCGAGCTGGCGAATACGTTCGGCGCTAACGCCGTACACGTCGGCCAGGTCGTGTAATGTCGCCTTGTCCTCGGCCAGCCAGCGACGCTGGAGAATATCCCGAGAGCGCTCATCCAGCTCTTCAAGCGCCAGCTGTAGACGGCGCGTCGAGTCTTCCTCGAAATCGCTGTCTTCAAGCTGCGTTGCCGGATCAGCCGCCATGTCATCCAGGAAGTTGACCGGCGCCTGGTAGGCGCTGTCTTCATCGTCGCTTGGCGAGGCATCGAAACCGGCATCGTAGGACGACAGCCGTCCTTCCATATCACGCACAACGCCAGGTTTGACGTTAAGGTCTTTGGCGATGGCATCGACTTCATCATTATTGAGCCAGGCCAGGCGTTTCTTCGCGCTGCGCAGGTTGAAAAACAGCTTGCGTTGCGCCTTGGTGGTCGCAATTTTGACAATACGCCAGTTACGCAGCACAAACTCGTGGATCTCGGCCTTGATCCAGTGCACCGCAAATGAAACCAGGCGAACGCCCTGATTGGGGTCAAAGCGCTTGACGGCTTTCATCAGACCCACGTTGCCTTCCTGAATCAGGTCGGCTTGCGCCAGGCCATACCCCGAATAACTACGGGCGATGTGCACAACAAAGCGCAAATGCGATAGTACCAAGCGTCGCGCTGCTTCCAGATCGCCTTCATCGTGCAGGCGGAACGCAAGCTCACGCTCTTCTTCGGCACTCAAAACCGCAATGCCGTTGACCGCTTTGATATAGCCGCCCAGGTCATTGCCTGGTGATAGCTGTCCCACCGGTAGAAGACTAGTGCTCATGTGCAGGTGGTCTCCCTTGTAACCCTTACGTGGTTAGTGTGTCTCTATGACCTTGCCGTGTAGACAAGGTTCCCTCGCCGTCGCCTGATGAGCAACGCGGGCCGTTCAGCGCGGACGGATACTGGCAAGATGCCGGGACACGGCAAGCCATGCGCCCAGCCAGCCAAGTAGTGTACTGCAAGATAGCAAAATTGTGGAGCCTGTGAAGTCCAATCGGGGCAACGAAAAGCTGGCGCCGTAACTTTCCGCCAAGGCGGCCACCGGCATTGATAACCAGTGGTTACCCAACGACAGAAGCCCCAGTGCCAGTACACCGCCACCAACGCCGTACCAGGCGCCGCTGTAAAGGAAGGGACGCCTGACAAACGCATGGGTCGCGCCTATCAGCATCACCACTTCAATTTCACGGCGCCGGCTCTCCACCGATAGCCGGATGGTATTGCCCACTACCAACAACACCCCGAGGCCAAACAGGACCCCCAGTGCGAGCGCAACGCGCGTTCCCAACGCCGCCAAGTGGCGCAGGCGCTCTACCCAGGCCAGATCGAGGCGCACTTCGTCGACACCCGTCATGTCGCCTAACCGCTCAGCCAGTGTCTGCATAAGTTCAGGATCAACGCTACCCGGGCGCACCACGATACTGTGCGGCAGAGGGTTATCATCAAGCCCCGATAGCGCATCCTCAACGCCCAGCGATTGCTGAAAATCAGCCATGCCCTGCTCAGCACTGACATACCGAGTGCTATGCACATCGTCATCAGCGCTGACGGCCTGCTCGATGCGTTCGGCCTCTGGCGTCTCAACGCCGGTTTCAAGGTAAACGGTGAGGGTGGCGCTTTCGTCCAGCTCAGCATCCAGCAGCCGGGCACTGTCCAGGGTTAACCACAGCGCGGCGGGGAGCACCAGCGCGATGGCGATTGCCAGCATGGTCAGTAAATTGCCCAGCGGGTAGCGAATCAGTCGCTGGAGGCTGTCGAGCGCCATTGCCCGGTGGTGCCTACCCCAGGCGCGCAGGCGGCTAGAACGGCGCGGCTGCTGAGATCGCGCGCCCTGTTTTTGAGGGCGCTGGGCTTCCTTGGTCGCCGCACGGGGACGCCCCGAGCGAGGCGCGGCGCCTTTGGGTTTGATACCGGTGGGTCGTTTCATGCGGCCCCCTCGTCCGCTACCAGACGGCCATCGCGCAGGCGTATGATCCGATGCTGCAATCCCGCGATCAACGCCAGATCGTGACTGGCAATCATGACGGTCGTACCAATCCGGTTAAAGTCTTCAAACAATCCCATGATGTCAGCGGACAGTTGGGGGTCCAGGTTGCCCGTCGGCTCATCGGCGAGCAGCAGGGCCGGCTTGTTGACGACGGCGCGGGCAATACCCACGCGCTGCTGCTCACCGCCGGAAAGCTCAATGGGTAACGCTTTCTCACGGTGCAACAGCCCGACTTTATCCAGGGCTGCACGCACGCGACGGGCCGACTCGCGGGGTTCGATGCCCTGGATATCCAGGGGTAGCGAGACGTTGTGAAACACGCTGCGGTCAAACAGTAACTGGTGATCCTGGAAGACCACACCAATCTGGCGCCGGTAAAACGGCACCTGGCTGGCATGCAACTGGGCAATATCGTGCCCAGCCACCACCACGCGCCCCCGACTCGGCTTCTCTAGGCGCATGACCAAGCGCAACAGCGAACTCTTGCCCGCGCCGGAGTGGCCGGTAAGAAACACCATCTCGCCCCGCGCTACGCGAAAGTTAAGGTGCGATAGCGCCTCGAAGCGCCCTCCGTAGCGTTTACCCACATGCTCAAAGGCGATCATGGGTTGGCATCGTCTCCCTGGCGGTCAAACAGCGCGTTGACAAAGTCTTTCGATTCGAAGGGCCGCAGATCATCCAGCCCTTCGCCGACACCGATAAAGCGGATCGGCGTATTGAGCTGCTTCGCCAGGGCGAAAATAATCCCGCCCTTGGCGGTGCCGTCCAGCTTGGTCAGCGTAATACCGCTGACCGGCACGGCCTCGTTGAAGGTACTGGCCTGGGAAATGGCGTTCTGCCCGGTGCCCGCATCCAGCACCAGCATCACTTCGTGAGGCGCAGACTCATCGATCTTTTTCATCACCCGGTGGACTTTTTTCAGCTCTTCCATCAGGTGGCCCTTGTTGTGCAGACGACCTGCCGTATCCGCGATCAACACATCCACACCGCGCGACTTGGCCGCTGCCACCGCGTCATAAATCACCGAGGCACTGTCGGCCCCTGTGTGCTGGGCAATGACCGGTACGCTATTGCGCTCTCCCCATACCTTGAGCTGCTCCACGGCGGCGGCACGGAAGGTGTCCCCCGCTGCCAGCATGACGCTTTTGCCTTCACGCTGAAAACGCTGGGTAAGTTTACCGATCGTGGTGGTCTTGCCCACACCGTTGACGCCAACGACCAATATCACGAAGGGACCGTCGCTGGCTTTGTCAAAGCTCAGCGGTATGGTGACAGGCTCAAGCATGGTCGCCAGCTCTTCCTGCAGACCACGGTAAAGGGCCTCGGGATCCTTCAGCTCTTTGCGCGAGACCCGGGCTTCAAGCCGCTCGATAATCTCGCTGGTCGCTTCAATACCCACGTCGGCCATCAGCAACTGGGTTTCAAGATCTTCTAGCAGCTCGTCGTCGATCTGCTTTTTGCCCAGGAACAGATCGGCAATGCCGTCGGTCAGGTTCGCGCGGGTTTTGCCGAGGCCTGACTTGATACGCGACAGCCAGCCTTTTTTCCCGCCTTTGTCAGCAGACGGTTTCTCCTGCAGCGCCGGTTTATCAACTGACGCAGGCTCTGGCTCTGGCTCTGGCTCTGGCTCTGGCTCTGGCTCTGGCTCTGGCTCTGGCTCTGGCTCTGGCTCTGGCTCTGGCTCTGGCTCTGGCACAGCGTCAGGCGCAGACGGACGCTCGTCAACGTCGACTTCCTCGCGGCGGGCATGTTCGGGTGCCTGATCATCGTCTTTCGGCTCATCAGTCGCCTGCTCCTGGGAGGGGTCGACCTGAGACTCGTCCTGCGCTTCCTGCTGGGAATCCTGCTTTTGTTTACGCTTAAAAAAACCAAACATGGATGTCATCCGACTGAAAAAGGTAAAGAATGGGATTATCCTACCACCGCCAACCAAGACTTTGGATAACTAGCCCGCTACAATCCGCGTTATGACTCGAAACCGCTCCACTCGCCCACCCTCGTCGCGCCGTTCGGCTGCCAAGCCGCTGGGTAAGCTACGCATTATCGGCGGTGATTTCCGCCGCCGCCAACTGCCGGTCCTCGACAAGCCAGGCCTGCGGCCCACCCCGGACCGCGTGCGTGAAACGCTGTTCAACTGGCTTGGCCAGGCGCTTTACGGAAAAAAGGTACTCGACCTTTTCGCCGGCACCGGCGCGCTTGGGATTGAAGCCATCTCACGCGGGGCGGCCCAGGTCACCTTCGTCGAAAGTGACCGCCAGGTGGCCGCCCACATTACCCGCAACCTTGAAACACTCAAAACCCACCAAGGTGATGTCGTTGTTAGGGATGCCCAGGCCTTTCTCATGCAACCGGCCCAGTATTTCGATATCGTCTTTCTGGATCCACCGTTTTATCAGGGCTGGGTAGCCGAGTGCTGCGCTACCCTTGAAGCTGGCCATTGGCTCGCACCGGAGGCCATGGTTTATCTGGAGACCGAGCGCGACCTGACACCGGACGTACCCACGCACTGGGTGCTGCACCGCGAGACCCAGGCGGGGGAAAGCACCGCCAGGCTATATCAACGCCGCGCCCCATAATCAGCGCTTGCGGCTTTGCAGTTCGGGCGTTACGCTCGCCCCATTATTTTTAACCGTTTGTTTTACAGGCAAGCATGTCGCTTGTTTTGATCTGGAGGTGGGCATGAGCCTAGAGTTATTCAATCAGCTTGAGCAGCGCGTTACCGATACCGTCGAGGCGCTGGAAATGATGAAGCTGGAAAACGAGACACTACGTAATGAAAACACCCAGCTCAAGCAGGAACACGAAGAATGGGAGCGTCGCCTGAGCGCCCTGCTGACTAAATTTGATGACGACCCATCCTGAGGCAATATCAGTCCTGAGCAGAGCGTGACATCAACAGCGCACTCTCACGCCCGGCAGCCCCTTCAGCTGCCGGGTAGTAGTCTCGCCGATAGCCGTCCTGCTGAAAGCCAGCGCCTTGATACAGCCGAATCGCCGCTGCGTTGCTTTCACGCACTTCCAGCAGCACCCGCTCACTTTGCCAGCGAGCGGCGACGGCGAATACGGCCTTGAGCAACTGACCGCCGATGCCGTGCCCACGCTGCTCCGGCAGCACACCAATGGCTTGCAGTTCGGCGTCGAAGGGTAATCGGGCCAGCAGCGCGTAGCCTGTCAACTGGCTTTCCTGCCAGTCGCCCAGCACGCAGGCCGTGTCCGCCACCAAGGCCTCCCTAAGCAACGCGATACTGACGCCACTCAGGGCGCGCGTTTCAAGCGCTGCCAGTAACTGGAAGTCACGTTGACTCAGCTCAGTGATCATCTCGATCCGGTACCGGCCAATCTTGCGCCAGAGCATGCAACGCAGGCCATAAGTTGCGCTTGGCATCGGCACTGTGCAGCAGCGTTGCCAACGACGGTGCCTGCCATACCGGCAGCTCCAGCGTGCGGCTTTGCTGGTTATCAACGTCGAGCACCTTGGCAAGCGAGGCGCTATCCGGGTCGGTGGCGTCAGCCCCCCACAAAAGAATTTTTTCCAGTTGCCATTGTTGGCGGATGGCCGCCCCGCTGATAAACGCATTCACCCCCTCGCGCGCTTCTTCGAGGGGGTCTTCTGGTTCAAAGGCGTTGGCCATGGGCGGCCACTTGAAGAACATCACCTCCGGCAGCGACCCACCGGCAAGCCCCACCGCCTGGCATATATTGGCGAGCAGGCGCTGCTCAGAAGCATCGATCTCACCCGCATGGATGCTTAGCCAGCGCCTGCCGATACACACACACGACACGCCAAACTGCAGCGGTTCCTTGGCCACCGGCGCTTCGCTGGGCGTGGGTACGGCGGCGGGGGCTGCTGCTTCTGGCTTACTGAGGGGGGCCTGGTGCTCTTCCAACAGGGCACGCACGGCCGCCGGCGATGCCGTCACTTCGTCTGAGGCGGTCTGCGCTTCCGCAGGCGCCGAGCGAGGCGCGGGCACATCATCCAAAAGGGCCTGAAGACGCTCGCGCGGCGGCGTGGGCGTTGCAGGGGTGTCATCCCACTCACAGGTTTCCGTGGGCCGCGCGTTAGGCAACTGATAGCGCGATGCCCAAGCGGTAATCCCCATCGCCTCGAGGTAATGTCGGCGGACAACCTCTGGGGTCACTGCCCGCCCCCTCGGCAGTTGGGCGAGTCAGGGCGCTGACCGCCGCGCACTTCCCATTCATGAGGAGTATACAGGTGAAGGGCTAGCGCGTGCACCGGGCCGGATAGCTCGTCGGCCAGCAGCGCATAGATTTTCTGGTGGCGCTTGACGGGCATCAGGCCGTCGAAGGTGTCGCTCACCAAGGTCACCTTGAAATGCGTTTCAGAATTCGCGGGGACGTTGTGCATATGGCTTTCATTTTCTACCTGCAGCACGTCGGGCGCTAGCGCCGCTAACTTCTGCTCTATCTGTGCCTGCAGCGTCATGGAGGCTCTCCTTAGGTCGGAAACCCTTCCATTGTACGCGCTTACTGGCCGCCAGACGATGCCCGACGCGCAACCAGCGCTCGCCGCGCCAGCGACACCCGCGAAAGGCTCGCCAGCAGCGCCAACAATGTGGTGGCAGCCCCCAGCCATAACGTGACCTGCACGGGAGCACCCAGTGCCAGCGCAGCGCCCACCAGCGCAACCCCCACCGACTGCCCCACCGTTCGCGTGGTACTCATCACACCCGATACATTGGCGCTGCGTTCGGGCGGCAGGCTACTCATCATTTCGCGGTTATTGGGCGGCTGGAAGAGGCCAAACCCGATGCCGCACAGCGCTGTACGCCATAAACTGCCCGTCACACCGGTCGATTCATCGACGAATGCCAGGGCAATCAGGCCGACAATCAACAGCACCAGCCCCGTGCTGGAAAGCACGCTGGGGTTAATTCGGTCGGCCAGCCGCCCGGCTAGTGGCCCGACGACCATGATGGCCAGCGGCCAGGGGGTGAATAGCCAGGCCGTTTCCAGCGGTGAAAAGCCCATCTGCTCCTGGTAGAAAAACGAAAGCGCGACGAATGTCAGCCCCTGACCGATAAATGCCAGCCCCGAGGCCGAAACGGCCAGCGTGAAGCGCTTTTCTGCAAACACGCTTAGCGGTAATAACGGATAGGGAGCGCGCCGCTGGCGGGCAATAAACAAGCCACCGGCGATCACCGCTAGCAGGCCCCAACCCGCACTCTGCCACAGAGGAGCCGCGTGACCCACGGCATCCATGGCCAGGAAAAAGCTCGCCAGCATCAACATCGAGAGCAGCGCGCCCAGGATATCGAAACTCCCCTGGCGCGGTGTTTCCCTGGGCAGCGCTCGGCTTGCCAGCCATAGTGAACACACCCCAAGTGGCACATTCAGCGCAAACAGCCAGGGCCAGTCGGCAAACGACAAGATCACACCGCTTAGGGTGGGGCCCGCGGCATAGCCACCGGCCACCACCAGGGCGCTCAATCCAAGCGCACTTCCCAGTAACCGCGACGGAAAAATCGCCCGATACAGCGATGGGCCAATGGACAGCGTCGCCGCCGCTCCCAGGCCCTGCAGCGCACGAAACACCAGCAGCGTTTCCAGGCTCCGCGACAGGGCGGCCCCCAGCGCGGCGATGACAAAGGTTGTCAAGCCAAACAGGTACAGCCGCCGACGCGTCACCAGTTCGCTGATACCGGCAAATACCAGCAGAAAAGCCGCACAGACCACCTGGAACACATTGGTGATCCACACCGATCGGGAGGCTGACACATCAAGGTCTGCCGCAATGGTCGGCAGGGCCAGGTTGATCATGGTGGTATCGACAACCGCCATCAAGGTACCGGTCACCAATGCCAGGACAGCCAAGGCGCGCTCGCCCCCTGGCAGGCCATCGTCACCGGGTCGGGTTTCAAACAGTCGCATGGTGTTCCGTTCCTGAACAGCCCTTTGGAAACAACAAAACCGGCCAAAAGCCGGTTTTACAAGAAACTTGAATAACAATCACAGCGCACTAATCAAGTTCGTTATCAAGCAGCAAGGCGTCATCAACATCGGATATTTCCAGGGCCGTGTCGTCGTCAAGATCGATGGCGAGGTAGCTATGCTCGATGCGCAGGAAGGTTTGAAACAGCGACCAGTCAAGCGTCTCGGGCCACTGGCGTTCGTCCTCTTCCCAGGCACGCAGTTCGGTTTCCAGAATTTCCGAGTAGCGTTCACGAACAAAGGCTTCGAGCGCCTCGGGCGTATCCATCTCGGGGATCAGATACACCGTGCTTTCACGTTCGACGTCGTCCAGGGTCAGGTCGTCGTCTCCCATGGTGGGTTCGAGCGCATTGATCCAGTCCACAAAGGGCTGGGTCGGCCTGACGCTCAGAGCGGAGCGATTTAGCAGTTTCATGGGATTCTCCTCGCCGTCGAAACGTGGTCATTATGGGCGCTTAATCGCGCCCTTACCAACTTTTCGTCCACAATCGCACAGTTAGCTGGCGTTAATCCGCCTCTGGGCGCATCGCCGGGAATAGCAGAACGTCGCGAATCGAAGGACTGTCAGTAAACAGCATCACCAGACGGTCGATGCCGATGCCTTCACCAGCCGTTGGCGGCAGGCCATACTCCAGCGCACGCACGTAATCCGCGTCGTAGTACATGGCCTCAAGGTCGCCGGCGTCTTTTTCCGCTGACTGCTCGCGGAAGCGCTCAGCCTGGTCTTCGGCGTCATTAAGCTCCGAGAAACCGTTGGCGATCTCGCGCCCCCCCACAAAGAACTCAAAGCGATCCGTCACAAACGGGTTGGCATCGTTACGCCGCGCCAAGGGGCTGACCTCGGCCGGATATTCGGTGATAAAGGTCGGCTGGTCGAGCTTGTGTTCGGCCACTTCTTCAAAGATTTCCGTCTGGACCTTACCCAGCCCCCAGCTCTCCTTGACCTTGATGCCCAGTTTTTCGGCTAAGGCACGGGCAGCGTCCAGTGTATCCAGGTCCGCATCGCTGATGCCATCACCGTGGTCAAGAATTGCCTGGCGCAGCGTCAAGCGGGCAAAGGGCTTGCCGAAGTCGTAACGGGCACCCTGGTAGTCAATGGTGGTGGTACCCAGCACTTCCTGAGCCGCCGTGCGCAGCATGGCTTCGGTCATATCCAGCAGGTCGTGGTAATCCGCATAGGCCCAGTAGAACTCGACCATGGTGAACTCTGGATTATGCCGTGTCGAAAGCCCTTCGTTGCGGAAATTACGGTTGATTTCGAAGACTTTCTCAAAGCCGCCCACCACCAGGCGCTTGAGATAAAGCTCCGGGGCAATACGCAGATACATGTCGATATCCAACGCATTATGGTGGGTAATAAACGGACGCGCCGCCGCACCGCCAGGAATCGGCTGTAGCATCGGCGTTTCGACTTCCATAAAGCCGCGGGCTTCAAAGAAACGACGCATGGAACTGATGACCGCCGCGCGAGTCTCGAATACCTTGCGCGATTGCGGGTTCATGATCAGATCGACATAGCGCTGGCGGTAGCGGGCTTCCTGGTCGGTCAGGCCGTGGAATTTATCCGGCAACGGACGCAGGCTTTTGGTGAGCAGCTGCGCTTCTTTCATCATCACGTACAGATCGCCCTTGCCGGACTTGTGCACGGGGCCGTGGCCAGCGACGATGTCACCGATGTCCCAGCTTTTAACGTCTTCCAGCACCTCGGCAGGCAGGCCTTTTTTATCAACGTAGAGCTGGATCTGCCCGGCCACGTCCTGAATAACAATGAAGGGGCCTCGTTGGCGCATTACGCGACCCGCTACTGACGCGTGGTGATCCAGCTGTTCAAGCTCGGCCTTGTCTTTATCGCCAAAGGCGTTTTGCAGCTCAACGGTTAAGCTATCGCGGCGGAAATCGTTCGGGAAAGCGCTCTTGCCCTGCTCAGCCGCCTGCTCACGGCGGGCCGCGAGCTTGGCCCGGCGCTCCGCAATCAGGTGGTTTTCGTTATCGAGAGAAGACGCGTCTTGATTAGCCATCGGGCACCCTATTAATGATCAAACCCTGAAAATTACAAACCCTGCTTGAGACTGGCGACGATAAACTGGTCCAAATCGCCATCGAGCACTTTTTCACAGTTGCTGGACTGGACGTTGGTACGCAAATCCTTGATGCGCTGGTCGTCAAGCACATAGGAGCGAATCTGACTGCCCCAGCCAATGTCGGATTTGGCGTCTTCCGCCTGCTGCTTGGCCTCATTACGCCGCTGCATCTCGTGTTCCCACAGCTTCGCCTTCAACTGTTTCATGGCGAAGTCGCGGTTGGCGTGCTGGCTACGCTGGCTCTGGCATGCCACCACAATGCCGCTGGGCTCGTGGGTGATGCGCACCGCTGAGTCGGTGGTGTTAACGTGCTGACCGCCCGCACCGCTTGAACGGTAGGTATCCACGCGAATATCCGACGGGTTGATATCCACTTCGAAGCTGTCATCAATTTCCGGGGACAGAAACACTGACGCAAAGGAGGTATGGCGGCGACCGCCAGAGTCAAACGGGCTTTTGCGCACCAGGCGATGAACGCCGGTTTCGGTACGCAGCCAGCCGAAGGCGTACTCCCCCTGGATATGCAGCGACGCCGATTTTATGCCGGCCACATCGCCGGCTGAAATCTCGATGATATCCGTCTTGAAACCGTGGCTTTCTGCCCAACGCAGGTACATGCGGAGCAGGATATTCGCCCAATCTTGGGCTTCCGTACCACCCGACCCCGACTGAATATCCAGGTAGGCGTTGTTCTCGTCCATTTCGCCGGAAAACATACGGCGAAACTCGAGCTTTTCAAGGCTGGCCTGCAGGTTATCCAGCTCTTTGCGCACCTCGTCGACGGTGCCTTCGTCATCTTCCATTTCGGCAAGCTCGAGCAGGTCCCGGCTATCGCCCAGCCCCTGCTCAAGGTCGTCAATGGTGGCCACGATCGCCTCGAGGGACGCTCGCTCTTTACCGAGCTTCTGCGCGTAGTCCGGGTCGCTCCAGACATTGGGGTCCTCCAGCTCGCGGGTGACCTCTTCTAGCCGATCCTGCTTCTCGGCGTAGTCAAAGATACCCCCTAAGAACCTCTGTCCGTTCAGACAGGTCCTTGATCTGGAGGTGAATCGGGTTAGTTTCCAACATGGAATACCTTGGTATTGGTCAGTAAAAGATCAGGTCAGTGAAAAGGTTCACAAGAAAGAAGCGCATTGTAACGAAACCCAGCGTTTACCGCATCCATCCCCGACATCGACCCTACACAAAAAACCCGGCCGAGGCCGGGTTTAGGTCGCTGCTTTTGACTAACGCATTAGAAGCGGTAGGTCAGCTGAGCACCGAAGCCGTGGGCTTCGTTTTTGTAGTCGGCGGAATAATTAGCTGTGCCAATAGTGGTGCCACCATTTTCATAACTACGAGATTGCTCAACTTGTGTACCACGCTCAGTTAAGTAAGAGTAAGCAACATCGATAGTCATATCCTCAATCGGCGTCCAGCCAGCACCCAGCGAGAAGATACGGCGGTCATCAGACGGAATCCGTACGCTACGGGTATCGTCATTTGTGGGTGTATTATCAATCGCCAAACCTGCTCGCAGTACCCATTCAGGGTTTAACTGGTATTCCGCACCCGTGGCAAACGCCCAGGCATTAGAGTAATTTTGTTGTTCATTGATGATCTGATCATTCACGCTTCCCTGAACCAGAATCTGATCAAAACGGCTCCAGCGTGTCCAAGAAGCACCAAACATCAGCGTTAGCCTGTCGGTCATTTCCTGAGTCAGTGAGAAGTTGACCGTTTCAGGCGTGGTAATATCAAGCGTAGCATCTTGATTAGCCCTTATACCCTCATAGCCCTCACTGCTTCGCGAAGTACCATTGAGGGTGTAATCCACCTTGGAACGATAGGTGAGACCCAGTGTTGTTTCGGGAACTGGACGATAAATCACACCTAGATTATAGCCCCACGCTTCATCGTCACCTTTAACCCGAGTCTCACCATCTGAGCCTGGATTTGGTAGTCCTGCTATTGTTAGTAATTCTTGAGGAATGCGAGACGCCAACTCACCGTCAATCTGGTTATAGGTCAAGCCTGCGCCAACGGAAAGCTTCTCACTAAACTTGTAGGATAACGTTGGCTGCGCGCTCACCACTTCCACACGTGTGTGGTTACCGTGATAGCGGCCTTCAAAGCTGTCCTCGTACTCGGTTTCCGACCCGAATGGCGCGTAAACGCCAAAGCCAAAGCTCCAACGGTCATTGATCGGCTGTGCATAGAAACCAAAGGGAATGGTTGATCCTGGCACCATATCACCATTACTAGTCCCCTCAACCGGACCACTAATGCCAGGTACTGGAGACGTAAACTCAGCTGCGGTGTTGTCGATATCAGTGCTCACATCTAAATACGTGGCACCCACCGAAATTTGCGCGCGATCTAAAAACGACATCCCTGCCGGGTTACCGAACACGATAGTGGCGTCGTTTACGTTAGAGCTTCGGCCAGCGTGGCTATAGCCCTGACCGCTTGTGCTTTGCTCATTTAGTTGAAAACCACCCGCCTGGGCTTGGCTGGCAAAGGCGGCAGTGGCAACGGCGACTGCCAGGGTGAGCTTGTTAAATTTATTGTGCATAGAGGGCCTCTTTTCCCAATGATCCGACGCGATGTTGCTCATCCGTCATACTTTTTTTGTACACGTCAGTTTTGGCCCAAAAGCCCGGTTGGTTCAAGGGCAAACGAGCGTTTTATTTTATTTTTGCCTTATACATTAGTCGCACGTACGTTTTAAATCATTGTTTTAACCGTTTCAGGCTATTTTCTCGCCTGGCCTTGACCTTTGTGTTACCCACAGGTTTTAGACTTATCACTAGTCATCAACACTTTCCACGGGAGCGCACAATGAAGGTCAGCGAGCTGGCAAAACGCGGTGGCGTCACCGCCGAAACGGTGCGCCATTACACACGGGAGCAATTGCTTGCACCCAAGCGACATCCCGATAACGGCTATCAGCTTTACTCCGCGACGGATCTCGAACGGCTGCAGTTTATTCAGCGGGCGCGCAAGCTCGGGTTCAGCGTGGCTGAAATTCGCGACATCCTCGCTCACGCCGACCAGGGCGACTCCCCCTGCCCATTGGTGCGCGACCTGCTGGCCAACCGGCTGCCGCAAATTCGTGCGCAAATCCAGGAGCTTGAAGCGCTTGCCCAGCGCATGGAGCAAGCCCTGGAAAGCTGGCAGCACATGCCCGACGGAACGCCGGACGGCCACAGCCTTTGCCGCTTGATCGAAAGCTTCCCTGAGAAGCAGGAGGTAAAATGAGCCAGCACATCCTGATACGCACAGTGCCCGGCATGAACTGCCAGGGATGCGTGTCGCGCATGCGCGAGGCGATTCAGCAACAGGATAGCGATGCTGACGTGGTAGGCGCACCAGGTGATAAACGCCTTGAGGTCACCACCACGCTGGACGACACCCGCCTCGACCAGACGCTGCGCCAAGCAGGCTACCCGCCCGGCACGGCCGAGACGCCGGACGAGCAACGAGACCAGACGACTGACGCCATGCCCGCCAAAAGTGCGCCTCAGGGCAGCCAGCATCAAACCCGCCTGTCGATCAGCGGCATGACCTGTGCCAGCTGCGTGAAAAGCGTTCAGAAAGCGCTGGAGCGTACCGAGGGTGTCGACAACGCAAGCGTGAACTTTGGCACGCATACCGCGCAGATTTTTGGCGCTGCCGATCAGCAGTCCCTGATAGCGGCCGTGGAATCGGTGGGTTACGGCGCTGAGCCCATTGTCGATATGCGTGAAGCGGAAAGAACACGCTCAGAACAGGAAGCCCATGACTACAAGCGCCGCTTGAAAGGCAGCGCCTGGTCGCTGGCGCTTGCCGTTCCGCTGATGCTCAGCATGTTCGTCTATCACCCGCATCCAATGGACACCGGGCGGCTGTTCTGGCTGGTGGTCGGGCTGCTGACACTGGCTATACTCGCGTTTCCAGGTCGTCACTTTTTTGTCAACGCCTGGAAAAACCTCAAGCACCATCAAGCCAACATGGACACGCTGGTGGCCATGGGCACCGGTACCGCCTGGCTCTACTCGATGGTGGTCGTGCTGTTTGCCCCGTGGCTACCCGAGGTCGCCCGCGGCATCTATTTTGAAGCCTCTGCCATGGTGATCGGCCTGATTCTGCTGGGCAACGCCATGGAGCTTAAAGCACGCGGGCGAACCAGCGATGCGCTAAAACGGCTGCTCGACCTGCAAAGCCGCACCGCAAGGGTGATCCGGGACGGCGAAGAACGTGAGGTGGACATCGATGCGGTACGCGAAGGCGATCATATCCGCGTTCGCCCCGGCGAGCGGCTGCCGGTGGATGGCGACGTCGTGGAAGGCGCCAGCCACATCGACGAATCCATGCTCACCGGCGAACCCGAACCGGTGAAAAAGGGCCAGGGAGATGAGGTCAGCGCCGGGACGGTCAATGGCAAAGGAGGCTTGGTGTACCGCGCCACAAGAGTGGGCGCCGACACCCGTTTGGGCCAGATCACCGAACAGGTCGCCAGCGCACAGAACTCGCGCCCGCCGATCGGCGAGCTGGCCGATAAAGTGTCGAGTATTTTCGTCCCCTCGGTGATGATCATCGCCGTGCTTACCGCACTGGTATGGTTCAATGTCGGCGCCGAGCCGCGGGTCATTCACATGCTGGTGACGGCCACCACCGTGCTGATTATCGCCTGCCCCTGCGCATTGGGCCTGGCCACGCCGATTTCTACCATGATTGGCGTGGGCAAGGCTGCTGAACACGGCGTGCTGGTGAGAAACGGCGACGCCCTGCAGACCGCCAGCAAACTGACCACGCTGGTCGTGGACAAGACCGGCACGCTCACCGAAGGCAAGCCCCGTGTCACAGAGGCGGAATTGCTGGGCGAAGAGACGGCCAAAACGCTTGGCTATATCGCTGCTCTGGAACGCGGCTCCGAGCATCCACTGGCAGCGGCATTGATGGCCTATGCCGACGAGCATGACGCTGAAGCTGCCGGGATTCAGGACTTCGACAGCGTCACCGGGGGCGGTGTCAAAGCGCAAACCTCCGACGAGAAATCACTGCTGCTCGGCAACGCACGCCTGATGGAAAATGCCGGGGTCGACCTTTCCGCACGTCAGGAAAACGCCCGCGAGCTGGAAGAGAAAGCTCGCACGCTGGTGTATTTTGCTCTGGACGGGCAATTGACAGCGCTCTTCGGCATCAGCGACCCGCTGCGTGACGATGCCGTTGCCGCCGTCAAACGGCTGCAGGATGACGGTTTGAACGTGGTCATGCTGACCGGCGACAATCCCCACACGGCTGCCGCCATTGCCCGCCAGGTCGGCATCGACGATTATCGCGCCGGGTTGCTGCCCGAAGACAAGCACGCCGACATCGAGCGGCGCCAAAAGGCAGGTGAAGTGGTCGGCATGGTCGGCGACGGAATTAACGACGCTCCGGCGCTTGCGCGTGCCCATGTCGGCTTCGCGATTGGCCAGGGCACCGATGTCGCCATCGAAAGCGCCGGCATGACGCTGATGCGAGGCTCGCTGCATGGTGTCGCCGACGCCATCGAAATCAGCCGCGCCACCCTGCGCAACATCAAACAGAACCTGATCGGTGCCTTTGGCTACAACGTGCTGTGTATTCCGATTGCTGCCGGGGTGCTTTACCCGCTGACCGGTACGCTGCTTTCACCGATGATCGCGGGCGCGGCCATGTCGCTTTCGTCCATCACCGTGGTCAGTAACGCCAACCGTCTGCGGCTATGGAAAACCAGCGCCACTCAATCCAAAGGAGACACTGCATGAGCCTACTGATCAACCTTGCCGGGGTCGGCCTGATCGCGCTGATTGTTTGGTGGTTCTGGCTCAGCTAGACGTTTCTAGCTCACCCCAATATAACGCCCTGGCTTGTGGTTCAGGGCGATGATCAAGTTGAGCGTCAGCGCACCCAGCACCGAGTAGGCCACGCGGTCCAGCGGCAGTTGGGTGAGTGCTACCAGCAGGATCACCCCGTCGATACCCAGTTGCACGTAGCCTGCGCGCAGGCCGTGTTTCTCCTGGAGGTAAAGCGCCAGGATATTGATGCCACCAAGGCTGGTGCGGTGGCGAAACAGCATCAGCATGCCGATGCCCATCAGCGCACCGCCCATCAGAGCGGCATAAATCGACGGCACGGCAGCAAACTGGACCCAGCCCTGGGTGAGCTCCGAAAACAGCGACACCAGGCCGATAGCCAGGAAGGTGCGTAGTGTAAAGCTCCAGCCCATGCGTTTGATGGCCAGATAATAGAACGGCAGGTTAATGGCAAAAAACCACACCCCGAACCCCCAACCGGTGATGTAATTTAACAGCAGCGCCAACCCAGCAGTGCTGCCCGTCAACAACACCGCATGGGTATAAAACGTCACCCCAAGCGCCACAAAGAAGGTGCCCAACAGCATCGCCATGACATCTTCATAGGGGCGATGCGGGTCCTTGGGAAGGTCTTCAACACGCATGGAAGCGTCCTTATTGAGGCCGTGGGTTAGAGAGTAATGAGCTTAGACAGGGCTGGCGTGCTCGACCATCAACTGCAGCATCTCACGCCCACGCCAGCGGTTACGGTTAAGCTTGTAAGCACAATGGAGCGTATCGCCGACGCTGAATGCGGGCAGCTCCCCGGGGGTCAGCGCACGAAACCAGATGGCCTTGCAGGTCACGGGGCCCATGGAAAGCTCCATCATCAGGTGCGCGCCTTCCGAACCCACCGGGCGCAGCGCTTCGACAATAAAGCGCCCTTCAAACAGTGGCGGGTCGAACTCGCGTCCGTAGGGGCCCAGTGCCTCGATATCGCCAAGCGTTGCCAGTGAGAGCTGCGTCGTGGATAGCTCGCCGTCGGTCCACAGACGCGGATAAAGTTCCTGGCCTGCCAACTGCTCTTCCACCGCCTGTAGAAACGCGGCTTTAAAGGCCTCCAACTGACCTCGAGGAACACCCACGCCTGCTGCTCCGCTATGGCCACCAAAGCGCGGCAGCGCCTCAGGGGCTAGTTCAAAGGTGCGTTGCAAAGCGTCGCGCAGGTGCAGGCCGTCAATCGAGCGGCCGGAACCGGTGAGCATATCGGGGGCGGCCGCTCGGGTAAGTACCAGCGCCGGACGCCCATAGGCCTGCACCAGCCGCGAGGCGACAATGCCCTGCACGCCTGGGTGACCATCTTCCAGCAACACGACAACCGCCGGCTCGTTCGCCTCCAACGCGGACATGGCCAAGGCACGGGCCTCTTCCGCCATGTCGGCCTCAATGGCCTTGCGCGACTGGTTATCCTGGTCAAGCACCTCAAGCTGGCGATTGGCCACGCCTTCAGTTTCCGCGAGCATGAAGTGCAGCGCCGCGTAAGGATCGTCCAGCCGCGAGCGGGCATTGATGCGCGGCCCCATCTGGAAGGCAAGTGTTTCGGCATTGAACGGTACACTATCGGCACCCAAGCGTGTGGCCATGGCCCGCCAGCAGGCGGCCTCCATGCGGTTGATCAACGTCAGGCCATGGCTGACCACCGCCCGGTTGGCGGGGCTTCCGCCCAGCGACACGCAATCCGCTACCGTGCCCAGCGCTACGTAAGAGAGCCAGGGCGACAGCTTAGGGGTGGAGGCTGACAAGGCACCCCACTCGATCAGCACACCGCGCGCAAGCGACATCGTCAGCCACGCCACCATGCAACCGGCGATGGTTTTATCCGGGTAGTCGCAGTCATCACGGGTAGGATTGACGCAGGCGTAGGCCGAAGGGGGCGGGCCTTCCAGCGGTAACGCATGATGGTCGCTGACCACCACGTCGATACCCGCGGCTTTCAGACGGGCAATACGCGGCTCGTCCGAGCTGCCGCAGTCGGCGGTGATCACCAGGGTCGGCAGCGGCTCGAGCGCCAGAGTGCGCTCCACCAGGGGGAGGCTGATCCCGTAACCGTCGTGAATACGGTGGCCAATCAGGCTATGCAGCTTATGTTCCGGCACGCCAAATAACTCGACCAACGTACGACGGATCACCACGTGGGAGGTGATGCCGTCCACATCGTAGTCGGTGAGGATCCCGATCGGTTCGCCTTCGGCAACCGCCTGAGCAATGCGCTCGGCGGCTCGGCGACCATCAGCAAGTTTCTCAGGGTGCGCCAGATAGCGCAGACTGGGCGATACCAGCGGGGCCAGCTCGCCTTGATAGCCCGGCAGCCGTGACGCTAGCAGGCGCGCCTGCAGCTCATTCAGGCCTTCCGCCTGAGCACGTGCGTAAACGGCCTCGTCCAGCGGACGAGGCTCAAGGCGGGGACGGCTGGCAAGCTGCAGCCGCTCACCACGCTGTGCGAGAGGCGACGCGTCGATCACATCGGCCATAAGCGCTAGCGCCGGTTGTCAGCGACGAACTGCTGAACCACGCTAAGTTCGGCGGGCAACACGGTATAGCGCTCTTCACGCTCCAGCAGGTCATCCATGTGGGTAGGTAGCGGTACTCCCTGAAACCCCGCTTTCACCACCGCTTCGGCAAACTTGGCCGGATGCGCCGTGGCCAGGGTAATCACCGGTGTGGTCTTGTCGGCGCGGGCCCGCTCGGCCGCCCGGTAGCCAGTGGCCGTATGCGGATCGAGAAGCTCGCCGGTGCGATGATGCGCTTCGCGGATGACTTCCAGGATTGTCGCGTCGTCGACGCTGTGGCTTGCGAACTTTTCACGCAGCTTGGCCAGCGGTGCATCGGCCAGCGCCGTGGGCTCCTGCTGAAAACGTTCCAGCAGCGCCGCCACCGCAGCACCATCCTGGTCGTAGGCATCAAACAGCAGACGCTCGAAGTTCGACGACACCACGATATCCATTGACGGGGCGAGGGTTGCGGCCAGTTCTTTCTTGGAGAAATCATTGGCGGCAAGTGTGCGGTGCAGGATGTCGTTGGCGTTGGTGGCGATGATGAACTGCTTCACCGGCAGGCCCATCTTGTAGGCCATATACCCGGCAAAGACATTTCCAAAGTTGGCCGAGGGGACGCAGAAACTCACTTCGCGCTTGGGTGCCCCCAATGCCACGCCCGCGGCAACGTAATAGACGATCTGGGCCATGATGCGCGCCCAATTGATCGAATTCACCGCCACCAGTCGTGTGCCGTTCAGGAAGTCCTGATTGGCGAAGCTGGCCTTGACCATTGCCTGGGCGTCATCAAAGTTGCCTTCGATGGCAATGTTGAACACGTTATTGGCCAGCACCGATGTCATCTGACGACGCTGCACTTCCGAGACCCGGTTGTGAGGGTGCAGGATAAAGATATCCAGGTTGTCACAGTGACGGCAGCCCTCAATGGCCGCCGATCCGGTATCACCGGAGGTGGCGCCCATGATCACGGCGCGTTCACCGCGCTTCTGCAGGAAGTGGTCGAGCAGGCGGCCCAGAAGCTGCAGGGCGACGTCCTTGAACGCCAGAGTCGGGCCATGGAACTGTTCGAGCAGGAAGTGACTGGCATCCAGCTGCTTGAGCGGCAGCACTGCATCGTGATTGAACGTCGCGTAGGCATCCGTCACGATCTGGCGGAAGGTGTCATCGTCGATCTCACCGTTGACGAACGGCTTCATGACACGAAACGCGATCTCCGCGTAAGACAAGCCAGCCATCGCTTCCAGGTCGTCCTGTGAGAACGACGGCAGCGTTTCCGGCACGTAAAGCCCGCCGTCGCTGGCCATGCCGGTCAACACCACCTCTTCAAAGGAGAGCGCGGGCGCTTGCCCGCGCGTGCTGATATAACGCATGTAGTGGGTTACTCCCCTTCGTCCAGGCTTTCCACGCGGATACGAGTGACAGGGCCCGCAATATCCGCCATGGCTTCGATTTCACGGATCGCTTCGTTCATCTGCTTCTCTTTGGTGCGATGGGTCAGCAGGATGATGGGCACCAGTTCGCCTTCGGTCGCCTCTTTCTGGATCAGCGCCTCGATCGACATGCCCTGCTCGGCAAGGATGGTCGCCACGCGGGCCAGCACGCCCGGGCGATCCACCGCCAGCAGGCGCAGGTAATACGCCGTGGTAATGTCTTCCATGGGCATGATCGGCAGTTGGCTGACGTCTTCGTCGATACCGCTGAAGGCCAGGTAAGGCACCCGATAGTGGTGATCGGTGGCGATATCCCGCGCCACATCGAGGATATCCGCCACCACCGCAGAGGCGGTCGGCTCAGCGCCGGCGCCAGCGCCGTAGTAGAGCGTCGGGCCGACGGCATCGCCCATCACGGCGATGGCATTCTTGACGCCGTGGACGTTGGCCAGCAGGCGCTCCTTGGGAATCAGCGTCGGGTGGACCCGCAGCTCCAGGCCATTTTCGGTGCGCTTGGAAATCCCCAGGTGCTTGATGACATAGCCCAGGTTATCCGCCTGTTCGACGTCTTCGGCGGTAATCCGCGAGATGCCTTCGGTGAAGGCCTTCTCGAACTGCAGCGGGACGCCATAGGCGATCGAGGCAAGGATCGTCAGCTTGTGCGCGGCGTCGATGCCTTCCACGTCAAAGGTCGGATCGGATTCGGCGTAGCCCAGCGCCTGGGCTTCGGCGAGCACGTCTTCGAAGGCGCGGCCTTCGTCGCGCATGTGGGTCAGGATGTAGTTGCCGGTGCCGTTGATGATGCCCGCGACCCATTCGATACGGTTGGCCCCAAGGCCCTCGCGCAGCGACTTGATCACCGGAATCCCTCCGGCTACGGCGGCTTCGAACGCCACGATCACGCCTTTCTCGTGCGCGGCCTTGAAGATTTCGTTGCCGTGCACCGCAATCAGCGCCTTGTTGGCAGTGACCACGTGCTTGCCGTTGGCAATCGCCGTGAGCACCAGCTCGCGGGCCGTGTCGTAGCCGCCCACCAGCTCGACCAGCACGTCGACATTGGGGTTGGTGGCCACCTCGAATACATCCGTGGTGGCGTTGATACCGGTAATGTCGCAATCGGGGTGAATACTGCGGTGGGCCACCTGCTCAATCACAATCGGACGACCTGCACGGCGTGCAATATCCTCTGCGTTGCGCGTCAGCACGTTGAACGTACCGCCACCGACGGTACCCAGCCCACAAATGCCTACTCTTACCGGTTTCAAAATACTTCCCCTTTCATGTTGTGCACCCGTCGGTGCAGTGTCTCAGCGTGATGTTATTGGATCAATCGGCGTCATCAAGTTCCAGCATGTCCATCATACGGCCCGGCGGTACAAACCCCGGCACCATCTGCCCGTCGGGCAGGATAATCGCCGGGGTGCCCTGGACGCCAAGCTGGCGGCCCAGTTCATACTGCTCGGCGACCGGGTTGTCGCAGCTGGCGGTCGTGGACAGCGTTTCGCCCTGCTTGGCCCGTGACATGGCCTCGCTGGGGTTATCCGCACACCAGACCCGCTCCAGCGTCTTGGCGGCATTGCCGTTCATGCCGCTGCGCGGAAACGCCAGATAGTGTACCGCAATGCCCCGCTCGTTGAGCTCGGGCACGGTGTCATGCAGCCGCACGCAGTAAGGGCAGGTTGGATCGGTAAATACCACGATCGTCGCTTTGGGCGTGTCTTCCCCGCGAAATACCACCCGTTCGCTTTCCGGAATCGCCGCGATGGCCTCTGCGCGCGCCTGGTTCCGCGACTGCTCGGTCAGGTTGACCAGCCCACTATCGGCGTTTTCGTACAGGTCGCCAACCAGAAAATGGCTGCCGTCGGCATTTGAGTAAAACGTTTCGCCGTTTTCCAGGCGAACATGATAAATGCCTTCCATCGGCGTTTCACGCACCTCGTCGACCGGCATTGCCTGTCCGTTGACACTCAAGGTGTCGCGGAGCGCATCGGTCGCGCTATTCGCCTGCGCTGTCATGGGTAACAACGCTCCCACCATCAGCCAGCCTATCAGCCTACGCGGCTTGCCTTGTGACGTCGTGAGTTCTGTACTTCGGCGCATCATGCAATTCAACCTCTTGGGTGATGTTCAGCATGCAGGCTTTCCAGGCGGGCCTGGGCCACATGCGTATAAATTTGCGTGGTGGATAGATCGCTATGACCTAGCAACAGCTGTACGACCCGTAAATTCGCCCCATGATTCAATAAATGGGTCGCAAACGCATGGCGAAGCGTATGTGGCGACAGGGGGCGCGTTATACCCGCCGTGATGGCGTGCACCTTGATGCGATGCCAGAAGGTCTGCCGCGTCATCGTTTTATCGCCACGGCCTGGAAACAGGGCCGGGCGCGTAGGATCCTGCATCAGCTGGGGGCGCGCCGTTTTCATGTAGTGAGCCAGCCAATCGGCCGCCTCCTCGCCCATGGGCACCAGACGATCCTTGTCGCCTTTCCCGCGCACCCGAACCACGCCCTGACGCAGGTTCACCGCATCGCCGGAGAGCCCCACCAACTCGGACACCCGCAACCCGCAGGCGTAGAGCAGCTCCAGCATGGTGCGGTCGCGCACCCCAAGCGGGGTATCCAGCGCCGGGGCCTGCAGCAACCGCTCTACCTCATCCTCCTCGAGGGTGTTCGGCAAGCCGGGCTGCACGCGCGGCAGACGCACATCGGCGAGCGGATCACTGGCAATATGCCCCTGCATTCGCGCCCAGCGGTAAAAGCTGCGCAGACTCGACAGCACCCGTGCATTGCTGCGCACCCGATAACCCGCTTCGCGACGGCTGGTAAACCAGGCATCCAGTCGCCCCGATGAAGGCGACAGCAGTGATTCGTCGTGCGCTTCCAGGTGTTGCTGCCAAGCGACCAGATCGCGCCGGTAAGCCGCTAGCGTATGCTCACTGGCCCCGCGCTCCAGCCACAGGGCATCCAAAAAAGCATCAATGACACGCATACGCAAGCCGCCCGTTAGGATTATTCATCTCGTAGATAAACAAAACCCCGCCCCGCTGAGCGGTGACGGGGTTTTGGTACCCAGGCGCAAGCGCCTGCGGAAGCGACTCGCCTTAGGCCAGCTTTTCCTTGATACGTGCGGACTTGCCGCTGCGCTCGCGCAGGTAGTACAGCTTGGCCTGGCGCACGTCACCACGACGCTTGACTTCGATCGAGTCAACCAGCGGGCTGTAGGTCTGGAACGTACGCTCGACGCCGACACCGTGGGAAATCTTACGCACGGTGAAAGCGGAGTTCAGACCGCGGTTACGCTTGCCGATCACCACACCTTCAAATGCCTGCAGACGCTCACGGTTGCCTTCTTTCACTTTGACCTGAACGACGATGGTGTCGCCCGGTGCAAAGTTCGGCACCTCTTTGGACATTTGCTCGGTCTCGAGCGCCTGGATCACTTTGTTTTTACTGCTCATCGTCTTGCTCCTGAATAACGTGGTGGCTAAACCGCTCAGTCATGGAAGGCGGTCGCCGTGATCCCGGCGCTCAACACGAGCGGCGCGGGAGTCGTTATGGGTGACACAGGTGCGCAGGCTAGTCGCCTTTGTCGCCCTGCACCGCCGCCCCGGCCTGCCGATTGGTCAGGGCGTATTCCTCGATAAACTCGTTCAGCAGCCGTTGCTGCCCGGCTTCTAGCGTGCGTCCTTCCAACAGGTCGGGACGCCGTTGCCACGTTCGGCCCAATGATTGCTTCAACCGCCAGCGCTCGATGGCGGCATGGTTGCCGCTCAGCAGCACCTCCGGCACCTGACGCCCGTCAATTACTTCGGGACGGGTGTAGTGCGGGCAGTCCAGCAACCCATCGTTAAACGAGTCTTCGATGGCGGAGTCCTGATGCCCGAGCACACCGGGAACCAGCCTTGCCGCCGCATCGATCAACACCATGGCCGGCAGCTCACCACCGCTTAGCACATAGTCGCCAATCGACCATTCTTCATCGATGTCACTTTCCACTACTCGCTCATCAATGCCTTCATAGCGCCCGGCCACAACGACCAGAGGGCCTTTGGAGGCCAGCGTCCGGACGCCCTGCTGATCCAGCTTGCGCCCCTGGGGCGACAGATAGATCACGGTAGGCACCTGGCCGGTCGCGTGATGCGCCTCGCGGCGGGCATCATGAATCGCGGCGCGTAGCGTGTCGACTTTCATCAACATGCCGGGGCCTCCGCCATAAGGGCGGTCATCAACGCTGCGATGGCGGTCGGTGGCGTAATCCCGCGGATTCCAGAACGCCAGTGCAATGCGCTGCTTTTCGATGGCTCGACCCACAACCCCTTGCTGAGTCAGGGCATCGAACATCTCGGGAAACAGCGATACCACACCGATCCACATCGCGGGGTGGGCGCCTTCGCTTCCGCTCTCCGGCACGTCTTCACCGTTCAAAATTCAGGATCCCAGTCAACGACCATACGGCCATCTTCGAGGCTGACTTCGACAATGACGTCGTCCGGCAGAAACGGCAGCAGTCGCTCGCGCTTGTCGATCGACTCGACATCGCCGCGCACCACCATGACATCGTTGGCGCCGGTTTCGAACAGATAACTGACCTGTCCCAACCGCTCGCCGGCCTGAGTGAAAACCGCCAGGCCTTCAAGCTCATGCCAATAGTATTCGTCGTCGGAAAGCTCCGGCAGGGCGGCTTTGGGCATCAGGATATCCGCCTGGGCCAACGCTTCGGCCGCGTCACGGTCGTCAACGCCTTTCAGCTGCACCACAAGGCCTTTACCTTGCCGACGGCCCTGAACAATGGCCATTTGCGTCAGGCTTTCGCCTTGGCGCACCCACCATTCGGGGTATTCCAGAATGCTGTCCATGGGACTGGTATAGGAATATACCTTTAGCCAGCCTTTCACCCCGTGAGGGCTTGTCAGCTTGCCTAGCACCACATGTGTGTCGTCAGTTTGGCTTGTTTCAAAACGCGTCATCGACGACCCCAACGTACAACAGCACTTGCTTCATCGCGAACGGGCTCAGGCCTGTTTACGCGCTTCTTTTACCAGCTCAGCAACGCGACCCGACAGCTGGGCACCCTGGCTCTGCCAGTGTACGACGCGATCCAGATCAACGCGCAGACGCTCTTCCTGACCACGGGCGACCGGGTTGAAGAAACCGATACGCTCAATGAAACGGCCGTCGCGGGCATTGCGCGAGTCGGTCACGGTCAGGTGGTAAAAGGGACGCTTCTTGGCGCCACCACGTGCCAAACGAATGGTAACCATACGATAACTATCCTTCGGTTGAGGTTACGAGAGCGGGGTTAGCGATTTCGCTACCGGAGACACTCTTCATACTTTATTAAGGTCTCCATGGCAGGTATTTGACGCTTCATAGCCAACACCCACGCACGAAGAGGCCGCATTCTACGCAAATGCGCGCGGCTTGGAAAGCCTGGCCGCCAGAAAACTGTCAGGCCGTCAAGCTCGCCAAGTGCCGTTCAACGCCAGGGCATGCCGCCGGGGCCGCCCATGCCCCCCATACCGCCTGGGCCACCCGGGCCGCCGGGACCACCGCCGCCGCCCATCATGCCGGACATGCCACGCATCATTTTTTCCATGCCGCCTTTTTTGCCGGCTTTCTTCATCATCTTCTGCATCTGCTTATGCTGCTTGAGCAGACGGTTCAAGTCCGGCACCTGAAGTCCCGCACCCGCTGCAATACGGCGCTTGCGTGAGCCGTTGATGATTTCAGGCTTGTGGCGCTCTTTGGGGGTCATGGAGTTGATCAACGCCTCCAGCTTGCCGAGCTCTTTTTCGGGACCAGGCCCTTGGGCCATATCCGCCATCTGCCCCATACCCGGCAATTTGCCGAGCAAACCACCCATGCCCCCCATTTTCTTGAGTTGCTGCAGTTGCTCGCGGAAGTCTTCCAAGTCGAAGCCGTCGCCTTTCTTGACCTTTTTGGCCAATTGGTCGGCTTTGGATTTATCAACCGTGCGCTCGGCTTCCTCGATCAGCGAGAGCATGTCCCCCATGCCCAGAATCCGCGAGGCGACCCGGTCAGGGTGGAAGGGTTCCAAGGCGTCGACTTTTTCACCCACGCCCATGAACTTGATCGGCTTGCCGGTGACATGGCGCACAGAGAGCGCAGCACCGCCCCGCGCGTCACCGTCGGCTTTGGTCAGCACCACCCCGGTGAGCGGCAGAGCGTCGTGGAACGCTTTTGCGGTATTGACCGCATCCTGGCCGGTCATGGCATCGACGACAAACAGGGTTTCATCCGGCGTGACGGCTTTATGCAACGCCTGAATTTCCGCCATCATGGCTTCATCGATAGCCAAGCGGCCTGCGGTATCGATCAATACGACGTCGTGAAACTGGATTTTGGCGTGCTTGATGGCCGCTTCGGCAATCGCCACTGGCGCCTGATCCGAGCGGGAGGGAAAGAAGTCGACTTCCACCTCTTTGGCCAGGGTTTCCAACTGGTCAATCGCCGCGGGGCGGTAGACATCGGCCGAAACCACCAGGACCTTTTTCTTTTCACGTTCCCGCAGGTAACGCGCAAGTTTCGCCACCGAGGTGGTTTTACCCGCGCCCTGCAAACCCGCCATCAGCACTACGGACGGGGAGCTCTTTAATGTCAGTCCCTCGTTCGCTTCGCCCATGGTGGCTTCCAGCTCTTGCTGGACAATCTTGATGAACTGCTGACCGGGCGAAAGACTTTTGGATACCTCTTGCCCCACGGCTCGTTCGCGCACCCGCTCGACGAAGTCCTTGACCACGGGCAGCGCCACGTCTGCCTCAAGCAGCGCACGACGAACTTCTCGCAGGGTATCTTTAATATTGTCTTCGGTCAGGCGTGCCTGACCTTTGATCGATTTTAACGTCTGGGAAAGACGCTCACTAAGAGTCGAAAACATGGGGCCTCTCTGCCTCCGTCGCTGTCGCCGGGCTTGACCGGCCCTAGGCTAATGGAAGGGATTATACGCGCTCGCAGCGTGAGTCTCCATGGGCGCAAGATATAGATGGCTGTGCGTCACTGTAAGGATTCGTTATAGTAGTGACTTATCAATTCGATTCGATTTGTTTCATTACGACGCGCTGCAAGGCGCACGGATAGCATCATGCAGGCGCTCCCTTTCGCCACCATCGCCTTTATTCTCTATATAGCCGCTGCCATCTGGCAGGGTATGGCGCTGTTCCGGCGCGTCCCCCCTCGCCAGGTCATCGTGCGACTTTTAGCCGCGTTAGGCCTGTTGCTACATATCCCGGTGGTGGTTCAGCTAGTCGGGCAAACGCCAGGTTTGCTGCCCGGCTTCACCACCAGCGCCACCCTGCTGATGGCGGTCGCCGTGAACGTGGTCCTGATAGCAAGCCTGTTCAAGCCCGTGCTCAACGCCGGTATTGCGCTCTTCCCGCTAGCCGGCATCGCACTGATGGCCGCCACCTGGCTACCCAGTCAGAGCGGCCACAGTGGGCTGACGCCGGGTATTTTGATGCACGCCATCAGCTCCGCGCTGGCCTTTGCGGTGCTGGCGATTGCCGCCGCACAAGCGGTGCTGGTAGGCTTGCAGAATCAGGCGTTGCGCCACCATCACATCCGCGGCATTGTCCAGTCACTCCCTCCGCTTACCACAATGGAGCGGGTGCTCTTCGAGCTAGTGTGGGTCGGCATTATATTGCTGACGCTATCAATTATCAGCGGCTTGCTGTTTCTGGATAACTTCTTTGCCCAGCACCTTGCCCACAAGACGGTACTATCGCTTCTGGCCTGGGTGATTTTCACCGCGCTCTTGATTGGCCGTTACCGGTTTGGTTGGCGCGGTATGCGTGCGGTGCGCTGGACGCTCGGCGGCTGCGCGATTCTGGTATTAGCCTATTTTGGCAGCAAGTTCGTGCTGGAAGTGGTACTTAACCGCTAACCTTGCAAGCACTGTGTGTATTGACACCTCTGTTGCAACCTCTTACAAATCGAGCTGAACACGGCATAAAGGAAATTCTGACTTGAGTGATGACTTCCCGCTGGGATTACTCTTTGGCTTGCTGGCCCTTCTCATTGCCCTCTCCGCTTTTTTCTCAAGCTCTGAAACCGGCATGATGTCGATCAACCGCTATCGGCTCAGCCACAACGCCAATAGCGGCGACCGTCGCGCCAAGCGCGTCATGCGTCTGCTGGCGCGCCCCGACCGGCTGATTGGCGTTATCCTGATCGGCAATAACTTCGTCAATAACCTTGCCGCCTCCATTGCCACGATTATTGCCATCCACTTTTTCGGCGATGTGTCAGGCCCCGCCATTTCTACTGCCCTGCTGACCATCACCATTCTGATTTTTTCCGAGGTGACGCCCAAGACCTATGCGGCCATCAAGCCCGAGCGCATTGCCTATCCAAGCTCGTACGCGCTTGAACCGCTACTCAAACTTCTCTACCCACTGGTATGGCTGGTTAACGCCGTTTCCAACGGACTGCTACGCCTGATCGGCGTCAAGAGCGTCGAAAACGGTGGCGACAACCTCACGCGGGATGAATTGCGCACCGTGGTTCACGAAGCCGGCACGCTGATTCCCTATCGACACCGCGCCATGCTGCTATCGATTCTCGATCTGGAAAACGTCACCGTCAATGACATCATGGTGCCCCGTCATGAAGTGCTGGGCATTGATCTGGACGACTCGCTCGACGACATCCTGGCGCAGATCCGCACCAGCCAGCACACGCGGCTGCCGGTTTACAAAGGCGATATCAATAACATTATCGGCATGCTGCACTTACGCAATGCGGCACGCTTTTTATCGCGCAGCGAAGTCACCAAGGCAGCGATTGTGCAGGAAGCCCGCGAGCCCTACTTCATTCCGGAATCCACGCCGCTCCACACCCAGTTGCTCAACTTCCAGAAACAGAAGCGCCGTATCGGCATCGTGGTCGACGAGTACGGCGATGTTGAAGGACTTGTCACCCTTGAGGACATCCTTGAAGAGATTGTCGGTGAATTCACCACCGACGTCTCGGAAGACGATGAGATACATCAACAGGATGACGGCAGCCATGTCATTGAAGGCACCGCGACCATACGAGACATCAACAAGATGCTTGGCTGGCAGTTACCCACCGACGGGCCCAAAACCCTCAACGGGTTAATTCTCGAGCACTTGGAAGGATTTCCTGAAGGACCTGCCTGCCTGCAGGTCGGGGCAACACGGATGGAAATTCTGGCGATTCGAGACAACCTGATCACCTCAGCCCGCTGCTGGAAGGCGACGCGAAGCGGGCTCGGTCAATAGAACTGACTGGCACCATGTCACTGGCGTGGCACGATATCCTGGTCCGCCTCGACTTTCAGCTGCCTCACCTGCTGCTCAAGGTAGCGGCGTAGCGCCAGCTCCCCTGTATTGCTCGGATCAACAGGGTCGCCAAAGTGGAGGCTCACCGGCGCCCGAAAACGCCTGGGCCATTTCTTTAACGCCTTACCGTCGTAGTGAGATGTCCACGACCCCCAGAGTCCCGCAAGTGCGGCGGGCACCACCGGCACACAATCTCGCATTACAATCGCCTCAAGCCCGCGACGAAAGGGGTGAATGTCGCCGTCGGGCGTTAGTCGCCCTTCGGGAAACACCATCACCACTTCCCCCTGGCGCAATGCCTGGCTGACTTCCTCCAGTGCGCGACGCAACGCGCCTGGACTGCGACGCTCGGACTCGATGGGAATGGCGCCGACCAGTTGAAACCACCATCTAAGCCAGGGGGAGTCAAAGATTGGCTGATCCATGACAAAACGCAACGGGCGGGGGCTGCCGCCGCCCAGCACCAACGCATCCATAAAGCTGACGTGGTTACACACCACCAGCGCTGGCCCCTGCTTGGGAATATGGCAACGCCCCCGAACATGCAGGCGATAGCAAAGCCGCATGGCCAGAAAGATACCGCCGCGCAGCAAGTGGCGCACTGGCTTAACCAATCCCATTACTCGGATTGCTCTCGGTTGCGCAGCCCGGCAAGAACGGTACTCAACAGCTGATCAAGCAGTTCATCCACCTTGAGCTGATGCCCCTGCCAATAACCGAGGCGTTCATTCAACCCCAGTTGAACCAGCCCGTGCACACTGCCCCATAAGGTGCGTCCCAGGCGTCGCGCCTCGGCATCATCCAGCAGGGGCTGATACTGTTTGAGCGATGTTTCAACCTGGGTAAACAACGCCTCGATCAACTGGCTCTGACGCTGGTCCAACTCCCCTTCCTGCGCCAACGGATGGTCAAACAACAGTTGCCATCGGTAACAATCCTTTTCGGCAAATCGCCAATAGGCATTGGCCAGCGCACGCAGCCAGGGTTCGGGCTCATCCGACGAAAGGCTGGTAATAGTGGACTGCAAACGCGCCAGGGTTTCGACGTTGACGTACTGCAACAGAACATTAAAGCTGCCATACAGCTTGAGCAATGTACTGGGGGCGCAGCCGACCTCTCTGGCCAGGGCACGCAGCGATAAACCATGAATGGACTGTTGAGCCAACCATTCATCGCAAGCGTGCATAACCTGCGCGTGTAGTGCATCGGGCGCGTGCTGTCTGGGGCGAGCCATGGCGATCTCTTAAGGTGAACGGCAAACAGGAAGAATGCCTTATCGCGCTTTAGCGTGAACAAGGGATGCTATAGGATACCCCACATCGAACACTGTTTTCGACTCCAAACCTCGACATTTCATGCTTAATACCCTCTAAACGGGTACTGACAACGCGTTAGCGTAAAAGGAGACCTGCATGGCCGGGCGCTTACACGTGCAGCAACTGCCTCTTGCCCGCCTACTCCCAAGCCTGAAGATGGCCGAACCCTTAATTGAATCACCCAATGTGGCACCGCGACAGCCGGTATCGGCTATCCGCAAGGTTGAGGGCCAACTCTGTTTACAGTCGTTATTCTGGGGGCTGACACCGCCGTGGTTAAAAGTCCTGGATAATGCGCCCCACTGCGCTCGAGCGGAAACCCTGAACCAACGGGGAATGTTTCAGGAAGCCTATCGCTCGCGCCGCTGCCTGGTACCGGTTAGCGGCTTTTACATCTGGAAACGACTACCCCGTGCCAAGCAACCCTACCTGGTCACGCAGGTCAATCGCGGACCGCTATTATTAGCTGGACTGTGGTGTCGTTACCACACCACACTCACTACCTACAACGACTCCACCGCTCTGGTAACCGTCCCCGCAAACGCTTGTTTGTCGCACCTGACTGACCGGCTGCCTGCGGTGATCGACCCGCGGGACGCGGACGAATGGTTAAACCCCGACACGGCCCACACTCGCCTTGACCGTTTATTGACGCCCGCACCACTGGAACTGTTGGGCGCTTTTCCGGTATCAAAACAGATTAACTTTCCTACCTACCAGTCGCCGGCCTGCGCTCACCCCATCGGGCCGATGATACGCTGGACCACGTCATAGGAGCTTACATGCGTCAACTTATTGGTTTAAAACGCTTTGCACGTTGGAATATGGCGTTGCCTGGAGGCGCTCTGCTGGGCATGGCCATGGGCAGCCTTTGGTTTGCGCCCACGGCACTGGCTGCCGACGAAGAGGACATCAAGGACGTCATCACACCTCACGTCAGCCCGTATGACGAGCGCGACTACCGCGTGCTCGAACTGGAAAACGGATTGAATGTGCTACTCGTCAGCGATGACGAGGCAGATAAAGCGGCGGCGTCGATGAACGTACGGGTCGGCAGCGCCCAGGACCCTGATGACTTACAGGGACTCGCCCACTTCCTCGAGCACATGCTGTTTTTGGGCACCGAAGCTTACCCAGAGGCTGACGCCTATCAGCGCTACCTATCGCGCAACGCAGGCTCGCACAACGCCTTTACCGCCTCTCAGGATACCAATTACTTTTTCAGCATTGAGCCTTCAGCCTTCGAGGGCGCACTGGACAGATTCAGCGCTTTTTTTGTTTCACCGCTGTTTAATGCCGACAAGCTTGAAAGTGAACGTAATGTGGTGCATTCAGAGTACGTTTCACGCCGTCGGGATGAAGGAAGGCGCGAAAACGCGGTACTCAACCAGTTGCTGAACCCGGAGAACCCAACCACCCAGTTTGCCGTGGGTAACCGCGAGACGCTGGCCAATCCCCCGGAAGGTGAAGCCACCCTTCGCGAACGGGTGATGGCGTTTTATCAGCGCCACTACGACGCCAATGTGATGAACCTGGCCGTCGTGGCACCTCAGTCGCTGGATACCCTGGAAGACTGGGTGGTCGAGCGCTTTGCCGAGATTCCCGACAACGATCGGGAAGCCCCCAGCATCGACACCCCCCTCGTGGATCGCGACACGTTACCCCGTTATGTAGCACGTCATTCAATTGAAGATCGCCATCAACTACGTTTTTACTTTCCCATTGCCGACCCCACCGATGCTTATCGCCAGAAACCCACTCAACTGATTTCCCACCTGTTGGGCGATGAAAGCGATGGAAGCCTGTTCGCTGTCCTCAAGGACAGCGGACTTGCCGACGCGTTGTCGACAGGGATCAGTCGCGCCGATGGTCAGCATGCGCTTTTCACTGTCTCCATCAGCCTTACCGAGGACGGCGCGCAGCGCCTGGACGATATTGAAGCCACATTGTTTGCCGCTATCGAGCGTATTCGCCAGGGCGGTCTTGAAGAGTGGCGCTACACCGAGCAAGCCGACCTCAACGAACAGGCCTTCCGCTTTCAACAGCAGGGCGAACCCCAGCAGGAAGCGATACGGCTCTCGATGAATCTGTCTCGCTACCCGGTGGAGGACGTCCAGTATGCCGCGTACCGGATGGATGAGTTCGATGCCGAGCAACATCGGCGCTACCTGGATGCGCTGACCCAGGACAACATGCTGCGTATTTACTCAGCTCCCGACATCGAGAGCGACAAGGTGACGCCCTGGTTCGACACCGCCTGGCGGGAACAGACGCCCAGTGAAAGTGGCCAAGCCTTGAGCGGGCTGACATTACCGGCACCCAACCCTTTTATCGCCAGCGACCTTAGCCTACTGGAAGGCCAGGACGAACGCCCCACCACGCTGATCGACACGCCCTCGTTTACTGCCTGGCATATGCAGGACGCCCAGTTCAACACCCCCAAGGTGGAGTGGCGGCTAAGCTTGCAACACCCCAGTACCAGCTATTCCGCCGAGGAAGCAGTGCTCACCCGGCTGCTGGCCAACTGGCTGAACGACAGCCTCAACGAAGCGCTTTATCCTGCCTGGTTGGCAGGCCAGTCGTTCAGCGCCTATGCCCATTCACGGGGTATGACGCTGTCGTTTTCCGGCTGGCGGGACGGTCAGACCCCACTGATCGAGCAAGCACTCGACCAACTCAGCAACGCCGACATCCGTCAGCGTGACTTCGAGCGGGTGCTCAACCGTTTACAGCGTGAATGGCGCAACGCCCCCCAAGCCTCCCTGTACGCCCAAGCCAGCGGCACCCTGGGCGAAGCCCTGCTAACCCCCCAATGGTCGACCCAAGCGCTGCTTGAGGCCAGCCAGCGTCTGGCGCATGGTCACCTGATCGACTTCCGCCAACGTTTCCTTGACGACCTCTACGTGGATGCCATGGCGGTCGGCAACCTGGGGCCTGAACGTGCCAGAGAGCAGGCAAACCTGATGCGCGGCAAGCTCACTCCCCGGCTGACGCGCGACGATATACGCAATCTCACGCCGCTCGCCGTCAACGGCGACGATACGGTCCTGCACCCCAATAGCCAGCGTGAAGAATCCATCGTACTGCGCTATCTGCAAGGGCGTGATCAAACACTGCGCGAGCAAGCCGCGACCCAGGTTCTCGCTCAGTGGCTGGAAACGCCTTTCTACCAGCAACTACGCACTGAGGAGCAGCTTGGTTACATCGTCAATGCGGGTTACTCTCCGCTGCTGGACGCCCCCGGTATTGCCATGGTTGTGCAGTCACCCGACGCCGATAGCGACACAATCGCCAGGCGCATGGAGGCGTTCCTGAAGGAGGCCGGCGAGCGACTTGAGCAGCTGGACGACGATGAACTGGATGCTTACCGCCAAGCAGTGAACAGCCGCTTGAGCCAACGCGACACGCGTCTGGCGCAGATGACCAACCGCTACTGGCAGGCAACCGCGCGGGAGGAGGTGCGTTTCGACCGTCGTGAGCAGCTCGCCGAGCTGGCCATGGAAGTGTCGCTAGACGACCTGCAAGCTCTGTGGCCAGCGCTGCGTGAACGCCAACTGGACGTGCGCTTCAACCCAGGCGACGAACCCAGCAATGTAGCGGAGATCCGCCAGCAGCTCACGCCACTACCAGAACAGGCGAGCAAGTAACTGACAGACCAGTGGTCTCAGCCATACCGGCTCAGGCGTCAAACGCCTGTGCCGGTAACATGGCTTCAACATAGAGCACGAGCTCCTCAAGAATCTGGCGCTGGTGGTCAGTCAGCGTCTGCTGGTTGTAGTTTTCGATCTCCCGGGCGAAAGCTTTCAAGGTGAAACCTGACAGCGTGGCATCGTTCAGACGTGTCCAGCGAAACGCCTCCCACTGCTCAAGTTCGTCTCCCTCGAGTGTTTCCGGGTAGCTTCGCGCACGAAAGCGGAACAGCATTTCTTCGAGTCGCGGGTCCTGAAAGGCAAACCGCTCGCCCACCAGATCCCAAGGGTCCATGGCCCTGACTCGCTCCATCTGCTTGCGGTCGGCGGCCGAGAAAAAGGCACCGGCATAGAGCATCAGGTCGGGATCCTGCGGCGCATCGTCGTAGCCTGCGCTGAAGACCTCAGCAACTTTCTGGGACACCCCAGACGCCTCGCGGAGCATTTTCCAATGACGGCGACAGGCGTTCATATCCAGCCCCAACCGGGCCACGATATCGCCATACTCGCCTTTCTGCGGGCCCTCCACGTCTTTCAACACAGTGGTGGGAAAGACCACAGGGCAGCGATTGATGTGAATGACCTTGAGCGGAATGCGGGTTTCGCCCTCCGTCAGATCCTGCTGACTGACAAAGACCCGCTCACGAATTTGCGATGCCGACATGGTCAGTAACTCGCTGGGGTCAACGCTCAGGTCATAGACGATGACCCCGTTGGGGTTGCTCGGATGCTCGGCCAGCGGCATCACAAGCGCACTACACGCCCGACTTGCCGGGTAGCGACGCGAAATATGCAAAATCGGTTTGGCGCTGGGCAGGTCGACCTGGTTGGCCACCTGCCGCTTGCCACGCAGGCCGAGCAAATAGTCAAACAGCTTGGCATTGCGCGACTTCAGCAAGCGCGCCAGCGCAATCGTCGCACGCACGTCGGCCACCGCATCGTGGGCCCCTTCATGGGCGATACCATTGGCCGCCGTCAGGTCTTCCAGCTTGAAGCTCGGCGCACCATCGTCGCGCAGTGGCCATTCGATGCCCTCGGGCCTCAAGGCGTAAAAGGCTCTGACCACATCGATAAGATCCCAGCGCGAATTGCCGTTTTGCCACTCACGGGCGTAAGGATCGAGAAGATTACGGTAGAACAGGTGGCGCGACACTTCGTCATCGAAGCGCAGGCTGTTATACCCGACCACGCAGGTGCCCGGCTCACTCATATGGCGCTGCACTTCAGCGGCGAATTCGGCTTCGGGGAGACCGTGGCGTTGTGCCTTTTGGGGGGTAATACCGGTAATCAAGCAGGCAGCGGGATGGGGCAGATAATCGTCAGCAGGGCGACAGAACAGCTCGATCGGTTCGCCGATTTCGTTTAACTCCGCATCGGTGCGCAGAGCGGCGAACTGAGCGGGCCGATCACGACGCGGATCAGCCCCAAAGGTTTCATAGTCATGCCATAAAAAGCTGGCGGGGGCAGCATTGGGTGACGCCATGGACAAGCACTCCGCTGGGCAATGAAAAGCCCAAGCCTAGCATATCCACATCAGGTTTCGCCGCGTATTCAGAAAACCTCAGCAACCCTGGTTTCAAAAAAGCGCGGGTCAACTTTTAGGGAGCGTCACGTTCAACTCCAATACCGAGCAGTTATCCTCGCTATCCAGTGAGATCTGGATCGCATCGTCGTCCACGTGAACGTAGCGGCGAATGACCTCCAGCAACTCGCGTTCCAGCATCGGCATGTAATCGGGTTGCCCCCGTTGGCTTCGTTGATGCGCCACGATAATTTGCAGGCGTTCTTTGGCCACCGAGGCAGACTTCTTGCGCTCACGCTTCAAGAACTCCAGCAGTTTCATCGCCGACCTCCACCAAACATGCGGCTGAGCAAGCCTTTACGCTGCATTTCGTGAAAGCGCAGAGGCATGTCTTCACCGAGCAGACGCGAGACGGTATCGCTATAAGCTTGGCCCGCGTCGCTTGAAATATCGTGGGTAACCGGCACGCCCTGGTTAGAGGCCCGCAGCACTGCTTCGGACTCGGGAATCAGGCCAAGCAGATTAATCGCCAAAATTTCACGGATATCGTCCAGCGTCAGCATGTCGCCCGACGTGACGCGCTCAGGGTTGTAGCGCGTGACCAGCAGGTGCTCTTTAATCGGGTCGCTACTCTCCTCGGCACGACGTGTCTTGGATGCCAGCAGGCCAAGAATCCGATCAGAATCGCGCACAGAGGATACTTCCGGGTTCGTCACCACGATCGCCTCATCGGCAAAGTACATGGCCAACTGAGCGCCACGTTCGATACCGGCAGGCGAATCACACATGATGAAGTCGAAGTCCTCTTTCAACTTGTCGAGCACTTCGGCAACGCCTTCCTGTGTCAAGGCGTCCTTGTCGCGGGTTTGTGAGGCCGGCAGAATAAACAGGTTCTCAACCCGCTTGTCGCGGATCAGTGCTTGATTGAGCCCCGCCTCACCTTGAATCACGTTTACCAGGTCGTACACCACGCGGCGCTCGCAGCCCATGATCAGGTCAAGGTTGCGCAAGCCCACATCGAAATCGATCACCACCGTTTTCTTTCCGCGTAGCGCTAAGCCTGTCGAAATAGCGGCGGCACTGGTGGTTTTACCGACCCCCCCTTTACCCGAGGTCACTACAATAATTTTGGCCAAGAGTTACTTCCTTCTTGAAGTCGTTCATCGCAAGTGCGCCGTTAGCGCACTACGTACAACGGGAACGTCTATGTCATCTAAACCACGCGGTGACTCCGCGTGGCTGGCATTCTCAACGATTTACGCGCTCGGCGCTAATTAAGCGGCTTAATTTCCAATTGTTGTTGCGTAAAGTGCACCTCAGCGGGGGCACCCAATAGTTGAGAATCGATATCTTCCAGACGCTTGTAATTACCCGCCACTGACAGTAATTCAGCGGCCAGCTCGCGACAATAGATACCCGCCTGGGTATTGCCATGAATACCTGCTAATGCCCGTCCGCGCAATGCGCCATAAACATGAATACTGCCGGCGGCCAGAACTTCCGCTCCCGCATTGACCGCACCGATGACGACCAGATCACCTCCCGAAGCGCTCACCTGCTGCCCGGAACGCACCGTACCGCGGTAGAGACGAGTGGTTTCCGTACCGTTGCTTTCCTGCGCATCGGCTGCCTCTTTTTCGGTGTTTGCATCCGCCACGGCAACGGGGGCTGCACTTTCGCTATCACTGCCGACACTCTTGAGCATTTGCGCACGGCTTTCGTCGACCGGCGCGAACCAGCCAAGGCCGAGCGCCCACGCCGATTGACGCACCGGCTCAGTGCCCCCCCTCACTGCCACCGGGAGCAGCTTGTGGTCCCTGCAGACAGCGCAAATGCGCTCCAGCGAAAGATGGGGCTCATCAAGCTTTTCCACGCTAAGCACAACCGGTGTATGCTGAAAGAACGCAGGTGATTGAGACAGTTTGCCTGCCAGTTGACGTCGGATATGCTCTGGGTCAGCGCTGCTTAACTCCATGACGGTCATCGGCAGCATGCCGCCTTTAAAGGTAAAGGCCACGTCGGCACTATCCACATTGAGGCTCATGGCCGAACTCCATGTCATGTTCAGGTAAGATATTAAGGTAGCGCATTTGAGCGCTTTTGGGCGGTGAGAATTAACCCTCATCGAACCCACATTATAAGTCAACGCTAAGCGACAGCGCCGACAACTGCAACCTTCTTAGGGTCGACGTCTGATTTTTTTCACGCAAAGCGCCTCACAGCAGGATGATCCATGCACGGACTGTTAAGACGCCTGTTCGCACCTCGCTGGCAACACCCCAATGCCGAGGTACGCCGCCAGGCTCTCCACCGCCTTGATCCTGACCATCGCGAACAGCGCCAGGCGCTCGCTTCGCTTGCGCAGGATCCGGATAGCGACATACAGCTTGCCGCATTAATTGCTCTTGATGACCTTGAAGGGCTCATGGCGGCTTACCCGGCCCACCAGAACGACATGGCTTGGCAAGAGGCGCTATGCCAGCGGCTCAGCGGCCAGCAAGGGCAAACGGGGCTTGGCCAGCGTGAGGCACTTGCCGAGCGTATCGACGATACCAAGATACTCAACGCTCTTGTGCATAAGGGTGACAACCTCAATTTACGGCTTACTGCGCTCGCCCGTTTGACTGATGAACGCGACTTGATCGAACACGCCTGCCATAACGGCGTCGCCGCCGTTCGTCACCAGGCAGCGGATCGCATCGTCAGTCAAGAGGGCCTGAAGCAGCTGTTGAAGCAAGCCCGCCGGGACCGCCAGGTCGTACGCATGGCCAAAGATCGGCTACAAGAACGGCGTGCCGATGCCGAGTGGAAAGAAGCCCAACAGCAAAAGCGCGAGACGCTTCTGCAGCAGTTGGAACGTCACGCCCAATCCACCTGGGAACCCCTCTACGGCGGCCGGCTGCGTCATCTGCAGCGTGAATGGGATCAACTCAGCCAATCGCCTGACCCCGACCAGGAGGCACGTTACCATCAAGCCGTTCTCGCTTGCCGCAAAACGCTGCACGATCATGAAACTCACGAACAGGCGCGTCAGCAGAACAACCAGCAACGCGAAGCCACCGACCAGACCCGAGAACAGTTACTGGAAGGCCTGGAAGAAACTCTGGAAGGCCTGCGGCTTGGCAGTGGATTGACGTCTCAGGATATCGACAGCCTTCGCGCCCAGCGTCAGTTGCTTGGCCAGCGCTGGCAGCAACTGTCCGATGTGCACCCGCCCAGCGACTCGATACGCCAACGCTACACCCAGGCCCTGAAAGAGTACGAGGCCTGTATCGAAGCCTGGCAGCGCTGGCAACGCGTTAGCGCTGAGCTTGAGCAAGCACTGGCCGACGCCGACCACTCCGCCATTTCATCACTGCTCGACCAATGCCGCTGGCCTGATACTCTGACCATGCCCACGCTTGCTCGCCAAGCACAGGAGGCGCTTGATGCCACCCATGAAACCGCCGATACGCAGACCGATGCCCAATCCCTCAGCGCTTACAGCAACGACCTGGACACCTTCGAACAGTTGCTTGAACGTGGTGCTTTCAAAAGCGCCAGCCGCCTTCACCAACGGCTGAAGCCGCGCATTGAGGCGCTCAAGGATGACGATGCCCGACCGCTCAAAGCAAGGCTGAAACAGCTTGGCGCGCAACTCGCCGAACTACGCGACTGGCGAGGGTTTGTCGCAGGCCCCAAACGTGAACAACTGTGCGCTTCCATTGAGGTGCTTGCCGACGATCAGCACATGACAGAACCGGCACTCGACCGGCACCACCGCCAGCTCGTCAAAGAATGGAAATCCCTTGGGGATGCAGCGGCTGATCGAGAGTTGTCCGCACGCTTTCGTGCTGCTTCGGACCGTATCCACGAGCGCCTCGCCCCCTGGCGAGAGCGGCTAACTCAACAGCGGGAGGCTAACTTGCGTGCCCGCGAAGCACTCTGTGAGCAGCTCGAGACCCTGCTGGCCCAGCCAGCACAGGACGCCGACCCGGATGTACTGCGCGAAATTCGCGATAAAGCACGCCAACAGTGGCGCCACCACTCTCCCGTACCGCGCGAACAGGCAGAAGCCATTGGTCGCCGGTTTGGCCGCGCTCGCCATCAGCTACAAAGCTTGATCGATACCCGTGCCGAGCATATTGCCGACCAGAAGAAAGCCCTGATCAGCAGTGTTCAGGCGCTTCACCAGGACGAACGTCCGCTCGCCGAGCGCATTGAAGATGCCAAGCAGCTACAGCAGCAGTGGCGTCAATTGGGGCGGGCGCCTAAAGGGGAAGAACAAACGCTCTGGAAGGCCTTCCGCCACGAATGCGACCAGTTGTTCGCCAGACGCGACGCGCATAAACAAGAGCAGCTTGCCCAGCAGCAACGCCAGCTCGACAGCCTGCAAGCACTGGTCGACGAAATGGACAGCTGGCAACCTCAAGATGCCAGCGACCACGCCAAGCTGGACGCCTTCATTGAACAGGCAACGCGTTTGGAACCCCTGCCACGTAGCCGCCGAAGCGAAGGTATGCAGCGGCGTCTAAGCGGCATTATTCGTGCCCGGCGTGAGCGTCTTAACCGCCTTGAAGTCGCGGGCACGGTCACCGCCTGGCAGCAGCTGACGCCGCTTATCGAAGCTCACTTGCGCGCAGACCAACGCAGGCTTGTCGACGAACAGGCAGACACGGTAGACGCACAAGCGGTGCTGGGCGAAACGAGCTTGAAAGCGCCTTTTGAGCAGGCCCACCATCAGCGCAATCAACGACGCATGGAGGGGCTCCCCAACGCCCACGAAGCCAACCTGAAGGATCAGCTTGCCCGGCTTCGCGTTCACTTATCACTGCTGGCCATGGGGCGTGTACATCAGCAAGATGAACCCCTGCGGCTGGCCATCCAGGTGGAACGCCTCAACGAGGGGCTTCAAAAAGAGCGTAGCCGCGCGCAGGAGGTTAGCGAGGTGCTTGCAGATCTCATTGCCCTTGGGCCCATGCCCAGATCGCTGTGGGATCAAGAAGTCGACGAGCTGGATGAACTGCTTACCCGGCTCGCTCAAACACCTACGCCTTGAGCCATCACAAAAGCCAGCGAGGGATACTCGCTGGCTTTTTGATCAATGAGCAAAATGAACGACGAGATCAGCCCATGAACTGACCACCATTGATGTCGAAGTTCGCCCCAGTAATGAACCCGGACTCCTCATCGGCGATGAAGGTCACGAGCCGGCCAATTTCCTCTGGCGTACCATAGCGCTTGACGGGGATCGTCTCACGGATCGCCTCGCGCACCTTTTCTGGAATGTTCATGATCATGTCGGTGGCAATGTAGCCGGGCGACACAGTGTTCACGGTAATGCCCTTCGTGGCGGTTTCCTGGGCAAGCGACATGGTCAACCCGTGCATCCCCGCTTTTGCCGCCGCGTAGTTCGCTTGGCCGAACTGCCCTTTGCGACCGTTGATGGATGAAATATTGATAATCCGCCCATAACCGTGTTCAAGCATCATTTCAATCACACTGCGGCAGGTATTGAAGACACTATTCAGGTTGGTATCGATCACCTCATACCATTGCTCGTATGACATTTTCTTCATGGTGCCGTCACGGGTGATCCCTGCACAGTTCACCAACACACTGATGGGACCATGCTGCTCCTGAATTTGCTGGGCACCTTGTAGGCAGGCCTGATGGTCGGCAAGGTCGACACCGGACAGCGCAATGTTGTTATAGCCATCGGCTTGCTGCGATGCCAGCCAGGTTTTGGCCTTTTCGGGGTTGTGATAACCCGCTACGACCAGATAACCCGCATCCGCCAGCGAACGACAAATCGCCGTGCCGATACCACCAGTTCCACCAGTTACCCAGGCGACGGGGGCTTGATTGGCCATTGACTACCTCCCTGATATGACGAATGGCTTGGGCGTTGCAGAATTGACACCGCAAGCCATTGTGAAAAGCGCCTTGGCGCTTAAGTACCAACGGCAAATCGCAATACAGATGCGCGACTTACCGAGAGTCAGCATTGTTCTTGTTGCACTAACCTCAGCATAGCGCTACTCGGCTCATGTTGCAGCACGAAGCCCACCAACGGCTATAGGGAAAACGTTTTAAAACGCCTATTGACGAAACGTAAAAAAAGCGTAGAATACGCCACACGTTGATGCGGGGTGGAGCAGTCTGGTAGCTCGTCGGGCTCATAACCCGAAGGTCATCGGTTCAAATCCGGTCCCCGCTACCAATATTTCGAGAGGCAGATCAGTTACTTACTGGTCTGCCTTTTTTTGTGCTTACCGTTCACAATAGCCTTGGGCCCAGGCTGGGCGCAAACTGCATTTCTGCTTTCCCCCCAAAACACAAGTTATTGTTAGGCTCCAGACACGCCTTTCATCGACTCAGCGACTTCAACGCGTACTAGAGATGTCAGACGGCAACTGCTGGGGCCAGGGATTCTGGTTCAGCCACGCGATCCCCGCCCATGAATTCGAACAGCGGCTGAGCAAGCAGTCTGAGGCGTGATTGAACCTGGATCGTGCCGGGTTATATAAAAACCGCAAATTCAGCCTATTTCGCATCGTCATGCCAATTCCCGATAATCACGCCATCCTTTTGATAAGCTGAACCCCTACATACAGGCAAGCAGGAGCGATGCCTCCTGACGGACCATGCCCTGGCCATTATTCATTTTTATAATAAGGAGGCTGCGCTTGGAAATACTTCAATATGCCCTGGGCAGTGCGGGCCTGCTGCTGTCGCGAACGTTAGAGCACATTGCCCTTGTCGGTGTTGCCGTGGGCATAGCGACATTGACGGGCGTGCCGATCGGCATCGCGATCACCAAAAACGAGCGCTTGGCTCAAGGGGTGCTGTATCTGGCCTCGATTATCGTCACCATCCCTTCAATCGCACTGTTTGGCATCATGATTCCGGTGCTATCGCTGATTGGGCACGGCATCGGCTACGTACCTGCCGTTATTGCGGTACTGCTCTATTCCCAGTTGCCCATCATTCGTAATACCTACACAGCGATAAACAACGTGAACCCCGCGTTGCGGGAAGCGGCCAGAGGCATCGGCATGAGCCCCAATCAACGCCTCCGTTTAGTCGAGATCCCGCTCGCCATACCGGTCATCATGGCCGGGGTTCGTACGGCAGTGGTGCTCAATATCGGCGTGATGGCGATTGCGGCCTATATTGGCGCAGGTGGCTTGGGCACCTTCATCAGCCGTGGCATTTCACAGTCAGACCCCCGTCAGCTGATCGTCGGCGCGGTTGCCGTCAGCGTACTGGCGATTATCGTTGACTATTCACTGTTGTATGTCCAAAAGCGCCTGACGCCCAAGGGAATGAGCCGCCAGGCCGACGCGACCTGAGGCCGCTTTTCTGATGTCATTTCTACTATAAGAGACACCCCTATGATTCGACTTGACAGCCTGACCAAGGTGTTCGATACGCCAAAAGGCGCGGTGGTGGCCGCTGACCATATCGATATGGAAGTGCCTGAGGGCGAAATATGCGTCCTGTTGGGGCCATCGGGCTGCGGCAAGACCACGACACTGAAAATGATCAACCGGATCGTAAAACCCACTTCTGGCAAAGTGTTTATCAATGGCGACGATACGACCGGCCTCGATACCCAGACACTGCGACGCAATATCGGCTACGTGATCCAGCAGATCGGCCTGTTTCCCAACATGACCATTGAGGAAAACATCACCATCGTGCCCAAGCTGCTGGGCTGGGACAAGGCCAAATACAAGGCGCGTGCCCGCGAGATGATGGCAATGATCGCGCTGGAACCGGATGCCTTTCTGAAACGCTTCCCAAGTGAGTTGTCGGGTGGCCAGCAGCAACGCATTGGTGTCGCCCGCGCGCTGGCCGCTGACCCGCCGGTCATGTTGATGGACGAGCCGTTTGGGGCCATCGACCCGATCAACCGGGCCGTCATTCAAGACGAGTTCCTGAAGATGCAACAAGAACTCAACAAGACCATCATGTTCGTTAGTCACGATATTGATGAAGCCATCAAAATGGGTGACCGCGTGGCGGTCTTCCGGGAAGGGAAGCTGGTTCAGTACTCCACGCCCGATGATTTGCTGGCAGCGCCCAAAAACACCTTTGTGGAATCGTTCCTGGGCGAAGACCGGGCGCTCAAGCGTTTGAACCTGGTTAAAGTGCGCGAGATTGTCACCGACGAAATCGGCACGGTATCGCCCGGTGATACGCTGGAAGCCGCGCTGGCCAAAATCGACAACTATGGCTACCAAAACGCCATTCTGATGGTCAATGACCGCAAGCAGCCCGCCGGGATTGTCAGCCGCTCCGTCGCGCGCACCACAAAGGGCTACTGCCGTGATCATTTCCAGGCCGTCCCGGCCGTTGTGGGTCTCGACGACGACCTGCGTAAAGCCGCATCCCTGATGTTTGCCCACGACCAGACCTGGCTCCCCTGTGTCAACGACGAAGGGACGGTGTGCGGGCAAATTACCCAGCGCGCCATGACCAGCCACTTAGGCGCGAGATATCGCGCTCGCCAGGGGGATGACCGCACGCCATCGCCGGCCATCAAGGAGTAACCATGCCGATTCGATCCATGAAAGGGGCGCTTAAGGCACTGGTGCTGGTGGCTATTTTTTTCGCCGGTGTATGGAGTCAGTCCAGTGGCGTCATCGATGACTTTATCTGGTATCTGCCCGATGTTCAGTATCTGGCGGTTCAGCACATCTGGCTGACGGCCATGTCAGGCAGTCTGGCCATTCTCGTTGCCATCCCGCTCGGTATTGTGCTCTCTCGCCCGAGTATGGCCCGAGTGGCCGAATCATTGATGCAGATACTCAACGTGGGCACCACGATCCCCACCCTGGCCGTCCTTGCGCTATCGATGAGCTTTCTGGGCATTGGCACGGTGCCAGCCGTTTTCGGTCTGTTTGTGGCCACGCTGCTGCCGATAACCCGGAATACTTATGCCGGCTTAAAGGGCGTTAACCCGGCACTGATGGAAGCGGCGGCAGGCATTGGCATGTCCCCCATGCAACGGCTTTTCAAAGTCGAACTACCCAATGCTCTCTACGTCATTTTTGCCGGCATGCGCACCGCACTCACCATCAATGTGGGCACGGTGCCACTGGCGTTCCTGATTGGCGCGGGCGGCCTTGGCGAGCTGATCTTTACCGGCATTGATCTGTACGACCCGGTCATGATGCTGTCGGGCGCCATTCCGACCGCGCTATTGGCGATCGTGGTCGATGCGCTGATTGCGATCATTGCCTTCCTCGTTGTCCCCCGCGGGGTCAACCCCGGCCGCGCTTGATGATCACCGTGACTGACGCTTCACTAACAAAAGAAGGAATCGATGATGAAAACATTAACTACCGCACTGACCAGTATTGCCCTTGCCAGCGGCATCTCGCTGGCTAATGCCAACGAAATCAGCGTTGGCGGCAAGAACTTTACCGAGCAGCAGATTCTCTCCACCATGACGACCCAGTACCTGGATAACCTGGGCTACGACGTCGATAACCGCTCCGGCATGGGCTCCGCCGTTTTGCGTCAAGCACAGGAAAACGGCCAGATCGATCTTTACTGGGAATACACCGGCACGTCCCTGATCAACTATAACGACATCACCGAAAGCCTGAGCCCTGAAGATACCTACCAGCGGGTGAAAGAACTCGATGCCGAAAAAGGCCTGACCTGGCTTGAACCGTCGGATGCCAATAACACCTATGCGCTCGCTATGCGCGAGGATGACGCCGAAGAACGCGGCATCGAAACGCTCTCCGACCTGGCCGACGCCGTCAACAATGAAGAAGGCCTGACCTTTGCGCTTAACGCCGAGTTCTACGCCCGTGAAGACGGCTGGCGGCCGCTCATGGAAGCCTATGACTTTCGCGTGGGTCGCAGCGACGTGAGCCGCATGGATACCGGTTTGGTCTATCAAGCGCTGCGCGATGAAGAAGTCGACGTCGGCCTCGTATTCGCCACCGACGGGCGTATCCCCGCCTTTAACTTTCACGTCCTCAAAGACGACCAGGGCTTCTTCCCGGCCTACGCCCTCGCCCCGGTGGTACGCACCGAAACCCTTGAAGCGAACCCTGAACTAGCCGACCAGATGAACCGCCTGTCGGCGCTGTTAAACGACGCCACCATGGCCGAGCTGAACGCCCGTGTCGATGTCGAGCGCGTGTCGATTGAAGACGTGGCAGAAAGCTTTCTCGAAGAGAATGATCTGCTCTAGTCGCTCGTGGGTAGCATTGGCATAATGCCGATTGCCATCACAGCAAAGCCGCTCCTATGGAGCGGCTTTTTCAATGGGGAAGCCCAATGCATTTTCAAAACACCCTTCGCGTCGGCGCCGCCCAGATCAATACCACGCTTGGCGAGGTGAATGACAACCTTGAGCGCCATTTGGCACTGATTGCCGACGCCCAGCACGACGATGTCGAACTGCTGGTGTTTCCCGAGCTTTCACTGACGGGCTATCGCCTGGCAAACCACGTGATGCAGGTGGCAATGCCGCTGGAAGACCCGCGCCTGCAAACACTGGCCCGCGCCTGCGGCCCGATGCAGGTCGTCGTCGGTTTCGTGGAAGAGGCAAGCCCCGGTGAATATTACAACGCGCTGGCCATCTTTCAGCATGGCCAGCTTATCGCCGTGCACCGCAAACTGAACCTGCCCACCTATGGCGGACTTGAGGAAGGCAAATGGTTCACCCATGGGAGTGAACTCACTCACACGGATATCTGCCCGGGTTGGTCAGCCACCCAGCTGATTTGCGCCGACTTATGGAACCCGGCGCTTGTGCATGCAGCCCTGCTCGCCCGCCCCACGGTGCTTTGTGCGCCGATCAACTCCGCCAGCGGCATCGTCAGCGACGACTTTTCCAACGAAGAAAACTGGGCGCTGAATACACGCTTTTATGCCATGACGTACGGCACGCCCGTGATCATGGCGAACCGCTTCGGGCCGGAAGGCGACAGCCACTTCTGGGGCGGCTCGCGCATTCTCGGGCCAAGTGGCGAGACACTGGTACAGGCCGATGATGAAGAAGCGCTGATTGTCGCGGATCTATCACGCACCGCGATTGCCAAGGCGCGCTTTGAACTGCCCACCCACCGCGACGCCGACACACCGCTGGTGAGAGAGTTGATGGCGGGATACCGCTAGCGACGTTGAGGCGTCGCCAGCGGCTGGATCAAGCGACTACACTTCTCGGTTCAACAACACGTCGTTAAACGGATAGCGGGAAAGCCGCTCAATGCCGGTCTCGGTGATCAGCACCTCTTCTTCCAGCTTGACGCCGTCGGCTGCCCCGACTTCGCCAATATAGCTTTCTACCGACACCACCATGCCAGGCTCCAGGATACCGTCCTTGGAGAAACGGTCGAAATCCATGTGGTGGGCGACCAGCGGCGTCTCGCCGTGCATGCCTACCCCGTGAATGATCGACGGGTAACGGCGGTCGATAAAGCGCTCGGGGATTTTCCATGCCTGCTCGGCAATTTCCCGGTAGCTGATACCCGGCTTGAGCAAGCCCATATTATGTTGCACCTGGTCGTAGGCCATACCATAAAGCTCGCGCTGATAGGCCGTCGGCTTGCCGGGCCCGACATGGAAAGTGCGCGAAAAATCCGAGTAGTAGCCATGGCAACCGATGGTGTCCGTATCCAGCGCCACCAATTCACCCGGGCGAATCTTGCGGTCGCTGGCTTCGTTAAACCAGGGGTTCGTGCGCGGCCCTGAGGAAAGCAGACGGGTCTCGATAAACTCACCGCCGCCTCTGATCACCTCGCCGTACATGATCGCGAACAGCTCGTTTTCGGTAACCCCCGGTTTAATCGCCGCTTCGACTTCGGCGACAGCGGCTTCACTGGCGGCCATCGACTGCGCCAGGCAGGCGATTTCCTCGGGCGTTTTGATGCGTCGACAGTGCAGTGTGTCCTGCATACAGTCATACACATCGAGCCCTTGGGCTTCCAATGCCCGCGCCAGATTCAATGCACAGCGATCCAGACCGACCTTTTTGTTGCCTTTGCCATGCTCTTCAATCAGCTCAGCAATCTCCACCCCAAAGGGGTCGGATGACATACCATCACGCTGGTTCACCGCCGACCATACTACCTTGGAGGTTCGCGCCTCATCGATGGTTTCAAGCCAGGTGGATACATGCGCGCTGCCAGGATATTCGAACAGAATAATGGGCCCTTCCAGCGGCACGTAGACGTAACGCGTGGAGTTGCGCAAAAAGTAACCAAACATATTGCGCGACCCTGTCGCATAGCGCTGGTTGTTCGGGTCAAACAGTACCAGCGCGGCATACCCTTCTTCCGCCATCATGGCGCGCAGGCGCTCAAGACGTCCGGCGCGCAGCTGCTTGGGGTCAAACGCCGTGGGGATACTGTCGCCGTTGGCCATGGGCGCCGAAGGCACGACGGGAATGTGGTCCGGCTCGTTATCAGTCAGGCTTTCGCTTTCGACAATGCTCATGAATATCTCGCGTTGGGAGTGGTATCAGGAACGGAATGAGCGCCGGGCGGCCTTAATCCGCCAGGCTATCGCTGCGCTGCATGCCGTCTTTAAGAATCTGTTCATGGACCGGCGCCATGCGGCCGAAGATGCGCTGTGCACGTTCGGGACGACCCACGAAACCAGGCTCCTTGGCATAGGCGAAAATCACCGTATGGCGCTCTTTGTCACCCACCACGGGCGTCACGCGGTGGAGCGAATAGCGGCCAAAGAAAATCTGCAAATCGCCAGGCTGAAGATCCAGCGCTTTCAAGCGTGAGCGATCACCATCGATCACCTTTTCCACCTCAGCAAAGTTTTCACCCTCGGGGTTGCGAATCCCCGGCGCATATTCAAAGCGCCCACCGCTGTGGGACTGCCGCGTCATCATGGTGACGATGAACTCGTTGGTGTCGTAGTGCCAGGGGTGCTGACAGCCTTCGCGCAACACGTTCACCACCAGATCGGCCAGGGGATCGGCGTATTGGTGGATCTCATCGATACCCACAACCGCACCAATAAACCGCTGAAATTCGGGATTCTCGTACACCTGGCGGATAATGGTGTCATGGTCGATGCGGTCGCCGGCGACAAAGCCGTTAGTCCGATCATCAAAGCGGTTTTTGGGGTGTGTGGCGGGTAGCGATGCGTCACCGTCGCTGTTGTACGGATTGGTCTCGGTCTGGTTGTAGTGGGCGTCTGGCGATAGTCGTTCAGTTTCACGCTCAAGCCGAGCTAATGCGGCTTCAGGAACAAAGTTTTTAAGCACCACACAGCCATCTTCTTCGAGTTGGCGACGGCAATCGGCGATAAACGTTTTTCCTGCCGACGATGACAACTCATTGAGCGGGTAGCGCTCAAGGTCGATCAGCCCTTCGAGGGCATTCACGGGTTGTTTAGCGGCGGTTATTGTCATGGGGTCACGCTCCTGTCGCGTTGGAAGCTTATCTGGACAGGCTAGTGAAGGCTCTTCCATAATAGAAATGAATAGTTAAGATAACACCCATTTAAATGGCTCATTCATCATGGACACAGACTTACTACGTGCGTTTGTCACCGTCGCCGAATGCCAAGGGTTTAGCGCAGCAGGGAAGGTGCTGCATCGAACTCAATCGGCGATGAGCCTGCAAATCAAGCGGCTTGAAGACCAGATGCATCAAGCGCTTTTTGAGCGCACCAGCCGCAGCGTTCTGTTGACGGCCGCCGGGGAACACCTGCTTCCCTATGCGCGCCATATGCTCAAGCTCGAAGATGAGGCCAAGGATCTTTTGAAGGGCGGAATGCATGGCGAGCTTATTCGGCTGGGCACTTCGGAAGAACAGGCCGCTACCTACCTGCCCGACTTGCTGCCACGCTTTGCGGCCCAGTTTCCGCAAATTCAGTTAGAAGTGCATTGCGATATCAGCGACACCCTGGTCAAGCGGTTTCAGGAAGGGCTGTTAGACGTGGTGCTCTCGGTAAGGCACAAGCCCACTCAATCCGGTCACTTGCTTGGCTGGGAGCCGATGGTGTGGGTCATGGCCGACCACGTCTCACTTTCGCAATGGCAAACACTGCCGTTGGCCCTGAATCCCGAGGGCTGCATTTTCAGGGCGCATGCGTTATCTGCGCTGGGCCGCGATGAGACCCGCTGGGAGCTTCGCTACGTCAGCCAATCCCCGACAGGTATCAACGTGCCGGTGCAAAACGGACTGGCAATAACCGTTAAAACCCCGCGTAGCGTGCCGCCGGGCTGCCGGATAGTGACCGAAGAAGAAGGCCTCCCCAACCTGGGACATGTCGAAATTGAACTCCACCAACGCCCCGGACACTCCAGCGAAGCGTTTCAGGCGCTATGCAAATCCCTTGAAAGCGTGGTCGCCGAGCACGAGTCGATTGCCTGCCTTGGGGGCAGGGAAGAGACATAACCCGGCAAATGAGCTAGCTCATTTGCAAATTAATCTACTTTAATGAGCCTCATCCCAGTTGTTACCGCTTTCGGCTTCCACAATGAGGGGCACACTCAGTTTGACGGCGCCCTGCATGCGCGTCTGCACCTCTTCAATGAAGGCCTTCACCTGGTCCTCGGCGACTTCAAACACCAGCTCGTCGTGCACCTGCATGACCATTAGCGCGTCAAACTCGCCCTCTGCGAGCCAGGCATCCACATCGATCATCGCCTGCTTGATGATATCCGCCGCGGTGCCCTGCATGGGCGCGTTGATCGCGATACGCTCGGCCCCCTGCCGACGGTTACGGTTTTGCGAGTGGATTTCCGGTAAGTAGAGACGGCGCCCTCTTACGGTTTCCACATAGCCGTCCTCTGCCGCCTGACTGCGAATACGATCCATGTAGCGCGCCACCCCTGGGTAGCGATCAAAGTAGCGGTCGATATAGGTTTGCGCCTGGTTACGCTCGATGTGCAGCTGGCGCGACAGGCCCCAGGCGCTCATGCCGTAGATCAAGCCAAAGTTGATGGCCTTGGCACTACGCCGCTGATCGCCGGAGACGTTCTCAAGCGACGTACCAAACACCTCCGCCGCGGTGGCCGTGTGGATATCGCGCCCTTCGGCAAAGGCTTCAAGCAGGCCCTTGTCTTCCGACAGGTGCGCCATGATGCGCAGCTCGATCTGTGAGTAGTCGGCCGCCACAATACGGTAACCGGGACGAGCCACAAACGCCTGGCGAATCTTGCGGCCTTCTTCGGTGCGGATGGGGATGTTCTGCAGGTTGGGGTCGGACGATGACAGCCGACCCGTAGCCGTGACCGCCTGATGGTAGCTAGTGTGAACGCGTCCGGTGGCTTTGTTCAAAAGACGCGGTAGCTTGTCGGTGTAAGTGGACTTCAGCTTGGCAAGCCCACGGTGCTGCATAATCACCTTGGGCAGCGGGTAATCCAGCGCCAGCTCTTCCAGCACCGCTTCTGCGGTCGAAGGAGCACCTTTGGGGGTCTTTTTGAGGACCGGAATTTTCTGTTCTTCAAACAGAATCTGCCCCAACTGCTTGGGTGAACCCAGATTGAATTCGCGCCCAGCCAGTTCATACGCCTGGCTTTCCAGCTCACGGATGCGGGTTTCCAACTGCTGGCTGTGCTCATGAAGGCGTTCTGCATCCAACGCCACGCCATTGCGCTCGATGCGCGATAGCACGCTCACCAGCGGTAGCTCCAGATGATCCAGTACCTCAGCAAGGCGGCCTTCGCGCTCGACCTGAGGGCGCAGGGTTTCCTGCAACCGCAGGGTAATATCCACGTCTTCACAGGCGTACGGGGCCGCCTGCTCCAGAGCGACCTGATTGAAGGTCAACTGTTTGGCGCCTTTACCAGCGATGTCTTCAAACGAAATGGTGCTTTCACCCAGATACTTCAGCGCCAGGGAGTCCATGTCGTGTCGCGTGGCGGTAGAATTCAGCACGTAGGAGGCCAGCATGGTGTCAGCCAGCGGTCCCGCCACGGCAATATCATAGTTGGCCAGCACGGAAATATCGTACTTGAGGTTCTGGCCAATTTTGGTTTTCTGGACGTCTTCCAGCAGCGGTTTCAGCGCGGACAATACCGCTTTGCGGTCAAGCTGCGCCGGGGCATCCAGGTAGTCATGGGCCACCGGAATATAGGCGGCTTCACCCGCTTCCAGCGCCAGCCCAATGCCAACGATTTCGGCGTCCATGTAGTTGAGGCTGGTGGTTTCCAGGTCGAAGCAGAAGCGCTCAGCGTTATGCAAGCGTTCCAGCCACGTATCCAGCTCACTTTGCTCTACGATCACATGATCGCGTCGCTCGCTGGGGGCGGCAACGCTATCATCGGCGGTGGCGCTGGCGGGCGCGGGCTCGCCGCTCTTGACGTCATCAACGCCTTCGTCCTGGCCTTCAAGAAGCTCACCCAGCCACTGCTTGAACTCCATCTCTTTGTAGAGCTCTACCAGCGCTTCACGATCTGGGTGTGCGATGTCCAGGTCGTCCAGCCCCACGGGCAACTCACAATCGATCTTGATGGTAGCAAGTTGATAAGAAAGAAACGCCTGCTCACGGTGTTCTTCCAGTTTTTTGGGCAACGTTTTGGCACCCCGGAATGACAAGGTTTTAACCCGGTCCAGATCTCCATAAATGGTATCCAACCCCCCGCCCATGCCCTGAAGCAAGCCAATGGCAGTTTTTTCCCCGACCCCTGGCACGCCGGGAATGTTATCGACCTTGTCGCCCATCAAGGCGAGAAAATCGATGACCAATGCGGGCGGCAGACCGAATTTCTGCTCAACGCCTGCCTCATCCAGCGTCTCATCCTTCATGGTATTGACCAGCGTGATATGGGCATTGACCAGTTGCGCCATGTCCTTATCGCCAGTAGAGATCACCGCGTCGCGCCCTGCCTGAGTGGCATGGTGGGCCAGGGTGCCAATCACGTCGTCAGCTTCAACACCTTCAATACACAGCAGCGGCAGGCCGAGAGCTTTCACGCACTCGTGCAGTGGCTTGACCTGACTCCGCAGGTCGTCGGGCATCGGCGGCCGATGGGCCTTGTAGTCGCTGTACAGGTCATCGCGAAAGGTCTTACCCGGCGCGTCAAAAACGACGGCCATGGGGCTTTCGGGATAATCCTTGATCAGCCGTTTGAGCATGTTCAGCACCCCCTTCACGGCGCCCGTAGGCTGGCCATTGGAGGTGGTTAGCGGCGGCAGCGCATGAAACGCGCGGTACAGGTAAGAGGAGCCATCGACAAGCACGATCGGAGCACGGGCCATAACCAAATTCCATTGTTGGCAAACAGTAAGACATCGACTTTCCATGATACGCGTTCGGCGCCAACACTGCAGACCCAAGATGATGGTATGTGTTATTCAACATGACACAACGCTGCCAACTGATGCATCAAGCCGCTACAATAATGGGCTTAGCAACCTGGGCGAGATTCTCATGGCTGTATTCACTCCGCTTAGCGACGCACAGGTCGCTACGTTTTTAGAAAAATTTGATGTTGGCAGCTTCGTTTCCCTTCAGGGCGTCGCGGCGGGCACAGAAAATTCGACGTTCTTTGTGACCACCGACCATCGCGAACTGGTATTGACCCTGTTCGAACAGGGCGAGCATGCCGAGCTGCCGTTTTTTGTCGAGTTATTGGACTACCTGGATGAGCACCGTCTGCCCGTCCCCGGCACCGTTCACGACCGCGATGGCGTTGCGCTTCACAGCTTGGCCGGCAAGCCCGCGCTAATGTTTCCGCGCTTGCGGGGTCGTCACCCAGAGGCACCCAATCTGGCCCAATGCCATGCGCTGGGCGATACCCTTGGGCGAATGCACGTGGTGTCCAAGCACTTTCCCGGGCATCGCCCCAATCCGCGGGACCTGCATTGGCTACATGCCATGCATCACAGGGTGCTGACTTACCTGAGTCCTGATGACCAGACGCTGATGAAAGACGAGGTCGATGACTTCGAAAGTGCCTTCGCCCAACACGATGAGTTGCCCCAGGGCGCGCTTCATGGCGACCTTTTCCGCGACAACACGCTGTTTGAAGGCGACGAGCTTGGCGGCATTATCGACTTTTACAATGGCTGCACCGGTGACTTGCTGTTTGACCTCGCCATTGTCATTAACGACTGGGCTTCCAATGGGGACGGTACGCTGAACAGCGAACGCTATGCGGCCATCCTTAGTGCGTATCAGGCCCGCCGTCCATTAACGGCGGATGAGCAAGCACTGTGGCCGACCATGCTGCGCATGACAGCGCTGCGCTACTGGCTCTCGCGCCTGCTGGTGGTTTACGTGGACCCACCCGCCCACGACTTGACCCCCCATGACCCCGACCGTTTCCGAACCATCCTGAAAGCGCGCATCACCCATGGTGCATTACCACTACCCGAGGCATCTTCATGAGCGAAGCGTCCACCACCCGTTCAGCCCAGCGTGCTCGTCGCACCTGGAACATTGACCAGTGGGGGAGTGGCTACTTCGATGTGGATGACCAGGGCCAGGCACTGGTGAGGCCATTAGGCAACGCGGCCGAGGGGCCGGCACTGCCGCTGAGCAGCCTCGTGCGCCAACTTCAGAAAACCGGGTTACGCCTACCGGTACTGGTGCGTTTCAGCGACATCCTTCACGATCGCGTTGAGCAACTTTGCGGCGCTTTTGACGTCGCCATGCAAGAGCTCGACTATGCGGGCGGCTATACGGCGGTTTACCCTATCAAGGTCAACCAGCAACGACGCGTGGTGGAGGAAATCCTGGCCACCGCCGAACGCGGCCGCGGTCGTGTCGGCCTGGAAGCCGGCAGCAAGCCCGAATTGCTGGCAGTGCTTGCCCTCTCGGAGGGCGGCTCTTCGCTGATCGTGTGTAACGGCTATAAAGATCGTGAGTACATCCGACTGGCATTGCTGGGCGAGAAACTCGGCCACCGGGTTTACCTGGTAGTCGAAAAACTCTCAGAGCTCGACGTCATTCTTGAAGAGGCTCGTGAGCTGGACGTGACGCCGCGTATCGGCTTGCGCGCTCGGCTTGCTTCCGTCGGCAAAGGCAAGTGGCAAAATACCGGCGGCGAAAAATCCAAGTTTGGCCTTACCGCCAGCCAGATTCTGTCCGTCGTGGAGACTCTGCGTACTCAGAAAGCCCTCGATAGCCTGCAGCTTGTGCACTTCCATCTGGGTTCTCAGATTGCCAATATCCGCGATATTCAGCGTGGTCTGCGTGAGTGTGCCCGCTTCTATCAAAACCTGATTACCCTGGGTGCCCCGATTGATACCGTCGATGTGGGCGGTGGCCTGGGTATCGATTATGAAGGCACCCGGTCGCGCAGCGACTGCTCGGCCAACTATTCAATGCGCGAGTATGCCCGCAACGTGGTCAGTGCCTTTGCCCAGCTCTGCCAGGATGCCAAGCTGCCCCAGCCGCACCTGATCAGCGAGTCCGGCCGGGCACTAACCGCCCATCATGCCGTGCTGATTACCAATGTGATTGGCGATGAGCGTATCGACGACACGCCGCCCGAGCGTTCCCAACAGGATGATCTGCAAGTAGCCGCGTTATGGCGCGTCTTTGAGCAGTTGGCAGAACCCCAGGAACCTCGCGTGCTGGTCGAGGCGTGGCATGATTTGTTCCAGGCGGTCAGCGAATTACAGGACCGCTTCGTGCTGGGGCTCAGCGATATCAATGCCCGCGCCGAAGGCGAGCGCCTGTATATGGCCGCGTGCGCAAGACTGCGCAGCCAACTGGATACGCGCAACCGGGCGCATCGCGACATCATGGATGAGCTCGCGGAGAAGCTGGCCGACAAGCTCTTCGTCAACTTCTCGCTGTTCCAGTCAGTGCCCGATGTCTGGGGCATCGAGCAGATTTTCCCGGTACTGCCGTTAAGCGGGCTGGATCAACCTCCGACGCGTCGAGCGATTATCCAGGACATCACCTGCGACTCCGATGGCCGCATCGATAGCTATGTGGACGGCCAGGGCGTTGAAAGCACCTTGCCGATTCCTGAGTGGGCAACCGAGGATGAGCGCTGGCTGGGCTTTTTCCTGGTGGGGGCTTATCAGGAAATTCTCGGTGACTTGCACAACCTTTTCGGCGATACCGACTCAGTGGATGCGGCTCTGGGCCCCGACGGTGAGTGGCAGCTGTCCAATGCTCAGGCCGGGGATACGGTGGCGGAGGTGCTCGCCTACGTGAACTTCGATGCCCGGGTATTGAAGCAAAAGCTCACTGAACAGTTGGCTACCAGTGGTTTTTCCGCCAGCGAGCAGGCACGTTTTGCCGCCAGCTTGAGCGACGGATTGGAAGGCTACACCTACCTGGAATAGCGTTGGCTTACCCGCCTTTGTCAAAACTAAGGCCACCGACGCTGTCGGTGGCCTTTTACTGTCAGCGGCTCACTCAACCACGCTGGTGGTAATATCCAAACCACCGGTCAGCGTCATGTGCAGCGTGGCGCCACGTGGCAGCTCACCCACTCCCGAGGGCGTCCCGGTTAAAATGACGTCTCCTGCTTCCAGGGTGAAATGACGGCTCATCTCTGCGACCAGGGTAGGGATGGTGAAAATCATGTCCGCCCCCTCACCGTGCTGGCGTTCTTCACCGTCAATCTCCAGCTTGAAGGACAGCGCGTTCCAATTTGGTTCGCGGCTCAATGGTAGAAACGGCGACAGCGGGCAGGCACCGTCAAATGCCTTGGCAACCTCCCAGGGATGTCCTTTGTCTTTCAGTTCGGTTTGAACATCGCGCAGCGTTAAATCAAGCGCCAGCCCCAGCCCGACAATCGCTGCACTGGCTTCATCCGGCGTCGCATCACTGATGGTTTTGCCGACTAACAGGGCCAGTTCAGTCTCGTAGTGAACATCGCCACGTTGAAAGGGAGGTGACAACGGCTGCTGAATATCCACGACGCTGGTCGCCGGTTTGATAAACAGCAGTGGCTGGGTGGGAACCGGATTATCCAGCTCTTTAGCGTGGTCAGCATAGTTGCGCCCAACACACACAACCTTGCCCAGCTCGTAGGGAAACGCTTGACCATCGGTAAATTGGGGAACAAAACGCATGATGGGGTGACTCCTTATGATGCACGCACAGTAGCAAGCGCACCAGTCTACCCCAGCCATGCGATTGTTCCACACCTGAGTGGTTACCGGGTTAATTTACCGGGATGGCGCTGTTAACGACTGGACGTCGTCATCAGGTTCGTGGGCAAGAAAGCCAGGACGCGATGCTGGTGCTGCATAAGGCTCGCGGCAACGGTTATCCGGACGGTTAAACACAAAAAAAACGTTGCTGCGCGGATCTGGCGACAGGTTGGCATTGGAAGCATGCAGCGTGTTGCAGTCAAACAGCAACAGGCCACCTGCCTGACCCTTGGGCGCCTCAATACCATGCTCGGCGACCAGTTCCGTCAGTGCTTCTTTGCTTGGCACGCCAACTTCCTGCGCTTTAAGTGAGCTTTTGTAGTTGTCTCCTGGCGTTTCCCCCAGACACGGCACGAATTTCTTGTGCGACCCTGGGATCAACATCAAAGGGCCATTAAATTCGTGGTTTTCTGTCAGAATCAGTGAGGCGCTCACGGCATGCATGTTGGGCATCCCGTCTTCAGCGTGCCAGGTTTCAAAGTCGGAGTGCCAGTTGAAACCTTTGCCGGCAAACCCAGGCTTATAATTGATGCGCGACTGATGCACATAGGGCTCGGCGCCGATCAGTTGCCGCGCAGCCCCCGCCAGGCGCTCATCCTGGGCGAGCTCACCCATGCGCTGCGAGAGAAGATGCACGGCAAACAGCGAACGGATCTCCTGACTTTCCGGCTCGGTAACGCTATACGGTTTATCCCGATAGGCATCATGATTCATTAGTGCCCGCAACTCCCGACGCAGCTCATCAAGCTCTGAACCGACGATCAGGTCAGGGATAAACAGAAACCCTTTGCGTTCGAACTCGTCGAGTTGCGCCTGGCTGAGAGGGCCAGACAAGTGCCGACCTTTCACCACTGACTCCTGGCGCGGTTGCCAGAGTGACGCTGGGGCGTTAGCCAGCCGCGATGGATAGGGATCCTTGACCATCGAAAACTGAGCAGACGGCATGTCTGTCATTTCGCTATATTGCTTGTGTGTGTTAACAACATTGAGAGGTGTGTTGCTGACTGTCATCTAATCCACTCCTTGTATGATTAAATTTCAGATCAGTTTCAGGTAACTCATCTTGCAGTGCACAAGGTAGACAACCTCAGCTTCCCTGCAAGTCGTACATGCGCACCCCATAACATGGGTTACGTGAAAAAAATTCACTCTTTTGCGCCTGTACATCCAGGGAAGGTCTTACAGTGTATACAGTCCGATTCAGCCCATTCAAGACAGTACCTACCACCCCCACACGCACCGGTAGTTTTCAGCCTATCCATTACAAAATCGATACCATATAAACTACAAGTAAAATATCTGTATACTTTATAACCCATCGTTTTGCGGGCAACAGGAGACCCCATGCTGGTCCTGCATCAGGTACACAAAACCTTCAGCACCCCGCAGGGGACATTGCCAGTCCTCAACGGTATCAACCTGACGCTCCAACAGGGCGATAGCCTGGCCTTGATGGGCGAATCGGGCAGTGGCAAATCCACGCTGCTGCATTTGGCGGCAGGCCTGGATCTGCCCAGTGACGGCGAGATCTGCATTGACGGTCATGCGCTCTCCTCCCTGGATGAGCCTGCTCGCGCCAGACTGCGTCGCCAGTCGCTGGGGCTCGTGTTTCAGCAGTTCCATCTGGTGCCCAGCCTGAGCGTCATCGATAACCTGCGACTCCAGGCGCGCCTGGCGGGCCGCGAGGACGCAGAATGGACTGCCCACCTGATGGCGCGTCTGGGGCTTTCCGGTCGCGAGACCTACTATCCCGAGCAGCTGTCGGGTGGCCAACAGCAGCGTCTGGCGATTGGTCGCGCGCTGGCCGCTCGTCCCCGCCTGTTGCTAGCGGATGAGCCCACCGGCAACCTGGACGAGCAAAGCGCGGATACGGTCCTCGGGCTATTGCTCGATCTGGTGAAAGAGACGCACTGTGCGTTATTGATGGTGACGCACAGCGCTCGCGTCGCGGCACCGCTCGACCGCCTGGTACACCTCCACCTGGGGCGCCTGGAGGATAACGCTTCATGATCCTGCGCGTGCTGGCGACATTACTGGCCCACTACCGGCGCCATCCAGGGCAGCTAGCCATGCTATTGCTGGGTCTGTGGGTCGCAAGCGCCCTGTGGAGCAGCGTCCAGGCCGTTAACGCCACCGCCAAGGACAGCTATGCCCGTGCCAATGCACTGTTCAGTGCCAACCTTGACGAGCTGTCGCGGCGCGATGGCCAACCACTCACCCGCGAGGACTACCTGAGACTGCGTCGAGAAGGCTTCCCCGTCTCTCCGATGCTGGAAGGCACCCTGGAAATCGATGGGGAACGCCTGACCATCGTCGGCATTGAGCCGCTCACCTTGCCAAGCAGCAACACGCTGGGCGCCAGCGGTGCCGCGTTAACGGCCTTTATCACGCCACCCTGGCAAACCCGGCTCGCTCCCGACACGCTCGACTTGCTGGGGCTTTCTCGACAGCAGGCGCCAGGCATGACACCTGCTGTCGATAGTGCTGGAGACAGAGCTGGAGACAGAGCTGGAGATAGTATTGAAGATAGCGGCCAGCGCCTTCCGCCACTGGCGCTGCGCACCGACCTTCCGCCGAACACCCTGGTGATGGAGATCGCCGCAGCCGCCCTCTTGCTGGACCGCGATAACACCTTGAGCCAACTGGTCACCGCCCCGGGTGCCCTATCCACAGCGCCCGAAGGCTATCGGCTCACCCGCGCCGCTACACTGGCATCCCCAGAGCAGCTCACCGAAAGCTTCCATCTCAACCTCACCGCCCTGGCACTGCTGTCATTAGTCGTCGGCCTGTTTATCGTCCAGGCCGCACTGGGGCTTGCCATGGAACAGCGCCTCACCACACTAAGAACGCTGCGCGCCCTGGGCGTCCCCGCCGCCACGCTCGTCATGGCCATTCTGCTTGAATTGCTGGTATTCGGCGTCCTGGGCGCAGCGCTTGGGCTCGCCAGCGGCATTTGGCTGGCAGGCCAGCTACTCCCTGATGTCGCCACGACGCTGTCGTCACTTTATCAAGCCGACGTCAATCGCAGCCTGGTGCTGCCGTGGCACTACTGGGTGGGCAGCCTGGCGATTACCTTCGGCGGCCTGCTGCTGGCGGGCAGCGGTGTGCTTTGGCGGGCGGCTCGCCTCAATGTGTTGGCACTGGGCCAATCCCAGGCATGGCGACTAGCCTACCAGCGCCAGCTAAAACGCATGACACTGGGTGCCGCCGCGGTGGCCGTTCTCGCCTTGGGGTTAGTACTGTGGCTTAGTCTACTGCCGCCCGGCCAGGGTGTGCAGATAAGCTTTGGGTTTGTTGCCGCGCTACTGCTGAGCAGCGCGCTATGCCTGCCGCCGCTGATAAATGGGGTGCTCCATCTCCTGCAGCGATGGCTCCGCCGTCACCCGCTTGCCCACTGGGCGGTCGCCGATATTCAGCTACAGCTGCCGCGACTTTCCCTGGCCATGATGGCGTTGCTGATTGCGCTTGCCACCAACCTGGGCGTCAGCAGCATGGTCGGTGGCTTTCGCCTTACCTTCCTGGACTGGCTGGACCAACGGTTGGCCGCCCCGTTATATGTCAATGCCTCGCCATCGACCTTGGCACCCATGCTGGATTGGCTCGATGCGCGACCTGACGTTGCTGAAACACTGCCCACCGCTCGCGGCAGCGTCGACCTGCTGGCGATGGACGACGCACAAGAACAGGGTACCCGCAAGCGCATTGCGCTGTTCGGCATTACCCCTGCACCCACCATCACCGACCGCTGGCCGCTGCTTGATACAACCGAAGGAAGACCCACTGCATGGGCAGCGTTATCGGCGAATAGCGTGTTTATCAACGAGCAGATGGCCGTGGCACAACAACTCGTACCGGGTGACGCGGTCACGCTGGATACCCCGCAAGGGGCGAGGCCATTTGAGATTGCCGCGGTTTACCCTGACTACGGCAACCCACGCCAGCAGATCCTGGTACCCACCGAAGTGCTGATTCAGCGCTTCGGCGGCGAAGTTGCCTCGATAGGGCTGGTGGTCAACGACCGCGCCGACCGCCAGGCATTGCGACAGGCAATGACTGATCGCTTTGACGTATCCACGGAGGCGATGGTCGATCAACAGGAAATCAAACGGCTGGCGACGCAAATTTTCGAACGCACCTTTACCATCACCCGCGCATTGAACGGTCTCACCCTGGGCGTGGCGGCATTAGCGCTGCTCGCCACGTTGCTGGCCCAGGCGCGAGAACGACGGCGCCAGCTGGCTTCGCTATGGGCACTCGGCGTGCCGCGCAAAACGCTGACCTTCCTGCCGCTTTTTCAACTCGGCGGGCTGGCACTGTTTACCGGGGTGGTGGCGATTCCGCTGGGCATTGCCATCACCTGGACGCTCGTGGCAATCATCAACGTTGCGGCATTTGGCTGGCGGCTACCGCTCTACCTTTTCCCATGGGACATACTCATCACGCTGATCACCGCGTTGGGCGTGGCCTTGGCCGCCGCCGCCCTGCCATCAATTCAGCTGTGGCGTACCTCTCCCCAGGCGATGCTAAACCAGGGGGCCACATGAATTATTTCCGGTTATCGACTGCGCTCGTGGCGATGGCATGTGCCACCCTCATCGGCTGCCAGGAATCCCCTTCCGATGCGGCGCCCCAGGGGTTTGCGGGTCTGGGTGAAAACGCGGAGGAATTTGCTCAGGCGGATGCGTCCACGCCATTGAGCTTCCCCCAGGATCACGGGTCGCACCCCGACTACCGCATCGAATGGTGGTACCTGACCGCCAACCTTGAAGACGACAAGGGCGAGCCGCTCGGTCTTCAATGGACGCTTTTTCGCCAGGCGCTGACACCCCCTGACGAGCGCCCTGAGCCGTCGCCATGGGCAGCCGACCAGGTGTGGATGGCGCACCTGGGGATTTCCCGGGGAGAAACGCACGTTGCCGCCGAGCGCTTTGCGCGCAGCCACAGTGAACACACCAATGGGCAAGCGGGCGTCCAAGCGGCGCCGTTTCAGGCCTGGATTGATGACTGGTCACTCGAAAGCCCGTCAGACGCCAACTTTGAGGATTTTACCCTACAGGCCTACAGCGGTGAGGGTGCTGAGCGTTCTGGTTACACGCTTAACCTCAGCGCTCAAGGCCCATTGATCTGGCACGGAGAGAATGGGTTTAATGCGAAAACCGTCGAGGGCCAGGGGTCGCGCTACTACAGCCAGCCGTTCCTAAGCATCACCGGCCGTGTCACGCTCAACGGTGAAACCCGCCAGGTCAGCGGCCAAGGCTGGCTGGACCGCGAATGGAGCAGCCAACTGCTCACCCCGGAACAAACCGGCTGGGACTGGTTTTCGCTGCATCTGGACGATGGGCGTAAGCTGATGGCCTATCGGTTAAGAGGCGGCGGCGAAGCCGGGGGCGACTATGTCTTTGCCCATTTAATCTCGGTGGATGGGCAGACCCAGCTCATCGGCGCCGACCGCGTCACGCTGACGCCGCTGGAAACCCAGACCGTAGCCAACCGAGACATCCCTACGCGCTGGTCGCTCACGCTGCCCGATGCTGGGTTACAACTTATCGTAGAGGCACGCCACCCCAATCGCTGGATGCCCACTTCGGTACCCTACTGGGAAGGCGATGTCGTGGTTCGCCAGGCAGAAACGCAGGAAAATGTTGGTGTCGGCTATTTGGAGATGACCGGGTATTGATCAAACCAACGGGCGGATGAAACAAGCCGCCAAGCCACCCCATTGGCAATGTCTACGCTGTGGACACTTTGTAGACACCCACAAAAAAGCCGCCCTGGAAGGCGGCCTTTTAAAATTCTTTAACGTGCTGTTTCTAAACCACTTTTAGTGGTGCCGACACCAGGAGTCGAACCCGGGACCTACTGATTACAAGTCAGGTAAGCTCGGGTAGTATTATCATACGCTTATCTAAAATCCTGTTACGCATATCGCCAACCTTATACCCTGCCTAATCAACTATTTAGCACTTGTTGGTACGCATTGTTATCGGCCTTTCTGATCATTTTTTGACCAGCTAGAAGCAATGAAAGCACGGGTAGACACCCCGCCTTCGCCCTGCCTATACTCGCCCTAAATTACTGTACATATAATCAGTTAATTAAAGGAGTCACCATGTCTGATAAGAGCTATCAGCAATTGGTCGAGCGAGTGAAGCGCGTCATCAATAGCCCAAAGGCCCAGGCAGAAAACTGCGCTGAAATCCAACGGCAAGAGGACGATAACGCTGACGACTGGGCGCGGATGCTTGACGACCTGGGGACCATCGAGAATGCCGACATCACCCCGCTCGATGACACAGCGGAGCATGTGCGCGTTCGCTGGAACCCTGCCGAAGCTATGTGATGAGCCGGTGCTATAAAGCAACGAAGTGGCGGAAGCGCCTCGAGCAGCAGGGCTGGATTAGCCTGAGGCGTCGATCGCCTCCAGCATGCGTCTTTGAGTTTCATGTAATCTACAAAGGCAAGCTTTACTCTGGCCGATGCCACCACTCAGAGCTTGATAGCCGAGACATGCTGACACCTGGCTCACTGACCTACATACTGGGTCGAACTGACTTGATCAGCGAGGGCGTATGGCGACCAGCCAAACATCCTGGTGGTCAGATGGGCTTCATTTGCCGCCCCTGGAATCAAGATTAACGATACAAAGGAAGCGTTATGGCAGAGTTCTGCAGGCAGTGCGCACTGAAATATTTAGGCGAGATTGAAGCCGAGCACACGGCAGGAGGCTGTAAGCCAGGAGAGACATTCTGGGAGCTTTGTGAGGGATGCGGCGACCTGGTAGAGATCGATCACGAAGGCTGGCGGGTTGATGCCCGGCTGAGCAAACCGGGCACGCATATCAATCGAAGCTAAACTCGCTCTGGTTGTTCGCAGCACTGGTTTCCATATCAATGCAGCCCTGAAGCGTCATGTAGTCCCCAGTGCCGCCAAAAGTGGCAATGTTCATACACTCACTGCGGATGCCAGTCGGGACGTCACCCCAACGGTTTTTTAAGTTGTTGTAGGCAGACTGCTCCATATCTATACAGCCATTATAAGTAATATTGCTGAAATCACCCCCGAATCTGGCGATGTTGTCGCAATGAGCCTCAACGTCGAAGCGGGGTATTTCTTGTGCATTCGCGGTTGACGCCAACCCTGCGAGCAAAGCAATAGCGAGGACTGCAGGTTTCATAGATAACCTCATTCAGATTTTGGCCTAGTGAATAAAACAAACAGTCCAAGGATTACATCGCCGAACACCCAGAACGTTAGCAGCATACCAACGCCCAACGTTCCACCTATCGCAGTGCCAGCCTCTGAGTACTCATCTGTGGCACCATCCATCATGCCGCCGATCTCGCCCAGATAAGCAAACATCCAAATCACCATGAGAATATTGAAGAGGATGAAGGTCCATTTAAAAATCTTTCCGAAAAAACCGCGCTTTGGCTTCCGTAGCTGCTTGCCGCAGCTGCTGCACTTGAAGGCAGTATCGCTGACTTGATGAGAGCATTCAGGGCATTCTGTGAGGGCCATTCGTTTCTCCTAATATTTTTATCCTACTTTTCTCACTCAGCTTAGCGTTTTATGAATGACCTTTCTACGCACCCAAAGTCAAATGGAGCATCTCTTACACGTGTAAGCCTTTTCTTACACTGATCTATTCGCTACCCGGTAGCTCGCCTTTGGCTTGACTCACAAACCCACCGGTGTCCAATCGGTGCACCGTTTCAGTGATCAACCACTCCCCATCTGCCCCTTCCCTGAAGCCGCTGAGCTTCAAACGGCCCTCTGCCATCAATGCGGTGTTACCCGGCAGCGTCAGGTCAAGGGTTTGCTCGCCGCGCTCTCCACGCCTGAGCTCTGATCTTGCCGCCGAGCGCGCGGCGTCCTCGTCGGGGTAGATCGTCTGAAGGCGTTGCACCGGCTCGCCCTCCCCCTCGGCAATCTCAAGCGTGGTGGCGCTTTCCGTATCGCGCCAGCGGGCAACCACGCTACCTGCACGCCCACGCTTAGCGAGTCGCATCTTGCCCCGAGTGACCATATTGGGCGTTATCTCAACGGTGGGTAGCGGCTCACCCCCCTGCCCAGCGCTTTGGGAGCTTCCCCGGCGCGCCAGCAGTAACGTTCCGCCGGCGGGCTTGACGATGCCGTCATGCTCAAGCGCCAGCCGGGTCAGCAGGTTCATGTCTGATTCGTTGACCTGGTCAACATGCGGCAATGGGATACCGGCCATTATCTCCTGCACGGCGGGCTCCAGGTCATGCTCTGAGGCGATGGAGCGCACAAGCTCGCCAAGGGTGGTCCCTACCTCCCAGCTGCGGGTCTTTTTGGTTTGGAGCATCAGCCGGGTACTGCCCTGGCCAGACTCGCTCTCTGCTAGCGGTGCCGCTTTTGCGACGATCTTTAGCTGGTTGGGCGGCCAGATCGACTCAAGGCTATCGACGACATAGATGCCCATATCATCGGCCTGGTCGTCATAGCCCAGCCATACATGCAGCTCGGCACCTGCTGGCGGCAAGGTGATAGGTTCGTCGTCGTCATTATCAGATAAAGTGATGGTGACTTCATCGGACTCAAGGCCCGCTTTATCCGTCAGCCGAAGGGAGACGAAGCGCTCTCGCAGCGCTTCGGTAATATCCTCCTGGTTGGCCGTGATGCGAAAGACTGGCGTTACCCCCACAGGCGGATCCTCCGGGTCGGTGCTGGCTGTTCTATATCAGGCAAGTTCAGCTGTAGCCCGCCAGGTAACAGCGGGCCGTGCTCGGCAACGCCGGGGTTGGCTTCCAGCACCTTCTCGGTGATTCGTTCGCTGAGGCGGCCGTAAGCGCGCCAGCAAACCCAGTCAACGGTATCGCCGTCCTTAGTTCTGTACTTGCGGGCCATCGTCGTAGAACCTCATCTGTAGGGTGAACTGCTGGCGACGTGGCACACCCGCGCGAGCGAAGGTGTCATCCTGCTCTTCGATGCTGAGCATGACCCAGCGGCCATGCACATAGCCGTTGCCATCCACGAGCAACATCGGCTTGCCCTCAGCGGCTTGATCTCGCATATCGCTGATCTGGTTAACGCCACCGCGCCAGCCTGGGTAAATACGGCCCGTGAGCGTAATAATATCTTCGCCGTAACCGGTAAACTGCAGCGCATCGTGATTGCCGACCCGCTGCTGGGCCGCCCAGTTGTATCGGGTAGCGCGTGATAGCTGCTGGTAGGCAGCGGTATCGATGCCAAAGGGATAGGCACCGAGTTGAAGCATGATGTCAGCCATCGTAAAGCGCCCCTTGTTGGCGTTCGTTCAGCTCCTCGAGGACCATGTCGGCAATGCGTTGGGCGTAGGAGGCGTCTTGTTCGCCGTCTCGGCGGGTCACGTGCAGCGTCAGGTTGTTGGTGATATTGTTGACCACCTCTTTGACCTTCTCGCTTGCGCTGCTTTGCTGGCCGCCTGAATTGTTCGTATTGAAGTCAGGGCGCGGTAAGGCGCGCTCTGCCGCCTGCTGGCCGCGTTGCACTGCCTCGTCAGGATCACGCTCTTGCGTAAGCGATGCCGCACTCGCACCACCCAGAATGCCCCGCGTGTCGCTGTCATCATCGTCGCCAATCCAACCTGACACCGTGCTGAAGGCGTTGCCTACCCATTCCAGCTTGCCGGTTATCCAGTCCAGGGCTTTTTCAGCTTTAGCGGTAATGCCGTCCCACAGGCCGGAAAAGAAGCCAGTCAGTCCCTGCCAGGCATTGGTGACGGCTTCCAGCGGCGACCATGATAGCTTGGCTTTCATCCAGTCCCAGGCAGCGCCAGTTATATCTTTAACAGCACTGACAACACTGCCTATCGCGCCAGCCATCGGCCCCCATGAGCGAATAATCAAGCTCACCGGTGACCACGCCATAGTGGCTTTAATTGTGTTCCACGGAGCCAAGGCCATGTCTTTTGCAGCGGTTACAACGCTCCCGATCGCGGTGGCCATCGCACCCCAGGAGCGAATAATCAAGCCCACTGGCGACCAAGCCAGAGTGGCTTTCATCGAGTCCCAGGTGGTTTTTGCTATTTGCTTGACTCCCTCCCACATATCAGAAAACCAGGGGCCAACACTTTCCCAATGCTTATAGATCAGATAAGCGCCCCCCGCGATCGCCGCGATGCCAGCAACGATCCAGCCAATAGGCGTAGCGAGCAACGCTAGGCCCAGTGTTTTAAAAACACCTACTACAGAAGTTATACCAGCGGTTAACGCAGAAGCACCCCCCACCAGGGAGAACACGGCGCCAGCGGCTTGTCCCAACGCCAGGCCAAAGGAGACGACAGAGAAAATGGCTTTTGATGCAAAGACCGTACCGATGATTACGCCTAGATTGTCGAAGCCTCCGACAAGCTCAGCGGTGGTGGCCACTGCGCTACCTACGTTAGCAACAACGGTACCGATACCGGACGCCAGATCTCGAATGATCGGCACAGCGGCCTGAAGCTTTTCAGCAAACAGCTCTGACCAATCACGTACATCATTGCGGTTCTCTGCAAGCCACCCCGTGAACTTGCCCATCATGTCGGCGACGACCGGCATTAGCGCCGAGCCAATAATATTCTTGAGGCCGAACAGGCTAAGCTGGGTATCCAGTAGCGTGTCTTTAAACGTCTCGGCGTCACGTGCCGCGGCATCGCTGAGGATATAGCCGGTACGGCGGGCGTCTTCGCCGAACTTGTTAAGCTGCTCGCTTCCTCCGCGCAGCATGTTGACCATGGCAACGCCTTCAGAATCAAACAGTTTCATGGCCAAGCGGACGCGCTCGCCTTGGTTCTCGACGTTCTGGAGTGCATCGGCGAAGTGGTTTAGTTGCTCGTCTGGCGTCATTGAGGCCAGCGCTTCGGCTGATAGCCCGAGCTCCTTGATGGCGTCCTTGGCCTCGCCGGTACCGTTGGCCGCTTCCGAGACGCGCCTCACCATACGCTGTGTGGCCATGTCGAAGGTCTTGCTTGCTACGCCTGAGCGTTCAGCGGCGTAGCGGTAGGCCTGCAGCTCCTCAATCCCCATACCGAGTTTGTCGGCGGTTTTGGCGACGTTATCGCCGAGCTCGGCGGTGCTGTTCGCCACGCCAAAGATGCCAACGCCGACAGCACCACCCAACATGGCGGTACGCCGCGCCAGCCGCCCTACCTCGGAGGTCATCCTGCCGAACTTTCCGGCCACATCGGCACCGGCAAGGCGTTGGAGTGCTTCCTGCTTACGGCGCGCCCTATCGATCTCGTTGCTCAGCTGGGCGTATTCGCGCCGCAACGGCTCCACGTTCATGCCCTGACGGCCCATCTTGCCGATTTCGCGAGAGAGGACTGTCTGCCGGCGCGTCGCTTTGTTGATCGCGCCGCCCACATCGGCCAGTTGCCCGCGCGTGTCTGTCAGGCCACGGGTAAGCGACTTGGCGACAGTGCCGCCGATGGAGATAGTGGCATTTAGCCGTTGGTTCGCCATAACCTGTCCTTACCCTCGGGGCAGGCCTGCTACCCACCAAAGAAAGCGGCTGGTACGCAGGTCGCCGATCTCTTTAACGCCCCAGCCAGTGTGCGATGCGAGCGCCAGGGCTAGCCGACGCACCTCATCCGCACCAATTACAAAAAACCTGAGTAGGCCTCTTGCACGCGCTTATAGTCTTTTAGCTTCAACCGGCGAATATCGTCGGGCGCGATCTCACACAGGTTGGCGAACAGCGTGACCTCACGAATACCGTCACTGCCTTTCATTTCGTCAGAGACGATCTGGTCATCGACGGTGGGCTCGCGCATACGCAAGGTGTTTGCCTCAGAGCCGCTGGCCAGGGTGACCGGGCGGTTGAGGGTAATGCTGCAGAAGCCGCTGTCGTCATAAGCGAGGTAATCAGGTGTGTTGGCTTTCTCGTCCATTTTCAGTCTCTCGTTGTGGGTAAATAAAAAGGGCCGGCGGAATCACCGGCCAAGGACTGCCATGCCGACCGAAACGGGTTAAACGCCCAGCGCGGTGCGCAGGCCGCTTAAAAAGTCGTTGCCGTTGACGATGCGCACCATGTTCTCGATGTCGATCTCGTGGACCAGCTGGCCGTCATGCTCTTCGCGGTAGTAGTCCAGGCGCATCGTGATGGTCATGGACGCCGCCTGCCCGGGTTCCCAGGTGCCACGATCGAGCGACGTGATCTTGCCGCGCATGTTATGAACGGTGGGACGCCAGGTGCCGTCGTAGGACTGCATTGCCCCGCGGCCGACCAGCGGGACGGCGTTGCCTTCGCTGACGCCAAACTGACGCAGCACAGCGGCATCGTAAGCACGCAGCACGAAGCTGGTTTCCAGGGCTTCCATGCCCATGTCCAGGGTGATGGGGGCATCCATTCCGCCAGCGCGATGCTCCTCTGTCGCAATATTCAACACGGGCGGCGTGTACTGCATGACCTGGCCAGCGTAGCCCCGGCCATCAACCGACACGGTCATTTGCTTGATAATGTTGCGAGCGGCCATTACGCGAATACCTCTTCGATGTAATCGTTCACCAGCATCGAGCGGAACGTGATGTGCTCAGCCGGATAAGGCGGTGTGAACTCAAAATTGAAGTACACCTTGCCAAGCTGGATATTGGCGGGCGTGTTGAGGTCGGGATCTGGCCAGCAGCGGCCACCGAGCAGCGCGCCTTCGGCAACCAGCCCGCGGATGTACTCGTTAACCCCCTCGGTCACGTCCTCGACGTAGGTCTTGGTGATGTTGCGGTCGACGGCCCAGAGGTGCGCGCGCTGGATGCTGTCGTTGATCATGTCAGCGGTACGGCGCACGGAAAGGAAGTGCCACTTGGTGTCGTCGGTCAGCGAGCGGTTACCCCACAGGCGGTAGCCGTCCTGGCGGATGATGGTGGCGATACCGCCTTCGTTGAGTAAGTTGGCGCGGCTGTTGGCATCGCCCAGTTTGAAGTCGACCGGCCGAGAGGTGCCGACAATGCCGTTAATCGGCTTGTTGGAGGGCGACCACCAGAAGCCAAGGTCGTTGTCGATCTTGGCGATGATGCCCGCGGTACGGGCACTAGGTGGCTCGCTGGCATAGCTGCCATCGGACTGCAGCACCTGCACCCACGGATCCACTAGGTAGACCCGGGCGCTCCCCCAGTCGTTGGCGTACTGTTGGGCAGCGTCGTCTGTGGTGTTGGGACCATCGGCGACGATCACCGCGCGCAGACGCTCGGCGATGCCTAGCAGTTCGGCGACCACAGCATTGCGCAGGCCAGTCTCGCGTTGGTGGGTAAACCCGGGCGCGCAGAGAATACGGGGAGAGAAGCCGACGACACTCTCAGCGCCAGCCAGGGCATGCACGCCCTCAAGGTCGCCGGTCTGGCTGTTTACGCCACCAACGATATTGGCCAGGGTCTCCTGTTCGGTTTCGGCCTTCTCGACGCGAACCACAATCACCACAGCACCGACCTGGTCGAAGATTCCATCCATTGCACCTGGCAGCGTGCCGGACGTGCCCAGGCGGACGGCCTCTGTGCGAGATCCCGCGACTAGCGTCGGCCGGTTGAGCGGGAACGGTTCAGCCGCACCGCCGGAAAGCTGACGCCAATCACGGTCACGCGGGATGCCGCTGCCATCACTGCCTTCGGCCAATGCCGCGGTTACCAGCGCTGAGGCTTCGGCCGCATCATTGACGGCTGTCACGATCTCATTCGCAGTGCTTGAGATCTCGCCCTCGGTATCGGTGCCGAGGGTGACGGTGATGTCTTTCTCGCTGATGGCCACCGCCAGGGTGGCGGAGGACTCGCCTGGGGCAACGTAGCGAACACGGATGTTATTGCCGCCGTTACCTGCCTCTGCCGCGGTGTACAGAATGGCCGTATTGGAGGGCGCGTTTCCGATGATAAGCTCGGCGGCGGTCGCGCCTTCGGCATCCGGCGCGGTGCCGACGATGCCAACAACCCCCGAGCGGACGGTCTGGATAGGCCGCGGCCCAGTGTCGATTTCAAGGACCTCGGCCCCATGTAAAAATGCCATTGCGGTTGCCTCTTGCCTGATCAGGTGGTGAACTGCTGACGATAGGCACAGCATGGCGGGCACGCGCGCAAGGCTCCGCTGGCGGTGGTTCTTCCTGGCGCAGATTTGACTTCCTACTAACCACTGGTTGTCTGCGTTGCAGGATGGTTCTTTGATGGTTCGGAGGCTTTATGGGTAAGGATGAAAAAATTGTCTTTCAGCTTAATCACGAGGCTTTAAGGTGCCGGTTTGCATTTGAGTCATTTATGTTATTGCTCGAACGGCATTTTGCCAGCTTGGAGGATGACTATAAATTTTGGTTTGTTTTACAGGAACGTTACGTGTCCTGGCTGGCCCATATGTATGAATTTATGAAGTTATGCTGGGCTAGGGAATTTGAGGTTCTGCCGCATCGGCTTGAGTGCTATTTGATGAAGGAAGGGCCAATACAGGATAGGAGTGAATTGCCTAGATTAATCGATTCTTTGATTGATGATTCTGCGATAATCGCCGTTAGAAATGCTAACCGCACGTCTGATAGAGAGGCTGTTTTTAGCCCCGGATTTGGCAAGCTCATAAAGCAGATAAGAAATAAATACTACGCTCACCCCGACTCTGAACGGATGACCCTTAAGAAAATAAAGCAATTTAATGATGAACATTATTTCACTGCCCTGAGTGTTTATAAGGAGTCGGTGTTGTCCTTTGCAGGTGGTGATTCTTTGTCCTCCGAGAGCAAAGAGGTATTAGAAGCTTTCAGGGAAAGCCTTCTTAAAATCAAAAAAGAGCGATAGTGAAACGGATAGCCCGCCAATTGGCGGGCTTTTCGTTGCTAGGGCGGTGTCTACCAGCTGATGGCGTCGAGGGCTTCGCGGTCTTCGGCTTCAAGGGCGGCGTCGATGTCGGCTTTCAATAACCAGCTTTTTTTCAGCTGGGCCTTTTTGAAGGCCTTGGCGGCGTCGGTGGCGTCGATCATCTGTTGTGGGGTCAGGCTGTAGACGGCGTTTGACTGGGTGCGTAGCTCCTGCACCGCGTCGGTTTCGCCGCTGTCGCGTAGGTCGCGCGCTTCGATGGCCAGGCCTAGCAGGTTGGGTTCATCCTGCGGGCGGGTCTGGATGATGTCTTCGGTGCCGTCGGGCATGGTATATGGCATGCCTGCGGCTAGCTTGGCGGCCAGGGCGGTTTCGATCTCGCCGCGCTTTTTGGCGGCGAGGGTGTCGAGGTCATCCGGTGGGATCGGCACCCAGGCTGGTCGGCCGTTTTTATCTGCACCGCGTTGCATACCTTCTGGAGGTTCACCCTGGCCGTAGATCTGCCATTCTTCGTTAGTGACATCGACAAGGTCATCAGGCCAGTTTCCAGCAGCTTCATACCTCTTTTGAAGCGAGTCTCTATAGAAAGAATTACGAGATTGGCTGTATTTCACAATTAATTCTCCGTTATTAGTAACCTATTGCGATCACAGTAACTTTCTCATCATCATTGGCGCTTCCTGTTATACGAAATGTCCGAGCTGTAAACCCAGAGGTATCGATAGACGCGAGCGTGATATTGAGCTCATTTGTTCCGGTTCCTACATAAAGCGTGCCTTGTGAGTGAGCTATCACCTCGCTCGGAAATTCGAACGGAAAACTAGTTGATGCCATACTGTTCGCGGTAACGACAACAGAAGCCCACTGAAGAATCAGCCCACCTGGCAGCATCTGATACCCACTTTCAGCAAGCGACTGATTTTCGCCTTTAAATGCATCGTCTAATCGTCCCGGCGATAGGAGTTTTGTCAGGCTCGTCAGCGCAACAGCCTCAAGCGCTGTTGACATCTGTCCATTCAGTTTCTTAGGCGTTACTGCCGTTTCGTCATCATTCCCCGCATCGACCTGTGCCTGCGTCGCGACTTTGAGCATCCCGGCGACGGTTTCGGTGGCCTGTTTTACCCACTGGGTTGCCCACGCTTTGAGCTTTTTCGCGGTGACGAAGCGGGTGTCGTTTTCGCCGGTGTTGACCGTAGTTTGATCCGCCACGCGGGCCATGCCCTGCTCGGCTTCGGTCGCCGGTGGATGGTTGCGGCTTTCGGCGTGCTGTTGCAGTGCGTCGGCGGCAGCTTGGCTTGTGGCTTCGTCGCCATCGTCGGCGTATTTGCGGGTTGCCAGCACGACGCTGGGGTCGACTTTGAGCGTGATGGCGGCGGTGTCGCTTACTTCCAGCACAAAGCGCACGGTTTGGGTGCGCGAGCTGCCTTCGTCTAAGACCGGCTTGTAGGTTTCTGGGTAGTTGCCGTAGCCGATCAAGTCTCCGGCGTTGTCGTAGATGCCGATTTCGCGGATAGTCCAGCCGCCGACATCGGGCGGTATCACCTGCTCGATGACGATCCAGCTGGGGTTGTCGGGGTCAACGTCGCTGGTGTTGATCGAGGCGCGGCGCACCTCATTGATTAGCTGTTCTTCGTCACCCTCTGGTGTGGGCAGACTGCCACCGCCGTCGCCTACTGCTAGCTGGGTGATCTCGATTGGTTGTTTAAGCGCGATAGCATTGGCTTGTTTGGCCCGGCCGATCTCGGTTAGCAGGGTATAAAACTGGGGCATGGGGTTCTCCTGTTAGGTCTGCGGGTAGACGGTGGTGGTGTCGGTAACCTCTAGCCCGATGCCGATATAGAACGTGCCGGTGACCTGTGTTTCGCCGGCGGCGTAGGGGTAAACGGCGGTGACGTCGCCGTCGTACATGCCAATGCCGATGTGAAATTTGCCGCGGCTTTCGCCGAGCAGGTCGAGGCCGGTGATGTGGCGGGTTCGCGGCTTGGCGTCGTCGATGAGTCGGGTGAGCTCTTCGTACATGGCATCGGTAATGCCGGTGTCGAGTACGCCGATGCGCAGGGCGAAGGTGCCGCGCGGGCCTTCGGGCTGTTGCTCGAACCATTCGTCTACTTCGAGCAGGTAGCCGAGCGGCTCGACGACGCGGCGCAAGGCTGAAATGGTGCCTTTGCGTTTATGCACGGCCCAGGCCGAGCGGCATACATCGCGCTTGGCTTCGGTTGACCAGGTGGGGTCCCAGCGATCCACGGATAACGCCCAGGCTAGGTAGGGGAGCAGGTGCGCGGCGCAGTCGTTGGGGTTCCATAACTGGCGAAGCGGTACCGGGACGCGCTCGATGTCGGCGAGGGCTACAGCGGCGGCGCGTTCGAGCGGTGTGGTGTTGTGGGGGAGTAGCTGTTGGTTACTCATCGCTGCCCCCGCTGGTGATGCCGATGCTGACGTTTTGACTGGTGCACCGGGCGGCCTTGGTTTTGTCGATGATGATGTGTTCGGGCGGCGATATGAGGTTCACCGTCTCGACGCCTTCAACGTGTAGGGCGGCTTTGATGGCGTCGCGGTAGATGCTGACGCCGAGTCGGCGGCGCTGTCGGTGTTGGGCTTCAACAAAGCGCTGCAAGCGGGCACTGGCGGCGGCCAATATGGCTTCTTGCGCGGTGGTGGCTTCGTCGTATAGCTGCAGCTCGGCGTCGATCAGGTAGTCGATGATTTCGGCTGATTGGGTCGTGACACGGTCGCAGACCGGGCGGATGTCTTCGGGTGTTAGGGCGTCATAGACGATGTCGAGCAGCTCTTGGCTTGCGGTGCCGTCGCCTTCGCGTGATAGCACGATGATGAGGGCGTCGCAGGGCTCGGGGGATAGGGCGCGGGCATCGGCGACGCGACCGTCGGCACTGCGGGCGTGGAATTCGTAGGCGGCGGTTGGGCCGGCGATGCTGAGGCCTTCCCAGGCTTCTTGCCCGCGCAGGCGTAGTTCTGTGTTGCTCTCATACGTGGGCGGTACCGGCGGCGTGGCGTCTGGGTCGCCTGGGTCGATTTCCAGGCGCTCTACCTCAAAGTTGGCGACGAGGTTGTCGAGGTCTTCGTCGATGGCGTAGGCGAGCATGACGCCTTTGGCCGCTTCGTTGACGCGTTGCCGCCATACCAGCTCCCGGTAGGCGTTTTCCTGCAATAGCTTGGTGAGCGGTTCGCTTTCGAGTTCGAGGGTTTCTTCGACTTCCTCGCGCTGTTCGCTGCTGACCAGGTCGAGCAGGGCGGCTTTGCGCTCGGCGTAGATTTCCTCAAAGTCGAGTTCTTCGACGACGGTGGGGGCGGGTAGCTGTGATAGGTCGATGGTGGTGCTCATTAGCTCACCTGTATGCCGTCGAGATTGATCATTTCACCGGTCGGCAGGTATTCACCTTCCAGGGTGAGCAAGATATGCCCGGGCGAGGCGCTTTCTGTTCGCACACGCGTTAGCTTGAAGCGAGGCTCCCAACGGGCCACGGCTTCGGCGGTGGCCGCGTATAGTTCGACAAGGGTGGTGTTGTTCATTGGCGCATCGACCAGCTGATAGAGGCGGGATCCATAGTCACGCCGCATCACCCGAGTGCCGATAGGCGTTGTCAGTATGTCGCGGAGCGATTGCCGCAAGTGGTCGATGCCGGATAACGTGCGCCCGGACTGCGCGTTCATGCCGTTCATGACTGTGAGGATGCGCCAGCAAGCTCAACGCCTCCGCTGGCGGTGGTTCTAGCTATCCGGCGGAGACATTGCCCGAGCCAGTGGCCACGCTGGACCCGCAATCAACCGGATCCCCAACGCGCCCGAGTTGCTGGCCGTTGGCGTAGACCGTGCCGGATCCAGACCCCAGGCTGCCGCCGTGACAAACCGGCACACTGTTGCAGTGCGTGGCCCACCCATCGCCTTGGCGGTGCACGGCGATGCCGTTGGCGTAGACATTGCCGCTGCCACCGGTGCTGGCCCTGGGTGGAAAATCACCGTGGCCTGTGCAGCTATCTCCCAAACGGGTAACGGCAGGCATAAACGCTCCTAGTTCAGGTCAATACGGGCGCCATTGAGGCGAATCCCCTCGGCGTCGAGCTCAAGCGTCGAGCCGTTGCTCGATAGCAAGATACGGTCTCGATCCATAGTAATTTGGCTCTCACCTGTTTGAGCCACACATTCATGGTTAGCGCTGTCGTACTGGAAACGGGTGCCGTCCTCAAACTCGATAAGGTCAAGGTCGGGGTTGCTGGAAGGTGCCGAAAGCGCGTTGCTATACAGCATGCCGGTGATGACCGCTTGGGCAGGATCTCCGGAGGGGCTGGAAAGCACTACCTGCTGGCCCTTTCGAAGCGGGCGCCAGCGGCGATAGTTGCGGCCCATTTCCGCTGGCCAGTTAAGCCACGCCGTGCGGATCTCGCCGATCTCGACTTTAAGTTTGCGGGTAGGGTGATCGACCTCGAGGACGGTACCGACCATCACCATGTTATTGAGGCGTCTTTCTAATTCCTGCAGTCGCCAAGCCTGGTTCACTCGCTGCCCTCCTCTTCGTGCTGACCACCATCCTGGCGGGCATAAAGTTCCTCATGCTTAGGGCCAATCAGGGGTGCAATGCCCACCCAGACTTCACTGGGAGTAACCCCGTCGTCGATCCATTCGTTCTCGCCTATATGGATGATTTGCGCCCACTCAATGCGCCACACCAGATATTGATCAAGCTCGGGGCTAAATTCATCAGGCTCAGCCACTAGCACTCGGGCAGGCTCTACCGGCAGGCCCCATTGCTGTTGATGGATAAAGTGCGCCAGCGCTGTTACCTGAGAACGGATAACCCTGCCCTGGTTAGCGCCGCGCCAGCCGATGAGGTAACGAAGCTCAAACTGTGCCTCCATGGCCAGCTGGCCAGTACCTGGGTCATCGTCAGGGGCTGCGTTTAGCTCGGTCAGCTCTATCAGCGCAGCGGGTACTTCAATGCGCTGCCGGTCATCCGGATAATCGGCGACCGTCTTGATGGACGGGAAACCGGCGGCAATCGTATCGATGATCGCTTGATGAAGCCCCGCCAGGTCGATCTCGGTATCAGCGTTCATGCGGCCCTCAGGTAAGCGATGCGGCGTTCCAGGTCGCGGCGGAAGTGGCGCCAGAAGATGACTTCAAGCTGGTTGAATATCTCGTCTTCGACGAAGACGTCAGCCCTGTCTTTTACGGGCAGGGTTTCCTGATGGATGGGCAGGCGGCGGGCACCGCGTCGACGCATGATGGTGCGCCGATTAGCACCGCGTGGCTTGGCCACAAAGGCACCTGGAAAGCTGTGACTGCCAGCAGGGCCCGAGTACCCAGCACCTGACGTTGTCTCGCTAACGCGGCCTTTGAACTCAGAAACGGCAATGTCGTTGAGCCCATACCACAGTTTGACCGAGGCCATCTTGCGGTAGTCGCCGCTCTTGGAGCCTTTTACGCGAATCGTCTTCAGACGCTTACGTGCCGCCTTGGCACGGCGTAAACCCAACTCGCTGACCAGCCCCTTGCTGGAGAGCTTTCGCAGTGTGGCCGCCGTACGTGTTAGGGCGCGGTTGTAAGAGGCATTCACCTCCTTTGGCATGGCCCCAAGTTCCTCGACGACCCGCTGCAGGTCGTCGGCATCAACATCAAAATCCAGCATTGGCCGTCACTGCCAGGTCGAGCATTGCCATTCCGGTACCATCGCCCTGCGGTTGCGTCATCACGTCATACGTGATGCCTTCGACCGTGCAGGTATCGCCTCGGGCAACGCCGTTAACATCGGCTTGCTTACACCAAACCCTTGGGCGCTCGCTGTCCATGCGGTACTCGCCAAGCTGGGCGTCCAGGTATTGATCTTCATAAATGCCGGAGAGGGTGAGCACTGTTCCGTCAGCGCGCGTCACCGTGACAGAGACGGCAAATTCCTTTTCATCAAGGAAGTCGTCGAGGTTCTCCCAATCCGGCGCTGGCATTACTCGTCTCCAGCCTCAGCGGCTTCAATAGCAGCGATTAGCTCGGCTTTTTTCATCTTCTCCGCGCCTTCTATCTCATACTCTTTTGCGGTGGTTTTGAGCTCTTCAACGGTGAGATCCTGAAGGCCTGGCACATCAACATCATCACTTTCTGCATCGACGCTAGCCTCAAGGATCTTCGCCTTACCGCGGCGTTTTAAGCCTTGCGCTTCGGTCGCGGGCACACCCCGAACCACTTGCCCAGGCTTGATCATTTTGCCTGAGGCCATGAAGGCACTGGTGCACTCGATGTCGACTTTTTTGGATTGCTTGCTCATGGAGTTACCTCAATGAATGGCTTAGTAGATACGGCCCCGCGAAATGCGGGGCCGCCAGTCAGTTACCGCTTAGGGCGTGTTACGGCCGAGACAGAAGGACTCTACCCGGCGGGTCGCCATATCAACGTCCTGGAAGACCACCAGCCGCGTACCGCCTGACTTGGATAGGCTGTAAGGGTCAACAGTCAGATCGAGACCGCCCCACATACCAATGATCAGGTCGGCGAAGTTGCCAAAGAAGATGTCACCGCTCTGGATCTGGTTGGTCACCTCAGTGCCGTAACCGTTAACCGTATTGCCTTGCTCCCAGATCGGCGCGCCGTTGGTGCCATCAAACTTCTGCGTGGTCTTGAAGTGGCCACGCATCATTGACGCCATCACGTACGCCATAGAGTTAACGTCAGCGTTATCAGCGGCGATCTCGCTCTCCATCTGCACCGTCTCGGCATAAGTCGGCTTGCCGGCAGTGGCGAGGTTGACCGCGTTGATACCAGAGGTCTGGGCGATACCGGTTGGCTCGTTGCCGCCAGCACCGTAGAAGCCTGCTAGGTCGATAGCCTGGGCGACGGCTGATGCCAGGTCATTGCGCACCACACGCTCGGCATCAGGCGTTGACTGCAGCATCAGTCGGCGAGTGATGTCGGTATAGGCCGCCACGGTCTTGGGCGATAACGCAATCTGCCCAATGGTCGGCGTGCCCTCGTCGGGGTCTTCACCTTCACCCAACCAGTAGGCGGTAGCACCACCGGTCTGCTTGGGGATCTCAACGTTGCCGACCAGCCCACTCATGGTCGTGGCCAATCGCATCAGAGCAGTACGGTTACGCAGCATCTCAATGAAGCTGCCCGCCATGTACTGCGTATCGACTAACCCTTCCCCTGTGGTGGCACCGGTAGGGGTATCAGCAGCGCCACCGGCGTTGAACGCACGAGACAGAACGTCATCCGGAATCAGTATCCCGCGCGCCTGCTTGCCATACTGCCGTTCAGCTTCTGAGGAAAGCTCCAGCTCAAACTTAGCCGCTTCCTGGGCTCGCTTGTCGTTGGGGTTAGCCAGCGCCCGAACCACGTTCATCATTGAATAACGGCGCAGGTCTTTGTCGGTCATACCAATGCTGGCTGAGCGAGTTTCGCCTTCGCCGTTATCGGTGACCGCCTTGGAGCGCTGCTTGTGCATTTCCCCCAGCAGGGCGCGCTGGAACTCCTCTGGGCTTTTGCCCTCGCTAACGTAGCGGGTCGCCAGGTCGGCGTTCTCGTACTCGCGTCCCATATCCATGATGGTTTTGACGCGGGTCTGCTCTGCCTGAACGCCTGCCGTACGGGCCTGCGCCTGAGCGTCGCCAGCGCGCTCGATCATCTCAAGCACTTCGACGATGTCGCCCTGCTCGTTAACTTTGGCGCGAACCAGATTGCCGCTTTTATCGCGGAGAATTTTCTCTTTCATCTCGCTTTCCTTTCGGTGTGTTCGGGATGCGCCAGCAGCGCCATTACCTTCGCTGCTGGCAGTATCGGTGCCGCCCGGCCCTTGCTCCGCTGGCGGTGGTTCCTGCGAGCGCCCTACGCCCACCGACGCATCCGCCGGCACAGAGACGAAGCTGATCTCGTGCGGCTCCCAATCGGTGACGCGCACCATGTCAGCCATCCCGGCCCGCTCCTCAACCTCTACCTTGTGGATTGAGTAGCCAACCGAGACATGGCGACGGATACGGTCGACCACGTCCTGCCACACCTCAGAAGCACGCGCGCCTTTCCCAAAGCGCACAGTCGCCCGGCCCCGCCGGTCGTCTCCTACGGTGACAGACTCCACCACGCCCACGTGATCGTCCCAGTCGTGATTGACCAGGATTGCCCCGCCATCAGCGAGACGATCAGTGCGCATGGCTCCGGGGCTATGGTCCAGCACCTCAATGCCGAACCAACGCTCCACCTCGGCCTCGCTGGAAAACGCCAGCTCAACCGTACGGTTCTCTTTATCGATGGCCCGCACTTCGCCAACGATCATGTCGCGGCGCAGGCCTTCCTTTTGAATTTTGCGCAGCTGCTCATCGGTCACGCTGCGCGTCTGGTGTGTGCCCTGAAGTTGCCGGGCCTTGTCCGCCACCGGTGCCTTTGGATCTCGCACGGGCTGGTGCATCCGGTCTTCGGTTTCGCGCTTATCCTTCATTGCTTGCCTCTCCTGCGGTTTCGCCCTGGGGCGTGCTGCTGCCGCTGTTCATGGTGGGGTTGCCCAAGGTGGCGTCTACCAACTCTTCGGGGATGCCGGCATCAATCATTGCCTGTCGGTCGCTCGCCCACTGACGCCAAACAGTGCGGGGGTCACCACCACGCTCACGAATCACCTGGCTGGGCGATTTGATCTTGTTGGCAATATCTCGAGCCGCTGTTTTGCTGTCCTTGTCGGGGTCGACCCAATCCCAACGACGGCCCTGCCATGCGTGCTCGCGATATTTCTCGATGCGCTCGGCGCGAAGGGTCGCGCCATTAGCGCCCGCCACGGGAATGCCTTTGAGCAGCGCCCTGGGTAGCCAGGCCTCAAACACTGGCTCTAGCAGCTGCTCGATCAGCCACTCCTGCAGATCCATCCAGGCGTCGCGAGACTCCAGCACGCCATGCCGGAGGCTTGAAAAGTTGACGCCCTCCAGGTCATTGGCGAGTGTCGGGTAGTCGATACCTAAGCCGGTCGCAATACCTCGCAGGCTCTGTTTACTGAAAGGCGCCAGCTCACCGCTTGGGAACTGAGGATCCCAGCCTCTGAACTTGAGACCGGGCGGTAACTCCTGGTAGCTGCCGGGATCGGCATCCATGTACAACGGCTCGTGCTCGTCCTCTTCCTCGTCGGCAGGGCCCATGCCCTCTTCCCATTCAAAGAAGCCACCTTTGGCCGCCGACACGCGGGCGTTGACGAGCGCTGCTTTTTCAAAGCCGTCGAGGTGGTGCATACGAAGCACAGCCGTGACCATCCACGGCAGCCCACGGCGCTGACCAACCAGGTCTTCCAGGAAGCCATGCACGACTTCATCAGCCGGAACCTCGACGAAGTTGCGGCCACCAAAACGATAATCGCTTTCCGACGGATCAAGGGTGCCAAACAGGTAGCCCACGGCGCGCCCGAGCCGGTTGTACTTGATGCCTTGCCGGATAAACTGCCCGCCGGGCAGACGATCTTCGTTGACCTCGACCGGGCACCGCTGCGGGTCAAGCACCTGGATAGCAATGCCCCAGGGGTTAAGGTCTCGACCGCGAACGATACGAAACATGAACTCGCCGTTGATGGCGGCGTCTTCTGCCGCCCGCGATAGCAGCTGGCGAAAGGAGCGGCGCCCGGTAACGTCACAAACTTTGCGGTCACACCATTTGGAAAAGTCGGCCTCGATGGCGTCATTGGCCCGCTCGTCGAGCGAACCATCGGCGTCTTTTGCCTGCGCCTGTAGCGCGATGCCTTTTCGGCCCACCACGTTTTGGCGCACCTTGCGGACGAAGCCGCGGGCGTAGTCGTTGGTTAGGAGCAGGTGGCGAGAACGCGCCACCAACGCCCGCTGATTCTTGTCGACGAACTGGTCTGCAGGCACCGGCACTGTCGGCAAGTCGCCAGAAAGACGATCCGCCCGCGCCTGCCCCAGCAGGGTACGCGCCAGCGCTCTGGGTATCTGGCGCATGCGTGAAGCGCGGTTAGGCTGGCTCGCCTGCTCTGTTGGCCGCTGACGCTTGAACGGGTTAATCACGGTTGAACCTCGCTAGCACTTGACGGCCCAGCGTGTCGCGGCCACGTCGCGCAGCACGCGCTCGGCGAACCTCTTGGCGGTATACATCACGAAGCTTGAGCAATTGGCTGATTGGCGTGCGGCGAAGCTCTCGGTTGTTGATGCGGTAACTGTCCTGGTCTTTACTTGCCCGGCCTTCAATAACCGCCTCGATGGCCTCCAGAACTTTTTCCGCGTGACCGCGCCCGTCATACCCTTCCTGAAGATCCGCCAGGTCAGGCGCAACGGTTAGCGTGCCGGTCTCAATCTCGTGCACCTCTTCGCCGTTATTGACGCGCAAGCTGTACCAGTAGGCGCCAGCCGTCCAGGCGCCGGTTGTCTCGGCGGACGCAGAGAAGGCGTGCAGTTTTTCGTCAGGCTGGGATTCGAGGTCTATAGATTGTGCGCCACGAATGATCAGCGTACCCGCCCACTCCGGAGGCGGGTACGCCGTTAATGCCACCGTGATCGCCAGGGTGGTGCCTGCCGTGAAACTGTCGGGTATGTAGGCCATGCGTCACCAGTTGTTGACCCAGTTCTTCCGTGGGCGCGTTGCTTTGCGCCTAGTCTTGCGTTTCGTGGGCTTCGGCTCCGCTGGCGGTGGTTCTTTCTGAGAGGCTGTCGGTGTGGTCTGAACGCCATCGTCGTCATCTTCCTTGGCGTCATACTCGGCAAGGCGAGCAGCATGTCGCTTGAGGCTTGGCGACGCTATTTTAAATGCGGCGTAAGCGTAGACGCGGCAGTCCAGTGCTTCGTTGCGCGGGCGCGTCTGGTGCCACTCGCGCTTGGGAACGCCCTTCACATACTTGGTGACCAGCTTCTCGGCGGTTAACTGGTGGAACCATTCGGCTTCACGCTCGGCAGGAATATGGCAGTAGCCCGGGCCCGCATGCTCGACCGCCAGTCGGCGCATCACGGTTAGCTTGGCCTCGTCGGTACCGACACTGAACAGGTCAACCTTACGCTGGCCTCGGCCGGTCTTCTTGCGTGAAGGCGCGGTAACCACTGGCCGATCCCAGCCACCGACGCCCTTGATGGCAAATAAGCGGCGGCCCGTTTTGCCTCGAGCGTACTCATAGGCGCGCTGGGTGTAGCCGCTGCTGCCACCTGTATCCAGGCAGGCGGCGACAATGCCAAGCTGGGCGGTGCTCTCATGCGCCCATGTGGTGGCCAGGTAATCATCCAGGTCGCGCCAGACTTCATCCTGCAGCGGGTCACCCCATAGGACGGTGTAATCGATGGACCATGATTCCTCGCCATAGCCCCAAGCCACGGTCTCCATCTCGAGCCGGTCCTGCTGCATATCGATGCCAGTGGTCAGCACAACACCGCCAGAAGGTACCGGCGCCCTGAATGATTCAGCCCGCTGCATCAGTACGTGCGGCTCGGCCTGCTCGCCCTGCTCTTCCCAGGTTTCCGCCAGCGATACGTTGATGAAGGACTGCAGGTCGCCGGCGGCTTTCTTATCGAGGAAAGATTGCACGATGTCGCGCAGCCGACGAAAGCAGCTGTAGAGCTCGTTAAGGTGATAGCTGGCGTGGCCACGAAACGGCTTTAGCGCCTTCCATCCAGCGCCTACTTTCTCGGCAGTCCGGATAGCGGCGATCCGCTCGCCATCGTTCCATAACACGCCGCAATGCTTGCAGGTATACCCGGCCGTTTCTGGCTTGTGATTACCCTCGTCGTCTCGGCTCCAACTCACCTGGTCCCAGCTAAGCACCTGGTGTGTGTCGCAGTGCGGGCAGGCCACATGGAAGTGGCGCTGGTCGCCCTGGTCATAAGCGGCCTCGATGCGCGACTCGCCCTTGATGGTCGGCGTACTGATCTCCACCAGCAACCGCTGGTCACCAAAGGTCGCCGCACGCTGCCAAAGCAGCTGCACCTCGTCGCCTTCCGGCGTGCCGCCATAGCCGTCGATTTCATCGGCAACGATCCAGGGCGCCGAGCGACCGCGCATGGTCTTTGTGGAGCCTGCCCAGGCAAACATGAGGAAGCCACCGGGGAAGCTCTTCATGCGTTGGTTGTTGACGCCTTCGTGGCTGCGAGGCTTTGCCAGCAGGCTTTGCAGCACCGGGTTAGCGTCGACCATGGGGTTGAACTTGGTTTCCAGCCAGGTGGTCAGGTCGCCCTGGCTGGGCTGCATCATCATCTGGCTGCGCGGCTCATGGGCAATGCCGTAGCCCTGCAGGCAGAGCGCCAGCTGCGTCTTGCCGACTTGCGCGCCCCACATCAAAGAGATCCGATAGCATGCGGGGTGCGTGGCCATGTCCATAGGTTCACGCTGATAAGGGGCGTTATCAAAACGGATGGGGCCCGGGATAGCATTGCCAGTCGGGATGCGGACATTCTGCTCTGCCCACTCGCTGGGTTTCAGTGGGGCTGGCGGCACCAGGTGGCGGGCACTGCGTTTTAGTGCACGCAGTACGCCTGCTGTATTGCTGAACTGTTCAGCCGCCTCAATCGTCGCCGCCATCGGTGCCCTCTTCATCATCAAGCTCAACGTCGGCTTCTGCCGCTGACTCCAGGGCCTGCACTAGCTCGGCGGATAACACTTCCTTGAAGCGGGCTTCGTCGGTCTCACCTATCAACTGACTGACCACGCGGCTCGGCACGTTCATCACGTTGGCGCGAACCGTCGCATTCTCCAGTGCCCGGGCACGCTCGAACTCGTCAATCGGTGCCACCAAGCGGCGGGCTGTGGCGAGATCCAACTCAGCTTGCGACGTCTCGGCGGCGAGCTTTCGCATCTTGAGCTCGAACTCATCGAGGGGGCCGTCGCCCTCTACCTCGAGGCGAGCTTGATCACGCAGCCACTCGGATACATCGCGGGTGTTAAAGCGCCACGGCTTGCCCTGCCTGCCGCGCTGATCAAACGGGCAGCCGCCACGGATCCAGTTAGAAACCGTGTTGAGCGATACGCCGAAAACCTCAGCCAATTCTTCGCGGTTGACCGCCTTCCCTTTTCCCTTGAACGCCATGGCTTCCTCAAACAACAACAATCAACCGGATCTGGCGCGCCTCGCTCACATGAATTTCCGCGATGCCTGTCACCCGCAGGGCTCACCCCCGCCGGGAGTACCTAAAAAGTTCAGCGGCTTTCATCATCGGCAGGCGCTTGCTCGTCTACCCACGCGCGCAAGGCTGCCTTGTCAGCACGATCGCACTCGACGGTCTCGCGTAGCCCGACCAGGGCAGCGCCGAGCGAGCCATCCCCCAGCGATACAGGGCACGTCTCCAGGTAGGCAGTAGGAGGAAGTAGGGGGACCTGCTCAGTCACCACGATCGGGTCACTGGCGCAGGCGCTCAGCAATACTGTCAGGCAACTGCAGGCCCATACACGCATCAAGCTCGGCATTGGCCGCCCTCTCTTGGTTGATTTGGGTGGATAGGGTCTTTGCTCGTTGCTGGGCAGCACGTGCATGCTCACGCTCTGCGACCAGGGCGGCGTCACGTGCAGCCAGGTTCTTCTCGTGCTGGCGCTGCTGGGCCTGGAGCTGATAGCCCAGGGATTCCACTAACGCCTGCTGGCTTTCCATTTCGGCACGCTGCTCGCCTATCGTGTGGGCCTGATCCAGCCCAACGGCCACCACACCAGCAGCACCCGCAACCAAGGCCAAGCCCGCCCATAGCTTCCAGGACCGCAACAGGCCGATCATTTGACGACCGTCCGCGCCTTAGCGCCAACTACCTCAAGCATTGAGTCAGCCGCGTAGCCAACACCAAAGGCCGCCACTAAGCTGGTAACGCCCTGGTCAGCCAGCAAGAGATAGCCCGCCAAACTGCCAACCAGGGAGAGCGCCGACTTATAGGGCCTCACACGCAGAAAGCCGAACAGCGTCAAGTCATGGCCCTGCTGGCGCACCTCGATCAGCTTCTTGAGGATATGGGTCGCGTTGCCCGCCAGCACGAGCAACAGGGGGATCATGTAAGTCATCACCATCGTGCTGGTCCGTTTGAGCGAGTATCGACATGGGTGAAGGTGTCATAGCGGCCCAGGCTGGCGCTGGGGTAATTCGAGGCCAGCCAGTCATACACCGCATCAGGCGCCACGCCCTTGATCTGAATATCAGCCGCGCGGGCCAGGGTGTGCTGACTATTCGCCGCGCCGCCGACCTTGCGGTTATAGGTCTCACAGCGGCAGCCGCTGGTCACCGTGACAGGCTTGCCGAAATGCTCCCGCACGGCATCGAGGATCCGAAGCGTTGCAGCATCCACGGTGTCGAAACCACACCCGCAATTGCACGCGAACTCAGCACGGTTGAAGTGCTTAGCGATACGTTGGCTCATATAGCCCCCTTAATGATGTTAATGAAGAGCGTGCCGAACGCCGCTCCAATAGACCCCAGCAGCACCAGAGCGGCGGCACCTACAGCGGCCCAGCGCCCTGAAAGCTGTTGTTTGCTTTGGTCGGCAAGCCTGGATGAAACAGCGTGATTCACCTCTACTTCACGCAGGCGTATCGCCATTTCAGAGATCTGGCTGGCTTGGCTCTCAATTTGCCCAGCGTGATTATTTTGGCGTTCTTCCATGCGGGTCAGGCGGTCAAGCACCTGAGCAATGCTCGACTCGATGCGATCAAGCTGCGTATCCCTGCTGGGTATTTCGCTCATAGACACATGGCCCCCTTGACCGAAGCCGTTGAACCACAATGCATAGCTGCCTCCACATAAACGTTGAGAGAAGTCTATGGCGTGGATCTATGAGCGCTCCGCTATATGTAGTTCAAAGGCCAAGAGGCATTTGGGGACTGGCTTGGCGAGGTTCACCACGGCGCGTAACTGGCCCAACGTCTTCAACATCAATGTCGAGGATGTAGCCGAGGGTTAAAGGCGAGATCTTTACCGATCGGGCGACCACCTCGATGCTATCGCCGCGGCGCACCATGTCGCGGGCATCGATAACGTTGGCCACCCATTTACGCGACATGGCCAATTCCTGAGCGACCTCATCCGCGGACAGGCCAGTGTCGCGAAGCGCGAGAATCACCCGGTTCCTGATTGCCCGCTGCAGGTACTTACAGGGAGACGGATAAAGATGCGTGCCGCCAAACTCTTCACAGAGCGCCATGGCGTCCGCGTACCCCAGCATGTCGACCAGGGCATGGTTGGCGTGCAACCGCTCAGGCTTGGGCACATAGACATACAGCGTTTTACCGCTGCACCGCTGGCGCAGGTGGCGAACCATCGTCAGCGCCTTATCTGCCCCGATCACGTCGGCTATCTGCTGTACGCTCGGCGGTAGCTGCATCACTTCCTCCAGTCGGTACCAACTTCAAGGCAGTGGCGATCACCGACCACCTCGGTTAACGGCAATGCCATGTACGCCCGCAACACCGCGCGCGCCTCTTCAAGCCCACGCGCAAGCACGGCGCCATAACCTCGATCATCCGCCAGCGCCAGCCAGTCGCGCTGAGTCGACGCAATAGCCGAATGCCTGGGCGGCGTGGCTTTAAACTCCAGGTACAGTCCATGTAGCCCTCCGCGCGCTTCCATAACGACCAGGTCAGAGACACCCGCCTTCACGCCTTGCGCCTTGAGGTCAGAGCCGGTTTTCTTGTTGCGCTGGCCACCATTAGGCACGTGGTAAGTCACTGGGTACGCCTGCCCCACCTGGCTACCTCGACGCCATTCCCCATGCAGCCAACTGATCAACGCTTTCTGCTCACTCCCCTCATAATCGTGAGACGGCGCGCGGCGCTTTACCGCTGCCCCTGACGAAGCCCTGATTGCCCTCAAGCCTCACCCCCTGCTATGCGCTCATTTAAGCGCTGCTGACGTTCCCAGCTCTGATAGCTGGCCATGACTCTATCGAACATCGCGCTAGCATCATCGTTATGATCCAGTTCGGCGCGGCTCTGGATGCCGCATGCCTTACGGAGCCATCGAGTGGCGCCCGCCGCTTTAAACGTACCATCGGGGAATTGGCGAAACTCAAGCGCGTTCCTCGAGCGCCAACGGTGATCCAGATAGAGCCAAAACCGGGGATTCTGGCAAAGCATGGCGGCGCAGCGGGCTTGTTGACCGCCTTTATACTGAGTCATGACCCACCCCGCGCTGTTAGTGGTCGACTGGGGCTTTTCCGGTCACCTGCCGTTTTTCGCAAGCCATCCAAGCCTGCTGATAGCTCACCAATGCCGTAGGCGTCATCACGTTTCGCTTGGCTCAGCTTACGTTTCAGGTCGCTTATCTCCTCTGCCATTCCATTACAGCGCTTGGCGATGCGGGCATGCTCACCCCACGCTTCGCGAAGCTTTTGATTAACGGCTTCAGGATCGCCAATGCGGGCATAAAGCTTCACCAGGATGAACTGCTCACCGTTCCAGTCGCTTTCCTGACGGAAGTCGGCAAGAGCTCCTTGGTGAGAGCGATAGTTACTCGACTGCCATAGCGCGAAGGCGGCGCCAGCCTTTGGCTTGACGTGGCCACGGCTATTCACCCACAGCAACCCCCAGCCGTCGGGCAATTCATCCGGTTCAATCATGCCCTCTGGACACATGAAGTACCGCCAATTGCCCAAGCCACCTTCGATCCGATGCGGCTTTTTCTTATCGGCCAGGAAATCCGAGCGGCTAACCTTCACCTCAACGACCACTGAGCCGTCGTGGGGTGCATAGCCTGCTTGCCGGAATCCAATGGCATCCGGCACTTCACCCGTCCAACCTGAACGCACTTCACTCACAGCCACATGGCAGCCATGGCCGTTGTTGCTATTTGGTCGCCTCAGCCATTTGACGGCGATCTCGCAAAGCTCGGCATGGCTCCAGTTTTTCGCTTTGGTCATCCTTCACCTCGCTTTTCTCCAGCTATCTCTGACGCTTCCAGCACCAATCCCTTGCCGCTTCCAGTCAGCTGCAGCACCTGGCGAGCAGGTGAATCAGCGCTCATACCGGCAACATCGATATAGCCGAGATCCAAAAGCTCACGACAGCGACCGCAAATGCTCGCCAAAGGCAACGCGGTGGCAGTCGCCAACTGATTGCGGGTCATCGGTCCTTGGCTGGCCAGCGTGGTAATCACAACGCCACGTGAGGAACTCAACTTTCCAGAGCGGCGGTGCTCATTGAACGCGGCCTGCTTCACTTCATTGCCGCTTGGTTGAAATGCGGTATTCATGATTAACGTCCTCCAAGGGCGGCGCGTAATGAACGCATGCCCTGCTCTGGGTTCATGCGGTGCGGCATTCCCGCCGCTTCGGCTTGTTGCTGGGCAGCTTCGCGGCTTGCCCGTTCTGCTTTAGCGCCCCGGGTCTCGCTGCCTTCATGGCCAATCAAACCCTGGGCCTGCAGCTCCTCACCCGCCAGCACGCGGTTAACCAGTGCGGCGTAATGTTTCTCAAAGCGTCGTTCCAGACGTGGCCACGTGCTTTGCGCCGTTGTGTGGGTCAATTCCCACCAGCCCACCGCTTGCCCTGCCAACCTCACCGCCTCATGGCGCCAGCAATGCTCGGCTGGGTGGTGCGCATGGTTCACGGCCTCACGCCATGCGTCAGCGCTGTTCGGCATACCCGCATCCTCGGCGCTGGGCTGAAGCTTCGCGATTAACTCGGGGATCGTCGGCGGCCAGGTATTCCCCGTGCGCTTGATCTCGCTCAACGCCCGCTCGATCGTCTGGTTCGTGGGCAGCATCGGCCACCGCGCCAGCTCCTGCGCCACCTCCCGGCGGCTGAGCTTCAGCATGTCCACCGTCGGAAACGCACTCGAAAACGTCCTCGGGAAAATCGCCTCCAGCCGGGTAAATACCTTGCTCACCAGGGCGGTGATTGCTTCCTTGCGCTCCGGAGGTATCTGGCTCGTCTTCCCAGAAGTCCTCCGCCCAACTGGTGTCGTATGGGTCGGCGAGTTGCTGGCGGACGGCGTCGCGCTCATCGCGGCAACGGCCTGCTGAGTGAGATCCTGTGCGGTTTGCATGGTCGGCTCCTAACGATTGAGCGGGGGCGTGTTTGAGGTCGTTGCGCAGCCAGTCAGCCAGCTTGGCGTGCCAATTGCCGGTACCGTGCTGGCGCTCTGGGTGGTCGGCATGGTGCGCGGTGAACTTGGCCAGCTGGTGCGGCTCGGGGGTCGTGTCGGTAGGCAAGCCGATGCGCCAGCAGGCCGTGGCCAGGTGTTCGGGATCGGGTTGCCAGTCGAGCGTCATCGCAAACCGGCGGGCACCGGTGGGCGGTGGTGTTCCGTCATCGGTCGACTGCGCCGCCTGCTGAAAAACGTTTGGCTCGCTCGCGTTAGAGAGAGAGGGGGTTATGGTTAAGGACGGTTCGGGTGCATCTCTCGCACCCCGTTCTGCAGTGAAATGCACCCCGTTAGGTTCGCGGGGTGTTTCTGGCGCACCCCGTTTATTATTACGGGGTGCAGGTGTTGCATCCCGTTCCTCGTCACCGATGGACGTCTTATCGAGCCCCTTGGTTAGGTCAAGGTCGTACACAGTGGGGCGACGATCCGCGCGGTCGATGATGGCAGCAGCTACCCGCTGGTTACCCTTGCGGATCAAACCATAATCCACCAGCAGCTTTAGCTTGGCCTTCACAGTGCGGGTCGCCAGCCCGGTATAACGGCAGATCAAGTTCACGCTCGGAAAGGCATGGCGCCCCTCATGATTGGCATGGTTAGCCAGCCCGAACAGCACCGCCCTTGCAGCGGGATCGGTCACGGCTTGCTGATGAAGGGCCCAGCTCATTGCTTCAACGGACATGGCCACCCCCACAATAGAAAGCCACGCCACCATCCTCTAAGGTGGTAGTTGCAACACTGTCCACTAATAGAAGGAAAGCGACGTGGCAAAAGCGATTGATTACGACAGCAGATGGCAAATTGCGCTTAACAATGCGTCTGGCGGAAAGATCGATAGCCTGGATGCGATGCAGCCAAATATGCTGGTGGACGTTATGCATGTAGCATTTCAAGATTATCTGGTTGAATGCTATTGCGATCACGTAAGGCAGGAATTTGGGCCAGCCTTGGCGCCTGGGGAAAACATAGGTGTACTGCAGCTGAAAGCCGCCCTTGTAAACCGTTGGCACATTTCTGATTTGCCGAGCGCAAACAAAAGCAAAATTATCGCTGCGCTCACTGGTGAATTGAGTACGTTCAAGCTGCCGGAAGAGGCCTACGAAGTTGTCGCCTTTCTTGAAAAAGGACTTCCGCCACTCGCTTATAGAGGCCAGCACCACATGGATTTTATTATCGAAATGGTTAAGCATCATCGTCCCGACCATCTAGCTGACCAATAGGCCCATCCGTCAGGCCGAGGCACTTGCGGCATTCGCTGATAGACTCAAGCGCCTCGGCCTCATCCCAACGCGCTTTCAGCGCCTTGATCTCGGATTCCTCAGCGCTTTCACGGGCGAGCGTTGCCTGTTTAATCAACTGCCCAAGCTGTACCTCCAGCTGCCACTGCTGCAAATCAGAAAGTTTTGTTGCAAACGCCGCTTCTGACTTCTGGCGCCTGCAGCGCTTTTCCCATTCCCGCTGCACCACTTCTGGCGCAGGGCGCAGCACGGCACATGGCGTACTTAACCCATGCTTGGCTAAAAGCACCTCGGCATTTGCCACATCAAGATCTCGCTGTTCGTCGTTTGCAGTGCTCATACCACACCCCCTGAACAAAAACCCATGGAAGATCGCTTACAACCAAAGAAAAAAGCGCCCTCGACCGTCACCGGATAAAGCTCTGTTAACCTGAAGTTTCCACACATCAAGTCAGGAGCTTTATCTATGAACGGACCTCTATCAGAGAGCGCCAACGAAGCAGCGCACGAAGCTGTACTCGAACTGCTAAGAGCAGCCGACATAAAATCGAATACGCTCACCGAAAAGGGAAAAGGCAAAGCCATTGCCGCCAACCTCATTGACCTTCACCGCGATCTGGCTGCTTATTACCAGGGTCTTGATCAAGAGGAGTAATACCCTCTAGCTCTGCAAAAGCCGCCCGGATGTTGCGGGCGGCCTCCTCGACCGATTCCCTGGCGTCGTTACCTGTCACAGGGCCACCGTCCTTCAGATAATGCGCCAGCACTGAACAGGCTTGCTCTTGGGCAAGGCCACTAAGGGCTTCAAACGTTTCTTTGCTGCTATTGGCTTGATTGCTCATCACTTCTCTCCGCAAAACACTGTATGCCCGAACAGACACATCGCAGGCGCTGTGCTGGTGGGCAGCGTTGGATAAACTGGAATCATTGAGAGGCCACCTGCATATCGGCGAACAAATCTGGACGCAGGCTTTGGCGGGTCAAAGCGCCAGCTGTCGCATTTTCCAGGCGCTTTGCCATATCAGCGCTTGGCTGACGGTCATAAACAAGCACTTGCCGCAAGTACTCAGCCGATGTTCCTGCCGAATCGGCAATGTTCTCTCGCTGACCAATAGATAAAGACTTCCAGAACTCACTATGCGAGCTTTGGCCCATTTCCGCGCCCTCTTAAGTACCAATTTGGTACATAGTAGCTCGCAAAAACTGTACCGTAAAGGCACTGTACCCTTAGAGTACAAATAGCGTTCAATATGGATATGAAGGAAATCGCCCAAATACGCCTAGAAAATGTGCGGCAACTTGCCAAAGAGGCAGGCGGCACAACTCCGTTCGCCATTAAGGTAGACCGCGAACCGACTCAAATGAGCCGAGTGATGGGCGCAAATCCAACCAAAAACATTGGAAGTAAGCTCGCCCGGCATATAGAGAGCTGTTTTGGGAAGCCCTCAGGGTGGCTGGACTATGACCATGAGAGCGGCACGCGTGATGCAGATGCTAGCTACGACGCCAACACAGCTCCAGCCGCGCAGCCGATCCGCTACCACCGCTACCCGGTAGTATCGGAAGTGCAGGCGGGCTGGTTCGCAGAGTGCATTGTTCCCTATCCTGCAGGCATGGAAGAACGGCACGAGACCACCGACTATGACGCCAAGGGCCCCGCATTCTGGCTGGAAGTGACCGGCGACTCGATGACGGCACCCGCGGGGGTAAAGCCCAGCGTTCCCGAAGGCACCCTGGTGCTGGTCGATACCGGTATCGAGCCCACCCCGGGCAAGCTCGTTGTGGCCCAGCTGGACGAAAGCAACGAGGCGACGTTCAAAAAATTGATCGTTGACGGCGGGCAGCGCTACCTGAAGCCTCTCAACCCCGCTTACCCGCTTATTCCAATCAACGGCAACTGTCGGATCCTCGGTGTAGCAGTAGAAGCCAAGACCAAGCTTTAACAAGATCGTACTGCGTGGCGGGGCATGCATTAAATAAGCAATCGTTCATTTTAAGATTTTAGAGGCATGCATGGCAGAACGCGGCATCAGTTACGCGGTGGCAAACCAGCAAAATATTGCACCTGAACAGAATGGTCTGCTGTACATTCCAAGCGGGTTTCTCACGCCAGGTTTTATCACCACCGTCACGTGTATTGGCTATGATAGGAAAATTCGTGACCTGCATTATGCAGACCCTGATAACCATCGCGGCTTGCTCGAGGCGATGCAAGTGCCCTATAAATTGACCGGCATCGACGGTTATCAATTCAATAGGGTCAATCAGGGCGTTAACTACAGCCCTATTCAGATGCTGCAAAATGCAGATGATGTTGATGCTGCCACGTCAGAGACAAATAACAGCATTCGCTTACGTGTAGAGGATCAGCCAGGTATTGCACAGCTTTGCTCTGTTATCGGCGAGCTACATGATAACGTTCGGGCGCACGCTGAAGGCATGGGGTTTTCAATGGCGCTGAACTGGAACCCCAACAATCCTGTCATAGAGTTCTCTGTTGCTGATAAGGGGAAAGGGTTTTTAAGAGAGTGCCAGCGAATTGGCGTCCCAGACGTTGTAGATGATGAGTCTGCGATCAGGTGGTGCCTCACCCCACGAAACACGACGAAAGACAGAGATCATGATGAGTTTGCCCAGATGATTCCTGAAGATGGCATGGGCAATCCTTTCGAAGGACAAGCTGACGCACGCCCTTGGCACGACGGCAACAATCACCAGGGGCTTGGTTTAGCAAAGCTGATGCAGCTCGTCACCGGTTACAACGGTTATCTGTGGGTAGCGACGGGAGACACATTAATGGTCTCGAACCCACACACACGAAAGAATGACGAATTTGGTTATTTTTGTGCGATGCCACACTGGAAAGGTGTAGCAATCGCATGTAGATTAAATATTAGCGAGCTTGGCCGTATTCTTGAAGAAGAGCCGTTTCATGACGATGTGCAAGATATTCTAGATGACATCTTGCTGTAGCTCTCGCCAAGCCGCCCTACTCTAGGAGCAATAAACATGCCTAATACACTGAAATATAAAGGCTCCTTGGCTAACCGTATCACAGCTGCCCAGGAGCGCTCTCGTATCGAAGCTCTGACCAAGCAAAACGAGACGGTGATCCTTGATTACAACGACGTAATCTCATTGTCTGGTTCCTATGCCGACGAGCTCTTTGGTGTCTATACCCAGCGTTACGGGCCCCAAGCACTCAAAGCAAACCTGAAAATTAAAGGCGCCAGCCCCGCTGTTGCTAGATCAATCGGCCAGGCTATTCAAAACAGGATGCCCGCCAGCGCCGCATAAAAATAACCGATTATCAAAAAAGGACCCGTCGAAAGGCGGGTTTTTTGGTACCTATCAATGAATACCGCCCAAACAGGCGGTTTATTTTTGCCTGAACATGTACCTAAAAAGAACATACCATCCTTGACTATGTACCTTAAAGGTACTTTAATGGTTCCAACAAGCACGCAAGGGGAACCAACATGCAAATCACACAAGGCAACTGGAAAGCCCAGATAAACCCAGAGCGCGGAAGCCTCGGATTTACCCGCACCGAAGCCACCGACCTCATGCTGCTCGCTGGTGGCCACACCTACAAAGAGATTGCCCAGGCTACCGGTCGCTCACACGAAACGGTCCGCAGGAGCTTAACCAAGTGCTACCAAAAGCTTGGCGTTTTTAAAGCCGCTGGCGCTGTAGCTGAATCCATGCGCCGCGGCTGGATCGCCCCGCTACTCGTTGCCCTGCTTGTGAGTGGCATCAACCCAGACGCCGAGGCCATGCGCCACCGCCCACCGGTGCGCACCCGCACCCAAGTAAGCGCCAGCCGCACCGTTAGCCGCCGGAACGTAGGGAGCCTCTACGCATGAGCATCCACGACCAAACCATCAAGCAGCTGGTGCGGAATCGCGTACACGAGCTATCCGACCGTGTGATGGACATGAACATCAAGCAAGGCCGCCATGTCGTGCTGACTTTGGCCCCTAGTAGCGTGTCAGTGATCGAAAGGCTTACCAATCAAGAGCCAAAGGTATTCACCACCGACCTGCCGCCGGTCACGTCACCGGTGCTGGCGTTGGAAAACCTTGAAGACATGCTCTCCAGCGTTCGCGCACACCAGAGCCAGGGAGCGAACCAATGAACCACACCACAAGCATCCTTTTCCTGATCCAGCACTGGCGCCTATTCGCCATGGCCGACGGCTACACGCTGCACAACACCGTGATTGATACTGAGCCGGTCGAAGGCGGCTACCTACCCGCGTTCACCGGCGCTTACGGCACCCGCGTTGTTGTGGATATGGCGAAGCCCATGCCCACCGAAGAAGCTGCCCGCAACTGCCTGCGTGATGTGCTGTGGGGTGCCCACATCGAAGGCCGCATTTGCCTACTGCGCCACCCACTCGAAGCCAACGCCACGCAGGAGCAAGCCGCATGAAACAGCAAACGAAAAACGGCCTGTGGGCGGCGGCATTGGTCGCGATCATCGGCACCATGGGCGCCCTGGCGGGCCACGATGCCGAGGCCGAACAAGAGCAGACCGTTATGCAGTACTGCGAAGGCGTGGCGGTGTTCGCTGCTGAGGAAGCCCGCGGCGTGCCGCTTAGTAAGCGATCCGGACATCGCGACTGGGACGACAACATCAACGTGGCCGAGCAATGCCCAGGCATGCGGCCAGCAGGGCCAGCGCTGGATGAGTACGCGCCAGCACAGTACGCGATGCCGGACGCGTCTACCGATAACCAGCTTGTTCAGTTTTGAGGTGATGACGATGACAGCTATTCAGAAAACGCCGCTTGAGCGCTTCCAGGACACGATCACCGAGCACCAGTTAACGGTGATTCACGATGAAGGACTGCATCGCCACCTGCGTTGCGCGCGCCCTGAGAGTAACGACCGCTATTTCAACATCACTACTTGGCCAGGCTTCCTCTGCATCAGCGGCGACATGGGTTGTTACGTATTTCAGCGCATTGAGGACATGTTCAAGTTTTTCCGCGATGAAGAGCTGCGTATCAACCCCGGCTATTGGCAAGAAAAGCTACAAGCCGGCCCCAGCATTGCGCCGGAAGAGATCACCAAAGAATGGCAGCCCGAAAAGTTCCGATCGGAAATTACCGAGTGGTTTGAAGTCGCCACCGAGGATTGGGATGAAGAGGACAAAGCCGAAGCCTGGGAGGCAGTCGAAATAGAAGTGCTTGGCGAGGCTGATAACGAGCACACCGCTATCACAGCTGCTCTGGAATTCCGCTTCAACGACGAAGAGTTTTTTCAGGATTTCTGGGAAGTCGACTGCAAGAAGTGGAAAGGCCACTACCTCTGGTGCTGCTACGCCATCGTCTGGGCTATCCAGCAGTACGACGCGGCAAAGCAGGCCGTCGCGTGATAGTCCGCAATAAACACGGCCAGGTCGTCCTCGTGGGAGACAGGCGCCGCCATTGCCGTTGCCGCGTGTGTGATGCACGCCAAGTGAAGGCCAAGCATCCAAACGACTACCTGCGCCCGGTGCGGTGCCGCAGTTGCGGCAACGTTAACTCACTACGCATTGATCAATGGGCGGACCAGCGCGGCTGGCGTCACCTGACTTGCTACTGCGACGGCTACCACTTCCCGCACCGCATCAAATCAGAGTGGTGCTACCACAACCCCAACTACCCCGCCGAAGACGTCCCGCGCGTGATGGTAGGCGGCATGTGAACAAGCCATGACTTTTGAAGAACAGTTCGACCGGATTTTTAAGCCAGCGCCAGCCAAGGGCAGCGACCAGACAAAACAAAAGGACTCCTAACATGTGGTTCAAACACCTTCACCTCTACCGCGTCCATGCAGCCGTTCAGCTAAGCGCCGAGCAGCTAGCCGAGCAATTGGCCTGCTATAAGAACCAACCGATGGGTAACGCCGATGCTCGCCGCCTTGGCTGGACAGCGCCAGCCGGTCGGCAGGGCGGTGGACAACTACTCCATGAGATTCAGGGCCACCGCCTTATCAGCGCCCTACGCAAAGAACGCATCCTCCCCGCGTCAGTGGTTAAAGAGGAAGTCGATGATCTGGTAGCCGAGATCGAAGCCACCGAGGGACGCAAGGTCACGCGCAAAGAGAAGACCGCGCTCAAAGAGAAGGTGACCGAGGATCTGCTGCCCCGGGCATTCGTGCGCAGCCAGAAAATAGACCTGTGGTGGGATACCGAGCGCCAGCTTATTGGCATCAACGCCAGCAGCCGCATCCGCGCTGAGGATGTGCTCGACCTGCTGCGCGAAACCTTGGGCAGCCTGAGCGTTACCCCGCTGGCATCCCAGACGCTGCCCATGCGCGCCATGACAACGTGGCTCGGCGACCCCGCCAGCCGCCCAGCTGACCTTCAGATGGGCGACCAGGTGGAGCTAAAAGCCAAAGGCGATGACGGCGTGGTACGCGGCCGCCAGGTGGACCTCGAGTCAGACGAAATGCAGCAGCTGCTCGAAAGCGGCCGGCAGGCCAGCAAGTTGGCGCTCAACATCGAAGGCCAGCTGTCTTTCATCCTGCATGACGACCTGGCGCTCAAGTCGATTCGCTTCGGTGACGCGCTCATTGAAGTGGCGGATGAATTAGACGATGGCGACGATGCTTTAGCCCGCCTGGAAAGCGACTTTTTGCTTATGGCGGAATGCCTGCGCGACAGCGTGGAACGAATCGTTGAGTGGCTCGGTGGTGAGGTTCAGCGCAATAGCGAGGGCCAATCATGAAACGCATCTACATCAGCGGCCCCATGACGGGGTTACCAGGTCTGAACTTTGGCGCGTTCCACTTAACGGCTCACCAGCTGCGGGCGCTTGGCTATGAGGTCGTCAACCCGGCAGAGAAGCAAAGCGAAACCGAGGAGCTCAGCTGGGAAGAGTACCTGAGGCAGGACCTACGCCAAATGCTCACCTGCGACACCATCGCCCTGCTGCCCGGTTGGCAGGCATCGAAGGGCGCTCACCTGGAACTGCACGTTGCACATCGAGTAGGTATGCAGATCGTCGACGTCGAGCAGCTTCACCGCGAGGAAATCGCCCAGGAGGTTGTCCGTGCCGAAGCTTGATCACTTGGTAAACGACCCGTACAGCGGTGAGGAATTGTCACTATCGAAGCTGGCGGCAATCTACGGAATCGCAGCAGGAACCGTATACAGCCGCTACATGTCCGGCAAACGCGGCATGGACCTGATCACCAAACCCAAGCGCGGCAGCCTGACGATAGGCGAGCAAGAGCGCCAGCGGCGTGAGGACTTAAGCCGCTGCATTGATCTGGCCAAGGGCACTGCCCTTGCGCGGCCGCTAAAGCATATTGCCGACGCTAGCAAAATGTTAGGGGGCAGCCAGTGACCGATTACCTCGCCAACAACGGCAAGACCTGGTCGCCGGAAGATCTGGCGGCGTTGAAGAAAGCCTATCCAGACACGGACAACATCACCCTGGGCCGGATCTTCCGGCGCAGTGAGTCAAGCATTCAGAACCAGGCTGTTAATCACGGTTGGAGAAAGTCAGCCGAGTACATGGAGCGCGAAAAGCCCGGCTGCTTTAAGCCTGGTCAAGCCCCCTGGAACAAAGGCACTCATTTTAGCCCACCAGGCAGCGAGCGTGGCCGCTTCAAGAAAGGACATCGCCCTGCCTCCTGGTTGCCGATCGGCTCCGAGCGCGTCACCAAAGACGGCTATCTGGAACGCAAGATGACCGATACAGGCATCACTAGCCATGACTTTGTAGCCGTCAGCCACATCGAATGGGAGAAGCATCACGGCGAACCTGTGCCACCTGGACATGCTGTCATCTTCCGTGATGGCGATAAGCGCAACTTCGTCCCAGGGAACCTCGAATTGATCAGCCGTGCCGACCTGATGCGCCGCAATACTTATCACAATCTACCGGCCCCGCTGCCGCAGCTTATTCAGCTACGCGGGGCACTGAACCGCAAAATCAACCGCAGGAGCAAGCAGGTATGAAAAACAAGATCGATGACCTACGCAACCACCTGTTTGCCCAGCTTGAACGCCTAGGCGATGAATCTCTAACCGGCGATGACCTGAAAGAAGAAATTCAGCGCTCCAAGGCGGTGGGCGAGATCTCCGGACAGGTGATCGACACCGCCCGGACCGAAAACGAGCGGCTGAAACTACTCAAGCGCGCGCCTGGTACCGACTTCCTCCCCGCCGGCGCGCAGCTGGACGAAGACGGCATGCCGCTGCTGGGAGGCGGGAAGTGAATCATCAGCCGACAGTCGCCGAGCCTTTCATGCACTCACCCAGGGCGTGCGTTAGCTGCCAGCACTACGGACACCAGGGCTTTGATGAAGATAAGCACTGCCCTTTTCAGCAGCGCTCTTCGCTGCAGCAAAAGCCAAGCCGTACACCTTACGGCCGTTGCGATCGCCACGGGGTGCAGGTATTCGCTACGCAAATCTGCAATGCACACGAACCGGATCCACACATGGCGTGCTTTGACGTAGCCAATCGGCCCGAGCCCAGAGAAGCGATTCAGGAGGACATGGCGATATGAGCGAATATACACAAGGCGTTTGCGATGACGGCGCGGCAATTCTAAAGGACGGCCAACAGCTCTCCATCGAACAGATACTTGAAGCGCTAAGGGAGCGAGACGAATACCACAGCCACTTAGCGACCATCTCAGAAATGACAGGCAACAAAGGTGACATTGGCGCAGCCCACGAGGGCGTAAACGTTGTGATCGAGGACCTAGGAAGGCATAAGCGCATGTTTGTCGCGGCCTGTGAATCGCTCGGTGAGATTCAGAAGTCGCTGGGCAATGAGATTGTGGGCATTGAGCCACAGCTAGTTAAGGAGCTGGTCGAAGAGCGTGACGCCTTGGCGGCACATGTTGAGCGTTTGCAAGAGGCATTAAGAGGAAGCCTGTTGCTGGTAGAGAACGACCTAGTGCCCGCGCTTGAGGGTGCAGGCGAGTTAGATGAGGACATTGGGGAATGGAAGGCCGCGATGTACGAATCGCCCGCCACCAGCCTCGCCCGCCGCGATGCAATCAAGCAGGCAGAGGCGCTAGAGCTTGTTAAGTTTCAATCAGGGCCTCATGAGGATACGCCCCAAGAGGATGGTTTTGACGCTGGCTGGGATGCTGCTTTTGATCTTCTGGGTCAGCGAGCGAAAGAACTACGTCAGCATGCCGAGGGCCACCAATGACCCAGCCAACCCACACCCACCGCGAGCGCGGTGGCCGTTACCACGAAGTCGCACAGCACCAGGGCACAGAGTCCCTCGATGGGCAGTGGCTGGTGATCTACCAGGATCTCGATAAAGGGATTCAAAGCGCCACGACACAGGCGGACTGGCTGGCCAACTGGCGAGAGCTCGCGCCCGACGACTGCCCGCTTTGCATGGGCTCCGGGCACGACCACATCAAAGGCAATCGCGACAAGCCCTGTGGCCACTGCTACGGGCTGGGCAAGGTTCGCGATGACGGCGAAACACCAGCCGATCGCTGGGAACTCGCCACGGTGGCCACCGGCATTATCCAGCGCCAGCAAGACGAGCTCTTAAACCTGAGGCGTATTGCTGGTAATCCGGCAGTGCAATCGCTCCTCGAGGAGCAGCGCCAGCTAGCAATGGAAGACAGCATGGCCCGCGACGAACATAAGTGGCGTGACGGGCGAGGGTATGGCCCGGCCGGTCAGCGTTACACGGGCGACTAATGAGGAGTAGCACACATGGGTACGAATACGGTTCTATCGTGCGAAGATCTCAAACAGATCACCGGCTATCAGCGCCCAGGGGACGTGGCCCGCTGCTTGCGTGACCAGGGCGTTCAGGTTTTCCAGGGGCGCCTTGGCCCCTGGACTACAATAGAACTCATCAACCAAGCAGGCGGCTTAACCCCCGCCAGCAGCAACGACACACTTGAAGCGACCGACATCCTATGAAAACACGCTCCAGGCCCCGTAAGCACAACCCGCACATCCCCGGCCACATCGATCAAAGTCGCATCCCGGGCGGGGTATTTTTTGACCATCGGGGTCATGGACGCTGGTATATGCTCACGCGTGACGAAGCCGGGCGCCAGCGCCGGAGAAACGTCGCGGACGCCAAGGCAACGCTGTCAGAGCTGCATAAGATTGCCGAGGAAGAGGATGGCATTGACAAGCACTCGCTCAAATATCTGTGCGAGCGCTTCCATGAATCCGCCCAGTGCCAAGCCTTAACCCCCAAGACGCGCGAGGATTACGAGTATTGTCGTGATTCGCTGCTGAAAATACCCACTAAAATTGGCAAGCCCCTGGGCGAGCTATCGACCAAGCAGTTCAGCCCAGCGCTCGTGCAACGCTTGGTGGACCAGATTGCCGCCGCCGGCACGCCGTCAAAGGCCAACCACATCGCGCGGTACTTGGGTCGCTTGTTTCGCTGGGGCATCAACCGCGGTTACTGCGACTCAAACCCGGCGGCAGGCGTTGAGCACGCGAAAGAACGCAAGCAGCAGCGCTTGCCCACAGGCCCCATCATGGCGAAGTTGATCGCTCACGCCCGAGAGCGCGGCAATGACTACCCAAGGCGCGGGCAAATAGGCTCCTGCCCCACGTACCTGTGGATCACGATGGAGATCTCCTACCTGTGCCGCCTGCGCGGGATAGAGGTAGTGACGCTTACCGATGCCAACATCACCGAGCATGGGCTGCTGACCAACCGCCGCAAAGGCAGTCGCGATAACATCGTGACGTGGACCCCACGGCTACGCGAGGCGATTGATACCGCGCACAAACGCCGCGACGAGATCTGGCAGAAGCGAGGGCGGGCGATACCTATGCTGGAAGAACGGCGGCCGCTGATTGTGTCCAGGAACGGTGACGCCCTGCGCAAGAGCAGCTTTGACTCGGCCTGGCAGCGGTTTGTTACGCGCGCATTAGAACAGGGAGTGATTACACAGGAAGAGCGCTTCAGCCTTCACGACCTCAAGCGCCGGGGCATTACGGATACGAAGGGGAACCTTCACGACAAACAGCAAGCGAGTGGCCACCGGTCAGCATCCATGATGGATATTTACGACCTGAGCATTCCGCATGTACCGAACTCGGGCGAGTAACCAGGTGGGGATAAAGGCGGGATCGGCAATTTTCATGCCGTAGGTTTTTGTTACGCAAGGTGTTACGCAAACGAGAAAAGCCACCCGTTTGGGTGGCTTTTCAGTATTCGTAACGTGTTGCTATCAACCACTTTTTAGTGGTGCCGACACCAGGAGTCGAACCCGGGACCTACTGATTACAAGTCAGTTGCTCTACCAACTGAGCTATGTCGGCTACACGTAAAGTCGGCAATGGCTGGGGTACCAGGATTCGAACCTGGGAATGCCGCTACCAAAAAGCGGTGCCTTACCACTTGGCGATACCCCAGCAGTGTGGTGGCCAGAGACGGAATCGAACCGCCGACACGGGGATTTTCAATCCCCTGCTCTACCGACTGAGCTATCTGGCCGCTGCCAACGGTGCGTATTAAACAAGAATCTCGGCTTTTCGTCAACTCCTTTATAAAACTTTCCGTTTTGTCGGCAAGTTATGTGGCTTGTGTCGGCGGCACGTAACCTTCGGCCTGGTCAGTTTCCTGGTTATCGAAAAAGCGCTGCATCTGCTCCATCAGGTAGGCGCGAGCCTCGGGGTCTAACATGTTGAGGTGTTTTTCATTGATCAAGCGCGTTTGCAATGCCTGCCAGTCTTCCCAGGCCTGCTTGGAAACGGTTGCCTGGATTTCCTGGCCCTGCTTCCCCGGCAGGGGTGGAAATGGCAGGGCTTCCAGCTCTTGTTGATACTTGCGGCAAAATACGGTCTGCGGCATGAGATGGCTCCTAGACTTAGCGGCTACTCAGGGTCAAGCGTGCCCTGGCGTCGACGTCAGTGTGAAAGGGGTAAGTTGATTGATCAGCGACTTTACGGGGGCGGCCAGGCCGAGCTCAGCCGGTTGGCTGGGGTCGTACCAGACACCTCCTTCGCGCACTTCCTTCAGCCTATCGCAACTGACTGGCTGCGGGGTAATCGCCAGACGAAAATGGCTGAAGGTATGCTGAAAACAGGCCAGAGGTGGCAAACGCTCAGGCCCCAGCACATGGTCATCCAACCATGAGGCCAGTTGGCTTTGGCTGTCAAACTGCGGCAGGCTCCAAAGCCCACCCCAAAGCCCGCTTGCCGGACGTTGCTCAAGCCACACCCGTCCGTCTGGGTCGTAAAGCATCAACATGATGGTTTCCCGCGTGGGCAAGGGTTTCTTGGGCTTGGATTCAGGATAGCGCTTGGTCTCGCCTTGCGCGTAGGCCAGGCAGACATCATTGAAAGGACAATGCCCGCAAAGCGGGGTACTGCGCTTACATAGCGTGGCACCAAAATCCATCATGGCCTGGGTGTAATCCGCCACGCGGGAATCGGGCGTGTAGTAGTCAGCGAGGGCCCACAGTTTGCGTTCTACGGCAGGTTTACCCGGCCAGCCCGCCACCGCATGCAAGCGCGTCAGCGAACGCTTGACGTTGCCATCCAGGATAGCAGCACGCCGCCCGGTGCTCTGGGCGATAATCGCTCCCGCCGTCGAACGGCCGATGCCAGGCAGCGCCATGAGCCCCTCGACGCTGTCGGTGGGTAGTTCCCCGTTGTGGGCCTCAAGCGCCACTTGCGCGGCTTTATGCAGATTACGCGCTCGGGCGTAGTAACCTAGCCCGGTCCACAGGTGTAGCACTTCATCCTGAGGCGCCTCGGCCAGTGCCTCCAGCGTCGGAAAACGCGCCATAAAGCGCTCAAAATAGGCAATGACCGTGGCCACCTGGGTCTGTTGCAGCATGATTTCAGAGACCCAAACGCGGTAGGCGCTGCGCGGTGATTGCCAGGGCAGATCATGGCGACCGTAGCGGTCAAACCAGTCTAGCAAACGCTGTTGAAACACCTCAGCGGCCAGCCGCGGCGCGGGCATGTCCGTCATGCAAACTCCTTAATCAAGCATTGCGCTGATATAAAAAAACAGCGCCGATTCAAGACCGGCGCTGTTCGGGCTGATGGCCACTAATCAAATAAACGCTGCAGCCCCTCACGCAAGGCATTGCCACTGCCTTCACCCAGACGTTCGTCAAGTGAATCAAGCGATTCGCCCAGGCGTTCCTCAAGGGCTTTGCTTACCTGCCCACCGGCTTCTTCCTGAATGAGCTCGACAACAGCACCCTGAAAAGCATCACGATCAAAACGACACCACTCGCCACGGGCGTCGCTGATATGGCCCTCGCAACGCAATGGCAACGGCAGTGCTTCAAGACGGGGATTCACATCGCACGCGGCATCTGCGGTATCCACAAGCCCGGCATTGGCATGCGTATCAAACCGTTGGCTGGTGAGGTCGTATTCGCCCTCGCCCTTTACCTCGATCCCCGGCACGGTGATGATCAAGTCGTCGCTGCGCACCACGCCGTCTCGAATCTGCAGCGTTGCGGCAAACTCATCGAAGGCGGTATCGCTTGACCAGTCACGCTGGACTTCCTCGCCTTCCAGCCGGGCAGCAAGCTCGCACATCTCTTGAGAGACATTAATGTCGAGAATGGCGCCCTCCGTTAACCGGGCCTTCAGGTCGCCATTCAGGTGGCGCAGCAATGCCTCGCGCTGATTACCGCGCGTTGTGAGATCTCCGCTCAGATTAAGTCGCCCCCTCAGCGGAGACGCCTCATCACCCTCGCTCAACGTCTCGATAAGCGGCGCTACCTGAACATTTTGCATGGTGGGTGAAAGCGCCCACTGCAGTTCATCCTGAGTGGCGTCTATGCGCCCGCTCGCGGTCAATTCGCCTTTGTAAAAGCCCGCTTCAAAATTGCTTAGCTGATGCAGCCCCTGATCGCCCTGCATCTGGAGGCGCGCATCGCTGAACGCCATGCCCGCCAGCTCAAGCGACTCGATATTCAGGCTGCCATTCACGCTTGACGACGCCAACCACGCCTGGGGCAGGAGCTCAGCCGGGCCGTCGGCAACGGCGGCCTTGATAACCTCCAAGCTTGCTTGCTGTTCGGTTTCTTGGCGCGGCAGATAACGGTCCAGGTTGAGCACGTCACCTTGAAGATCAAAGTCGACACGCGACCCGTCCAGTCGCGACGCGATATTGCCAGTAAAAGTACTGTCATCCACTACCAGCGAGAGGCTGGGTAGCGATACTTTCTGCAAGTCCCCTTCAATGGGGCTGGTCATGGCAACATCGCTGAGTGCCGCTTCACTTGTCGTCTCAAGCACCACACCCGACCGAGCCAACCACGGGCGCAAGGTGAATGGCGCGACGGTTAACTGACCTTGGTATTCCGGCGCATCGCGGAATTGCGACACGTTAAGGTGACCGCTGACACGCAGGTTATCAGGCCCGGTCAGTTGCAGTTCTTTTAACCGTGCGGTTTGCGCCTGCCAGTCTCCATCCAGACCAAACGCAAGCGCCAGCGCCAGCCCACCATCCCAGTTTTCCGGATGGCGAAGAGTGGTTTCCAGCTTTCCATCGCGAATGCTCAGTTGCTGCTCAGCGAGCCGGACAATGGCTTCAGTCGCTGATACGTCGAACTGCTGCGGTTCGCCTTCAGCCTCAAACCGTGTGCGCGTACTAAGTTGGGTGTTTTCCAGCACAAACTTCTGTTCTGACAAGCCAAGTTGCATGCGTGTTTCAAGGCCGATATCGCTTGATATATTGGGCGCTCGCTCCAATGCCTCAGCGTCCAGGTTATTGTGCTTGGTCAAGGTGAACATGGCCTTAAGCGGAAAGGCACGAACAGGATTGACGTTACTACCAGAGACATTCAGGTCTCGCACATGCCACAGGGCTTGGGCCTGCTCATCCCGGAAACGGATATTGGCCCCGCTGATATTGACATTGGCAATACTCAGCACGACTTCCAGGCTGCCAGCATCCACGTTGGGACCCGCACTCGCTGGCGCCAGCACGGTTTCGGCTTCTTCGCTTTGCTCTACAAGCCTGTCCAGAAGCGGCTCCCAGTTGCCCTCGCCGTCGGCATTGCGCTGCAGATTTAAACGCACGCCGTTCAGGGTCAAGCCATCAACGGCTATTTCACCGCGTAACAAGGGCGCAAAAGCGACGCTGACCTCGGCACGGTCGACCGCCGCAAACGCCGTGTCTTCTTCATCTTGACTGGGAAGCCTGGCATTGGCCGTCTCTACGCTGACGCCAATACGCGGATAAAACGACCAGTTGATCGGTCCATCCAGATCCAGGTTCAGTCCTGTTTGTTCTTCGACCACGGCAGTGAGGCGAGGCTTAAAGTCCTCCGGGTCTAAAAATGTCGTTACGTACACGACAGCCGCGACAGCCACAATCGCCAAAATACCAATTGCAGCGAGTACAATGCGTAATAATTGTCTCATTACCCTTTCCTTGTGGGTTTAATTCAACGAGGGTCTAATTCAACAAAATCGCTGGTTACCGGGGCCTCTAAAGACGGCTTTTCAGTATTTGCGACAGGCCGGTACCCCAGTTTTGACAACAAGACGCGGTCGGCCAACGGTAGCGACGACGTGGCGATGCGCAAGACACGCCCATCCTGCTTGGCTTTTTCACCGAGTAACGCCATCAAACGGGACCCTACGCCCCGGCGCCGGGTAGTCTTGCGAACACACAAATCTGATAGCCACCAGGCACCGTCTTGACCCTGTTTGATCGCGACAGCCCCCAATAAGCGGTCATTGAAATGGGCGCAGCCGAAAAAATGCTGCTGCAAATGCTGCTCGATAAAAGGCTCGACCGTTTGGCTGGGCATTCGGTCCTGTGGCGCATCATAATAGATGCGTATCAGATCAAGGCGCACTTGCTCATCGGCTTGCCACCGGGCTTGGTCGACGTAATGCAGTGTCACCGGCATGGAGTATTCCTCTTCACCAACGCAGCAAGGCTGCTTTTTCTTCACAATGGAAGGCGGTTACCTTTTAAGCATTGTAGCGGATGGGGGCACCGATTCACTATAATGGCCGCTTTGCAGAAGGCTTTATCCTTCTCGCTCGGTGGTATGTTCATTTGGGCCATCGGCTTTCTTCTAGAGTGCGCAACAGCGCAGGAGTTGCATGATGTCAGCGCGAATCGCCACGGTAAGCCGTGACACCAACGAAACGCAGATCAGCGTCAGCGTCAACCTTGACGGCGAAGGTCACCTGTCTGGACAGTCCGGCGTACCGTTTCTCGATCACATGCTCGACCAGATAGCACGTCATGGCATGATAGACCTCGACATCAATGCCAAGGGCGACCTGCACATCGATGACCACCACACCGTTGAGGATTTGGGCATCACGCTTGGCCAGGCATTTGCCGAAGCCGTGGGCGACAAGCGCGGCATTTATCGCTACGGCCATGCCTATGTCCCGCTGGATGAAGCATTATCCCGTGTCGTGGTGGATTTCTCGGGTCGCCCCGGTTTGTATATGAAGGCAGACTTTACACGCGACACCATCGGCCACTTCGAAACCCAACTGGTTGCCGAGTTTTTCCAAGGATTCGTCAATCATGCACGTGTTACGTTGCACATCGATAACCTGAAGGGCCTGAACGCTCACCACCAGGTCGAGACCATTTTCAAAGCCTTCGGCCGGGCACTGCGCATGGCGGTTAGCGAAGATCCGCGCATGGCAGGGCAAATGCCCTCGACCAAGGGAAGCTTATAAGGAGCGCTTAATGACCATCGCTGTCATCGACTATGGCATGGGTAATCTGCACTCGGTCGCCAAGGCACTCGAGCATGTTACTCATGAAAACGTGGTCATTACCCGTGACCCACGACGCATTTTAGGGGCCACCCGGCTGGTCTTGCCTGGCCAGGGGGCGATCCGCGATTGCGTCGGCGAACTGGAGCGGACTGAACTACGCGGATTGGTCGACGACATCCTGACGCGCCAGGCCAAGCCGCTTTTGGGTATCTGCGTAGGCCAGCAGATGCTGTTGGAACGCAGTGACGAAAACGGTGGCGTTGATTGTCTGGGCTTTTTCCCTGGCAACGTGAAGCGCTTTCCCGCCACCATGCGCGACCAGCACGACCAGCGCTTGAAAGTGCCACATATGGGCTGGAACTTGTTACATCAGCGTCAGCCGCACCCGCTATGGGAAGGCATCGAGCAGCATGAACATTTCTACTTTGTGCATAGCTACTATGTGGAAGCGGCGGATGACGCTCACGTATTCGGTACAACGGACTATGGCAGTGTGAATGCTCATGTCGCCATCGGCCGCGACAGCACCTTCGCCGTGCAGTTTCACCCCGAGAAAAGTGCCCGCGCGGGTCTACGCCTGCTGGAAAACTTTGTCACCTGGACGCCTTAAGAGGTTTGGTTATGTTGGTAATTCCCGCGATTGATCTCAAAGACGGCCAGTGTGTCCGTTTGAAGCAAGGCCGAATGGACGATGCCACCTCCTATGGCGATGACCCCGTTGCCATGGCCGCCCGTTGGGTGGAAGCGGGGGCACGCCGCCTGCATCTGGTGGATTTGAACGGTGCGTTTGAAGGCAAGCCGGTCAATGGCGACGCAGTGACGGCCATTGCGCGGGCTTATCCGGACCTCCCCATTCAGATTGGCGGCGGCATCCGCTCGGCCGAGACCATTGAGCACTACCTCAAGGCAGGCGTTTCTTATGTCATCATCGGCACCAAAGCGGTGAAAGAGCCGGATTTCGTCACTGATATGTGCCGCGCTTTCCCGGGCCATATCATTGTCGGTCTCGATGCAAAGGAAGGCTTTGTGGCCACCGACGGCTGGGCAGAGGTCTCCACGCTCAAGGCCACCGATCTGGCCAAACGCTTCGCCGACGACGGTGTATCGAGCATTGTTTACACCGACATCGCCCGAGACGGCATGATGCAAGGCGTCAATATCGAGGCGACTGCGGAGCTTGCCCGAGAAGGCGGCCTACCGGTCATCGCCTCAGGTGGTGTGACTAATCTTGACGATATCCAAGCCCTTTGCAAGGTCGCTGATAGCGGCATCCTGGGCGCCATCACCGGACGCGCTATTTATGAAGGCAGCCTGGACCTTGCCGACGCCCAGCGCCTGAGCGATCAACTGACGGGAGGCCGTAAATGAGTCTCGCCAAACGCATTATTCCCTGCCTGGATGTCGATGCAGGCAGGGTGGTCAAAGGCGTGAATTTCGTGGGTATCCGCGATGCCGGTGACCCGGTGGAAATCGCCAAGCGCTACAACCAGCAGGGCGCCGATGAGATCACCTTTCTGGACATCACCGCGAGCCATGAAGACCGCGCCACCACGGTGGAAATGGTGGAGCGTATTGCGGGGGAAGTGTTTATTCCGCTTACCGTGGGCGGCGGTATCCGCAGCTGCGACGATATTCGCACCATGCTGAATGCCGGCGCCGATAAAGTCTCCATCAACACGGCAGCGGTCACCAACCCCGACTTCGTCTTTGAGGCGGCTGAGCGCTTCGGCAGTCAATGCATTGTGGTGGCCATTGATGCCAAAAAGGTATCCGGCGAGGGTGAACCGCCACGCTGGGAGATTTTCACCCACGGTGGACGCCGCCCGACAGGGCTGGATGCCATCGAGTGGGCAAAAAAGATGGTGGACCTCGGTGCAGGCGAGCTACTGCTCACCAGCATGGACCGCGACGGCACCAAGTCAGGCTTTGACCTGGGGGTGACCCACGCGATTGCAGAAGCGGTCAGCGTGCCGGTGATTGCGTCGGGCGGGGTAGGCAACTTGGACCACCTCGTTGACGGGGTACTGAAAGGCGGCGCTGACGCCGTCTTGGCCGCCAGCATTTTCCACTTCGGTGAATACACCATTCCTGAAGCGAAGCGTTACATGGCCGAACGCGGTATCGACATGCGCTTGTGACCCGCTCAAAGCCGTCGACTTGTCCGGCGGCGGCCAGCGTTATGCGTCGTCCAGCGATAATCCCAGGTTACTGACGCCGCCATTACGGCCAAGCTGGCGAATATCTTTCAGGGTGTCTTTGGTCAGCGGCTGCGACACTTCTTCTAAAACAGCGTCCTGGAAGTTATTTTCGTCTTCCGTCAATGGATGGTCACGGATGAGGAGCGCCAGCGCGTTGGCGTCTTCTTCGCCTTCGGTCAGCTCGATAAAGGCGCGTACCCCGGCGCGTGAGGTGCGGCTGACATCCAGCACGGCTTCCGGCGACTCGCCCTGCAGCGTATCCAGCAATGCCGATATCGACACGACCGCATCCAGAGCCCGACGCGCGCCAAAGCTTTCGTCGCCTTCGGGCGGCTCACATTCGGCCAGTTTTTCTGCCTGACGGGCAAAATCGATGCTCGCGCCGGGCACGCTGAGGCGCTCCCAGACCAGGTTGAGCACCGCCCGCAGCGTATGCCCATCGCCATGCCCGGTGGTCTGTTCATAAAGCGCATAGTTGGGCAGTAGTCGCTCACAGAGTGCGGCCATAAATGCTTGCTGAGCGGCTAGCGGCAACTGTTGTAGCCGTTGATAAAAGCCGGGGGGATTGGTGGACGCCATACGCTATTCCTGGATTGAGTGACTCAAGTTATTGGTGAACGCCGGACAATACGTTATCGTCGCCATCGTGTCGGCAGCCTCTGTTGGCAAATTGCCGCAAGGCCGGCGAGGAGATTACCATGCATATTCATCTGCTACAGCACGGCCCTGACCATGGACCCGCCCGATTAACCGACTGGCTAACCAGTATGGGGCACAGCTTCACCATTTTTCATCTCTATGATCATGAGTTGGTCCCACGCGCCAGCGATAGTGACGCCCTTATCGTTCTGGACGGGCCAGACCGCTTCATCGAACAGCCACCGGCCTGGTTCAAGGCCGAAAACAAGCTGATTAATCGCTATCTGGATGGCCAGAAGCCTTTACTGGGTATTGGCCTGGGAGCGTTATGGATCGCCGACGCGCTCGGCAGCGTGGTCGCCCTCGGCACCTACCCCGAATCAGGCTGGCACACCATCCACCTGGCACCGGAAAGTCCCATCGACCTGCCCGAGCAGTTCGATGCCTTCATGTGGCATCGCTATGTCTTCAGCCTGCCCGATGATGCCTTACCCTGCGGGGGGAGCGAAGCGGCACCGCTTCAGGGCTTCAGTTGGGACGCAGGCCGCGTGGTCGGGCTGCTATGCCACCTTGAAGTCACTCAAGAAAGTATCGAGCCGCTATTGGCGCGCCATCCTCTCGAGGCAGAACGCCGCGACTTCCTGCAGACCGAGGCGGATATACGCCAGAGCCCCAAGCGCTTTGACACACTGGCGGCACTGCTTGACCGCTTGCTGAGTCAGTGGCTTCGCCCCGCATCGCTCTAACCATCTCGATTGCTTAGCGAGCAGTTGTCTGGTCGAGGCTCCATTGGCGGGCCGCCGCCAGGCAGCTTTCCCAGTCCCCCGCGTGGTATTCAGGTACACCAGCGTCACGCTGGCGTTCCAGATGATAGCGATACATGGGGTCGTAATATTCCGTGAGCAGCGGGGCTAGCCAAGCCTCGTGCGCTTGTGTATTGCCCTGCTCATGCGCCGTAAAAGCCAGTGCTTGCAGCCTCTGCAACCGCTGCAACCTCGCGTTGCCCAGTCGCTTCTTCAACCGCAACAAGGCGTTACTTAGCTGCCGACACATTCGCTGCCACCCTTCTTCAGGCCCGTAACGGAGCCGGTAGGCGTGCTCGAGATCGAGAATATAGTCGCGCCGCAGCTGCTCCAGACGCCAGTCCAGGGGCATCTCGACGCGTAAACGCGGCGCGTGTTCCATCGCACCCCAAAAGCTTAACGGCACATTCACTTCACCTATTTGCCGCGACTCGTCTTCCACCACCAGAGGACCGGGAAGCGCAAGCAAGCGCTTTGACAATCGGTGTTCAAAGTCGATCTGGCAAGGTGGAGGCTCAGGCGAACGACCAAAGGCGGAGCCTTTGTGCTTGGCAAAGCCTTCCAGATCGACGCCATTGGCTAAGCGATTGACCAGCACCGTTTTAGCGCAGCCCGTCAAACCGCCCACTATCAGCAGTGGCTGTTGAGCCGCCACGTCTATATGGGCGATCAGGCGTTGGCGCAGCGCTTTCCAGCCTCCCTCGATACGTGGCCTGACCACGCCTGACTCGGCAAGCCACTGCTGAACAATTTGCGAGCGCAAGCCACCTCGAAAACAGTAAATCACGGCTTCGGGGTGACGGGTCAAATAATCCCGCCAAGCTGCCATACGGGCCTCCTTGACGGCCCCGCTGACCAGCTCGTTGCCCAGTGCAATCGCCGCTTGCTGGCCCTGTTCCTTGTACGCAATGCCGACGCGGCGGCGTTCTTCATCTTCCATCAGTGGCAAGTTGACAGCACCGGGCAAGGCCCCCTTGGCAAACTCAACAGGCGCGCGTACATCAATCAATGGATGGCCCTGACGAATAAGCTGAAGATCGGCAGACACCGTTGGCAATATCACCCGATAACCTCAATCAGTGACTCGCCCTGGGGCTTTTTGAGCTTCCCAAACGGCTGCAACGTCAGCCCGAACGTACGTCCAATGCGTTCGACATCGTCTTCCCACGCCGGATCGACCGCCAGCAGCAAGCCACCTGAGGTTTGTGGATCACACAGCCATTGCCAGTGGGCTTCATCCATATCGGGTAGCGCACTGCCCAGCGCATCGCGATTGCGTTGCGTACCACCAGGCACTGCCCCTTGCCGACGATAGCTTTCCGCTTCAGCCAGGCGCGGCAAGCGACGAAAATCAATTTGTGCCATGACACCACTGGCTCGGCACATCTCGGACAGATGGCCAGCCAAGCCGAACCCGGTGACATCCGTCATGGCATTCACGCCTTTTATCTCAGCCAGCGGCACCCCAATACGATTCGATTGCAGCATGGTTTCGCGTGCCAACCCATGATGGCCCGCGGCTAGCAGGCCACGTTTTTCCGCCGTCGTGAGCATGCCAACGCCAATCGGTTTGGTAAGGAACAGCAGGTCACCGGGCTTGGCATGGGAATTTAGCTTCAATTTATCAAGCTCCACCAGGCCATTCACCGACAGCCCAAATATCGGCTCGGGCGCGTCGATGGAATGGCCTCCCGCCAGAGACACGCCAAGTTCACGACAGACGGCCTGGGCCCCGGCCACCACATCACCGGCGACGTCGGCACTTAATTTATCCAGGGGCCAGCCCAGAATCCCCAACGCCATGACCGGGGTGCCGCCCATGGCGTAGACGTCGCTGATCGCATTGGTGGCGGCAATACGCCCAAAATCAAACGGATCGTCGACAATGGGCATAAAGAAATCAGTGGTGGCAATCATGCCGCGACCGTCACCCAGGTCATAAACAGCCGCGTCTTCACGCCCCTGATTACCGACGACAAGCCGCTTATTCTTGGCCGCAGGGCCTGCCTTGGCAAGAATATGATCCAAGACATCGGGCGCAATTTTGCAGCCACAGCCAGCACCATGACTGTATTGCGTTAATCGAATGGAACTCATGGTGTCTCTCCTTGGCTCATTGATATCAATTCAGTGTAACCCAATCGCAACCGGTTAGAGGGCATCGAGCGCATCGCTCAATTTATCCACGGCGATGACCTCCATCCCCTTTGGTGGCTGTTTCGGGGCGTTGGCGCGTGGCACAATGGCTCGCTGAAAGCCATGCTTTGCCGCCTCGGTAATCCGCTCCTGCCCGCTCGGCACCGGACGTATTTCGCCCGACAGGCCGACTTCACCAAACACCACCAGTTCTCGTGGTAAAGCACGGTTTTGCAGGCTGGAAACAACTGCCAAAAGCACGGCCAGGTCCGCGCTGGTTTCGAGTACCTTGACGCCCCCCACGACGTTTAAAAATACGTCCTGGTCGCCGGTAAACAAGCCGCCATGGCGGTTAAGAACAGCCAATAGCATGGCGAGTCGGTTCTGATCCACGCCCACCGCCACCCGCCGTGGATTACCCAGCGCCGACTCATCCACCAGCGCCTGCACTTCTACCAATATAGGTCGCGTGCCTTCCCAGACCACCATTACCAGGCTGCCCGGCGCTTGCTCTTCCTGCCGGGACAAGAAAATCGCACTGGGATTTTTGACCTCTTTCAAGCCCTGCTCGAGCATGGCGAACACGCCCAGTTCGTTGACAGCGCCAAAGCGGTTTTTCTGGCCGCGCAGGGTACGAAAACGGGAGTCGGCCCCACCTTCAAGTAACAGCGAGGCATCAATCATATGCTCAAGTACTTTCGGCCCTGCCAGCGTGCCATCTTTGGTGACATGCCCCACCAATAGCAGAACGGTATTCGTTTGCTTGGCAAAACGAGTGAGAGCCGCGGCCGACTCACGTACCTGGGCAACCCCACCCGGTGCCGAGGCGATATCTTCAAGGTGCATGGTCTGAATCGAATCGATCACCAGAACCTCGGGGTTTTCCCGTTCGGCTACTGCCAGAATGGTCTCCACACTGGTTTCCGCCAGCATCTTCAAGCCTTGGGTGGGGAGCTGCAGCCGATGGGCACGCATGGCCACCTGAGAAAGCGACTCCTCTCCCGTCACGTAGACGATACGTCGTTGCTGGGCCAGCTTGCAGGCGGTTTGCAGCAGTAGCGTCGACTTCCCTGCTCCAGGGTTACCACCCAACAACACCGCAGAACCTGGCACTAGGCCACCGCCCAGCACACGGTCAAATTCGGCAAAGGTCGACGTTAGCCTCGGGACTTCGCTGAGATCAACCTGGCCAAGGTCTACAATCTGTCGAGAGTGATCCCCCGCATAGCCTGCCCGCCCGGTGCCACCAGCTCCACTGCCGGGGCGGGCACTGGCCAGACGCACCTCGCTTAGCGTGTTCCATTCCTGGCAACTGGAACATTGCCCCTGCCATTTCCGGTATTCCGCACCGCATTCGGTGCAAACGAAAGCGCTTTTGGCTTTTGCCACCGCAGTGAGCCTCCATTTCATTCATTACATACACAAAAGGCGGCCAATGGCCGCCTTTACATGTGCAACATGTGCCGTTACTGGCGGGTAAGCTGCAGCGTTTCACCATTTTCAAAGCGACGACGCTCGGGGTCGATCAACTCCAAGGTGCTTTCATCGATGCGTAAAAAGTAATAGATCTGGCCATCGCCGTTAGGCGTCAGCTCGTAAACAGTGGCATCGGGATTCGATGGAGTTCCACTGAGAACTTCCCAATTACCTTGATAGTTTTCATCCGGTGGATTTTGCGGATGGTTGCGATAGGACGCATTCAGCGTGAAGGTGCGTTCTTCTGCAGCACTCATTTCTTCACCCATCATGGTGACATCCAGATCGATACCGTCGCAGTTACGGCAAGGCAGTGAGCCCTGATAAGTCGCCTGTGCGGTCGCTTCCTCTTCTTGCGGCTGTTCCATTGGGCCGCTCGCGCAGCCAGCTAGAAGTGCCAACATAGCCGAACCGGCTAGCAAACTCCTGAGTTGCATTGGGTCTCTCCTTATCGTGTTGGACATTTTCTTTGTTACGCGCACTTGTGACAGCATAACGCCTACAAGGTGCGACGCCCACCCCTGAGAGCTGAATGCTTGCGCTCAGTTAGCCTTCAAGCGACCATGGGCTATCTTGCAAGGATAATCAGGTTACCCCCATGAGCCAATACTGGAGTCCGGCCGTTCGCGAACTTACGCCATACGTGCCCGGTGAGCAGCCACGTGAGCAGCTTGTAAAGCTCAATACCAATGAAAACCCTTACCCGCCTGCCCCTGGTGTCGGCAACGCGCTCCGCGATTATGCAACCGATCATCTGCGTCTCTATCCGGACCCAACCTCTACAGCACTGCGTGAGGCGCTCGCGGAGACGTTTAAGGTAGCCAGCAGCCAGGTGTTTGTCGGTAATGGTTCCGATGAAGTGCTCGCCCTTGCCTTTCAGGCGTTTTTCCGCCATGGCGCGCCGCTAGACGTTCCCTCGATTACCTACAGCTTCTATCCCGTTTACGCCAATCTTTATGGCGTTGAGTTGCGTAAGCACCCACTCAATAAGCAGTGGGAAGTCGATATCGATGCGTTGACGGCGGAAACTCATCGAAGCGGCGTTATCTTTGCCAACCCGAATGCACCTACCGGCCACGCACACTCGCTGGAGGTCATTGAGTCGCTGCTTAACCGGGTCACGGATCGTGTGGTATTGGTGGATGAAGCCTATGTCGATTTCGGCGCTGAGAGCGCTGTAGCGTTGATTGACCGCTACCCCAACCTGCTCGTTACCGGGACATTCTCCAAATCCCGCAGCCTGGCAGGCCTGCGCCTTGGCTATGCGGTAGGTTCGGAGGAATTGATTGATGGCTTGCTGCGGGTAAAGGATTCCTTTAACTCTTATCCCGTGGATAGTCTGGCCAGCCTGGTGGGCATCGCCGCACTGAAGGATGTCGAGCATTTTGAAGCCTGTCGCGAGCATGTGATTACCACCCGTGAGCGTACCCGTCAGCGCCTTGAAGTGCTGGGATTTGAGGTATTGCCCTCCAAGGCTAACTTTGTGCTTGCCCAGCACCCTGATTATGCAGGGGCTCAGATATTTGCTGACTTACGTGAACGCGGCATCCTGGTCCGTCATTTCAATACCCCGGAACTCAACAACTTCCTGCGCATCACCATCGGCACCGATGACGAGATGGACAGCTTGATTGAAGCGCTGGAAGTGATCTGCGGTTAATGACCAGCATCGTTTTTAAGGGCGGCGCAAGCCGCCTTTTCAATAGCGGTTTTCTTCCACGCACACAAAAACCCCCGAGCACGATGTGCTCGGGGGTTTCTGCGGGATAGGTGCCTGACGATGATCAGGGCGGCTCTCCGCTACTTTACTCGTCTCATCCTGAGACTCGCCCTTCGGGCCCGCTAAAGCGGTTCCCGTTTGTTCCCGACAAACGGG
>NZ_JARWAJ010000006.1:0-234493 GCF_031451615.1 Vreelandella janggokensis | reverse complement strand
GGACCTGTTACCGCTCGACTTGCATGTGTTAGGCCTGCCGCCAGCGTTCAATCTGAGCCATGATCAAACTCTTCAGTTTACAATCATTGTGGTTCTTACTCACCGTCCCGAAGGACAGCAAAAGCGAACCAAACTTGGCTCAAGGTTTTCAAACGTTCTCTCAAGGTCCGAAGACCTTGAACGAGTCGCTTGCCTTGATAATTGGTGATTTATCACCCTCATCGGCAAGCGCCCACATGAATTACCTGATCACATTATTAAAGAGCTATCGAAGGGCGTCGCCGTTCGATGTGGTGCGTATGATACGTTTTTTTTACGCGAGGTCAACCAGCACCGACACATTTCTTGCCAATGGTCGTTCAGGCAGCCAAGCGGGCCAATAAGTCGGCACGCCGATCGGCGGATACGAACGCGGCATCAATTGCGTTTCGGGTCAATTTCACAAACACATCTTCAGACCAGCCGAAAGCGTCCGCACAAGCCACATGATTGGCGAGCATTCCGCCGCCAAAGTAAGCAGGATCATCAGAGCTGATGGTCACATTCAGGCCCTCATGCAGCAGAGTGGGCAAAGGGTGCTCACGCAAGTCATCGACGACTTTTAGACAGACATTGGATAACGGGCAAACCGTCAGGACGACCTGCTCACGACGAAGACGCTCCACCAAATCCGGATTTTCCAGACAGCGCACGCCATGATCGATACGCTCCACCTCCAGAAGATCGAGAGCCTGGATGATATAGTCCGCCGGCCCCTCTTCGCCTGCGTGCGCTACGCAAACCAGACCAATCTCTTTGGCCCGCGCAAAAAGTGTCTTGAACTCAGATGGCGGATGATCGCGTTCGGCACTGTCCAAACCGATTGCATCGATAAACTTCCAGTAGGGTGCAGCTTGCTCGAGGACGTGCAAGGCTTCTTCTGCCGGGCGATCACGTAAAAACGCCATGATCATGCCAACCGAAAAATCCATGGATTCCTCGGCTTCCTGCTTGGCTTTGAGCAGCCCACCCATGACCACTTCCAGCGGAACACCTCTTTGAAGGTGCGCCTGGGGGTCGAAATGCATATCGACATGTACAACTCCCTCTCGACGAGCGCGATGAAAGTAGTCCATCGCCAGGTCGTAAAAGTCTTCCTCGTGACGAAGCACGCCCATGCCCTGAAAATAAAGGTCCAAAAACGCCTGCAAATCATTAAAGTCATACGCATCTTTTGCTTCCTGAGCGGAAGCATACGGCAAGTCAATGTTATTACGCTGGGCCAGCGCGAACATCAACTCGGGCTCAAGCGAACCTTCGATATGAAGATGCAGCTCTACCTTGGGAAGCTGGCGCAAAAAATCGTGCATACAGGGCTCCTGTCTAATTAGCTTCAAGGCCAAGCTTACCTGCATCCAGGTGCCAGTGGTAATCGATATGCGGCAACAAATCAGGCTGGTCGACTTGATGGATAAAATAGATGACTGTTCTGTTGCCAAGCCAACGATCAAGCGAAGCCGCCAAGTGCTGGGCAGTCACCGCATCAACGCTTGCAAAAGGCTCATCAAGGATCACAATCTGCGGGTCTCGCAACATCAACCGTGCCAATGCAACTCGCCTGGCTTGCCCCCCAGAAAGTTGCTGGCCCTTTTCGCCCACCGCTGTGTCGAGTGCTCTGGGTAAACGTTCAGCCCAATCGGCCAACGCCACGTCAGAAAGCACTTGCCAAAGCCGCTCATCACTTGCAGATGGATCCGCAATGAGCAAATTCTCAGCCAGCGAAGCATCAAATAGATCCACTTGCTGGGTCAGCATTGCCAAATGCGCCGCGCGCTGTGTATCAGCCAACGCTTGGGGCGCTACCCCCAGGACGTTGACGACGCCGCGAGTGGGCACCAGGCGACCCAGAATGAGTGACGCCAATGTCGATTTTCCAGCCCCCGACATGCCTGTCACCACAGCGCGTTTGCCTGCAGGAAGGCGAAGGTCAACGTCGCTCAAGGCCAGGGAAAGCGAACTGGGATAACGCAACGATACGCCTTCAAAAACCACACCATCGTCTAACGACACAGCGGTTGAAGGTGAAAAACTGCGCGACGAATCGCGCGGCTCAAGTTTGTTCAATCGCTCAACAGCGGCATAACTCGCCCCCAATCTAACAAACGCATTGGGTAGAACACTGAACGCTTCATTGATACCCAGCGCCATCAGCACGGCCATCACAACAATAGGACCGTCAACCTGGCCTTGCGCCAACACCTCCCCCGCCAGCCAAAGCACTCCTAATGCCAGCAAACTCGTCACCGCGGCAACAATCGAATTACCAAGCGCCTGCTTATTACCTACTTGCCGCTGATTGTTCAGGACCTGCTGCTCATGAGTATCGACAAAGCCGCGGTGCCAGCGATCACTACGATAGCTGGTCAGCTCTGCGCTGGCCTGAACCTGATCAATCACCAAGTGACGCAAGACCTCCTGATCACCAACATGGTAGTGGCTTTGTCGCCACCCCCAGACGGAAAAGCCCACTGTCGTGACCAGCCAGAGCCCCCCGAGAACGCCCGCCACCAACAAGGCCGCATAAGGCAGCCACAGCGCGATAAACAACACCATGATGGCGCTACCCAGCAGCGCAACAATAGGTGGCATCAAGGCTCGGAGATAGAAATTATCCAGGGTGTCGATATCGGAAGTCAGGCGGGTCAGCCAATCACTCGCCCGCTGACGGCCGAGGGTTGAATCATCAAGGCGGGTTAATTGGCCAAATACACGAAAGCGCAAATCCGCCAACAATGCCAATACGCTATTATGATTATAGACTCGCTCGGCGTACCGCGAGACTGTCCGCAATAGCGCAAAGAAACGGATACCTCCACCCGGCACGTAGACATCCAGTATGGCGGGAATCCCCAACGCCAGCGCAATACCGGTTAGCGCACTGGCGGTGATAAACCAGCCAGACAGCCCCAGTAGTGCAACACCGGCTAAAAGCGTTAGCCCTGCCAGCAAGGCCCCCAACATGAAAGCTCGCCGACGGCGGGTAAGCAATCTCAACCACGGTAAGAATTGGCGATAGATATCCCTCAAACGGGCATCTCCTCGATCTGTCCTTGAGTCATTTTGAAGTGACGATTCGCCGCTTTGATGACCGCAGGATGATGGGTAGCAACGACCAGCGTGCGCCCTTCTTTTATCCAGTCGATCAACGCCGCCACCACGGCCTGCTCTGTTGCCTCGTCGAGCTTTGCTGTCGGTTCATCAAGCAGGACCAGTGGTGCGCCACTCAGGTAAACGCGCGCCAGCGCCAGACGCTGAGCCTGGCCACCCGACAAACCGACACCGCGCTCGCCAAGCAAGGTATCCAGCCCCTCTGGAAGGCCATTGACCACATCAATCAACCCGGCACGCCTTAACGCTGCTTGCATTGCATCTTCTGATGCCAAGGGGTTCGAAAGGCGCAGATTGTCGGCCAGACTCCCCTGCAACAGGCAGGGCTGCTGATCCAGCCACGCGACTTGGTCCGTCGCTGCATGTCGACACTCGCCATGACTGGGCCCAATGAACCCTGCCAATAACGCGAGCAATGTCGACTTGCCACTGCCCGACTCTCCGCTGACAGCGATCACATCACCCTGCGTTAGGGCGAGATCCAAGGGGCCCATCACCACACCACGCCCCGGATAGCTGACCTGAACCCTCTCAAGCTCCACCAGTACATTGTCGGCTCTGGTAATTGAGGGAGAGGCATCGCTCATCACTGGCGGCTCGTTGAGGGTATTGACGATGCTCTCTGCCGCCCCCAATGCAGCCGCTCGATCATGATAATGCATGGATAACGTGCGCAAAGGCTGGAAGAACTCCGGCGCCAGCAGCAACACCGCCAGGCCGGAGAACAGCGTCAATGAAGGAGCGGGGCCATACTCGATATAACCCAGCAGACCAAAGCCGACATACATGGCGACTACCGCGATGGCCACCGACGAAAAGAACTCAAGCACCGCCGAGGATAAAAATGCCAGCTTCAACGTCCGCATGCTCAGGCGTCGATACTGGTCTGAGGCCACCCAGACCGCCTGTTGTGCCGCTGCTGTGTGACCAAAAAGCTGGAGCGTTGTGATACCGCGCACTCGATCTATGAAATGCGCTGACAGTCGGGCGACGGCGGCGAACTGATCACGGTTCATGCGCTCAGCCCCCATCCCCACCAGGGCCATAAACAGCGGAATCAGCGGCGCCGCCAGCAACAGGAACACAGCGGCCAGATAATCCAGCCACATCACCACGGCAAGAATGACGAGCGGTACCCACACGGTGATCCGCAGTTGCGGATGATAGCGCGCAAAATAGCCGTCCAAGGCGTCGATATGCTCTACCGCCTGAGCGGCAATAGCACCACTTTGCTGTGATGTCAGCCAAGCAGGGCCCAAGGCAGTGATTTTATCAAGCAACTGAGCACGGGCCTTGCGCCTGATGCGAAGGCTGGCATCCAGACTCAATCTCTCTGAGGCCCACTGGCACATCGCGCGCAATAATACGGCGACGGCCAGGAGCGCGAAAACAGGCGTCAAATCACTTGGCGACCGGTTTTGAACCACCAGTTGATCGATCAACCAGGCCAGGCCGGTCACGATCAATACGGTGTGGCAGCCTGCCAAGGCACCAAAAAACGCCGCGCCCGCTAGCCGCTTGCGTTCTGATGCAGCAAGCAAGGTTAACCAGTGGCGCGGCGTAAGCTCCTTATGGCGGTGAACTGATGCCATGGACTTAATGGTAGCCCTCTCCGACACGCACCTTGCCGCGGAAGACCCAGTAGGTCCAGGCGGTGTAGGCCAGCACGATGGGGATGACAAACAGAACACCGATCAACAGGAAGAGCTGTGATTCAGGGGCTGAAGATGCATCCCAGATCGTGTAGTTGGGTGGCACAATGACTGGCCACTTGCTGGCAATCAACCCCAGATAGGTGAAGATAAACAAGCCTAGCGAGGCGACAAATGGCAAGCCTTCTTGCTGACGCTTCACGGCACGGAAAAGCACATAAGCACAGACCATCGCAAGGATGGGGAACACCCAGATCAAATGAATCTGGCTGAGCCAGCGGTCGCGCACCTCAGGGCTCACCAACGGTGTCCATAGACTGACAATACCAAACACCACCAGCACCGCCAGCAACAGCTTCGGGGTTATCCGGTAGGCCCATTGCTGAACATAACCTTCCGACTTCAGAATCAGCCAGGTCGAGCCCAGCAACGCATAGCCTGCCATCAAGCCCAGGCCGGTCAGTACGCTAAACGGTGTCAGCCAATCGAGCGCACCGCCCACATATACAAAATCCTCTACCGCAAAGCCCTGTATATAAGCGCCTACGACAGCACCTTGAGCAAAAGCAGCGACAGCGGATCCTCCACAAAATGCGCGGTTCCACCAATGGCGATTTTTCTTCGACTTGAAGCGAAACTCAAATGAGATACCCCGGAAGATCAACCCCGCCAGCATCAAAAACACGCCAATATAAAGTGCCGGCAGGAACACCGAGTAAACCAGCGGGAAAGCGCCTAAAAGCCCCGCCCCTCCTAATACTAGCCAGGTTTCGTTGCCGTCCCACACCGGCGCGACTGAGTTCATCATCACATCACGCGACTCTTCATCCGGTGCAAAGGGGTAAAGTATCCCCAGTCCCAGATCGAAGCCGTCCATAATGACGTACATGATAACGCCGAAGCCAATAATGCCGGCCCAGATTATTGCAAGGTCAAGGCTGATCATTTGACTGCTCCCTCATAATCACTATCGAAAGGCGTGTGAGCCGCAGAGAAAGGACGTTTGGCTCGCTCGACTTCGCCGGTTACTTCCATGGAATCCGCCAGCATGCCGTTACGCACGACACGAGTAAGATAGTAAATACCTACCCAAAACACGACGGCATACACAGCGACGTAGCCCAGCAGCGTAAACAGCGCCATACCGCCTGTCAGCGAAGGGGTTAACCCTTCAGCATGGGTCATGACACCGTAGACCAGCCATGGCGCGCGCCCCGACTCGGTGACCACCCAGCCGGCCAGCACTGCCAGGAAAGGGGAAATAATCATACCTACCAGTGTTTTAAGATAGAGCGGCGACTGGAAGAAACGTCCTCCACGGCGTAAAAACAAGCCAACCGTCGCGACGGCTATCATCAAAAGTCCAATCCCCACCATCACACGAAACGACCAGAAGACAAGCGCCACAGGGGGCTGTTCATCAGGCGCCATTTCGTTGATACCCGGGACTACGCCGTCCGCACTATGGGTCAGAATGAGGCTGGCCAGGCTGGGAACACCGATTTCAAAGCGGTTTTCCTGAGCTTCCTGATCGGGCAAGGCGAACAGCAAAAGTGGCACGTTGGACTGGGTTTCCCAATTACCTTCCATTGCCGCCACTTTGGTTGGCTGATGTTCTAACGTGTTGAGGCCGTGGAAATCACCGACAACAGCCTGCGCTGGCGCCAGGAAAAGCAACAGCCACAGGCACATTGAAAGGGCTTTTTTATTGGCTTCAACATCACGGTGACGCAGGAGGAACCAGGCGCTGACACCTGCGACCACAAAACCACCGGTCAGGAACGACGCCATGCCCATATGCACAAAGCGATACCAGAAGGAGGGGTTGAAAATTGCCGCCATCCAGGAAGTGATATGGAAGCGACCATCCACCATTTCATAGCCCGCAGGTGTTTGCATCCAGCTATTGGCAGAGAGGATCCAGAACGAGGAAATAAAGGTTCCGACCGCCACCATGATCGCGGCAAAAAGGTGCACCCCTTCTGGCACTTTTCCACGCCCGAAGAGCAATACACCCAGAAACGCCGCCTCAAGGAAGAAAGCGGTGACCACTTCGTAACTGAGTACAGGCCCAAGGAAATTTGACGTGGCAAAAGAAAAGTTGCTCCAGTTCGTACCGAACTGAAACGACATCACAATGCCTGTCACCACCCCCATGCCAAACACAACGGCAAACATCTTGGTCCAGAATTGTGCCAGGCGATCCCAGGCATCGTTTTCCGTTTTATAGAATATCCCGTGCAGCACGGCAATGTAGGACGCCAGCCCAATCGTGAAGACAGGGAAGATAGCGTGAAAACACACAACAAATGCGAACTGGAGTCTCGATAGCAATAGCGGATCAAGTTCCATAACTCCCTCCTAAGGCCCCATAGAACCTTCGTTTCAAAGGTTTAAAACAAGCTTAGGTGAGCCCCTTTGGATCACGCTCTTCTTTTTATAGTCACTAAGCTTATTTGATCAACAACCCCTTGAGTTTACAGCTTAGAAGGTATGGATGCGGCATGCGTTTTGGGTTTTCACCGTGTCGCGTTGACGCAGGTCAATTTTTAAGTCGCAACCAATAGCGACTGTTGCGACAAGCGACTCAGGCCAACACCACCACACTCACCAGATAGCCTGTATAGGCGATAAAAAGCGCCAATAAACCACCGCCCTCAAAACGGTTGATACGCCGTGGGCGCCCTTTCCAGGAGAACGCGAACAACATCATCAGCACCGTCATCACCAGCATGACAATCCAGTCACGCTGAAGCACCTCCTGGCCGGTTTCAATCGGTGTAATGACGCCTGCCAACCCCACCACGGCGAGGCTGTTGAACAGGTTCGACCCCACGACATTGCCGAGCACCATATCGTGTTCATTACGTCGCAGTGCGGTAATCGATGAGGCCAGCTCAGGTAATGAGGTACCAATCGCCACAACGGTCAAGCCAATGATCAGGTCACTGACGCCAAACGCGACAGCGATCTCGACAGCCCCCCAGACCAAAAGACGTGAACTGGCAATCAACAGCACCAGACCAACCAGGGTCCACATAATGGCTTTACCGCGCGACATGGGCTTGCTATCCAGCGTTTCCGCCACTTCCGAGACAAGTGCATCGTCCTGCTGGCCTTTAGAACGCACAACGCTGATAACGATAAATACCACCAATGCCAGCAATAAACAGACCGCCTCCCAGCGGGCTACCCAACCATCCAATAGCATCAGCCCGGTTACCAGCATCACTACCAGTAACAACGGTATCTCTTTGCGAATGACGCTCGAGTGCACGGCCAATGGGGCCAGTAAAGCAACAAACCCCAGCACCAGACCAATATTGGCGATGTTGGAACCGTAGGCATTACCCACCGCCAACCCCGGATTACCTTGCATTGCTGCCAGTACCGATACCATCATCTCGGGAGCCGATGTACCAAAACCGATGACCAGCATGCCAATCAACAGGGGGGAAAGCCCCAGCCACCGGGACGTCGCCGCGGCGCCATCAATAAATTTTTCAGCGCTCCAGATAAGCAGTATCAAGCCAACGACAACGGCGATAAGAGCAAGTAACATAAGGTTCCTTTGGATGGCGTTTTCATGGGGTGTCGATGATCTGAGCCTTGAATGGCCAGACATGACCGTATAAGCGGCAAATGAGCGTGGCGATCATTATTCATTCATCGCTCAAGGTCAACGACAACCTATTCACGATTCGATGAATTTTACCCAACATTTGACAGACTTATAAACGAGAGCGTATTGCTTTGCCTACTCACGCTAGCGAGATCACCATTTGTCCCAGAACTGGCTACCTAAACACCCCAATTTGAAGGTCAATGCACCGCTTGTTGACCAACAACCGCCGGAGACCCGCACCCAGAGGCGGCGCCTGCGCGCCTGTCACGAATGTGACTGGATAGCAGCGTTACCCCCCCTTAAATCCGGTGAAAAAGCCTGCTGCCCACGTTGCTCGCATGTCCTGGTCAAGCGTAACCGGTACCCCGCCCAGCGCAGCATGGCGCTCGCGATGGCCTCGCTTATTGCGCTTTTACTGGCCGTCTCCTACCCGTTTGTCAGTTTCAGCTACAGCGGGGTGAGCAACCGTATCGAACTTGCCGAAACGGCAACCACCCTGATTGCCTTTCATCAACCCCTGGTGGCTATCGGCGTTATCATGACCATCGTGGTATTACCTGCTGTGTATTTGATAGGTACCCTGTGGCTGCAATACGGCTTGTTACGCAACGCCCCGTTGCCCTTTAGTCGTTCGACGGCTCGTTCATTGAGCCATTTAACGCCCTGGATGATGGCCGACGTGTTTATCGTGGGCGCCCTGGTTAGCTTGATCAAGGTTGCAGGACTTGCTGATATTGAACTGGGCCTGTCGTTTTGGGCGTTTTGCGTCTTTGCATTTCTTCTACTGATGACGGTGCAATCGATTGATGCGGACTGGATGTGGTTTGCTCTGGAAGGCGAGCCACTCGCCCCGGAGGGCACACTAACAGGGGCATCAGCCGCGTCCCAGCAGCTTACCAGTTGCCCCACCTGCGGGCTCATCAATCGGCTGGCGCCAAACGGCAAGCATTATTGCGTGCGCTGTCATGAGCGGCTGCACCCTCGCTTTCCGCATAGCGTCCAGCGCACTTGGGCATTACTCGCGGCTGCTGCGATCATGTACATTCCTGCCAATGTATTTCCCATCATGACCACGACCAGTCTGGGCAATAGCTCGCCTTCGACGATCGTGGGCGGCATTGTCGAGTTGATTCAGGGCGGCTCCTGGCCAATAGCAGGCGTCATTTTTGTGGCCAGCATTATTGTTCCCGTCGGCAAACTGTTCGCACTGGCCTGGCTATGCAGCGTGGCTAACCGTAGCGATGCTTTCAATGCGCAAACGCGCACAACGCTTTACCGGATCACTGAGTTTATCGGTCGATGGTCGATGGTCGATGTGTTTGTCGTCGCCATTCTCGTAGCGCTAATCCGCGCTGATTCGTTAATGACGATCAATCCAGGGCCGGCAGCGCTCGCCTTTGGAGCCGTGGTCGTGCTGACCATGCTGGCCGCCATGACCTTTGACCCACGTTTGCTATGGGATACCCCCATAACGAAATATACAGGACAAGGCGACGCCCGTAAGGAAGTGATGAATGGCTAACGAAAACGACATGCCCTCCAACGAACCACAGGGCGAGGCGGCAATGCATCGTGCCAAACCCAGCCCCCAGACACGGCTTTCACCCATCTGGATTGTACCGATTGTCGCTCTGGTCATTGGCTTATGGCTGGTATACGACAACTATTCCTCCCGGGGCACCATGATCACCTTGACGATGCCAAACGCGGAGGGGATCGAAGCCGGCAATACGCTGATACGCAGTCGCAACGTTGAAATCGGCCGCGTACAAAGCGTTCAGCTATCCGACGATCTTTCCCGAGCCGTTTTACGCGCCCGCATCCAACCTGAAGCAGAAGCCATGCTGCGCGAAGATAGCCGGTTCTGGGTCGTGAAACCGCGTATCGGCCGTGAAGGCATCAGTGGGTTGAGTACTGTCCTGTCGGGGGCCTACATTCAACTTCAGCCAGGCTCTTCAACTGAGCCCCAACGCGAGTTTGAAGTCATGGAAACGCCGCCTGTCGCCCCTGCTGGCGTCGCCGGGTTGCAAGTCAGCCTCATCAGCCAACTGGGTAATTCATTGCGCGTGGGCGACCCGGTATCCTATCAGGGCTTCACTGTCGGCCGTATTGAGGAAACCCGCTTTGATGCCGAGTCACGTACCATGCATCATCAGGTATTTATTGAAGAGCCGTATGATCAGCTCGTTACAGAAAGTACGCGCTTCTGGAGTGCCAGCGGCATTGATTTTCGACTCGATGCCGACGGCGTTCGTGTCAACGTTGACTCCATCGAAACATTGCTGGGCGGGGGCGTCACCTTTGGCGTCCCTGAAGACCTGCCGATGGGACAGCCCGTAGACAACAATACCCGCTTCGAGCTTTACACCGATGAAGATAGTGCTCGCCAGGGTACCTTTAACCGTTATCTGGAATACGTACTCCTTGTCGACGATACTGTTCGCGGACTTTCCAAGGGGGCACCTGTGGAGTTTCGGGGCGTTCGGCTTGGCACCGTTGCCGCCGTACCCTGGAATTTCACAGCTCCTCAGCCGGATTCACGGGAACAGTTTGCCATCCCGTTGCTGATTCGCATCGAGCCCCAGCGACTCGGCATCGAGAATGCCGACGTGGATCTTGATGAGTGGGATGCTCGCTTCAAGCGAATGTTCACCCTAGGCTTACGCGCCTCCCTCAAAAGTGGAAACCTGCTGACAGGGGCAATGTTTGTCGATTTGAACTTCCGCGAGGAACTGGCCGCTCACTATGTGCCGGAATCTTTCTCAGGGCACACAGTATTCCCCACGACCTCAGGTGGCTTTGCGCAAATTCAGGCGCAGGTGACCGACTTACTGGAAAAGCTGAATGGCTTGGAAATCGAGCCGTTATTAACGGGGCTTGATCAAAATCTACAAGCATCTGAATCTGTACTTGAGGAAGTTCGCGGCGTTAGCGCATCCTTGAATCAGCTACTTAACGACCCTGACACCCAGTCTATCGGCACTAACGTAAACCGTACGCTCGAAGAGCTGCAGAACACGCTGGAAGGCTTGTCTCCGGAATCGGCCGCCTACCAGGAGTTGATGTCAACGGTCGAACGGCTCGACCGCGTCATTCGCGATGTCCAGCCGCTGACTCGTACACTAAGCGAGAACCCACGCGCACTGCTGTTCGAGAGTGTCGAAACCGAAGACCCGATACCTCGCGCACCACGCGAGTAAGGATACACAATGCGACATTCATTCGGAAAACTGGTGGTGATGTTATTGGTGCCGTTGCTGCTGAGTGCCTGCGCCAGCCAATCAACGCCTTCCACCCGCTACATATTGCCGGGCGGGCAACTAGCGAGCCCGCCAGCCTCCCCCGACGGCACGCTTCAGGTGACATCGCCTCGTCTCCCGCACTATCTGGATGTCGAGGGTATTGTCATGCAAACCGATGATATTACCCTGCGGGAAGCAAACACCCATCAGTGGGCAGAAGCCATTGGCCGTCAACTGGAACACGGAATGCGAGCCCGTCTCTCAAAGGCGCTGCCCACATGGCGGGTAGTGCGCGACGCCGCTAGCGACGACCAGGCAATCACGCTACGATTGGAAGTAGACCAGTTCCAGGGGCGCCAGGATGGTCGCGCCATCGCCAGTGGTCAGTGGCAACTGCTCAATCAGCAGGGCGATGTGCTGGCAATGGAAACCTTCGATGCCGACACCCCGCTCGAAGAAGACGGCTACCCCGCTCTTGTACGTGCCTTGGGTAAAAGCTGGGACAAAGTCAGCGAGCAGATTGCCCAGGCAACGTTGGATGTACGACCCAGTGATTAAACGGAGTTACACGGCAATGACGGACACAGCCCAGTACGCAGAAAGTGCCCTCGAGGCCGTTCACAGACTCAATCATACAGCCGAAAAGCTCCTCCACGAGCATGCCAGCGAGGCATTGCTGATTAGCGCCATGACACTTTATACAAGCGTACGGCAAACACTGACCGCTGCCACCCCCTCTGGTGCTACCCTGGCCGCTCTGGCTCGAACAGAACAATTTATTGCCGCCTCAGCTGATGCGTATTATCGTCAGCTACCCACCGACGCCGACACATCACTCAAGCTCGCGGAGCGGGCTGCGTTATTTGGTAACCGCTTGATGGCGTTGGACGGTATTGGCCCTGCGACGACCAACCAGCTGTTTGCGCGTGGCATATTCACTCCCGAACAGCTATTCGCCCTCCCTTTTCATACTCTTGAAACGCTTGACCTGCCACCTGCATCACTTGCTCGTGTCACATCGCTGCACAATGCGTATCAAGCCAAGATACCAGACTGAATGTTTCTGACATGATATAGTGATCACTTAATTGATCGTTCGTTATGAGTGAATCTTGTCACCGGCCATGAATGCGCTTCCTGGTATGTCGCTAAAAGACGCCAATCGTCAATTCATAAGTGACCGGCCCTTGTTATCTTCAATTCATTACGGTTATTCATTTCCAATCATTCAACAGTGCGTTGTTCAACGATGCCATGCGCATGCGTAAACAGCCGCTGGGAGAACGCATGAACTTTTCTGATCTCGGCCTCGACGCCGACCTGCTGCGCGCTGTCACCGACCAGGGATATCGCGAGCCGACCCCCATTCAACGTCAAGCGATTCCCGTCGTGTTACAAGGCCGCGATTTGCTCGCCAGTGCTCAAACGGGAACGGGTAAAACCGCCGGTTTTACACTCCCCATGCTGCAGCGTTTATCGGCAGGCAAACCCGCCACCAAACGCCAGGTGCGTGCGCTGGTGTTAACCCCAACCCGCGAACTGGCCGCCCAGGTAGGTGAGAGTGTTACCACGTACGGACAACATCTCTCTCTGCGTTCGCATATTATTTTTGGCGGTGTCGGCCAGCAGCCCCAGGTCGACGCATTGAAACGCGGCCTGGATATCCTGGTGGCGACGCCGGGGCGTTTGCTCGACTTGCAACAGCAGGGACATGTTGACCTTTCCAGCGTTGAAATTGTCGTTCTGGATGAAGCCGACCGCATGCTCGACATGGGGTTTATCCACGACATTAAACGCCTTTTGAAACTGGTCCCGAGCAAGCGTCAGAATCTACTGTTTTCCGCCACTTTTTCGAACGAAATTCAAACCCTGGCGCAACAGTTTTTGAACGACCCTGCGTTTATCGATGTCGCCCCGCGCAATACCACGGCAGACAAAATCGCCCAGTCGGTATACCAGGTGGATCGTGAGAAAAAACGCGAGCTGCTGGCGCACCTCATCAAGCAACACCAATGGTATCAAGTGCTGGTTTTCACGCGCACCAAGCACGGCGCCAACCGCCTGGCAGAACAGTTATCCAAGCAGGATATCCCGGCCATGGCCATTCATGGCAACAAGAGCCAGGGGGCTCGAACACGTGCGCTCGGGGCGTTCAAAAGCGGTGACCTGCAGGTATTGGTTGCCACTGATATTGCCGCACGCGGTCTGGATATCAACGAGCTTCCCCATGTAGTCAACTTTGAACTACCCAATGTGGCGGAAGATTATGTGCACCGTATCGGGCGCACTGGCCGGGCTGGCAGTGATGGCGAGGCGATTTCACTGGTCTGCGTCGATGAGCATGCGCTGTTACGCGGTATTGAACGGCTGATAAAACAGACCCTGACCAAACACATCGAGCCCGGCTATGAACCGGACCCGAATGCCACCCCACAGCCTATCGAAAATGGCCGTCGGCAACCGCGCAATGCGCGCAGTCAACGCAAACCCAGCCAACATAGTGACCGCGATGCAGCGCCCAAGCGGCGTGCTCGCCGCTAGTCAGGCTTATCTGAACATGTGATGGTAGCGTTACTATCAGGCTATTCATCAAGCACCTGTTTTCACGGAGTGATCATGGCGTCGTCCCAACTCATTGAACAATACCGTCAGTGGCAAACATTTCAGCGGCAAGACCAATTAAGCCGAGAGCATTTAGGCGTTGTGCAACGCCTGGAAGATGCCAGAGCGTCGTCGACACAAGTCGTCGAAGCGTATCGCAGCATGGCGGAAAAAGCCTCAAAGGAAGGCGCCTGCTACCGCACCCTGTTTTTACGCAAGCGGAATGATCAACATGCACTGCCCTGCGAAGGCTGGCTGTTCGTTCGCCGGGTGCTCAGCGAAGGCAACAGCACGCGGGTAAGAGTCACGCTTGTCGAAACCTTTACGCTTGAAGATGGCACCCTGGCACCCGGCGATAAACCAGCCCGCAAGTTGACCCTGGAAATTTTCGAACAGGTGCAGGTAGATAAAGGCATGCGTACCAGTGTAAGAGTCGATTGCCTGGATACGCCCGAGGATTACCACTTCATCACGCTACTGGATGCCGTCCGCGGAGACTTACGCCCCTATCTGAAATAAGACGTATTTATGAGGGCACGCCACTCCGTATTTATTGCACTCATGGTCATCGTAGGGCTTAACCTTCGCCCTGCGATGTCATCGGTCGCGCCATTACTCAACCGGCTACAGGAGGTCGCTGGACTATCGGCGGCCTCGGCGGGCGTACTGACCACGCTGCCTGTACTTTTTCTGGGGCTTGCCGCACCGCTCGCCCCGATGCTTGCCCAGCGTATCGGAAGCGAGCGCGCGTTGAGTACTGCCCTGGGCCTCCTTATGACGGGCCTGATAATACGTGGTTTGCCCTTCCCCGGTGTTCTTTTTCTGGGATCAGCGCTTGCCGGTGCGGCCATAGGGCTGGCGGGCACCCTGCTTCCCGCATTGGTCAAACGCCAGTTGCCCCAAAGTGCTGATCTCCTCACCGGCCTCTATACCATGGCGCTGTGCCTGGGCGGTGCACTCGGCGCAGGGTTAAGCGTGCCTCTAACCCACTATCTTGGCAGTTGGCAAGCCAGTTTGATGAGCTGGGCGCTACTTGCCCTGGCAGCGCTGGTTTTATGGGTCATTTACATGCCCAGAACGCCAACCACCTCCTCACTTGCCTCACTCCCGCAAGCCGGTGCACTCAAGCTTCTCGGTCAACCGCTCACCTGGTTCGTCATGCTCTTCATGGGCATTCAGTCATCGATGGCCTACATCGTCTTTGGATGGCTGCCTACACTGTTAGTATATCGAGGATATGATGAAGCCTCCGCCGGGTGGACCATGGCCATTTCCATTCTTTGCCAGCTTGCCTCAGCACTCAGTGCCCCTTGGCTTGCACGCCTGGGACGTGATCAGCGCCCGGCATTGCTCAGCGTCTTGCTGTGCACCGCCTCCGGACTATCGATGTTGCTGATTGCCCCATTATCGTGGCAATGGCCCGGCGCCGTGCTTCTCGGTTTGGGCCAGGGAGGAAGCTTCAGCCTGGCACTCAGCCTGCTGGTATTGCGCACGGCAAATGCCCAACTCTCCGGCCAGCTGTCCGGGCTGGTACAAGGCGGCGGCTATACCATCGCCGCACTTGGCCCATTCGGGGTGGGCTTATTGCTGCAACACGGTGCCAGCGTTGCCCAAATCGCCTGGTTGCTGATTGCTCTGCTACTAGTGTGCAGCGGCTTTGCGATGCTTGCCGGGCGCCAACGCTGCCTCGACGATAGCTCCGGGCAGCTTGTCGTACACAAAGGTCGCTTACATAAGGAGACACCCTGATGGCCCACCCTCGCCTGCTGATTATTTATACTGGCGGCACTCTCGGCATGTGCTCAGGCGACCAAGGGTTAACCCCGTCGGGCAATATTGAAGCACGGCTGGCAACAGCGTTTCGCCAACTGCCCCTTCTTCAGCAGCAGGCCTTGCCAAGTTTTGAGGTGTTAAGTTATCCGCAGTTGATCGACTCGAGCTCCGCCACGCCTAAAAACTGGTCACAGCTTGCCCATGATATCGCCGAGCGTCAGAGAGATTATCAGGGGTTTGTGGTCATTCACGGCACCGATACACTAAGTTGGACAGCAGCCAGTCTCGCCTATCAATTGCAAGGGATCGACCGACCGGTCATTCTCACCGGCTCCATGCAACCGCTTGAAGCGCCCGGCAGCGATGCCCTACAAAACTTATATTGGGCGCTACGCTGTGCTGAACAACCTCACGTGAAAGAAGTGGCGATTTACTTCCACGGACAGTTACTTCGCGGAGTTCGCGCCACCAAGCAACACAGTGAAGCCGTGGATGCGTTTACCAGCCCAAACTATCCGCTACTCGGCGAGCGTATAGGAGACCATGTTGTCCATTACCCCGGCCGTGGTTTGGCTGATCAGCAACGTGGCGCCCCGCGGTTCGAGCTGCCCGATTACACCTCTGTAAGCAATGGTGCCATTGTTCGATTAGTACTCTGGCCGGGCATCACAGCCTGGCAGCTCGCGTCCTGGTTGGGCGATCCGCGCGTTAAAGGAGGCATCCTTCAGCTCTGGGGTGCAGGCAATCTGCCCGATGACCCATCGCTTCTAGCCACCCTTGCCAAGGCTACCGGCGAAGGCAAAATGCTCGTCGCCATCAGTCAGTGCCCTCAAGGCAGTGTGCAGCTGGGAGCGTACGCTGCCGGCAAAGGGCTTCTCGACGCTGGCGTGTTATCCGGCGACGACATGACGCCTGAAGCCGTTTTTGGCAAGCTTGTGCATTTGCTAGCCCAGCCGATACCGGAAGAGGATCGGCGTCATCGCTTCCTGAGCTCTCTGGTTGGCGAACGTTAACCAGAGAGCGTTAAATATGCGCCTGGCAATCACTGCGTTTAACGCTAGAGTGAAAGTGAAACCACACCCAGCGATTAACAGGAATAACGTTTATGGAAAAGCCGGTTCATTATTTTAGCGAGCTGTTCGAACAGTTGGGCCTTGCATCGGATGCGGCCTCGATTGAGCGATTTATTCAACGCCACGCGCCCCTTCCCGATACAATGCCGCTGGCCGACGCGCCCTGCTGGAATGAAGGGCAGGCAGAGTTCCTCAAGGAAGCCGTCGAGGAAGATGCCGATTGGGCGGAAGTCGTCGACCATCTCGATGCCTCCATGCACAAACCAGCGTAAATCAGCCTGTCAATGCAGGGCATCCCTGAGCGTCCTGCATAGCACCGGCAAATGGCGCTACTCAATCCCTATGACACTCATGCCTGCAAACGCGCTTCTACCCGCTCGAGAATTTGCCGACTCACTTTGCCCACCAGTGGCGTTGCCGCCTTGTTCACGGCTTTTGCCATGAAGCGGTTACCTATTTCATAGCTCAACGTCAGCGCCACTTCTGTGCCTTCCGGCACCTCACGCAAATGATAGCGTCCCTGGTTTTTGACCCCATTGACCGACTCCCAGGCGAGCACATCCGGCGATTTAACCTCGGTAATCACTACGTCAAATGTCCAGTCCATGCTGAGTGCGCGAACATGCCACCGATAGCGTTCGTCGCCAAGCGGTTCGATATCGCTGATCAGGTCCGAATAATCGGCAAAGTCCTCAACGCGCCTTAACAGCGCGAATACCCGTTCGGGCGCTGCCCTGACGATGGCGCTGTGTTCGATAGTGGCCATATAAAACCCCTTGAATGAAGCCCCTAGCGTAGCACTTTCAGCCCATGTTGTGAGCATGCTTGCGCTAGCCAGAAACACCTCAATTGCGTACACTTGCGACCTTCCGGACCGGACCCCGGAACGCAGTAGCGGCTTTTTTCACGCTACGATCAATAAATTCTCCGGCATAAGAGTGCTTATCATGTCAACTTCCCAAACCCCGCATGGGGCCACCGCCGTGGTAATTTATTCCGGCGGCATGGATTCGTTCACCCTTCTCCACCGGGCGCTAAATGAAGGTTATCACGTTCATGCGCTGTCATTTCATTACGGCCAGCGCCACGCCCGTGAACTCGATGCTGCCCGCCAGGTATGCCAACACCTGAGTATTCCCCATCAGGTCGTGGATATCCGGGCGATTCATTCGCTGATTGATAACTCAGCATTGACCAACACCGACCAGGTAATGCCGCAAGGTGATTACGACGCCGACAACATGGCGGCGACCGTCGTCCCTAACCGCAACATGATATTGTTATCCTTGGCCATTGCGAACGCCGTCAACATCGGCGCAGAACGGGTTGACTACGGTGCCCATGGCGGTGACCACGTCCTTTATCCCGACTGTCGTCCGGCTTTTGTGGAGGCCATGGATCAGGTCGCACGAATTGCCAATTTCTCCCCTGTAAAGGTCCATGCTCCCTACCTGCATGCCAGCAAAGCCGACATTCTTCAGCAAGGCCTGGCCATGGGGCTCGACTACCGATACACCTGGACCTGCTATGAAGGAGGCGAGCTGGCCTGTGGGCGCTGCGGAAGCTGTCGCGAACGATTGGCCGCGTTTGCAGCAAATGGCGTGACCGACCCACTCCCCTATGCCCCACACCCCTATGCCCCACACCCGGAGGTACGCTGATGTATCAGGTGAAAGAAGCCTTCTACACGCTGCAAGGCGAAGGGGCTCAGGCCGGCCGGGCCAGCGTCTTTTGTCGTTTCAGCGGCTGCAACCTATGGAGCGGTCGCGAACGGGACCGAGCCACAGCCCGGTGTACCTTCTGCGATACCGATTTTGTCGGCACCGATGGCCAGGGCGGAGGCCGCTTTGCAACGCCTGCCGCCCTAGCCGAGCACATCAGCGCACTGTGGCCCAGTGACGCAGGTACTGCCGTCCCTTACGTGGTGTTTACGGGTGGCGAGCCGCTGCTGCAGCTTGACCCGGCACTGATTGCCACTCTACACAGCGTGGGTTTTGAAGTAGCGGTTGAAACCAATGGTACACTCACGCCTCCCGCCGGCATTGACTGGCTGTGCGTGAGTCCCAAGGGCAAGAACCCGCTGGTCATTGATCAGGGCGACGAACTCAAGTTGGTCTATCCCCAGACCGAAGCACCGCCCGAGGCATTTGCACAGCTCGACTTCCGACACTTTTTTCTTCAGCCGATGGACCTTTCCCCCTTAGACGCCAACGACGACACTGTCGCGCGCACCACCGCCTATTGTTTGGCCAACCCGCAATGGCGTTTATCGCTTCAGACGCACAAAATCGCAGGCTTTGACTGATGTCTTTATTTGTTAATCAACTCACCCATATCGATGCGTCGCTGTGGTGCCCTGAAGAGGGCCTCAAGGGCGTCAGTTGGCAAGTAGACGCGGTGCTTGAAGGCGAGCTTGGCAAAGACGGCATGCTGCTCGATTTTGGCGAGGTCAAGCCATGGATCAAGCAGCACCTCGATAGCGGCCTGGACCATACGCTTCTGGTTCCTATCGAAGCTTCCGGGATCACGGTCAGCCCCTGCGAGGAAGGCTTGTGTGTGCGCACCACAACGCCTTATGCCATGGAAGTAAAAGGGCCGAAACAAGCTTTTACCCTGCTTCCCGTTGCCACCATTGAGCGCGACACAGTCGCCGCCAATTTAAGCCAGACACTCACTGATCAGCGACCGGAAAACGTCACACGGATTCAGCTAAGCCTCAGCGATGAAGCCATTGAAGGTGCGGCCTATGGGTACAGTCATGGCCTGAAGCTGCATAATGGCAACTGCCAGCGAATCGCCCATGGCCATCGCTCACGCCTGCATATCTGGCAACGGGGAACCCGTCAGCATGAACTTGAACAACAGTGGGCGGCCTGGCTCGATAATCGCTATCTGGTAGAAGAAAATGACATTATCGCGCTCGATAAGCAGACACTGACGTGCCGCTATCAAGCAGATCAGGGAACCTTCAGCCTCACACTGCCCGGTGAACGCTGCGCTGTCCTGGCAACTCCCACCACGGTGGAAAACATCGCTCGTTGGTTAGCCGAACAGCTCGCCGCCCAAACCCTTGAAACCACAACGGTACATGCGTTTGAGGGAGTTAATAAAGGCGCGATGGCAAAGGCAACCCCATGAGTGATGGGTGCCGGGCAGGCTGTGGGGCATGCTGTATTGCGCCGTCGATCAGTTCAGCCATTCCAGGCATGCCTGAAGGCAAACCGGCAGGCGTGCGCTGCGCCCAACTGGACGAGAACAATTTATGCCGCCTGTTCGGGGATCCCCGCCGACCTGCCGTATGCGAGCAGTTTCAATTTGACACTGCCGTCTGCGGACGGCAGCGGGAAGAAGCACTGATCACCCTGACATGGCTGGAAGATAACACCTAGCAGCCTGTCGGGCTTGGCCGATCGTCGCGAGAAGCACGGATTCGCAGTAGATCAGTGTTAAGTCCGGCAGGCTGCTAACTCTCCAGTCGCTCGGGGTATGCCAGACGATGATCCACCAGGCTTACCCAACGGACCAGAACCGGCGCGTCACTATGGCTAACGTCGCTTAACAGACGATGGAAGGCATCCCGCGCCGCTTCGTCGTCGGGGGCGATCCGCGTCAACCATAACTCCAATGCTGCCAACTCCTGATGGCGATTACCGTGCTCCCGCGCCTGTGAAATCGCCATCTCGGCCAAGGCGCGCACTTCATTGGCAGGGTGATCGAGCATGATACGAACCCGGGCAAGTTGGGTGGCAAGCTCAGGTAGAAACAGCGTGGACCTCTCCTTGGCAATCACCAGGCACTGATCCAGGTAATCTTCTGCGGCACTCAGTTCTCCCAGGGCGATACAGGCATCCGAGTACCAAAGCACAGGACGTTTGAAGCGATCACGCCCATTAAGCTCTGCCATTTGATCCAGGCTATCGCGCAGTTGAGTCAGCCCTCCGTGATCGCCCGCCAGCGCGCGCTGCCAGCCGAGAATTCCCTGGGCAGTAATTTGCCATAACTGTAAATCCGGCGTAGCGGTCATTGCCGCTGCTTTTTCCGCATGACGCGCTGCTAAATGCACATGGCCAAGCTGGCGATAGAGTGAGGCGGCAAACAATAGCGCCATGGCAAGCGTACCGGGGTGACCCAGCTTCTCCGCCAGCCGTATCGCCGCGGAAACCTGTCTTTCAGCACGCTGGTAATCACCACAAAGGCATAGCGCCCAACCCTGGAAGCACGCCGCAGTCACCTGTGGATGGTCAGAGAACGGCAGCCATTCGATCATCATCGGTGAGTTGAGCGGGTCGATTTCATTCAGATGGTCGTTGGCCTGCTGCACACGCCCCGCCCAGTATTCACAGTGCGCACGCGCATAGTCAGCCAGCCGCTGGTAACGAGGGTCCTCGAGCCGAGCAGCTATATCAGCCAGGGTAGATGCCAACGCGAAGGCATCGGCGTGGGCGTAGCGCTGGCTGCGCCCTACCCAGAGCCCCCATTTGACCAGAAAGATTTGTTCCAGGTCTTCAGGATCTTCCAGCGCATCCGCACCTGAGTGGCGCAATAATTCACGGGCACGAACGAAACTTTCGTGGGCGGTGGGAGAACCATGGCCTTCAAGCGCAAAAGCAGCCTGCCCCCGCACCGTTAACAGACTCACCTCGCGCTCTATCTCATGCTCTACGTGGCGCAGGCTAGCCAGGCCAAAATCCGCCATGCGTAAGGCGGTACGATTGGCACTTACTTTTAGTGCCTCCCGGGCAGCAAGCTCAAAATAACGTGCGCCGCGTGCGTAGTGCCCGCTTCGCCGGAGGTGGGTGGCAAAGTCACCAGGGTGGCGGCTGATCCACATCGGGAAGCGCTCTTCTATAAGGCTAACCACCTGCTGGTGAAGCGTGACGCGGACATCGCGGGGGCAGGAAAGGTAGGCCGCTTCCTGAAGCAGCTGGTGGCTGAACTGGAATTCATGTTCGCTTGAGCCGTTGTCCACCGGCTCAATGATTTCGAGCTGGCGCATATGATCCAGCGCCTGCTGCAGACGCGCTGTGTCATAGCCACTGCACTCGCTGAGGAAGTCAAGCCGGAACCGTTTTCCCAGCACCGCGGCAATATGGGCAATTTCACGATCCGCTTCCAACTGGTCGATTCGGCTGGCCAACAGCCCAAGCAACCCCTTGGGCAACTCGTCAAACTGAACGCTTCGCCCTTCTCGGCGATCCATGTCCAGGCGTCGGCAAATTTCCTGCAAATACAGTGGAACACCGTCGCAGCGCTCGATAATCTGATTACGCAATCGCGGGCTTAGGTGAATACGATAACGACGCGAGAGTTGCGATAACAGTCGCGAGGACTCCAGTCCATCCAGCCGGCCCAGCGTGATTTGCTGATCCCAGTGCAGCTTGACGGGCAGAGGTTCACGACCATGGTGACTGGCCACCAGCATAAAGGCCGTATTGATGGGCAACCGCGCCTGAAGGCCTGACAGTACCTTGAACGATGGTTCGTCGAGCCACTGCAGGTCATCCACCATCAGAACGAGCGTATGGGTCGCCGACTGACGTTCGATCAAGCGGTGTAACAGCATTACCACCAGTTCAACCGCTTCACCGTTTTGCGTCAGCTGTGACACTTCCTGCACGCTACGCACGCCGAGGGCTTCTTCGAGCAGACATTGCTGCTCATCGCTTAACGCATTGAAAGCCAGGTCGGCTTGCAGAGCGCACAGTGCATCCTGATCCGGCGCCCCTCCCAGGTACCATGATAGAAGCGTGCGGGCGACGCCATAGGGCTCCAGCACCGAAAGTCGCGTGGTGGGCTGCCAGCAAATAGCAGCGTCGCGACTGATCTCAAGCTGACGAAAACCTACCATCAAGGCCGATTTACCCATGCCCGACGCACCACGTACCAGCACACTTTGGCGAAGCCCGATACCGGCTCGGGCAAGGGCATCCCTCAGCGTTCTTAACGAGGTTTCGCGCCCTACCAGGCTCGGCGGCAGTGCATCAGGACCACCTTCATTCTGGCCCAGCACCAACGCGCGTTGGCGCACACGACCATCGCTCGACATTACTCGCGAGACCAGCCGGGGCTGAAGGTCGAGCGCCGGTGGCATGTGCTGGCTCGACTCCTGCGAGATGACCAGTTCGCTGCCTTCTGCCGCGCTCATCAACTCGAGGGATATTTGCGTCACCTGGCCCAACGGGTCAGCCAGTTGGCGTTCAGGCAAATAAACGACACGCCCGCTGTGCAGCCCTGCTGCCAACTCAAACTGTGGCGGCTCACCTTCACCCGTCCAGTGCCTGGCCGACTCTTGAGGGAGCGTCTGACGGCAATGCTCATAAAGCGCGACCAGTTCAGCCAACTGATGGGCAGGGCCATGGGTACCAAAACAGGCAAGCCCCAGGCCGCCAGTAGCGCCAGGCAACCAGAAACCACCCAAATGATGGCATTGCTGCTCAAGCCACCGCAGCAACTCCAGTTGAAGTGCAAGGCAGTTACGCGTCGCGGCGCGATCCTGCCAGTCCCCCTGGAGGCGCAATCGAATGGCCATTACCGAGAGTTGACGAAGCTCAATTTCATCTTCGCGCAAAGGCTGGCTGTCGGTAGCAAGCGCTCGCGAAAAGGCGCCTTGGGGAGACATGACGCGGGCGTCATGGTGACCATCGGACCAATAGCTCGCCAGCTGTAAAAAGCTAGGCTCGGGCTGCTGGCCTGACAGGGCAAGCAGCTGCAAATAGCTGTTGTATTGCTCGTGAGCTGCCGCCATCTGCTTTTGTTCGGCAAGCTGTTTAACCAACCGTTCATGAAAAGGACCGTAACCGGAAAACCGGCTGACCAGCGTTTCCAGAAGGCCGTCAGGTACTTCCTGATGATTATCGAGCACCTGTTCAGCAAAACGGATAACCCGCTGACGCCATTCGTTGCGCGCCTGCACCAGCCAGCGTTGGAACTCACTACAGTTGGCGAGCTGCAATTCCTCGATCAAATCGCCCTGGTAGCAAGACAGCACCTCGTCCAGGGTGGCAAGATCCCGCGGCCCTTCAAGTAGCGTTTGCAGCTCATGCAGATCGACCTGCCAATTGGGCGGCAGCTGAAAGGCAATGGTCTGGCGCGACACATTGAGCACTTGTTCTGCATCTTCGCCCAATGATTGACGTAGGCAATGCAGCGCGTGTCGAAGGTTGGTGCGGCCTGATGAAAGGCCCTGATCTGGCCAAAGCAGCTCTGCCAGCGCAGCGCGGTTGACAGGTTGTCGATGCAGCAGCAAGTAGACAAGCAACGCTTTCACTTTATCGTAGCTAAAGTGCGTCAGCACATCATCACCCTGAGACAGGGCAAAATGACCGAACAGGGTCAGTTGGTCATACTTTTGAGCATCGCGCATGGTAAACATCCTGTCTGGACGAACGGCATCTTACGCTGGCACGCCGCTATGAAAACGAAAAGCTGTATCCGGCGAACTGATCAGCTCTGCTTCAAGAGCAACAAAGAACGCGATCCGCTCGTCGATCAAGTGGTCGGTTTGCTGCCGGGCAAGCAAAAGATAATCTTCGAAATGTCGGCCTTCAGACTTGACAAGGGTGCGGTAGAATTTCGCCAGTTCTTCATCAAGGTAAGGAATCAAGCAAGCAAAGCGTTCGCAGCTTCTGGCCTCGATGAGGGCGCCAATAATCAGCACATCTATCAACCGCTCAGGGTCCTGAGGACGGACATGTCGGCGCAACCCTTCCGCATAGCGTGAAGCGGTCAAGTGCCGATACGTTACCCCCCGGCTTTCCATAAGGGTCACGACCTGCTCAAAATGCAGCAGTTCTTCACGGGCAAGTTGCGACATCTTGCTCAGTAGCAGCGGTTGATCCACATAGCGATACAACAGGCTCATCGCCGTGGAGGCAGCCTTCTTCTCACACTGAGCGTGGTCAATCAGAAGAATTTCGGGATTCTCCAGGGCCCAGGTCAGCCAGGCATCTGGTGTTGTACATCCCAGAAAGTCATTCAAGCTGTCAGGCAACAAGTCGTTCGCATCGATCGAATGACCCGCTTTGTCAGGAATTACTTGTATCGACATAACACCATCACTAAATAGTTATCACATAATTGTACAACAATCATAACGCCTTGGGTAATTCGAATATGCCATCACGGCCAACTGCTCAGCCTGAGGCAGGCTATCAGCCCAGGCGAGGTAACGCGGCGTTACGAGAATCACACTTTATGAAACCTCTGTCGATAGCGAGTGCTTTTTTGCTAGTAAAGCATGTCAGAACGTTTGGTCCCAGCGTGTTTCACACTTTTGAACAGGCTCATCATCACAAAGTACAACGCCATGGCAGCGGACTCACCTTAACATTGTCGACAGTTTCACGTAGAATTACTGGCATCCAACCAACGCTGTTTGTCAAGCGTATGTCGGTGTCCGATGGCATCGTGAAGCGCATAGCCCACGTGCCGTCGCCACCATTAAAGCAGATGAGAGGGCCCCAAACGTGCTTGAAGCTTACCGCCAACATGTCGAGGAACGCGCTGCAGAGGGCATCCCCGCCAAGCCCCTGAATGCCGAGCAAACCGCCGCTCTAATCGAGCTGCTGAAAACGCCCCCGGCTGGCGAAGAAGAATTTATTCTCGACCTGATTACCAACCGCGTTCCCCCGGGTGTTGACGAAGCGGCTTACGTAAAAGCCGGTTTCTTAACGGCCATCGCCAAAGGCGAAGCGACATCGCCCCTCATCGATAAAGTACATGCCGTCAAACTGCTAGGCACCATGCAGGGCGGCTATAACATCGTGTCGCTGGTCGAGCTGCTCGACAACGAAGAGCTAGCCCGTGAAGTCGGCGAACAGCTTAAGCATACCTTACTGATGTTCGATGCCTTCCATGACGTTGAGCAACGTGCCAAGGCAGGTAATAGTGTCGCCAAGGACGTTATCCAGTCATGGGCCGACGCCGAGTGGTTCCTCTCCAAGCCGGCGCTTGAAGAAAAGATCACACTGAGCGTCTTCAAGGTACCTGGCGAGACCAACACCGACGACCTGTCGCCGGCACCGGATGCCTGGTCGCGTCCGGATATTCCCTTGCATGCCAATGCCATGCTCAAGAACGAGCGTGATGGCATCGATCCCGTGGAGCCGGGCAAGACCGGTCCCCTAAAGCAGATCGAAGATGTAAAAGCCAAAGGCTTCCCTGTCGCTTACGTGGGTGATGTCGTCGGCACCGGGTCTTCGCGCAAATCAGCCACCAACTCAGTACTGTGGTTCTTCGGCGATGACATCCCTCATGTGCCCAACAAGCGCGCAGGCGGGTTCTGTTTTGGCAGCAAAATTGCTCCCATCTTCTTCAACACCATGGAAGATTCTGGCGCCCTGCCGGTAGAAATGGATGTTGAAAAGCTATCCATGGGTGACGTCATCGATGTCTACCCCTATGAAGGCAAGGTCTGCAAGCATGGGACTGACGACGTACTGACAACCTTCGAGCTCAAGACACAGTTGATTCTCGACGAAGTCCGTGCAGGTGGGCGTATCCCGCTGATCATCGGTCGGGGTTTGACCGGCAAAGCCCGGGAATCCCTGGGTCTTGCACCTTCAGATGTATTCCGCCTGCCCGAACAACCCAACGACACAGGTAAAGGCTTTACCCTGGCCCAGAAAATGGTCGGCAAGGCCTGCGGCATGGACGGCGTTCGCGCTGGCATGTACTGCGAGCCCAAGATGACCACGGTGGGATCTCAGGACACGACCGGCCCCATGACCCGCGATGAACTAAAAGACTTGGCGTGCCTGGGCTTTCAGGCCGATCTGGTCATGCAGTCGTTCTGCCATACCGCCGCTTACCCGAAGCCGGTCGACGTGGATACCCACCATACCCTGCCCGACTTCATCATGAACCGCGGCGGCGTTTCGCTGCGCCCCGGCGACGGCATTATTCACAGCTGGCTCAACCGCATGCTGCTGCCGGACACGGTCGGCACAGGCGGTGATTCGCATACCCGTTTCCCGCTGGGCATTTCCTTCCCGGCAGGCTCAGGGCTGGTCGCGTTTGCCGCCGCCACGGGCGTCATGCCGCTGGACATGCCGGAATCCGTGCTCGTGCGCTTTAAAGGCAAGCGCCAGCCTGGCGTCACCTTGCGCGATCTGGTTCACGCTATTCCGCTGTATGCCATCAAGCAGGGGCTACTGACGGTGGAAAAATCCGGCAAGAAGAACGCTTTCTCGGGCCGTGTCCTGGAAATCGAAGGTCTTGAAGACCTGACCGTCGAGCAAGCTTTCGAGCTTTCCGACGCCTCTGCCGAGCGTTCGGCAGCCGGCTGTACCATCACGCTTTCCGACGAGAGCGTGACCGAGTACCTCAAGTCGAACATCACCTTGCTCAAGTGGATGATCGCCAATGGCTACGGCGATGAGCGCACCATCAGTCGTCGTATCGAAGGAATGGAAGCCTGGCTTGCCGATCCGAAATTGATGCGTGCCGACAAGGATGCCGAATACGCCGAAGTTATCGAAATCGACCTCGACGATATCAAAGAGCCGGTACTTTGTGCACCGAATGACCCCGACGATGCCCGTCTACTTTCTGACGTTGCCGGCACGAAAATCGACGAGGTGTTTATCGGTTCGTGCATGACCAACATCGGTCATTTCCGCGCTGCCGGCAAGCTGCTCGAGAAACAGCCCGCAGGCAGCCTCAAGACCCGCCTGTGGTTAGCGCCTCCGACCAAGATGGATCAGCACCAGCTTACCGAAGAAGGCTACTACGGCATCTATGGTCGCGCCGGTGCGCGCATGGAAATGCCCGGCTGCTCGCTGTGCATGGGTAATCAGGCGCGCGTCGCTGCGAAAAGTACCGTCGTATCGACCTCCACGCGGAACTTCCCCAACCGTCTTGGCGATGGCGCGAACGTCTATCTTGCGTCAGCAGAGCTGGCGGCAGTGGCCGCCGTTGAGGGTCGCCTGCCCACGGTCGACGAGTATCGCCGTTACATGGGAGAGTTTGACGCCATGGCAAGCGAGATCTATCGTTACATGAACTTTCACGAAATTGAGGAGTATCAGAAGATTGCCTCAAACGTGATTCCGGTGGCTCAAGAAGCGTAAGCTTCAACGCTACCGCTCCATCGCCGATGCTCGCAACATCGCAAAAGAGCACTGCGCTCTTTTGAGCCGATGAACGAACGCCCCGCCACTGTTCTACAGGGCGGGGCGTTTTTTCTTACGATTACCAGAGACCAATGACAGGATTCGCCATGCCGACAATCATTACCCCCGATATATGCGATGCCTTTCCAGACGTTCAGGTACTGGAACCCACCTTTGCCAACTTTGGCGGCGTTGATGCCTTTTACGGCCCCGTCCGGACCATCAAATGCTTTGAAGATAATTCTCTCGTCAAGCAAGCCGTCGCTGAACCAGGCGACGGGGCCATCCTTGTCGTCGATGCCGGAGGCTCCCCACGATGTGCCATGCTCGGCGACCTGCTGGCCGAACAAGCGGTCGAGAATGGGTGGGCTGGCGTCGTGATGTACGGTTGTGTTCGCGACGTGGACATCCTCGCTACGCTGCCTCTGGGCGTACAGGCACTTGGGTGCCATCCGCGTAAAAGCGAAAAACGTGGTGAAGGACAGCGCGATGTCACCATAAGCTTCGCAAGCGCCACCATCACGTCGGGCAATTGGCTGTACGCTGACAATAACGGCATCCTGATCGCCGATCGCGAACTTCCGCTTGATCAAGTGTGACTTGCCTGGGGTGGCGCTTACTGCCACCCTGAAGCCTCTTTTCATTATCTTTTTGTGTCCATGCAGCCTTTGAATCAGCTTGGCTATGCCCTTGCCCGCACGTTACGCGATCATCTACGTCCGCTGATTGCGTTTCACTTATTTTTCACCCTGCTCGCGTCAGCCCTTCTATTACCCGCCATCGCCTGGGTCATGCGTGCCCTGCTCGCCCAGTTGCGGCGTAGCGTAGTGACCAATAACGACCTGGTCTCGCTCGTATTCAGCCCTCTGGGGCTATTGGGCATGCTGGTCGGTATCGGGCTGTTCTTTGTAGTGATTTATTGGCAGCAGGCCGGCATGCTTCAGGTAGCTTCAAGGCCGCGTGACAATCACTATCGACTTGCGTTTGAAGCGCTCTGGCTAAGCAGTCGGCGGTTACCTGCGCTGACGGGCTTGGTCGTCTTGCAGGTAGGTAGCCACTTGATATTGCTCGCCCCTTTCATGCTCGCCCTGACCTGGCTGTATGACATATGGCTGAGCGGTATCGATCCCTATTATCTTCAGCGCATCAAGCCCCCCGTCTTGTGGTACTTCCTCGCCAGCGCAACCCCATTGTTACTTTTATGGACGGTCATGGCCGCCAGGCTTTATTTACGCTGGTTACTGGCGCTCCCCCTGGTCGCCCTGGATGAATACTCGCCGTGGCAGGCGCTTCGCCGCAGCGTCGTTCTCACGCGAGGCTGGCATCGCTCGATTGGCATTGCCGTCATATTGGTTCTGGTACTAATTATCGCGCTGCCGATTGCGACCACCCTTTTGTTTGATCATTTATTTACGCCGCTATTGTGGTGGTTACCCGAGCATACGGCTGTCCTGGTGCCGGCCATGCTGGGCTATTTGACCGGCTATGTGCTGATCACGCTGGCGATTACCTTTCTGGGCATTGCCGTGAATGCTCTTTTGTCGGCCTGCCTGTACCTTCAGTTGGCCCATCGAGAAGCGCGCCCGGCGCCGCCTAACGATGCCCACCCGGGGCGCTTTGCCTGGGCCGTGGAGCTCAGCGTATTGGCCTTTGCAGGCCTTCAGGCCTGGTGGATACTGACAAGTTTCGAAATTCGCGATGATGTGGCGATCATTGCCCATCGCGGCAGCTCAATGGCAGCGCCGGAAAATACCCTGGCGGCATTGGATCAGGCGATCGTGGACGGCGCCGACGCCATCGAAATCGACGTCCGCCTGACAGCCGACCAGGAGGTCATGCTTTATCATGATCGCAATATGGCTCGCCTGACAGGCGACCAGCAGGAATTCGGGGACTTGACGCGCGAGGAACTCGAGCGCTATGACGTTGGCAGCTGGTTTGGCGATGTGTATGAGGGGGAGTCCATTCCAGGACTCGACGACGCGCTTGCGCTAGTGCGTGGGCGAGCCGACTTGATGATCGAAATAAAGCCCCTGCCCGGCCAGGGTCAGGCGCTTAGCGGTGCCGTCTTGAGAGAGCTGCAAAAAGAGACCGATGCCCGCTATCAATGCTGGGCATCGGCTGATAGCCCAATCGCGGCCTACGTCCAGTGCGGCTACCCGAATGCCATGCACAGCATGCGTATGGCCACCATGTCCCCCGGCTTGCTGCCATTCATCAAACAGCAAGCGCCAGAACTCAAGGTCACGCTCATCGCTCAGCTAATTTTGCCGGGCACGCTGGATCGCGGAGCCTTTGACGCCCTGGGCCTTCGCCATAATCGTATTAGCACACAGGAAATAAAGCTGGCGAGGTTCTATGGTTATGAAGTGCATGCCTGGACGGTCAACAGCCGGGACCGAATGTCCACGCTCATCGATCTGGGCGTGGACGCGATCATTACCGACTACCCAAAACGACTGGTCGCTCTGCGGAACGACCGTCGCTCACTGAGCGACGGGGCATTGATGTTGGTGAAACTGCGCAATTGGCTGCGACGTTAAACTTAATCGCCCATCACCACACCTTCTCGGCGGGGATCAGCGCCGCCAAACAGCGTGCCATCTTCCAGGCGCATGATGGCCTGCAGGCCGCTGGTCAGCTCGCGCTCGCTGATGTCATGACCTCGCTCTCTCAAAGCATCGATAGTGGCATCAGGAAAACGCCCTTTCTCAACCCATACATCGTCGCCCAGGGTGACGGCGTGGGGCAGGTTCAACGCCGTTTGCGCGTTCATCCCCCAGTCACGCAGTGCCATCAGCGTACGCGCGGTGTAATGAATGATCGCTGCACCACCGGGCGACCCAAGGCTACCGACCAGCTCGCCGCTGTCATGATCGAAGATAAGCGTGGGGCTCATACTGGAACGCGGGCGCTTGCCGGGTTCAACTCGATTGGCCACCGGTTCACCGTTCTGCTCTGGCTCGAAGGCAAAATCGGTCAGCTCATTGTTGAGCAGAAAGCCGCCCGGCAAGTCGGTCCCCCCATCACTCATGATGCGTGAGCCAAATGCCTGCTCAATGGTCGTGGTCATGGCAACCGATCGGCCTTCAGCATCCACGATGCTGATATGGCTGGTGCCATATTCAGGCTGGGTCGGCTGCGCCGCCCAACTTGTTTCAATATCGCCGGGCCGACCGTGTTCGGCGTTATCCCCCATGCTCTCTTGACCGATCAGCGCGCTGCGCTTGGCGAGATAGTCCGGCGCCAGCATTGTCGACCAATCACCACCGGGGGCCTCAACGAAATCCGGATCGGCTATATAGTAATTACGATCGGCGAACGCTAACCGGGAGGCTTCCAAAAACTGGTGCAACCAGCCGCTGCTGGTGACACCGTCATCCAAAGGGGCTTCAAGCAGTGGCTGCTGATCGAGCATGCCAAGGATCTGCATGATAGTGATGTGGCCGGATGAGGGAGGCGGGAAACCGCATACGTCCCATTGCTGCCAGGGTGTGCAGATAGGGTCGCGGATAATGGCGTCATAACTTTCCAGGTCATCCAGCGTCATCGCGCCGGGCCGGGCCGGATGCTGAACCACCTGATCGACAATATCCTGAGCAACGTCACCCTGGTAAAACGCGGCGCTGCCTTCCTCGGCGATACGCTTTAGTATCGCCGCAAGGGCCGGGTTTTTGAGGGTTTCACCCACTGCAATGGGCTCGCCTTCAGCGTCATAATAGAAGTCCCGCGCCCGTTCGTTATTGCGCAAGGCATCGTCATTGGCAAGGCTCAAATGAAGCCGCTCACTGACGGCAAAGCCTTCTTCTGCCAGCGTCATCGCAGGCACAAAAAGGTCTTCCCAGGGCAGACTGCCGTGAGCCGCATGGACTTTTTCCATTAGCCGCAGCGTTCCCGGCACACCGACCGATCGGCCGCTTGCCACGGCATCCATGAACGCCAACGGCTCGCCATCCTGCATGAAGAGCCCACCATCCACAGCGGCGGGTGCGGTCTCACGCCCATCGTAGGCGCGTACGTCATCACCATCGTAATAAAGCAAGAACGCCCCGCCGCCAAGGCCACTCGATTGTGGCTCCACCAGTCCCAGCACCATCTGGACGGCAATGACCGCGTCGACCGCGTTTCCGCCGGCCTTCAATATCTGGTAGCCCGCATCGGTGGCCAGCGGATTGGCAGCCGCCACCGCGAAGGAATCGGCAGACCAGCCAGGTTTTTCTTCGTAACCAGACTCACTTTCCGGCGAGATGGAGGGCATTGCATAGTCAAAGCCCCAACCATATAAAGGCACTATCAAGAGACTGGGTAGTAACCACCGCATTCTTTTAGAGGGCATCACGACCGACTCCGCCAATGTATACAGACCGAAATAAAAGCGTAGCCTATTAAACCCAAGCGCCCAGCACAATGGCTGGGCGTGTTTCATCTAGCCTGCTAACTACCTCACTAACGATCAGTCTGCGATGGTTTCACCTGCCAACATGAACCAGGTCTCGAGCACCGCGTCGGGGTTCAGCGATATCGAATCAATCCCCTGCTCCATCAACCACTTGGCAAAGTCAGGATGGTCGGACGGCCCCTGACCGCAGATGCCGACATACTTACCCTTAGCTCTACAGGCCTGAATCGCCATGGAAAGAAGTTTTTTGACGGCTTCGTTACGCTCGTCAAACAGATGCGCCACGATACCCGAGTCGCGATCAAGCCCAAGGGTGAGCTGTGTCAGGTCGTTGGAGCCAATCGAGAAACCATCGAAATGCTCGAGAAACTCGTCGGCCAGCAACGCATTGGCAGGCAGCTCACACATCATGATGACCTTGAGGCCGTGGTCGCCGCGCTTCAGCCCGTTGGTCGCCAGCAGCTCGACCACTTCCCGGGCTTCTTCCGTGGTGCGCACGAAGGGCACCATGATCTCGACGTTGTCGAGTCCCATATCTTCGCGGACACGCTTGAGCGCCCGGCATTCCAGCTCGAAACACGGACGGAACGCCTCCGAGACATAACGCGAGGCCCCCCGGAAGCCCAGCATGGGATTCTCTTCGCCTGGCTCGTAGAGCTTGCCGCCAATCAGGTTCTCGTACTCGTTTGATTTGAAATCCGAAAGCCGCACGATAACGCGCTGAGGATAATAAGCAGCGGCCAGCGTCGAAATGCCTTCAACGAGTTTATCGACGTAGAAGCTGACCGGGTCGGTATAACCGGCCGTGCGCATGTCGATCACCTGCTGAAGGTCGGACGGCAGGGTGTCGTACTCCAGCAATGCCTTGGGATGAACGCCAATCATGCGGTTGATAATGAACTCAAGCCGCGCGAGCCCTACCCCGGCATGAGGAAGGCTGGCAAACCCAAAGGCACGATCCGGGTTGCCCACGTTCATCATGATCTTGAAAGGAATCTCGGGCATGGTGTCAACGTTGGAGACCTTGCAGTCAAAATCCAGCAGGCCTTCATACACATGCCCGGTATCACCTTCAGCGCAGGAAACAGTAACATCACTGCCTTCATTCAATCGTGTGGTGGCATCGCCACAGCCAACGACAGCCGGGATGCCCAGTTCACGGGCAATGATCGCCGCGTGGCAGGTTCTACCACCGCGATTGGTCACGATGGCTGAAGCACGCTTCATGATCGGCTCCCAGTCGGGATCGGTCATGTCGGTTACCAGCACATCGCCGTCATGGATCTTGTCCATGTCATCGGGCGTCATGACCACCTTGGCGGTACCGCGGCCGATGCGTTGGCCGATAGCGCGACCGGTGACCAGGGTGCGGCCTTTCTCGCGTAGCTGGAAACGCTCCAGCTTGCCGCCTTCCTGCTGCGATACAACGGTTTCCGGCCGCGCCTGCACAATATAGAACTCACCATCGTCGCCATCCAGTGCCCATTCGATATCCATGGGCCGCTGGTAATGCTGTTCTATGGTCACCGCTTGACTCGCCAGCGCCATGACCTGCTTGTCGTTGAGGCAGAAACGACCACGGTCCTGCAGGGGCACATCAATGGTCTCGACCGACTTGCCGGCGCTGGCATCTTGGGTATAGACCATCTTGATCAGCTTGGACCCCAGGTTGCGGCGCAGCACAGCGGGTCGGCCCGCAGCCAGGGTCGGCTTATGAACATAGAACTCATCAGGATTCACCGCCCCCTGGACGACGGTTTCACCCAGCCCCCAGGAAGCCGTCACAAAGACCGCATCGCGGAAGCCCGACTCGGTATCCAGCGTGAACATGACACCCGACGCGCCCGTTTCCGAGCGCACCATTTTCTGCACACCCGCAGATAGCGCGACATTTTCATGCGCATAGCCGCGATGAACTCGGTAAGAGATGGCCCGGTCATTAAACAGCGAAGCGAAGACTTCATGGACCGCACGTTTGATATTGTCGAACCCTTCGATATTCAGAAAGGTTTCCTGCTGACCGGCAAAGGAAGCATCGGGCAAGTCTTCCGCGGTGGCCGAGCTACGCACCGCGACCTTCAACGCTGGGTGACGCTGCTGCAGGCTTTCATAGGCACTACGTAATTCGCTTTCGAACGTCGGGGGTAGCGGCGTGTCGATCACCCACTGGCGTATCATTTTACCGGCTTCGGCCAATGCTTTGACATCATCAACATCCAGCCGCGCCAGCGTCTGGTTGATACGCTCGTTGAGGCCTTCGTGGGCAAGAAATTCTCGGTAGGCATGGGCCGTCGTGGCAAAGCCGCCGGGAACCGTGACCCCCGCTCCGGATAAATTAGAGATCATTTCGCCAAGCGAAGCGTTTTTACCACCCACGCGTTCGACGTCAGCCATACCCAGTTGATCGAACCATAGAATGTAATTGTTCACGCAACCCCCTCGCTCAATAGGCCAGCGATCATGACAACCGCCAGTGATGAATGCGGTCACCCTAGCACCGCCCCGGTGTATTCGCCATTGGTCTAATAGCGAAGGGCATGGAGGATTTTTACAACAGGCGGCATTTTTGAACATTTGTTGTAGTCGCGACTCAAGCACCGTTGTGCCAAGCGTCATCCCGGCACACAATATGCGCAACGTTCAGGAGAGCAAACACCATGCAGCGCACGGCTTTTTTTATTTCGGATGGGACAGGCATTACCGCAGAGAGTCTGGGGAGGAGCCTGCTGGCGCAGTTCAGCGATGTCGATATCAACATGCAAACCAAGCCCTATATCGACACCCTGGATAAAGCCGAGGCCCTGGCCGAAATTATTGACGCGACGGCGGTCCGTGACGGGCAACGACCGATCATTATCGACACCATCGTCGACCAGAAGATTCGCGATGTGATTCGCAAGGCCGCAGGCTTCAAGGTGGATATATTCTCCACCTTTCTGGAGCCACTCGAACAGGAGCTCGCCACGCACTCTTCCTACAGCGTTGGACGAACGCATTCGATTGGCAGCGACGATGTCTATATGGACCGCATCCACTCGGTGCACTTCGCACTGGATAATGACGACGGAGCACGCACTCATCAGTACGATAAAGCCGATATTATTCTGGTCGGGGTATCGCGCTGCGGCAAAACCCCCACGTCGCTCTATCTGGCCTTGCAGTTTGGCATTCGCGCCGCCAACTATCCGCTAACGGAAGACGACCTGGACGAAGACGGCATGCTGAAACTGCCGCCGGTGCTCGCTCAACACCGGCACAAGCTGTTTGGCCTGACAATCGACGCCAGGCGTCTGGCCGCCATCCGCAACGAACGCAGGCCCAATAGCCGCTACAGTTCGATGGATCAATGCATGCAGGAGATCGAGCAGGCAGAAGCGTTATACCGTCGCCTGCACATTCCTTTTATCGACGCCACGCGCTTTTCCGTGGAAGAGATATCCACCCGCATGATTGCTGAAACCGGGTTGGCGCGGCGCTTTTCACCCCGCTAAACCGCCTCAGATCACATGCCCTTGGGGGCAAAGATTCCCGGGGCATTGCGCCAATAGCCTTTGTAATCCATACCAAAGCCAAAGACATAACGATCGGCGACTTCCAGGCTGCAGTAGTCGGCTTTCAATCCGGGTACTGCCTTGCGATCGTGCCGTTTATCGACCAGCACCGCCGTGGTAATGCTGGCGGCTTGCGCTTCCTGGCAATAGTTCAGAATCGCAGATAGCGTCGTGCCTTCATCCAGAATGTCGTCGACGATAACGACATGCCGACCGGCCATGGGAATCTCCGGCGATACCCGCCAGAAAAGCTCTCCACCGCGGGTCTCGTTGCGGTAGCGTGTGGCATGCAGGTAGTCGACCTCAAGCGGAAAGCCCAACCGGGTCAACAGATGGCCCGTGGTGATCAAGCCGCCATTCATGACGCAATAGAAGACCGGTAGTTTATCGCCCAGATCCGCACTGATCTGCTCGGCCATACGGTCCAGCGCCTGCTCCACCTGCTGCTGGGAAATCAAGCAGTCCGCGTTGTCCATGAGCTCGCGCATGGTGTCGAGGGATGCGAGCGCTTCTTTGTCTAGCTTTGCCATTGAAGTTCCAGTCTACTTGGTAAAAACAATCGTTAACTGCTGCGTGAATCAGCGGCCATGGCCTCTAACTGGGCATGCGTGCGCCGCCAGCGGCTAAGCGCGGATAGCGCGTCCAAATCGGGACGTGCGCGTTTGTAGCGAAGCTTGCCGGGCCTGACAGACGCTGAAGTTGGAACGGCGGCAACGACCTCAAGCGCCGCCTCGCGGTCATTGCATACCAGCAACATGTCGCAGCCGGCAGCGAGAGCAGCCGCTGCGCGTTCGCGCGGCCCTCCTACCTTATGGGCGCCGGCCATGCTCAAATCGTCGGAAAAGATACAGCCTTTAAACCCCAGCGACTGACGCAGCATCCCCAGCCAACTAGGCGAAAAGCCGGCGGGTCGCTTGTCAAATGCCGAGTAAACAATGTGGGCTGGCATGACACCATCAAGCTTCTTGGCCAGGGTGCTGAAAGGCACCAGGTCGTGTTGCTTGAGCGTCTCAAAAGGCCGGTCATCGACGGGCAAGGCGAGATGCGAGTCTGCCGCTACGCCGCCATGACCGGGAAAATGCTTGCCGATCGCGGCCATACCGGCTTCATGCAGACCGGCTACCAGCGCGCCACCCAGTTCACTGACTTGCGTGGCCTCCGAGCCAAAACTGCGGTCGCCGATGACGCTGGAGAGACCGCTATCGATATCCAGTACCGGAGCAAAGCTGATATCCAACCCGCAGGCGGCCATTTCCATGCCCAGGAGCCAACCGGTGTCCTGGGTAAGCCCCAGAGCCGCCGCACGATCCTTCTGGTAATACTCACCCAGCCGAGCCATTGGTGGCAGGCGCGTCAGTCCTTGCTTGATACGCTGAACGCGACCGCCTTCCTGATCCACTGCCAGCAACACGTTGGGGCGTAGCTTACTCACCTCGCTGCACAGGTCTCTGACCTGGTGGGCATCTTCCACATTGCGCGAAAACAAGATGACGCCACCCACCGAGGGCGATTTCAACAACTGCCTTTCTGCGGTGGTCAACGTTGTCCCTTCAAGGTCCAACATGACCGAGCCCAAAGGATGTGTCATAGCGGGGTGTCCAAAAAAGGCGCTAACTCTAGACGATGATTAGCGAGGAGTCCAACGATCAGCGGCTGTCGTGTAACCAGACAGGCGTTCCAGGTCCAGCATGCTCGAAAAGCCAAAGAAGATCTGCATTACGCAGCCGCACGCATCCATGAGAGGCTGGTTGACCCATGGGCTCATTCGGCGGCGTACCGTGCAGATAAATATAGCGTCGCTGGGAGTCGACCTGACCACCGCGGTTTATCCCCGGTTCCAGGCCACACAGCCATAGAATGCGCGTCAGAATCCAGTCTCGCTCGGGAAACGCCGCCGCCAGCTCGGCGTCAAATACTTCGCCCGTCCAGCGGCGGCCTTTAAAGACCGCGTTTTCCGGGGCATCAGTACCAATGGCGGCACGAATATAGTGCCAGCCAAGCGGCGTTTGCCCACTGCCCTGCCGATTACCCATGCCCTGGCGCCCGGTAGAAATTTCACACTCATGGCGACACATATCGCCTTGCCAGACGCGCAAGCTCTGCGACTGGGCGTTGATTTCCAGCCATAGCCCCTCGCGGGGCGGCATTTCAATGAGCGACGGTGTCTGCATGGTGCTCAATGTCCTTCTCATCAGGTAATGGCGCGTTCATCGCCGCCACCACTACCGGCCGCAGTCGGCGAACCAGGTCGCGGACCGAGACATGCTGGTGGTAATCCTTTTCGGCAATATCGCGCAGCGCATCCAGTCCCGAAAGCGTAAAGATGACGGTACCCAGCATAAAGTGTAGCCGCCAGAAGCGCTCAGCGTCGGGCAGATCCGGTGTCGCACGGCGAACCAGTTCGGTGAAACGGCTGAACACATCACCGTATTGCTGCTGGATGTAGCGTCGTAAATGCCCCTGAGCCTGGCTGTACGCAAGCCCCAGCAAACGCATGAAGACTTTGAGGCTATTGCGTTCGGCAGGCACCGTCAGCACGGTTGTGGCCATGGTTTCGAGGAGCACTTCAAGGGGGATGTCACGACCCTCGTAGCGCGCTTCGAGTTCGTCCAGAGCGCCATGAAAACGTTGGGAAAACGGATCCAGGTAGCGAGCAAACACCGCCTGGATGAGCGCCTTCTTGGATCCGAAGTGATAGTTCACCGCAGCAAGATTGACCCGAGCCTTGCTGGTGATGTTGCGTAAAGAGGTTTCGGCAAAGCCGCGCTCTGCAAAAAGCACTTCAGCAGTATCCAGAATGCGGGTCACCGTATCCGATTGAGCCATGCTGCTCTCCATAAGACGGGCCAAAAAGCGGGCCATAAAAAACGGATGTTTTAAACAAACCAGGATACTACGTTATCGTTTGTTACCTCTCAACGTATACCTGAACACCCAACCCTTATCCAACGCCGCTTTGCATCTTCATATACATCAATTTGTTAGCTGCCTTACCCCCATTATATACTGGACAGGAGAACATGCTGTATACTTAACCACATACTGTTAACTACATACTGACTGTTGACTACATACTGATAGGTAAACAGGAACGCAGTCTTGCTCACTTATTCAATCTGGAGGCTGGTATGTCGCGGCCATTAACTGTTCGTCAACAAAACGTGTTCGACTTTATTGTCAAGACCATGGCTGAGCTCGGCTATCCGCCCACCCGGGCTGAAATAGCCAAGGCACTGGGGTTCCGTTCACCCAATGCGGCAGAAGAACACTTACGCGCACTTGAGCGTAAAGGCGTCATTCGCATCATTCGCAATACGTCGCGCGGCATACGCCTGCCCAACCAGGAACACCAGGAAACGCCAGACGTGCTGCCAGCCTCAGGCGCAGACCCTGCCAACGGCCTGCCCATCATTGGCGAAGTCGCGGCGGGTAGCCCTATCCTGGCCGCTGAGCATATTGATCGCTACTGCCCGCTGCCCGCCGACTACTTCACGCCCAGAGCAGATTATCTGTTGCGCGTTCGCGGGCTGTCGATGCAGAACGTCGGCATCCTCGAAGGCGACCTTCTCGCCGTCCACCGCACCCAGCGCGTTCGGGATGGCCAGATTGTCGTTGCCAGGCTGGAAGACGAAGTCACCGTCAAGCGTTTCAAACGCGACGGGAATCACGTCACCCTGATCGCTGAAAACCCCGACTTCGACCCTATCCATATCGACCTACGCACCCAACCACTTGATATCGAAGGGGTTGGGGTCGGCGTTATTCGCGGTGGCAATGGCCAGGCGCTCGGCTAGCTGAACACGATGGTCTTGTTGCCATGCACCAGCACGCGGTCTTCCAGATGCCAGCGAAGACCGCGCGCGAGGACGGCTTTTTCAACATCGCGGCCAAAACGTACCAGATCGGTCGGCGTATGACAGTGGCTGACCCGGTGAATGTCCTGCTCGATGATGGGCCCTGCATCCAACTCCTGAGTCACGTAATGGCAGGTAGCCCCTATCAACTTGACGCCACGCTGGTAGGCTTGGTGATAGGGTTTGGCGCCAGCAAAAGACGGCAGAAAACTGTGGTGGATATTAATGACCTGCCCCGCATATCGTTCACACAACGCTGGCGGTAATATCTGCATGTAGCGAGCCAGCACGATACTGTCGGCCCGGGCATCATCAATATGCGCCTGCACCTGCTCAAAGGCCGCAGTCTTGTCTGCCGGATCCACCGGCACATGGTGATATGGTATTCCGTACCATTCCGTTAACGAACGCATGTCGTCATGGTTGGAAATCACACCCACGATATCGCAGTCCAGCTCACCCACCTGCCAGCGGTAAAGCAAATCGACAAGGCAATGGGATTCTCGCGAAACCATCAGGACAACCCGCTGCCGTTTCCGGGTATCGACCAGCGCCCAGTCCATGTCAAACCGCTCCGCCACCGGCTCGAAGGCTGAACGTAATACCTCTGCCGACATACCCAGCGAATCCGCCAATATTTCGTAGCGCATGAAAAAACGCCCGGTTTCCAGATCGGAATGCTGGCTGGCCTCGGTAATCGACCCTCCCTGGTCCGCGATAAAACTCGATACCTTCGCGACGATCCCCACCTGGTCCGGGCAGGACACCACCAAACGATAAAAATGCGACATAGTCATTACTCTTCACGGTTTGCCGGGCGACGATGATCGGGCCGTCCGCTGGCATTAAACAAACGTCTAGTGTACCGAATGAAGCGCTCGCAATCACCGCCCTTAATGGCAGTGATTGTTAGCCGCCCGCCCCATCCCGTATAGTTAACCAATTACTTTCTAGGCTTTATTAATCTGATGCATCCACCGCGCGTTCATATTCGTCCCCGTCGTCGCCCTCCCTTACGCCTCTTGCCGTTAGGCGGCTGCGGGGAAATTGGCATGAACCTGACGCTGTATGGGTACGAAGATCACTGGATCGTCGTGGATTGCGGCATGATGATTCGCCAGGATCTACCCAATGCGCCACTCCAGGTGCCCAACCTGGAAACCCCCAAAGCCCTGGGCATTGCCCCGCAAGCGCTCTACATCACCCACGGCCATGAAGACCACATTGGGGCGGTCGCTTGGCTCTGGCCCCACTGGCAATGCCCCATTTATGCAACGCCGCTGGCGGCAGGCTTGTTGCGCCTGAAGTTTGCCGAACATCAGCTCTCAAGCGCCGCCATTCATGTGGTCGAGCCAGGTGAGGCATTGGAAAGCGGGCCTTTCACCCTGCGCTTCCTGGCGGTTCCACACTCGATACCCGAGAGCTGCTCGCTGATGGTCATGGCAGGTCGCTATCGTGTATTGCACAGTGGCGATTGGAAGCTCGACCCTGATCCAATTATCGGCGCGCCGATCGATCAGACGCAATTCAAGGCCTTAGCGCCGGTTGATTTGGTAGTGGGGGATTCCACGAATGCCCCTCTACCCGGCCACTCAGGCAGCGAAGGCGATGTCGCCAAAGCGCTGGTCGAGACGCTCGCCAACTGCGAAGGCCGGATCATTGTCTCCTGCTTTGCCAGTAATCTCGCCCGGGTGTTGGCGATTGGCCGTGCCGCCTACCAGTGCGGGCGGCGCGTCAGCCTGATGGGGCGCTCGATGGAGCGCATGGTGGGTGTCGCACGCGGCCTCGGCTATCTGGACGATTTTCCTGCCATCGTGCCCGCCCATGACCTGGGTTATTTGCCGCCCGATGAAGTCGTGGTCATTGCCACCGGCAGCCAAGGTGAGCCACGCGCCGCCCTGCAGCGACTTGCCCAGGGGCGTCATCCTCACGTGGATTTACAGCCTGGTGACAACGTGATTTTTTCCGCCAAGGCCATTCCGGGTAACGAGAGGCCCATCGGGCAGTTGAAAAAGCGCCTTCAGCAGTTGGGCGTCGAGCTATTCGATGAGTTCAGTCATCCGCAGCTTCACGCGACCGGACATCCGGCACAGGACGAAATCACCCGCTTTTATCAATGGCTGACGCCAAGCCACCTGTTGCCGGTTCATGGTGAAAGCCTTCATCAACAGGCCCACCAGCAGCTGGCCGCGTCCCTGGGTATTCAAGCCCCCTTGGCGCCGGTCAATGGCGACTTGATCCGCTTCGATCAGCAGGGACTGCATCACGAGCAGCACTACCCGCAACCGCCATGCATCGTCAGCCAGAACAGCGTAGTACCCCACCCTGGACTGGAGAGCGAAAACAGCACCCTCCCACGACGCGGCAGCCTCTATCTTGCGTTACCGGTGACCGCCACTCAAACCGGGTGGGCGCGCGTCGGGCGCCTGATGCTGGACAATACAAGTGCCAATTCATTCGACGAAGACAGTTTCAGCGAATGGCTGGATGATCAGCTTGCCGAACTCCACGCCGACACGTTGGCGGATCTGCGCCTGGGCCTTCAGCCCCGCTTGATTGCCTGGCTGGCAGAACGGCTGCAGCATTTACCTGAAATCCACCTGCAGATTATGGCCAGCGAGCTGCCAGCGACAGTGGCGGACGATTAGCCGACCCCAAAGCCGGCTCCCCGGAGGCTACCAGCGGGCAGCATCCTCGATATCCGAGTGGCGTTCCTTGACCCAGTAGTCCCCGTGGCGACCATGTTCTTTCTTCCAGAACGGTGCCTGAGTCTTTAGCCAGTCCATGATGAAATCGCAGGCTTCGAAGGCTTCGCGACGATGGGCACTCGCTACCAGCACTCTGACGATCGCATCGCCGGGGCGCATGTGGCCGACACGGTGAATAATCGTAACGGCGCTTAGTGCCCAGCGTTCTCCCGCCTCTTCCGCAATACGCTGTAAGGTTGACTCGGTCATGCCTGGATAATGCTCCAGGGTCAATCCCGTGACATCGGGCGTTTCGTTAAAATCACGCACCAGGCCGGTAAAGCTGACGACGCCGCCAATATCCGTGCGGCCCCCAATGCTGGCTTCATAGCCATACGCCATGTCAAAAGGCGCCTCTTGAACGCGGATGGTAATGTCCATTTTCAGCCCCCGGTGACCGGCGGAAAGAAAGCAACCTCGTCATCGTCGGTAATTCGCGCATCATCATTGGCCATGACCTGATTGATGGCACATAGCGTGCGCTGGTCCTGCAACAACTGAAAACGTTCATCCTGAGTCGCCAGCGCTACTTTGAGGCCCGCTATATCGCGGCTTTCGAGTTGATCGAAAGTCACTACACGCTCATTTTCACCCAACTGCTCGCGTAGTTCGGCAAGAAACTTGACCAGCACGCAGGGCGAATGACAGCGCCCGCCCAGGCTCACTTCGCCGGCTGTTCCCTGACCCGTTACAATCGGCGTCGCCGTTTCAGGCGCTTCTTCGCGCTGATAATCTCCCCGCTGACCACCGCTTTTGCTATCCAGTTGCACCGCGTCGATGCGCATGGTTTTGTCGACCGCCTTGCACATATCGTAAAGCGTTAAACAGGCCACGGAGACGGCCGTCAACGCTTCCATCTCGACACCTGTGCGGCCATTCAACCGGCAGTTCGCGGTCACATGAACACAGCTTTCATCGGGGTCGACATCAAACTCTATGGCCACTTTGGAAAGTGCCAGCGAGTGGCACAGCGGGATCAATTCATGGGTGCGCTTTGCTGCCTGGATTCCCGCAATACGGGCGGTGGCCAACACATCACCCTTGGGTAAAGCACCCTCGCTGAGCTGTTTCAAGGTAGCGGGTTGCATCACAATACGACCGGAAGCCACCGCTTCCCGGCGCGTTTCCTGTTTGTCTGCAACATCCACCATGCGGGCTTCGCCGCGGCTATTGAGATGCGTTAACTGCATGGGGTCACCTATCAGTGCGTGAAACATCATTGAGCCGTTGGCCCGCCATCCAATCGATTATCCAGCGTGCAATCCCGTCGCTATCATCGAGTGCCAGTTGCGTCGTCGTGGCCGACAGAGAGATGGGAGAAGCCCCCTGAAGGGCGACGGCTTCGACACCCTGACCCTGCAGGATTTGCGCATCACCTATCCCCTCACGATAAAGCACCAGCTTGGGCAGTGGCCAAGCTTTAAAGCCTTCTACCAGCACCAGGTCAGGTTGATGCACGGCCACCATTGCCAACAACTGATTTAAATCCGGCTCTTCGCCGTCTGGCGTTTCCTGCATCAGTGCCAGGCGTTGGCTCGAGGCAATCAGCATGGGCGTAGCGCCTGCACTACGTAGCTTATAGCTATCTTTTCCCGGCTGATCGACATCAAACCGATGATGAGCGTGCTTGATCACCGCTACCTGGATACCCTCTGCCCGCAGCCGCGGTAACAACTGCTCAAGCAGCGTCGTCTTCCCAGTCCCACTCCAGGCAGCAATTCCCAGCACGGGAAAGGGTAGCGATGAATCTAACGGCATAAACGCTCGGCTCCCAATGAAGAAAGGTTAGTGGGCATGATCAGGTTCATCTTGTGGCTCGTCAGGCAGCAACCAGTTCAACACAATCCCAACCAACGCCGCCAGGCTAACGCCTTGCAGCGTAAACTGACCACCGCCAACCTGCATGCCACCAATGCCAAAGACAAGAATCAATGACACAACGACCAGATTACGCGGCGCGGTCAATGAATGTCCTGCCCTGACCAGCGTATTCATACCCACCACCGCAATAGAGCCAAACAGCAGGGTCATGATTCCCCCCATGACAGGGCCTGGGATGGTTTGCAGCAGCGCACCCAGCTTGGCAATAAACGCCAGCGATATGGCCAGCACTGCGGCCACCACCATATAGCGCGGGTTGAAAGCCCGGGTCAGAGTGACGGCCCCGGTCACCTCTGAATAGGTGGTATTAGGCGGGCCGCCGAATAAAGCGGCCGCTGTCGTCGCCAGGCCATCCCCCAGCAAGGTTCGGTGCAGCCCCGGCTTTTCAAGGTAATTGCGCCGGGTCACCGATCCGATGGCCACCATGTCACCAATATGCTCCACCGCCGGCGCGATGGCGACAGGAATCATAAACAGAATCGCCGCCCAGTGAAAACTCGGCGCGGTAAACGCCGGAATGGACAGCCAGCCAGCGTCCTGGACAGGCGTGAAGTCGACCAGCCCCATCAGCAACGCCAGGCAATAACCCACGACAATACCGCCCATGATCGGAATCAAGCGCAACAGCCCGCGACCAAATACAGCCAGGATCAGGGTCACCAGCAAGCTCGCCATGGACAGGAACAGCGCCGCGCCATAACCGATGTTATCGCTGGTTTCACCGGTCGCCATCTCTACCGCCACCGGGGCCAGGGCCAGCCCGATTACCATGATAACCGGCCCCACCACCACCGGTGGCAACAGGCGATGAAGCCAGCCGGTGCCTTTGACGCGTACCGCCATGGAAATCGCGACGTACACCAATCCGGCCACCATCAGTCCGCCCAGCGTGGCCGACACGCCAAAGTTGGCGATCGACCCCTGGATCGGCGCAATAAAAGCAAATGATGAGGCCAGAAAGACGGGGACCGTCAGGCGGGTTACGGTATGAAACAGCAGCGTGCCTATCCCAGCGGTAAATAACGCAACGCTTGGATCAAGCCCGGTCAATAGCGGCACCAGGACCAAAGCACCAAACGCCACAAACAGCATTTGTGCGCCGGTTAGCAACACCCGAGGCCAGGATTCAGGCTGGCTAGGCGTATCATTCATTATGCAAACTCCTCACAGGTCTTTGGGGTAATGATGGGCAAAAAAATGCCCCTAACGTATAACGCCAGGGGCTGCTGAATCATCAATGCTTATCGGGTGCCGAAAATCTTGTCACCCGCATCGCCCAGACCAGGAACGATATAGCCGTTATCGTCCAACCGATCATCCACCGACGCCGTATAAATCTCGATATCCGGATAGGCTTCCTGGACTCGCTTGATCCCTTCGGGTGCTGCCACCAATACGATCACCTTCATATGCTCGCAGCCACGTTCACGCAGCATGTCCAATGTCGCGACCATTGAGCCGCCGGTGGCCAGCATCGGGTCAATGACGATGGCCATACGCTCTTCGATATCGTTGGCGAATTTGGCAAAGTAAGGGACCGGCTGCAGCGTCTCTTCATCACGGTACAACCCGACAACGCTGACGCGTGCGCTGGGGATCAAGTCAGTAACGCCCTCGAGCATGCCAAGCCCGGCACGCAGAATCGGCACCACCGTTACTTTCTTGCCTTTCAGGCGACGTGTCCCGATCGGCTCCCCATTCCATCCTTCAATCGTATGATCTTCGAGTTCAAGTCCCTTTGTTGCTTCATACGTCAACAGCTTGGCCACTTCCCCCGCCAACTCGCGAAAGCTCTTGGTACTTAAATCCATTTCGCGCATCAGTCCCAACTTATGCTGAACAAGCGGATGGTTAATGGCATGGACACTCATGGGACTTCCTCACAGCAGGTGGTTATGGGCAACGCGGGTGATCACAAACATGCAAAATCGGGCGGTATTCTACCCCTAAGCCGTCACCAGGTTAAGGGGTGGCGGGTAATTGCCATTCAACAGGTTCGCGCCCCTGCTCAACAAGGAATTGATTCGCCCGGGAAAAATGGCGGGTGCCAAAAAAGCCTCGGTGGGCAGACAGCGGCGAGGGGTGCGGCGCTTCCAGGACTAAGTGACGCTGGGTATCTATCAGGGCTTTTTTCTGCCGGGCGTGGCTACCCCAGAGCAGAAAGACGCTGGGCAGCGCATGCGCGCTTACCGTCTTGATCGCGCTATCCGTGAAAGACTCCCAACCTTTACCCCGGTGCGAGGCAGCGTTGCCCTTCTCGACCGTCAGCGAGGTATTGAGCAGCAAGACGCCTTGCTTCGCCCAGGCTTCCAGATGCCCGTGCTTGACGGGTTCAGCGCCTACATCGCTAGCCAGCTCCTTGTAGATATTGACCAGCGACGGCGGAACCGGGACCCCTGCCTGAACGGAAAAACATAGCCCGTGCGCTTGATTGGGTCCGTGATAAGGGTCCTGCCCCAGGATCACCACCTTGACGTCATTGAGCGGCGTCAGTTCGAAGGCGCGAAACCACTGCGACGAGTGGGGATAAATGATCTTCTTGGCCGCTTTTTCCTCGGCCAGAAAACGTTTCAGTGACTGCATGTAGTCGGCCTGAAACTCATCGCCAAGCCACTGATTCCAGTCTTCAGGAAGCGGGGTCGACATGATTATTTCTTCACTTGGTCCACCAGAGGTTCAACGTAGGCAACGCCCATATCCCAGGGAAACTGGATCCAGCAGTGCTGAGCCACTTCGGTTAGGTACTGGTCAACCAGCGGGCGCCCTTCCGGCTTGGCGTAGATAGTGACAAAATGTGCCTTGGGCAACATCTCGCTTACCGCCCGCGCCGTCTTGCCGGTATCCACCAGGTCATCGACCAACAGCCAACCCTCGCCGTCATGATCAACGCCTTTCAGGATATCCAGCCCGCCCTGGTCCATGTGGTCATAGCTTTTGATGCACACGGTATCGATCAACCGAACGTTAAGTTCGCGCGCGATCAAGGCGGCAGGAATGAGTCCTCCCCGGGTAATCGCGACAATCCCTTTAAAATCACGCTCGACCAACTGATGGCACAACTGGCGAACATCACGGTGGAGCTGATCCCAGGAGACGGTAAAGTGCTGATGATAGCGTTCACTGCTCATAGGGTCGTTACTCGTCTTCTGTAAAAGAACAAACCGCGAAGACGCTATAGCCCGCATCGCGAATTTTTTGCGAACCACCCAGTTCGGGTAGATCAATAATGGTCGCTGTTTCGACCACATGCCCGCCGCTGCGCTGTATAAGATTGGCCGCCGCCAACATGGTCCCGCCGGTGGCAATCAGGTCATCCATCAGCAAAATTCGGTCACCTTTTTGAAACGCATCCGAATGAAGCTCGACCTCTGAATGACCGTACTCGAGCGTGTAGGTTTCGCTGATGGTCTTGAACGGAAGCTTGCCTTTTTTGCGGACCGGGACAAAGCTGCAGCCCAACTCATAGGCTAGAGGTGCCCCGATGATAAACCCCCGCGCATCAATCGACGCGATGGCATCCAGGTTCATTTCCTGGTAGCGGTGTACAAAGCTGTCGATCAGCTTGCGAAATGCCGCGCTGTTTTGCAGCAGCGGGGTAATGTCACGAAAGTTGACCCCCTGCTCAGGCCAGTCAGGCACTGTGCGAATCACGGACTTGATGTAATCGCCGTAGATGCTCATCGCGTCTCTCATTGGATTAATAAAACCACGTTAGTCTAGAAACAGAAATTTCACCGCAAACAGCAGCGCCAGAATAATCACTGCTGGATTGAGGTCTTTGAAACGGCCCGACAGGGTTTTGATCGCTGCATAGCTGATAAACCCGAGAGCGATGCCCTCGGCAATCGAAAAGGTCAGCGGCATTGCCAGGGCGGCAATCAATACCGGCGCGGCGTCAGTGGGATCTTCCCAGTTGGCATGGGCCAGGCTGCCAGCCATCAGCACAGCCACGTAGAGCAGCGCGCCGGCGGTGGCGAAAGCAGGAATGGAGCCTGCCAACGGCGCAAAGAACAGGCTGACCAGGAAGAGTACGGCCACGACGACCGCCGTCAAACCAGTCCGTCCACCCGAGGCAATGCCTGCCGTCGACTCAATATAGCTGGTCGTGGTGGAGGTACCCAGGGCAGCGCCGGCCATTGATGCCGTACTGTCGGCCATCATGGCACGACCAAGACGCGGCAGTTTGCCGTCTTTGTCCAGCAGCTTGCCGCGATGCGCAACCCCCACCAGCGTACCTGATGTATCGAACAGGTCGACAAACAGGAAAGCAAAGATAACGCTGAGCATGGCGACATCCAACGCCCCCATCAGATCCATTGCCATGAAGGTCGGTGCAATAGAGGGCGGCATGGACATGAGACCGCCATATTCATTGTGACCAAGCAGCGTCGACGCAATGGTAATGCCAAGAATACCGATCATGACGGCACCGGTGATCCTTAAATAGGACATCGCGGTTATCACGAAAAAGCCCAGGAGCGCATACAGGGCAGCAGGCTCGGAGAGATCTCCCAGCGCAACAAAGGTAGCGTCATTGGCGACCACGATACCGGCATTTTTGAGCGCGATCATGGCCAGGAACAGGCCAATACCCGCGGCAATGCCCAGTCGCAGTGAAAGCGGAATAGAGTTGATAATCCATTCACGGATCTTGAAAACACTCAGCAGGAAAAAACACAACCCGGAGAAGAAGACAGCGCCTAACGCTGCTTCCCAGGTATACCCCATCCCGAGCACGACACCGTAAGTGAAGAAGGCGTTGAGCCCCATACCGGGGGCCTGAGCGATGGGATAGTTCGCCCACAACCCCATGATCAGACAGCCGATGGCGGCAGCAACGCAGGTAGCAACAAACACCGCACCATAGTCCATCCCGGCCTCGGAAAGGATACTGGGATTGACAAAAATGATGTAGGCCATTGTCAGGAAAGTGGTTATCCCGGCGATGACTTCTGTTTTAACGTTGGTTTTGTGCTCAGTGAGCCCGAACTGCTTATCCAGAAACTTCATAGGTATTTTTATCCTTCGCGTAAACGCTGAATGCACCCTGGCAGCGCGAAAAGCCGCACATATTACCGAAAGGTCACGCCTGATGCGAACACCTTGTGCAGCTGTCGAACGCGGGCTGATGCCCGCCTGTTACTTCCCATCGCTTAGCATAAGCAAACTTCAGGCCACCTTCTAACCAATCGGTCAGAAACGCAGCCCCCTGGGCAATACCGCCCATCAGCGCATCTGGCTAGCCAGAACACGCTCAACTGTTTCAACAATCACCTGGGTCTGGGGATCAATTTCAATATTGACACGGTCACCTGGCATCCGCTCACCCAGGATGGTGCGGTCCAGCGTCTCAGGGATCAGATTAACGCTGAACTCGACCCCTTCGCCCTCGGCCGAAGGTCGCACATCGCCAATCGTCAGACTGATACCATCGACACCAATATAGCCTTTCTCAAATACAAACCGCCCCACTGAAGCCGGTAACGCAAACCACAGCCGACGGTTATTGGGCGCCTCATCAATGGCGATCACCTCCGCCATGCAAATCACATGGCCCGACATCGAATGCCCGCCAATTTCATCGCCAAAGCGTGCCGCTCGCTCGATATTGACGCACTGCCCGACCTCGACTGCACCAAGATTGGTCAGCCGGAGCGTTTCACGCATCAAATCGAAGCTCACCCGATCACCTGAAATGTCCGTGACCGTCAAACACACACCGTTGTGCGCCACCGAAGCGCCGGTCGCCAATCCCTCGCGCAATGCATCGGGCATTTGCACAACATGCGTACGAAACTTATCAAGCTCATGCACTTCTACGACTTCTACCTTGCCTTGCACGATGCCAGTAAACATAGCGCCCTCGCTCTAATTTGATCCGTGCGCAAGCTTACTACTGCACAAACCTATTTGTGCACCCCAAAGGCATGCGCGATCAATCAACGTAACTCAGTATTCATGCCTGCAGAAAACCCAGGCCTCCAGAAAAGAGAAATTAACACTTTTAAAGAAACAAAAATCAGTTAAAAAAATTATTAAATTGAACAGCAATATAAGATGTTATTCTTTTGGTTTGACATCGCCTGGCTAGCTCTCTAGACTCCCGCCGCAAATGTAAAGGCGCCGATTTGTACCCAGATTGCGGGCGTCCGCCGAGTGAATGCTTGGTGAAGTGCAGCTAAAAGGGTGTGTCCAGCGTTGATGGCCACCCGAAAGGGTGGCCTTTTTTTGTTCCCTCCCCTACGCTTGCGCGCTCACCTTCGTCTTCGGCCTATAGAAAAGGCAGACGCCATGATCGAACTGAATAATGTCAGCAAAACCTACGGTACCGGCCGCGACGCCGTTCACGCCCTCAAGGGCGTGAATCTGGCGATCCCCAAAGGGGCCATTCACGGTGTTATCGGCCTGTCCGGCGCGGGCAAGTCGACGCTCATTCGCTGCGTCAACCTGCTTGAGCGACCCACCCAGGGCACGGTGACCGTCGATGGACAAGAGATCACACGATTGAGCAACACGGCGCTGAACCAAGCACGCCACCGCATCGGCATGATCTTCCAGCACTTTAATCTGCTCACCACACGCAACGTGTTTGACAACGTAGCACTGCCACTGGAGTTGATGGGCCAACCCAGGCGAGATATTCGTGATCGCGTGAGCCCACTGCTTGAAATGGTCGGCCTGTCCGACAAGGCGGATCAATTTCCGGCGCAGCTATCCGGCGGGCAGAAACAGCGCGTTGCGATTGCCCGGGCGCTGGCCAGCAACCCTCGCGTCCTGCTCTGCGATGAGGCTACCTCCGCACTGGACCCCCAGACAACCAGCTCAATCCTGGAACTGCTGCGCGATATCAACCATAAGCTCGGCATCACCATTTTATTGATTACCCATGAAATGGAAGTGGTTAAATCGATCTGCCATCGTGTCGGCCTGATATCCAATGGCGAGCTGGTTGAGGACGCCGTAGTAGGCGATTTCTTTACCGCACCTCGAACCCAATTGGGGCGCGATTTTCTCAACGATTTTCTGCAACTGTCTCCTCCCAAGGAGCTGCTCGAACGCCTCAGCGACAACCCCGACACCAACGCACACCCGGTCGTGCGGCTTACTTTCTCGGGGGATGCGGTCTCCACACCGCTTATTTCCCGCCTGGCCCGGGATTGCGGCGTCGATGTGAGCATTCTGCAGGCCAAGGTGGAATCGATTCAGGAAAGAACACTTGGCTTGATGATTGCCGAACTGCTGGGCACGTCTGAGCAGACGCAAGCCGCTATGGACTACTTGGCAGACCATCAATTACAGGTAGAGGTATTAGGCTATGTCCAGCGCAATGATTGAGCTTATTATTCAGGCAACGCTCGATACCCTCTACATGGTCGGCATATCGGGATTGATCTCGACATTACTCGGGCTACCGCTGGGCGTGATGCTCTATGTAACGCGACCCAGGCAGATTCTGGCCAAGCCATTACTGAACCACGCCCTGGGCATTGTAACCAACGTTGGCCGCTCCATTCCGTTTATTATCTTGATGGTGGCGATTATTCCGTTTACGCGGATGCTGGTGGGCACGTCCATCGGCATCAATGCGGCTTCAGTGCCGCTGACCATTGCCGCGATTCCCTTCGTCGCCCGGCTGATCGAAGGCGCCCTCAATGAAATCTCACCGGGTTTAATTGAGGCTGCCCAGGCCATGGGCGCTACACCATGGCAAATCATCACCAAAGTGCTGATCCCCGAAGCGCGTGGCGGTATTATCACCGGCCTGACCATTACGCTGGTAACGCTGGTCAGCTACTCCGCAATGGCAGGCGCTGTCGGCGGCGGCGGACTCGGTGATCTGGGTATCCGCTATGGCTACAACCGATTCAACCCAACCATCATGCTGATCACCGTAGTGGTACTCGTTGTCATGGTACAGGGCTTCCAGAGCCTGGGGGATTACCTGGTGCGCAAAACCGACCGCAAATAACCGCATTGCTTTCCAGTGGACATATAACAAAAAAGCATTAAAATTAACCTCATTATCACTATTCACCAAAATTGACATTCAACAGGAGTTGCCATGAAGACATTAGCCCTCGGCACCATTACCGCACTCGCACTGGCCGTTAGCGCCAGTGCTCAAGCCGCCAGCATCAAGATGGGCACCGTTGCCGGCCCTGAAACCGAAGTCATGGAAGTTGCTGCCCGAATTGCCAAGGAAGAATACAACCTTGACGTCGAAATTATCGAATTCACTGATTACGTAACGCCCAATGCAGCACTGGCAGACGGCAGCCTGGACGCTAACGCTTATCAGCACGAGCCCTACATGCGGTCCATGGTGAATGATCGTGGCTATGATTTCGCCATTGCAGGCTACACCTTTGTCTACCCCATCGGCGCTTACTCAGAGAAGTACGACAGCGTTGACGAACTGCCTGAAGGTGCCCAGATCGCGCTACCCAATGACCCGTCCAATGAAGGTCGCGCGCTGATCCTGATGCATAATGAAGGCCTCATCACGCTGAATGACCCCGAAAACCTGGAAGCGACACCTATCGATATCGCCGAGAACCCGAAAGACTTCCGTTTTCGCGAAATCGAAGCCGCCCAGCTACCGCGCGTTTTGCCGGATGTCGACATGGCCTTCATCAACAACACCTTCGCGCAGCCCGCGGGCCTGAGCCTTGACGACGCGCTGATCAAAGAAGGTCCCGAATCGCCCTACGTCAACCTGATTGCCGTCCGCGGCGGTGATGAAGACCGTGAAGAGATCCAGCAGCTGGTCAGCGCTTACCAGAGCGAAGAAGTGATCGAGAAAGCCGAAGAACTCTTCGATGGTGCCGCCGTACCCGGCTGGAAATAATCCTCACCATTGTCAGACAAGAGACCAACCACACCGGGCCGACAACTGTCGGCCCGGTGTCGTTATGGATATGCATAACCAGGGAGCCGTCATGTCACTTGATAGCGTCAACTATGACCTTCTCGATCGCCAGCTCGCCGCGTTGCTGGATACCCGCGACTGGCTAACCAATAGTGCGCAAACCTGCGCATTCATCATGCAGTCACTACCCCACTTGAATTGGGTCGGCTTTTATTTGCAACGCTCACCTGAGATGCTGGCGCTAGGGCCTTTTCAGGGCAAGCCTGCCTGCCACCCCATTCCGTTCAGCAAGGGGGTTTGCGGTGCTGCCGCGCGAAAGCGTTCCACCCAGCGCGTTGATGATGTTCACAGCGTTGCCGACCATATTGCCTGCGACATCGACTCCCGGGCGGAGCTGGTCGTGCCGATTGTCAGCAATGATCAGCTATGGGGGGTGCTGGATATCGACAGCCCGCAGGAAGCACGCTTTAGCCAAGAGGACCAAGCCGGCATTGAAGCATTACTGAATACTTTTAAACGCCAAACCGACCTGCCTGTCTGGGATCACTGACGGACTGACCCCACTGACAAAGCAACGCGATACTTCCTCACGCCAGACAAATCGCACAAAAACAAAAACGCCCCGTCATGACGTGAATGACGGGGCGTAATCGAGAATCTGGTAGGACCAGGCGGATTTGAACCGCCGACCTCCACGATGTCAACGTGGCGCTCTAACCAACTGAGCTATGGTCCTGAAAAAGTGTCATTGCTGCCTGGCCGTTTAACGACAACCAAGATGGTAGGACCAGGCGGATTTGAACCGCCGACCTCCACGATGTCAACGTGGCGCTCTAACCAACTGAGCTATGGTCCTGCCGAGCAACGGATGCGTATTTTACGTTTCCGCCACTGAATTGCAAGCTATTTATCGACTTAGCAAAGCATCGGCAGTCACTGACGGTCACTTCGCCGCCGGGAACTTATCACGCTGCCCGAACAAACCGGGTGCTACACTGGAACAGCGCCCATCGACGAACGCAAGACAACACGGGAGACCGGCCATGCCAGGCCTATTGCTGGGAAGCATCGCGATCGTCTTATTACTCACAACACTGGTTGCCCGCATACGACTGCGCTGGTGGTGGATTCGTAGCTGTGAATTTCCACGCTTACAGATTGCGAGCCTCGCCATTGCCTGCTTTATAGCAGCGCTGCTCATGCCTGTTTCACCTACATGGCAAATGATCACGCTCGTCATTTGCCTGGCCGTCATTATCATCCAGGCGTGCTATATCCTGCCCTGGACGCGGCTCTGGCCCAAACAGGTCCGCTCAGCCAACGTTTGCAATGAAGCCCGGGACATTACGCTGCTCGTCGCCAATGTCCTGACCCCTAACCGCCGGTCTTCAGACCTTATCGATCAGATCCACGCACATCAGCCCGACATCATTCTCACACTGGAATCTGATCAGTGGTGGCAGGACCAACTGGACCCGGCGCTGGACGCGCAGTGGCCGTATAGCGTCAAGATTCCCCTCGACAACCTCTACGGCATGCATCTTTACTCACGGCTGCCGCTTGAGAACACATCCGTCGAGTGGCTTATCCAGGACGACATTCCCTCTATCCATACCCACATCAGGCTGACGGGTGGTGAGGCAATACGACTGTTTGCGGTGCATCCCCGCCCTCCAGCGCCGGGTGAAAGCGAAAAGTCGCTCTGGCGGGATGCCGAGCTGTTATGGGTGGGTAAGAAGATCCAGAAGACGCCGCAGCCGACACTGGTCGCCGGCGATCTTAACGATGTTGCCTGGTCACGCACTACTCGGCGCTTCTGCCGCGTTGCCGGCATGCTGGATCCTCGTCGGGGGCGGGGGATGTACAGTACATTTCACGCTCACTACCCGATTCTGCGCTGGCCTCTCGACCACATTTTCGTCAGCGAGCACTTCACACTTGGCCGTATGCATCGCTTGAAAGACTTTGGCTCGGATCACTTTCCAATGCTTGCCACGCTTTGCTACCGCCCCACCCGCAAGCACGAGCATGAAACACCCGATGCAAGCGCGGAGGAGGAAAGCGAGGCAAGTCAGACCATCCGCCAGGGTCAGCGCGAAGAGCAACAGACCTAGCCCTTGTCGTTATCAGGCACGCCACCTCGCGTAAGCGCCTCTGGGTCAAGCAAGCGCTCAAGGCGGTCACGCCCAAGGTCGGTGTGCTCTTCGGCGACATCAATGATCGGCCGCCCTGTTTGATAAGCTTCCTTGGCGATGGCCGCTGCCGCATTGTAACCAATCGCGCTGTTAAGCGCCGTGACCAGAATGGGATTACGAGCGAGCGGTGTTTCAATGCTGTCCCGCCGTACCGTGAAGGTCGCAATGGCACGGTCGGCTAACAGCCGCGTGGTACTGGTCATCAGTGTGATGCCCGTCAGCAAGTTATAGGCCACCAGGGGAAGCATGACGTTCAACTGAAAATTCCCGCTCTGCCCGGCCACCGTTATCGCGGCATCCAGACCAATAACCTGCGCGGCGGCCTGTGCAGCCGACTCCGGAATCACCGGATTCACTTTACCGGGCATGATCGAACTGCCCGGTTGCAGCGCCTCGAGCTCGATTTCACCCAGTCCGGCAAGCGGGCCTGAGTTCATCCAGCGCAGGTCATTGGCGATCTTCATGACAATGCACGCCAGGCCTTTGAGATGGCCGGAAAGCTCCACGGCCGCGTCCTGGGAGGCAATGCTGGCGAAAAAGCTATCGTTGGGCTTAAACGACAGTCCCGTTTGCTCACTTAGCTGGGAGGCCACCTGGTCGGCAAACCCTTGGGGTGCGTTAATGCCTGTCCCGACAGCTGTTCCACCCTGCGCCAGCCGACATAGCCGCGTCAGGCAGCTGTCCAGCCGCTCGATGGCCTGACCCAGTTGGCTCGACCAGGCGCCCAGTTCCTGATCCATGCGCAGCGGCATGGCATCCATAAGATGCGTACGGCCGGTCTTGACCACATCCGAAAGCTCGGCAGCTCGTGAATCAATCGTACTGCGAAGATGCACCAGCGCCGGACGAAGCGACTCATGTACAGCCAATGCGGCCGACACATGTATCGCTGTCGGAATCACATCATTACTCGACTGCCCCATATTGACGTGATCATTGGGCAGGACCTCAACACCACGACGGCTGGCCAGGGTGGCGATGACTTCATTTACGTTCATGTTGCTGGAAGTGCCCGACCCGGTCTGAAACACATCCACCGGAAAGTGCTCGTCGTGCTCGCCACTGATCACTTCCCTGGCGGCCTGCATGATCGCGTCGGCGCGATCAGCATCAAGTTCACCCAGCGCTTGGTTAGTCTGAGCGGCGGCAAGCTTGATGCGTGCAATCGCATGAATAAACGCAACCGGCATCGGGGTGTGAGAGACCGGAAAATTATTCACTGCGCGTTGCGTCTGGGCGCCGTACAACGCCTCGGCAGGAACATCCAGTTCCCCCATACTGTCGCGTTCAATGCGCGTTTTCATGGTAGTCCTCCTTGTCGATATCGGCGGATAAACGTCGGTACGATAATTTACCGACGGGCAATCGTGAAACGGCGTCATTTCTAGCCTAGTGGCCGCAGTATAAAACTCAAGCGATCTGGCATCAGCTTTATTATCCAACCATGTTGCACTGCACAAAAACGCCTGCTATGCTGCATCTCAGAACATCAGGGAAAGCACCACAGGACGACACTTCGTCTGGCGCTGCTACCCATTTCATCGAAACGCGTTAGCACCGCTAAACAGGAGATTTTTGATTATGAGTACTTTCAACACCAACGAATGGACACAGCAGTTCGATAATTTCTTCATGGCCCCAGCACGCGCTTACGCTGCGCTGAGTGTCGACATGACAGAAAAGCTTTTCAATGCGCAACTTGATGCGCAGAAAGCCTACGTAGATACCAGTCTTGCCCAGGCACGCAAGCTGATGAGCGTGAAAGACGCCGAGGAACTACGCAGCTACATGGAAAACCAGCAGAAAGTCGCCAAAGAAGTGGCAGAGCGCCTCAAAAGCGATGCTGATAACGTGGTTTCTCTACAGCAGGACTTCGTTCAGAAAAGTCAGAAGATTACTGAAGACAACATCAAGCAGGCACAGACAGCGGCCAGCAAGATGGGTAAAACGGCCTGATTGGAATAACGGGTCACTCGCATGACCGAATGTCATGCGCAGTAAGTAGACGATGATTGATGAGCCGCCAGCCACCGCTGGTGGCTTTTTTTATGGCCGTGGCCTTATTAGCCGACCAGCATTACCAGCCCAGTGCGGACTTCACAAACGGGATGGTCAATTTACGCTGGGCGGACAGCGACGCTTGATCCAGCGTTTCCAGCGCTCGACAAAGTGCGCCAAGTTCGCGTGGCCCGCGATGAAGAATATAGCGGCCTACGTCGTCGGGCAATTGCATCCCGCGGGCATGGGCCCTCAGCTTCAGCGCGGCCAGACGGTCATCGTCATTCAAAGGATGCAGGTGGAACACCGTGCCCCACGTCAACCGCGATGCCAGGTCAGGTAACACCACCTGCAACTGGCGGGGCGGCGCATTGGCGGCAATCACGAGATGCTTGCCGGCATCGCGCAGGCGATTGAAGGCATGAAAAAGCGCTTCCTCCCAGCGCTTCCGGCCTATCACCTGCTCCAGATCATCTATACAGACCAGGTCGAGCCGCTCAATATCTTCCAGCATCAATGGTGGAAAATGACCTAACTCGGCCAACGGCAGGTAAAGGGCCCGCTTGTCTCGATCGGAAGCGGCATGGCAGGCAGCCTGCAATAAATGGCTGCGCCCTGACCCCGGCAGGCCCCAGAGATAAATAAAATCCTCGCCGGCTTGCGCCCACTGCTGCTGAAGGCGATCAAGCAATGCCGCATTGACCTCGCCAGCGTAATAGTTATGAAACGTAGCGTCGTCGCGCAAACCCACCCCGAGGGGCAGCTGCGCCGGCACCTGGCTCATGAAGACTCCCTCTCATCGCCGATCGCGGGCACCTCTTGGGCGTTTTGATCGTCATCGTTATACAGATCACTGTTGATGTAACGGTCCCTGGCCTCGCGTAGCAGCACCATGATGACCGCCGCCGCCGGCAAGGCCAGCAGCACCCCCGTCAGGCCGAATAAGTTACCTCCCGCCAGCACTGCAAAAATAACCGCGACCGGGTGAAGGCCTATCTTGTCGCCTAACAGCTTAGGTTGTAACACCACGCTTTCCGCCACCTGGCCAATCGTAAACACGGCGACAACACCCAAAAGCCCCCACCAGGTGCCAAACTGGAATAGCGCGACAATCAGCGCCACACACAACCCCAGGATAAAGCCAAGAAACGGCACGATGCTCACCAGGCCGGAAACCACACCGATCAACAAGCCAAAGTCCAGCCCGATCAGGGTCAACCCGCTCGCATAGATGATGCCCAGGCAAAGCATGACCAGCAGCTGTCCACGCAAAAACGACGCCAATACTTCATCACAGCGGCCAACCAGACGGCTAACATCATCCGCCCATTGACGAGGAATCAGATTGGCAATATTGGTGATAAGACGATCCCAGTCCAGTAGCAGGTAAAACGTCACGACAGGGATCAGCGCCACGTAAGTGACCCAGGATATGAAGGCCATCCCGGAGCGACCTATCTGGCCGAGTGCCTGGGCCAGGTAGCCACCGGCATCGCGCCAATTCTCGACCAGCGTCTCGCGTACATTGACCAGTTCAGAACGCAGATCATAACCGGTCCACTCGAACACCTTCGGCGCCAGGGTGTTTTCCCCCCAGGCAAAGATACCCGGCACGGCGTCACTTAACTGTTTCAACTGCTGAATCACGAGCGGGATGATGATCAGCAGGCTGACAACCAGCACCAGCAGCAGCACACAGAAAACACTGCTGACCGCCACCGCACGGTTCATTCCCCAACGCTGGAAGTGATTGGCCAGCGGGTCCGCCAGATACGCCAGGATGATACCGGCAATAAACGGCATTAATACGGCATCCAGTAAATACAACAGCCCGAACACCAGGACTAATAGCAGGATCCCCCACCATGAATTGCGCATATAACTCCTTTGATGGCCACTGTCACGATAGCCTACTATGCCGGATATAAAGAAAAACCGCCTGCTTTTGTTAACGTCATACGCGAGCCGATGCGAGCCTTGCCACCGGGTGTTACAATCCCGTTCAATTATTGCCCGGCTCTGGCGACGTACGCCAGCCACTATCGCACCGTACTTTGCTCCATAGGACCTGTCATGACCGACACCTCTTCTTCGCACGCCTCATCGGGACCGTCACTCAGTTATAAAGACGCAGGCGTTGATATCGATGCTGGCAATGCGCTGGTCGATCGCATCAAGCACGTTGCCAAGCGCACGACGCGCCCTGAAGTCATGGGCGGGCTCGGCGGATTCGGCGCCCTTTGCGAGTTACCTCAAGGGTATCAGCAGCCGGTACTGGTCTCAGGCACCGACGGCGTGGGTACCAAGCTGCGTCTCGCCATGACACTCGGCAAACACGACACCATCGGTATTGACCTGGTGGCCATGTGCGTCAACGATCTTATCGTTGCCGGTGCCGAGCCCTTGTTATTCCTCGACTACTATGCCACGGGTAAATTAAATGTCGATATCGCGGCGGACGTGGTCACCGGTATCGGTGCTGGCTGCGAGCAGGCAGGCTGCGCCCTTGTTGGTGGTGAAACCGCCGAGATGCCGGGCATGTACGAAGGTGATGACTACGACCTGGCCGGATTCTGCGTTGGTGTCGTCGAAAAAAGCGAGATTCTCGATGGCAGCCGCGTGGCGGAAGGCGACGTTTTGCTCGGCCTGGCCTCATCCGGACCTCACTCAAACGGCTACTCGCTGATTCGCAAGATTATCGAGCACGGTAACGCGCCGCTGGACACCCAGATCGACGGTGTTGCTCTGGGCGATGCCCTGATGGCACCGACGCGCATTTATGTAAAGGCACTGCTTTCCCTGCTACGGGAGACCGACCTATCGGTTCATGCGCTTTCACACATCACCGGTGGCGGGCTGCTCGAGAATATCCCCCGCGTACTCCCCGATTCGCTTGCAGCACGCATCGATACCCAGGCGTGGACGCGACCAGCGGTATTTGACTGGCTTCAAACCCAGGGGAATGTCACCGACACCGAAATGTACCGGGTTCTGAACTGCGGTATCGGTATGGTCGTCGTCGTCCCTGAAGCCGAGGCCAGCCAGACCATGCGCCACCTCGAAGCCCAAGGCGAAACCGTGTACCGACTGGGACAGATTGAACCACGCAAGCAGGATGCCGTGGTGTTGGAGAATTTGCCGGCATGAGCAGCACCGACTATAACAGCGACACCTTGACGGACATGACCCCAGAGCCCACTACGCCACCCCGCGTGGTCGTGTTGATTTCTGGTAGTGGCAGCAACCTGCAAGCGCTTATCGAGGCGCAGTCACACGACCGCCTGGGTGGCGAGATTGTGGCCGTTATATCCAACGAGGCCGATGCCTATGGCCTAAAACGCGCCCGTGACGCCGGTATCGATGCTGTTGCGCTACCGCACCGGGAGTACGATAGTCGTGAGGCCTACGACGGAGCACTGATCAAGGTGATTGAACGCCATGAGCCCGACGCCATCGTGCTGGCCGGTTTCATGCGTATTTTGACACCGCGCTTTGTGCAGCGCTTTCTGGGCCGGATGCTGAATATCCATCCCTCGCTGTTACCCGCTTACCAGGGGCTCAACACCCACGCTCGCGCGCTGGCCGACGGGGTGAAGCACCACGGTTGCAGCGTTCATTTCGTTACCGAGGAACTGGATGGCGGGCCGGTAGTGTTACAGGCCGAACTCAATGTCGCCACCGACGATAACGTTGAATCGCTGAAGCAGAAAGTCCAGGCCCGTGAGCATCTGATCCTGCCCATCGCCGTACAATGGTTTTTACAGGGACGCCTTCAATACAGCGGTGAAGGGGCTACCATGGACGGCCATCCCCTGCCCCTCCATGGCATGCGACTGTCCCACGACGATGCGGCCGAAGAGCTCGACGAGTCCGTCTAGGCAAATCCGGCCACAAAAAAGCCGAGCGGCCAATACCGCCCGGCTTTTTACTTAGCAGACAGGCATTATTCAGGTACGCGGTAACGTCACACCACGCTGGCCCATGTACTTGCCGCCACGATCCTTGTAGGAGGTTTCGCACACTTCGTCAGATTCCAGGAACAGCATCTGCGCAACGCCTTCGTGAGCGTAAATTTTAGCCGGCAGATTGGTTGTGTTCGAAAATTCCAGCGTGACGTGACCTTCCCATTCCGGCTCAAGAGGCGTGACGTTGACGATGATTCCGCAGCGGGCATAGGTCGATTTACCCAGGCATATCGTCAACACATTGCGCGGGATACGGAAATACTCCACCGTCCGCGCCAGCGCAAAGGAGTTGGGCGGAATAATGCAGACATCGCCCTTTACATCAACAAAGCTTTTATCATCAAACGCTTTGGGGTCCACGATCGCCGAATGAATATTGGTAAAGACCTTGAATTCATCCGAGCACCGGACATCATAGCCATAGCTGGATGTGCCGTAGGAAATAACCCGCTGATCGTTAATATAACGGACCTGCCCCGCTTCAAAAGGCTCAATCATGGCATCGCTTTCTGCCATGCGCCGGATCCATTTATCGGACTTGATGCTCATTGGTTACGTCGTCACTCGCTGAAGGAAATAGTGGGACTTTCTTTATTCTGGCCATCCACGCTCTGCGCCACTCGTGTGGCAATCGCGGCAAACGTTTGGCTGACCGATCCCTCCGGCTCCGAAACAACGCTTGGGCGACCTGAATCGGTAAGCTCACGAATCGACAGGGTTAACGGCAAACGACCCAATACCTCGGTTTCATACTCTTCGGCAATACGGTCACCACCGCCAGCACCGAATATAGGCGCTTCATGGCCGCACTTTTCGCAATGGTAAAGACTCATGTTTTCAACCACGCCCAATACAGGCACATTCACCTTGCGGAACATCTCGATGCCTTTCCGCGCGTCCAGCAGGGCGATATCTTGCGGTGTGGTCACAATCACAGCCCCGGAAACGGCGACTTTCTGGGCCAGGGTCAACTGAATGTCACCAGTACCGGGCGGCATGTCGATAAGTAGAAAATCCAGGTTATCCCACTGGGTTTGATTAAGCATCTGCTGGAAAGCCCCCACCACCATCGGCCCGCGCCAGACCATGGCTTCACGTGTGTTGACCATGAACGCCATCGACATGGCTTGCAGCCCATGGGCCTCAAGCGGCAGGAATTTATCTTCACCCGCTGCCTGCGGCCGAACACCCTCGGCAACCCCAAGCATTTGCGCCTGACTGGGGCCATAGATATCCGCATCCAGAACGCCCACACGATAGCCCTGGGCGGATAACGCCAGCGCCAGGTTAACGGTAACCGTAGATTTGCCGACGCCACCCTTACCCGAGGCCACAGCGATGATATGTTTTACGCCTTCCATTTAGACAGACTCCTCGTCTGGCGTTGAATCAACAAGTGCTGGAATCATACTCCTCGCGGACCAAATCATAAACCAGCACCCAAAAGAACGGGTGCTGACGTATCAGCACCCGCTCATCCAGACTAAGACATTTCGAAAGAGTGCTTAGCCAGCTTCATCTTCCTGATTACCACTTTCGCTGCCAGAGGGTGCCTCTTCGCTGCTCTGGCTGTCGCCTTCTTCGCTACCCCCTTGACTGGTGCTTTCACCGGCATCGTTGGCCGCATTACCGGTACGCGAATCCAGCGTGGAGAGCTCATCACGCCACTCATTCAACTGTGTTTCCAAGCGTTCCAGCTGCTCTTCACGGGTGGACACCTGGTCTTCAATCTTGGCCAGTTCCTCGCGGCCCATTTCGATGGCGACCATGACATCTTCCATTTCACTGCGAACATCGTTCAGGCTATTCTCTTCTTCTTCACGCAGCGCTTTCAGCGAATCGACCTCTTCTTGCAGTGCATCGCGCTCGCTGGCAGCGCTGTCACGCGCCTGCTGAACCTCAGCTCGCTCCGCTTCGGCGTTGGCGATGTCGTCTTGAAGGCTGGACAAGCGCTCATTCGCCTGCTCGATCTGGGTGTTGACGTCATCCAGCGTTTCTCTTGCGGCGTCACGCTCTTCAACCGCCTGCTGACGTTCATTGGCCGCTTCCTGCCGGGCTTCTTCTGCCTCTTGGCGCGCATTTTCAGCACTCTGACGAGCCTCTTCGGCTTGTTGACGTGCCTGGTCAGCTTCCTCACTGGCCTGCTGTACCTGATCACGCTCTTCGCGCAGCGTTGCCAGCTCGCTTTCAGCGTCGCTTACCTGTTGGTTCAGTTCGTCAACGTTGGTTTGCAGGGCGTCGCGCTCTTCCTGCAGTGACTCAAGTTCAGAACGCGTGTCACTCACTTGCTGTTGGAGGTTTTCCAGGGCCTGTTGCTCTTCGGACTGCTGGTTTTCAAGCGCATTCATTTCCTCCTGCAGCGCCGACAGATCTGCTTCGGCATCGTCAACTTCGTTGAGCTGCTGAGTCAGCGATGTATTTTCTTCCTCAACGTTTGCCACCTGCTCTTCCAGCGCCGCAACGCGGTCCCGGCTGGTGCCGACATTTGACTGCGCCATGATGGCCCAGATCACTGCGATCGCGGCGATACCCGCAATTCCCTTCACGCGATTATCGCGGAACAGTGTCTTCATATCTGGCTTGCTATTGGTCGGCTTTTGATCGGTTTGCTGCTCGTCTGACATGTCGCCTCTCCCTTTGGTATTCGCTGCGCGTTACGCGTACCGGTGTTGGCTGCGCATTAGGCAGCAGACAGTGATAATTATCAGCCTGCTAGCTACCAGCATACACAGCTTAGAGTATCTATCCACTCTGACGATAAGACACTAGCGTTGATTGTTTAACGCTAGCCGCCTGAACCGGTGGGTGGCGTTGGATGCTTGCCGTGACGAAACCCCTTGGCATCGGTCTGATCCACGTCGAACCATGCCAGCTGTGCATTCAATGACACTACATGACCGACAATCAACAAGGTCGGAGGCTTTATATAGCCTGAATAGAAAGCATCAGGCAGCGCCTGCAAGGTGCCAATATGGGTTTGTTGCTGTTGAGTCGTACCTTGCTCAATCAGCGCCAGCGGCGTATCTCCCGCCATGCCGTGGGTGACCAGCGCTTCGCAGATGACATCCACACTGCCCAGCCCCATATAAAACACCAGTGTCTGGCCCGGGCGTGCCAATGTCTGCCAATCCAGATCACACTCACCGTTTTTGAGATGGCCGGTGACAAAGCGCACCGATTGCGCATGGTCGCGGTGGGTCAGCGGAATACCGGCATAGGCCGCACAACCCGACGCCGCCGTGATACCCGGTATCACCTCAACAGGGACGCCAGCAGCTATCAAGGTTTCAAGCTCTTCCCCTCCACGGCCAAAAATAAACGGGTCGCCTCCCTTGAGTCGAACCACGCGATTCCCTGCCCGGGCCCAGTCCACCAGCGCCTGGTTGATACCCTCCTGGGGAACACTGTGCGACGAGCGAGCCTTGCCCACATAAAACTGCCGAACCGTTGACGGCAGTAGCGCCAGGATCTCATCGCTAACCAGGCGGTCGTGCAACACCACATCGGCATTCTGCAAGCGCTTAAACGCCTTGAGCGTCAGTAACTCAGGATCCCCTGGCCCGGCCCCCACCAAACTGACGCGCCCCTTCATGCAAGCGCCATCCTGTATAGACGTGCTGTGCGACAAAACACACCTCATCGGAATAAAAAGAATATTTTATATGCACAAACGTAATGCTTTTTGCTCACATATGCCATCAGCAACGTTAAACCAACGTATTATATACCTTTTTAGTCTTAATATTTTTTTAGATATAGCAAAAAAATATGTAAATGTATCGAATTGTAGGAAATGGCTTACATTCTAATTACGTTTTTAAGGCTATCCTAGCCGATTGTTTTTGATGGCACCGCTTTCCAATGGTACAGCTTCGGAGATTCACGCATGTCCGTGAATGATATCCCCTTATCGCTCAACGCCGAGCAACTTATCAGTCAGATTCCAGGCGTCGTCTTCCAGTTCTTCCGCCACCACGACGGCCATATGTCCATGCCGTTCATGGAAGGTGCCGGAGTGACGTCAGCGCCGATTGATCGCGACCAACTGGCAGAGGATGCCAATACGGCGCTCGAGACGTTGACCGGCGCGGATTATCCGAAACTGATGTCAGCCATTGAACGCTCAGCCCGGGGAATGCTGCCATTAGCCACTCGGTTCCGCCTTGCGCCACCCGGACATAAAGCTAAGTGGATTGGCGTCAGCGCCACCCCTGAACCCATGCCAAATGGTGTTCGTTGGCATGGCATCATGATGGACATCAGTGACCAGGTCAGCGAAGAACAGCGGCTACGCAAGCTGTGCGACACCGACCCACTGACCAGCCTGCCTAACCGACGCAAACTAATGGTCCACTTGACTAACCTGGCATCGCTAAGCTCGCGGCACGGCACCCCGCTATCCATCATGATGCTCGACATCGACCACTTTAAATATATCAACGACCGTTGGGGGCATCTCCACGGCGATGAAGTCCTCAAACGACTGGCCACCCTGGCTCAATCACTGCTGCGCAGCGAAGACATGATAGCCCGACTGGGGGGGTGAAGAGTTCATGGCCCTCTTGCCGCTAACCCCGGTCAAACAATGCCATCAGTTGGCTGACCGGTTACGCCATCAAATTGCTGAACATGATTTCGGCATGGGCGTCGGGAAGGTCACGCTCAGCATCGGCGTTGCTGAGTATCGCTGTGGTGAACCCATAGCGAGCCTGATCGAGCGCGCGGATCAGGCACTTTATAGTGCCAAAGATGTTGGTCGTGACTGCGTCTGCCTTCTATCCTGAAAGAGCAAGCCATTCATCATCCTTATTTAGGAGGTAGCCAAATGACGTCACTGGCCCAACAACATTGTGAACCCTGCAGCGGCGACGCACGGCCCATGACGCGCAGCGAGTGCGAAAGCCAGCTAAAGACTCTCCCCGAGTGGCGAATTGTCGATCACGATGGCATTATGAAGCTGTCACGCAGCTTCACGTTTCGTGATTTTGTCAATGCGCTGGCGTTCACACAGCGCGTGGGCGAACTGGCCGAACAGGCAGGCCACCATCCTGTGATCACCACCGAGTACGGGAAAACCACGGTCACCTGGTGGAGCCACGCGATTGATGGTCTGCACCAAAATGATTTCATTCTTGCCGCTAGAACCGACGAGGTAGCCGAATAAATGTTTGAGCATATTGAGCGAGTCCCTGGAGACGCCATTCTTGGGCTAATCGAAGCTTTCAAAAAAGACACCAATCCTCAGAAAGTCGACTTAGGCGTTGGCGTTTACCGCGATGCGCACGGCAATACGCCGGTAATGCGTGCGGTTAAAGAGGCCGAGGCTCGCCTGCTCAGCAATGAAACCACCAAGACCTATATTGGTTCCCACGGCGCACCCGCTTACGGCGGTGTTGTGCTACCAATGGTACTGGGTGCCAGCTCGCCGGTGCTGGAAGCCAATCGTGCCAGTGCCACCCAGTCGCCTGGGGGTACTGGGGCACTGCGTTTAGCGGCCGACTTCATTGCCACTCAATTGCCCGACAGGGGCATTTGGGTGAGCGACCCCACCTGGCCCAACCACCACGGTATTTTTACCGCCGCGGGCATTGAGTTGCACAAGTATCCCTATGTCGACCCTGATAACCGTCTCGACTTTGACGGCATGCTGGGAGCGCTGAAGAAGATCCCTGAAGGCGATGTGGTCGTACTTCACGCCTGCTGCCATAACCCAACCGGGTTCGACCTTTCAAAGTCCCAGTGGCAACAAGTGCTCGAGGTGGTTAAAGAGCGCCAGTTACTGCCGCTCATCGACTTTGCCTATCAAGGGTTCGGGGAAGGCCTGGACGAAGATGCCTACGGCGTTCGGCTATTTGCCGAGCAGCTGGACGAGGTCATCATCACCAGCTCCTGCTCGAAAAACTTCGGCATTTACTGTGAGCGGACCGGCTGCTTGATCATGGTGGCTAAAGATGCCGAGCAGATGGAAAACATCCGCTCGCAGGTCGCCATTGTCGCGCGGGAAAACTACTCCAACCCGCCTGCACACGGCGGCGCCATTGTCAGCGAGATTCTTCATGACGCTGAACTTTCCGCCATGTGGCGCGAGGAACTGACCGAAATGCGCGACCGCATCAACACCCTGCGTCGCGATTTCGTCGAAGCCCTGAAACCCTACGGGCTGGATGAGAAGTATGCATGTGTTGCCGAGCAGCGCGGCATGTTCTCCTACACCGGCCTCACGCCGGAACAGGTCGACCGACTGCGCGACGAGTTTGGTATCTATATGGTGCGCTCGGGTCGCGCCAACGTGGCCGGCTTCTCCCAGGAAAACCTGCCCTACCTGGCGAAGGCGATCGCCGCGGTTAACGACTAGACACGCTGGCAAAGCGCGTTCCAATGCCCAGGCCTGCCTGGGCATTTTTGTTTAGCTCTACCATCCCATAAACCAGAGGCATTCATGGCAACGCAACATCACTACCCGTGGTACAAAAAAGAAGACACCGACGCATTCTTCGCTTTGTTCCAGAACAACATTGCGAACTTTGTCATCATTGCCATCACCATGCTTGGCATGGGTTTTCCTGCCTCCATCGTCTATGGACAAGTGCTGCCCGGCGCGGCGGTTGCCGTGATGGTCGGCAATTTCTATTACGCCTGGAGTGCCTCACGGTTAGCCCGCAAAGAGCAGCGCTCGGATGTTACCGCCTTGTCCTACGGCATCTCCACGCCGGTCATGTTTGTGTTTCTGTTCGGCGTTCTACTGCCCGCCAAGGAACTGACGGGAGATGTCACCCTCGCCTGGCAAGTGGCTGTGGCCGCGTGCTTTATCAGCGGAGCCATTGAAGCCGCCATCAGCCTGATCGGCCGCTGGGTGCAATATCATCTCCCACGAGCTGCCATGCTCGGTGCCGTTGCCGGTGTGGCGCTGACCTTTATTGCCGGTGAAATGTTGTTCAAAACGCTGGAAATGCCGGTGATTGGCTTGCTGGTGCTGGCCATCATTATTGTCGGCTTGCTTGCCCGGGTCAGCATGCCCCTGAAAATTCCCACTTCGCTATTCGCGATCATCCTGGGCACAGCGATGGCCTACTTGATTGGCGATGCGGGTGGTGAACGCTTCAGCGACGCCTTTACCCACCTTGGCTTTTACCCACTGCTGCCCAACCTGGCCTGGTGGGAGGGCCTGGGGCTGCTGGCAACCGGAATGCTCGCCATTCTGACCGTGGTGTTGCCGATTACGCTGTATAACGCCATTGAGACCATGAACAACGTCGAGGCCATGGAAGCCGCCGGTGACAAGTACGACGTACGTGAATGCCAGGCGGTCGATGGCGTGGGCACCATGCTGGGCGCACTGTTTGGCGGCGTCTTCCCCACCACGGTGTATATTGCCACCGTTGGGGCGAAGTGGATGGGGGCCGGACGTGGCTATAGCCTGTTAAACGGAGCTGTTTACGCCATCGCCACCATGTTTGGATTAATCGCCATGATTTCGGCGATCATCCCTGTCTCGGTGGTCGCCCCTATTCTGGTCTTTGTGGGCATTTCCATGATCGCCACGGCGTTTCAGTCCAACGACAGCCGTTACTATCCCGCGGTCGCGCTAGCCATGCTGCCCTACTTTGCCAACTACGTGATGACACGCTTTAACCGCGGTGCTGAAGACATCGTCAGCGATATTTCCACCGCCATTGTGGCCACCGGTCAGGGCGCCATGTTCATGGCCATTTTCCTGGGAGCCATGACGGTTTCCGTGATCGATCATCAGTTTCGGCGGGCAGCGATCTTTGCCCTGATCGCGGCAGCGTTCTCGTTTGTTGGTTTGATGCACGCAGCAGAGTTGGGCATCAATGCCGCGCCCAGTTTCAGCATGGGCTATCTGGCGATGGCGCTATTGTTCGGCTACTTTGCATTTCAAGAAAAGCCAACAACCTCTAACCCGCGTTAACCCCCGCCTGCCGATGAGGACGTGACAGAATACGTCTCAGCAGCAGCCAGGCGACTAATCCGGCGAACACATTACCCAAGGCCGCTCCGGCGGCCAATCCCCACCATCCGGCCAGCTGTTCACCCAACCACAGGCAGGGTAAGTAGCACACAAAAAGGCGCGCGGCAGACAGTAGCATCGCACGTAATGGCCACCCTAGCGCATTGCCCGCCGAGACCACCAACATGCAGACACCGAGTGCCGCGTAGCTGGGCAGCAGGAAACGAATCAACAGTACCAGTTCATCCTGTACGTCAGGGTTGCCTGCCAGCGCCATGCCAAGCCAGGGGGCACCCAGCGCCAGCAATATACCCAGGGTTAACTGCCAGACCACCGCAACACCCAGTGCCAGGCGCAGGAGACGATGGATCTGGTCCCAATCACCGGCCCCATAGCAACGCCCCAGCCAGGGCGGCAACGACATCGTCATGGCTAAAATCACCATTAACGACAGCGTTTCCAGCCGACTTGCCAACCCCCAGGCAGCGACTTGACTCTCGCCCAGGCCCGCCACCACCGAAATGGCCAACATGGCGGCCAGGGGGGGCATGAGCTGGCTCACCATGGCCGGTGCGGCGATACCCATGAAAGGTCGCCAAGACTGCCGTCCTTCTTGCCATAGACCTTCTCGCGCGGCCCAGCCGCGTTTCCACAAACGCCCCCCGGTGACCAGTAAACCAATGCCAAAGGCAATCGCCGTCGCCCAGGCGGCACCGGGCAGCCCCCAACCTGGCCACGGCCCCACGCCAAAGATCAGCACGGGATCCAGAGCCAGGTTGATCAGACTGGTGATCACCATCATTTTTCCTGGCAACCGGGTATCGCCATGGGCACGAAAAACGCTGTAAACAAAATAAAGCAGCGCCCCCAGCCAGGCTGCCAGAAGCTGCGGTGGCCAATAGCTGCGCAAATACCCAAAGGTGTTGCTTTCGGCACCTAACAAACTGAATATAGGTATCTGAAAGGCCCACAGCAACATGCCCAGACAAGCAATCACGGCGCCGCCCGCCATCAACACCAGACTGCTCAACCGCTTGGCACGGTCCTTCTCGCCAGCCCCCAGCGCACGAGAAATCAACGCCGCGATGGCGATCCCCATGCCCACCTGAATCCCGATGATCAGAAACGAAAGCGGAAAGGTGAACGATTGGGCCGCCAGCGGGACCGTGCCCAAGCGGGCAATAAAGGCACTATCAACCAGTTGGAACCCAAGTAGCGACAGTACCCCAATCGCCATCGGCCAGGTTTGCCGCCACAGGGTTTTGCCCAATCCTGCCGTTTGCTGAGTGCTAGCCGCCAACACCTATACTCCTGTTGAATAAACGCAAAAAACGCCACCACCCCCGAAGGCGTGGTGGCGCTTTTAGAAGCGCTGAATTACTGGCGAATACCTTCGAAGGTCACATAAAGCTCTAGCTCATGCATCGCTTCGGGGAAATCGCTCATATCAATACCAAAATCGCCCAACGTGATCATGGTGCTGCCTTCAAAGCCAGCACGATAGCCACCCCAGGGGTCCTCGCCTTCACCCATCAGCGTGACGGGCATTTCAATTTCCTGGGTTTGACCGTGAAGGGTCAGATCGCCGGTCACCACACCCTCATTGTCACCGGTCGACTCGAAGCCTGTCGAGGTGAAGGTGGCCGTGGGATACTCGTCTGCGTTGAGGAAATCGCTGCTCAAAATGTGACGGTCACGTTCCCCATGGTTAGTGTTCAGGCTGCTTACCTGGACTTCCATGTCGACGGATGATGCATCGAGATCATCGGCGTCGTAGCTGAACTCACCCGAAAAGTCTTCAAAGCTACCCAGGATGTAGGAATAGCCCAGGTGGCTGATCTTGAACTGTACAAAGGCATGCTGCCCTTCAGTGTCGATGGTGTAGTCAGCAGCCTGGGCCTGGCCAAGCGTGACAAGTCCTGCGGCGGCGACTGCCGTGGTCAGTAAGGTCTTCTTCAACATGCTGCAACTCCTTTCTCGATGAAAAGCACCGTTTTGAAAGGTGCTCCTTGAAGCTATCCCGACAGGGAAAGCCTGATGCGTCAACGCGATGCGGGTTTCAACATACGCCGTAAGGTGTCGTATCGGTCATGAAAGTGGTGCTTGAAGGCCGCCAGTGAATGCCCCGCGGCCAGCAACATCAACCCCCAAGCACTGTACCAATGCAGATCTCCGGCGATCAGCGACTGCTGTGGCAGCCCCTGCACCAACGCAGGCACGACAAACCAGCCAAATACACTGATACCACTCCCATCGGCGGTGGAGATCAAATACCCCGTGGTCATGACCACGAGCAGCGTTACATACAGCATGACGTGGCCCAGGTGCGCCAGCAGAATGGCAAGTCGGCTTCCATGGCCGCGGGGCGTAGGCTGCGACCACCGCCAGACGATACGCGCCAGGGTCGCGGCGAAAAGCAAAATGCCAATCGAGCGGTGTACCCAGGGGCCCAGATTATACCAAGGATCATAATACCCCAATCCGGTCATCCACCAGCCCAGGGCAAAGAGCCCGACAATCGTGATAGCGCTTAGCCAGTGCAGCATAATACTGATGACGCCCCAGCCAGCCTTCGTATTTCCCCACATCGAATAATCCTTTCTTGGACGCCCTCTTTGGGCGTGATGTGAAAGTGATGATAGCGGCAAAATGGATTGTAAACCGCTGAAAAAAGCAGAACACACCATTCGTAAAAAACGTTGGACAGCGCCTTTACACAATCAAGACGGGCTAAAAAAACCGGCCATGGGCCGGTTTCAGATCACTTTCTGGCAGACGACTACCCCGCCAGCAAGGCGTCTAACCCTCTGGCGAGGTCATTTTGAATATCTCGCTGGTTTTCCAGCCCTACGGCAACGCGCACCAGCCCCGGTGAAATACCGGCGGCCGCTCTTTGCTCATCGCTCAAGCGACCATGCGTGGTCGTGGCAGGATGCGTGATGGTCGTTTTGACATCTCCCAGGTTGCCGGTAATCGACAGCATGCGGGTCGCATCGATCACCTGCCAAGCGCCCTCCTGGCCGTAGAGGACCTCGAACCCAAGCACCGCGCCAAAGCCGTCCTGCTGCTGTTTGGCAAGCTCATGCTGCGGATGGTCGACCAAGCCGCTATAGAAGACCTTATTGACCGCTGGATGGGCATCAAGCCACTCGGCAAGGGCTTGTGCCTGTTCACAGTGAGCCTTCATACGCAGCGAGAGCGTTTCCAACCCTTTGGTAAATATCCAGGCGTTGAACGGACTCATGCACGGGCCACAGGTGCGTACGACCCCGAACACCTCTTCCAGCACGTCGTGCTTACCCACCACGGCACCGCCTACCGCACGCCCCTGCCCATCGAGGTACTTGGTTGCAGAGTGAATCACCAGGTCAGCCCCCAGTGCGATGGGCTGCTGAAGTGCCGGCGTTAAGAAGCAGTTATCAATCGCGAGCCAGACATCATGGCGTTTAGCCAACGCTGACAGCGCAGCGATATCGGCTACTTCAGACAGCGGGTTCGACGGCGTTTCAGCAAACAGCAAGCGCGTATTGGGGGTGATCGCCGCTTCCCACGCCGCCAAATCGGAGAGCTCCACATAGCGGGTGGTAATACCCAACTTGGCGAAATATTTATCGAACAGGCTCACCGTTGAACCAAACAATGACCGCGACGCGACGATTTCGTCGCCTGCCGACAGTAGCGCCAGCACCGTTGACAGGATAGCGGACATCCCCGAACTGGTGGCCACGCAGCGTTCGCCGCCCTCCAAGGCCGCTAACCGGCGTTCGAAGGTATGTACGGTCGGGTTGGTAAAGCGGGAATAAACGTTACCGGCCTCGTGACCGCCAAACTTGCGCGCTGCTTCAGCGGCGCTCTCATACACGAAGCTGGACGTGGGAAAAATCGGCTCCGCGTGTTCCTGCTCAAAGGTACGCTCGTGTCCCGCCCGAATCGCTAGCGTTTCCAGCGACCACGCGTCTTGCTGGCTGTCATCTTGCATGGGCTAGTCTCTTGTTCAAACACACCATTTAATCGTCCAGGTCGTCGTCATCCTGATTATGCATATCGACCAGGGCATGGTCACCGGCGCTCTGGTCTTTGGCCAGGTCGTTTCGGCTGGCCTCCAGCACCGCCAGGTAGGCATCGTCAATATCCCCCGTGACGTAGTTGCCGTCGAATACCGAACAGTCAAAGGCTTCCAGTTCGGGATTCACTTCACGGCAGGCATCTTTCAGGTCCTCGATATCCTGATAGAAAATCCGGTCGGCACCTATCAACTCGCCGACTTCTTCTTCCGTACGCCCATGTGCTATCAACTCAGAAGCCGCAGGCATGTCGATGCCGTAAACGTTGGGATAACGCACCGGCGGTGCCGCAGAGGCAAAGTAGACTTTCCGCGCTCCGGCGTCGCGGGCCATCTGGATGATCTGCTTGCAGGTGGTGCCGCGCACAATCGAGTCATCCACGAGCAGCACATTCTTATCTTTAAACTCGATGTCGATGGCATTCAGCTTCTGGCGGACTGATTTCTTGCGCTGGGTCTGCCCCGGCATGATGAAGGTTCGACCGATATAGCGGTTCTTCATGAACCCTTCGCGGTAGGTAACGCCAAGGTGCTGCGCCATTTCCAGCGCCGAGGTACGCGACGTATCGGGAATCGGAATCACCACGTCGATATCATGATCGGGCCATTCATTAAGCACACGGTCACCGAGCTTACGCCCCATCTGCATGCGGGTACCATAGACATAGGCGCCGTCGAGAATCGAATCGGGCCGTGCCAGGTAAACGTGTTCGAAAATACACGAGCGCAGCTGGGGACGGTCGGCACACACCTGGGTATGCACGTTGCCCTGCATATCGACAAAGACCGCTTCACCCGGCGACAGATCCCGCTCCAGCTCGAAGCCACCCACATCCAGGGCAACCGACTCGGAGGCGATCATGACATCCTGGCCGTTTTCTGCCTGGCGTGTACCAAACACCACCGGCCGAATGCCGTGAGGGTCACGAAACGCCACCATGCCAAACCCGTTGATAATCGCGACGGCTGCATAGCCCCCCTGGCAACGACGATGCACCCGACGCACGGCATCAAAGATATCCTCGGCTTCCAGATGCAGGCCCTGCTTGCCCAGTTCATGGGCAAATACATTGAGCAGCACCTCGGAATCCGAGCTGGTATTGATATGGCGAAGGTCCGTCGAAAACAGTTCCTGCTTGAGCTGTTCGGAATTGGTCAGGTTGCCGTTATGGGCAAGGGCGATACCATAAGGGGAATTGACATAAAAAGGCTGCGATTCGGCTTCGCTGGAGGAACCGGCGGTCGGATAACGGACGTGTCCGATACCCAGGTTGCCTTTCAAACGCGCCATGTGCCGCGTATGAAACACATCGCGCACCAGGCCGTTGCTCTTGCGCAGTAAAAAGCGTCCCTCGCTCCAAGTCATCATCCCGGCAGCGTCCTGGCCGCGATGCTGAAGAACGGTCAGGGCATCGTAAATACCCTGATTTACCGCTTGCTTGGCCAGAAGGCCGACGATACCGCACATTCCCGTTACCTCGCTTGATGCTGGCTTAACCTACGTAAGCCGGTACATGTCAGATAAAACTATCAAAGTTCACGCCCCTTGCGTAAATCCGGCAGCGTGATGTCGTTGAGCGTGGACGGCGCTTCGGGAAGTTCGCCGCCCCATTGATCCAGTCGGTTAATCGCGTAGTTGCGCAATTCAATAAACGTGGGGCGTAACGATGCCTGCTGCCACGCCTGAAGCTCTGAAAGTGGCGTCAGCATAATCAGCACGGTCACTACCAGCAGAATGACCCCGCCCCGCGCGATACCAAACGCCGCCCCGGCAAAGCGGTTAAGCAACCCCATGCCGACCCACTCGACCGCGGCATGCACCAACCGGATAACAATGCCACACAGCAGGATGACCGCAAAAATCACTAACGCAAAGGCCAGCACCAAGCGCGCGTCAAAGCTGTCGATGAAACCACTCATCAATTCAGCGACTGGCTCGGCCAGCACCCTGGCGACCATCAGGGCAATGACCCAGGCCGCCAGCCCCAGCGCTTCGCGGACAAAACCGCGCACGAACCCCGCCAGCATCGACAGCGCCAGCACTGCTAAAAAGGCGGCGTCTATCCAGGTAAGTGCCATGGTTAATCCCGCACTCGAACCAGCAGGCCTTGCACATTGGCTCGCTGTTTGACATCGCTCATTGCCGCTTCACCCTCTTCCGAGGTAGTAAAGGGGCCGACATAGACGGTTGTCATGTCATTGTCTCGGTCGCGCTGGTAGACAGCAAAACCTTCGCCGCTCAGCTGTTCACTCAAGCGTCGCGCATTATCAGGGTTGCCGAAGCTGCCAACCTGTACCGCCCATTCGCCGGCTGGATCGGACTGCGGAGCCGACCCTGACTGGTCGTCGGCGGGCCGCTCTTCAGACGTGTCACTCACTGACTGGCTATTTGACGCAATCAGGTCGGCTATCGGATCGCTCTGCTCACTCGCTGGTGACTCGTCAGCGCCACTGGCTGCCTGCGTTTCATCTCCGGCACTATCTTCGGCACTATCATCATTGCTGGTCAGTTGATCCGTATTCGGGCTGGCGGGATCCACGTCAAGCGGCTCGTCCGTTGCCTGAGCGGCCACATCCGGGTCTACCTGCTCGGCGGGGTCGCCTATCGACTCGGGACGCTGTGGGGGGGCCACATCACGGCGCTCGACTTCCACCGGTTGCTCGATGACAAAATTCGGTTGGGGACGCTCTTCACGCGGCGCTGGATCACTCATCAGCCACGGCACGATGATAGCCAACAGCGCAAGCAGGATGACGATACCGCTGATCCGTTCCGTTTTACCGTATTTCATATCCCTCTCCATCAAGCGATGCTACGCCTGTGGCAATGGCTGCGCCGATAGCGCCGCCACCGTGAAAAAAGAGCCAGTCGCCAGCACGCGATCAGCCGGGCCAAGCCGCGTCGCCAGCCATTCCACTCCCGCCATCGGGGATGCCGCGCAATGATGCACGCGTCCGCCCCGGGCTGCAATCCGCTCGGCGAGTTCCGTGGCTTCACGGCCACGCTCACCGTCAAGGCTCACGCACACCCAGTCATCGATACGTGATGATAGCGCGGCGATCACGCCATCGGCATCTTTATCACTTAACATCCCGATGAGCCCCCATTGTGTTGCGCCTGGCGCAACAGGGGGCAGGTGGCGCGCCAGATAATCCGCTGCGTGGGGATTATGGCCCACATCAAGGCACCATTGACCGCGCCACTGCATTCGCCCGGGCACCACCAGATGGGCCAGGGCCGTCTGGGTAGGATATGCCTTTAGCACAGTGCCAGACAGCACCAACGCTTGCAGTGCCGTCGCGGCGTTATCCATGGGTAGGCCTGGGTCGGGCAAGGCTTCCAGCGTCAGCACATCGCCTGCGGCAGTGTGGCCTTGCCAGCGCCAGCAGGCCGACGCTGGGTCAGTTGTATGCTCGAAGTGACGTCCGAGTTGATAAACGGGGGCTGACAGGGCGTCGGCGATGTCCGCCACACTCTCTGGGAGATCGCGACTGCCTAAGACGGCAGGTCGTTGCGAACGGAAGATACCGGCTTTCTCGCGCCCTATCTGGGCAATATCGGTGCCTAGAAATCCGGCGTGGTCCTGGGCAATGGTCGTGACGATCGCCACATCGGCATCGACAATATTGACGGCATCCAGGCGCCCACCAAGCCCTACTTCAAGTACGGCCAGATCAAGCGGCTGCTGGCAAAGGCACCAGAGGGCACACAGCGTCCCGGCTTCGAAGTAGGTCAGACTAACCGCCGGTGCGACTAGCCTTGCCTGCTCGACGGCTTCAAAGCCCGCGACCAGCTGTTCGTCGCTCGCCATGCCGCCATCAAGCTGAACGCGCTCGTTGTAGCGCAGCAGGTGGGGAGACGTATAGGTCCCCACTCGCAGACCATGAGCGCGCGCCACGCTATCGATGATTGCCAGGGTCGAGCCCTTGCCGTTAGTGCCCGCCACGCTTATGACCCGCTTGGCAATGGGGCGTTGCAACAGGCCCATTCGGTCAGCCACCTGACTGACCCGATCCAGACCCAGTTCTATCCCCACCGGGTGGAGGGTTTCCAGATGGTCAAGCCACTGCGCCAGCGTTTTAGGCATTGCGTGAGGAATCGTCGCGCTTGGCAGTGTCCGATTGGCTATTACCGTTAATCGCCTCGATCCACTCGGGGTCTTCCGCCTGCTCGGCCACCTGAGGCTCGTCGACCACCGGCTCAAACACCATGGGCTCTTCTTCGGGCTCAGGATCACTACCGGCCAGCGGCTGGTGGGTCAGCTTGCGAAGGACGCCACCAACGCGCTCGCGCATATCGTGGCGATGCACGATCATGTCTACCGTGCCGTGTTCAAGCAGGAACTCGCTGCGCTGGAAGCCTTCCGGGAGGGTTTCGCGCACGGTTTGCTCAATGACGCGCGGACCGGCAAAACCGATCAGCGCATTGGGTTCGGCAATATTCAGGTCACCAAGCATCGCCAGGGATGCAGAGACGCCCCCAAAGACCGGATCGGTCAGTACCGAGATATACGGAATGCCTTCCTGCTTGAGCTTTTCAAGCGCTGCCGAGGTTTTCGCCATCTGCATCAGCGAGAATAGCGCTTCCTGCATGCGCGCCCCGCCGGAAGCCGCAAAGCAAATCAACGGTACGCGAGATTCAAGTGCCAGCGTAGCGGCGCGCACGAACTTCTCGCCAACCACCGCGCCCATGGAGCCGCCCATAAAGGTAAACTCGAACGCCACGGCCACCACGGGCAAGCCATTCAACTCACCACGCATGGCAACCAGCGCGTCTTTTTCGGCGGTTTCTTTTTGCGCTGCGGTCAAGCGGTCCTTGTACTTCTTGGAATCGCGGAACTTGAGGCGGTCGACCGGCTCAATCTCGGCCGCAATCTCTTCGCGTCCCGTCTTGTCCAGGAACCAATCCAGCCGCTTGCGCGCCGTTAACCGCAGGTGGTGGTTGCACTTCGGGCAAACACTTTGATGCTTCTCTAACTCAGGAAGATAGAGAACGGCTTCGCACTTGGGGCATTTACGCCAGAGACCATCGGGAACGCTAGCGCGACGGTCCTTACGCTGGATACGCCCCATGGAGGGCACAATCTTATCTAACCAGCTCATATCAAAAAGACTTCCGTTGTACGTCAACGCTTGGCAGGACCAAGCTTGATGAATGGGGTCAAACTAATGTTCAGTTAGTGTAGACGATGAAATAACTTATCAGGCATCCATGGCCGAACGCATCTCGCCAAGCACCTGCTTTAACTGGGCGGCAATGGTATCCGGCGCATCGACACTCTCGGCGATGCGGTTGACCAAGGCGCTCCCCACAATCACACCGTCAGCCACCTTGGCGACTTCCGCGGCGGTTGCACCGTCACGAATACCGAAACCCACACACAGCGGCAGGTCGGTCATGCCGCGTAACGGCGTCAGGTGCTCTGCCACGTCGTCGGCATTGAGTGTCGCGGCACCGGTCACCCCCTTGAGTGACACATAGTACAGGTACCCTTCGCCGTGGGCGCATATTGTAGCGGCCCGGGCGTGGGAAGTGGTAGGTGCAACGAGAAAAATCGCCGCCAGGTCGCGCGCTTTCAGAAGCGGGCCAAACACGTCCGCTTCTTCCGGGGGCATATCCACGGTCAATACACCATCTACCCCGACCTCGGCTGCTTTATCGGCAAAGGTGTCGTAACCGATGCGCTCAATGGGGTTGAGATAGCCCATCAACACCACAGGCGTAGTGGTATCGGTCTCGCGGAACTCGGCGACCATGTCGAGCAGGTCGACCAGCCGGGTGCCCTGTTTGAGCGCGCGCTCGCAGGCCTTCTGGATGACCGGGCCGTCTGCCATGGGATCTGAGAAGGGTACGCCCAACTCGATGATATCCGCACCGGCTTCCACCAGGGCATGCATAAAGCCAACGGTGTACCGGGGTGCGGGGTCTCCGGCGGTAATGAAGGGAATCAGGGCCTTGCGGCCCTGCTGTTTTAGTTCACTGAAACGCTGATCAATACGGTTCATGCTTGCCCTTAGAAACTTATGACCTTAGATACTTGTGACCTTAGAACTTGTGACCCTGGAAGCTGCTGGCCCTAAATGTCGATGCCGTCAATCTTGGCCACTGTCATAATGTCTTTGTCACCACGGCCCGACAGGTTAATCACGATATGCTGATCAGGGCGCATGGTGGGCGCCAGCACCTTGGCGTAGGCCAGCGCGTGGGCCGTTTCGAGGGCAGGCATGATGCCTTCCATGTGTGTGAGTTCGCGAAACGCCTCAAGCACGTCATTGTCGTTGGCGGCCACGTAATTTACCCGACCGACGTCTTTCCAGAGGGCATGTTCGGGGCCAACGCCCGGATAATCCAGCCCGGCAGAAATCGAGTGGGTATCCGACACCTGCCCTGCCTCATCCGACATCAGGTAGGTACGGTTACCGTGCAGCACACCGCGCGGTGCGTTGGAAGACAGCGGCGCCGCGTGACGCCCCGTTTCCACCCCGTCACCACCGGCTTCAACGCCATACATGGCCACATCGTCGTCTTCCACGAAGGGATAGAACAGGCCAATGGCGTTGGAGCCACCGCCCACGCAGGCAACCAGCGCATCAGGCAGGCGGCCAATCTGCTCAAGTGACTGGCGGCGTGCCTCACGCCCCACCACGGCGTTGAAATCACGCACCAGTTGGGGATACGGGTGCGGCCCTGCCACGGTACCGATAATATAAAAAGTGTTATCGACGTTGGTGACCCAGTCGCGCAGCGCTTCGTTCATGGCGTCTTTCAGGGTACGGGTACCCGACTCGACCGGAATCACCCGAGCACCCAGCAAACGCATGCGATAGACGTTCAGTTTCTGGCGCTCGACATCTGCAGCCCCCATGTAAACATCGCACTCAAGCCCCAGACGCGCCGCCACCGTGGCGGTTGCCACGCCGTGCTGGCCCGCACCGGTTTCGGCAATGACACGGGGTTTGCCGGTCTTTTTGGCGAGCAGCGCCTGACCAATGGTGTTATTCACCTTGTGAGCGCCGGTGTGATTAAGGTCTTCGCGCTTGAGCCAGATTTGCGCCCCACCGAGGGCCTGTGACCATCGTTCAGCGTGATACAACGGCGATGGCCGCCCCACGAAGTGGGCAAGATCACGGTCAAACTCAGCCTGAAAGTCGGGGTCGTCACGCAGACTCAAGTAGGTCTGCTCCAACTCTTCCAGGGCAAAGCTCAGGGTTTCCGACACGAACCGGCCGCCGTAGGGGCCAAAATGGCCACGGGCATCCGGCATTTGAGTCAACTCACTGAAACGTGTCTTTGAAACGCTTTCAGAAGCACCAGTTGCTGAGACTGTCACAGGGATACCTCACAAGATCGCCAGAACAGGCAAACAATAAATGAATTCACTTTAAAACGCAGCCCGGGAAAAGCCGGGCGGACCCAGGAACTTAACGGGCGTCAGCCAACGCCACTTGACGGACAAAAGACGCCATCCTGGAAGCATCTTTACAGCCGCGCGAGGCTTCGATGCCGCCGGAAACATCCACCGCGTAAGGCCTCACCTGGTGGACGGCCTGCGAGACATTTTCCGGCGTCAATCCCCCTGCGAGGATAACAGGTTTTGCCAGCGTTGCGGGGATTCTCGACCAATCAAACGACTCACCGGTGCCGCCGGGCGTACCAGGTCGGTAGGCGTCAAGCAACAAGGCTTGTGACTGGGCATAACGCTCTGCTTCAAAGGCTAGATCGATCGTGTCGCGCATGCGCAGCGCCTTGATCCAGGGGCGGTCAAAGCCGGCACAGAATTCGGGCGTTTCATCACCGTGAAATTGCAGCAGGTCCAGGTGCGGCAGACATGCCTCGACCCACTCGGCAGACGGGTCGACGAATAGCCCCACACGGCTGACAAACGCCGGGACCTTCGCTGCCAGCCCTGCCAACTGCTCAATATCGACGCTGCGCGAACTCTTCGGCCACATCACAAAGCCCAGGGCATCCACGCCTAGCGCCACCGCCGTATCGATATCGGCCTGGCGGGTAAAGCCGCAGAACTTGATGCGTGTGCGTTGCATGGACTCAGTATTAATCACGGTGTCTCCTGGGGCTTCTTGGCAAAGGTCAGCTTTCGCCGTGCCGCCACGCGAGGGGTCTCGGGGAGTTCGCGCTCGCCGGTCCATTCGCCGGAAAAGGCCAGCAGGTTTGGCCCCAGCGGCTCTTTGGGCAACGCAAACCGCTCGTCATAGATCGAGTCGACAAAGTGCAGCCCACAGGCCGGCGCGGTGACATCGCCCATCTTGCGGTTCTTGAGCGCCAGAAGCCGTTCGATATAGTCCTCGTCCTGGGCGCCGCGACCCACGCTTGCCAGGGCACCGGCAATGTTGCGAATCATGTGGTGCAGGAAGGCATTGCCCTGGATATCGATCATGACAAGGGGGCCAAACCGTTTGACGTCGATAAAGTGCATTTGTCGCCACGGCGTTTTCGACTGACAGCCCGCCGCGCGAAAACTCGAGAAATCATGCTCCCCCACCAGCGCCTGCGCGGCTCTGTGCATGGCGTCGGCATCCAGGGGATCGCGGCACCAGGTGACGTTGTGTCGTTCCAGTACCGGGCGACTTATCTGATTCAGCAACAGGTAACGGTAACGGCGCCCCAGCGCACCCAGCCGCGAATGAAAATCGTCGGATACCGGCTTGACCCAGCGAACCGACACATCACGCGGCAGGTAGGTATTCGCACCAAACACCCAGGCCTTTTCCGAGCGCTGGGCAGGTGGATCCAGGTGGATGATCTGCCGGGTGGCATGCACGCCTGAGTCGGTTCGCCCGCTGGCATGGATCTGCACCGGCGCACCGGCCACTTTGCTCAGCGCGTCTTCCACCGATGCCTGCACCGAGGCGGCGTGCTTGAGTCGCTGAAAACCGCAAAAGCGCGTGCCATCGTATTCGATGCCCATCGCCAGGCGGCCGGTTAACGGTTGTGTCTCATCAAAATGGTAAAACAGCGTCATCGCCTCTTATCAACATTGCCGGGGGAGGAAGGCGCGCTATTATCGCGAGGAGTGGGCGCAAATGCCACCTCTTCAATCTCCCACTCCTGCTCTTGCTCTTGCTCCCGAGTAGCGGCAGACGCAGGCGCCGTCGATGGCGCCGCTGGCTTGCCTTCAAAATCCACGGTGGGCTGCATGGGCGTTTCTTCCCGGGCCGCGCTTTCCGAAGCCAGCGTAGGCGGCTCATAATCGATAATCCACGCCCCCTCATCGCCCGGGACCGTTGTCGACTGGCTGGGTTCAGACATCGGCTCGTTGTTCACCTTGCTAGCCCCCATTGACGAAAGCATGGCCGACACAGCCTCAGGATCGGCGGGCGGCGCCAGCCATAGCGACGGCTTATGCCCGCCAAAGGTGACCTTTAACGCCAAACGCCGCTCGCCCCCCATCTCGACCAGCCCGGCCGCCTGGGTACGGGCCATGGTCGAGCGATCAAAGGGCGTCTCGTCCTTGGTATATTCCCCGTCGGTAGGGTTGGTTGGCGCCTGGCTCGCCGCCTCGCTTGCCGCGGTTGGATCCATCGCTTCTGGCGTCACCGCTGGTGCATCGTCATAAGATGCTGCCGGTGCTACCGAGGGAGACACGCGAGGCTTGCCAGCGGTCGATGGTGCAGGCTCTTGGGGGGCCTTTGCGCCCGCCGTCGACATGGTCGGCGGCGCTTCCCACTGCTGGCGACGGCGACGCATCACCACCCACAATACCACCAGCAGAACCAGCGCGAGCAGCAGCAGCCACCTCTGATAGTCGCTGACACGTTCCATGAAAGACGGCCGTTCGGTTCCCGGCGCCGACGGCGTGGGCACCGCTTGCTGCGCTGCCAGGGTTTGATTCAGCCGATCCACCTCGTCGCGAAGCGCTGAGATTTCCTCGCGCATATCCTCAAGCGCCTGCTGGAACCGCGGGCTGGGCTCAGCTTCACCGGAAGGCGCCGATGATGACGAGGCGGACGGTGATGTCGCATTCGTCGCCGCATTCGTCGCCGCATTGGCTAGCACTCGCGCCGCACTGAGGGCAGTCGCCTCGACGGAGGGGGCTTGCTGCGAGACTGCCTGAACCTCTTGCGCAGGCTCGCTTGCGGCTGGACCGGCGTCAGCGGTCGTGGCGTTATCTGCATCGACCTCGGGCATCGCCACCGGCGCCGGGCCATTTTCATCGCGGCGCTGCCAGGCCGCGTTCATTGCCCGGATGGTTTCGGCGGCCTGATCCGCCGAACGCGCCATCACCCGCGACTCATCGGGTAACGTCAGCCGCTGAGCGGCACGCATTTCGTGGATATTACCCGAGGGAAAGGCGCTGGGGTTGGCTTCAAGCAGCGCCAGCATCATCTGCTGGACGCTGGCCTGTGCGGGCTTGGTGCGCGCCGCAACGCTCCATAGCGTATCGCCGCTGCGTACGTACGCGTCGCCCTGGGCGGTCTCAGGGGTTTGCGGCGCGGCGGGGGCATTGTTCTCGGCGGCAGGTTGAGGGGCTACTGATGCCGCCGGTTGATCGACAGCGCTGTAGTCAGGAGGATCAAACAGCAACGTAATGGCCTGGGACTGCCGGCCATCGGGGGATGCCACGGTCAGCAGCAGGTCCAGCCAAGGCGACGTAATGGGCTGGTTACTGGTCAACATCACCACGGGCTGCCCCTGGCGCTCCTGAATGCTGGCCTGGACGCCCCCCGCCATCGGTGTCCACTCAACCCCCGCGTCGGCAAAGGCATCCTGACCGGCGACGCTGACCTCAATCGCTGACGTCGAATACGCGTCGCCATCCACAAGCGGCAGCATGGCCTGCAACGGGGCCTCTAACCGGGACTGAACCTGGGCAGGCCCCAACTCAAGCGCCCAGCCAATTGACCCCACCATGCTTAGCCAAAGCCCTACGGCCAACGCGCCTAGCTGTTTCATGGATGCCCCTGTTACCAATTTAACTTTTTTATATAACTCACCACTTCATTTTGCGGCAGTTTCATGCTTTTTTACCACAGTGGCGTTTTTACCATAGTACCGTCTTTTTGGGACAAAATCCGCGCGCATAAAAAAACGGGAAGCGTTTGATTCGCTCCCCGTTTTCGTCCGCTTGGGAGGCGGCTTTGGCCTCGGCGGAAACTTACTGCTCGCGCAGGATCATCAACATGCGCTTGAGCGGTTCAGCCGCGCCCCACAGTAGTTGGTCACCAACGCTGAAGGCCGAGAGGTACTCACCGCCCATTTGCAGCTTGCGCAGACGGCCAACCGGCACTTGCAGCGTACCTGTCGCCGCCGCAGGCGTTAAGCCTTCGTTGGTGGCGTCTTTCTCGTTGGGAATCAGCTTGACCCACTCGTTGTGCTTGGCAATGCGGTCTTCGATCTCGTCCAGCGGCACGTCCTGCTTCAGCTTGATGGTGAACGCCTGGCTGTGCGAGCGCATGGCACCGATGCGTACGCAAAGGCCATCGATGGGGATCGGGTTGTTGTCGAGACCCAGAATCTTGTTGGTCTCAACGCTACCCTTCCACTCTTCGCGGCTTTGGCCGTTATCCAGTTTGCTGTCGATCCACGGCAACAGGCTACCGGCCAAGGGCGCACCGAAGTTCTCGGTGGGGAAGTTGCCGCTACGCATGGCCGCCGTCACTTTGCGATCGATATCAAGAATCGCGCTGGAGGTGTCTTTCAGTTCTTCGCCGACGCTATCGTGCAGCGTACCCATCTGGTTGAGCAGCTCGCGCATGTGCTTGGCACCTGAGCCAGACGCTGCCTGATAGGTCATGGACGTCATCCACTCGATCATATCGGCTTCAAACAGACCGCCCAGCCCCATCAGCATCAGGCTCACGGTGCAGTTGCCGCCGACGAAGGTCTTGGCGCCCTTGGCCAGCTGTGCGTCGATCACGCCACGGTTGACCGGGTCCAGCACGATGGTCGCTTCATCTTCCATGCGCAGCGTGCTGGCCGCATCGATCCAGTAGCCTTTCCAGCCTGCACTGCGCAGGTCCTTGTAGACCGGCTTGGTGTAGTCGCCCCCCTGACAGGTGACCACCACATCCAGCGCCTTGAGCGCCTCGATATCAAAGGCGTCTTTCAGCGGAGGGACGTCCACACCGATGTCGGGGCCGGGCTGGCCAACCTGGGAAGTGGTGAAGAACACCGGCTCAATGCCGTTGAAATCACCATCTTCCTGCATGCGCTGCATCAGCACCGAGCCGACCATGCCGCGCCATCCCACGAAACCGACTTTCAACATCTGAAGTCCTCCTGCAAAGAATGAGTACTTGCATTATACACGATTCTTCATGGTGATTTTATAAGCGCAAAACCGAGGGTTTCACTGCTTGGCAAACGCCGCCAGCACCGCATCACCCATGGCGTCGGTACCGATGGTCTGCATACCTTCGGAAGCGATATCCGCGGTGCGCAGGCCGTCATCCAGAACGCTGCCCACGGCGGCTTCGATACGCTCGGCCATGGCATTTTCGCCCAGCGAGTAGCGCAGCATCATGGCCACAGAGAGCATCATCGCCAGCGGGTTGGCAATGTTTTTACCGGCAATGTCCGGTGCACTGCCGTGGCAGGGCTCGTACATGCCCTGCCCGCTTTCATTGAGCGAAGCAGAAGGCAACATACCAATGGACCCCGTGAGCATGGCAGCAGCGTCGGAGAGAATATCGCCGAACATGTTGCCGGTCACCACCACGTCAAACTGCTTGGGCGCACGCACCAGCTGCATGGCGGCGTTATCCACGTACATGTGCGACAGCTCAACGTCCGGGTACTCCGGTGCCAGCCGCTCCATGACCTCACGCCACAGAATCGTCACTTCCAGCACGTTGGCTTTATCCACCGAGCAAAGCTTCTTGCCACGCTTCTGGGCCATTTCAAAGGCCACGCGACCGATACGCTCGATCTCGCTTTCGGAATATACGTAGGTATTAAAGCCTACCCGCTCGCCGTTGCGCTCTTCGATGCCGCGGGGCTGGCCGAAGTAGATGCCGCCGGTCAGCTCGCGGACAATCATGATATCAAGCCCAGCCACGAGTTCCGGTTTCAGGCTCGAGGCGCTGGCAAGCTGGGGGTACAGCATGGCCGGGCGCAGATTGCCGAACAGCCCCAGGTTTTTGCGCAGACCCAGCAGGCCTTTTTCGGGCCGCTTGGATAGATCTTCGATCTTGTCCCACTTGGGGCCACCCACTGCTCCAAGCAGGATGGCGCTTGCGGCCTTGGCTTTATCCAGCGTCTGCTCAGGCAATGGATCGCCGTGGGCATCGTAGGCGGCGCCGCCAACCAGCGCTTCATCTACCTCGATATCCAGCCCGGCGTCCTGGCAGGCTTTCAGCAGGCGCGATGCCTGGGCAGCAATTTCAGGGCCGATACCGTCACCCGGCAGTAATAGAACCTTATGTGTCATGCAACGTCCTTAGCATTTATTCAAGCGGTGACTTACGCAGGCTGGCGGAACAACCAAGGCCGTGCCTGGCGATGGCTTTCCTCAAAGCGTCGAATGGCGTCTTCGTCTTTCAAGGTCAGGCCAATATCATCCAGGCCTTCCAGCAGGCAGTGCTTGCGGAACTCATCGACCTCGAACTCAAGAATTTCGCCGCGATGGGTAATCACGCGCTGATTCTCCAGGTCCACGTCCATGCGGTAGCCTTCTTTCGCTTCCACTTCATCGAACAGGCGATCGATCGTGTCTTCGTCGAGCGTGATGAGCAGGATGCCGTTTTTGAAGGCGTTATTATAGAAAATATCGGCGAAGCTGGGCGCCACCACCACCTTGAAGCCAAAGTCTTCCAGCGCCCAGGGGGCATGCTCGCGGGAGCTGCCGCAACCGAAATTACGCCGCGTCAGCAGTATTTCGGCCCCCTGGTAACGTGGCTTGTTCAACACGAAATCGGGATTCAGCGGCCGCTGCGAGCAATCCTGCCCTGGCTCGCCTTCATCCAGGTAGCGTAGCTCGTCAAACAGATTGACCCCGAAACCGGTCCGCTTGATCGACTTCAAAAACTGCTTCGGGATGATCAGATCGGTGTCCACGTTGGCGCGATCAAGAGGCGCGACGACGCCTTCAAAACGTTCAAACTTTTTCATGACTTAGGCCTCCTGAGCGTGGGTTGCATCGTTCGCGGGCAAGGTGCGCACATCGACAAAGTGGCCGGCAATCGCCGCCGCTGCTGCCATGGCGGGGCTCACCAGGTGAGTGCGACCGCCGTAGCCCTGGCGCCCTTCAAAGTTGCGGTTGGAGGTCGAGGCACAGTGCTCGCCCGCCCCCAGTTTGTCGGCGTTCATCGCCAGGCACATCGAGCAGCCCGGCTCGCGCCATTCAAAGCCCGCCTCGATGAAGATCTTGTCCAGACCTTCCTCTTCCGCCTGGCGCTTCACCAAGCCGGAACCGGGCACCACCATGGCAAGCTTGATGGAGTCGGCGATTTTATTGCCCTTCGCCACCTTGGCGGCTTCGCGCAGATCTTCAATGCGCGCATTGGTGCAGGAGCCGATGAAAATCTTGTCCAGCTTGATATCGGTAATTTTCTGGTTGGCCTGCAGGCCCATGTACTCAAGCGCACGGGTGTGGCTGCGCTGCACGGTTTCATCCGGCGCGGCGTTGGGGTCGGGCACCTGGCCGGAAATACCGGTGACCATTTCAGGGCTGGTGCCCCAGCTCACCTGGGGTTCGATGTCTTCGGCTTTCAGGGTCACCACGTTGTCGAAGACGGCATCCGGGTCGGAAACCAGGTTGCGCCAGTCTGCCACGGCGGCTTCCCACTGCTCGCCGGTCGGCGAGTAGGGGCGGTTGCCGATGTAGTCAATCGTGGTGTCGTCCACGGCAATCATGCCGACTCGCGCACCCGCCTCAATGGCCATGTTGCACACGGTCATGCGGCCTTCCATGGACAGCGACTCGATGGCGCTACCGGCAAACTCGATGGCATAGCCGGTACCGCCCGCCGTGCCAATCTTGCCGATAATCGCCAGCACCACGTCTTTCGCGGTCACGCCCAGGCCCAGCTCGCCTTCAACCCGCACCTGCATATTCTTCATCTTCTGGGTCAGCAGGCACTGGGTCGCCAGTACGTGCTCGACTTCCGAGGTGCCGATGCCGTGGGCCAGCGCACCAAAAGCACCATGGGTGGCGGTGTGAGAATCGCCGCAGACGACGGTCATGCCTGGCAGGGTTGCGCCCTGCTCCGGCCCGACCACATGAACGATGCCCTGGCGCGGGTCGTTGATGCCGAACTCGGTGATGCCGTATTCGACACAGTTGTCGTCGAGGGTCTGCACCTGGATCAACGACACCGGGTCTTTAATGCCGCTATTGCCCTGGGAACGCTCGATCAAGGTGGTCGGCACGTTATGGTCAGTGGTCGCGAGGTTGGTATCCAGGCGCCATGGTTTGCGGTTCGCCAAACGCAGTCCTTCAAAGGCCTGGGGCGAGGTCACTTCGTGGAGCATATGGCGGTCGATATAGATCAACGCGGTGCCGTCATCGCGCTGCTTGACCAGATGCTGATTCCACAATTTGTCGTAAAGCGTTTGACCTGACATGTGCTTCTCCCGGGCTAGGCCCTGCTAGTTCATAGCGGCAGCTTTTTGGCGCTGCTTTTTTAACGTGTGGTAGGAGTGTCACGCGGCTCGAAGATAAAAGCAATTCATGTTATTCATAGTTTAGATTCCAAACTGGAATACAAGACACTTTGCCAAGTGGATACAAGACGCGATGGACACCCAAAGCCTTCAAGCCTTTTTGGCCGTAGCCGACACACAAAGTTTCTCCCGGGCGGCTGAACAGCTTCACCTGACCCAACCGGCGGTGAGCAAACGCATTGCCACCCTTGAGTCTCAGGTAGACGCACGGCTATTTGACCGCATTGGCCGACGCATCGCGTTAACCGAGGCGGGTAGCGTGCTTCTCCCCCAGGCCAGGCAAATTCTGTTCACGGTAGAAGACAGCCGCCGGGCGCTCGCCAACCTGTCCGGCCAGGTGGGTGGGCCGCTAACGCTCGCGACCAGCCATCATATTGGCCTGCACCGTTTGCCGCCGGTATTAAAGCAGTATACCCAGCGCCACCCGGCGGTGGCGCTGGACCTGCACTTTCTTGATTCGGAATTTGCCTATCAGGGCGTGCGCGATGGCTCGCTGGAAATGGGCGTGGTCACCCTGGCGCCCCACCCCGTGGAGCAACTGCATGTCGTGGAGCTCTGGCGTGACCGGCTGTGCTTTGTTTGCGCGACCGACCACCCGCTCGCCGCCCAGCAACGCGTGCTGTCACTCGCCGACCTGTGCCAACACAACTGCGTGATGCCAGGGGCCAGAACCTTTACCGGCTCGCTGATCGCCCAACGGTTTGAACAAGCGGGGCTTGAACTGCCGGTGAGCATGGCGACCAACTACCTGGAAACGCTCAAGATGATGTGCAGCGTCGGGCTCGGCTGGAGCCTGCTGCCCGAAAAGATGATCGACCACGATCTGGTGGAGCTCAAGGTTGCCACCGCCCCGCTCCACCGTCCGCTGGGTTATCTGGTTCACAACAACCGCACGCTCTCCAACGCCGCCAACATGATGATCGAGGCACTGGAAGAGAGCAGAAGCGAATAACCGACCTCAAGGTGCATCAAAGCGGCATTGCCAGACTTGGGTGCCAGGGTTAGGTATTTGCCGCGCAATCCCTCAGTTCAGGGCTAATCGCCAAAATAGGCCTGGTAGTTCACTTTCAGCAACGAACTGTCCTGCCCCATCGACATCAAAAAAATCCTCACCTTGCGGTTACCCTCGACCCAGGTCACGCTGGCTTTTTGCATGATACCTGCCTGGGTGGTTTCGGCATCCGCTTCTTCCCCATATTGCTCGCGCAGGTCGTTCGTCAGCGCCTCCACCAGCCCCAGATTGGTCTCGAAATCTCGCGCGTCGTCCAGCTTGAAGGTGACCTGGGTAAGTTGGCCGTTCATGAAGTAAAACTGCTGAGTGAATATCTCGCCGGCTAGCGCCACATCATCCTTGCGCACTTCTTCTATCGCCGTGGTGGCCAGGCGACCACCATCCTCTACCCGGTAGGCACCATCCACCGCGTGCAACACCTCCTTTACCGTCATCCCGGCGTTGGTCGGCCCCCAAAGCTGCCCTGCAAAAGCAAGGTTGGGCAACAGTAGCAAGAGCATGATGCCCGTGATTAATGTACGCATTAGTGATCCTCCATGAGTTTTGTTGTTGGTATTCTGACTAAACGCCTTTGCAGGCCCCATCGATTGACTGGGTAACAGGGAAGCGCCTCAGGCATCTTCCCGGCGGCAGGGTCAGCTATTGCCTGCTTGTTCACAGCGCTGATCCATGCAAATAGCCGGGTGCTCGTTGCCTGGCTTACCGACGACTCGCGCCGGGACGCCGACGACCGTTGTACGCGGCGGCACATCCTGAAGCACCACGCTGCCTGCTCCCACCTTGGAGCCAGCGCCTATGCGGATATTGCCAAGCACTTTGACCCCCGCCGACAGCAGGACGCCACTCTCAACCTTGGGGTGCCGATCCCCTTCTTCTTTCCCCGTGCCACCTAGCGTTACGCCCTGAAGCATGGACACGTTGTCGCCAACCACCGCCGTCTCACCGATGACGACGCCATTGCCATGGTCGATGAAGATGCCATCACCCAAGACGGCAGCAGGGTTGATATCCACCGCAAACACTTCGGAGACCCGGCTCTGCAGATAGAGCGCCAGAGACCGCCGCCCTTTCATCCAGAACCAGTGGGACACCCGATACGCCTGCAAGGAGTGAAACCCCTTGTGATTCAGAAAAGGATTCGCCAGGCCATGCGCCGCCGGGTCACGGTCAGCGGCCGCCGCCAGGTCATTGCGGATCGCCTTCCTGATGTCGGGGGAATCAGCGAAGGCTTGAGAAATCACCTCCCGGAGGCTCATGGCCGGGAGATCAGGCGAGGAAAGTTTGCCCGCAAGCAGGTAGGACAGCGAATCTTCCAGCTCGCAATGGTTGATCACCGTCGCATGCAGGTAGCTCGCCAGGATCGGCTCTGACCCTGCCAGAGCGCGTACCTCTTCACGCAATGTCTGCCAGGTAGCGTCTTCGATCTGCACGTGATTTAACCTCCTGATGCCTAAAACTGACGTATTTCGGATCCTCGATGGCCTGGCAAGGGCAATAGCGTCGGCCAGCCTTCAAGTTCTTCCCAATGTATCAAAGACGTATTCCTTCGAATGGCTAGGTGAGGCCGTCTTGAACGGCTCAACCATCTGAAAGCAGGCGTGAATGCCTTGCCTTTCGAATACGTACTTCTTATATTTCAGCGCCTAACTGAGCCAGATACTGTTTCATAAAGGCGGTTCTCTTTTCCGCCTCTTCCTTGGCAGATTTCGTGTTCATGGTTTCAGCAATTCTAAGTAGCTTTGTATAGAAGTGATCAACCGAATTAGCACGGTCATTGGGCGCACGAGCTTCACAGAACGGGTCCTCCGGGTCATACAGCCCCACCCCTAAACGGGTGCTCACCTGAAGGCACCTTGCAATCCCGATAGCCCCAAGCGCATCCAGCCTATCGGCGTCTTGTACAATCTGTGCTTCTATCGTTTGAGGATATACATTCGCACTGAAACTATGCGCGACGATCGCATGCCCTATGTCGTCGTGATATTCAGACGGATAATCGATGGCCGCCAGGAAATCCATCGCCTTCTCGGCGGCGATAAAAGAACTCCGCGCCCTGTCGGGGTGATTCTTGGGGAATGAAAAGCAATCATGTAAATACGCGGCCGGCAAAACCACTTCAAGTTTCGCCCCTTCTATTGCACATAACGATTTGGCGGTTTTAACGACTCTCAATACATGATTCACATCATGCGCCGGGTCTTGCTCCATTTCAGCGTTAATGAAGCTGATGAACTGGTGTTCATAATGCTCTACCACGCAACATCCTTATTCGTCATGTACCGTTAATGCCTGCACTTGTTAGGCACGTCGATTACCCGGTGAGAATCGCCGGCTCACATCCGACGTCAAAATTCACGGAATTGGCAATAAAGCAGAACGAATGCGCTTTATCGTGCAGGGATGTCGCAAGCTCCCTGTCGTCAGCCGCCCCGATTCGGATGCGTGGCTTCAGCGTTACGCTCTCGAAATAGCCACTGCCATTGGTCGTCTCGATCATTCGACCCGTGGCGTTGTCTACATACTCCGTTACCGTAATACCAGCGTTGGCGCACAGATGCAGGTACCAAAGCATATGGCATGCCGAGAGCGAGCTTAGCAATAGCTCTTCCGGGTTATAACGGGACGCGTCGCCCAGGAAGGCGGGATCTGCTGACCCGAATATCGTCGGTTTACTGTCGCACGTTATCTCGTGGTCACGCGAGAAGGCGCGATAATGTTTGGTACCTTCGCCTGAATTCCCCGTCCAGACAACGGTAGCGGCATAATCGTGCCGACCTTTTTCTGACATTGATGCTTCCCTCTTTAGAAATGACCCGCCTCGTCGCTTAAACGGAGACGCACCCGTCGATTAGCCTTTATCCACCATACTGGGCGAACACTTCTTTGCCGGTCAGCTGCTTGGTTTTTTCTGCCAACGAATAATAGCGCGGCTTTTGGTCGATGAATATTTGCTCGGTTATTTGCCAATCATCCGAGCCATCAAGCAGCCCCACGGGAAGCGCGTAATGACCATTCTGCTTTAAGCGATAGAAGAGATGAGTGCCACATTGCTGGCAGAAACCACGCTCGGCCCATTCTGAGGAACTAAAGATGGAAATATGCTCGGTACCTTGGAAGTCCACATCACCGGCAAACTCAACCGCAAACATCGGGCCACCACCCCACTTTCGACACATTGAGCAGTGACAAACGCCGACATGGTGGCTATTGGTGGTAACAGTGACGCTGACCAGACCGCACAGGCAGGCCCCCTGACGCTGTGTGTTAGATGCCATCTTGGTCTCCTTCAGTTGTGCTTCCATCAACTCTGATGCCCCCACTGTAGTCTCAATGAGGGAATAAACGCCGCTACTAGCCCGCTGGATCAATGGTCAAGCGTTGAGCCAATGCGTCGTGGAGTGTTTGCCGGGCCGCTTCATCGAATAAAACAAAGCGGATCAGGCGCACTTTGTGCAAGGTGGGCAGTATGGCTTCAAGGGTCGTCGCGCACACCTGTGCGGCTTGGTCCGCCGGATAGCCAAAGGCGCCGGTGGAGAGAGATGGAAAGGCCAGCCGCTCAATGCCGTGCTCGTCAGCAAGTGTCAGCGCATTGCGGTAGCAGTTTGCCAGCAGTTGATCCTCGGGCTTGTCCACGCCATACACCGGGCCCAGACAATGAATCACCCAAGCGTTAGGCAGATCATGACCGCCAGTAAGTACCGCCTGGCCCGGGGCGATAGGCGCCATAGGCCGCCCCTCTTCCGCCAAGCCTGGCCCGGCAGCGCGGTGAAGCGCCCCGGCGACGCCACCACCGGTTCTCAATTGCGCATTAGCCGCATTGACCACGGCATCAACATCGGGCTGTTGGGCAATATCGCCCACCACGCACTGCACGCTGATGCGGTTGTCGCTCATAGTCTCCTCCGTCTGTTGCCACGTATCAGGCAGACTCTAGTGGTGCTGAGCCTTGGTGAGTGCGGCAAATACTGAAAGTGTAGACTGAAAAAGCGCTTTGGTTCATGCATTGCCCTTTATGACCGCACTGGCTTCGCGCATCTCATTAATCGTGGCATCAGCAATATCTCTCCCCGGTATCGGGTGCTTTCATGCCGCGCTAAATGTCGATGACGATGAGAGCAATCGGTTCGTGGATCATATTTTTGTCCTCTAACGGCTGGGCTTTCTGCCGCAGGGGACGTCACCCCCAGGTTGTCGGAAGCCTAACGCCTGGCGTAACGGGCCGGTTTGGAGCGCCAGCGGAGAACCGGTCCCGTTGACGCGATTGTTAAGTGCAGCCGGGCCTCAGTATTACAATTTGAATTACAGCTTGACCCAGCCCATGACTGTATTACATTTTGTCTTACAGGATTAGGTGATACAAAATATAATACAGGAATTATGCTATGTCCCTAACTACGCACATAAAAAACATGATTAACACACCCTCAGATTCTCAATTGCTTTCCATTCGGCTGCCCACAACAACTGTAAACCAGCTCGAAGAGCTAGCCCAAGTTTTGGCCAAAACACGATCTGAACTTATCAGTACCTTTATCGAGGGTGGCTTAGTTGAATTGGAAAAACAGCTAACTGAACTACAAAACAAAACGATAGCTCCGGCAACCGAAGGAGTCGTATCTGATGGTCAACGGTACTTCCTGCTGAACACGAACTACAACAATTTGCCCGAAGACCATTACACGATGCTAGAAAACGGTGAGGCCTCTGCTTTTTACGGGGGTTGGAAGGAAAACATTGCTCATTTAAAAGGAGGTGACATCGTTTTTCTGTACCAAAGTGGAGTCGGAATCGTTGGCTATGGTACAGCAGACAAAGACCTATTGGTGCGCGATCATCAAGGCAATAAAGACGAATGGTATGCACGAAAGCTCAATGACTTTGTGCGCCTGACCCCCCCCCTTAACAGCGAAGGGCTGCAAAGATGCCACCAAGTCGAACTTTAATTTCAGGATGACAATGGTCACTCTCAGCTCAGCTCAAGGCGATGCACTTTTAAAGAAATTCAAGGAGGACTAGCTTCGAACTGCTGCGCTAGCTGTACACATACTTAACGCCAGCCAGCATGTGCGGCTACGGAATGGAGGCGAAGCCGCAATGCAGTAGCCGTCGCTGTGCCTGGCCTTGTTAAAATAATAGCTTTCAGGAATATTTGCTCATTCAGCTTTTTCTGGATCAGGCATCCACTTTTCAGACAATAGCTCAATAATACCCTCAACAAGATCGAGGCAGATATGGTCAGCCTTTGTCAGATAACTGAAATCAGGTCTCAATCGACTCCCAACACTCTCATTACATTTAATCTTAGCTTCAAACAGTTTTCGGTTATATATGTCGTTTACAACCCAATTATTGTGTATTCCAATATCTCTTCGAGCCTTCAGTTCAACGAATGGTATCCACAAATCCACCAGAGAGTCGTAATCAATAGATAGTATATCGCTGAATTTCTTAGCATAATCTAACGGCTTCTCATACATGAGCTTATTTAGAAAAATGTTAGCGGCATGATCAATCAATTCGTCGGTAGAGCCAGCGCTAATTATCTCAGATAACTGAAATGACTGTTTTCCCATTTTGTTAGGGTGAAGCCGCAAGGCCGCAGAAATTGCGCTACCAAAAAAATGCTCGACCTCGGAGATCAAATTAATTAATAGCTGACCTGCGAAATACGTTTCGTAGGAAACCTCAACTTGATTAGCAACGCGATCATCTTCAAAGTCCATGATCGCTTCGGATAGCTCTGGATGACCCATCGCACCCGAATACTGGGCGCTTCGGAGCACTACAACAGCCCGCCTCAGAAGTAAAAGCCCTTGCAAAAATCTTATGTAGGGTGGGACAACAACCGAGCCTGGAGTCCCTTCAAACTGCTCAACCCAGTAGTTCGGCGAGCCTACTTCCTCGTCATCATCTTTATCGTGGCTATTGGGGGTGCTCATGGGACTATTCTCAAGATTTTAACGCCTGCGTAAAGTGCGCGAGGTACGAGCGTCGCATTTGACGCGTTTGTTAAGCATTGCCTGTGACAAGCATCAAAAACCATGCTGCCTCTAAACCAAGAAGAGCTATATAAGGTAGAAACTGTCCTGCATAACGTATTCGTATGTAAGCTGGAAAGTACCAAGGATTAGTATAGCTACTCGTCAAGTGATTTTTCGCAAAAAGATAATCTAACGGCGAATGATTTTCAAATCTCTGCAAGACTGCATCATACTCCTTGACTAAGCCTTCATATGAGCCCTCGCTCTTATCTTCGTTTATGTGGCGATGAACTTTTCTAGCCAAAGAATTCAGTATCATTCCGCACTGGTGCATTCGATCAGCTCTTACCGAAAAGTTGGTCATATTGAGAAGAATAGAGATAACCAGAATTACAATTGCAAGAACTACCTGAATGAAGTTCGTATAGTTTTGGGTAAAACGCGTCTCTAGTCCAAAGGATTGCAAGAGAGGTATAAAAATCAATCCCATCGAGAAGAATGTAATGGTCCATAGCGAAGCATTGTGGTGAGCCCTTAATCGGTCATGAGCAAAAAATCTGCATGCGGCAGTTTTATGTATTCGGTCATACAATTCTTCGAAATGATTTTCCTTCTGCACAACTTCTCCTCGATGCTTAACGCCAGCGCACAACGGCGCCCTTGTAATGGAGGCGCAGCCGCAATGAAAAGGGCGTCCGGCGGCCACCGGCCGCGTATTGATGCGCCTTGTTATAAATTACTCAACGTACTTGTCGTACGCCCGCTCTTCGCAGAGTGCATGCCACACCGCTTGCGGAATTAGCTTGCTCGCCCAACCGTAGTAACCCCACGTTTTAGTGAGATCTTCCTGCCAACAATCGTCGCAAATCAACGAATGATAATGAACGTGGCCGACCATGATATCCAGATAGATCTCGTGGAGACTCTTCGGGTTGTTGCAATAGCATTTGAACTTCTTATCTCGAGTTCTATCGGTGAGAGGACCAACTAGCCTCTGGTAAATGAGGGGATAGTTTTTCTTCAACCGTTGATGAACCGCATCCAAGACATCAATCCTACCTTTCTCGAGGGCATTGTCACGAAGACGTAACAGCTCCTTTTCGGAGTCATATCGCCCTTGGTGGATTCTGGATACGAGGCCCGTCATTGGACTACCTCAATTTATAACAGGTATTAGACGGCGCGTCCTATGATTGGATAAACGCGCCTGCATGTTTACTTACCAAATGTAACCTAACTTTTCGCATGTAACCAATTGATTTTAATTAAATTAATATTAATCAGGCTAAATTTGCAGAATTCCCACGCTTGCGCGTTTTGCCAAGCTCAATAATTCTGTGTGTATATCCACCACCAGGAGATAGACAGCAAATGGATATGCAAAGCAGGTCCCCGAAACTAATGGATCGTGTGAAAGCTGTTATGCGAGTAAAGCGCTACAGCCCACGTACCGGAAAAACATATACGCTAAATGAAGGCACGCTACCGCCCCGGTACGACTGGGATGCGTTAAAGCGCTCCGCCTGCGACCGTCTCACCAATTTTTGTCGCCTATTTCGGATTAAACAGACGTTATAACGTCGACGTTACTCAGTTTTCTTTGGCATTGCAAAGCAGACACTAATTTTTGTTATGGCATTTACCACAGCGAGTTCATGGCGGGTTTTGGCCTTTTCATCGCTCGGCTAGTCTGGCTCCTGCATTGGTGTGGTGCTTGTAGGGGGTGCGTGCCGCAGTGAGTTTCTGGGCATGTTGGTGGATGCCTTTCTTGAATCCATGCATGCGTTAGGTGTTGTGGCCTTATCAATCGCCCGACAAGTCGAGCTCCTACATTGGTGGGGTGCTTTTAGGGGGTTGCGTGGCGCGTTGAATTTCTGTGCATTTTTATGGGTGCCTTTACCGAACCCAGGAATGTTGCGGCCCTTACAGATCGGTTCGGGGCTGGCCTTCCGTTGCAAACCCGATTAGCCTGCTAACTCAACCAGTAAGGGATTGAGATGCAAGAGACGACTTCTCGGCAGCGCTTGGCGGGCGTGCTGATTTTGCTTGGTTTGGTAGTGCAAATAGTGGGGTTTAGCGGCTGGGCGGCTACCACGCAGGCGGTGAGCTATGTGCTGTGGGCGGCGGTATTGTTGCTGTGGCGGGATATTCCCAGGCGTTCGCGCATCCAGGCGGGGGTGTTGATTGGCCTGGGCGCGGGCATGCTGTTGGTGGCGCGGTTTGTTTATAGTGCTGAGGTCGATTGGCCTGCCATGTTGCAGGGCAATGTGTTCGTGGTGGCCATGCTGGTGGGCGTCAGTTTTATTACGCTGATTGGCAAGCAAGGCAGCAAAGGCGCCTCGGGCAGCCGTGTGACCGGCGCGGGTGGCGTGCTTCGCACCTGGTTGGGGGTGCATTTCCTGGGCACGATCTTGAACCTTTCCACCGTGCTGATGGTTGGCGACAAGCTGGCGAGGCGCGGGCCGCTTAAGATGCCGCAATTATTAGCACTGAACCGTGGGCTTTCCAGCGCCGCGCTGTGGTCGCCGTTTTTTGCCTCGATGGGCCTGGTGATCTCGCTGGTGCCCGACGTCGAGTATGCGCACATTGCCCTGGCGGGCTTTCCCCTGGCGATGATGGCGGGGTTGTTCACGACGCTGGAGCTTAGACGGCGATTTGACCTGCGCGAGGTGGATGGCTATTCGCTGGCACCGCGTAGCCTGCTGATGCCGGTGGGCATGGCGGCGCTGGTGATGCTGTTTCACTTCTGGCTGACGCCGTCGCTGACCATTGTCAGCATTATTACCTTCCTGCTGCCAGCCGTCGCCGTGCTGAGCAACCTGCGCGAGGGGCCACGTTTTACCCTGCGGCGAGTCCGCCAGCACACCCTCACTCGCTTGCCTGCCATGCGCGGCGAGGTGTCGCTGTTCCTGGCGGCGGGCTTATTGACGCTGGGGCTTTCCACCCTGGTATCGGCCGCAGCGGGTAGCGACTGGACCCTGTTTACCGACTTTGGCACACCCCAGGCGATGATCAGCTTCGCCGCCATTTCGCTGAGCGCACTGGCCGGGCTGCACCCGATTATCGGCGTGTCGGTATTGGCCTCGATACTCAACCTGGAGGGCGGCGAGCAAACGCTGTTTGCCTTTGTGGCATTGAGCTCGTGGGCGGTGGGCACCAGCGTGGGGCCGCTGTCGGGCATCAACCTGTCCCTTCAGGGCCGCTACGGGGTGAGCGGTTACCGGATGATGACCAACAACCTCCTGTACGCGGCTGTCCTGAGCCTGCTCTCGCTGGGGGCGATCGCAGGCGTCAGTTTGATCGTCGGCTAGCGATGTATCAGGTCTCGACGATTTTGCCGGGAAAACGGTAAAAGTAGCGATGGCCGCACTGGTGGCAAGGCTCCAGCCGCGAGACGCTGTGAAGCATCACCTGGGCGTCGCAGTGCACGCAGGCCATCAGGCCGGGAGCGGCCATCTCGCCTTCGCAGTAATCGGCGCGGGCGGCTTCCAGGTCGTCGTCAAAGCGCTCACGCTCGACGATGCTCCGGTCGGCAATCGAAAGCAGCGACTCCGCCACGCGGCGGGTAAGGTGGTCAAGATCAATGCCTAACCAGCTGGCCACCTGCTTCCCGGTATCCGACATGTAGTGGCGCATGTCTTTCAGGTCACGCTCTACCCAGGCCCGCAGCAAAGCCAGTTCGTCCTTGGTGTACTCTTCCAGCTCCGCTTCAAACTCAACGGCGTCGTCCAGGTCCTTTTGCAGATTTTCCCAGGTCAGCTCGTCAGCGCCGTCCCGCATCCGTTCCAGCAAACGCTCGTAGCCTTCGCGTAGGCGATGGTCGTTGTGTTGTTCACTCATGGTCCCTCTCCTTTTGTCGACGCGCGGTGTGACCTATCATGGCCTAGCCGTTCAAGGATACACCTGCATAGGATACAATCGACGCCACTAATCTGACAGTCGTCATCTAACATTCACTTTGCGCCCAACTTGGGCGATACGCCAAGGCATTAAATAAACCGATGGACGCACAATACAGCCCTCGTGAAATTGAACGCGACGCCCAACAATATTGGGATCAACATCAATGCTTTAAAGCGGTAGAGGACGCGAACCGCGAAAAGTTTTACTGCCTTTCGATGTTCCCCTACCCCAGCGGCAAGCTGCACATGGGCCACGTGCGTAACTACACTATCGGCGACGTGGTGTCCCGCTTCCAGCGCATGCAGGGCAAGAATGTCATGCAGCCCATGGGTTGGGATGCGTTCGGCATGCCGGCGGAAAACGCCGCGATTCAAAACCAGGTGCCGCCCGCCAAGTGGACGTACCAGAACATCGACTACATGCGCAACCAGTTGAAAGCCCTCGGTTTTGCCTACGACTGGAGCCGTGAATTCGCTACCTGCGATACCAGTTATTACCGCTGGGAGCAGTGGTTCTTCACCAAGCTGGTGGAAAAGGGGCTGGTTTACAAGAAGATGTCCACGGTCAACTGGGACCCGGTCGACCAGACCGTTCTGGCCAACGAGCAGGTCATCGAAGGCCGCGGATGGCGTTCCGGCGCGCTGGTCGAGCGCAAGGAAATCCCGCTGTGGTTTTTGAAGATCACTGACTACGCCGATGAGCTGCTGGCGGATCTCGACAACGTCGAGTGGCCCGAGCAGGTCAAGACCATGCAGCGCAACTGGATCGGCAAATCCCAGGGCGTCGAGCTGTCTTTTGACATCAAGGCCCCCGACGGCTCGAGCGGTGAGCCGCTTTCGGTGTACACCACGCGCCCGGACACGCTGTTCGGCGTTACCTATATGGCCGTGGCCGCCGACCACCCGCTGGCCAAACAGGCCGCTGAAGGCAACGCCGAGCTGCAGGCCTTCCGCGAGGAGTGCGCCCGTGGCGGCACCTCGGAAGCCGAAATGGCCACCAAGGAGAAAAAAGGCCTGCCCACGGGCTTCAAGGCCATTCATCCGCTTACCGGCAATGAAGTACCCGTCTTTGTGGCCAACTTCGTGCTGATGGAGTTCGGTACCGGGGCGGTCATGGCCGTACCTGCCCACGACCAGCGCGACTGGGAGTTCGCCACCAAGTACGGCATCGAGATCAATCCGGTGATTGCCGATGAAAACGGCAACACACCCGACCTGTCCCAGGGCGCGTATGCCGAACACGGTATGCTGATCAACTCTGGCGAGTTCAACGGGCTGGGCTTCGAGGACGGCTTTGATGCAATCGCCGCCAAGCTCGCCGAGATGGGCCGCGGCGAGGTCAAGACCAACTACCGCCTGCGCGACTGGGGGGTGGCCCGCCAGCGCTACTGGGGTGCGCCGATTCCGGTCAAATACGGCCCTGAAGGCCAGACCGTGCCGCTTACCGATGACCAGTTGCCGGTCGAACTGCCGATGGAAGTCACCGTCGACGCCTCGGGGTCACCGCTCAAGAAGATGCCCGAGTTTTCCGACCTGGGCGACGGCTGGACCCGGGAGACCGACACCTTCGACACCTTCATGGAGTCTTCGTGGTATTTCGCGCGCTTCTGCTGCGCTGACAACCATGAGGCCATGCTTGATGAGCGGGCCAACTACTGGCTACCGGTCGACCTTTACATCGGCGGGATCGAGCACGCCATCCTGCACCTGCTCTACGCCCGCTTCTTCCATAAGCTGATGCGTGACTTTGGCCTGGTGGATTCCGATGAGCCCTTCCAGCAGCTGCTGACCCAGGGCATGGTGATTGCGGAAACCTACTACCGCACCACCGAGAACGGCGGTAAGGAGTGGTTCAACCCCGCCGATGTCGAGGTCAAGCGCGATGAGAAAGGCCGCCCGCTGAGTGCGGTACTGATGAGCGATGGCCAGCCGGTGGAAATGGGCGGCATCGAGAAGATGTCCAAGTCGAAGAACAACGGCGTTGACCCGCAGTCGATGATCGACAAGTTCGGCGCCGACACCGTTCGCCTGTTCATGATGTTTGCCGCGCCCCCCGAACAGTCACTGGAGTGGTCGGATTCCGGCGTGGAAGGCGCCCACCGCTTCCTGAAGCGCATGTGGCGGCAGGTTCACGAGCACCTTGAAGCCGGTTCGCCGGGCAAACTGGACGTGGCCGCGCTGGATGACGACCAGAAAGCACTGCGCCGCAAGACCCATGAAACCATCAAGAAAGCCAGCGACGACATTGGCCGCCGGACGACCTTCAACACCGCCATTGCCGCGGTGATGGAGCTTTCCAACGCCCTGGCCCGCTTCGATGACGACTCAGCCCAGGGGCTTGCGGTGAGCCGTGAGGCACTGGAAGCCTGCGTATTGCTGCTGGCACCGATCACGCCGCACCTTTGCCATCGCCTGTGGCAGCAATTGGGCCATACGACCCCGGCGATTGAAACGCCCTGGCCTGCCGTCGACGAAGCGGCGCTTACCCGCGATACCATTGAGCTTGTGGTCCAGGTTAACGGCAAATTGCGGGCCCGTATGGAAGCCCCGGCCGGCGCCGACAAAGCTGCCATTGAGCAGTTGGCAATGGAAAACGACAACGTCCAGCGTCACCTGGAAGACAAGACGGTGCGTAAAGTCATCGTGGTGCCGGGCAAGCTGGTCAACATAGTGGTGAGCGGATGAATCGACGGACTTTTTTAGCCACCAGTATGGCCGCCTCGGCGGCCGTGCTCCTCAGCGCCTGCGGTTTTCGGCTGCGCGGTGCGGGTTCCATGCCCAGCCTGCCGCCGCTGGCCCTTGAAGGCGATACCAATAGCGACCTGGCTCTCCAGCTCATCGACCGTTTGGAGCAGCAAGGCACTGCCATCACGGATAGCGGCCAATGGCGCGTGACGCTGGGATCGCCGACGTTGGACGAACGGCGCCTGGGCGGCGAAGTTCGCGGTAGCCGGGACCACGAGCTGACCCTTAACATTACGCTGTCTGTTCAACGCCGCGAGGACAACGCCTACCTGCTCAACGGTGAAACGCTGTCGACCAGTACCCGTATTCGCATCAATGATAATGACCTGCTCAACCGCGAGGACCTGTTCAGCGAAGCCGAGCAAAGCCTCAATCGTGAATTGACGCAGCGCATTATCGAACGTCTCAGCGCCCTGAATAACGCCTCGTGAAAGTCTTTGCCGATCAACTGCCCGCCGCCCTGGCCAAGTCGCTGCCCAAGGTCGTGATTGTGGCCGGCGATGAGCCGCTTCAGCACCGCGATGCCTGCGATGCTGTAAGAGCCGCGGCCCGCCAGGCGGGTATCGAGGAGCGCGAAGTCCTGGATGTCGAGCCCAACTTTGCCTGGGGGCGGCTGCTTGAAGTGGCCAGCAACCTGTCGCTGTTCGCCACCAACAAGCTGCTTGAACTGCGTTTGGGCCAGCACAAGCTGGGGCAGGAAGGTAGTAAGGCGTTGGCCGAATACGCCCAGCACCTGGACAATAACGATGACCTGCTGTTGATCAGTATGGGCAAGCTTGATGCCAAGCAGCAAAAAAGTGCCTGGTTCAAGGCGCTCGATAAGCATGGTCTGTTTGTCCCGGTATGGCCGGTTGATGTCTCGCGTCTGGGTTACTTTCTGCGCGACCGTGCCTCACTTCACGGCTTGCAGATCGACCTGGACGCCGCTCGCCTGCTGGGTGAACGTACCGAAGGCAATCTGCTGGCGGCTGATCAGGCGATGCAGAAACTGGCCCTCATTCACCCCCAGGGTACCCGGCTTAGTGCGGAAAGCATTGCCCAGGGCGTGGAAGACAGCACCCGCTTTGATGTTTTCACCCTGGCCGACGCCTGTTTGAAAGGCGAACCCAGCCGCGTCTCGCGGATTATCACCGGGTTGCGTAGTGAGGGCGTGGAAGCGCCTATCGTCCTCTGGGCGCTAACCCGCGAGCTACGTACGCTGCTGTCGCTGCATCAACACATGGACCAGGGACAGAGCTTTGAGCACGCCTGCAAGGCTCAAAAGCCGATGATTTTCGACAAGCGCCGCCCAGGCTATCAAAAAGCCACTCAGCGGCTACCCATGAAGCGTTTACATAAGCTGCTGTTGATGGCCCAACGACTGGATCTCGCCGTTAAAGGGGCGTCACCGGTGCCGTTATGGCCCGGATTGCACGACCTGGCGATGACCATGGCCGGTGGACGCGGGTTACTGGCTGAATCGGCCTGGACGTACCGCGTTGCCCCCAGCTTTTAGGCCTTTCCGGCCTTCTGCATCCAGGCACCATTGTCCGAATAAGCAATAACCGTGAATTCTCGGTACCAAAGCGTGTACCCCGCTTAAAAAACGACTGAATTCTTCCTATACTCATGTTTCAAGCCGTTTGTGCTTGGCCCATCCCTATAAATATGTCTAAGGATCAAGACGATGAAAAAAATACGTGCCTATCTATCGACGCTGCTTATTGCCGCCCTGGTCATTACCAGCCTGCCCGTTGCGGCGGCACCGGCTTCTTCCTCAACGGACCTTGTCAGCACACAGTCCGTGCTCGCCAACGATAGTGCCCAGGCGGACCGTGAGCGGATCCATCAGCTACTTAACCGCGCCGACATCCAGGACGCACTGGTCAAGCAAGGCGTTGACCTGGACGAGGTGGAAATGCGTGTTGCCGCTTTGAGCGATGCTGAAGCCCAGCAAATGGCCACCCAACTGGAAGAGCTGCCAGCTGGCGCCGGTGTCGTTGGTGCGCTGTTCGCGGTCTTTATTATTCTATTGGTCACTGACATTCTTGGCCTGACCGATGTTTATCCGTTTACGCGCTAATCCATGAAGCCTATCTTCATGAACGCTATGTATTGCTTTCAAAACGCCCGCCTCGCGGGCGTTTTCGTCTTGATGCTGTTACTCACGGCTTGCGCAAGCGCCCCGCAGCTACGCGATAGCACTGAACAGCGCCTGCCCCGCCAAAGCGAGATCAGCGACGTTCCCTTTTACGCCCAGACCGAGTACCAGTGCGGCCCGGCAGCGCTGGCCATGGTACTGAATCACCAGGGGGTCGATACCGACGTCGAGACGCTGATACCCCAGGTATTTATTCCTGACCGCGAAGGTAGCGTCCAGCCGGAAATGATGGCCACTGTGCGTCGCCATGAGCGTCTTGCTTATCCCATTCGCGGCAGCTTTGGCGATCTGTTGGGGCATCTGGCCGCCGGTGACCCGGTCTTGGTCATGCAGAACCTGTCACTCGCGGCGTTTCCCATGTGGCATTACGCGGTGGCAATTGGCTACGACCTGGATGACGATACCCTGATACTGCGCAGTGGCGAAATCGAGCGGCATACCCTGTCTTTCAGTCGCTTTGATGCCACCTGGGCACGAACCGATCGCTGGGGATTTGTAGTGGCAAAGCCTGGCACTCTGCCGGAGGGCATTACCGCACGCAACGCGATCAATGCGATCAGCGCTTACGAGGAAGCACATGGCCCCGAAGCCACACTGGGTAGCTGGCAGGCAATGACAGAGCGTTACCCCAACAATGCGATTGGCCAGTTTGGCCTGGCGAATGCGTATTACGCCAACCAGCAGCCGGACAACGCGCTCAGCGCCTTCCAGGCAGCCACTCAGCGTGATCCGCAAATGGGCGCAGCGTGGCTGAATATCGGGCTACTGCAGTTGCAGAGGGACCAGCCGGAGGCGGCGCGAGAAGCTCTCAGACAGGCGGCGTCCATCGAAGGCAGCTGGCAGGCCCGTGCCCAGGAAGTACTGGAAAATCAGTTGGGCAGGTAACTGAAAACGCCGTGGCTAAGCCACGGCGTCTTGGAGAAATCATCAATCTTGTTTGACGTGAATTAACGACGAGAAGCGTTATAGCCTAGATCGGCGCCACGGCTTTCGTCGCTACGACGACGTGCGCTACCGCGTTTACGGTTCTCTTCCTCGCACACCTTGTCTTTACCGCCGCAGATATCGCAGCCGTCTTTCATGCCGATTTGATTCAAGCCGCCACAGGAACCCGCAATGGGCTTGCGTCCCATGATGACCCCCACGGCCATGACCGTCATCACAAGGGCCATGAATCCGAAAACCAGTAGCCAGATGGCCATAATTACCTCCTCTCACGATGGGGCTTACCAGTAGACAACAACAAGTCCCGTTAGTGCCTGATATTCCACAACGCGAAAATAAAGGGGGCCAGCCAATGGCCAGCCCCGCAATCGCCCTTGGGCATGCTATTAACCGCCGAAATCATCCAGCATGATGTTTTCCGGCTCAACCCCCAGATCAAGCAGTAGCTTGATGCAAGAGGCGTTCATCATGGGCGGCCCACACATGTAGTATTCACAATCTTCAGGCGCGGGGTGGTCCTTCAGATAGTTTTCATACAACACGTTGTGAATGAAGCCCGTCGCTCCTTCCCAGTTATCTTCCGGCAGCGGGTCTGACAACGCCAGGTGCCATTCGAAGTTCGAGAATTCTTCAGCCAGTTGATCGTACTCTTCATTGTAGAAGGTTTCACGCCATGAGCGCGCACCGTACCAGAATGAAATTTTACGATCGGTTTTCAACCGCTTGAGCTGGTCGAAGATATGGCTGCGCATCGGTGCCATACCGGCACCACCGCCGATAAAGATCATTTCGGCGTTGGTATCCTTGGCGAAGAACTCTCCAAACGGCCCCATCACGGTAACCTTGTCACCCGGCTTCAAGCTGAAGACATAGGTGGACATCAAGCCCGGGGGATGGCTGGTGCCGGGAGGCGGCGTCGCGATACGGATGTTGAACTTGAGGATACCCTTCTCATCCGGGTAGTTCGCCATTGAGTATGCACGAATGACTTCCTCGTTGTTCTTGTGGGAAACGTCGAACAAGCTGAACTTTTCCCAGTCACCACGGTATTCCTCTTCGATATCAAAATCAGAGAACTTGATATCGTACGGCGGCGCCACCAACTGCACGTAGCCACCGGCGCGGAAGGCAACTTCTTCGCCTTCCGGCAGCTTCAGGTTCAGCTCTTTGATAAAGGTGGCAACGTTGGGGTTATCGATAACCTCGCATTCCCACTTCTTGACGCCAAACACTTCCTCAGGCACTTCAATCTTCATGTCCTGCTTGACAGGCACCTGACAAGAAAGACGCCAGCCTTCCTTCTTCTCGCGCATGGTGAAGTGCGATTCTTCGGTCGGCAGGATAGAGCCGCCGCCTGTCTCTACACGGCACTTGCACTGGGCGCAGGAACCACCGCCGCCACATGCAGAGGAAAGGAAAATGCCGTTGGCGGCCAGGGTATTCAGTAGTTTGCCACCGGCCTGGGTCGTCAAGGTATGTTCAGGGTCATCGTTGACCTCAATGGTCACGTCCCCACTACTCACAAGCTTGCTTCGCGCTGCCAGAATGATCGCCGTTAAGCTGATAACGATGACCGTAAACATGACAACACCGAGCAAGATGACAGCTGTATCAACCATGTCGGTTTCCTATTGCTGAAGGGTTTTCTTTGCCCCGACGATGCGTATGCACCGTCGGGAAAACCGGCTCCGATTAAAGCTGAATACCTGAGAAGGACATAAAGCCCAACGACATCAGCCCTACGGTGATAAAGGTGATACCCAGGCCCTGCAAGCCCGCCGGTACATCGCTGTACTTGAGCTTTTCACGGATGCCTGCCAGGGCAGCGATCGCCAGCGCCCAGCCAGTACCGGCACCAAAGCCATAGACCACCGACTCACCAAAGTTATAGCTACGCTCGACCATGAACAGTACGCCACCGAGAATGGCGCAGTTCACCGTGATAAGCGGCAGGAAAACCCCCAGCGCGTTATAGAGCGTAGGCACGTACTTATCCAGGAACATTTCCATGATCTGGACGAGTGCTGCAATAACCCCGATATAGCTGAGCAGTCCGAGGAACGAAAGGTCGATGTTTTCAGCACCATTGATGCCGGTCCAGGTCAGTGCACCCTCCTGAAGCAGGAAGGTGTATACCAGGTTGTTGACCGGCACGGTGACGGTCAGTACGACAATAACGGCAATACCCAGGCCGATCGCGGAGGATACCTTTTTCGAGACGGCCAAAAAGGTACACATGCCGAGGAAGAAGGCCAACGCCATGTTTTCAACGAAGACCGACGCAACAAAAAGGCTTAGATAATGTTCCATGTTACACGGCCTCCTTCGGTTGAGTATTTTCCTTCATCTTGAACTCGTTCTCCTCAACCTGCTCAGGATTGAGTGAACGCAGCACCCAGATCAGCAGGCCGATGATGAAGAATGCAGAAGGCGGAAGCAGCAGCAAGCCGTTGCCCACGTACCAGCCACCGTCCTGAACGGTCGGCAGTACGGTGAAGCCAAATACGCTGCCTGAGCCCAGCAGTTCACGGAAGAAGCCAACGACCATCAGTACAAAGCCGTAACCCAGACCGTTACCGATACCGTCAAGGAAGGACATGCCGGGCGTGTTGGACATCGCAAAGCCTTCTGCACGTCCCATGACGATGCAGTTGGTAATGATCAGACCGACGAACACCGACAGCTGTTTGGACATTTCATACGCATAGGCTTTGAGAACCTGATCCACCACGATAACCAGCGAGGCGATGATGGTCATCTGGACAATGATCCGTATTGAAGACGGAATATGATTCCTGATCAACGATACAAACAGGTTTGAAAATGCCGTTACAAAAATAACCGCCAACGCCATTACCAGCGAAACACTCATGCTGGTCGTCACCGCCAGCGCCGAACAGATACCCAATATCTGCAGTGCGATGGGGTTGTTCTTGAAAATCGGCGCTGTTAAAACGCCTTTTGCATTTACGTCCGCCATGATTAGGCCCCCTCAACGTCTTCGAAGTTGGTATCGGTGTCTTCGGCGTCTTCCGGGTCAGTACCGCTACGGAATTTCGCCAAATACGGACCGAAGCCTTCTTCGCTCAACCAGAATTGCAGCATGTTGGTCACGCCGTTACTGGTCAGCGTAGCGCCGGATAGCGCATCAACTTCGTGTTCGTTACTTGCACCGCCTTTGGTCAGGTGGATTTCCGGCGAGAGGTCGCCCTCTTCGTCGTAAATCTCTTTACCTTCCCACTGAGCCTGCCAGCGCGGGTTGTTGACCTCAGCACCCAGGCCAGGCGTTTCACTGTGCTCGTAGTAGGTGATACTGACAATGGTATTGCCGTCACCCTCTACGGAGATGAAGCCACGCATGAGGCCCCAAAGGCCCTGGCCACGAATCGGCAGCACAATCTGCTCCGGATCGTTTTCATCACCAATCAGGTACACAGTAGAGTAATTTTCTACCCGGCTTAGACCCGCAATGTCTTTTTCACCAGACAACGTGCGACCAGTGGCCGGATCCCGAGCGGCTTCAAAGTTATTGAAGGTCTCCGGGTCGAACTCATCGGTGTAATCACCGGATTCCATGTCAACGACACGGGCCGTAATCTGCTCGTTGAATGTTTCTTCAACGTCCATGCCCGGCTCGTAAAGCTTGGCCACGTTAAGGATGTTGGTCTTACGGTCCAGTTCCTGGTTCAACTGCTGGGCGGGGCGTAATGCCACCGCCGCCGTCGAGACAATGACGGAGCACACAATACACAGTGCAAACGCCACTATCAGAACTTTCTTGATGGAGTTATTACCTTGTGCCATTAGGCAGTCTCCTCGGCCGGTACGCCCGTGCGCTTGACGCGACGCTTGATATTGGCCTGGACAAAGAAATGGTCAATCAACGGGGCAAACAGATTGGCAAACAGAATCGCCAGCATGATGCCTTCCGGGAAAGCCGGGTTCACCACGCGGATCAGCACCGTCATCACGCCGATCAAGGCGCCGAACACCAGGCGGCCCTGGTTGGTCATGGAGGCAGACACCGGGTCCGTCGCCATGAACACCATGCCAAAGGCGAAGCCGCCAATCACCAGATGCCAGTACCACGGCATCGCAAACATTGGATTGGTGTCAGACCCCATCAGATTGAACAGCGTGCTGGTGATGACCATGCCCAGCAAGACGCCCAGCATGATTCGCCAACTGGCAATCCCGGTCCATAGCAAGACGGCGGCGCCAATAAAGATCGCCAGGGTGGATACCTCACCTACCGAGCCCGGGACAAAGCCGAGGAAAGCGTCCCACCAGCTGAAGGTGTCGGTCAGCGAGCCCATGCCTTCCTGGAAAGCCAGTGACAGCGCCGTAGCACCTGTGTAGCCGTCGGCTGCTACCCAGACAGAATCGCCGGAAATTTGCGCCGGATAAGCAAAATACAGAAATGCCCGCCCGGTCAGCGCGGGGTTCAGGAAGTTTTTCCCGGTACCCCCGAAAATCTCCTTGCCGATGACCACGCCAAAGGTGATACCCAACGCCACCTGCCAGAGCGGAATTGTCGCCGGCAGGATCAGGGCGAACAGCACGGATGTCACGAAGAAGCCTTCATTGACCTCGTGGCCACGCTTGATGGCAAAGAGCACTTCCCAGAAACCACCGACGGCGAAGGTCACCAGATAGATGGGCAGGAAGTAGGTTGCCCCCAACACGAAGTTGGCCCATAGGCTGCTTGGATCGTGTCCACCTGCCAGGGTCATCATGATGGCTTCGCGCCAGCCGTCCATCGATGCATAGCCTGCCTCGATGGCTGTATTGGCCTGCCAGCCCGCATTCCACATGCCAAAGAACATCGCCGGGAAGGTACACATCCAGACGGTGATCATGATGCGCTTGAGGTCGATGCCATCGCGCACGTGGGCGGTGGTTTTGGCCACGCTGGGGGGTGAGTAGAAAATCGTATCTACGGCTTCATAAAGCGGGTAAAACTTCTCGTACTTACCACCTTTATGGAAGTGCGGCTCGATGTTATCGAGTGTTTGTCGAATACCCATCATCAGGCCTCTTTCTCGATCATGGTGAGATTGTCACGCAGAATGGGACCGTACTCGTATTTGCCGGGGCAAACATAGGTACACAGGGCAAGGTCCTCTTCGTCCAGCTCCAGACACCCCAATTGCATGGCAACCTCAATGTCGCCCACGATCAGCGAACGCAACAGCTGCGTCGGCATAATGTCCAGCGGCATCACGGTTTCATAGACGCCGATTGGCACCATGGCACGCTCGGACCCATTAGTCGATGTTGTGGGGGCGTAGTTGCTCAGGCCCTTAATCTTGGAAAGATAAATACCCAGTACGGAATGGCGGTTAGCGCCTGGCGACAACCAGCCCATGAAAGAGCGCTTGTTGCCCTCTTCAAGCAAACTGATTTGATTGTCGAAACGTCCCAGATAGGTCAGCTTTCCTTCAGCGGCAAAGCCCGAGAAGACTGATCCTGAAATAACGCGGGTGTCTTCCGGTTGGATGACATTCCCGTCCAGGAGTTCCTCAGTGCTGGCTCCCACACGGGTACGCACCAAACGCGGATTCTCGGCACGCGGACCGCCAATCGCGACCACGCGGCTTACATCGAGTTTACCTTCGGCAAACAATTTGCCAAACGCAATGACGTCCTGATAACCAATGTGCCATACCTTTTTATGCAGGGCGACCGGTGACAGGTGATGAATATGCGTCCCTACCAGGCCGGCGGGATGTGGCCCTGCAAAGCTTTCGGTGGTAACACCCTCGACATCATCGCCGGGAACAGAGGCGTTGGCGCCCTTGCACAGAAAAACGTTGCCCTCGGTCAGGCGGGTTAGCACCTTGAGGCCGTCTTCAAATGCTTGTGTGTTCTCGTTGATGATCAACGCCGGATCAGCGCTGAGTGGATGGGTATCCACTGCAGTAACAAAAATATCGGCAGGCGTGCTGTCGATCGCCGGTGTCCGCGAGAAGGGACGCGTGCGTAACGCGGTCCAGAGCCCGGACTCTACCAGCTGGTCAACCACGACCTGACGATCGAGCTGACCTAACGAGGCACGTTCATGAGAAGCAAAGCTCACCGCCTCTTCCTGCTCGTCGACTTTGATCACGACAGATAATAGACGACGCTTTTCGCCACGGTTTATTGCGACCACTTCACCGGAGGCGGGTGCGGTGAAGCGCACGCCATCAATTTTCTTGTCGGTGAAGAGCAGTTGGCCCAGTTTGACCTTATCCCCTTCCTGAACTTCCATTGTCGGCTTCATGCCAACGTAGTCAGTACCCAGGATTGCCACGTGGCGCACAGGACGCGCATCTTCAATACGCTGCTCGGGCGCTCCCGTGATGGGGAGATCCAGGCCTTTTTTGACTTCGATCATAGTCTCGCCCAGTTGATGGATCGGATATACGAAGGTAAGGGGTTCGAATGCTTATTTTCTGCTCAGTGAATTTTTGTTATCTGTTCAGATTGTTACCAGTCAGGCTCAAGTAGCACTTGAACCACCCCGAAAAATCTATCGTATTATAAAGACAACCGGGCCTAATGACTACATCAACTGGGGTCGCCTAAAGTGCTATAGACGCCCTCATTTCAAGATTTTTTATTCCATTCGCCTACAAAAACGCCACCTGATGGTGGCGTTTTTCGATTAATGATTATCAATCAAAGCAGACAGACTAACTGGCTTGCTGGGGTAGCTTGAGAAAGCTGACGTTCGACATCTGCTGAAGAATACGGATCACCTGGCAGCTATAGCCGAATTCGTTGTCGTACCATACATAGACGACGGCATGATGACCGTTGGCAATAGTGGCTTTGGCATCCACAATCCCGGCGTGTCGGTTGCCCACAAAATCGGATGAGACCACTTCCGGAGAATCAACGAAGTCGATTTGTTTCTGATAGGCCGAGTCAATCGACATACGGCGCAGATAGTCGTTAAGCGCATCGACATCCGTTGTCTTGTCGAGCGTCAGGTTCAGGATCGCCATGGACACATTGGGGATGGGCACGCGGATCGCATTACCCGTCAGCTTGCCTTCAAGCTCCGGCAATGCTTTTGCCGCCGCCTTGGCCGCGCCGGTTTCGGTCAACACCATATTGAGGGCGGCACTGCGCCCGCGACGGTCCCCTTTGTGATAGTTATCAATCAGGTTCTGATCGTTGGTGTAGGCATGAACGGTCTCCACGTGGCCATTAACGACACCATATTCGTCGTTGAGCGCCTTGAGCACCGGCACGATGGCATTGGTCGTACACGAGGCCGCCGATACGATACGGTCCTGCTCGGTAATCGACTCATGGTTGATGCCATAGACAATATTCTTGATATCGCCTTTGCCCGGCGCCGTCAGCAGCGTCTTGGACGCGCCTTGGCATGCGACATGTTGACCCAGGCCTGCCTCGTCACGCCATATCCCTGTGTTGTCGACGATCACCGCGTTGTTGATGCCGTAATCCGTATAGTCGATATCGCTTGGGTTATCGGCATAGATGACTTGCACCACGTTACCGTTGACCGTCAGGGTGCGCGCCTCGGCATCAACGGCAATGGTGCCTTCAAAAGGCCCGTGAACCGAATCACGGCGTAACAGACTGGCACGCTTCTCCAGATCCTTCGCGACATCACCACGCCCGCGCACGACGATCGCCCGCAGCTGCAGCAGGTTGCCGCCGCCGGCTTTTTCGATCAGGACACGCGCCAGTAAACGTCCGATACGACCAAACCCGTAAAGCACAACGTCTTTGGGCTCACCCTTGCTGGCACCCGGCTGGTAGCCGTCAACGATCTGGTGCAGCTCCTTGCGCAGGAAGGTCTCGACATCGCCACCACCCTGCCGCTTCAGCATCACGGCCAGCTTGCCGACATCCACGTGGGCAGGCCCAAGGTTCAGCTCGCACAGCGCTTTGACAATCGGGAAGGTATCTTCGACCGACAGCTCAGTCCCTTCGATTTTGCGAACAAAACGATGGTCCTTGAGGATGCGGATGACCGACTGATTGATCAACGAACGCCCATACATGGTCGCCACAACATTGTGCTGACGGTACAGACGGCCAACCAAAGGGATCATCTGCTCCGCCAGAGCTTCGTTGCTTTGCCATTCCTGAAAAACGTTATCGAGCGTTTGCTGACTCACGTGCGGCCTCATTAAGTAATGAATAATTTTCATGGGTATTATCCGTAGCCGTTGAATGGGCCGCAATGCCTGGATAGTCGCAGACGATGTAGGGGGATTACATAAACAGCGGTTTGACTACAAGCGGGCTGCTTCTGCCTGAAAGCCTTGATCGTGTATGATCTAGGTTCCGTTTCAGCGCAGAACGACATCTTTATTATGCCCACGTTTTCTCTACTTGCTCCGCCCCAACCCGAGGGCGCGCGCGATACACTTTATTGGACATCGCCCCCCGGGAGCGCGTCGGCGCTTGCACTGGCACGTCTGGCCGCCAACGCTCCTCTATTGGTGATCACGCCAAATACCGCCAGCGCCCAACGCCTCGAGCAGGATCTGTCGTTTTATAGTGATGTCCCGGTATTGCCCTTCCCTGACTGGGAAACGCTACCCTATGACAGTTTTTCACCCCATCAGGATATCGTCTCCGCGCGCCTGCGCACGCTGCGCCAGCTTCAGGACGGGGTACGCGGACTTGTTCTGGTACCGATCAATACGCTGATGCAGCGCTTACCGCCGGTGGATTACATCGCCGGGCGCGTCCTGACGCTAAATGTCGGCGACAAACTCGATCGTGAGCCGTTTCGCGAAGCACTCTCACGAGCGGGTTACCGGGCCGTGGAAACCGTTTATGAACCGGGCGAATACGCCATGCGCGGGGCCTTGATCGACCTGTTCGCCATGGGGATGGACGCCCCCATCCGGATTGACCTGTTCGACGATGAGATCGATACCCTGCGTCATTTTGACCCGGGCAACCAACGCTCCACCGACAAGCTCGACAGGATCGAATTGCTGCCGGCCCATGAATACTCACTGAGCCGCTCATCGATCGCCTGCTTCCGCGAATTTTTCGAGACCCTGTTTGATGTCGATCCGCGCCAATGCCCGCTGTATAACGATGCGCTCAAAGGCATTCCGTCGCCGGGGCTGGAACACTACCTCCCCCTGTTTTTTGAGGAGACGGCGTCGCTGTTTGACCACTTGACCCAGGATACCCGGGTCGCCATGCTGCCGGGCGTCTATGCGGCGGCCGAACAGCACTGGCAGTCAATCGAAAGCCGCTACGCCAATCTGGGAGTCGACCCTACACGACCGCTGTTGCCGCCACACCGCGCGTTCTTTCCGGTCAGCGATGTATTTGCGGCCATCAAGCAGCGCCCGCGGGTTGAACTGAGTGACGATCCTGAACAGCGCCACGCCCTGGCGCCCGAAGCCAAGTCACTGCCCACGGTGGCGATCGACTCCCGGGCCAAACGGCCGCTGAACGACTTTGCCGATTTCCTCGAGCGCGAGACCGATTCCCGTGTGCTGCTGGTTGCCGAGTCACGCGGACGACGCGAGGCCCTTGAAGACGTACTGGCACCACTGTCGCTGAAACTGCCTCACGTCGATGGGTTTCAGGACTTCCTCGCCGGTGACCAGCGCCTCGCCATTACGGAGGGCCTGATTGACAGCGGGCTCTGGCTGACCGACCCGCCGCTCGCCGTGATCAGCGAGACAGAGCTGTTCGGCGATGTGGTTCGCCAGAGCCGGCGCCGTGAAAAGGCCACCGACGATAATGAATTTGCCGTTCGCCACCTCTCAGAACTGCGCAAAGGCGCGCCGGTGGTCCACCAGGCCCATGGCGTAGGCCGCTACATCGGCCTGGAAGCGCTTGAGGCAGGCGGTCAGGCCAATGAGTTCCTGGCATTGGAGTATGCCGACGGTGCCAAGCTCTATGTGCCGGTGGATAGCCTCCATCTGATCTCGCGCTACAGTGGTGCTGACGATGAGCTGGCCCCATTGCACAAGCTGGGCTCGGATCAGTGGGAAAAAGCTCGCAAGAAAGCCGCCGAGAAAATTCGCGACACCGCCGCTGAACTGCTGGATATCTATGCCCGTCGAGAAGCGCAGCAGGGCGTTGTATATGAAGCACCGAGCGATGAATACGCGCGTTTCGCGGGGAGCTTTCCGTTTGAAGAAACCGCCGACCAACAAGCCGCCATTGAAGCCGTCATCGACGACATGACATCGCCCCAACCCATGGATCGAGTGGTCTGCGGGGACGTGGGCTTCGGCAAGACCGAAGTCGCCATGCGCGCCGCCTTTCTGGCGGTTCAGTCGGGCCGTCAGGTTGTGGTACTGGTTCCCACCACTCTGCTGGCCCGCCAGCATTTTGAGAACTTCCGGGACCGGTTTGCCGACACTGCGGTCAATATCGGCCTCATCTCGCGCTTTACCCATGGCAAGGAGATGAAAAAGACGCTGGACGATATCAAGAACGGCCAGACCGATATCGTGATTGGCACCCACAAGCTTCTCGGCAATAGCGTTGAACTGCCCAAGATGGGCCTGTTGATCATAGACGAGGAGCACCGCTTTGGCGTCGCCCAGAAGGAAAAGCTCAAAACCCTGCGCGCCCAGATCGATATCCTGACATTGACGGCCACGCCCATTCCCCGGACGCTTAACATGGCGATGAGCGGTATTCGCGATCTGTCGATCATCGCGACACCGCCGCCCCGTCGGCTATCGGTCAAAACCTTTGTTCAGCAGCATCAGGACGGTGTTATCAAAGAGGCGCTGTTGCGCGAGATTCTGCGTGGTGGCCAGGTCTACTTTCTGCACAACGAAGTCAAGACCATTGAGAATACGGCCGAGCGTATTCGCTCGTTGATTCCTGAGGCCCGGGTCGCCGTCGCCCATGGCCAGCTCCCGGAGCGAAACCTCGAACGGGTCATGTCCGATTTCTACCACCGCCGCTTCAACGTGCTTGTCTGCTCGACCATCATTGAAACCGGCATCGACGTACCCAGCGCCAATACCATTATCATCGAGCGGGCCGACAAGTTTGGCCTGGCACAACTGCATCAACTGCGCGGACGTGTGGGCCGCAGCCACCACCAGGCGTATGCTTACCTGCTCACCCCGACGCCCAAGGCCATGACCCGGGACGCCGTCAAGCGTCTCGAGGCGATCAGTGCCTCGGATGACCTGGGCGCTGGTTTCACCCTGGCGAGCCACGACATGGAAATCCGCGGCGCGGGGGAACTGCTCGGTGATGAGCAGAGTGGCCAAATGGAAACCATCGGCTATACCCTTTATATGGAAATGCTTGATCGTGCCGTGAAAGCCATTCGTGCCGGCAAGACGCCGAATATCGATGCGCCCTTCGATAGCGGCGTTGAAATCAGCCTTAACCTGCCTGCACTGATTCCCGACGACTACATTCACGACGTCCAGCAGCGGCTCGTCATGTACAAACGCATTGCTAACACCCAAAGCGACGCGGAGCTTAAAGAACTGCAGGTGGAACTGATTGACCGCTTTGGCTTATTGCCAGCACCGCTAAAGCACCTGATACGCCAGACGCGACTACGCCAGCGAGCCGAGCAGCTTGGTATCAAGCGGTTAGAGGCAGGTGAGAAGCGCGGTCGAATCATCTTTGACCAGCATACCCAGGTGGACCCCTACACACTGGTCACGCTTATTCAAAGCTCACCAAAACACTACCGTCTGGACGGTTCGGATACGTTACGTTTTGAACTCGATATGGAAAAAATCGACCAGCGGTTTGAACATATCGAGTCACTGTTAGCCACACTCAATCAAAAAGTGGCGGCGGCCTGACGGTTGCGGCAAACTGAACCTGTTGTCATCGCCTGCGTGCGATGTATTCACTGATTAGGATTACTCATGAACATTCGTCATACTTTTCTTCGCTGGGGCCCTACCAGCCTTGCGGTTCTGCTAACGGCAAGCCTTTCAGCCCCGGTGATGGCTCAGTCTGCCGACGGCGAGCAGGCAAGTCAGAACACGCCCGAACTGAGCGACATCGCCATTGAAAGCGCAGAACTCGTTTCGCAGAAGTCGCCAAACGACCTGCCACGCGGGGAATTCCGCATTCCCGATGAAGGCGACATTATTGGCGAACGCTATACCATCACGATCGACAATCCGAAAGACACACTTATCGATGTGGCCCGGCGACACAACATTGGCTATGAAGAAATTCGCATGGCCAATCCTGATGTCAGCATATGGGTGCCTGGCGAAGGCACCGAAGTCGTTATTCCATCCCGCTACATATTGCCACCGGTAGAACGCGAAGGCATCGTGATCAATCTGTCCGAGTTGCGGCTTTACTACTACCCCGCTGACAAGCCGGGTATCGTTGAGACCTACCCGGTCAGCGTAGGCCGCGAGGAATTCGCGACACCCGTTGGCAAGACCAAGACCACGATCAAGGTTAAGGACCCGGCCTGGTCACCCCCCGCCTCCATGCGACGCGAAGCCGCCGCACGCGGCGAACCAGCTCCTTCAATCGTGCCACCCGGCCCTGACAACCCGCTAGGCGAACACGCAATCCTGCTGGGGCTGCCCAGCTACCTGATCCACGGCACAAACCGCCCTGACGGGGTCGGCATGCGTGTCAGTCGCGGCTGCATCCGCATGTACCCCGAGGATATCGAGTCACTTTACGAGCGTGTACCCAGCGGCACCCCGGTTAATTTGATTGACGCCCCTTTCAAGGCCGGCTGGGCTTCTGATGGCACCCTGTTTGTTCAGTCTTACCCGCAGCTCGAAGAAAATATGGACGACTTTGAACCGCTGCTTGAAGCTCTCAAACGCATTTCGGAGCTAACGGAAGACAACATCCAGGTAGACTATGCTCAGGTTCGCAGCGCAGTTGAATCGCCCAACGGTCGTTTCGTCGCCCTGTATGGTCCGCAAGCGCCTGCCCCAGAGCCTGAGGAGCCTGCTGAAGAAAACAAGCCCGACCCTCTGGAGCAAGGCATCTTCAAGCAGATTGAGCTAAGCGACAGCGGCCGGGCTGATGACGAGGTATAACGGTCAAGGCCCAACGACTGGCCACAAAAAAACCCCGCCGAGGCGGGGTTTTTTTATGCCTAATGGCTGCGAAGAACTTAACCTTCGCAACCGTTAGTCATATTACTTCTGCATAGAGCGCTCGAACATGCGCTCCATTTCTGCACGGTTCTGCTCAGACATCTGCAGGGCAGCTTGCGCGTCGCGCTGAGCTTGGTTTGCAGTGTTCAGAGCTTGAGAAGCCATGCTACGTGCTTCAGCGGCGTCAGCTTGTGCTGATTCAGCTGTCATGCGTACTTCTTCCAGCGCGCCAGTAGAGGCACAACCGGCCAGGATGGCCAGTGAAGCAGCAGCAGCAGACATCTTCAGAGTCGTCTTGAAAGTCATAGTGTTCTCCTTGAATCTTCCTTGGGTACAACGTTAAGGGTATGACAAACATAAGCTTACGAGATGAGCCTAAATTTGTCTACCTGCGGTGCAGGTTCTTGACCGTGACTTGTGCCGCGAAGCACGTAAGTCAAACGCTGTTTTATTACAATCTACAACGGTTGTCTATAGCCACGTGTTTAAAACCTCGAACTTCCTTCTACGACACCAGCTTAGCGGATCACTACGCGAGTGCCAACCTTGACAAGCTCGGCCAGGCGTTCGATTTGCGAATTAGTCACTGCCACGCAGCCCTGGGTCCAATTATAACGTTCATGAATATCGGGATCCGCCTCGCCTAACCCATGAATGCCAATGGCCCCGCCGAGCACGGTATTCTGGGGCGGCTGGCGGTGGCGGCGATAATAATCAAAATAGGCGTCGTAATCCGCTTGGGAATAAATACCCTGCTGTAGCGCCATCCGCGCGTGAGCGGGGGTCGGATAATCGACCCCCATGAAAATATGCCACTTGCTGTCGTGATTGAAGCGGTTAACCCGGAACTCGCCCAGAGGCGTAGTGTTGTCACCCCGCAGCCGCTGAGTTCTGGCACCACCACGGCCAAGTGAGACAGGCTTAAACTCCTCTACCACCGAGTATCCGCGAAACACGGTCAACGTTGATGCTTCATCATCAATCAGCACCCATTGTTCATAGGGCTCCCGGGGGGATGCGGCACGCTCAAGCTGATTGGCAACCAGGTCGGGGTAGACTTCGGACGACAAGGTGACGCTGGCCGCTGCACTGGCAGCTACTGGCCAACCAAGGGCTAAGGCCAGAAAACGGCGACGGGTTACCGGCTTCATTCAGTACTCTCATCAAGATGGTGGTAACGAGGATACAACACTAAACGCCCTGCAACTCTTCAATGCCGGCTACGATGCGACGGAGTTCGGCATTGTGGCCTTCCGCCAGGGCGTTAAAAAATTCGGCTTCGGGTTCAATCACAGCCCGATCAACCCGGTGGCGGTACAGCGCCTCAAGGGTGCGATGCGCTTCGACGGCCGATTCCATTACCGACTCAATGGAGTTGCCAACGGGCTTATCGGCCAGTTGCTCCAGTTGCGGCGGCTGCGGAAAGTCATTGGGATCATCAAACCATGTATCCAGCACGTCGCGCTTTTCATGTGACTCATCGAAGATAGCGCGCAAGCCTGCCTGCATGCGCGTTTCATGGTCCGCCAGATAATTGAGCACCATCTGCAGTCTTTCGCTCTCGGCAGCACCAGCCTTGGCGCGGTACTGTTCCGATAAACGCCCATGGTAGGCCTCGACCCAGACAATCAAATCTTTTACTTGGTTGTAGCGCATTGTTTCTCCCTTCCTACATCGCGGCTTCATAGAGCAACGCGGTCTAGTTAACTTCCCATTACCACTCTCAGTACCACTCTCAGTACTACGCTCATTACCACTCTGCTCATTACCACTCTTGACTGGTTTCGCGCAGCGCGGCGACTTCTCGCTTGGCCGACTCGAGATGGTCCCGAAGTTGCTCGCGCAAGCTGGCTTGATCGCCAACCGCAATCATTCCGGGCTGGGAAGCTCGGCGCTTGGCCACGCCTTCACTGCTATGCAGTTTATCCAGCTGTACTACCAGCCAGTTTAGCCAAGAATCCGGATGGTGGGCCAAGTCACGCAGGCGCTGAAGCTCTGCCATCGCCGGCCCTTCCTCAGACAACAGATAGCGCCAATCGTGCTGGGCCAAACGAGCGTGCTCTGTCACTTCGCGCAGCAATGACGTCAGCGCCAGCTCAAACAGTGCAAGCGCCCCCTCTTCCTGTGCCATACCTTGCGCAACGGCATGCTCGTTATCATCGGTAGTTGAAGTCGCCAGTAGTTCAGCCTGGTAGAGCAACTGATTGGTGCGCGCACGATCACTCATTTTTTACGCTTGTCCTCCACGTGCCATTTACCGCCTTCAAAAGTCGCTTTCCAGCCTGTCGCCTTGCCCTCCTCGTCGGTCATCACGTACTGCTCTTTGAACTTGCGCGAGTAGCGAATCTGCGCAGGCCGCCCGTCCGGGTCTTCGCTGGGCGCCTTGAGGATGAAATGGTACTTTTCAGGCAACTCATCGGCATGGGCCTTGAGTTCTTTGACAAGCGGCGGACGTGTTTCACGGTTTTTGGGAAACTTGCTCGCTGCCAGAAACAGTCCGCTGGCACCGTCGCGCAGTACGTAGTGGTCATCGACTTTCTGACAGGCCAGTTCCGGCATATCAATGGGGTCCATCTTCGGCGGTGCCACTTCGCCGCTCTTCAACAGCTTGCGGGTATTTTTACATTCACTGTTGGTACAACCAAAGTACTTGCCAAAGCGCCCGGACTTCAGCTGCATGTCCGCACCACACTTATCGCATTCGATAAGCGGCCCATCATAGCCTTTAATCTTGAACTTGCCGGTTTCAACCTCATAACCTTCGCAATCCGGGCTATTGCCACAGATATGCAGCTTCCGGGTTTCGTCGATCAGATAGTTATCCATCGCCGTGCTGCAGACCGGGCAACGACGCTTGGCACGCAGCGCGTCGGTTTCAGCCTCTTCACCCGCATCAGCGGCCACGGCCTCTTCACCGGGAATCAGGTCGATGGTGGTCTTGCAGCGCTCTTTGGGCGGCAGGTTATAACCACTGCAGCCGAGGAAAACCCCCGTCGAGGCTGTACGTATCTGCATCTGACGACCGCAGGCGGGGCAGTCGATATCGGTGGGCACCGGTTGATTGGGCCGCATGCCGTCTTCGCTTTCAGCCTGGACCAGCTCTTCCCGAAATTCTTCATAGAAGGCATCCAGCAGGGCCTGCCAGTTACGCTCACCTTCGGCGACTTCATCCAGGCTGTCTTCCATGCGGGCGGTGAACGAAAAGTCCATCAAATCAGGGAAGGACTCTTTTAGACGCTCCGTCACGATATCGCCGAGTTTTTCGGCGTAGAACCTCCGGCTCTCGAGCTTTACGTAGCCGCGATCCTGGATCGTCGAGATGATCGAGGCGTAGGTCGACGGACGCCCGATACCCTGCTTTTCAAGTTCCTTGACAAGGCTTGCCTCCGTATAACGTGCGGGCGGCTTGGTAAAGTGCTGCTGCGGGTCAAGGGTTTCAAGCGACATGGGCGTACCGGTCGGCAGATCCGGCAGACGCTGGTCTTCATTCTTACCACTGGGTTTCATTACCCGAGTGTAGCCGTCGAACTTCAGCACACGACCTTTGGCACGCAGCTCATAACCGTCAACGTCGATACTCAATGTGCTTGAGAGGTACTCGGCAGGCGTCATCTGACAAGCCACGAACTGACGCCAGATAAGCTCGTAAAGGCGCTCGGCATCACGCTCCATGCCCACCAGGTCGGTCGCCTGACGGTCAACGCTCGACGGACGTATAGCCTCGTGAGCCTCCTGGGCGCTTTCCTTGCTGGTATAGCGGTTGGCTGACTCGGGTAAATAGCGCGGCCCGTATTCTTCACCGATAAATGTCCGCACGTTGTCCACCGCATCTTTGGACAGATTGGTCGAATCGGTACGCATATAGGTGATATAGCCCGCCTCGTACAGACGCTGGGCCATGGTCATGGTCTTTTTGACCGAGAAGCCTAACCGCCCGCTGGCCGCCTGTTGCAATGTCGAGGTGATAAAGGGGGGTGTTGGCTTCGAACTGGTGGGTTTATCTTCCCGCGAGGTGATCGAAAGCGACGCGCTCCTGAGCCGCTCGATACGCGCCAGGGTGTCCTTTTCAGACGTCGGGCGGAAGGCCTTGCCGTCCTGACGGGCCAGCACGAAGCGCACCTGTTCGCCATCCGGCGAGGCAAGGTCAGCGTGCACATCCCAAAACTCTTCGGGAATGAATGCCCGTATCTCCCGCTCCCGCTCGACGATCAAGCGCACGGCAACGGACTGCACGCGGCCAGCCGAGAGCCCCCGGGCAATCTTGGCCCAAAGCAACGGCGACAGCATGAAGCCCACCACACGATCAAGAAAACGCCGGGCCTGCTGGGCTTCAACACGCGGAATATTCAGTGCCCCAGGGGCTTTAAAAGCGTCCTGAATGGCGTTTTTGGTGATTTCGTTGAACACCACGCGCTTATAGCGGCTGTCGTCCCCGCCGATGGTTTCGCGCAGGTGCCAGGCAATGGCTTCCCCCTCGCGATCCAAATCCGTTGCCAGATAGACGGCATCAGCCTTCTCGGCCAGCTTCTTGAGTTCGGCAACGACTTTTTCCTTGCCGGGAAGTACTTCGTAGTGTGCTTCCCAGCCGTTATTGGGGTCGATGCCCATTCGTCTTATCAGCTGGTCCTGTGCCTTGCGCTTTTTATATTCGGCTTTATCGTCCGCCGACATTTTACGTGTAGCCGCGGCTTGGCGAGCGCGCTCCTTGGGGTCAGAGGCTGTCTTGCCTGAGCCGCTGGTCGGCAGGTCACGGATGTGACCCACGCTCGACTTTACGATGAAATCGTTGCCGAGGTATTTATTGATCGTCTTCGCTTTGGCGGGCGACTCGACGATGACCAGTGACTTACCCATAGTGCTCCACTTTCTGAGTGCACACGCTGAGGTGCGATGAATACGATGCCGCAACAGCCATCAAAACCGTGCGGGCGAAAAAATGCGCCTACCCTACCCCAGCCCATAACGAAGCGCCAGTGGTGAGCACGAGGATGCAGTCGACTCAATGATGATGAACATCACACTTTTCAACTAATTTGTAGCTAGACACTAGACTGCCGATTGCGCAACGGCAACCCAAAAATCAACGCCGCACAATGGAGATGCCAACGCAAACGCCCCTGCCATTGGACAGGGGCGTGTAGCACTCGATGAAACCGCTACTGTTTAGGCGGCGATTTGCGCCGTGACGTCGCGGACGTCTTACTCGCCGTCGATGCCTTGGCGGGCGACGCCTGGGGAGCCTGCTGAGGCGTCTGTGGACTTGCCGCAACGGCTTTTTCAACAGGCCGGGCCTGATTAAACAACTCCTTGGCCTGTGCAAAGCGCGATGCAGCATGCTCAGAGAGCTCACCACTGGCCGACAGCACATCCTCCAGGTGCGAAAGATGAGCATCAATCTCGTCGTTGGTCTGGCCTTCTAGCAGTGTTGGCAAGGTGTTAAGCGCTTGCTCCCGATCCAGCTTCAGGATAAAGAACTGCTCACGCACCAGGCTCTTGAAGTCGCTTAAATTGGCGCTGGGCTCCAACGCCGCTCTGGACGCGCGCAGCCGCTTGAAGTTGCGCTCGTCCGTCGCGGGTGCGCCACCCAGCACGTAAATAACGGCACGCATGACCGCTTCGTGAGGCCCACCCTGGGCAATCTTGGCAAGCAGTTCGTTCTCGCGCTGCTCCAGAAAGCGGCGGTGTTCCGGCTCGTCGCCGGGGCGACGGCGGTGCACGTGGGCGTCACCGTAAAGCCCAACAGCGGCCTGTAACAGGGGTTGCCCGTAGATATCCATGAACAACCGCTCGGTGGCACCGTCACGGGCATCGCGCCAGGCATTGAGCCCTGCCACGATCTGATCAGAGGTCATGGTTTCAAATGCCTTGAACAGGTTGTCCTTGCCCACCGGGTGACGCGACTGGCGAACCTGCTCGGCCATCACGGGTAGCGGCACACTCATCGGGTTACGGTCAGAAAGCAACTTGTAGCCCAAACGAATCGGGTGCATCCGGCGGATCCAGCGGGCTGCTTCAGGGGTCATGACCGCCTGAAGCCAGGGCTGCATATAAAGCCGATAAAGACCCAGATTGATTTCGGAAATACGCGCCACGGTCGCGAAACGCCGGTCATCTTCGGGCTTGTGCATGACTTCACGATCAAGCTCGTCAAAGTTACGCGGCGAAAATTCAAGCAGGTAGTCCCGCTCGAGGCTCTCGCCGTCGTGGCGTTCATCGGCGTGTGTAATCGTGGTTTCGTAAAGCCCCGGCGGCATCACATCGATATAATCCATGTTGGCCGTGAACTCGGTATGCTCCTTGCGCGACACGCTGCTCGACACGAAGATACCCAGGTGACCGGTTGTATCATGCTGGCAATAAACAATGGTCTGTTCATTGGCAATGATATCTTTTTCATCTTCGTAAAGATCACGGATCCAACCCAGCGCCTGTGGCGGCGGCGTAATATCGTCGCCCCGCGAGCAGAATACCACCACCGGCGAGCGCACGTTGCGTAGGTCGATGCGGCGACCGTCACGCGTGACCAACTGTGCGGTGGATAGCCGGTTGCCGACAAACAGGTTGTCGACGATATATTGAATCTCTTCGCCACCAAGGACTACGTGACCACCCCACCAGCGCTCAAACTCGAGGTATCGATTTGCCTCAGTATCAATATTGTCAAACAGGTGGTACTGCTTTTTCCAATAGGTGTTCGCCGGGTTGAGACGCTCGAAATTCTGCACCAGCCAGGCACCGTCGAACAGGCCATTACCCAGGTCGCTGGTCATCGCGGTTATCCAGCTACCGCCGGTCATGCCCCCGGTATAACGCATGGGGGCCTTGCCATGCTCGCCTGCCCAATACGAAAGCGGCGCACCGGCGATCAGAATCGGGCCGAACACCTCAGGCTCAAGGGCCGCCGCCATCATGATCTGCCAGCCCGCCTGGCAATTCCCCACCACCATGGGCTTTTCGCTGGTTTCAGGATGACGCTCGATCACATGACGCAGAAACGCCACTTCAGACTCGACCACATCTTCAACCGTTTGTCCGGGCTCGGGAAACGGTAGAAAGCCGATAAAGTAACAAGGATGACCCGCTTTTAATGCGACACCAAGCTCGCTGTCGGGCTTGAAACCACCGATACCGGGTCCATGACCGGCTCGCGGGTCGACCACTACAAAAGGACGGCTTTCAGGATCTGTTTCAATGCCTTCCGGCGGTATCACGCGCAGCAGTTCATAGTTGGTAGGCTGCGGCAATGTACGCCCATCCACCAACACTTCGGTGTCAAACCCCAGCACACTGGGTTTGGTCTGTTCCATATGTGCCAGGTATTGATTCCCGCGCTCACGCATCACGTCCAGGTAAAGCACGCTACGCTCAACGCTATCTCGCCAGTAATCAAAGGCGGCGCGGCCAAATCCGAAAGGATCGAACAGCGTGGCCATGGCATCACTGACAGATGCCGTCGCTTTATCCTGGTTTTTATGAGTCGGCGATAAAGGGTTAGCGAAGAAATTCATAGGATCTCCCATTGGGTTGATGCGGTAGCATCGAACCCGAAAGCAATGATGCTGCAACGCAATATAGTTTAGGCCTTTCCCCGCATCACGTCGATGCCTAACGCAGACTCATTGGTATAATCTATTACCGGTGCACAGGTTACCCATGACAGGTATCCACCCTGCGGTGTCATGCAAAAGCCAACCTATGTTACATTATGTCTTACTACCTACGTATCAATCGGCATGCAGTCGGACATGGCTTACATCGCCGCATGACATTGCCTGCCGCCCAGTAGAGAGGCTCTCTCGCTATGAGCAATAACACCTCGCCACGTGTCCCCAGCGGTGAAAAATTCCGCAATGAACACGGCATGACGGTGATTAAAGATGGCATGAAGCAGCGCAAAGCAGACGCCGATGCCCCTTCTCTGGATCGCAAGCCCAAATGGCTTCGCGCTCAAATCCCTGGTGGCGAGCGCTTTGAGGCGGTCAAAAAGAACGTTGCCACCCATCGGCTTAGCACGGTGTGCGCCGAGTCCCACTGCCCTAACATGGGCGAGTGCTGGAGCAACGGCACGGCGACGATCATGCTGATGGGGTCGGTGTGCACCCGCGCCTGCCGTTTCTGTGCAGTCGACACAGGCAACCCGAAAGGCTGGCTCGACCATGAAGAGCCAGACAACACGGCAAAATCAGTCGAGTTGATGGGCCTGCGCTATATCGTGCTTACCTCGGTGGACCGTGACGACCTGGACGATGGGGGGGCCAGCCACTACGCCAACTGCATTCGCGCCATCAAGGCACGCACCCCCCACGTGGTGGTTGAAGCACTGACCCCGGATTTTGACGGGGCGCCCGCGGCCATCGAGCAAGTTGCCGATTCAGGTCTGGAAGTCTTTGCCCAAAACGTCGAAACGGTTGAGCGCCTGACCAGCCGGGTTCGTGACCCGCGTGCAGGCTACCGCAAGACCCTTGACGTCCTGGCCCACGCAAAACGTTACCGTCCTGACGTGATCACCAAAACCAGCCTGATGCTTGGCCTGGGTGAAACAGACGAAGAGATTCTCAAGACATTCGACGATCTTCGCGAAATCGGCGTCGATATCGTGACCCTGGGACAATATCTGCGTCCGACCAAGAATCACCTGCCAGTGGAGCGCTGGGTAACGCCTGAAGAGTTCGACCGCTACCGCGAAATCGGGCTTGAGAAAGGCTTTATGGAAGTGCCATCTGGCCCACTTGTTCGCTCAAGCTACCGTGCTGACCGCGTCTTCGAGAAGAACAACCTCGGGCTGGCTTCGCCGGCAGCCGTGCCAGGCCAGGAAGAACCGGATCCCAATATCATTCCGGCCCTCAATGTCGGCTAATCAGCCCCACCGGCCACCGCTATGCATTCAGCGGTGGCGGTTGCACGCCTGTTACCAGTGAACGATCCAACTGGACGGCCAGCGCTTCAGCCAACTGCTCGCCTACCCGATGGTCGCTTGGCAAGGTTACCCAATCGGCCAAGCGTGTCATCGGCATGCCCGCATAGCCACAGGGATTGATGTAGGAAAAAGGCGTCAGATCCCCGTCGACATTTAGCGCCACACCGTGAAAGCTCGCTCCGCGGCGAATACGCAGACCTAGAGACGCGATCTTGGCTTCCCCTGCGTCGCCCTTCACGTAGACGCCCGGCGCATCGGGACGCGCCCTTGCCGACACACCGTAGTCTGCCAGCACGCTGATCACCGCATTTTCAAGCGCGGTCACCAGCGTACGCACGCCCAGTTTACCCCGCCGCACGTCGAGCAACGGATACAACACCACCTGGCCGGGTCCATGGTAGGTGACCTGCCCGCCGCGGTCGGTCTGCACGACCGGAATGTCGCCCGGCATCAGCACATGCTCGGGCTTACCGGCCTGCCCTTGGGTAAACACCGGGTCGTGCTCGACCAGCCAGAACTGATCAGGCGTCTGTGGATCTCGATGATCCGTCAACGAACGCATGGCCTGCCAAACCGGCAGATAGGGCTTGCGGCCCAACACATGCAGTTCGATGGGCGGTGTTGTCATTACACCACCATATGCACGAGGCCAGTGGCCTTCAGCTCGTCGAACAATTGCTTCAGCTGTTGTTCACCGGTTGCCGTGATGGTGACCCTCACCGATTGAAAGCGTCCGTTGCGGCTATCAATGACTTGCATCGTCGCCTCATCAAAGTCGGGATCGTGGCGGACAATCACCTGGCAAACCCGTGCCGGGAAATCCTCCGTGGCGTCACCCACTACTTTTAACGGATAGGGGCAAGGAAAGCTGATCTTGGGCGCTTCTTGTGCCGCCGGCTGACGCAGATCGCGAAAGCTGTTTTGTCCACCTTTTGACATGACAAACTCACTGGTTTTGCAAATGATATTCCTGCTTTGACGGCAAGACAGCTGACCATCAATCAGTAAAATTACTGATCAGGTTAGAGAAAAAGCGGCGAACCTGATCAAGCAACTGCTTGAAAAAGCCGCCCTCTTCAACGTCTTCCAGTGCCACTAGCTGCCGTTCACCGACGACATCGTCACCCATGTGAATCTCGAGCGTACCCACCTCGTCGCCGACACTGAGGGGCGCCTGGAGCTCAGCGTTGAGATTCAGGCGTGCACGCAGCTCGTCATTGCGGTTACGCGGCAATGTCATGGTGACGGCTTCATCCACTCCGACGCGAACCTCATTGATATCACCACCCCAGACACGCGGCGTGGCCAGCACGGCACCACGTTCGTAAAGGCTCATGGTTTCAAAAAACCGGAAGCCGTAGCTGAGCAGTTTTTGAGTTTCCTGAGCACGGGCCTCTTCAGAATCGGTGCCCATGACCACAGAAATCAACCGCATGTCGTCTCGTTTAGCCGAGGACACCAGGCAATAACCGGCCTCGGAGGTCCAGCCGGTTTTCAGACCATCCACCGTTGGGTCTCGCCACAGCAGGCGGTTACGGTTCGGTTGCGAAATACCGCCGAAGGTAAACTCACGCTCAGAGTAGATGGCGTAATGCTCTGGATAGTCATTGACGATATGTTGAGTCAACAGGGCCATATCGCGGGCAGATGAGTAGTGGTTTTCTCCCGGCAGCCCGGTCGGGTTTTCAAAATTGGAATTTTCCATGCCCAGCCGCGCCGCATGCTGGTTCATCAAATCGGCAAACGGGGCTTCACCGCCCGCCAGGTGCTCGGCCATCGCCACACTGGCGTCGTTGCCAGACACAATGATGATGCCATGCAGCAGGTCTTCAACCGCGACCTGGTCGCCGACTTCGACGAACATTTTAGAACCGCCCGTACGCCACGCTTTTTCGCTGATGCTCACCTGATCATCAAGGGCAATGCTACCCCGATCCAGCTCACGCTCTACCAGATAGGCGGTCATTAACTTGGTCAAACTGGCGGGCGGTAAGCGCTCATCCGCATCATGCTGTGCCAGTACTTTGCCGCTATCGGCATCCATTAATATCCACGAGCTGGCGGCCAACTGCGGCGGTGCGGGAATAATCGTTTGCGGCTGGGGCGTCTCTTGAGCACTGACAGCAGGGGCGACCACAATGGCCGCCGCAAACACACAAAGCCGCGCAGAAGAAAACAAAGCACTTAACACTTTCATGATCACATTCTCATTGACTTGAAAAAAACGCGCTCAGTAGCGCGCGTCTAAAATATCGATTAACAATTATCGCACGATAAACACATCGGTAAAGCCCGCATCGTGTAACGCTTTGCGAGCGTCACTCTCTTGATCAGCAGCGACCGGCCCCACCTGAACGCGATAAATGTCGTCGTCCTGGTTCACACGCACATCGTGAGAAATGGTATTGCTCAATTCTGAACGCATTTTCTGAGCGTTTTGGGGATCGCCTAACGCGGCTATTTGTAAATAGACGACCCCACCACTTGGCTCGCTCGGCGGATTATCTCTGTTGCGCTCGGGCGTTTCCGGTGCACTTGCCGTTGCCGTGTCGGGCACAGGCGTTGACCGAGACGTGTTACGCGAACGCTGCGCCTGCCACTGTTCGGGATTTATCGCCTCGACCGTCACCGCGCCAGTCCCTTCATCCAGAATACCCAGCCTGGCAGCTGCCGCGTAGGAAAGATCAATTTCGCGGTCACTGTGGAAAGGACCACGGTCATTGACCCTGACAATCACCGACTGTCCGTTACGTTCACTGGTCACACGTGCATAGGTGGGCAGCGGGAGCGAACGATGCGCCGCCGACATTTTGTACATGTCATAGATTTCACCGTTCGACGTTGCGTAGCCGTGAAACTTTTCGCCGTACCAGGAGGCCAGCCCCTGCTTGGTGTACCCGTCGGCATCGGGCAAGACATGATAGGTCTTACCCCAAACCTCGTAGGTTGATCGGTTGCCTGCCCGTGAAAGCGGTTCATCGCGGGGCACTGCATCCGGCACGCTGGAGACATCCGGCGGCTCGAGCGGATAGGCATCCCCGCTCATGGCGTAACGCCCGCCGGCAGTATCACGATCATTGCTCGGCTCGGCACTTGCTCCTGTGCGATTTTGCGCTGACTGGCTTGAGCCACTCATCGGCTCGTGACTTGCACAGCCGCTGACAACCACCAGAATCAAGGCAGCACAACCTAATTGCTGCCAGACGTTAACGTAATACTTCATGCGTCATCCTCACCCTGGAGACTTTTTACGCCCACCGCTTGCGCCTCAGCGGAGATGGCTTCTGCCAACTCGGCAACGGCCATGGCATAAAGATGGCTGTGATTGTAGCGGGTAATTACGTAAAAATTGTGATCAGCGAGCCGATACGTCAGTTGACCATCGCTCAGAGTAAGCACCAGCGGCGTGACCGAGGCGCTTTCATCCAGCGCCACATCCGGCGTGATACCTGCGCGTTGCAAGGCCTCCAACGACGTATCGGGGGGTGTTATCTGGTTGACGGACAGATCAGAGGGCATCGTTTCAGGCCCCTCCGCCGGGTAATAGACCGCACGCCCTTCCTGCCAGCCGTGCTCCGCAAAATAATTGGCAACGCTGCCAATCGCGTCAACCGGGTTGTTCCAAAGATCGCGCTGCCCGTCATCATCGAAGTCAACGGCATAGGCTTGATAGCTTGTCGGAATAAACTGGGGGTAGCCCATTGCCCCGGCATAGGAGCCCTTTAGGGCCACAGGGTCAACTTGCTGCTCGTACGCAATCTGCAGAAAGGCCCCTAGCTCACGACTAAAAAAATTCCCCCGCGTGGGATGCTCAAAGGCCAACGTCGCCAAGGAATCCAGTACCGGATGGCTACCCCGGTAGCGACCATAGTAGGTCTCGACGCCGATAATCGCGGTAATGATGTCGCGGGGAACACCATAAACGTCTTCCGCTTTGGCAAACGCATCCTGATGGGCCTGCTGAAACTCGACGCCTTCTTCAATACGCTGCTGGGTCATGAAAATATCGCGGTATTCGTGCCATTCAAGATGACGCTCGGCGGCCCCCGCCATGGCATCCAGCACCGACTGACGCAGTCTGGCCTGACGCAACTGTCGGTTTAACCAGTCGCTCGGCAATCCTTCGTCCTCAAGACTTTTCACCAATGCACGCGCGCCTGCATGGTGCTCAGGGTCGAAATACTGGGCACCGTCATCCTCCGCCATTAGAGGAAACGCCAGGCCGCCGACCATAACCCCCAACACGCCGACAACCGCCATCCGTTTGGCTCTATTCATTCACTCACTGCTCCTGTGGGCTGCGCTGTGATTTTCTATCGCTACCGCTAGCGTGGAAGAAGCCGACGATGCGCGTGAATCGACATGAGAATACCGAAACCCACCAGCAAGGTCACGCTTGAGGTGCCGCCGTAGCTGACCAGCGGCAACGGCACCCCAACGACCGGCAATATTCCACTCACCATACCGATATTGACAAATACATAGATAAAAAACGTCAGAATGATGCTGCCGGCGACCAGACGGCCAAAGGTATTCTGCGACTCGCTAGCCAACCACAGCCCGCGACTCACAATGAGCAGGTACAGAAAAATCAGTACCACCATACCGATAAGCCCAACTTCTTCGCCCAGCACCGCAACGATAAAGTCAGTATGACGCTCAGGCAGAAACTCCAACTGTGATTGCGTTCCCTCAAGCCACCCCTTACCAAAAACACCGCCGCTACCAATGGCGGTCGTTGACTGGATGATATTCCAGCCTGAGCCGAGCGGATCCGTCTCCGGATTCAGAAACGTCAGTATGCGCTGGCGCTGATAGTTATGCAGGTTCATCCACAGCAAGGGAAAGCCTGAAATCAATAGCACAGACACCAATCCGATCAGTCGCCACGACAAACCGGCCAGCAACACGACGATGATCGCCGCACTGGCAACCAACAGTGACGTGCCCAAATCGGGCTGGGCGGCAATCAATGCGACCGGAAGACCAATAATGAATGCGCAGACCACAATATCTTTCAGCTTGGGGGGCAGTTCACAGCGGTAGAGATAGGCCGCGACCATCATGGGAACGGCCAGCTTCATCATTTCCGAGGGCTGAAAGCGGATGACACCTGGGATTTCCAGCCAGCGTTGAGCGCCCATGCCAAAATCACCGACCAGTTCTACAGCTACCAGCATCAGCACGCCGACCCCGTAGGCCACGGGTGCCCAGCGCATGAAAAAGATCGGTGAAAACTGGGCCACCACCACCATTGCCACCAGCGCGACACCAAAGCGAATAGCTTGGGCAATGACCACGTTCACGCTCTGGCCAGAGGCGCTATAGATCACCAGCAGGCCACTGCTCATCAGGATCAGAAGGAGGCCCAGTAGCCAGGGGTCAAGATGAATGCGCTCCCAGATACTGCGACGCTTGGGGATACCCCCGCTGGGACGCACCGGATGGCCGCGTAGTGATCGGGTTATGGCCTGCCATGGCATGATCAGTTGCCCTCCACGTTGCTGGTATCGGTTTCCAGGGTCTCGCGCACCTCGTCGACTTCGGGGGCATCGTCGTCCAGCAACCATTCATCGGTCATCGCCCTGGCAAGATGGGCGGCGTGGGTACTCCCGCCACCAGCATTTTCAACGATGACCGAAACGGCAATTTGCGGGTCTTCGATAGGCGCAAAGGCAATGAACAGCGCATGGTCACGCAGGCGCTCTTCGAGCTCGTCGGCATCGTAGCGCTGGTCCTGGCCCAGCGAAAACACTTGTGCCGTGCCCGATTTGCCCCCCATGCGATACTCAAGACCCACACCAGTACGCCGCGCGGTCCCTTCTCTGCCGCTCACCACCTTTTCCATGCCGCTGAACACACTGTCCCACCAGTCGTCTTGTGCCAGGTTGATATCCTCCGGGGTATCGGGCAGGTCCCGTTCCAGCGGCTTATCACCAATTTTTCGCGCCATACGAGGCTTCACCCAATCACCACGGTTGGCCAATGTGGCCGTGGCGGTGGCCAACTGCAGCGGTGTAACCTGCCAGTACCCCTGACCGATACCCACGGATAGTGTCTCACCTGGATACCAGGGCTGGTTAAAACGTTCGCGCTTCCATTCACGCGATGGCATCAAGCCTGAGCTCTGGCTCTGGACATCATGCGCAACACGCTGACCAAAACCGAAGTTGGTCATTTGCTCATGGAGACTATCAATGCCCATTTCGTGTGCCAGCGAGTAATAAAAGGTATTGTTGGACACCGCCAGCGAGCGTTCCAGATCCACGCGACCGTGCCCCCAACGCAGCCAGTTTCGATAACGCCTTGAATCATTGGGCAATTGATAATAGCCGGGGTCGTTGATGGTGGTATCGGGCGTGATCGCTCCATCGACAAGTCCGCCAAGCGCCAGGAAAGGCTTGATCGTCGAGCCGGGCGGATAGTGACCACGAGTTGCCCGGTTGAACAACGGCAAGTTAAGATTTTCCTGGAGTGCTTGATACGAGGCCCTGTCGATACCGGTGACAAACTGATTACTGTCAAAACCGGGCGTCGAGACCATGGCAAGTATCTCGCCACTGTCTGGCTCGATGGCGACGATTGAACCCCGGCGGCCATCCATCAACTCGTAGGCGAGCATCTGCAGCGACGAATCAAGGGTCAACGTCAAATCCTTGCCGGGCACTGGGTCGGTGCGTCCAAGCTCACGCAGCACACGCCCCCGCGCGTTGGTTTCAACCCTTCGCAAGCCTGCCTGGCCGTGCAGTTCATCCTCGTAAAACCGCTCGATACCCGTCTTGCCAATAAAGTGCGTTCCGGCATAGCGGGTCGCATCCAGGTTAGCCAACTCTTCGGCGTTGATGCGTCCGACATAACCCAGCGCATGCGCCATCACCTCAGCATTGGGGTAATAACGCAGTAATTGAGCCTCGACCTCCACTCCGGGTAACTGATGACGATTAACGGCTAACCGGGCAATCTGCTCCTCACTGAGGTCGCTCGCCAGAAGAACGGGCTGAAAGGGGCGCTGCCATTGCTGGGAGCGCTCATAGAAGGTGCTGATTTCTTCACCTTTGAGTTCAAGAAGCTCGACCAGAAGTTCCAGGGTTTCATCGACGTCTTCCGATCGCTCGCGCACCAGTGTCAGGTTGTAGGTGGGCCGGTTTTCCGCCAGTAGCACCCCGTTGCGGTCGTATATCAACCCACGGTTAGGCGGCAAGGGTTCAACGCGAACACGATTTTTTTCAGAGCGTGTGCTGTAAACATCATGCTGAGCAACCTGCAGATAAGCCAGACGTCCAACCAGCAGGCTCGTCAAGGCCACCACAACCACAAAGGCCAGTAAGGCTCTGGCACGAAAAATCCGAAGTTCTTGCTCGGTGTTCTTAAGCTTGTCGGAGCGCGGTGGCATAGCGATGACTAACTCTCATTCAATCGATGAAGGGCATCCAGCTGTCTGAATAACTCAACGATGGTAGGGATGCCCCACCAGCAGCGTCCAGGCACGATAAAGCTGCTCGGCGAGCATGATACGCACCAATGGATGAGGTAAGGTAAGTGGCGATAACGACCAGCGCTGCTGAGCCATCGCCGACACAGCAGGATCAAGCCCGTCCGGGCCGCCAACCAGCAGCACCACATCCTGACCTTGCAGTCGCCAGCCATCGGCCTGCCGGGCGAGCTGTTCGGTGGTCCAGGCCTTGCCATCAACCTCCAGCGCGACCACATGCTCGTTGCCACGTAGCTTGCTGCGAATGCGCTCCGCCTCTTGTTCCCGAGCCCGGGCTATATCCGCATTTTTACCACGCTGGCCCAGCGCCACTTCTTCGATATCCAGGCTGAAATCTTTCGGCAGGCGCTTGCGGTAGGTTTCTACGCCCTCTTCCACCCAGGCGGGCATTTTACTGCCCACCGCCAACAGGCGGATTTTCATGACATGCTGGCCGGCTCGTCACTTAGCGAAAGCTCACGCCGCCCGGTGTCGCTGGGCAAGTCGGCCCATAAACGTTCAAGGTCATACAGGGCGCGTGCTTCAGGCAGCATGATGTGAACAATCACGTCGCTCAGATCGACAAGCACCCAGTCGGCGTTGTCACCCCCCTCGACACCCCGCGGGGATAGCCCGGCAGCTTTGGCTTTTTCAACCACGTTCTGGGCCAGGGCAGCAACATGGCGGGTTGACGTACCGCTGGCAATCAACATGATATCGGCAACGTCGGTCAGCCCAGTGACGTCCAACTGAGCGATGTCTCGAGCCTTCAATTCTTCCAGCGCATCAAGCGCTACGCTCTTCAATGTATCGATGTGCATATCTCCTAACGATAACCCCATGTAATGCGCTTTTTTAAGCGGGCCATTGTAACGACTAATAAGCGGACTGCCAGCGCTGATACAGCCCTTCGCGTAAAATGGTACTTTCCACCGCCTCGGGGACCAGAAAACGTACGCTTTTGCCCTGCCCCAGCCACTGGCGAATGTGGGTTGCTGAAATGGCCATCGTGGAAGGCAAGGTGACACGTAATACCTGCCCGTGAGGCGAGGCCATTAAACGGGACACGCTATCGACTTCACGCTCGTCCAGCAGTTCCATAAGAGGCCTCGACGGTGCATCGGCATGGCCTGGTCGGGCGATCACCACCAGGTGGGCAAACGCAAACAGCTGCTCAGGCTTGTGCCATTGGTCAAGCCGCAAAAACGCGTCCCAGCCTATGGCCATGACCAGTCGCGCCTGTTCACCGTACTCATGGCGAAGCGAACGCAGCGTATCCACGCTATAGGAAGGACCATCACGCTCAAGCTCACGCCCATCGGCCTTGAGACCTGGCGTATCACCAATGGCCGTTTGTAACAGTTCAAGGCGCTGTTGCGGCGATACCTGAGGCGTATCGCGCAAGGGCGGCTGCGGTGCGGGTATCATGTGGACTGTGTCCAGCCCTAGCGCATCACGCAACTCCACCGCGCTGCGCAAATGACCATTATGCACCGGATCAAAGGTGCCGCCGAGCATGGCGATACGTGCCGGCCGGGTCATTCGCGAACCTGGCCACTACCCATGACCACGTACTTCTGAGTGGTCAAGCCTTCAAGCCCAACCGGCCCTCGGGCATGCAACTTATCCGTGGAGATGCCGATTTCAGCCCCCAGGCCATATTCGAACCCATCGGCGAAACGAGTCGAAGCGTTAACGACCACCGAGCTTGAGTCCACTTCGGCCATAAAACGGCGGGCTAGCGAGTAGTCTTCAGTCACGATGGCGTCGGTGTGATGCGAACCATAGCGTTCAATATGGGCGATCGCCTCATCAATGTCGTCGACCACCTTGATTGCGAGTATCGGCGCCAGATATTCGGCACTCCAGTCATCGTCGCTTGCCGGAAGCGCCTGAGGAAGCAGCGCCTGGGTTTGCTCGCAGCCACGCAATTCGACCTCATGCTCGGCATATTGACGGGCGAGTTCGGGCAGCAGGAGGTCGGCAATCGCCGCATCCACCAGCAGCGTTTCCATGGTATTGCAGGTGCCATAGCGGTGAGTCTTGGCATTGACCGCAATCGACAGCGCCTTGGCCGGATCGGCCAGACTGTGGATATAGACATGACAGACACCGTCAAGGTGCTTGATGACCGGCACCTTCGCTTCGCGGGAAATACGCTCGATAAGCGACTTGCCACCGCGGGGAATGATCACGTCGATATAATCAGGCATGGTAATCATTGCCCCGACCGCTGCGCGGTCACTCGTGGCCACCACCTGAACACTACCGGCTGGCAGCCCTGCATCGCCAAGCCCTTCCTGGATACAGCGGCTAATGGCTGCATTGGACGCACGCGCCTCGGAGCCACCCCGCAGCACACAGGCATTACCCGCTTTAAGACATAAACTCGCGGCTTCAAGGGTCACGTTAGGACGCGACTCGTAGATGATGCCGATCACGCCCAGGGGAACGCGCATTTTTCCCACCTGAATACCGCTGGGGCGATAGCGCATGTCACTGATCTCACCCACCGGGTCGGGCAGTGCGGCCACCTGGCTCAACCCCTCGATCATGGCGTCGATACGCGCATCGCTGAGGGCCAGACGATCCAGCAACGCCGCATCAAGGCCGTTTTCCTGCCCTCTTGACAGGTCTTCGCTGTTGGCCGCCAGCACATCCTCACGGGCCGCATCCAGGCGGGCGGCCATGGCATACAGCGCTCGGTTTTTCTGGCCCGAATCAGCGCGACGCAGCTCACTCGCCGCCTGACGAGCGGCTTTGCCAAGTGATTGCATGTAGGCCGCGACATCGCCAGCCTCAAGGGATAGCTTTGCATCGGCGTCGAACGATGTTGAAACGCTCATGCGATCTCCATAAATTTCTCGGTGGGCATAAGCCACTCGGTCATATTTAGCCTGTAAGTTAAGCGGCGTGCTAAGCTATTTTAGCGCTATACTAAGGGCTTATTTAACACTTCTCGCCACCTTTCTAATGACGATTTTACGCATATCACGCTCACCATCACGCATCTGTCCAAGGGTTGATAGTAAGCCACCATGCAAAATAAATACAAAATACGTCTATTAAGAGCCAACCTGCTGGCGGCGGCCGTAGCGCTTGCCCTATGGACACCCTCCGCACCGCCGTCGGCTGCGTTGGTGCTATGGCTTTCAGTAGGCTGGCTATTTATTACCGCCCTTTTACTGGACTTCAGCCACCGCTACCCGCGTGGCCGTCCGTGGCAGCTGCTGCCCGGGGCGCTTCTACTCGGGCTGATTGCCGCCGCTCCGGAACGCCACGGTCTGTTGATCTGGGCCTGGGCGGCCTTGTTCATGTTACCGCAAATGAGCTGGGTAGCCGCGTTCAACATAAGCGCTGCCCTGCTCAGCAGTGTGCTGGTGGCCCCGCAGTTATCGACACCCGCCTGGCTATTGATGGTTATTTCACTGGCGATCCTGTGCGTTCTGGCATTGGCCCGTGCACAACAGCTGATCGACATGAACGGAGCGATTCGCCAACGGTTGCGACTCGTTCCAGGCTTGAACCTGTGGGCTGGCGAGCAGTTGGTGAGGGACATCCAGCGGGAACAGACGCGTTGCGCGCGGGAAGGCATTTATGGCGAACTAATAGTCCTGCATGTAAAGCGCCATCAACTGTGGCCAACAGCCAAAAAACTCTGCGAACTTACCCACGACTTCGAGAATGTGTATCGTCTCGATGGCACGACCCTGGCAACGTTAATGCTGTCTCGCTCGGCACTCGAAGCGCATGAGCGTTACCAGTCATTAATCAACGCGTTACCCGACAACACTATCGCCAACCCAATCGAGTTAATGGATGTGCCCCCTACCCCCTCAACGCTTCAAACGCTGACCCGACGAGAGGCAGGCGAATTGCGAGGCCAGCCATGACTCAGCATCATTTCCCTCGGCAACTGGTGACGCTGGCGTATATAGCCAGTATCGCCTTGATGGGCAGCTATACTGTTTGGCTTTATGCCATGGGCGAATATCGCGACCTCGTCATGCCCAGCTTCATGATCCTGCTCCTGCTGGCCGCCTTTCTGCTCCATCTGGGCCAGGACATGCGCGCTCACCTGCCGAGGCTGGTGCTGCTTTTTTGCACCTATACAAGCGTCATTGCCGCGCTTTATTACCAACCCGAAACCCCACTGATCTGGATCGGTTTGCCGATGACCGCCGCTTTCCTGCTGCTTCCCCTGCTGAGCGCGGTCTTATTGCATATGGTATTAATTCCACTGTGGTGGTTGATGCCTGCGCTAGCCCAAGCATCGCCTACCCTGGTGATGGGTTACGTGGCGCTGGCGCTTTTGCTTGCACTGCCACGCTGGGAACATGCAAGACGCCGCGCATTGCTGCGAGCCACCGATCCCAATGACAGCGAGTGCGACGCCTACCATATCGACACACTGAAGGAACGTTTGCACAGTGAATACCAGCGGGCCGATATGCTCAACCAGCGTTTGGCAGTGCTGGTCATCCACTTACCTCAACGTGACATGGCGGAAGAGCAGTTCGGCGCCCGCGCCGCCCAGGCATTGCTTGGCGCCTTGTGCACCGAGGTATATAGCTGCTGCCGCGACCACGACCTGCTGGGGCGTGCCGACAATGCAACCTTTTGGCTGGTATTGCCCGACACCAGCGAAAGCGGAGCGCTACTGGTCCGGGACCGGCTTCAGCGCGCGCTTTCACGGCGTGTATTGGTCGAAACCGGACAGTGCGAGGCGCGCATCGCCGCGTGCCTGCCCTGCCCCAAAGAAAATTTTGAACACTATCTGCAACGCCTGGAAAACCGGGGCAACGCACTGGCGACCCCCTGACAGACAACCAGACCGTATCGACTTGGCCTTATCCCAGCGCCAGCCACACCCCCACACCAATCATCAACGTCCCGGCAATACGGTTCAACAGGCGAACATTGCCGCTTTTACCCAGCACACGACGCAGGGTTTTTCCGCCGGTGGCATAGACCAGCATACTGACAAACTCGATGGTCAATATGACGGCGATCAACGTAATCAGTTGCTGGCCGAGAGGTCGGCTGCTATCCAGGAAAGGCGGCAGCAGCACCATGAAAAACGCCCATCCTTTGGGGTTGGCGACGGCCGTTAAAAATCCCTGGAGTGCCAATTGCCACCGCCCTGCCGGTGGGCCAGCTTCAAGCTCATTGGGGATCGCCATACGCCCTCTCGAGCGCCACATCATGATGCCGATATAGGCCAGGTACGCACCGCCTACCCATTTGAACGCCATAAAAAGCGCTGGCTGGCGCAGCATCAGTGCTGCCACACCTGCGCCCGCCGCCGCGGCTACCAGCCCGACCCCGATTAATTCGCCGACCATCATCCAGAGGGCGCGCTTGACGCCCTGGGTCATACCCAGAACCATCGCCAGCGTCATGCACATACCCGGCGTTAACGACACCAGCAAAAAAGTCGGCACAAATACCGAGAGCGTGGCCCACGACATCATTGGCTATCCATCCTTGGTTGTTGAAGCAGTCGATTGTTTTTCCCCCCAGCGCGGCATCAATTGGTGATCGATGCCCAACTGATTGAGAATGCGCGCCACAATAAAATCGATCAAATCATCAATGGATTGAGGACGATGGTAGAAACCGGGCGCTGCAGGCAGGATGACCACGCCAAGCCGACTCAGGGCCAGCATATGCTCGAGATGAATCGGGGAAAACGGGCTCTCCCGCGGCACCATCACCAGCGTGCGTCGCTCCTTCACCGCCACGTCAGCCGCGCGCTCGATCAGGTTGTTGCTGGCACCGGTGGCCACGGCCGACAGCGTGCCCGTCGAGCACGGACAGATCACCATGGCAGAAGGCGCGCCCGACCCTGACGCCACAGGCGCCATCCAGTCTTCACGACCAAAACAGCGAACTTGCCCGTCAGCCGCGCCGCTGCGCTCGCTCAGCGCCGCGGCAAGCCTTTCTGGCTGCGCGGGCAGGGTAATCTCGGTTTCGGTGGCGATCACCATATGGGCGGCCTTGGAGATCATCACCCAGACTTCATGGTTGGCGGCCACCAGCACCTCAATCAGCCGAAGCCCGTACTGTGCCCCCGAGGCACCGGTCAGCGCGACGGTGACCGGTGGTTTGAAAGTCGCTGTCATCGGGTTTGCCATTACGCCTCCTTCCTGGCGGCTAATGCGCTTATCAAGCGCTCGTGAACGCCCTCAAAGCTGCCGTTCGACATCACCACAATACGATCCTGAGGTGATGCCTGGGTGACGACGGCGCTCACCAGCACGTCAATATCATCGTAAAGCGTCGAATGCGCCTGAGCGTCTACTAGCGCCTCCATCGACCAGGCCACACTGGGCGGCTGAAACCAGAAAATCGCATCGGCTTCCGCTACGCTTTCCATCAGGCGTTCACGCATTGCCCCCAATCGCATGGTATTGGAACGCGGCTCGATAACCGCCAGCAGGCGCCCCTTCGGGGTTGCCGCCCTGAGGCCCTGCAGCGTCGCCGCAATGGCGGTGGGGTGATGGGCAAAATCATCGATGACCTGAATACCACTGACCTCCCCGCGCACCTCCTGACGACGGCGTGGGGTTTCAAAGCGCGCCAGGGCTGCGCAGCCTCGCGCCAGGTCGACGCCACACTGCCAGGCAGCGGCCAATGCGGCCAAGGCATTGCGTGCATTGTGTTCGCCGGTCAAGGCCCACTCCACCACGCCATCTTCTTCAATCGTACTTTCAGGATCGCGGTAGATGACCTGGAAACGGCTTGCATCGGCGCGCTCGCTGCGCAACTGCCAAGCGCTATCCGGGTGGTCGCCCACATGGTCAACCGGCGTCCAAACGCCCTGCTGCAGCACCCGCTCAAGCGCTGGCTGCCCATCGGCAACCAAGAGACGCCCCTGGCTGGGCACGGTTCGCACCAGATGATGGAATTGACGCTCGATGGCGGCCAGGTCTGGAAAAATATCCGCGTGGTCGTATTCCAGGTTATGCAGTACCGCAATATCAGGGCGATAGTGAACAAACTTGGATCGCTTATCGAAAAACGCCGTGTCGTACTCATCGGCCTCCACCACGAAAGGCGCATCCAGTGCCCCCAGCCGGGCCGAGACGTTAAAGTTTCGTGGCACGCCACCAATCAGAAACCCCGGCGATAGACCTGCACTTTCCAGTAACCAGGCTAACAGGCTGGCGGTGGTGGTTTTACCATGTGTGCCCGCCACGGCGATTACCCGCCGCCCCGGCAACACGTGCTCTGCCAGCCACTGGGCGCCGGACGTATACGGGAGGCCGCTGTTCAGCAAGGCTTCGACTTCCTCATTGCCCCGGGAAAGCGCATTGCCTACCACCACCATGTCGGGGGCTGGCTGCAGGTGCGCGGCCCGGTAGCCTTCCATCAGGCTGATTCCCGCTTCTTCCAGTTGGGTGCTCATCGGCGGATAGACATTGGCGTCAGAACCACTCACCTGATGACCCAACTCCCTGGCGAGCAGCGCCAAACTGCCCATAAAAGTGCCGCAAATTCCGATAATGTGCAGATGCATCGCTACGCCTCTAAACAACCCCTAAACAGCCCGCAAGCCTAGCACGCCCAGCCTTTGGGCTCACCTGTCTTGAGCGGTGGCCGTACCACAAGGGAACCATCCTCCAGTGACAACGTCTCTCAGATATTGCACGATGCCCGGTCAGTCCATACGCCTACGCTTCCCGCTACTCTAATCGAGACGGCAAGCATGATTACGATGAGGGTTACTTTATGCGCATACTGGTACGCTATTTTTTCCGCGGTCTACGCGTATTGCTTGCACCTATCATGCTGATATCCGAGAAACTTTCGACACCCCAGTCAGTAAAGCGCTCGCCTGAGGAACAGGCCAGGGTAGACGAAGCATGTAACAGCCTGGCGTTGTATCAGTTCCGCACCTGCCCGTTTTGTATCAAGGTGCGCAAGGAAATGGCCCGCCTGGGGCTGACGATTGAAAAACGTGATGCCCAGTTGGACCCTGACCACAAAAAGGCACTGCAGGAAGGTGGCGGCCGCGTCAAAGTGCCGTGCTTGAAAATTGCCCACGATGATGGACGCGAAGAATGGCTGTATGAATCTGATGAGATCAATCGCTGGCTACATCAACGGTTTGGATAATTTGAAAGCCTGCCTGGGTGACGTTTCCAACTACTCCTTTCGTCTCAATTCCTCTCCGTAACGCTCGCCACCGCCTGCCTCATTCATATGCTGAATGAGGTCAGTCATTATTTCGATTGTAGAGAACCCTCGCCTCTCACTATGTTAGACGCATAGCTTTCGAGCTGACCGTGTCTGTTTTGTTGCCGTTATGCGCCCCCTGAAACATCAAGGGTGCGTGGCAGAGCAGCAAAGCGAACAAACAATAATCCTTCTTGGGAACAACGATTAGGAATAATGATGACGTTTAAAAAAACGCTACTAGCTTCCGTGATTGGCGCAACGCTTGCCAGCACAGCCCTCCTGTCCACTGCCGCACAGGCCGAAAACACGCTGCGTATGGCCTACGATGCCGACCCGGTATCGCTGGATATTCACGAACAGCTGTCGGGCGGGATCCTGCAGCTGTCGCACATGACCCACGACCCGCTCGTGCGCTGGAATGATGCGCTTGAATTCGAGCCGCGCCTGGCCTCTGACTGGGAACGCATCGACGACACCACCATGCGTATGTCGCTGCGCGAAGGCGTTGAATTTCACAGCGGAAACGCCTTCACTGCCGACGATGTCGTCTGGACTATCGAGCGTCTCCAGCGCAGTCCTGACTTTAAAGCGATTTTTGACCCCATCGAAAGCGTCACTGCCGTTGACGACTACACAGTAGAAATCACCACCAAGACACCCTACCCGCTGCTGCTGAACCTGGCGACTTACGTCTTCCCCATGGATAGCGCCTTCTATTCAGGAGAAGCCGAGGACGGTGACCCGAAAGACGAAATCGTCAAAAACGGCAACTCCTTTGCCTCACGTAACGTTTCAGGCACCGGCCCATATACCGTCGCCGATCGTCAGCAGGGTGTTCGTACCGAGTTCGAGCGCAACCCTAACTATTGGGACACCGAATCACCGGGCAATGTCGATAACATCATCCTCACGCCCATCAGTGAAAACGCGACCCGCGTGGCGGCACTGCTTTCCGGCGACGTTGATTTCATCGCCCCGGTACCGCCCAATGACCTGGAACGCGTTCGCGAAAGCGAAGACGCCCAGCTCGTAACGATGTCGGGCACGCGAATCATCTTCTTCCACATGAACCAGGAGCGTGTCGAGGCGTTCCAGGATCCACGCGTACGTCAAGCCTTTGCCTACGCCGTTAATCAGGAAGCAATTGCTGACCGGTTGATGAAAGGCTTTGCCACGCCTGCCGCGCAGTTTTCTCCGGAAGGTTACGCTGGTCATATCGAAAGCCTTGAGCTTCGCCACGATCTGGAGCGTGCCAAGGAACTGATGGCCGAAGCAGGCTATGAAGACGGCTTTGACATCACGATGATGGCGCCCAACAACCGCTACGTGAACGATGCCAAGATTGCCCAGGCCGTGGCAGCGATGCTGGCTCGCATCAACGTCAACGTGGATCTGAGCACGCTTCCCAAAGCACAATACTGGGGCGAGTACGATGACCGCGCCGCCGACATGATGCTGATTGGCTGGCACGCAGACACCGAAGACAGCGCCAATTTCCACGAATACTTGACGGCCTGCCCGGATCCGGACACCGGCGCCGGACAGTACAATGCAGGTAACTACTGCAATCCAGAGCTTGATGCACTGGTGGCCGAGGCCAACGTGGAAGTGGATCGCGCCAAGCGGGCGGCCATGCTTCAGGAAGTCGAGCAAACTCTTTACGACGAAGCTGCGATTATACCGCTGCACTGGCAGGACCTGGCCTGGGCGTCGGCCAATCACGTCAACATCGAGCCGGTGGTCAACGTGATGAACTTCCCCTACCTGGGTGACCTGGTCATGGACGCCGAATAAGGCGCCAGTGAATTAACCCAGCGTCATTCGAAAAGCTCGCCCCGAGGTTATCCGCTTCGGGGCGAGCCCTACCTGTTTTACTGACGGAAACGTTTTCATGATCGCCTTTTTGGTTAAGCGCCTCTTCCATGCGCTGCTGGTGATGTTTGTCATCAGCATCATTGCCTTCGCTATACAAGATAACCTGGGCGACCCGATTCAACAGATGGTCGGCCAGTCGGTACCGGAGAGCGAACGTGCCGAACTTCGTGAAGAGCTTGGGCTCAACGATCCTTTCCTGGTGCAGTACGCGCGCTTTGCAGTTAATGCAGCGCAGTTTGATTTCGGCTATTCATACGTTTTCAACCAGCCCACCACCGAAGTCATTGCGCGCCACCTACCGGCGACGCTGGAGCTCGTGGCCGCGGCTACCTTTTTAATCATCACCCTGTCGGTGCCGATTGGCGTTTATAGCGCCATCAAACCTCGCGCCTGGCTTTCCCGCTTTTTTATGGGCGTCTCGATTGTCGGCATCTCGATCCCGGTATTTCTTACCGCGATCATGCTGATTCAACTGTTTGCCATCGGCGTCAGTTGGACCCCTTTTCCCGTCGATACCGCCTGGGGCAGTTGGCTCAACGGCGTGATATCCACCGAGGGGGGCATGCCTGCTTACGGCCGAGGTGATCCGGTCCCCGTGTTTGGCACCTGGGAAACCAACTTTGCAAGCCTGGAGGGGCTGACCTACCTGGTACTCCCCGCCGTTTCACTGGCCTCCATCATGCTGCCGCTGTTTATTCGCCTGATCCGTGCCGAAATGCTCGAGGTGATGCAGTCGGACTACGTCAAGTTTGCGCGGGCCAAGGGCATTTCCATGCGTCGCATCTATTTTCTGCACGCCTTGAAAAATACCATGCTGCCGGTCATCACCGTCGGCGGCGTGCAGATTGGTACGCTGGTCGCCTACACCATCCTGACCGAAACCGTATTCCAGTGGCCCGGCATGGGGCTGATGTTCCTGGATGCCATCGAGCGTTCTGATATTCCGCTCATCGTGACCTATCTCATGATCGTGGGCCTGATATTCGTGATCACCAATACGATCGTCGACCTGATTTATGGCCTGGTTAACCCCACTATCAAACTCACCGGAAAGCCCGCATGAATGCATCTTCTTCCGCGCTTCCCAGCCGCTGGGAACGCTTCCGCGACTCGTATCTGTTTTACAGCTTCAAACGCGACATGGTCGCTCAGGTCAGTCTGGTGGTATTCATCGCGCTGGTCGCCGTCGCCGTACTCGCGCCGTGGCTTTCGCCCATGAACCCCTATGACCTGGCACAAATCGATATTCTCGCCTCGGAACTGCCGCCGTTCTGGGTCGAGGGTAGCGACGCCCAGTACCTGCTGGGCACCGACGCCCAGGGCCGGGATATGCTCTCGACGATTCTGTACGGCGCGCGCGTGTCGCTGATTATCGGTTTTGGCGCCGTGGCTCTTCAGGCGCTGATCGGCGTCTGTTTTGGCCTGCTCGCCGGCTATCTGGGTGGCCGTATCGATGCTTTCCTGATGCGTCTCGCCGATATCCAGCTGTCATTCTCGACCCTGATGGTCGCGATTATCGTCGGCGCGCTGGTCAAGGCGATTTTTGGCGGCGAGACGTTCAGCGCCTACGCCGTGCCGCTGCTGGTGCTGATTATCGGCCTTGCCGAGTGGCCCCAATATGCGCGTACCGTGCGCGCCTCGGTGCTCGCCGAGAAGAACAAGGAATACGTCGACGCCGCCCGCGTCATGGGGCTCAGAAGCAAACGCATCATGTTCCGCCATGTGCTGCCCAACACCCTGTCGCCGATCTTCGTCATTTCGACGGTACAGATTGCCAACGCCATCATTTCAGAAGCCGCCCTGTCGTTTCTCGGCCTGGGTATGCCCGAAACCCACCCGTCGCTTGGCTCGCTGATCAAATCCGGGTTCGACTATATCCAGTCGGGTTCGTGGTGGATCACGCTCATTCCCGGGGCGTTACTGGTGGTACTGGTCTTGTCCATCAACCTGCTGGGCGACTGGCTCCGTGACGTTATGAACCCGCGACTCTACAAAGGCTGAGGACACCATGGCACTACTGGAAGTGACAAATCTGGACGTGCGCTTCGGCCTGCGCCAGGGCGAAGTGCGCGCACTGCGCGACGTCAATTTTACCCTTGAACGTGGCGAGCGCTTAGGCATTGTCGGCGAATCTGGCGCCGGTAAATCCGTGGCCGCGTTTTCACTGCTCAACCTGATTGCCAAGCCCGGCTTTATCGCCGGGGGCAGCATCAACTTCGAGGGCAAGACGCTCAACACCATGTCCGAGCGTGGCCTGCGCAAGGTACGTGGCAACCGCATCTCGATGATTTTCCAGGACCCGATGATGACGCTGAACCCGGTGCTCTCCATCGGTGAACAGATGGTCGAGTGCCTGAAGGCTCACCGGCGTATTTCCGGCAAGGAGGCACGCGCGATTTGTCTGGATAAACTGCGCCAGGTACAGATCCCATCGCCGGAAACCCGCCTGGATCAGTACCCCCACGAGCTTTCCGGTGGCATGCGCCAGCGGGTGATCATTGCCATCGCACTACTGCTGGACCCGGATATCATCATTGCCGACGAGCCCACCACGGCGTTGGACGTGACCATTCAGGCCGAAATCATGGCGTTGCTTCTGGAACTCTGCGAGCAGCACAACGTCGGCTTGATTCTGATCACCCACGACCTGGGTGTGGTCAGCCAGGTGACTCAGCGCATGCTGGTCATGTACGCCGGCCGTGTGATCGAACAAGGGCCCACGCGGGAAATCATCAACGACCCGCAACACCCCTACACCCAAGGGCTGATTAACGCCCTGCCGCAGATGGCCACCCCCGGCGAAAAGCTCAATCAAATCCGCGGCAGCATGCCATCGCTTTCAAACCTGCCCAGCGGCTGCGCGTTTCACCCGCGCTGTAACTTTATCAATCGCGCAGACGGAAAGCCCCGCCCCGCCTGCACCGAGCAGGTTCCAGGCTTTGTCGAGTCCGGCAACTGCCGCGTGGCGTGCCACATGGTCGCTGAAATGATTGAAGACCGCCGCTTGAAGGAGGAAACCTCATGACCGCGCCCGCTGAGGCCAAGGCGGCCCACCCGACGCCGACCCAGAACGAGAAAAGTGACGACTCGCTGTTGCAGATTCGAGGCTTGAACAAGCGCTTTTCGTTGTCGGGCGATTTTCTTGAACAATTACGCTTCAAGGGTGGCAAGCTGGTTCGCCACCAGGAATATGTGCACGCCATCAACGGCGTCGATCTCGACATAAAACGCGGCGAAGCGCTTTGCGTAGTGGGCGAGTCCGGCTGCGGCAAATCCACCGTTGCACGCATGGTAATGGGGCTGATTACCCCTTCGGAAGGCGAGATTCGCTACGCAGGCGAGCGCATTGACAACCTGAGTTCGCGGCAACTGCTGCCCTACCGCAAGCGCATGCAGATGATTTTTCAGAACCCCTATGCGTCGCTCAACCCCCGCATGACCATCCAGCAAACGCTGGAGGAGCCGCTGCGTCTTCACCACCCCGACTGGGACCGTGAAAAAATTGAACAGAAGGTCGAAGACGTCATGCGGTCGGTGGGCATTGACCCGGACTGGGGCAAGCGCTTCGGCCACGAATTTTCCGGCGGCCAGCGCCAGCGTATTGCCATTGCCCGCGCCCTGGCCGTTGACCCCGAGTTTATCGTCGCCGATGAGCCCATTTCCGCGCTGGACGTCTCCATTCAGGCGCAGGTACTCAACCTGCTCATGGAAGCTCAGCAAGAGCGCAACCTGACCTATCTGTTTATCACCCACGACCTGGCAGTCGTCGAGCATTTCGGGACCCGTGTTGCCGTCATGTACCTGGGCACGGTATGTGAAATTGCTACCACCTCGACATTATTCGCCAAGCCTCGCCATCCTTATACTCAGGCGTTGCTGTCGGCGATTCCACGGCTTGAAGACGACCGTCCCCAGCACATCCGGCTCTCCGGCGAAGTACCTACACCGGTTAACCTGCCCACCGGCTGCGTGTTTCATGGCCGTTGCCCCCATGCCAATGCGCGCTGTAAACAGGAAATCCCTGTCCTGCAGACACAGGATGACGGCACGCGGGTTGCGTGCCACGCTGTTGAAGAAGGCCGCCTATGAGGCGGTCGTCGAACCTTAGATGGCGCTATGCATGGAGAGGTAAAGCATGGAAATTCGCTGGCTAGAAGACTTTATCGCCCTGGCCAGAACGCGACACTTCTCCCGAGCTGCTGATGAACAGAACGTCACCCAACCTACTTTTTCCCGGCGTATCAAGCTGCTGGAAGAGGAAATGGGTGTGACGCTGATCAACCGGCAAACACTGCCGCTTTCCTTGACCCCGGCGGGAGACGAGTTCTTGCTGCTGTGCGAGCAGGTAACTGACCGCGTTCGCCTGACGCGAGACCGCGTTCGGGAAATCAGCGCGGGGCAGAAACGACGTATCATGGTGGCTGCTCCACAGAGCCTGTTGGGGCAATTTCTACCCGAGTGGCTGGCCACAACCGGCTGGCAGGAGCGTGTTCAACCCTATCTGCGCGCCACCGGCTGGGTGGCCAGCGACTATTTCCAGGCGCTACAGCGCGGCGAATGCGACCTGGCGATTTGCTACTGGCCGATTGGGCGCTGCGACCTGGACATCGACACCAGTTCCTGCACCTACCGTGTGATCGGCCATGAACGCCTGATTCCGGTGACCGGTGTTGACGATCACTCGGCGCCAAGAGCGTTATTGCCAGGCAGCCGCCAGCAGCCACTTCCCTGGCTCGCCTACCCACAACGAGGCCTGCTAGGCTCAGCGGTGACCGCCCACCTGGCGCGATTACCCCAGAGCAGCTATTTAAATGCCCAGAGCGAAAACCTCTATGCGGCGGGTATCAAGGAACTGGTGCTGCTCGGCTACGGAATGAGTTGGCTGCCCGAACGCAACGTCGAGGCTGAGCTTCGCCAGGGCAGTCTGGTCCGCGCCGGCGACAGCCGCTGGGATGTCCCCATGGAGCTTCGCCTCTACCGCCATCAGGGCCAGCACCATGGAGAGCTGGACGCCTTCTGGAGTGAACTCCCACACTTTCGCACTTACTAGAGACCCTGCATGTCATCGCAACTACATCGGTTACAGCAAGAGCACCTGACACGCCTGCAGCGTGACTATACTGCCTTGCTTGACGAGCACCAGCTCGACAGCCTGGCCATATACAGCGGGCACACCAACGCCTACTTTGCCGACGATCAGGCACCCCCCTTCCAGACCTACGGTCATTTCATGCACTGGGTGCCACTGGCCGACGTGCAACATAGCTGGCTGGTGATACGCCCTCATCAGCGGCCACAACTTTACCTCTATGCCCCGGCGGACTTTTGGCACCTGCCGACCCGGCTTCCCGAAGAACCCTGGGTCGACGAATTCGATATCCACCTCTGCAGCGACCACGTCAGCCCCGCGCTGGATGGCCACGCCGCAATTATCGGCGATGTGGCACAGTTACCCAGCGCCAGCCTGAAGGCGCAACTGAACCCTGCCACCTTGTTGAACCGCCTGGACGAGCTTCGCATCGTCAAGTCTGACTACGAAATCGCCTGCCTACGTGAAGCCAACCGGCTCGCGATCGCCGGACACGAGGCCGCCCAGGCAGCCTTCCTGGGCGCGTCCGGCGAGCTGGATATTCAACTTGCCTACCTGGCAGCTAGCCGCCAGCGCGAGTCGGCGGTTCCCTACCAGAATATTATCGGCCTGAACGACCACGCGGGCGTCCTCCACTACCAACACTACGACACAAGCCCGCCCAGGCGACGCCATAGCCTGCTCGTCGATGCCGGAAGACGCTTTCGTGGTTACTGCGCGGATATCACCCGCACCCACGCCGGACCAGATGCCCCGGCGCTATTCGGCGAGCTGGTGGGCGCCGTGCACGACCTGAAAGACGAGCTGGTTCAAGGTGTTACAGCGGGTACGGATTTCATCGCGCTGCACGAGCAAATGCACCAGCGGCTGGGCGATATTCTCATTACCCATGACCTCTTCCGAGGCAGCCGCGAACAGGCTATCGATGAAGGCGTGACGCGCGCGTTCTGCCCGCATGGGTTGGGCCACTCGCTGGGATTACAGGTGCATGACGTGGCCGGTTTACGCCATCCAGACGGCACTGCAGCTCCGGCGCCCAACGGACATCCGGCGCTTCGTCTCACGCGTACGCTTTCCAGCGGCATGGTCGTGACCATCGAGCCCGGGCTTTATTTCATTCCCATGCTGTTAGCCCCTCTGCGAGAGACATCGCTGCCCATCAACTGGACGCTGGTGGATCACTGCATGCCCTGCGGTGGTATTCGTATTGAAGACAATATTGCCGTGACCGACCAGGGGCCGGATAACTTGACCCCTTAGCCAATATTCGTATACGCCCGATACAAAAACGCCCAGCTGAGCTGGGCGTTTGTTCTAGCTAGGCTAACGCAACGATGGGCGTTCGATATGGCCGATTAGAAGCGGTAGGTAACACCACCACCAACGGTCACCGGATCAATGTCAACAGCACCAACGTTGTTACCGTTGGATGTAATGTCGGCGTCCACATCAGCATAGCTGACATAGCCGTTAAGCATGATGTTGTTGGTCACGGCCAGATCAAGACCCGCCTGGCCAATGGCACCAAAGCTGTCGTCGACTTTGACACCGGGGCCAATGTCTTCGCTGTAGAAGTTGGTGTAGTTAAGACCCACACCTACGTAAGGCTGAATACGCGAATCGACACCGCCCATCGGGTAGTAGTTGAACAGCGCATTAACCGGCAGACGCTCGACGCTACCGGCATCACCGGCGGCCGTTTTCAGGTCATGTTCAAAGCCTTCACCGCTGTTAAGCTCGATGCCGAACTTGTCATGGAACAGATAACCAACGCCGTAGCTATAGCCGTTTTCACTTTCAACGTCGAAGTCTGCTCCCCCTGCATTGGTGTCGTCGGAAGCGATGTCCGTTTTAGCGACCCCACCGCGAACAAAAACATCACCCGCGGTGTACGCAAGCGCGGCTTGGCTTGCCATGGCAAAGCCAGCGGTAATCACAGCGGCTGTTACAATTTTGAATTGGCTCATCAGGGTCATCCTCTCAACTTTCGCTTGGAGTCCGTTATCAAGCGTCACATATCACTCACGTCTACAACGTCTACGTTCATACCATCGGCGACGCTTCGATAACTTGTACAGTAATGAGTATACGAACACTGTTTCTAAACGTCACGTAAAATTTTGTTATAATATTAAGCACAAAATATGCAGAGAAGAGAAAAGGCCGAATTACACGCAAAAAAAAGTCCCCCGAAGGGGACCCAGGTGGAGCACGCCAGCTCACTCGGTGTATCGCTGAAAGTCAGCAGCGATGTAGGTGAAGAAGGGAAAGAAGCAAACTACCTAAGCTGTTGTTTCTCTATTCAGTCACCCTTTGCCTTATACATAGCGAACTACGTGCCACTTTTTTAAAAACTATTACATAACAATTGCTTATGATAAATCTTATGGATTTTTAGTAAGTTGCCTCGCATTGCAGCAAACAAAATGCACCAGCATTGCGCACTTTAGGGTCTTTTTGCATCACAAAGCATCATGTGAGTTCGTTAGCGCTCAGCAATCCTCAACGTCGCTATGTTGCTGATTCGTCGACTGACTCACAAGTATCCCTTCCTGTTATGACGCATGGTGAACCGGCTGCAGACCGTAGACAGGCGTTGCCAGCCCCTCCATGCGGGCTTTCAACTGCAGCGCCAAATAGTGTGAGTAGTGCCGCGACTGGTGCAGGTTGCCGCCATGGAACCACAGCGCCTCCTGCTGGGTGGGTTTCCACATGTTGCGCAGCTCACCCTCCCAGGGGCCAGGGTCTTTGGTGGTGTCGGAGCCCAAGCCCCAGCACTTGCCGACTTTATCCGCCACCTCCTGGGAGATAAGTCTGGCTGCCCAGCCGTTCATGGAGCCATAGCCGGTGGCATAAACGATCAAATCTGCTGCTAGCTCACTGCCATCGGTAAGCGTGATGGAGTGCGGGTTGATGCGCTCTATCCCTACGCCGCTGCGCAGTTTGATATCACCACTGGCGACCAGATCACAGGCGCCCACATCGATGTAGTAACCCGAGCCCCGGCGCAGGTACTTCAAGAACAGACCCGAGTCGTCGTCACCAAAATCGAGCATAAAGCCCGCATCTTCGAGTTTCTGATAGAACTCGGCGTCGCGCTGTTTGATCGCCTCAAACGCCGGGCGCTGAAAGTCCGGCAGCACCTTGTAGGGAATCGAAGCAAAAATCAGATCAGCCTTGTCATGGGTTAAGCCACTCGCCACCGCCTCTTCGGAGTAGAGCGGCCCCAGCACTTCCTCCATCAGCGAATCCGACTTCACAATATGGGTGGATGAGCGTTGCAGCATGGTGACATCGGCGTCGTGCTCCCAAAGTGCCGCGGCAATATCGTGGGCGGAGTTATTCGACCCCACAATGACGCACTTTTTACCAGTGTAAGCGTCTGGCCCCGGATGCTGGCTGGAGTGCTGCTGCTCGCCTTCAAAGCTTTCTGCACCGGTAAATGTCGGCACATTGGGCATCCCCGACATCCCGGTGGCCATGACGAGCTGCTTGGGTCGCAAAGTGATCGCTTCGCCGTTGCGCTTCACGTTTACCACCCACTCGCCTGCGGTTTCGTCGAAGTGTGCATTCTGACACTCGGTGGAACTCCAATAATTGAGCTCCATCACCTTTGTGTACATCTCCAGCCAATCACCCACCTTGTCTTTGGGCGCAAACACCGGCCAGTTTTCAGGGAAAGGAATATAGGGAAGGTGGTCGTACCAGACGGGATCATGCAGGCAGAGCGACTTATAGCGATTTCGCCAGGAGTCCCCGGCACGTTCGTTGCGCTCGATAATAATGGTCGGCACGCCCATCTGCTTCAGTCGCGCGCCCAAGCCGATACCGCCCTGGCCGCCGCCAATAATCACGCAATAAGGCTGCTGCGTGTAGCCAAGTTCCGCTTCTTCGCGCCGTCGTGCTTCCAGCCAGGTTTCACGCTGCTTATTGGCGCCGTGCTCAGCGCCTTTGGGGCGGTTGTGATTACGGGGTTCAGGGAAGTCGTGCAGGGACTGCATCGTGGTGAGCAGTGTCCAGCACTTCCCCTCTTTCAGGCGCAGGTAGCCTTTGCCGCTGGCGACCGCGGTCTCAAAGGTGAACCACGCCTCGGCGATATCGCCATTTTGGGTTGCTTCGCCTTCAAGCTGCCAGTTGGACGGACGCGCATTATCCAACGTTGCGTTCAGCATGGCCTGAATCTCGTCTTTACCTTCACAGGTTTTTAAATTCCAGGTAAAGGTAAGGAAATCGCGCCAATAGCACTCATCGCCAAATAGAGAGACTACCTGCTGAATATTCTTGGCTTGCAGAGCGGCGTCAACGTTGGTCAGCCATGCTTGTACAATGGCCGTGGCGGTTGGCTGTGTCATATCGGTACTCCAGGTCAGGTTTGTTATTGTTGAATCAGCCATGATTCAACAATTCCTAAGCACCCGCCGTGCCAAGTGCCTTAAAGACCACCTAAGACACTGATAAATCGGGAAATAAAAGGCAGTCATAAAACACCGCAGAGGTGTACACCTGTCACACCCTTTACACCCGGACGTTACAGGTGTAACTAGCGACTAACGGTGTAATTCAGCCGCGTTGACACCTTACCCAAAGCGCATAGTCTGGAAGGACAACAACAAAGCGCGACGTGAGGAATACCATGCCGACCAACTCGCCCCTGCCTGCGCAGCTACGATCCGTTCAGCGCCAGCATATTGAGCATGTGTTTCAGCTCGGCGAAGGCCTGGATTCGCCCCATACACCCGCCCAGGAAATGATTCGCCATTCTTGGCTGCGCTGCTTGAACGAATACCAGTTGGACCCGACTCAACCACGGCCCGCGCGCGTCGTGCCACAACAGACATTGCTGGAACACCGTGAATCGGTGGATGAATTGCTGCACGTGGCCCGGGCGGGCGTTGAACAGCTTTATGGACAAATTTCCCAGCTTGGCTATGTCCTGCTGCTAACCGACCAACGCGGTATCACGGTCGAGTTTCGCGGCGACCCACGCCAGGATCAGCAATTGCGCAAGGCCGGGCTCTACTTGGGCGCTGACTGGGACGAGCGCTTTGCAGGCACCTGCGCTGTAGGCACCTGCCTGCACGACCGCCAGGCGATCATCTGTCACCGCCAGGAACACTTCGACGCCTCGCATATTTCGCTCACCTGCACCGCCGCACCCATCGCCGACCCCCAGGGCAATGTAATGGCCGTGCTGGATATATCCGCACTGCAATCGCCTACTCAGCGTGAAAGCCAGAATTTCAGCCTTTCGCTGGTGACGCTCTACGCACGGATGATTGAAGACGCTTACTTTTTACAGCGCTATCGAGACTGTCTGATGGTGCGTCTGGATACGTCGCGGGAATTTGTGCACGTTAACGGACGCGGGCTCATCGCCATTGAAGAGAACGGGCAAGTGATTGCCGCCAATGCGATAGGCCGTGAGTTGATCGCCGAACACCAGCGTCGCTGGCCACCCTGGTCGACAAACCCTACGCCCATGCTAGGCGAATTATTCGAGTGCGAAATTACCGATGTCTTGAGCATCAACAGCGCCACCGACGACCAGATTCGCGCCTTCCGAGCCCGCGCCAGCAACACCATATACTTTATTAGCCTGCTGGAACCCAAGCGCCCCCGCTCGAGCCAGCCGACAAAACCGGCCAGTGCCTCGCTGCCAGAATCGCTGGCACGCTTAGGCGCGGATGACCCTGCCATGCGCAAGGTACAGAAGCTCGCTGAACGTTTGCGTAATGAAACCAGTGTCAATGTACTGATTAGCGGAGAAACCGGTACCGGCAAAGAGGTCATCGCCCGCGCCCTCCACGAAAGCGGTAACCGCGCCAACTATCCGTTTATTGCGGTGAACTGCGCCGCAATCCCGGAAGCGCTCATCGAAAGCGAGCTGTTTGGTTACGAACCCGGCGCCTTTACCGGCGGGCGCGCCAAGGGAATGCGCGGGCTGATTCCCCAGGCCCACGGCGGCACGCTGTTTCTGGATGAAATCGGCGATATGCCGCTAGCCCTACAAACCCGGCTGCTGCGCGTACTGGCAGAACGGGAGGTCATGCCGCTGGGTGCCAATACGCCTGTGAAGGTGGATATTCGGGTCATTACCGCCACCCACCGCAATATCGAGTCAATGATTCAGCAGGGCGAGTTCCGCGAAGACCTCTACTACCGCCTAAACGGGGCTCAACTGCGCCTGCCCGCGCTGCGTGAACGTGCCGATAAGCTCTACGTGATTCGCCAGGTGTTTAACGACGTGGTCAGCGAACGCGGCGGCAACGCCTCACCCAGGCTAAGGGCCGATGCCATCAGCGCCCTGCTCGCCTACGCCTGGCCGGGCAATATCCGCCAGCTAAAAAATGCACTGGCGTTTGCCCTGGCCACCTCGGAAAGCGACGAAATCACCGTTCATGATCTGCCCGATCAGTGCCTTAGCCAACGCATCACACGGCAGGCATCTCCCCCGGCTTCGGAAATGAATCACGACACCGATCCCACGTTGCTGACAACTCTCAAGGAGCAGCACTGGAACATAAGCGCCGTGGCTCGCGCGCTAGGGGTTTCTCGGCCCACGATCTACCGGCAAATGCAGCGCCAAGGCATCGTGCCGCCGAATTGGCAAGGGTAAACAAAGACACGCCAGAGAAGGCTGTTGGCCTTGGGATAGCCCTCACGTACACTTGTTTGAATCCTTTAACACGCATTCGACAAGCCGAGGCTCCTTCCATGGCGTTTGATTCCACCTCTTCCTATATTGCCACTGATGCGCTCAAGCAGGCAGTCAATGCTGCCGTGGTGCTAGAGCGTCCGCTGTTGATCAAGGGCGAACCGGGCACCGGCAAAACCCTGCTGGCCGAAGAACTGGCCGAGTCGCTCGGTACCCAGTTGATCACATGGCACATCAAATCCAGCACCAAGGCAGCCCAGGGGCTTTATGAGTACGATGCCGTCAGCCGCCTGCGCGATTCACAGCTGGGTGTGGAAGGGGTCGAGAACGTCGCCAACTACATCAAGCCCGGCAAGCTTTGGGAAGCGTTCAGCACTGGCGAGCGGGTGGTGTTGCTGATCGACGAGATCGACAAGGCCGATATCGAATTCCCCAACGACCTGCTCCAGGAGCTGGATCGGATGGAGTTTCACGTTTACGAGACCGGCGAAACCATCCGCGCCGAGTATCGCCCGATCATCGTTATCACCTCCAACAACGAAAAAGAGCTGCCGGATGCGTTCCTGCGCCGCTGCTTTTTTCACTATATCGAATTCCCCGACCGCGAGACCATGCAGGCAATTGTCGATGTGCACTTTCCTGACATCGCTCCCCGGCTGGTCAGCGAAGCCCTGGAAGTCTTTTTCGACCTGCGTGATGCTCCGGGACTGAAGAAAAAGCCCTCAACCTCGGAACTGGTGGACTGGCTGAAACTGCTGATGGCTGATGAGCTGGCTCAGGAAGCGCTTTATAACCGCGACCCGGCAAAAGCGCTGCCGCCCATGGCCGGTGCCCTGGTCAAGAACGAGCAGGATACTCAGTTGCTTGAACGCCTGGCGTTCATGATCCGTCGCCAGAAAGGCAGAGGCCGCTAAGCCATGTTTATCGGCTTGTTTGAAACATTAAAACGCTCAGGCGTGCCCGTCTCGCTGCGCGAGCTGCTCGACCTTCACGCCGTGGTAGAGCGCGGCGTGGTATTTGCCGATATGGAAGCGTTTTATCAGGTGGCACGTACGGTGATGGTCAAGGACGAGCGCTACTTCGACCGCTTTGACCGTGCCTTTGCCGCCTGGTTTAAAGGCCTTGAGGACATGGACGCCGCCATTGAAACGCTAATCCCCGACGATTGGCTGCGCCGTGAGTTCGAGAAGCAACTGACGGACGAAGAGAAAGCCAAGATCGAATCCCTGGGCGGCCTCGAAGAGCTGATTGAGACATTTAAAAAACGTCTGGAAGAGCAGAAAGAACGCCACGCGGGCGGCAACAAATGGATTGGCACCGGCGGCACCAGCCCATTTGGCGCCTACGGCTATAACCCGGAAGGCATTCGCATCGGTCAGGATGGCTCGCGACATCGTCGCGCCACCAAGGTATGGGACGAGCGGCGCTTTCGCGACTACGACGACTCGCTGGAGCTGGGCACGCGCAATATCAAAATGGCGCTGCGTCGATTGCGCAAGTTTGCCCGCCAGGGCGCGCTTGAAGAATTCGACGTGGATAGCACCATTCGCGAAACCGCCAAGGACGCCGGGCTACTCAACGTCCAGATGCGCCCAAAACGTCATAACGCGGTAAAGGTGCTGCTGTTTCTGGATGTGGGCGGCTCGATGGATGATCATATTCGCGTCTGCGAAGAACTCTTCTCTGCCGCCCGTTCAGAGTTCAAGCACCTGGAGCACTACTACTTTCATAACTGCCTTTACGAAGGGGTTTGGCGAAACAACATGCGTCGGGGTAACGAGCGGATCCCGACCATGGATGTTTTGCACACCTACGGCGCGGATTACCAGGTCGTGATTGTCGGTGACGCGGCCATGTCGCCCTATGAGGTCACCCACCCCGGCGGTAGCGTAGAGCACTTTAACGACGAAGCGGGCGGCGTGTGGCTGAAGCGTTTATGCGAAACGTTTCCCCGCCTGGCGTGGCTTAACCCGATGCCACCCCGGGCATGGGAGTACACCTACTCTACCCAACTAATCCGCGAAACCATTGATGACCGCATGTACCCCATGACCATGGAAGGGCTGGAAACCGCCATGCGCGAGCTGGCGAAAAAGTAGCCGTCTGGTCACTGCGTGATTGGCCTTTAAAAGGCTTCGGGGAAATGGGCCAGGCCATCGACAAATAACTGTTTAGCCTGCTCAAACGCTGCCGGGTCATGCTTGAAGCGGCGTAAAATAAGCGCCTCGTCGAGGGTGACCGTCGCGGTGAGCTGCTCGATGGTATTGGCCGGGTGACGAGCGCCTAACCCGATCCGCTGACCCTCGGCACCGTCCAGCCAGCGCTTAATGCCGCACTGCTGATAAAACGCTTCCTGTGCAGCGTCGCTAGCATCAACACGCAGCGGCGCTTTTAGCGCCAGCTCATTTACCAGCCACGCCTTTGCCTGGGGAGCCGCCAGATCGCAGGCGTGGGTAAGCGCCATCCCTTCGCCCTCTTCGTCCAATACGAGCAGCGCGAGAGCCTGGGGCTTGCCTTCGCCGTCGACCGCCGCCACCAAGCGCGCGGCTTCTTCGGCCAGAAGCACATTGCGTGTACCGGTAAATATCACGAGCGGCGTCAGCCCGGCGGATTGGCCATAAACCTCTGCACACAGCCGTGCCAGGCAGGCATCCTGCTGTGCTGCCTGGTCTATTTGGATTACTTTCATGAGGTCCCCCGCTCGCCAAAAGCGGCAAGCCTAGTGTAAACACGGCTATTTTAACAGCGCCACGCAACATGAACCTAGCAAGTGTTAACGTGTCGGATTGTTTACCAGGCACCATAGAAGGATGATTATGACGAAATTTATGAACGACCCCACCATGCCAACGCCGAGCTTCCCCGGTAGTCATATGGTGATGGATGATTGCTATGTGTTTATTTCAGGGCTAACGGTTTCTGACCTATCGAACGGCCATGCGGCCAAGGGCGACGTCAAGGAAGAAACCCGGTTAGTGATGCGCGCCATTTCACGCATGCTGGAAATGGAAGGCGGCAGCCTGGCAGACGCGCTACGCGTGGACGTTCACCTGACTGACCTGATGACTATCAACGATATGGACAGCGTCTATGCCGAGTTCTTCGAGCCGGGCCGCTACCCTGCGAGAACCTGTACCGAATCGCCCAATATCTGTGGAGGCTGCCACGTCGAGATTACCGTAATGGCGACGCGCCAGCTCCCAAAAGAGCAATGAGCGCCTCGATATCCAGGTGCGCCTCTAACGTATCGGCCAAACGGTCCAATTCTCGCTCGCGATGGGCGCGATAATCCAGACGCTGGGCTGCTGACAAGCCCAGGCGCGCTAATAGCGCCTGGCAAGCCTCAGAATGATCAAACAGGCCGTGCAGGTAAGTCCCCATCACCTGCCCATCGTCACTGACGGCGCCATCAAGGTGGGTGCCTAGATCAAAAAGCGGCTGCGCCAGCGCAGCGCCCTCGCTAACGCCATTGTGGATCTCGTAGCCCGTGACGCTCGCCCCTTCAGCCACTGTTACACCACCCACATTGCGTAGCTGTTTGCCCGCCACCATGCGCGTGGTGAGCGATAGTAGCCCCAATCCCATGACACGCTCGGCCTTGCCTTCCAGGCCGTCAGGGTCCTCCACCCATTCGCCGAGCATTTGAAAACCACCGCAAATACCCAGCACCTTGCCACCGTAGCGCAGGTGGCGCTGAATTGCCCTATCCCACCCCTGGCGCTTTAACCATGCCAGATCACTCGCCGTACTTTTACTGCCCGGCAGGATAATCACATCGGCCGCAGGAATCGGCTCGTCTGCGCCGACAAAGGTGAGGTTGACCTGAGGATGCAAACGCAATGGATCAAAATCGGTGTGATTGCTGATGCGGGGCAACGCAGGCACCACCACGTTGAGCGATTCTCCCTGGGTGGGCGCGTGGGTCAGGCCGATGCTGTCTTCGGCATCCAGCAGCAACCCTTGAAGGTAGGGCAAGGTGCCCAATACCGGCTTGCCGGTGTATGCCGTCAGCCAGTCAATGCCTGGGGTTAACAAGCTCATGTCGCCACGAAAGCGGTTGATCACAAACCCTTTCATACGCGCCTGCTCGCTTTCGCTCAGCAGGGCAAGCGTCCCCACCAACTGAGCAAACACCCCGCCTCGCTCAATATCGCCCACCAGTATCACCGGGCAGTCAGCCGCTTCGGCAAAGCCCATATTGGCGATGTCACCCTGGCGCAGGTTGATCTCAGCGGGGCTGCCCGCGCCTTCGGCGATAATCACATCAAAGCGGCTTTCCAGCGCCTGCCACGCGGCCATCACGCTCTCCTTGGCGGTGCGCTTGAAGGCATGGTAATCCATGGCATCCATATGCCCATGCACCTTGCCGCGCAAAATCACCTGGGCGCCACGGTCGGTTTCCGGCTTGAGCAACACCGGGTTCATATCACTGTGTGGCTTAACGCCAGCGGCCTGTGCCTGGAGCGCGGTGGAACGGCCAATTTCGCCACCATCTTCGGTAACGGCGCTATTGAGCGCCATGTTCTGGGGCTTGAATGGCGCCACCGAGATACCGCGGCGCTTCAGCGCACGGCACAGCCCGGCCACCACGGTACTCTTCCCGGCATCCGAGGTGGTGCCCTGGATCATCAATGTGGCCATAGCAGATGTCTCGCCCAGTTGGATAAGAGCGAAACTGTAGCGGGAGGGGTTAGCTAGCGCAACGGGGCCAAGCAACGAAGGGGTTGGTTAACTCACTTCAAACTCATGCGCCGCCGTATTCAACTGCGCCAACTCCCAGGCTTGCACCATCTGCTTTTTCGTGGGGCCCCAGCGGTAGCCGCCTAGCGCGCCGCTTTGTTGGATTACCCGGTGGCAGGGTATCCATAGTGCGATGGGGTTGGCGCCCACGGCATTGCCTACCGCGCGCGAGGACTTGGGGGTGCCCAGTGCCTGGGCAATGTGCGAATAGCTGGCCAGTTGGCCTTCTGGAATGGTCAGCAGCGCCCGCCATACGGCGATTTGAAAGTTGGTACCGGTCACATGCAGCGACAACGTGGCAGAGGCATCGCCTGACCTGTTGAAAAGCGCTTCCACCGCAAAACGCGTGGCGTCAGGATCGTGATGAAGCGTGGAAAGTGGCCACTCTTTGGCAAGCCGTGCCCGTAACTCGTCGGCACTGGTGGCATCCACAAACCCCATACGGCAGATACCCCGCGGCGTGACCGCCACGAACAGGCTGCCCAGCGGCGTGGCATGAACGCCGTAAGCAATCTCGACGCCCTGCCCCTGGCGCTTGTGCTCTCCCGGTGTGACCGCGTCCAGCTGCACAAAGTGATCATAAAGCCGCGAGCCGCCGCTAAGCCCCAACGTATGAGCAATATCCAGCAGCGAGGTAGAAGACTGCATCAGTTGCTTGCCGCGCTCCAGCGTAAGTGCCTGCAAAAAGCGCTTGGGACTGATCCCGGCATAACGGCAGAACAACCGCTGAAAGTGAAAGGCGCTCAAATGAACGTGGGCGGCCACCGCTTCCAGCTTGGGCTGCGTTGCCGCATGGGCCACCATGTAATCCATGGCTTTCTCGATACGCTCATAGTCGTTCATTGTCGTCTCTCACGTTGTATTATGATCAACCGCTAAACGTTACCTTCACAGCCTAAGCGCTCACAGGCGAGTTGCCGACCCGAATCTTGCTGACTGCAACAGCAGACAGCGCCGGGATTTTTCGCTAGGGTTATTGCCCGCCTCAACTGACGGTCACGATACGCCCATGCAAGCCTTGATCGACGACATTGCCGCCACCATGGCGAAAGCACAGGAGCGTGGCAAAGTAGCGGATTATATCCCCGAGCTAAGCCACGTCGACCCGCAGCAGTTTGCCATTTCGCTAGCCACTGTGGACGGCAAGGTGTACTCGGCGGGGTGCGCGACCACGCCCTTTTCCATCCAGAGTATCTCCAAGGTATTCACGCTGACCATTGCGCTGGGGCAAGAGGGTGATTCGCTGTGGTCGAAAGTGGGCCGCGAGCCATCGGGCGATCCGTTCAACTCCATCGTCCAGCTAGAGCATGAAAGCGGCAAGCCGCGTAACCCGTTCATCAATGCCGGCGCCATTGCAGTGGTCGATGCGATCATGATGGGGCACGAACCCAAAGAGACCCTGGGCGAGATTCTCAGCTTTGTGCGCTATATCGCCGATGACGACAGCATCTACTTCGACCACGCGGTAGCTGCCTCAGAGATGGCCCACCGTGACCGCAACGCCTCACTCGCGCATTTCATGAAAGCCTTTGGGCATCTACGCCATGACGTCGATAAAGTGCTGGGCACTTACTTCCACCAGTGCGCCATTGCCATGAGCTGCGAGCAGCTCGCTCATGCGGGGCTATTTCTGGCGTCAGATGGTATCAACAAACCCAGCGGTATTCGGGTGGTGGCCCCCCAGCGAGCCCGCCGGATCAACTCGTTGATGATGATGTGCGGCCATTACGACGCCTCGGGGGAATTCGCCTTCCGCGTCGGGCTCCCCGGAAAAAGCGGCGTAGGGGGCGGTATTCTGGCCATCGCGCCAGGCCACGGGGCGATCGCCGTCTGGTCACCGGGGCTCGATGCCTACGGCAATAGCCTGCTAGGCACCCAGGCACTCGAAATGTTTGTCCAGAAAACCGGCTGGTCGGTGTTTGGCCATTAACGGCAAGCGTTCAGGAGGCCACCCCATCACCCAGTGCCCAGGCCACCGCACGCTGGGCGTGAATCTCGGTGGTGTCAAAAAGCGCAACCGGGGTATCGCTCTGGTTAATCAGCAAACCAATCTCGGTGCAGCCTAGAATCACGCCTTGCGCACCTCGCGCTGAAAGCGTCGCCACCACGTCCAGATAAGCCTCTTTCGAGGCGGGGTTAATCGTCCCCCGGCAGAGTTCCTGGTAAATCACGCGATGAATGACCTCACGCTGCTCGGGCTCAGGCACGATAACTTCGATCCCCCGCGCCTCCAGTCGCTGCCGGTAAAAAGGCTGCTCCATGGTGAACTGGGTACCTAGCAGGCCAACGCGCTCTATCCCCTGCTGGGCCAGAATATCGGCGGTTGCCTCGGCAATATGCAAAAGGGGCAGGCCTGATGCGGCCTCCACCTCGGCAGCTACTTTATGCATGGTATTCGTGCCGATCACCAGAAAATCCGCCCCCGCTGCCGCCAGCGAGCAAGCCGCATTCGCCAGGATGTCCGCCATCGCCTCCCAGTCGCCCTGGCGTTGAAGCGTTTCGATCTCGGCAAAATCCACGCTATAGAGCACTATTTTCGCCGAGTGAAAGCCCCCCAGCTTCTCCGCCACGCCTTGATTGAGCATACGGTAATAGGTCTGCGTGGACTCCCAGCTCATGCCCCCCAGCAAGCCGATGGTTTTCATAACCCTTTGCCTCCCTTCGATAAATTTAAAGCGCCCTTGCCAGCTTTAAAGATACTTAACAATAGCTAAAAAGCTATTTGCAGATCAATTTTGTTCAATATATTCGCCACACTCCACTGCAAACTCCTTGTACTACCAAGGAGGACGATAATGAACGCTTCACTACTGCCCTTGCTGCTACCCATGTCCGCATTTGCCCTTGCCGCGTCCATTTCGCCAGGGCCGGTCAATATCGTTTGCTTGAGTAGCGGCACGAACCACCCCATTCGCCAGGGCCTTGTCTTTGTAACGGGTGCCACACTAGGTTTCATCGCCCTGTTTTTAGGGATTGGTGCAGGGCTTTACTCGCTGCTGCAAGTGGTGCCGCTGCTGGAGGATATTTTACGCTGGGCGGGCATCCTGTTTTTGCTTTACCTCAGCTATCAACTTTTCCAGCACGATGGACGCTTGCATGAGCAAGGCGCCGAGAAAGCGCCAGGATTCATGTCCGGCGCGATGATGCAGTGGCTTAATCCCAAGGCATGGCTGGCGTCTGCCGCTGGCATTGGTGCCTATACCAGCGGTGACGACCCCTACCAGCTTTGGCTATTCGCGGGGCTCTATCTACCCATTTGTTGGCTATCGCTTGCCAGTTGGGTATACGCAGGCGCTTTCCTCAAACGCTATGTTCACCGCCCCATCATTCTGTTAACGGTTAACCGCTTGTTGGCAGGATGTTTAGCCGCCAGCGCTATCTACTTATTAATCGATTAGCGTAGAGCGGTACTGGTTGGGTGTTGCTGCCACCAGCCGCTTAAAGGTCCGCTGAAAGTGGGGTTGGTCATTAAAGCCAGCGTTCAGCGCCGCCTCGACAATCGGTTGCCCTTGCTTTAGTGCCTCTTGCCCGATCTGGATGCGTTGATTAATCAAGTAGGCATGGGGCGTTAGCCCGTACTGCTGTTTGAACGCGCGGATTAGATGACCCGCACTGTAGCCAGACTGCTGGCATAAGCTTTCAAGCGAAATGTCGGCGGTGCAATGACTTCGTAAATAGGCGGCAACCTGCTCTAGCGTGCTGGGCGCTTCCGGCAATGCCGCTGGAGGCGCTTGGGCAAGCACCTGCATAAGTCTAGACAGGTATTCAGTTAGTACTGCTTGCTTATCGTCAATCGCTTGCCGCTCATCCAGCAGGCAGGACGCCATATCGCAATACGCTGCAAAAAGCGCAGGCTGGGTAAGCACAGCGGTGGCAATATCTTGCCAATTAGGCACTTCAAGCAGCCCCAACTGATAGCGCAAGTTACTCAACCACGCAGTATCGACGTAGAGCATCAGGTACGCCCAGGGCTGATCCTCGATGGGATTACAGGCATGTACCCAATGCGGGTTCATCATCACCAGGTCACCCGCGTTAATCTGATACGTCGTATCGCGGTAACTAAAGGTACTTCTGCCTTCCGTAACGGCGCCCAGCGACCAGTGCACGTGACTGTGAGGCGCATAGCAAACTTGCCGCGCATCGCTGATTTTACGCAGTTCCACATGGGGCATACGCTGATCGCGCCAGAAAACTGGAGAAGACGATGGATTCATGCGCTACTCAAACAATGAAAAAAGCAAATAGGTAGGCCTCCCCGCTCAACTGGTCACCAAGGTCTGATGCGCCTACGCTGGACAATCACACAGTGCAGACACAGTATAGATGCCGCTCATTCAAGTTGCTTATGGATAATTGGCAACAGCCTTATCGGTCAGGAGGACACCATGGCAAGCTCTACGCCCACGCCAGACCACCGCGACGCCATCAGCGCCTTTGCCCGCATGGGCTATGCCGCACGCGGCGTGGTTTACGTGTTGGTGGGGGGATTGGCGGCGCTCACCGCCATAGATCAGGGCGGCCAGGCGGAAGGCAGCCGCGGCGCGCTGGAAGCCGTGCTGGGTGCGCCGTTTGGTAAGGTGATGCTGGGCATTATCGCCGTAGGGCTGCTTGGATACGCCATGTGGCGCTGTATACAAGTTTTCAAGGACCCCGACCGTCACGGCACCAGTGCCAAAGGGCTGGTGATTCGCGCAGGCTTGTTTGTCAGTGCGATTACCCACACCTTGCTGGCATTTTTTGCCGCCAGCCTTGTCTTCCGTTTTCTCTCGTCCGGTTCCTCCAGTGGCTCAAGCGGTGGCTCGGAAGGCATGGTCAGTTGGCTGATTCAGCAACCCTTTGGCCGCTGGTTGGTGGCTGCTGTCGGCATCGCCATCATCGGTGCGGGTATCGCCCACGCCGTCAAAGGCTACAAGGCAAAATTTGACAAACACTTCGCCATGCCTTCGCGCACCCAAGCCTGGGCCTACCCGATATGCCGTTTCGGCCTGGTGGTCCGCGGGCTCGTCTTTGTGATCGTGGGTAGTTTATTCATGATCGCCGCTTACCAGTTCGACCCCAACGCCGCAGGCGGCACGGCGGAAGCGTTTAACACCTTGCGGCGCCAGGCCTTCGGGCAATGGCTTTTTGGGTTTGTCGCCACTGGCCTGCTGGCGTTTGGGTGCTATAGCGTACTTGCCGCCGTTTACCGCCGCGTCGACCCTTCTCTATAGCACCAGCTGGGACGTTTAAGCGTCGTCTTTTGGCGTACCCGATGCAGGCGGCATATGCTTGGCTTTCATGTCCTTGAAGGCCTCCATGATGTCCATGGGTAGCGGGAAGACGATCGTCGAGGCGTTCTTGTTGCTCATGTCGCTCATGGTCTGCAGGTAGCGTAGCTGCAACGCGGCGGAGTTTTCCTGCATCACGTTGGCGGCCTCGACCAGCTTCCTCGAGGCCTGCAGCTCGCCCTCGGCATGAATCACCTTGGCGCGCCGCTCGCGTTCTGCCTCGGCCTGACGGGCAATGGCGCGGATCATGCTCTCATCAAGATCCACGTGCTTGATCTCAACGTTTGCCACCTTGATACCCCAGGCATCGGTCTGAGCGTCGATGATTTCCTGGATGTCGTCGTTGAGCTTATCGCGTTCGGAAAGCATTTCATCAAGGTCATGCTTACCCAGCACCGAACGCAGCGTGGTCTGAGCAAGCTGGCTGGTGGCCTGAGAGAAGTTCTCGACCTGAATAATCGCCTTTTCCGGGTCGATCACGCGGAAGTAAAGCACGGCGTTGACCTTCACCGTCACGTTGTCCTGAGAGATGACGTCCTGCTCGGGCACGTCCATGGTGATAACGCGCAGATCGACCACCTGCATCTTTTGAATGGCGGGGATCACGATCACCAGACCCGGACCCTTCACTGTCTGGAAACGGCCCAGGAAGAACACCACACCCCGTTTATATTCCGGCAAAATGCGAATGGAGGCGGCGATCAGCAGCACCACCAGCACGACAGGCACTAAATACGATAGCAACATGGGACACCTCGTCTAGCGATTGATCAGTGATAGATGTGTAACGCAGGGTCAGCCAGGCGTTACGGGGGTGATACGTAAACCGTCAAGCCGTCAAGGCGCTCCACTTTCACCTCGTCTCCCTGCTTGATTGGCACGTTACTCACCGCGTTCCAGCGCTCGCCGTGCAGTTGCACATGGCCGCGAGTCTCAAAATCTTCCAGGGCAATGGCGCTTGCGCCAATCAACTGCTCCACGCCTGTATGGGCCGGGCGTCGGCGCAGCGTTGCAAAACGCGTCAAGGTCCACAGCATCAGCCCGCCGGATACCAGCGCCACGCCGCCAATCAGCGGCAACGAAATGGCCAGGTACTCGGCATCCATCAGCATGACCGACCCCAGCACAAAGGCCACAATACCGCCGACCCCCAGCACGCCGAAACTGGGCATTAACGCTTCGCCCACCATCAGCGCCAGACCGACGATGATCAGCGCCAGGCCCGCGTAATTGATCGGCAGCATCTGAAAGGCAAAGAGCGCCAACAGCAGCGAAATAACCCCGATGGTGCCAGGGAACAGGCTGCCGGGGCTCGAAAGCTCGAAGATCAGCCCGTAAAAGCCGATGATCAGCAGGAAGTAAGCAATATTGGGGTTCGTAATCAGCGAAAGCAGCTCTGTGCGCCAATCCGGATCAAAGCGTTCAACGGCAAGGTCGGCTGTCTCCAGCGTCCGGTCACCCCGCTCCATGACCACCGACATGCCGTCTATTTGCGAAAGCAGATCATTCAGGTCCCGCGCAATCACGTCGATGACGTTCTGCTCCAGTGCCTCATTGGCAGTGAGGTTGACCGCCTCGCGCACCGCCGCTTCGGCCCAATCGGCGTTCCGGTCGTGACGCTCGGCCAGGCTGCGGATAAAGCTCACCGCGTCTTCCATGACCTTGCGCTCCATGGCGCTGCTCTCTCTTCCAGACTCGCTTTCACTCTCGCCTTCCGATTGGCCTTCGGCGTTGTCATCCGCTTCATCAGCGCTGCCGGGAAAGCCGGAACCGCCCATCTGCACCGGCGTGGCAGACCCCAGATGGGTCGCGGGCGCCATGGCAGCAACGTGGCTGCCATACAGCAGGTAAGTGCCCGCACTGGCCGCCCGAGCGCCACTGGGGGAGACATACATCGCCACAGGAATGTCGGTATTCAGCATTTCCCGGATCATGTCGCGCGTCGTGTCGACCAGGCCGCCTGGCGTATCCAGCTCAACGACAATCACCTCACTGTTCTGCTCGCGGGCCTTGCGCAGACCGCGCTCAAGATAATCTTTGGTGGCGGGGCCAATGGGCCCTTCAATGTTCATGACCAGGGCGTTAGGCGATGAGGTCTGCGCCGTGGCCTGCCAGGCGAACGACAGCGCTAGCATCAGCACGCCTGCCAGCGATAACCACAGCCAAGGGGATTTGTGAGAAAGGCTTCGCATATCAACTCTCCCCGCGCCTCGCGTCCTGAAACATTACCTGGCTACCTGGTTAAGTAGCCGTTATGTCAGCACATCCGCTATAGGAATCAACATATACAGAAGCTACACCCTGTATATTTACTGAACAAGTAATATTGCCGCGTTGGTGTACTTTCAACATAGCAGTTGTGGCGGGATTGGTGATGGTGCGGAGCGTTTACTTCCTTACCGGGAAAAATTGACTCGATTTAGTGCCAACCTGGCATTTTTATCCCTATCGGGAAATAAACCTGGGCAAGCTGATGCGCCAGGCATGCAGCGCTGGTAGCGGGCAAATCATGGCGTTTCCACGTAATAGCTGCTCACCCGCCAGGTGCCGTTTTCAAGGTGGGGGGTAACGGTTTCGAGCCGACGTCCGCTGTTCTCGAAGCCGGTTTGGAAGGTGAAGACGATATAGTCGCCGCTCGGCGCACCCGGCATGGACGTCTGGTGGCTGGTACGAACGCGCTTGCGCGAGGCCACTTCGCCAAAGTCCCGGCGCACAAGCTCAATGGTGCGGGCCAGCATTCCCTGTGACAGCGGCGCTTTTAGTATAGGCGATGAGGTCTCCCAGGCTTGCTCGTAGTCACCGTTATCAATCGCGTTCAACCAGGCAAGCGCAGCGGCCTCCGCCTCATTGGCAGTATGGGCCATGGCATGCGTACTGAAAGACAGCAGTACGGCCGTGATGATGCAACTGAGTTTTTTGGGCATGGCTGATTCTCGATACATTGAGGACGGTCGAACAACGTCGTTCGATAACGTTCGTCCGATATAAAGAGATATCGGAAACTGGCGAGGTTTCTTTAGGGGGTTTGAAAGATCCGCCAATATCTATGGGCGGCGCCCGCACTTGTTGTTGCCCACTATAATCCCTGAAGCCACTGGCGAACGGTCGCGATACCCTCTTCACTGACCACTAGTCCCAGGTGCGATGCGCCTTCCACCGTGGTGATGTCCGCATGCGGCACAAGCGGACGCAGCACGGGTTCGAATTGAGCCGCATACAACGCCTCGTCCTCAGCACCGGTGACCACCAGAACGGGCACCTGCACTGAGCCCAGCGCCTGACGAAAATCAGCCGGACTAAAACCGCTCATCAACCGGTATGAATAGGCGAGCGTCTCTGAGCCATCGCGGTATTCAGGTGGCAAGTTGAACCGCAATACATCCGTCCCGTTGAAATGCGTGATGCCAATCGCGTTGAGCATCGAGATCGCCACAATCCTGGCGACACTTGGCTCGGCCCAACCACCGGAATTATCCCGCACAGTGGGCGCATCGTGCCCAAGGTAAGGCGCCAGCAGCAGATACGCCGAGGCAAGGTGACCATGCTGCCCACCGGCAAAGCGTACCGCGAGCCCGCCCCCGGATGAATGACCGCCAACGACCACCCTTGAGACATCGGTGTTGGTCTCTTTGATATGGGCAATGAGGTCCGCCAGGTCATCTTCAAGCTGCTCAATGTAGTCGATATCGCCACGGCGCGCCGGCGAAGGACCATGCCCGCGCACATCCGGCGTGTAAACACTGGCAGCACCTGACGCGGCTAATTCATGGGCGAGCGTCGCCAGGTACCTGCTGTCGGTTCCAGAGCCATGCACGAGGATCAGCGCAGTACGGGCATCACTTGGATAATGGCGATACGCGAGCGATGTTCCGTCCCGCGCTTCATACGTTTGCAGCGCGGGCAGCGGGCGTGATGCTTGCGCAGAGGCCAGCGCTTCAAAATCAAGGCTGTTCGCGTTTGTACCTGTCGGCATCGCCAGCAACGCCCCCATAACGGCAATCATCATGCGTTGTCTCACTTATTCCTCCCACCGCCATCACATCCAAGCTCGCTGCCACTTTCATGCAGTCATCCAGCGTGTTTTGAGCGTAGCAGAATCCGCAATGAGAACATGTCACGACAACGCCCCATGATGGTGGTGTTAGCGAGATGACACTCCCTATAAATGGCCGAATCTGCCCCCTTTGTGACCGGACAACGCATCGTTGGCAGGATACGTAGCAGCTAATCTATCACCTCACTTCAACACGATGAGATTAGCCATGACCCACTCTAAAACTGCATTGCTATTAATTGATGTACAGGCCTCTTTCCCCGCACGGGATTACTGGGATGAAGACCTCGCCCAGGACTGGCGCCCTAGGCAAAGGGCCGTGCTGAATGCAGCTCAGGCACACAAGATTCCCGTTGTGCGAATTCTGCATGAAGAACCCGGCAGCCAAGGGCCTTTTGACCCGGATTATGGCCTTATTCGTCCGCTTGATGATTTTAACGATGACGTAGCAGTCACCTATCATAAACGTGCCCATAATGCCTTCACCGATACCTCACTTGGGGACTGGTTACGGGAGCACGGCATTGAACGGCTTGCCATTAGCGGCATTCGTACCGAGCAGTGCTGCGAAACCACCGCCCGGGTGGCGTCAGATTTAGGCTTTAGCGTCGACTTTATAAGCGATGCTACCCTAACCTTCCCCATGACGCGCCACGACATCACTTGGTTGGCCGATGATATCAAGGCACGCACCGAGCTGGTTCTTGAAGGCCGCTTTGCACGTATTATCAGTACACACGACATGATCAACGAATGGCAAAATACGCGTGAGTGAAGAGCAACAACATAGCCAACCGCCATCCCCTAGAGCCACCACTTTACGGGTGGCGGTACTGATGATGCCCGGCCAGGTGCCACTTGACCTGATTGGCCCGCTACAGGTTTTGCAGTGCGCAGATCGGCTCTCGATAGACGTTCAGGTTCACTATATCGGCCCCACTGCGGCCATACAGTGGTTAGGGCCGCTCACCCTTAGCGGCATTGACCCATTACCTGAACAGCTCTCCCCTCAAGATTTACTGCTGATTCCAGGGCAGTATCGCAATAGTCTTGAGCCATTAGCGCAACAGGAGTGCGTCACTTGGCTCAAGGCGAATGCCCACCATGCGGATACGCTGATGACTGTTTGCTCCGGCACGCTATTACTGGCGGATGCTGGCCTCTTGGAGGGGCGGCGCTGTACCACCCACCACACGCTAATCGAGCAGCTACAAGCCAAAGCCCCACAAGCAGAGGTACAACGTGATTGTATCTTTACCGAGGACGGGCGCTATTTAACCAGCGCTGGGATCTCAACAGGGATCGATACCATGCTCTACTGGCTAACCCGTGTTTGCGGCCATTCACTGGCCTTAGCGGTTGCACGAGAGATGGTGCTGTATCTTCGCCGCAGCGGCCAGGAGCCTCAGTTGGGCGCCTGGCTCGAGGGGCGTAATCATGTGGATGAACGGCTGCATCGCGTTCAAGATGCCATCTGCGCCGCACCCTCTCAGAGATGGCCTATCGAAACGCTGGCGGCTCAAGCCGCCATGAGCGAACGCCATTTCCGGCGTCAATTCAAACGTCTCACCGGCATGCTGGTGGGCGACTACATCACGGGGTTACGCCTGCAGCGAGCGAAAGCGTTAATGACCGAAACGACATGGACGCTTGCGCGCATCGCGGAAGCGTCCGGATTCGGTGATGAGCGGCAACTACGGCGCATCTGGGCTCGCCAGGAAAAAGCGCCGCCTAGCGTATGGCGGCGCTCCCAGATATCTTGATTCATGATTTATTTAGCGTTATTGCACCATCGCATCAACACATGGTGTTGATTTGATAGGAAAAGATACCCCGAACGCAATATCCGTCATGAACGGCCTGCCTTTCCTGAATCTCGATGTTGGTTAAAAAGTAGCAACCAAAGATCAGTGCAGCTCATGGGAAAGATTAAGCGTGGCGATGCTGTGGTCAAGCGTCTGAAAACTCAACGATGGCTTCAATTTCCACCGCAACCCCCTTCGGCAATGAGCCTACCCCAATGGCAGAACGTGCATGTTCACCGCGCTCACCAAGAACGGTAACAAATAGGTCGGAACAACCGTTGATGACCTCAGTGTGAGAGGTGAAATTTGGATCAGCATTGACCATACCAAACACCTTCACGACACGCCGAACCCGATCAAAGTCACCCAGCGCCTCTTGAATGAGCGCAAGAAGATACAGGCCAACCTCTTGAGCGTACATCCGAGCCTGCTCGACAGTGACGTCCTGCCCAACTTTTGGGACAGCAACGCCCTCTTCTCGCAGCGGAGCGCCCTTACCTGACAGATAGAGCATGTTGTCCGAAATGGCATAAGAAAGAAAATTGCCCCTTGGTGTGGTAACGACGGGTAATTCCAAACCCAATGAGGAGATATGCTCTTCTACGGTTGATTTCATTACAGGCTCCACGTATGGACTGTTAATAATTTTGTGACAACGTGCACTGGTATTGATTCATTAAAGATCTAGGCGATAAACACTCCATTTCTTGATCTCACTGAAACCAAAGCTACTGATAAGATCATAGCCAATATTGAACTCTTTAAGGACACGCATCTCCGTTCTACAACAATTCTCAGACCGTGACACCTTTACGGCATGCTGTAGTAATATACTTTTATTTTCATCGCCATCAAAACCATCGATCAAATACAGATCCTCAATATAAAGAACACGGGATCCAACGTAACTCGCAAACTTAAAATTATATATATAGAAGCCAATTGGCTGATTGCCTTGATAAGCCAGCAATCCAAAACAAGCAGGTGTAGATGCTAAAAAAGCGTCAGCATAACTTTGTCTATCAGCAGTAAAGAGGTGCTTTTGACTTTCGGATTCAGCAAGCTTGATATTCAAGTCATACAGATCGTTGATATTTTCGTTATTCACTCTAGCAATTTCCATTGCTTAACCCCTTATTAACTTTCAATAAACTTTAACGACATAGTAATATTTTATCTCGATTCAGAGCCAGCTAACTCTGTAGACGCAACAATCATCTACAAGCCCTTTACAACCAATCTAGGCCATGCTTGCAGCCACCGCTTGCCAAATATGCGAGCGCTAAAATCCGTTGGTTTTGGCCGCTTGGGGTTTAATGTAATGGTATAGTCAAACAGAGGCTTAATACCAAAGGGAGCCACAAGGATCACGTCTTCACCATCATCCAAAGCAGCACCTACGGCAGTTTCGACCTCGACCCAGTAACTCATGGCATCTGCAGTGGAAGTATACAGACAGTCCATATTTGTCTCGTGCATTCTTGCCTGGTTCTTTACCGACCAGGGAAACGTTGAGACTTCTCTTAAGTTTTGCTCAATCCGATGATCGCGGGAATCGCTTATATCTTCAGGATTGAAGTAAATTAAATCGATGTCGTTAAGAGCCGTCTTCGTCTCAAAACCATGTAACTTGTCCCAAACCAAGTTTCTAACGAATCCAGCAGCGAGACACCACCCGGGCAGCCTCTGCCCAGCCGCTATTTTCAGGGCCTCCATACGGGCAGAATCATTCGTCAGCCATTCTTTGATCAGGGCATCATGTTCCATCTCAGCACCTTACTAATGCGCCTATTTTGAGCTGCTACACAGCGAGAACCAACCAAATATGGGCGTGGTAGTTCCCTCTACCCCTCCTGTTACAGATCAGCTCCAAAATTGATACCGTCGCTAACTGGCAAATCATCCAAGTCAAAGGGTTTCACGTCTTCCAAGCGCCCGACATGAAGCCATAAACACCGCGATTCAAGCGCAGAAAGCGTCTGAATTTACGTCACGTTTTAAACGTCTTGGTTTGGCCGCAACTGACGCTGAACGCCAAGCAAGAAATTGCGCAGCATCTGGTCCTTGCACTCACGGTAATTCTTGTGGCTCGGTTTACGGAAAAAGGCGCTGAGTTCATGGTGGCTCAACGGCAGCCCGACCAACTCAAAAACGTCCAGCACATCATCCGCTTTCATGTTCAGCGCAATGCGCAGTTTCTGGAACACCATGTTGTTGTTCAGTTGCGCTTCCGGCTCGGGTTGCGGGCCTTCACGCTTGCCACGCTTGAAGCTGATAAACCCGTTCAAGAACGCCGCCAGCTCCTTGTTCTTCATCGTGACAAAGGCATCGTCGTCATCCTTCTTCAGCCAGGCCGTCACCTGCGGCTGGGTAACGGGCACTTCTGCCAGCGCGAAGATATCCACGATGGTGTTGTCTTTTAAATCAAAGGTGTAGCGGATACGGCGAAAAATATCGTTATTGGTCAAAATGGGGTTCCTGGCCGGTAGTTAGTTTTTCAAGCAGCTCATCGATGTCTGATTTCAGTTCGTCATCTTCAATGCCCTGGGCGCTGATTTCTGCCTGTCGCAAATTGGCGATAGCCGCGTCGGTCTGACCTGCCTCAGCTTGCAACATCGCCATGGAAAAACCAATGGAAGCGCGATGGTCGTTGGAATCAATGGCGTTGGCTTTTTCCAGAGCTTTTTCGTATCCCGCAAGCGCGTCTTCCAGCTCTTCGGTAAAATCCGCCAGGGTTTCCCATTGTTCCGGGTGGTCTTTATCGGTGTTCTCGTTATCGATGCAGATTGCCTGCAACTCGGCATACAGCGCATCAAATGTTTCTCTGTCATCCTTGGCGGCAGCCTTCATCAGCTTTTCCGCCAGTTCGTAAACCGCCTTGTAAATTTTGGTGTTAATCACTGTGCATTACCTTTTCTATTACCCGGATTAATAGAGTTTCAGCTCCCCCCCTATCAGTAGCATGACCGATCATATGAGTGCTAATCTTCCATGATGCACTATATATAAGGAACGTTCGATGGATCTTGCCAAGGTAGGCGACAGAGTCATATGTCAGTGTAAAGGAAGCCCACACAACATTGTCTCCGGCGCATCCGCCACTATGGTCGATGGCATACCGGTTGCCAGGATAGGAGACAAGAGCTCTTGTGGCGCAGTCATTTCATCAGGTGCCAGTTGGTATTCGGTGGAGGGCTCTCCAACTGCCATTCATGGTAGTGCGACCTCATGTGGTGGCTATATCGTGGCAGCTTCTTCTGCGATAACTGGCTCACCCACCACAGGAGGCATACAGACATCCACCCATCAAGCAAGCGCAGCCGCTGATGATGCACCAAACCAGGAGGGCATCCCCTCATCTGAGCTTTCTCCTACCGAAAACAACGAAGAATCTATATACGAATTTGTCGCCGAAACAGCCGAAGTCACCATGAATCAACCCGCCTATCTACTCGTGGAGGGCGTGGGCATGAATGGCGGCTATTCATTTCGGAACAATATCGTTATTAGAGGAAATGCCCTCAATATTTCTTCGCTGGGCTGGGCTCCTTCTGCACTATCGCCAGGGTCAGGCTCCGCCGTGCTTAATATGCGTGCTGAACTCAAGGATGGCAACCAACTTATTCAGGCAGTAGTTCTTGAGAATAGTGGTATCAATGCCTGGCCAGACGACCCCCAGTATACGCCGGTAGGCCACGCCACCATCCGATTACCTGAACCACAACCTGACACAACGCTTTCGCTTCACTTCCAGGGCACTTTCATTTACCAGACAAGCTCAGGTTCAGTGACGCCAATGCCGCCAAGCACTAGCAAGATGATTTCTATCCAAGTAGTGGCAAAATGACATGATTAAAAAATTACTCCTTATTCTGCCAATTTTCCTTTTAATGTCAGCTTGCCAGGAAAGCTCGGGCAATAGCATTGATGACGAGTCTATCGATCTCCAAAGGCAAGCCAACGAAGAAGTTACCTTCGGCATAGCGGAAGAAAATAGCGAAAGACTGGACAGAGCGAAGGAACTGATCGAGCAATCACTAAATGCAGACCCCAACAACCATGCAGCGTTGATTAATAGAGCTCAGATTGCCGTATACCAACAACACTACGAACGCGCCCTAAGCGATGTGGAAAGCGCTTACGACATTGCGCCGAGCAATGATTCACTCCCACTTTTTCGCTGCATTCTGATAGAAGAAGTGAAAGGTAATGATAGAGGCAAGACGTGCTACTCATCTGTCGAAGCACGTTACGCCGAGCGACATAATTCTGATGGTAAAATTCCCGCCAATTGGGTAGGCGCGGCCATACTGGCTGATACTCAAGACGCACCAAGACTGGTCGAGGCATATCTTGAGCAGGCAAGGAGTAAGGGCGAGATGGAAGCTGAAATGGCCGAAATGACGATTGAAAGCCTCCAGGATGGAAGCTACGTGGACCAAGTATTGATGCGGCATAAATGAGTGTCAGCTCTACTACACTCTTGGGCAGCGTAAGCCCCACTTAATTAGCGCTACACCCATTGGTTGAATGACCCGCCTGCTTTTTTGCCGACTGAATTAACCTACAAATCAGCTTCATGATTGATACCGTCACTAACGGGAAGATCAGGTAAGTCATGCGGGTTAACACCTTCCAAACACCCGACATTGAATCCGTATATATCGGGATTCGAGCGCGTTTGGTGGTGCGTGTAGATGCCACAGTTTGAACAGAAGTAGTGTTTTGCGACTCCCGAATTGAACTGATAAAGCCTTAACTGCTCAGCGCCGCTGACAACGCGCAGACCACTCATTGGCACATAGGCCATCACCGCGCCTTTGCGCCTGCACATCGAGCAATTACACCTTTTGGGGTCGACAAGGCCATCAGGCAGATCGAGCTCAAGCACCACCATGCCGCAGTGGCACATCGCCCTATGCGTAGGCTGAATTTCTACACCGCCGACTTGTTTGAGCATTGCCCTCTCACATTTGTAGCGGCATGAAAGCCGCTACCAGTGCATGTCCAGCACAGGCAGCGGCCAAAAGTGTCCCTACTGAGCATCGCGGTTTAAATTCCGCTCGGATGGAATGTCACTCAGGTATTCGACAAACTCTACTTCAAAACCCGCCGGATCGACAAAATAGACATTCTTACGAAACGGCTCTGGGGCGCCGGGTTTGGCAACGGCATAACCGGCTTCGTTTAATCGAGTGACAACGGCGTCGAGGTTATCGGTCACATAGGCAAAATGGGCCAGCCCAACGCTGTGGCCTTTTAGATCACGGTTCTCCCCTTCCCCATGATCGCTTAGCGCCAGGTAGTGATCATCGTCTCCAAAGTGGATCCATTTGCGTGGCTTGCCATACCACTCGCCATGACCCTCATCGCGTATCCGCCAGTGCGGGAAGACAGCGCGGTAAAATTTCAGCATGGCATCCATATCAGCAACCACCAGATTAACGTGTTCCAAGTACATGAGACTCTCCTTGCGTTAAGTGAGATGGCAGGATAAAACCTCAACTTAACTTGAGGTAAAGCGATTTTTGCGGAAAAATGGCAAAAAAATTTAGGTGGTAGTCATGGCAGAAACTGTCTGGAGTGTTGGCAAGGTCGCCAAGCGTTGCGGGATTAACGTCAGTACCCTGCACTTTTACGAGCAGCAGGGGCTAATTCATAGCTGGCGCAATGCGGGCAATCAGCGCCGCTATAAACCAGAAGTGCTAAGGCGGATTTCGGTGATCAAAGCCGCGCAGAAAGTCGGTGTCAGCCTGGAAGAGATAAAGCAGGCCTTTGAATCTTTACCCAATAACCGCACACCGACGGTTGAAGACTGGCAGCAGCTCTCAAAAAACTGGCAGCAGATGCTTGATGGTCGGATTGCCTACCTACAGAAGCTGCGCGATAACCTGGCGGGCTGCATCGGCTGTGGCTGCCTGAGCATGACCCGTTGCCCGCTCTATAACCCAGACGACATACTGGCCGAATCGGGTAGCGGCCCGGTGCTTCTGGATCAGGCTGAGCAGCGGGCTCGGGTGGATCAATAGACCGATCAACGTGCATAACTCGGCCTTGTGCTGATTAATGTCAGAATCGTGACGCCAAAGATGGCCTCTAACGCCGCAAGCAGGGGGTTAGGTCACAACACTATGACGCAGATTGGATAATTCGAGAAACGAACGGCGGCTCTCGCGCTATACTGCACCACTTTTTATTTTCGATACCCCTCACGACTTTCTATCAGAGCGCCTTATGCCCTTTTCAAAACTGGGATTATCCAGCCCGCTTGTTCAAGCGATTACCGAACTCGGTTACAAAACGCCAACGCCCATCCAGGAACAAGCCATTCCTGCCATTCTGTCGGGTAACGACTTGATCGCCACCGCACAAACCGGCACAGGCAAAACCGCTGCTTTTGTGCTGCCTCTGCTGGAACGCTTCAGTAACGCGGAAACCTTGCGCGGCAAACGCATCCGAGCGCTGATTCTCGTGCCGACCCGTGAGTTAGCAGTTCAGGTCGAAGCCAGCGTGGCGCAATACGCCAAACACACGCCTTTAACCTCGATGGCCGCATATGGCGGTGTGGATACCGCGCCTCAAAAAGAGCGCTTGATCGAAGGCGTGGATATTCTGGTTGCTACACCGGGCAGGCTGCTTGATTTAGCGCATCAGCGAGCACTGCACTTTGATGAGCTGCAAGTGATGGTGTTGGACGAAGCAGACAGAATGGTCGATATGGGCTTTGTCGATGATATCCATAAAATCATCGTGCGCCTGCCTGAAAACCGTCAGAACCTGCTGTTCACGGCCACCATGACCAACGACGTGCGCGCCATCGCCCATGCGTTTTCAGACAGCAAGATGACCGACATGGCGGCTAACATCTCGATTACGCCCAACGTCCGCGCCGCCGCCACTATCAACCAATGGCTCATCACGGTGGACAAAGACACCAAGTCCGCCCTATTGAGCCATTTGATCAACGAACAAGCGTGGGATCAGGCGCTTATTTTTGTCGAGAAAAAACACAGTGCGGCCAAGCTGGTGGCCCAACTGGAAAAACGCGGTATTCAAGCGGATTCCATCCATGGCGGCAGAAGCCAGGCCATGCGTGAGAAGGTGTTGGATCAGTTCAAAGCGGGCGAACTGAAGTACCTGGTGGCCACCGGGGTGGCCGCTCGGGGGTTGGATATTGGTGAACTGAGCCGTGTGGTGAATTACGATTTACCCTTTCAGCCAGAAGAGTACATCCATCGCATTGGCCGCACCGGCCGCGCGGGTGCCTCCGGTGAAGCCATCTCGCTTGTCGATATCAGCGACTTTAAAAATCTGTGTGCGATTGAAAGGCGTTTGAAAAACACGATTGAGCGCAAAGAAGTTGAGGGCTTTCCGGTTAAAAAAGCCGTGCCCGCTTCTAATCTGGACCATATCAAAAAAAGCAGTCGTTAAGACTCAAAAAAAGAAGCTCGCCTCTTGAACGAATACAAGGGTGAGCTTCACCTCTACTCAGCGGGCGAGAAAGCATCCAACAGCTCGGCATTCGTGGGGTACTTTTCCAACAGCGCAAGCAGCTTCTGCGCGCCTTCTATTGGCTTAAGATGCGTTAGCGCTCTGCGCAGTGTGCGTACTTTCTCAATATCTCTTTCATCAATCAAAAGCTCTTCTCGCCGGGTACCGCTTTTGGCAATATCGATCGCCGGGAAAATCCGTTGATTAGCCACTTCCCGAGATAGCACCAGCTCCATATTGCCCGTGCCCTTGAACTCCTCGAAAATCACCTGATCCATACGGCTTCCGGTATCCACTAGCACGGTAGCCAGTATGGTGAGCGATCCGCCGTTTTCGATCTTTCGCGCAGCGCCAAACAGTTTTCGCGGTATTTCCATCGCTCGGCTATCCAGCCCACCCGACATCGTACGACCATTGCCCCGCTGCTCCGAATTATGCACACGTGAGAGTCGTGTAAGCGAATCGATCACAATCATCACATCATGCCCCTCGCCTGCTTGTTTACGCGCCGTCTCAAGGAGCTTATCGGCCATACGCACATGGTGTGTGTAGGTTTCGTCTGAAGACGATGCATGTACCTCAGCCGACACGCTGCGCTTAAAATCGGTCACTTCTTCAGGGCGCTCATCAATCAGCAAGGCATACAGCTTTATATCAGGATGAGCCTCAGCCACGGCCTGACAGATATGTTTTAACATCGTCGTTTTGCCAGAGCCTGGCGGCGCAACAATCAACCCGCGTTGACCCATCCCGATGGGCGTAATCAAATCCATCGCCCGCACCGTACGCTGCTGAGAACCAGACTCTAAATCAATGCGTGGGGAAGGATGAATAGCAACGCCATTTAAAAAACGTTTTTCGGGATCATTAGGGAATTGATCTTCGACTTCGTCGGCGGGCTGGGTGTCTACCTGCCTTTTTGTTTTCAAGCCTAGTGTTTTTCTGGTCATAATATTGGTTGATCGCCTTGAGGAACCTGGATTTATAGAATGACTGCATTATAGGCCAGCAGAACTGTCGCACCGTTGCAGTGCTTGGGATGAAGAACTGGCGGGGCGAGATGTACTCAAACAGGTAATTTACAGAGTGTTCAAAGGTGCCTGGGTAGAGCTAATCTTGGTAGTTGATCACCGCCATGGCGTTCTGATCGTAGTTATAAGCCTTGAAGCGCGGCATGCTGACCACTCCTCGTCTTTTTCCTCGATACTACCAAAGTTAGGTGTTAGTGGATTTTTCTACAGTCTCAACGCCCCAAGCTGGGGCAGATTTTCCATTTTGAGCTTTGCGAGGCAAAATCTGACTCACTATCTTGACTTGTTAAATTTTCTCATATGGCTAAAACGCCTTGCCGACTTTCTACCCGGGAACCAAAACAGAGACAGAGTTTATTTTCCGTTTTCAGGATTCTTTGCAGAACGTTTCAGGTCTCAAAATGAATCTATCTTGGTTCTCTAATTGGCAACTTACATCTGAATACTTCTAATTAGCGCCACCAATATCTGTGAAGCATTTCGCGAGATATAACATATTCCAGCTTAGCCCCGCCATTATTAAATACGAAATCACAATCAAAACCATATAAAAATAAAAAGTATCGCGACGCCCTCTCAAGTCTTCATTGATTCTTCCGTGTATTTCCTTTCTAGAAAAATACTCTCTAGTTATTTCAGACCACTTCTCAAGCTCTTTATCGGAAAGCCATATATCTCTTAAAGCAGAAGTCGACTGAAAGAAAGCGGAAACGATAAAATAAATAGCTAAGGCCTTAAAAAAAAGAACACCGGCACCCGACATAAGAACATCTGCATTAGAACCAAGCCGAGAACTTAACGAGAGCGCAACAAACACGAAAGCAGCAAGTGTATCCCTGAGCAATCCAGCTATTAACCCCCTTACTTTCTCTGCATACAAATCAGCTTGTTGTCTTAAATCTTTTAAAAGATCTCGCAATTCCTTTGCATATTCGTCTTTTCGATCTAGAATTACAAATCGATATTGGTCCTTTGATTGTTTTAACGAGTCGTCCAAATGCTGGACCAATAAGGAGATAAAACTGGCTTCATTATCTGACTCCAAACATAATCTATCTGAGAGAAGCCTTTTCCTTGTATCTACTCTTTCTTCATATACCCACGACAAAGCACTTTGTATTAAAGTTAGTGAATCTTTATCGGGTACTTCCTCAGATTTCTCCAGCAGTGGAATCTCTAGGTGCCGAACACCTTTAAGAACTATTTTTTCTTGACCATAGATCACATCAGCTAAGCCCGCTGCTGCACACATTCCGGACATTCTACGAAATAAACTAGCCAAGTCACAGCCAAAGTCACCCCATGTGAGTTCAAAAGATTGAGGAGAAAGACTAATTGGCTCAGAAGGAACTAAATGCACATGCTCTCTGAGAGTATTCTCTTGGGGTAACTCACTTTTAAATGGCCACCAGCTGTCGATAACTTCACAACTTTCAAAAGGTAAAACAGCAAGTCTGGGTCCCCCAAAGCCAGCCTTTAGCCCAACTACGAATATTAAAACGGATTGGTTTTCAACGAATAAATTATTAATGCTTTTCAATGGATCCAAAGCGGAAAGCCAAGCTTTAAAAACCTTTTCGTCAAAGAAAAACAGCATGGAAGTATCGTCGTCTTTATTTTTTAAACCTTTCGACAAAACTAGCTTACTAATATTTAAGCACCATTTCGAAAACCCATACGTTCCATCTAGGTAAGGCTCTAAATCATCGATTTCCGTATATTCTTCATCTATCTCAAGTCTGATAGATGTATGTACGTCAAGATTTTTAGCGAGAAGAATTATTTCCGACGCCAACTGTAGGAGTTCAACATCCTCCTCGCCATCAATGCGCACATCTTCAACGCCGTCTTCAGATGAAGCGGCTTTCGCATAGAGATCAAAGATCTTGTCTCTTAACTCGAAAATCAGATTCTTTTCTTTCATTTAATTCTATTTCTCGGGTTTGACTTTGTTCTAATGTGAATGTCGATCATCCCATTCTCATCGGGATCACTGATTCTAATGCCAGCGGCTTCCTCATCTCCCGACCAGATAACCTGGACATTTTTGTCCGTCACAATCTTGTTTCTCTTATCTGCATCAAGAATTGAAGCAGGCTTTGGAGAAAATCTCTGCCCAGCTACACCAGTAACTGAAAGTTCTTCATGTAGACTTTCCATAAGCCGAGCTTTTCTTTCCTCATCATCATCTTTCACAACCGTATTAATAAAAGTTGCGGTGTCAAAATGATCATGCATTTCTAAGTAGGCGATGGCTCTATCTTTATAGTAACGAGGCAACTCGGCCAGATCTTGAGTGTTGGTACGTGCCCACGTGAAAGTTGAACTCACTGCCTTCCTTGTCAGATTGCTCGCATTATCAGCCTCTAAGACCTTAAGAAAGACCCTGAAGTAGTCTGCGATACCCACCTTCTTTCGCTTCTCAAAAGCGAGAACATCCCAGTCGAAAGTATCCCCGACATCAACGATAGCGCATTTTTGAACAGCAGTTTTACTCTCTACAAAAGAATTCAGTATTTCGCTTATCTTGGCTACAGAACCACCAGCTTCCTGCTTAATTTTGTACTCTAGAACTCGGCTATGATCCATTTTGATCATAGCAACCATTGGCACCCTTTGCTCCGCTACTTCGATTGTAAAAAATGCAACAATGAAGGCACCGTCCGTCACGTTACCTTTGTGTTCTTCTTGAAAATCTGTCGCTAGGCTAATTGATTCAGCAAGAAAGTATTCATCGGGATTCTCAATGATTCGCTTGCAACGGAGTGCTGTCCCCATGTCTTTCTCTCGGAATTTAAATTGCGTCCCTTCAGCAGAATCCGCAATTCGCTGACAGAAGAACTCTCGTTGATTCGGCTCCAGATCGACCCTTGCCATTGTACGGGGCTCATCCTCGCCTTTGATAACAACGTGGAAAATGAACTTCTCAATTACTACTGACTCTTTGACTTTGTTAGATAGAGAACTCTCTTTTGGCATTTTCCCACCTTGTTTTTAGGTCGATTCCTTTGGAGGCGCTGCCTGCCAAAACACGATGTAGCCATTATCCTTCATGAAGGCAGGTTACTTCCAGATTGGCTAGCGAACAAGCCTTGCTGGTGGCACACCAACAACACTTGCTCGAACAGCGCTTTAATCTCATCAGCATGGCGGCTGACGAAGCTTGCCAGGCTGGTGAAGTGGGGCACGGTATCGCAGGAAAGCGCTTTGAAAATGATGTTGGTCTCGCAACACCATTGCATCTCGCGGTTGGAGGTGATGCCTTTTGAGTAAGCAAACAGAATGATCTTGAGCAGGATGGCCGGATCATAGGCCAGTCGACCCGTCGCGTCGTTGCGATACTTGGGATGAAAAACGGACAAGTCAAGCTTGTGCTCGATCAGGTAGTGTACGGCGTGTTCAAAGGTGCCTGGCTGGAGCTGATCCTGGTAGTTGATCACTACCATGGCGCTCTGATCGTAGTTATAAGCCTTGAAGCGCGGCATGCTGATCACTCCTCGTCTGTTTCCTCAATCCTACCAAAACTTAGGGGTCAGCGGGGTTTTTCTACAGCCTCAACGCCCGGCTCACGCGCCGTTTTGGAGCCGCGAAGCGGCGGAAAATCGGTCGCTGTGCAGCCGATTGTTAGGCAGTTGGCGGTCAAAAGAATGGCTCCTCAACGAGTTCCGATGGGCTAACCTTTACCTTTATAGAGTACTTGTCATTTATGTCATTCACCAAAGCAACGAACCAGCTTGGTGCACGAGGGGAAACAAATACCTCTTCTATAAGAACGTTAAGATCGCAGGGAGTAAGCTTCCCGGTTTTTTGACATTCAAAGTCCGAAAAAATAGCCCTGACCTCTCTTTCATGCTCAAAGGATTTCCGCTTCCTCCAGAACGCATCGTTGACTCCAGCATAATTTCTTTTCATATCTATATACTCGATGCGACCGATATTTATCGACGGATTTCTTCCTAGAGCTGTATACAGGCTTTGATATGACGTTCGTATTGCTACTGCGTTATCGATAAAACTTGAGTAAAGTCGCCACATTGCTTCCGACTCATGCTCACTTTCATGCCAGCAACTTACAAAAGTCCGCTTTCGTTGAAGTTCTCCCCCGGATTCCAAATCTCGAAGCAACTTCTGGGCTTGCTCTTCTATCTCACTTTTCGAAAGCTCGCACTCATGGCCTTCTGGTGGGTTCTTTATTGCCTCACGAAAGAATTGTAAGTAATGCTCGTCCCAGCGTGCTTTGTTCCGCCTAAGCCCCTTTGCACCCTCAAAGGTATCTTCAAAGCAATCGGCACGCGCGAAGTACAAAGCTCCCGAGGAGAGCAAGGCTGCATACTTCGTAAAATCCATATACCTCCATAGTTTGCTGGAGGGGTCGGGAACCTCATAGGGTCTGGGCATAAAATAGTGGCGTACTGCAGTTTCTTTAAGCTGCGCTGAGCAGTGGTCACATACGTATAGGGGCTTATCATTCTGGCTATACCCTAGGTGGGATGTGTCAGCCTCTTTGAACTTATAGTTGCAGGAAACACAGTGGTCGTGATGCTCGAATGCCAAGCGCCGAAGCTCTGTCGTCAACCTATGGGTCATTTTCTGCATGATATGCCTAACGCTGCCAGCAGAGGCGCGAGCTTGCGAGCGTCCTACTGACTGGCTTTGTTAAATTACTGCTCATTGGAATCAACGAGGTCAATTAACGATTCCATTCGTCTTGCAATATGCTTGTCTGAAATTTGCGCCTTTACTAATTTTCTATCTTTAGATGCGTGTACATCCTCACGAATTGTCGGTGCAAATTCTTCTACTATTTCCCTGATTATTGGTGCAGCCGTATTGCTATAAAACACATTTCGAACGTTTCCGTAGCTCGTCCGTCCTCCACGAGTTCCAATGTATGTCAGAACTAACCACAAGACGATTTCTTTACGAATATCTGCTGGGCAATATTGCAGGGCCCCGACTTCTCGAAACGAACGAAGCAATTCTCCGTGCTGATTGTATGCACCCCAATCTGTCCCCACCTGCTTCATCTGCGCAAGGACTTCTGAGTAAAAATCCTTGATTTGACTCTGCCGCAAGTAGGGTAATGTTCCGCTAGCAATAGCAACCCTGACATGCCTACGCTCAAGCTTTGCCCGGCCTATTTTTGTTTGCATGTGTTGCGCCATTTCGAGCTTGACAGCATTTTGAACATGCGGCTCTAGCGACTTTAAGACTGTAAACGAGTTTTGTTGCACGATATCTGATTTGGATTTGTCTAATGCGATAGAGATGAGAAATTTTAGGATCTCTAACTGTCTAGGCTGGGGCGCACATGCAAAATCTCCAATTAAGCTATCGGAGGGCGTGACTGGCTCTGCTTCTTCTACGATCTCTTTAACATCTGTCACTTTAAGCAGGTGTATAGGATCTCGTTCTAGTATGACTTCGATACATGTTTTGAATATGTACACGCAGTCTTCTACGCCCGCCTCGTACTCGTCATCCTCATGTTCAAGATCTCGACGAATTTCGTAGCACCGAGATACGCGGCGCCACTCAGGCCTAGTTAAGATGCCCATTCGGTAAGCAATATCAATAGCTTTGGATGTTGAATACGATTCGATATCTTCCGCACTTTCAATCGGTGGCAACTTGTATTGCTTTGCAGCCTCTCGAGCAATATCTATCCCTGCTATCACGATCTTCTCTTTTAAATCATGAATGGCGGCGTTCAATAATCTTTGACAAGCGCTGCTAGGGTCTACCTCAATTAGACGCTGCACCCGCGCAATTAAGCTTTTCGCCTTCCAGGCCGGCCTTATTTGATTGAGCATCGCGGGGACACCTGATGCCGCCACCAAGCTAGCGTTCGGGGAAATTACGGCGACCTCTGTTCGACTGCTCATGTCTTCTCCTGGAATTTAACGCAGAAGGCAGCGGCGCGCTTTAGCGCGTCCGCTGACCTGACTTGTTAACTGTTTTTTGACGCTATTTTATCCAACTCTAGAAGGTAACTCATGCCAGATTCTTGTTTTAAGGCTTCTACCTTTCGAAGTTGGTTTGCAAAATCCATTGCTGCATCGGCTCCGCCTAGCAATGAGCCAGAAACTAGTCCGGCTAAATCTGTTGGGGGTCGACCGGCAAGTACTCTTAGCCCTTTAGCAGTTGATGTTAAGATTCTTCTAAATCTATTCTTTCTCTCCATTTCTAATTTCTGACTCAAATCAATTAGCGCTGGAGTTACCGTAGCAGTAATCAATTCATCTATTTGATGCTTGATTTCCAAAGGTGAGGCGTCTGGCTCTATTTTCGAATTAACTTCTGACGAAAGCTTTAACATTGAAGACCAGAAATTGGGCAAATGATCACGCAACTGTTCTCTAGCCTCCATTATGTCATCTGGCCTCGCTGCTTTGGTTGAGGGTAGCACCATGGCTACAGAGCTCAGAGCAATGTTTGCTGCAATTTGTTTTGTATTTGGCACACCGCCCGTCTTTCTGGGAGTGAATTGGGCGCCACTCATGAATATAGGAACGCAGCCAGAATTGATGAGACCTGCCATCTCATCTTCTGATCCTGTGCATACAACCAATTCATTCCTTGTGACTTTATATAAATTTTTCTCTCCCTTTTTACCCTCCTCGATTAATTCCACGGACACGGGACCATCGTCAGGTAAAAGGCTACATTGAAATAAATCTGAAAAAAGCTGAGAGTTTCTGTAAAAAAACTCGCCACTTGCAATGAGATATTTATGGACCGTTTCTTTTTGCTCCGTTGTTAATTCACTCAGCGGATCTTCATCCGAGTTTGGATCACTGGGTGTCAAACGGATTTTCGGAAGATTTTCTTCATTATTAAGTGTTAAATGATATTTCTTCGAAAACTCAATCACGTATTCAAGCTGGTTTAAAAAATGAACCTTGTCGAAAAGTAACGAGAGAGCGGTGACGTGCCTTTGGTCTGGAATCAAGAACCCAGAACAAAATATTCCTTCGAACGTGGTTATTCTTTTCGACAAACTCATATACTCAAACACCTACGACAGTTAACGCGGAGCTAACCGGCGCCGTAGCGAAGCGGAGGGAACCAGAAGCGGCCACGCTTTTGGCGTCCGGTTGAGCGACTGGTTATACACCATTGACCTCTACCTGGACCGAAAGACCCGCAGACTGCACGCTACTCTGCTGATCCGCTTTTTGGAGAAACTCGCAGTTGCACGGATTGTTGATTCGCTTAACTGAATACCCGTGTTTAGCACTGTATCCTTTCACCCAATTCAGGGCATGCGCGAACGCATCTGATGCGCTCTGAAACTGCTGATGAAAGGAGACGTTTGATTGAAACGGCGGGTTAAATTCAGAATCGTAAACTAGAACCTCCACAGAGAACGGCGCGGCACCAGTCGGCGCGATGAGATGTAGCTTGTAGAAAACATCTTTGTCTGTGTGAATGTCTACTTCTTGCAGCGGAATCATTGTTTCTCCTTGTGTTTATAACAGTGATTATACGCCCGGCTGCATAATATCAATGAATGTGCCGACGCGTTTATTGACATTATCTAGCCAGCCACATACTCATAACCCATTGTTTTACAATGTATCAAACTGATTACTTGGCAGCATATACAAAATTCGCGTGCCCGCTTGTTTTGCTCTGTTCACTAATACTCTATTCATAAAATTGGCTTAGGTCACGCGTCGGGAAGGTAAATTTTGTAGGTGGTGTGTTTAGGGTTGGAAAGGCGAGGAAGGAAAATCTGTACAAGTGATTGTTTTCGTTGTCTTATTTAATGCTGATCGCCTAATAAATTGGGCTCCTACAACCCCCTCGACGCAGGCATTGATGACGTGATGATTTCTTAAATGGCAATGGATGGCCCCTTGCAACCCCATTGCAGAGGGCTTCTGTAAGAGCCCGACTTCGTTGGGCGATCGTTTTTGGTGGCTGATTACACTCTGATCGCCCAATGAATTGGGCTCCTACAGCCCCGCATTGCGGGCTTGGTGGCACGATGGCTGTTGGTCGTGCAATGAATTGCACTCCTGCAGGACACCGTGCTTCGCTGGGTGGGCGTATTAGGCTTTGAGGACGTAACGGAGGGTCTCGACGACTTGGTCGGTGGTGGTGCACCAGGCGTTTGCGCCTGCATCGACTTCTTTCAGCGGGTGGACGATGTCTTCGCTGTGCAGGGTGATGTAGGGCTTGGCGAGGGCGGCGCAGTAGCCTGCGTCGAAGGCGGCGTTCCACTGTTTGTATTTGTCGCCGAAGCGTACGACGACCAGATCAGCCTGTTCGATCATGGTGCGGGTGCGGATGGCGTTAACCTTGGAAGACTGGTGGTCGCGCCAGAAGCCATTTTCGGGTTTGCCGAGGTGGTCACCGGCGGCGTCCGAGGCGTCGTGATCGGTCACCGGGGCGGTGAAGACGATATCCAGGCCTGCCGCGTCGGCGCCGCGCTGGATTTCGTCGCGCCAGTCGGTGTGGATCTCGCCGGATAGATAAACGTAAAAGCTCATGGTCGCTCCTGATAACGCAGTCATTTAGTCGATGCAGTTATTTTATGGAAAAACATTCCATATTGATACCGGCGTCATATCAGCGGCTGCTTGGCCAGCAGGTAGATATCCATGATCCAGCCGTGCTGTTCGCGCAGGCGGGCGCGGCGTTGGATGATCTCCTCGCTGACCTCGCTTAGCCGGCCTTTGATCAGGCACTGTTTCTCCATGCCCAGGTAGGCGCCCCACCAGATGTAGGTATCGTCGGCGGGCAACGCGGTAAAGGACCCACCGCTGTCGAGCATGACGGCGACGGTGGCGGCGTCGCTTGGCCAGCCGCGTTCGCGTAGGCGGCGGCCGGTGGTGATCTGGATGGGCTCGGCGAGCGCATTCAGCGGTATGCGGTGTTCGGCGGTGAGTACCTGCAGGCTGGTGATGCCGGGCACCACCTCGACGTCTACCTGCCGCCCGACCGCACCCAGGCGTTCGGCGATGCGCAGGCTGCTGTCGTAAAGCGAGGGGTCGCCCCAGATCAGCATGCCAACCCGACCGCCTTCCGGCAGGTGGCGCGCCATCAGCGACGCCCACACCTCGGCAATGGCGTGGTGCCATTCATCGACGGCGCCCAGGTAATCGCCCCGCTCGCCTCGCTTAGGCAAATCGAACTCGACGATTTGAGCCTGCTCGGGCTCGCGCAGCAGGGTCTGGCACAGCAGGCGACGCAGGTCGACCAGGTCGCTTTTGGCTTCGCCTTTGCGCGGCATCAGGATCAGGTCGGCGTCGTTGAGGGCGCGCACGGCGGCGAGCGTGACGTGGTCTGGGTTGCCCGTGCCGATGCCGATCAGCGAAAGCGTCGTCATCCGTCGCGGCCCTCCTCGTCTGGCAGGTTGGCAAACGGCGAGTCCGCGGACTGTGGCCGAAAACGGCGATCGTAGCCCACGGCGTACAGCGCGCTTTCCTGGAAGTCCTGGCTCTCGAGCACCGGCCCGACCAGAATCAGCGCCGTGCGTTGCAACGTATTGGCGGCCAACGCCTCAATGGTGGATAGGCGCCCTCTGATGATTTTTTCATCGGGCCAGCTGGCTCGCCATACAATGGCCACGGGACAGTCACTGCCGTAGTACGGCGTCAGCGACGCCACCACGCTTTCAAGGTTGTGTACCGACAGGTGGATGGCCAGCGTCGCGCCGCTCTGGGCAAAGTTGGCCAGGGTTTCGTTGTCCGGCATGGCGCTGGCGCGCCCGGAGGTTCGCGTCAACACCACCGATTGTGCCACGCCCGGCAGGGTCAGCTCCTGGCCCAAACTGGCCGCAGCGGCGGCAAAGGCGGGCACGCCGGGGGTGATGGTGTAGGGGATTTCAAGCGCGCGCAGGCGCCGGGTCTGCTCCCCCACCGCCGACCATACCGATACATCCCCCGAGTGCAGCCGCACGACATCCTGCTCTGCCGCGTGGGCGGACTGGATTTCCTGAATGATCTCGTCCAGCGACAGCGGCGCGGTGTTGACGATGCGCGCGCCTGGCGGGCAATGCTCAAGCAGTTCTTGCGGCACCAGCGAACCTGCGTAGAGGCACACCGGGCTCGCGGCAATCAGGTCGCGGCCGCGCAGCGTAATCAGGTCAGGGGCGCCCGGCCCGGCGCCGATGAAATGAACGGTCATTCTGTGATTCCTTCTGGTACTTCTGACAACGCCAGGGCGGCGGTGGCCTGCCTATCCGCTGAGATTATCCGGGGCCCTAGCAGCGTTGACCCTGGGCCCGCCGCTATCAGCGCCACGGCCTCAGCCACGCTGCCCGTACCTCGGGCCTGTAAACTTTGCGCGGAATGAGTCAGCGTTGTCACCGTCGACAGCTCGGCGTCCGCTACGGTGATGACTTCAATGTTGCGCAGTCGTCCTAGCTCTTCGACTAGTGGCAGCATGGAACGAGCCGCCGCCAGCTTATCGATAGCGCCAGCGCCGCATTGGTAAATAGCCCCGTACTGCTCGGCAAGCTGATCCAGCGCCTGACCAAGGGAGGCAAGCGTGGCCTCGCGGCGAAAGCCAAATCCAACGACATGCAGCGTCTGCGCCTTCATCGAACGCCCCGCCACTGCACGATCGGATAGCTGGCCTTCCAGCCCCGTCGGGTGCCGATGGGTGCGGCGTTGGCAAGTTCCAGGCGCATCAGTTCGCCACCTGCTTTTTGTTGCCATTGCGCCAGCAGCGCTTCGGATTCAAGTGTCACCGCATTGGCGACGACGCGCACCCCTTCGGGCAGGCGCTGCCATAAATCGTCCAACAGCACTTGGGATAGCCCGCCGCCGATAAATACCGCATCGGGCAGCGGCGTATCGTTCAGTACGTCCGGCGCGCTGCCCTCTTTGACCTCAAGCCAATCAACGCCCAGGTTCCCTGCGTTGCTGCGCGCTCTTGCTGCCCGTTCTGCGTTTTGCTCAAAGCCCACCGCCTGATTATCCGGGTGAGCGAGCAGCCACTCAATGGCAATCGAGCCCGAGCCAGTGCCGATATCCCACAGCCGCTCGCCGGGCCTGGGGGACAGCGCGGCCAGGGTCATGGCACGAATGGGTTGTTTGGTGATCTGGCCGTCGTGTTCAAAAAAGCCATCGGCAAGCCCGGGCGTCAGCGGCAATGCGGGCCCCTCGCCTGCAACCTCAAGCGCTACCGCGACCGGATGCGTGATGTCATCGGGAAGCGTCGCCGCTGCCGGAAAGGCACGCACCCGTTCGTGCTCGCCGCCCAGGGCTTCCAGCACCGTTAGTTTTGAGTCTGCAAAGCCGAATTGGCAGACCCACTGGGCAAGCTCCGCTACCGCGTCACCGTCGCGTACCAACACCAGCACGCGCCTGCCGGGATGCAGGTAGGGGCGAACGCGGGTTAACGGCTTGGCATGCAGGCCCAGGCAGGTACAGTCCTGAATCGGCCAGCCCAGGCGGGAAGACACCAGGCTGAACGTGGAGGGCGACGGCAGTGCCTGCCATTCCTGGGGATCAAGGTGGCTAACGATGGAGGTGCCCGCGCCAAACCAGAAGGGGTCGCCGGAGGCCAGCATCACCACGCGGCGGCCGCGCTCGGCGAGTAGCTGGGGGATGCCGTCGGCAAACGGCACCGGCCATTCACGCAGCTTATCTTTCAGATCGGCTTGCAGGTCGGCGTTCAAGTCAGTGCTCAGGGGTTCGAGCAGGCGCAGGTGTCGGCGCGCGCCAAACACTACCTCAGCACGCGCGAGGGCCTCGCGGCTTGCCGCCGTGAGACCCTGTGTGCCACTCTCCCCCCAGCCTATTATCGTCAGCCAGGGAACCTCGTTACCGTTAACCACTATGAACATCCTGATTCTTGGCGGAACCTCAGAGGCCAGCGCCCTGGCCAGCCTGCTGGCCGAGCGATCGATCCCGGCCATCTATAGTTATGCGGGCCGGGTCAGCACCCCCAAGCCGCAACCCTTGCCGATGCGTGTTGGCGGTTTTGGCGGCGTTGCTGGCCTGGTCGACTACCTTCAGCAAGCGGGCATTACCCACCTGATTGACGCGACCCACCCTTTCGCCGAGCAGATGAGCCGCCACGCGCTGGCCGCTGCCGCGCAATGCGATATTCCCCTGATGGCATTCACCCGCCCGGCCTGGCAACCCCAGCCCGGCGATCACTGGACGCACGCTGCCAGCATCGACGAGGCAGTGGACCAGTTGGACGGCCCGCCCCAGCGCATCATGCTGGCCATCGGGCGCCAACACCTGGAAGCCTTTGCCGCGATGCCCCAGCATCACTATGTACTGCGGCTGGTCGATCACCCCGAGCAGCCGATACCGCTGCCCCACCAGACTATCACCGTCGCGCGCGGCCCGTTTACCACGTCGGGCGATCTGGCCTTGCTCAAGGACCACGCCGTTGAGCGTCTGGTGTGCAAAAACGCCGGCGGCGACGGTGCGGTGTCCAAACTCACCGCCGCCCGCACGCTCGGCCTGCCGGTGGTGATGATCGAGCGGCCTAGGCTGCCCTCACGCCGGGAATGTCACACCGCGGATGACGTGCTGGCCTGGCTTTTGGCGCCCACCGAGCGAGGGGTATAAACCCACGGTTCGCTCGGTTCATGGCCTTGCCTTTCAATGCGCCGCGTCTGGCTGGAGCCCACGATGACCAGGGTGCGCATGTCCGCCATGTCCGGCGTCGCCTCGCCCAGTGTGGTGACTCGAATCGCTTCCTCAGGGGTTGAAACGGCACGGGCGAAAATGATCAGCCTATCAGGCCCGCAGGCGTCAAGCAGTACCTCCAGGGTACGCGCAAAGCCCTCCGGCCGCGCTCTGGAGCGGGGGTTGTAGAACGCCATGGCAAAGTCGGCCTCTGCGGCCAGGCGCAGGCGCTTTTCAATCAACGCCCAGGGCTTGAGGTTGTCGGATAGATTAATGCAGCAGAAGTCGTGCCCCAGCGGCGCACCGACGCTGGCACTGGCGGCCAGCATGGCGGAAATCCCCGGCAGTACCTGAACGTCCAGCGACCGCCAACGGGCATCGCCTGCTTCCAAGGCTTCAAACACCGCCGAGGCCATGGCAAACACGCCCGGATCGCCGGAGGACACCACCGCCACGCGACGGCCGTCAGAGGCCATCGTCAGCGCCTGCTCGGCGCGCTGGATTTCTTCCCGGTTGTCCGAGCCATGGCGCACAAGCCCCGCCCTGGGCGCGACGCGTTCCACGTAGGGCACATAGCCCACCACATCGGTGGCCTCGGCAAGCACCGCCGACACCTCGGGCGTTACCAGTGTGTCGCTGCCCGGCCCCAGGCCGACGATTTTCAGCCAGCCGCTCATGGGCGCCTCCCATGGCCATGAATCAGCACAATCGAGAAGTAGGGCACGCTCTCGCCCACGTCCTTGAAGGGCTGGACCCGTTCCTGGCGCATGGCGGCGTATTCGATCAGCCAGGCTTCATCCTCGCGCCCGGCGTGGGCAAGCGCCCGGCGCAGTTTGTCCAGGTTGCGGCCGATTTTCATCACCACCAGCGCATCGGTCTCGGCAATGCGTTCGGCCAGGGACGACTCCGGCAGCGTGGCCATGACCACTGTGAGGATATCGTCGCCCCAGGTGATCGGCTGGCCGGTGGCGGTCCAGGCCGCCGACATCCCGGTGATCCCCGGCACCACGGAGACCGGCACGTGGTCCAGTAGCCGGGTATAAAGATGCATGAAGGAGCCGTAGAAGAACGGGTCGCCTTCGCAAAGTACCACCACATCACGCCCCGCCTCAGCCAGCTCGATCAGCAGCGCCACGCTGCGTTGGTAAAAATTGGCCAGCAACTCGTTATAACGCGGGTCGTCGAAGGGGATTTCCGTGGTCACCGGGTATTCCATGGCAAGCTCGGTGACCTCGGGGGCCAGCATGCCCTCGACGATGCTGCGCGCATGCCCGGTACGCCCCTTCTTGCGAAAGTAGGCCACGTGCGAGGCGCCGCGGATCAGGCGGTCGGCGCGCACGCTCATCAAGTCCTGGCTTCCCGGGCCAAGGCCGACCCCGTAGATGATTCCCCGGGTCATTCTGTTCGGTCCGCAATGGCATTGAGGGCGGCGACGGTCACGGCGCTGCCGCCCAGACGTCCCTGCACCATGCAGCAGGGGCTCACCTGGCTCTCCCAGAGCGCCTGTTTGGATTCCGCCGCGCCGACAAAGCCCACCGGGCAGCCAATAATCGCGGCGGGCCGCGGGCAGTCAGGGTCTTCGAGCATATTGAGCAGATGAAACAACGCCGTGGGCGCGTTGCCAATCGCCACCACCGCGCCTTCCAGGTGCGGGCGCCAGAGTTCAAGCGCCGCCGCCGAGCGGGTGTTGGCCATCTCTTTGGCCAGTGCGGGCGTGCGCTCGTCATTCAGCGTGCAGATAATCGGGTTATCCGCGGGCAGGCGTTTACGCGTGATGCCTTCTGACACCATGCGGGCATCACATAAAATCGGTGCGCCGGCTTCGAGCGCTTTGCGGGCGTGGCTGACCACATCGCCTGCAAAATGTATCGAGGCGGCAAGCTCTACCAGACCGGCGGCATGAATCATGCGCACGGCAATCGGCTCTTCATCGCGAGAAAACCGCCCCAGGTCTGCTTCACGGCGAATAGTGGCAAAGGACTCCCGGTAAATCGCCGGGCCGTCGGTTTCATAAATGTGGGGCACCTAAACTCTCCAAATAAGCGATTACCTCAGTCTCCGTGAGGTTTGTCTTGACCGGCGTGCTATCGGCACGGCCGTTAATTATAAGGTCAAAGCTACCGGCCTGGCCGACCACACACACGTCGGCCGGTGAGCGCCGGGCGCAGCCCTTGGCGCAGCCGGACACATGCACTGCACCCTGGGTAACCCCACGCAGGCGCTCGGCAAGCGGCTGGGTGGCGACGCTGGCCTGCTCGCAATAAGGCGCGCCGGGACAGGCATCAATCCGCAAGCGGGCGTCCTGTTCGTCGGTTATCAACCCGTCGATGACTTCGACGCTGGCGCCTGCTATCCATATACGCCGCCAGGGCGTCACCTGCAGGGCGTTGACGTCGGCAGGCATCACCGCAGCGCGCAGCACCCTGGCGGGCACCCGCCCAAACGGCAGGCCATACACCGCGCCGTGGGCGTGCTTGCCCAGAGGCAATTGGCCGCCCGTTGCAGCGGGACGTGCGTTGGCCGGGGCCCAGTCAGGCAGCGGCACATGATGGCGCCGCATGCGTTTGCTGTCCCAGCCGCCACTATCGACAAACCATGCCAGCAGGCGAATAAGTTGCGCCACGGCCGCGTCAATCGAGCGCACTGCGGTGCCCAACGAATAACCGTCGGCGCGCACCAACAGGCCGCCCGAATTGGCGCGTTCGATACGAAAGTCCGCCGAGGCATCGCCTAGCACCGGCGCCTTGCCTGCATCAATGGCGATCCCGACCTTGGCGGGCACCACCGGCAACTCTGCCCAACGGTCGACAAGCGCGCTGGCGATTTTATGGGTATCGTCCCCCGCTTGCCAGCCGGGGGCCAATAGAATTTGCGGACGACGCTCCGCTTCCGGGTCGGCGTCAATCAATTCGTGGGCGACCAGGGTCTCCATCAGGGCGGGCCAGCTCGCCTCGGTGACGCCGCGCAATTGCAGATTGGCGCGGCTGGTCAGTTCGATCAAGCCGCTGCCGTAGGCCTCCGCCGCGTCGCACAGCGCCAGCACCTGGCCACGTTCAAGCTGGCCCAGCCGTGGGCGCACGCGCACCAGTAAACCATCGCCGGTTGCCATCGGTTGCCAGGCACCGGGGCACCAGCCCTTGATGCGGGGCTCAGCCGACATCCGCCGCGACCTCCTTGGCCTCGTCCATGTCCAGCAGCAGGTCTTTCAGCGCGTCGCCCTGCTCACCGGGTGCCTGCCACATGCCTCGCTGGGCGGCTTCGAGCAGGCGTTCGGCCATTTCTTCCAGCGCCGAGGGGTTATGCTCGCGCAGGAACTGCTGATTGGCGTCATCCAACACCAGCGCATCGGCGACCTGGGCGTACTGGTAGTCGGCGACCAGGTCGGTGGTGGCATCGTAGGCGAATAGATAGTCGATGGTGGCCGCCATCTCGAAGCCGCCTTTATAGCCATGCTCGCGCATGGCGTTGATCCACTTGGGGTTGAGCACCCGCGAGCGAATCACCTTGGCCAGCTCCTCTTTCAGCGTGCGAATCTTGGGCTGGGCGGGGTTGGCGTGGTCGGCGTGGTAGATATCCGGGGTTTTGCCGCTCAGCGAGCGGCTGGCATTGGCCATACCGCCCTGGAAGGCGTAGTAGCTGTTGGAATCGAGGATATCGTGCTCGCGGTTATCCTGGTTCTGCATCACCGCTTCCAGGCCTTTAAGCTGCTGCTCGAAGGCATCCGGGGCGGCCGTGCCAGACTCGGCAAACTGCCCGTAGGCGTAGGCGCCGTTGTCCAGGTAGGCCTGTGCCAGGTCATCGGCATTTTCCCAGGCGCCGTTGTCGATCAGCCGGTTGAGGCCGGTACCGTACTCCCCGGGCTTGCTGCCAAAGATCCGATAGCCCGCCTGCTGGGCGGCCATCTCGGGGCTCAGCCCCTGGTTTTCCAGCACCTGCTGGCGGGCCATTACCGCATCGCGGATGGTATTGCTGTTGCCCGGTTCGGCATAGCTGGCCACCGCCTGTACCGCCGCATCGAACAGCCGGATCACGTTGGGAAACGCATCGCGGAAGAAGCCGGAAACCCGCAGCGTAACGTCTACCCGCGGGCGGTTGAGCAGCATCGAGGGTATCACCTCGATATCGATCACCCGCTGGGAACCCAGCGACCAGATGGGACGCACGCCCATCAGCGCAAAGGCCTGGGCGATGTCATCGCCACCGGTGCGCATGGTGGCGGTCCCCCAGATGGAGAGTCCCAGGCGGCGGGGGTAGTCGCCGTTATCCTGCAGATAGCGCTCGACAAACGCCTGGGCGGATTTTTCGCCCAGCGTCCAGGCGGCGGGCGATGGAATCGAGCGGTTGTCCACGCTGAAGAAATTGCGCCCGGTGGGCAGCGTATCCAGCCGCCCCCGGCTGGGGGCGCCACTCGGCCCCGGCGGCACAAACAGGCCATCCAGGCCTTCCAGCAGCGAGCTGATTTCCAGCTCGGCGCTCTGCTGAAGCGCGACCCAAAGCTGGTCCCGGGCGTAACGCAGCTGCTCGGCGGTCGCAGGATAGTGGGCGGCCAACGCCTCCAGACTACCCGGCGCGACCACGTACGCCTCGACCAGCTGGTGGGCCAGCGCCTCCAGCCGCTCGCGGGTGTCGTTGCCGCTGCGCCAGGCGGCGCTATCCAGCTCGCGCAGCACGTTCGGCCGGGGCCCGTTCCAGGGGTCGGCGTCGGCCATCAGCGGATCAAAGGGCGCTTGGCCTTCGCCCTGCAGGGCCAGATCATCGGCCAGGTTATGCAGCAAGCCACGCTGGGCAATGCTCTCGCCCCTCGGCAAGCGCAGCAGCGCCACCAGGGTACCGACCACTTTATCCTGCGGCGGCAGCGTTCCGAGAATGTGCAAACCGTGACGAATCTGCGATTCCTTGATGTCGCATAGGAAGGTATCCAGCTCGTTCAGGATCAGCGCTTCGTCCTGGCTGTCGACCGCCTTGGTCAACTCCTGGTCGATGCCGGTCTCGCGCAGGTGCTCAAGGATCTGCTCGCGGATTAACGCTTCGCGCCGGGGGTCCATATCCAGCGCCTGGTAATATTCGTCGGTGAGCGCTTCCAGTTTGGCCATGTCGCCATACAGCTCGGCGCGGGCCAGCGGTGGCATCAGGTGATCGATAATCACCGCCTGGCTGCGCCGCTTGGCCTGGGCGCCCTCGCCCGGGTCGTTGACGATAAACGGGTAGAAATGCGGCACCGGGCCGAGCGCTATATCCGGCCAGCAGTCGGCGCTCAAGGCGCTGCTTTTGCCCGGCAGCCACTCAAGGTTGCCGTGCTTGCCCACGTGAATCACCGCTTCCACCTGATAGTGCTCGCGCAGCCAGAAGTAAAACGCCAGGTAGCTGTGCGGCGGCGCCAGCTGCATATCGTGGTAGGACTGGGTCAGGTCGTCGATAAAGTCGCGCTCGGGCTGGATACCCACGAAGGTCTCCCCCAGCCGGATACCCGAGATCATCAGCCGCCCCTGACGGCATTTGGGGTCATCCGCGGGCGCGCCCCAACGCGTCCATACCGTTTCCTGCAACTCACCGGGCAGGGTTTGAAACCAGGCCAGGTAGTCATCAACGTCAATGCTTTGCCAGCACATGCGCTGGTCGATGACGTTGCGGTCATTGGTTACCGCCCCCTGAAGCAGGCGGATCAGGTCATCGCCACTGTCGGGCAGGTCGCTGACCGGGTAACCCGCGGATTGCAGCGCGGTTAATATTTGCAGCGTCGAGGCGGGCGTATCCAGCCCGACGCCATTGCCTATCCTGCCATCGCGGTTGGGGTAATTGGCCAGCACCAGCGCCAGCCGTTTGGCGTGATTGGGGGTGGTGCGCAGGTGGCAGAACCGGCGCGCCAGCTTGGCGACAAATTCAGCACGCTCGGGATGCAGGGCATGGTGGGTTACCGACAGCTGGCTGCGTTCGTTATACAGCGCTTCCGCCTTGAAGCCCACGGCACGGGTGATCACCCGGCCGTCCATTTCGGGCAGTACCACCTGCATCGCCACATCGCGGCTTCTCAGTCCGGCGGCCGAGGCCTGCCAGTCCTCCATGGTGCTGCTGGATAGAATCGCCTGCAGGATCACCGGTTGGCCGACAAAAACGCTCTCGGGAATCGCGCCGCCCAGCGGGTGGGTGTCGTCGGAATTGCGGTTGATCGAGAAGCTGGTGGTGTTGACCACCAGCATGGCGCCGGTCTGCTCGATCAGGTGATTGACAAACGCAATGCAGTCTGCCTCTTTCAAGGAGGCAACGGCGACGGCGAGTGGCTCAAGCCCCTGCGCTTTTAGCGCCTCGATCATGCCGTCGACGACCAGGGTATTGGCGCCCTGCAGGTGGCTGCGATAGAACAGCAGCAGGCACACCGGCCGCTCCGGCTGCTGGTTGGCCCGCCATTCGCTCAGGCTCATCACCTGACGCCCCGTCTGGCTTGCGGCATCGCTGGGCGCATAGATCACCGCCGCGGGCACCACCTTGGGTTCCTTCCAGGTGGTGGGCAACGCCAGGCACTCGCTGCCCAGGTAGCGCAGCAGCTGCTCGGCGTTATCCACGCCGCCTTCGCGCAGGTAGCGCCATACCCGATAGGCGCTGTCATAGTCAACGCTCGAAGCTTCCAGCAGCGCATCGTCCGGGGCGTCGCAGCCGGGCACCAGGATCAACTGGCGGCCGGACTTGGCATTCCGCCAGGCCAGCAGGCGTTCGTAGCCGTATTGCCAGTAGGCCTGCCCGCCCAGCATCGACACGACCACAAGCTGCGCCTTTTCCAACACCCGATCCTCGTAGAGGTCGTAGGCGGCGGGCTTGACCAGGTTCATCCAGTTGGCCAGACGCACCGACGGGTAGCGCTCGCCCAGGCGATCGATTGCCTGGGCCAGGGCCGAGAGGTTGCTGTCGGCGGCCGAGAGAATCACGACATCCGCGGGGCTTTGTTGAAGATCGACAATGCCTTCATCATCAACAAAGCCACCGGGTTTGGCGGCAAAAAGGTGCATTAGGCGGCTGTTGTTACCTCTGCTTCGGCAAGCGCGTCGCGCAGCGCGTCGCTGTCCAGCGACTTGCCAATGATGACCAGTTGGGTTTGACGCGTTTCACCTTCCGCCCAGAGGCGGTCGAAGTAGCCATCCAGACGTTCGCCCACGGCCTGGATCACCCGGCGCATCGGCTTGCCGGGAATCGCCGCAAAGCCCTTGGCGCGGTAGATTTCCTGGGTTTTGACAATGTGCTGCAGCTTGGCTGCCAGCAGGTCGCCGTCGACTTCGCCCAGACTGATCACGCAGGAATCAAAGTTGTCGTGGGCATGGTCGTGATGGGCGCCCTCAGCGTGGTGCTTATCGTGGTGGTTGGTGATCAGGTCGATGCTGGCTTCGCTGGCCGCTCCAATGCCCATCAGGGCTTCCAGTTGAACGGTGTTGGTGGCCAGGGTTTGATCGACAAACAGGTACTTCACTGATTCTGGCACACGCGCCTGAATCAACGCCTCGACCCGCGCCTTGTCGTCCGGGCTGAGCAGGTCCGTCTTGCTGACCAGCACCAGATCGGCCGCGCTGAGCTGGTCATCGAGCAATTCCTGAAGGCTGGGGTCGTGATCCAGGCTTTCATCGGCCTGGCGCTGGGCTTCTACCTTGGCAACATCGCTGGCATAGCGGCCAGAGGCCACGGCGGGGCCGTCAATTACGGTAATGATGGCATCGACAGTGCAGTGCTGGCGCACCTCCGGCCAGTTAAACGCCTGCACCAGCGGCTTGGGCAGCGCCAGGCCGCTGGTTTCGATGAGAATATGGTCGATATCGTCGCGGCGGGCGACCAGCTTTTTCATCACCGGTAGAAACTCTTCCTCTACGGTGCAGCAGATACAGCCGTTGGCCAGCTCAAAGATGCCGCTGTCGTCGCCTTCCACCGCTTGCCCGTCTTCGCAGTCGAGGGCACAGCCGCGCAGCAGGCTTGAGTCGATGTCCTGCTCGCCGAATTCATTGACGATCACGGCAATTCGCTTGCCGGTCACCTGGCGCAGAATGCTCGCCAGCAAGGTGGTTTTACCGCTGCCCAAAAAGCCGGTGACCACGGTGGCGGGTATCTTATTTAACTGCATGGGTCTCGTCCTCAGAATCGATAGGCTGACGCGCTGGCGACACTTTGCCGCTAAACAGCAGCGCGATCGCGGCCGGGTTGTTGGCAAAAAACAGGTGCAAGTAGGTGGCCGTCAATCCTCGCTCACGAAAAATGGCCTCCCCCGGCGCAGGGTGGCGCTGGCGGCGGCCGTGGGCGATGGGCTCAGGCGTTCCTTCGGCCATCGAGCGATGGTGGGCATGGCCGCGCACCGGGCCTTCGAGCAGCTCGGCGGTTTGCATCCCCTGGCAGCCCCGCCGTCCGCGCATCGCGCCCTGCCCTGGTAGCAGGCCCAGCATGGTGTGGGTGGTGTCGTCGTAGTCGGTCAGGGTTTCCAGGCAATAAAGCAGCCCGCCGCACTCGGCAAGAATCGGTTTGTCGTCGGCAAAAAACTGCCTGATCGCCGCGTGCATGGCCGCATTGGCCGCCAGGGTCGCGGCGTGAATTTCCGGGTAGCCCCCGGGTAGCCACAGCGCATCGCAGCTGGGCAAGGCGCTGTCGGTAAGCGGCGAGAAAAAGCGCAGCTTGGCGCCCATCTGTTCGAGCAGGTCCAGGTTGGCCTGGTAAATAAAGCTGAACGCGGCGTCTTTGGCTACACCAATGGTAAGCCCGGCAAGCGACGGTAACGACGCCGTGGCGACTTCTGGCGCGGCGTAAAACGTCACCGGCGGCAGAGCGAGTAGCGTTTGCGGCAGGTTTTCCGCCTCGATAACACGGGCGCCCTTTTCAAAGCGTTCTTCCAGGTCGTCACGAATCTCGTCGGCCTGCACCAGGCCTAGATGGCGTTCGGGCAGCGACAGTTCCGGGTTACGCGCAATGGCAGCCAGCAGCGGGATGTCTGTCGGCAGGGTTGTCTCGATCAGCTCGCGGTGGCGCTCGGAGCCACAGCTGTTGGCGATAAGCCCGACAATGCGGATATCATCACGAAAGCCCGCCAGCCCCGCCAGCAGGGCACCCGCGGTCTGCGCCATGCCCTTGACGTCCATCACCACCACCATGGGCAAGCCAAACCGCGCGGCCAGGTCGGCACTGGAAGGCTCGCCGTCAAACAGGCCCATGGCGCCTTCGACTAATATCATGTCCGCCGTCTGGGCGGCTTCGTAAAAGCGCTGGCGGCAGTAGGCGTCGCCCGCCATCCATAGGTCAAGCTGATCCACCGGCTGGCCAGCGGCCTGGGCTAGCACCTGGGGGTCCAGGTAGTCGGGGCCGGTTTTAAACACGCGCACCACCTTGCCCTGGTTGCGCAACGCCCTGGCCAGCGCGGCGGTAAAGGTGGTCTTGCCCTGCCCCGAAGAAGGCGCGGCAATAAACAGCGCCGGGCAGCTTGCAGTGGGTGTGCTCATCAGTATTCGATCCCCGCCTGGGCTTTAACACTGCCACGAAAGGCGTGGCGCTCGTCCTGCACCGTGCTGATGGTGTCAGCGATTTCCTGAAGCGGCGTCGCCATGGTGCGCCCGGTAATGATCACGTTTTGATGCGCGGGGCGTTGGTTAAGCGCTTCGACCACCGGCAGCGGGTCGAGATAGCCGTACTTGAACATGTAGCTCATTTCATCGAGGACGATGAGGTGGTAGTTGGGGTTTTCGAGCAAGCCCTTGGCCACCGCCCAGGCCGACTGGGCGGCTTCAATATCGCGCTCGCGATCCTGGGTTTCCCAGGTAAACCCCTGGCCCATGATGTGCCAGTCGAGGTTGGGCTGATCGCGGAAGAACAGGTACTCGCCGGTTTCACGGCGCCCCTTGATAAACTGGATCACTGCGCAGCGCTGCCCGTGACCCAGCGCCCGCGCCATAGTGCCAAGCGCCGAGCTGCTTTTGCCCTTGCCGTTGCCTTTCAGCAGGATCAACACCCCGCGCTCTTCCGTGGCACGGCTGATGCGCTCGTCGACCACGTCCTTTTTGCGCTGCATGCGGTGGGTATGGCGATCGTCACTCATGGGGTTTCCTGTCCAGAAAAAGGTGTCGCGTAGCGCGCCCCCAGTTGCTGGGCGATGCGTGCGCCCTGGCCGCGTTTGATTTTCGATGCCTCGGTATCCAGCAGGATGCAGTCGCCCAGCGGGCCGAGGTCGGCGACAGATTCGCGGGTACGGCCGTCGGTAATCAAATAGGTGCGGATGTGCAGCCCGGGCTCGCGTCGTTGCCACTGATGGATCAGGCGCTTGGCCTCGATCACCGCCTCGCGCAGCGGCGTACCGCCGCCACCCGTCGCCGCCTCCAACGCATCTTGTACACGCTTGGGCGCACGACGGCGCGACAGAAGCGGCACCACACCGCCGTTGCCAAACCCCACCACGGCGACCTGCTCACGTGCCGCGTAGGCCTGGCGCACCAGCGATTCTACGAGCCCCTTTGCCTGGCCCAGCAGGCGCTGCCCCAGAGTGGAGCCGGAGGTATCCAGCAGTACCAGGTGCGCCCTTGGCTGCCCGGCCTGTGTCTTGCGCATTTTTAGCGTTCGCCAGGGCCACTGGCCGCGGTTGGCGATCAGGGTGCCAAAGCCGTCCAGACGAGACGTTTCAGTCCGCGAGCGTCCCTTGCCTGATACCTGACCTTTTTCACCGGACGCCGGAGTCGCCGCCGTTTTCGCCTGACCAACACCGTTTGGCGTATTCGCCAGTTCAGGCGCTGCCTGCTGAATGGTTGACTGAGCCTGGGGCGGCATGGCGCCCCACTGACCCTGTTCGCCGCGCTGCTCGGGTGACCTACCGGTCGACGCACCAGTCGTTGATGACGAACCCCCCTCGCCTCCCGAAGGCGGTGCCTTCGGCGGCGAAGACGGCGGGGTTTGCTCGGGCGATTGGGTGCGCCGATGGTCCAGCACCCACGGCTCGACGGTATCGATATCCTGCTGCGCTACCTCGCTTGCACCGCGCCAGGCGGCGTGGGCACGAGCGGCGCGATGCCAGGTCACGTCGGCTCGCAACCCTTCCACACCGGCGGTTTCACAGCGCGAGGCGATGGTGTGATACACCCATGACGGGGTAATGACATCCACCAGTTGGCACTGGGCCTGATGAATCCGCTCGGTCAGTGCGGCCTGGGCCTCCTCGAAGCCACGGGTCGCCCCCGCAGGGTCGCGGTCAAAGGCTTCGCGCTGCTGGACGATGGCGATACGTTCTTCCACGCTGATGCTCGCGGCCTGGTCGATACACAGCCCAAAACGATCCAGCAACTGCGGGCGTAGCTCGCCTTCATCCGGGTTCATGGTGCCAATCAGGCTGAAGCGCGCCGGATGGGAGTGGCTGATACCGTCGCGCTCGACGATATTGGTACCGCTGGCGGCCACATCCAGCAGCAAATCGACCAGTGTATCCGGCAGCAGATTGACCTCGTCCACATACAGCACGCCGCCGTCGGCTTTAGCGAGCAGCCCGGCATGAAAGGTGGCTTCGCCATCGGCCAGCACCTTTTGCAGATCCAGACTGCCGACCAGCCTGTCTTCGCTGGCGCCCAGGGGCAGAGTCACAAAAGGAGCACGCTGCCCGTCGCTATCGCCAGGTAAAATAGCGGCCAGAGCCCTTGCCAAGGTCGACTTGGCGCTACCTCTTGGCCCACTCACCAGCACCCCGCCGATACGCGGATTAATGGCATTAAGGATCAGCGCGGTTTTCAGCGCTTCCTGGCCAACCACCGCCGCAAAGGGAAACTCACTCACCGGCACCTCCCGTGCTGGCCAAGCCCGTCAGCCGGACAATATCCGCCAGCTGATTTGATGGCTGCGAGACTTGAATATGATTCATGGCAATTAGCTGAGGGATAATAAAACCATTCATAAAGAAGTGGGAATATAAAAGGTGTCCAGTATAGAGGAAGGCATGGCGGCGAGGCCAATTTGTTACAAGCTATTAACTTTGCGAAGGCGTCTATCAGCTGACGCTAATAGTGCCGCTGGATTTTTACACGCCTTCGTAATATAATGTTATAACATTGCTTTTATGGTAGGGTTTCATAAGATCCTTAGGCTTTGTGTTGTTCGCTATCCCCCTGCCACCTAGAATGGCCAGTGTCGGTGTTCCCTCCGGAACTTAATAGAGAATCCGCCGCGGCTTGCCGCGAAACGGAACTGCCCCCGCAACTGTAGGCGGCGAGCGATGCTCCTTGATGCCACTGGACACATTGTCTGGGAAGGCGAGCTAGCCATGACCCGTCAGTCAGGAGAACTGCCGATATATTGCTTACATCGAGCGAAGTGGCTCGGCCAGTGTTTTCTGTCCGAGTACGGAGCTCATCATGCACGGGAGTGTACATGATGTTGAGATTGACCACGGCCATCGCCGCGAGCGCTGTTGGCCTTGCCCAGGCCGCTTACGCTTCCACCGACTACCCGCTTACGCTAACCAATTGCGGTGTAGAGATCAGCGTGGCGTCGCCCCCGGAGCGAACGGTGACGGTAGGCCAGTCAGCCACGGAGATCCTATATTCGCTGGGGCTCGCTGATCGAGTGAATGGCACCTCGGTGTGGTTCACCCCGGTCCTGCCCCAGTTTGCTGAGGTCAATGAAGCGATCGAGCGGATCGCCAACGACGACCCTAGCTTTGAGGCCGTGGTCAATAAACGGCCTGACCTGGTGGCGGTACAATACGAGTGGCACGTGGGTCCCACCGGCAGTGTCGCCACCCGTGAGCAGTTTCATGAGCTGGGTATTAATACCTATATTATGCCCGCCGACTGCGACACCAAGGATAACTCTACCGGCGGCGATGGCACCCGCACCGCCGCCTTCTCGACGGATTCAATCTATAAAGGAATCACCGAACTAGCACAGATTTATGATGTGCAAGATGCTGGCGAGGCTCTGGTAGCCAACCTTATCGACCGCGAAGAGCGGGCAATAGCACTGGCGAACAGCCTTGATTTACCGGACGATTTATCAGCGGCGTTCTGGTTCTCATCGACAGACCTGGGGGTTAGCCCCTTTGTTGCGGGTCAGTTGGGCGCACCGGGCTATATGATGGATAAGCTCGGTATTCGCAATGTGATCGAGTCCGATGAGGAGTGGCCCACGGTGGGCTGGGAGAGCATCGCCAGGGCTGACCCTGATGTGCTTGTTATCGCTCGCATGGATCGCCGTCGCTTTCCTGCCGACGACATTGAAGCCAAGCGTGAGTTTCTGCACAGTGACCCGGTTACCCGTGAAATGACGGCGGTTAAAAACAACCACATCATAGAGATGGATGCCCACGCCATGAGCGCCACGATGCGCACTATTTACGGCCTTGAAACACTGGCCGAGGCGCTAGCGACAATGGCATTTGACGAATGAGCATTGCGTTAACGCGGCTATCTACGGCAGGTTTTGCACTGCGCTGGTTATGGATCACGCCGCTGGTGCTCGTGGTGGCGCTGATCGCGGGCACCGCCATCGGCGAGACACCGATTCCCGTTGATACCATTCTCAAAGTGCTCGCCAATCAGCTACTGGGCGCGGATTATGCGGTTGACCGGATCGATGCAGGCATTATCTGGAACTACCGGCTTAGCCGCGCCGTGGTCGCTGCCTGTTGTGGTACCAGCCTGGCCCTGGCAGGGGTCGTGCTTCAGGCGCTGCTGCGCAATCCCTTGGCCGACCCCTACTTGATGGGCATTTCCGCTGGGGCCTCTACCGGCGCGGTGGCCGTTGCCGTCGCTGGCCTTGGCGCGGGGGCGCTTTCGCTCTCCCTGGGTGCCTTTGTGGGCGCCCTTCTCGCCTTTGGTATCGTGGTGATGCTCGCCCATGCGGCCAACAGCGGCGTGGGGGGTGGCCGCGGCGTTCAGGCAGCGGGGGCGATTATTCTGGCAGGCATCGCAGGCTCACAGCTGTTCAATGCGCTGACCGCTTTTATCATTACCAAGTCGGCGAGCGCCGAGCAGGCCCGGGGCATCATGTTCTGGCTGATGGGCAATCTTTCCGGGGTGCGCTGGGCCGATGTGACCTTGGCGGTGCCTGCCGCGCTGTTTGGGGTACTGGTTTGCCTATGGCACCGCCACTCCCTGGATGCCTTTACCTTCGGTGCCGACAGCGCCGCCTCCATGGGGATCGCGGTGCGCCCGGTGCGCGGCATGCTGATTATCGCCATGGCGCTGGTCACGGCGGTGATGGTGTCTATTGTGGGGGCGATTGGCTTTGTTGGGCTGGTAATTCCCCATGCCATGCGTTTTATCGTAGGTAGCCAACACACGCGTTTGGTTCCAGCCACGGCGCTTGCTGGGGCGGTCTTTTTGATTGGCTCAGATATTCTTTCGCGCACTCTGATCCCCGGCCAAGTGCTACCGATCGGGGTGATTACTTCACTGATTGGCGCACCTGCCTTTGCGCTCATTCTCGTGCGCGGCAAGAGGTCTTAATGCAGTTAACCGCTCAAAAACTCGATTGGTCAGTGCATGGCACGCCTCTACTGATTGACATTAACCTTGCCGTCGAGCCCGGCCAAACCTTTGGCCTGGTGGGGCCGAACGGCTCGGGCAAAACGTCGCTACTTCGCCTGTTGGCAGGCTTGAACAAACCCAAAGCAGGACAGGTGCTAATGGGAAGCCAGCCCCTGCACAACCTCAAGCAGCGGGCGATTGCACAGTCTATTGCCTTAGTCGAGCAACAGGCTGATACCACCGATAGAATTAGCGTGCGTGACGTAGTGGCGCTGGGCCGGACGCCCTTTCTTACCGCATTGCGCCCCTGGTCAACTGAAGATGATGCCATCGTGGTTCAGGCGCTGGTCGATGTCGATATGGCGCATATGGCCGACCGGCTTTGGCACACGCTTTCCGGCGGTGAGCGCCAGCGCGTGCATATTGCCCGCGCATTGGCGCAGCAACCCAAGATTCTGCTGCTCGATGAGCCCACCAACCATCTGGATATCCGCCACCAGCTGTCGATCCTTGAGCTGGTCAGGCAGCTTCCGGTTACGGTGATTATCTCGCTGCACGACCTGAACCACGCCATGGAGTGTGACCGCATCGGCGTAATGGACGGCGGCCGCCTGGTGGATAGCGGCCCGCCTAAAGAGGTACTGACGGCATTCCGGCTACGTCAGACCTTTGGTGTCTACGCCGATATCTTTGCCGACCCCATCGACGGCAGCCAGATGATGCGTTTTCGCAATGCTATTTAGCCATGACGCGCACAGCCAGGTGATCAATCAGCGGGGTTAGCCGTTGTTTGCTAAGGTGATGTGGTGCTTACCATTAACCAAGGGATACCTATGCGACTTCTATTCACCGGTGGCAGTGGCAAGGCGGGCCGCCATGCGACCGCCTATCTTCGCGACCAGGGTCACCGCGTCACCAACCTGGACTGGGCAACATCCGACGTGCCCGGCATTACCACTCTGAAGACAGACCTCACCGATGCTGGCCAGGTGTTCAACGCCTGCCACGCCTACGCCGGAATGGACGAGCTGGAACCGGGCACCGGCGTGCCGCGCTACGATGCCATTGTCCACTTTGCGGCGATACCCGCCATCCTGCACCGGCCGGACAACGAGACCTATCGCATCAACACCTTGAGCACTTACAACGTACTGGATGCCGCCACCAAGCTGGGTATTCCCAAGGTGATTTTTGCCTCCAGCGAGACGACCTACGGCGTATGTTTTGCCGACGGCGAGGTGCAACCGGATTACCTGCCGGTCGATGAAGAGCACCCCACCGTGCCCCAGGACAGCTACGCCATGAGCAAGGTGGTCAACGAAGTCACCGCGCGCTCCTTCCAGGCACGCTCGGGTATCGATATCTACGGCCTGCGCATCAATAACGTTATCGAGCCCCACGAGTACCGCCAGCATTTCCCGACCTACATGGACAACCCGGCGCTGCGCCGCCGCAATATCTTCGCCTACATCGACGCCCGCGACCTGGGCCAGATGGTCGATTGCTGCCTAAAGACAGACGGCCTGGGCTACCAGGTGTTCAACGTCGCCAATGACGATCTATCGGTGGGGCTAACAAACGCCCAGGTGATTGAACGCTTCTACTCAGGGGTACCGACCAAGCGGGAAATGGGCGAGCACGAGACCTTCTATAGCATTGAGAAAGCGCGTCGTCTGGTCGGCTTTACACCGCGCCATTCCTGGCGGGATGAGCTGGAGAAGTAAGGGTGCCGTGAACTAGCGACGTTGATTTGTCTAGCCAACAAGGAGACGACCATGGCCGATTCTCCGGTTCATCGTGTGCCTCGCTGGCTGAAGCTGGCCTTTTCGTTGTGGGTCCTGATCTGGGCACCGAGCTATGCAGTGCTGCTGGGCCCCCAGAATTTCTTCTGGCTGTGCAACGTGGCAAACTTCCTGTTGCTGGTGGCGCTTTGGACGGAGCATCGTACCCTGATGTCGATGCAGTGGCTGGCGGTGGCGCTGGTCGGTAGTCTGTGGACGTTTGACGTCGCGACGGCGGCGTTCACCGGCGTACACCCCATCGGTGGCACCGAGTACATGTTCAACCCCGAGCACCCACCCATGACGCGGGCCATGTCGCTCTACCACGTCGTACTGCCGCTGGTGGCAGGCATCGGTGTGGCGAAACTGGGCTACGCGCGCCGCGCCCTGCTGTGGCAGACCCTGCTGACCTGGGTCGTGGTGCCGTTGTCCTACCTGCTCACTGACGCCGAGCGTAATATCAACTGGGTACACGGCCCCTTTGGCCAACCTCAAGACAGCCTCGACCCGTTGTTGTATCTGCTCCTGCTGGCCTTGATATGGCCGGTAGCCGTTTACCTGCCACTGCACCTGGTGATGGTTGGCGGGCAGCGTTGGCGTGGCAAAAAGCCGGGATAACTACTTGATCAACTGCACCAATCCATGCCGTACGTACCAAACCTTGTCTGCCTGGGCGGTGGCGTCTTGAGTGAACCAGCCATTGAGGTCGCGCAGGCGGCGCTGCTTGGGTTGCATGGGCACAATACCTCGGCCAACGTCATTGGCAATAATGATCAGCGGCGCCTTTAGCTCGCCAGCACGCTGGCAGAGCCGTGTCATATCGCCCTGCCACTGTTGGCGCAGGGCATCGTTTTCCGCGTTTGCTAAAGCGGCTTCGAGCCACTCGAGCACACCGGTTATCACCAGCGGAGTGTCGGCAACCAGCGCTTGCTGGCACTCTTCCAGCCGCTTTCCCGGTGCGAGGCGATGCCATACGGCGTCGGGAAAGCGAGCCGTTACGGCGTCGCGTTTACCAGCGCAGGCACCGCCGATGAAGAGCTGCATTGCCAATCTCCTTTGCCATTCGCATCGGTTTGATAAGTGAGTGTCCAGCGCCTGCCCTGGGCCTGACTCACTGAGCCATCCCAGAAGTGAAGGGTTTCAAAACGACGGCGCAGTTCGCGAATCACACCACCATGAGTGACCGCTAGAATCTTTCGCTGGCCGTCTTGCCGGGCATTCACGGCTACATCATGCAACCAGGCCTCCAGGCGTGTGCGCAGTTGGGCGGCGGATTCACCGCCAGGGATTTGCAGCTCGCCGACGCTGTCGATCCAGGCGCGGTAATGGGGCAAATCTTTTAGTTCGTCGTAGACCTTGCCTTCATAGTCGCCAAAATCGAGTTCGCGCAGACGCGGCTCCAGCGCAACCGACACGCCCTCTTTTGCCGTCTGGATCCACTCAAGCGTCTGTTGGCAGCGGTTCAAGTCGCTTGAGTAAATGGCATCAAAACGCTCATCCACCATTGCGTCGCGCAGTGCGATCAAGCCCTCTTCAGCCTCAGGAAACAGCAGCGCAATATCGCGCTGGCCCTGGTAACGGCGCTCTAGATTCCAGGCGGTGATACCGTGGCGAACTGCCACCAGCTCCACACTAAGATCAGTAACCAAAGCTCTCCTCCTTCGATGGTGGCACCGACCATGTCACCGTTGATGCCATTAAACAGGCGCAGCATAAGCCAGCGCATAAGTCCCACAAAAACGCAGGCCGTCAGCAGCATCACCACCAGTGTGGGTGCCAGCAGGGCTATCACCGCCAGCGGTACCAGCGCCAGCGCCACATCCTGGCCGCTAAGCGACTGCTGCCAGCTCCAGGCCAAGCCCTTAGGCTGGGCGCAAGGGGTCAGCACCAGCAATGCCACACCTGCCCAGCGCCCGAGCGCGGGCACCACCAGCAGCCACCAGAGCGGCGCTTGATAGGTAAGTAATGCCCACAGCAACACGCCTTTCCAGGCGAGTAGAAACACCAGCGCCAGCATGCCGAAACTGCCGATTTGCGGGTCCTTCATGATTGCCCAGCGGCGTTCCAAGGGTTGATTGCTGCCCAGCGCATCGGCGATGTCCATGACGCCATCCAGGTGCAGCCCACCGGAAAGCGCGACCCAAAGGCTAAGCAGCGCCAGCGCGGTCATCGGCGTGGGGACGTTTTGCATGGCGAATGCCACCAGCACCAACACGCTGCCGATGAGCAAGCCGACCAGAGGATAGGCACGCACCGCCCAGCGCCGGGTTGCAGGCGTCCAGGGGCAAGCGACAGGGATCGGGATTCGGGTCAAAAACTGCAGTGCGAGCAAGAGACCGAACAGAACGTTTTTCACCGCGTGTTCTTTTACAGTACGTTCTTTTACAGTACGTTCTTTCACATCAACTTCCCGTCGTTTTTCCACTCGATGGCACAACCCGCGACCACTTCCAGCACCGAACCCGCCTCTGCCGCCACCCTGCGGTGGGCACGCTGAAGAAAGGCCAGGTAGCGCCAGGTTTCGACATCGCTGGGCGGTAACGTTTCGTTGATATCGTTAGAGACAATCACTAGATGCACGCGGCGCGCCTGGGCATCTGCGAGGGCGCCTGCCAGTAACGCCAAGCCTTCGTCTTCGCTAAGCTCACTGGCATACAGTACCTGGCTCGCCCAGAGGGTCAGGCAGTCCAAAAGCACGCTGCTGCCATCAGGCACTTTTTGCAGTGCTCGATCAATGGCCAACGGCGCTTCCAACGTCAGCCACTGCGCGCCCCTGGATTGCCGATGACGAGCAACACGCGCGGCCATCTCGTCGTCATATACGTCTGCAGTAGCTAGATAGTAACAGGTTGAACTGGCTGCCAAGTCCAGCACCCGCTGCTCGGCGATGTTGCTTTTGCCGGAACGCGCCCCGCCGCTAACGAAGACAATCATGCAGTACCTTTTTTAATACATTCAATAACCGCTGATTGTCAGGCTTGTCGCGCAGGGCCACACGGAGCCAGTCGCCGCCGAGCCCGGCAAAATTGTGGGTATGGCGCACCAGTATGCCTTCGTGTAGCAGTCGCTCAAATAGCACATCGCTGGAGACGCCTGCGGCGCGCTGCTCGGTACCCGGGCGGGTAAGGAAAAAGCAGGCCTTGCTGGGTACAACGTCCAGCCCCAGCTCGCTAAGCGCTTGGGTCATACATGGACGCTCGCTGTCTAACCAGCGTTGGGTGCGCCGGGTGAAGGCACCGTCCGCCAGCAACGGCGCTACCAGCTCCGCTGCCAGGTGGTTCACGCTCCAGGGCGGCTGGTGGGTCTGTGCTGCTTGAATCGTGGCCGTATCCGCCAGCATATAGCCTAGCCGTAGCCCTGGCAGCGTATAAAACTTGGTCATTGAGCGCAGCAGCATCAGATGCGGGTAGCGATCCAGCAGCGGTACCAGCGACACCGCATCATGCGTATCGCCGACCATATCCACAAAGGCCTCGTCCACCACCACCCGGCAGCCCGTCCAAGCCGTGTAATCCAGCAATGTCTCCATGACTGATGTATCGATAAGCGTCGCCGTGGGGTTATTGGGCCGACATAGAAACAGCACATCGATACCATTAAGTGCTGCCAACAGCGCATCAAGATCCAGGGCAAAGTGCGGTGCAGGCAGTGCGATCTCAGTGACTGAAAGCCGATGGGCGCAACACGCTCGGGCGTACTCGCCAAAGCTTGGCGTCATAATCGCCGCCCGCTGCCAAGCGTGTAGCGCGGCGGCAAGAAAAATCGCCTCAGCGCCACCGTTGGTCAGCAGCACCTGTTCGGGCTGAAGCTGGTGATGGCTGGCGATGGCCTCACGGGCAACGGAATAGTCCGGCGCCGGGTAGTGCTCAAGGCCAGCCAGCTGTTGGGTCAAGCAGTCGCGTACCCAGGCGGGGGGCCCCAAGGGATTCAGATTGGCGCTAAAGTCGTACAGCCGGTGCCCTGGTGGCAAGCCGAAGTGTGCTAATAACGCCTCGGACTGCCCGCCGTGGCTGGGCCATTCGGGTATGCTCATAAAAGCCTCGGAAGAATCAAACTCAGCCCAACCATCAAGACAGCTGACAGCCACATAAACAGCATCCAGCCACCGTGCATCAAGCGAATCGTTGCGTCGATATGGGCAACGTGCAGCGCCTCCAACGGCTCGCCCAGCGTCGCACGATGAGAGGCAACACCCTGATAGAAATTAGTGCCCCCTAACTGTACGCCGAGCAAACAAGCCACCATGGTTTCCGGCCAGCCGGCGTTGGGGCTTGGGTGGCGGGGCGCCTCGCGGCAGGTGTCACGCAAAGCGCCCCGCCAGCGCAACCGTAAAACGCCTGAAACGCTGAGCAACAGCCCTGCAAGCCACAGACACAAGGCCGTCAAGCGTGCTGGCAGCCAGTTGGCCACGTCATCCAGCTTGGCCGAGGCGTAGCCAAACTCGTTATAGCGTGCGTTGCGGTAACCGACCATCGAATCCAGAGTATTCACCGCCTTGTACGCCAGCGCCAGGGGGGCACCGCCGATCAGGGCAAAAAACAGCGGTGCGGTAATGCCATCGACGGTATTTTCCGCCACGGTTTCCACCGCCCCGCGGGTGATCCCGGCTTCATCCAGGCCCTGAGTATCGCGCCCCACTATCATGGCCAGCGCTTGCCGAGCAGCAGGCAAATCGCCTTTGGCAAGCGGAACGGCAATGGCACGCCCTGCCTCCGCCAGCCCTTTAATCGCCAGCGTCGTGGCTAACAGCCCTATCTCGGCGACAACGCCAAGCCATGGGTGCAGCGCGCTCAACAGTGCCAGCACCAGCCACGCAACGCCAAAGGTCCCCAGCACGATAACGGCGGTGAGTAAAAACCCCAACCGCCATCGACGCTTGGCGGCGCCCTGGTTCCAACGTTTTTCCAGCGCACTGATGGCTCGGCCGATGATCACCACGGGGTGCGGCAGCGATCGCGGATCACCGACGATCAGGTCAATCACGATCGCCACGGTCACCCAAACCAGCATGGCAGGAAAATAGTCGCTGAACGGCATCATTGGGAGTTGTTGTCGCTAACGCCTGCATCGGCGAAGGTCGCCATCTCATTGAGCATCCCGGCAGCCGCCTGGAGCAGCGGGAATGCCAGCGCCGCGCCACTGCCTTCACCCAGCCGCATGCCCAGCGCCAGCAGCGGTTGGGCGTCAAGTGCCTCCAGGGCCGTGGCGTGGCCGGGCTCTTCCGAGCGGTGGCCAAACACCAGATAACCTCGCACCGCCGGGCATAGGCGGCACGCCACAAGCGCTGCCACCGTGGCGATAAAGCCATCCACAACGGCGGGCAGCCGGTGAACCGCTGCGGCTAGATAAGCACCCACCATGGCAGCAATTTCCAGCCCGCCGAGTTTCGCAAGTACGTCTAAAGGGTCATCGGGGTCGGCCTGGCGTGCCTGAATAGCGCGTTCGATTACCGCCACCTTATGCGCTTGCTGGACGCTATTGATACCCGTCCCGGCACCGACTGCCTGGGCCACCGGGGTGCCGGCCAACACCGCCAGCATGGCGCTACTGGCGGTGGTATTGGCAATCCCCATTTCGCCGACGATGAGGCATTTAGCACCTGCCTGCCGAGCCCGCTCCACGGCGGCCACGCCTACCTCAATCGCCGCCTGGGCTTCCTCAGGTTGCATGGCATTTTCGAGTGCCATATTGGCCGTACCCTGACGCACCTTGGCGTGGGTCACGCCAGGCATCGTCAAGTTAGACGCCACGCCCACATCCACGATCTCGACATGGGCGTCAATCTGCCGGGCAAACACATTAATTGCCGCCCCACCGCTGGCGAAGTTGGCGACCATCTGGGCGGTCACGGCCTGGGGAAACGCCGACACGCCTTCTGCCGCCACACCGTGGTCGGCGGCGAACACCAGCACGCCGGGCGGCGTTACCCTGGGCATTAGCTCACCGGTAATGCTGCTTAGCTGAACCGCGAGCGCTTCTAGCTTTCCAAGGCTGCCCGGCGGTTTGGTGAGCGTATCAAGATAGGCACGCGCACGTTCACCTGCGCAAGCGTCTACCGGCACGATACGCGCGATCATCGACGGGGCAACATCGGGGGGCATGGTGGCTCCAAAGCGTTCAACATAAAGGAAGGGGGAATGGTAGCAAATGCAGGCCTGCTATACTTGCGGTTTAAACTTGGCAAGCGGGCACTGACCGCCACGATCAGCCAGCCCTCTTTAGCCCCGGTTGTTCAGAGCGATAGTTGTCATCAATTAGGGTAATAAAACTACAAATAGCAATTTTATTGCCGTAAAGTCTCTCCTATCGCCACCAAAAAATGTAAAATAACTACAGGTTTGACTCACCGTCTCTACCATGCAGAGGTAATTATGCCGAGCTCAACACACGCCCCTTTAAATCCCACCGTTGCCGAGGTTACCCAACGCATACGTGAGCGTTCTGCCGAACGGCGCGCCCTCTATGAGCGCCGCATGGCCGATCAGCACAAGCGCGGCGTGCATCGCGGCGAGCTCTCCTGTGGTAACCTGGCCCACGGCTTTGCTGCCTGCAACCCGCAGGACAAAAATTCCCTCAAGCTGATGAATAGCGCCAACCTGGGGATCATTTCGGCCTACAACGACATGCTGTCGGCCCACCAGCCATTCGAAACCTTCCCGGCCACTATCAAAGCCGCAGCCAGCGCGATGGGGTCCACAGCCCAGTTTGCCGGTGGCGTACCGGCGATGTGCGATGGCGTGACCCAGGGCCAGCCGGGGATGGAGCTGTCGCTATTCTCACGGGATGTAATTGCCATGGCCGCCGCCGTGGGCCTTTCCCATAACATGTTCGATGCGGCACTTTACCTGGGCGTGTGCGACAAGATTATCCCCGGGCTGTTTATCAGTGCCGCACGCTTCGGCCACCTGCCCGCGATGTTCGTGCCGGCAGGCCCCATGCCCAGCGGCCTGCCCAACAAGGAAAAAGCGCGTATTCGCCAGCTTTACGCCGAAGGCAAGGTGGGCCGCGATGCGCTGCTGGAGGCGGAATCCGAGTCTTATCACAGCCCTGGCACCTGCACCTTCTACGGCACGGCCAACTCCAACCAGTTGATGATGGAAGTGATGGGCCTGCACCTGCCGGGCACTTCGTTCGTCAACCCTGGCACCGAAATGCGCGAAGCCCTGACCCGCTACGCGACCGAGCAGGCGATCCGCAACACCGAGCCTGGCGGTGACTACCGCCCGTTCTATAAGCAGATCGACGAGCGTGCTATCGTCAATGCCGTCGTCGGGCTACTCGCCTCCGGCGGTTCCACGAACCATACCATGCACCTGATCGCCATGGCAGCAGCGGCAGGCATTACCCTGAACTGGGACGATTTCACCGACCTTTCCGCGGTCACGCCCAGCCTGATGAAGGTGTATCCCAACGGCCAGGCAGACATCAACCACTTCCAGGCAGCAGGCGGCATGAGCTACCTGTTCCGCGAGCTGCTGGGCGCTGGCCTGCTCCATGGCGATATTCCCACCGTGTTCGGTACCGACCTGACCGCCTACACCCAGGAGCCCTTCCTGGAAGACGGCAAGGTCGTCTGGCACGAAGGTCCTGAAAAAAGCCTCGACGAAGACGTTGTACGCCCGGTTTCATCGCCCTTTGCGCCCACCGGCGGCCTGACGGTGATGAAAGGCAACCTGGGCCGGGGCGTGATCAAGGTTTCGGCGGTTACCGAAGAGCACCGCGTGGTGGAAGCGCCGGTGAAGATCTTCGAAGATCAGAACGAGATGAAAGCGGCCTTCGAATCCGGCGACCTGGATCGCGACGTGATCGTGGTCGTCCGTTTCCAGGGCCCCAAAGCCAACGGCATGCCGGAACTGCACAAACTGACGCCGTTCCTGGGTGTGCTACAGGATCGTGGCTATAAAGTGGCGCTGGTGACTGACGGGCGCATGTCGGGCGCATCGGGCAAAGTACCGGCTTCCATTCACATGAGCCCGGAGGCCCTGGACGGCGGCCCGCTGGCGAAACTCCGCGATGGCGACATCGTCCGCCTGGATGCCAACGCCGGCACGCTCGACGCCAAGGTAGACCCTGTCACCTGGGGGCAGCGTGAACTGGCCATCGGCAATCTTGACCACTACCACGTTGGCCTGGGTCGCGAGTTGTTTTCAGGCTTCCGCCACTTGGCCATGCGCGGCGAGGAAGGCGCAGGTGTCTTTGGCGGCTTCGAAGCCGACGATCTCGCCCGCCAGCAAGGTCAGATCTTCGAAGAGGACGCCTGATGCGACCAGCCTTGATCGGCGATATCGGCGGGACCAATGCACGCCTGGCGCTGGTGACGCCAGGCGACATCACCCCGCACGATATTATCAATCTCCCCTGCGCCGACTACCCAGGCGTTATTGAGGCGATTCAGGACTACCTGACCCGAGTGGGGGCGACCGGTGACAACGCCCCTCGCGAGGCATGCCTGGCGTTTGCCTGCCCGGTTCACGCTGAGCGGGTGAAGATGACCAACAACCACTGGGACTTCATGAAGCGCGAGGTTCGCGAAACGCTGAACCTGTCGCTATTCAAGGTTATCAACGATTTTACTGCTCAGGCCCTGGGCGTGCCCCACGTGACGGCCGATGACCTCGTCGCGGTTCAGGCCGGTGACGGCCAGGCACATTCCACCCGCCTAGTGATTGGCCCCGGCACGGGGCTTGGCGTAGCCGGTGTCTTCCCCGGCCAGCATGCCTGGATACCGCTGCCTACCGAGGGTGGCCACGTCACCTTCGCGCCCACCGATGCCACCGAGCGCGCGCTGCTTGACGTGTTTTTACAGCGCCACCAACGTGTTAGCGTCGAGCGCATTCTGTGTGGCCAAGGCTTACTCGAGCTCTATCAGGCCCACTGCGCGCTCGACGATCAGGCACCCCGCTGCACCTCCCCCGCGGAGGTGACCCAGGCAGCCAACGAGGGCGACTCGATCGCCACCGCCACGCTGTTACGGTTCCTGAAAATCCTCGGCGATGTATGTGGCGATGCCACGCTGACCATGGGCGCCAGAGGTGGCGTTTACCTATGCGGCGGAATCTTGCCACGCCTTCTTGACTGGCTGCCGACAAGCCAACTGCGCGAGGCCTTTGTCAACAAGGGTCGCATGGACGCCTATAACGCCGACATCCCCGTTTGGGTGGTCACCCATCCCTGGACAGGGTTGCTGGGTGCCGCTGAGGCGTTGCACAACGAAGAAGTGTTTTAAGCCCACCAACAGGAACCTCCCTATGCCCGCGCCAACCTTCGACGTGCCCTTTGTCCTTGGCATGATGCGTCTCCACGAAACCACCGAGATGCATCAGGCCAACCACCTGGCTGACTGGATAGAGGCACGACTCGAGCAGGGCCTGCATTGGTTTGACCACGCTGACATCTACGGCAACGGTGCTGGCGAGACGCTGTTTGGCCAGGCACTGCGCGCGCGCCCCGCGCTTGCCAAACAGCTTCACGTGGTAACGAAAGCCAGTATCGCCAACGATAACCCGACCCCGGGGGACGGCAAGGTGAAGCACTATAACGCCAGCCCGGCCTACCTAAACCGGGCGATCGACGACGCGCTAGACCGCTTGAGCGTCGAGCGTATCGATCACTTTCTGATTCACCGCCCCGACCTGTTAATGGATGCCGAGGCCACCGGACGTGCCCTGGACAAGGCCATCGAAGCAGGCAAAATTGGCGCTGCTGGCGTTTCCAACCACCTGCCCAGTCAGTGGCGCAGATTACAAAACGCCATGCACCAGCCTTTGCGCGCCAATCAAATCGAGCTCTCCATTGCCCATAGCACGCCGCTATTCGACGGCAGCTTCGACGACCTATGTGCCGACGGCCACGCACCGATGGCCTGGTCGCCGCTCGCGGGCGGCAAGCTACTGCAAGGTGAAGTCAATCACACGCTTGGGCGGCTCGCCGAGGAACACACCAGCACCCCAGGCGCTCTGGCGCTTACCTGGCTGCGTAGCCTGCCCCATCGACCAGTGCCAGTGGTCGGTAGCGTGAAATCCGATCGCATTGCCGATATGCTCAAAGGCCCCGACACGCTGCCCAGAGAAGATTGGTACGCATTGCTCGAAGCTGCTCGCGGCCACTGCGTCGCGTAGGTGTATCTCCTCTCCATCTGACCAATAATCACAAGGACCCCATGATGACGCCGATAATTGCCTTTGGCGAAGCCCTCGTCGACATGCTGTCTAGCCGCCTGGGTGACGCATCCGGCCCCGAAACCTTCACGCCTTACGCTGGCGGCGCCCCCGCCAATGTGGCGGTTGCCTGCGCAAGGCTGGGCGCCCCCAGCCAGTTTCTGGGCATGGTGGGTGACGATACCTTTGGGCATTTCATCATCCGTGAGTTACAGCACCACGGCGTGGACACCCAGGGCGTGGTGCTCACCCAAGAAGCACGTACGGCGCTGGCATTTGTTTCCCGGGACAGCGACGGTGAGCGTACCTTTGACTTTTACCGCCCACCTGCCGCCGACCTGCTCTATCGTCTTGAACACCTCCCCCAGGGCGTTTTCGAGAACCCCGCGATTCTTCACCTGTGCAGCAATAGCCTGACCGACCCGGAAATCGCCGACGTGACGCTGGCCATGGCGACCATGGCGAAACGCACAGGTTGCCTGGTTAGCGTTGATGCCAACCTGCGCCACAACCTCTGGCCAGAAGGCGAAGCGGATATGGGATTGGTGACGCAACTGCTGGATAGCGCCGAGCTGGTCAAGGTATCGCTCGACGAACTTGATTACCTGCGCGGCGATCACCCCCAAGACGCCTGGATAGCAGAGCGCCTTGCCGCGGGCGTGAAAGTCATGCTGGTAACCGACGGTCCCAATAGCGTCGCCCTCAAGGGCGCGGGTCTCGATCAGACCATCGCGCCCCCCAGGGTTGACGCCGTGGACACCACCGCCGGTGGCGATGCGTTCATCGGCGGCCTGCTGGCCGAGTTGTCACAGCACGGTATCGAGGAAGGCTGGCACCAGGATATTGACTTCCTCTCCCGCGCGGTGGACCTCGCCTGCCGCTGTGGCGCTCACGCCGTCACGCGTCCCGGCGCCTACTCAGCGCTGCCCACCCACACCGATATCGAAACGTTGCGCAACAGTTAATAGCTATATAGTTCGGTGACCGCTGGACGGTCACCGATGTGAGTGAGGCAGTCGCAATGATAAGCTGAAAGCCACAACTCCCGATGACTGGGATGTGGTCGTTATTGCGTGGCTGTAAAGTTTTCCGCAGCGGCTTCTAACACCGATCTAGCCGATTCCGCATCTTCAAACCCTAGCCCTTCCATACCACCGTCAGGCCCTTTGTAATTGGCAAACCACAAATCAATGATCTGACTGACACCTGGATACTCGCGGTCCAACTGTGTCATGTTTTCAATATTTGCAAAAGGTGAATCCTGAGCGAGAACGGCAATGAGCTTGTCGTCTTGCTCTCCGTCATCCAGCATTTTAAGAACACCAATAACGTTCACGTCGACAATTTCACCTCGTGGAACGGCTTGGCCCAGCACAATCACATCCAGTGGGTCACCATCACCCCCCAACTCTTTTGGCAAAGCAGTGCCTGGAATAGCGCCATAATTACCGGGGTAGCCTAGGTAATTCACGACGCGCGGTTCACCGTCTTTATACTCCCAGTAAACCGCTTTGGGATCATCTTTACTGACTTCCCATTTCGCCGATGTGCCCGCGGGTATTTCAACGATGGCTCTTACCGAACCCTCTGCATTGATGGCATTCATCGCCATCAAGTCTTCTTCACCCACGATAGTGAACTCATCTGTTGCGGTCATGTTTTGGGCAATGGGCGTGGTGTCAGAAAACGCCAATCCGCCTAGCGCCTGAGCCTGAGCCTGAGCCTGAGCCTGAGCCTGAGCCTGAGCCTGAGCAAAGGATGCTAAAACCGCCATGCACGCTACGCTCGTAAGTAATAGTTTTTTCCGCATCATGTTCTCCATTGGTTTTTCAGATACGTTATCGAGGAGAGATGACGGGGTAATGACAGATTACTTTCCAAAATTGAATGCTAAACCACGGTACTTCTTTGACTGGCTAACCATTATTGACCCACATCTGTTGCAAGCTGGTGTGGGCTTTTTTGATTGGAGACGTCTTCATCGGCCGCTAGAGACGCCCATGGCACGACTTGTTTAAATGTCAGACATTTACTAGAATAGACTACATCCAATAAAAGATAAGAGATCACTGATGCCGCTGGACGCTCTACCGGCCCACCAGGGCGGCGCTGAACAATTAGCCCGTTTACTCGCCCAAGCCCTGCTGGCAGGCCACTGGCAGCCGGGTGACATCTTCCCCAAGGAAATGGACATCGGCACGCACTTCGATGTGAGCCGTAATCAGGTGCGTAATGCGCTGGCCCGCTTGACCTCCGCTGGTCTTTTAGACCGTACCGCCGGGCGTGGCACGCAAGTCCGCGTAATGAGCGACTGGCACCTGCTGGATCCGCTGATGAGCGAATGGATGACGGGGCTTACCGACCTCGACCCGCAGCTCACGCGCGCCATCTATGCGTTTCGCTTTTCGGCCGAGCCCGTCGTGGCGGGCCTTGCCGCCGAAGCGGCCGATGCGGACGATATCGCCCGGCTGGAAGCCGCCTTTGAAGGCATGCAGAAAACTGCCCAGTCAGCCGCCGCTCGCGCCCAGCACGCCGAGTACGACGTCATGTTTCACGATGCCACCTACCAGGCCAGCCACAATTTGGTGTGGCGGCAAATGGGACACCTGTTGCGCCCTTCGATCATGGCCCTGGTACATGGCTCTCAGCACCGAACCGACACCTTCGACGACAGCCTGTCACGGCATCGCCGCGTTCTTGAAGCCATTGTGCGCCGGGATGCCGAGGCGGCGTCTTTCGCCGCGCGGGAAGTGCTTCGCCGCACAGCGATCGACCTGGGCATCGTCAATTAACCGGCCATCGACCACTGACTAGGATCTGACCCTATGAAAATTACCCGACTGAAAACCTGGCAAGTCCCCCCGCGCTGGCTGTTTCTCAAGATCGAAACCGACGAAGGCTGCTACGGCTGGGGCGAGCCGGTCATCGAAGGCCGCGCGGCGACTGTCGAGGCTGCCGTTCATGAGCTTTCCGACTACCTGGTTGGCCAGGACCCGCACCGTATCGAACACCTGTGGAACACGCTGTATCGCGCCGGGTTTTACCGCGGCGGGCCAATCTTGATGAGCGCCATTGCGGGTATCGACCAGGCGCTGTGGGATCTTAAAGGGCGCGATCTGGGTGTGCCCGTGCACCAGCTACTGGGCGGCGCGGTGCGCGATAAAATGCGCATGTACGCCTGGACCGGCGGCGACCGTCCTAGCGACGTGGGTGCAGGCGCCAAGGCACTGGCTGACAAGGGCTTTACCGCCTTCAAGATGAACGGCACACCCGAGCTGCAAATCGTCGACTCACACCGCAAGGTAGACGAAGCGGTCGCCCGGGTGGCCGAAGCGCGCAATGCGGTCGGCCCGGATGTGGGCATTGGTATCGATTTTCATGGCCGTGTGCACCGCCCCATGGCCAAAGCACTGCTGCGCGAGCTGGAGCCCTACCACCCGATGTTCGTCGAGGAGCCGGTTGCCCCCGAGCACTTGCCCTGCCTGAAAGACATTGCCGGTGGCCTTGGGTACCCGCTCGCCACCGGCGAACGGCTGCATACCCGCTTTGAATTCCGCGACCTGCTTAAAGACGGCATGATCGACATTATTCAGCCGGATATCTCCCACTGCGGTGGCATCAGCGAGGGGCTTAAAATCGCCGCCTTGGCGTCCGCCTACGATGTCGCCCTGGCGCCCCACTGCCCGCTTGGTCCCCTGACCCTGGCCGCGTCGCTACAGTTGGACGCTGTCAGCCACAATGCCTTTATTCAAGAGCAGAGCATGGGCATTCACTACAATCAGGGCAACGACGTACTCGACTATCTGGTCGACAAATCGGCGCTCAGCATTGAAGACGGCTTCTGTGCGATTCCCCAGGGGCCAGGGCTAGGTGTGGAGATTGACGAAGCCTTCGTTGAAGAGCGCGCCAACGTTGGCCACCGCTGGCGCAACCCGGTATGGACCCATGAAGATGGCTCTATTGCCGAGTGGTAAACCAAGCGACTAACCGGGAGATAGCCCTATGGGCGCGAGTGAGTTAACACATCCTTTAGCGTGGATTGCGGTGGACTGGGGGTCAAGCAACCTGCGCGCCTGGGCCATGGATGCCCAGAATCACGTCATGGCGAGTGCCTCCAGCCCTCGCGGCATGCTGTCGCTGACCGCCGCCGAGTATGAGGCCGAGCTGCTTGGGATCGTCGACGCCTGGTTGCCCGATAACGGCCAAACGCCTGTGATGGTATGCGGTATGGCGGGCGCACGGCAGGGCTGGCAGGAGGCCGCTTATCTGGCGACGCCCACGCGTCTCGATCAACTCTCTCGTGGCGCGGTGATGCCGGCTCTCGCCGACGCTCGCCTGCAGGTTTACTTGCTGCCTGGATTAAGTCAGTCCGGGAGCAATACGCATCTCTACGATGTGATGCGCGGCGAAGAAACCCAGTTAGCGGGCCTTCTGGCCGATTCGTACCGCTTTAACGGCCTTGTCTGCCTGCCCGGCACCCATGCCAAATGGGCACGCTTAACCGATGGTGCCGTTACCGAGTTTGCAACCTACTTGACTGGCGAGCTGTATCAATTGCTTGCTCATCAATCCGTATTGAAGCACTCCGTAGGGCAGGACGACCTGCATCAAGACAGCTGTCGCCAGGCGTTTACCCAAGCGGTCAAGGCAACCTATCAGGCGCCCGAACGCTTCAGCCAGCGGCTATTCGGCGTCCGCGCTCAAGACTTGCTGGATAACACCTTGCCGAGCGGTGATGCCCGAGGTGCCGTGTTTGCCGCACATCTCTCGGGGTTGGCGATCGGTCTGGAACTGGCCGGTGCCTGCCACGAGCTGACAACCGGGGAAAGCGTGACCCTGATCGGCAACGAGGCGCTCAACCACCGCTACGCACTCGCCCTGGAAGCCCTCGACATCGGCACCCAGCGCGTTGACGGCGACACAGCGGTATTGGCAGGACTGACCCTCGCCTACCAAGGCACCCGGTAATAAGCATCAGCTAAACAAGGAGAGCGCTATGACACTGCCTTTAATTGGCATTTTACGTGGGGTAACGCCCGATGATGCGGTGGCCGTTGGCGGCGCCTTGCTTGATGCGGGCATCACGCAAATCGAGGTGCCACTTAATTCCCCCGACCCATTCACCAGCATCCAGCGCCTGGCGGACGCCTTTGGCGACCAGGCGCTGATCGGTGCGGGAACGGTATTAAGCGCTGAGCAGGTACGTGATGTTCATGCTGCAGGCGGTCGATTGATCGTCTCGCCCAACTGCCGCCCTGCCGTCATTGAAGAATCCTATCGCCTCTCAATGGCCAGTTGGCCAGGCATTGTGACGCCTTCCGAAGCCTTTGATGCCCTGGATGCTGGTGCGACCGGGCTAAAGCTCTTCCCGGCGGTACAGGTGGGCATCGCGGGCATGAAGGCTGTCCGCGCCGTGCTGCCCCTTAACACCTTGCTATATGCGGTGGGAGGTATCGGTATCGACAATTTTGCCGCCTGGCGCGCCGCGGGCGTGGATGGCGCAGGCCTGGGCAGCGCGCTTTACCAACCGGGGCAAACGCCTCAGCAAGTCGGCAAGCAGGCCCAGGCGCTGGTAGACGCCTGGCAAGCCGCAGGAGATCGTTTATGAATCACAACAAGATGGCGGAACTGGCGGTGGATTGCCGCTGCGAGCTGGGCGAAGGCCCCCAGTGGGACGCCGGGAGCGGACGGCTTTACTGGTGCGATATTCTGGGCAAATGCCTTCACTGGCTGTCACTTGAAAACGGCGAGCATGGCCATTACCCGCTTGAGCAAAGGGTATCGCTCGCCACACCACTGAACGATGGCCGACTAATGCTGGTCGGCGAGCACAGCCTGAGCCTGTTGAATCCGGCGACGCAACGCCTTGAGCATTTTGCCGACTTTGAAGCCGACAACCCCGTTACGCGCAGCAACGATGCCCGCGTGGACCGCCACGGCAGCCTCTGGCTTTCCACCATGGGCAAGACCGCCGAATCCGAAGCGGGCAGCCTCTATCGGTTGCATCGTGGGGAGCTGACTCGGCTGCGCAGCGGGCTGACCATTCCCAATGCCGTCTGCTTTTCACCCATGGGTGACGCGGCGTATTTTACCGACACAGCCACCGGCATCGTGATGCGCTGGGCATTGGATAGCCAAGGCTGGCCAGTGGGCGAACCGGTTGCCTGGGCGGACTTCACGGCGCTTGAAGGCAACCCGGACGGCGCGGTGATCGACAGCGAAGGCTGCCTGTGGCTTGCCCTCTGGGGCGCGGGTAAGGTCGTGCGGCTCGATACCGCGGGTCAGGTGATTGACGAAGTGCATGTGCCGGTCAGCCAGCCCTCCTGCCCGGCGTTTGCAGGCCCTGGCCTTGAAACGCTCTATATCACCACGGCGCAGGAGGGATTCAGCGACGCACAGCGCCGCGAAGAGCCGCTGGCAGGCGGGTTATTCAAGGCCAACGTAGGCGTTCATGGCCTCGCCGATCCGTTACTGACGCTTGAGTAAAAAAGCCCCGGCGCAAGTCCGGGGCGATTCAGGTTAGTGGTGGAAGCGTTCGGCGGCCTGGCGGGCCAGTTCGCGGATGCCGTCCCAGTCTTCCGCCTCGACCATCGCCTTGGGCGTGACCCAGGAGCCGCCCACGCACATGACGTTCGGCAGCTTGAGGTACTCTTCAGCGTTATCCACCGTGATACCGCCAGTCGGGCAGAAGCGTGCTTCCGGAATCGGCGCGCCAAACGCCTTGATCGCTTTTGAGCCACCGCTGGATTCGGCGGGGAAGAACTTGAACCGACGATAGCCGTACTGCCAGCCGGTCATCAGCTCCGAAATGGTGGATACGCCAGGCAGCATCGGCACCGGGCTTTCCACGCCGTAGCGATAAAGCGCCTCGGTCGCTCCTGGGGTTACCACGAAGTCAGCGCCGACCTGCTCGGCCTGGCGATACTGGGCAGGAGTCAATACCGTGCCTACGCCGATACTCGCCCCGGGCAGGGCGTCTTTCATGCGCTTGATGGCGTCCAGCGCGCACTCGGTCCGCAGGGTAATCTCCAGCACGGTCAGGCCACCTTCGACCAGGGCACGGCCCAATGGCACGGCGTCTTCCAAGCGGTCGATGGTAATCACCGGGATCACTTCGGCTTTCAGGCAAATGCTGTCCAGCTCTGCGGTGCGCGTCGACGGCAGCTGTTTATCGATGGTCATGCGTGATTCTCCAAGCAAATTATTATCTGTAAAACCTGGCGCTAAGGCGCCCAGTAAATCGCCAAGGGGCAGGATAGAAAGGCACGAATGGGCAGTTGACGCATGTCGTCCCCGCTCAGTGCCTTGGCCAACACGGCCCGCTTATCGTCGCCGGTAATATGTAAAATGTGACGGCGCGCCTGATGCAGCCGGTCTGCCGAAAACGTGATGCGTGGCTGCGGTTGGCTGGGCGTTCGCACGGCGACCAGCGGCTCCTCCGTGGCGAGCGCCAGGCCAAGCTCCAGGCTGTCAGGAAACAGCGAGGCCGTATGGCCGTCGCCGCCCATTCCCAGAATCACCACGCTTGCCGGCCAGCTAAGCGATAGCGCACGCTCGCTGACATCAGGCACGCCTTCTTCAGGAGTGCCTGCATCGCTGGTCAAGGGTTCAAAATGGGCCGCCGCCGCTGCCCCCTGAAGCAGGTGCTCGCGGACCAGTTTCGCGTTGCTGTCATCACTCTGTGCATCCACCCAACGCTCGTCCGCCAGCGTGATCTCCACCCGCTCCCAGGGCAGCGGCTTGGCCGCCAGGGCTTTGAAAAAGGGGACTGGCGTCGAGCCGCCGGAGACCACCAACAAGGCGTTTTCCTGGTGTTCCAAGTCGTCGTTCAAGGCTTGAAAAACGGCCTCGGCCAGCTGTTCGGCAAGCTGTGTGCGTGCATCGCTCATGTTAATAATCCTCGTACCAGCTGCGACCATCCTGGGTAATCATGGCAATGGAGGCGACCGGCCCCCAGGAACCTGCCGGATAACGCCGCGGTGGGGTTTCCCGGGCCTTCCAGCCATCAATCAGTTGATCGCACCAGCGCCAGGCGTGCTCGACTTCGTCACGGCGCACGAACAGGTACTGCTGGCCTTTCATGACTTCCAGCAGCAACCGTTCGTAGGCATCGGGAATGCGCGATTTGGGGAAGGCGTTGTTGAAATCCAGATGCAGCGGGCCGGGGCGCAGGCGCATGCCTTTGTCCAGGCCGCTGTCCTTGGTCAATACCTGGAGCGCGATACCCTCTTCCGGCTGCAAGCGGATGATCAACTTGTTGGCCGCGATATTGCGCTGATCCGGGTCAAAGATATAGTGCGGCTGCTGGCGGAAGTGGATCACGATCTGCGACAGCTTCTCCGGCATGCGTTTACCGGTACGCAGATAGAACGGCACGCCCGCCCAGCGCCAGTTGGCGACCTCGGTTTTCATCGCCACAAAGGTTTCCGTCTGGCTCTCGGTGTTGGCGCCCTCTTCTTCCAGGTAGCCCGGCACCTGCTGGCCGTCGCTGGTGCCTGCCGTGTACTGGCCGCGCACCACATCGCGACCCAGGGCTTCGCCGGTAAACGGCTTGAGCGCCTTGAGCACCTTGACCTTTTCGTCGCGAATGGCGTCGGCGTCCAGATTCGAGGGCGGGTCCATGGCAATCAGGCAGAGCAACTGCAGCAGGTGGTTCTGCACCATGTCGCGCAGCTGACCGGCTTCGTCGAAATACCCCCAGCGGCCCTCAATGCCGACTTTTTCGGCCACGGTGATTTCCACATGGGAGATATGGTTCTGGTTCCACTGGGTGCCGAACAAGGGATTAGCAAAGCGCAATGCAATCAGGTTCTGAACGGTTTCTTTGCCCAGGTAATGATCGATGCGATACACCCGCGACTCGGGGAAGACGTCGCCAATGGCGTCATTAATCTCCTCGGAAGACGCCAGATCGAAACCGATCGGCTTTTCCACCACGACGCGCGTGGCATCATCCAGGCTGCCGCTTTGCTGAAGGTTTCGACAGATATCGCCGTAGATTTTAGCGCCCACCGACAGATAGACCACCATCGGGCGCGGCGAACCCTCACGCCATTGTCGAACGGCATCAAAGCCTTCCACGCTGGTGAAATCCAGCTTCAAGTAATCGAGGCGATCTAGAAAGCGCTCCATGCTCTCTTTATCCTGCTCATCCTTTTTTAACCGTTTTTGCAGCGCACCGCTAACCAACTGACGAAACGCATCGGGTTCATGCTCTTGGCGTGCCAACCCCAGAATGCGCGTGCTTTCGGGCATTAATCCTTCACGGTCGAGGTGGTAGAGCGCAGGAAACAGCTTGCGCATCGCCAAATCGCCCAGCGCGCCAAACAGCGCTAGGTCGATGGCGTTATTCGGATCGCCCAACGGGGCACCCTGGGAAGCAGGTGACGGGCTCATCTCAGCTCCTGTTGACCATTAGATGATCTAATGTTGTTAGATTACCTAAAATCTATCTGAAAAAAGGTATTATACGCAATATTTCGTGTAATTTTACTACAAAAAACCTTCAAGCGTTACCTCAACGCTATTATGGTGTTGCACTGTTGCAATATGATTAGCTGTGGCTGCGCTTTGCATGTGCGAAGCGCATCTAGCCCCTCGCAATACTCCTGAGACTACGCCTGAAAATACCAGATGGCACCGATCTACGTATCTCGGGTTAGCAACAGCTCTCCTCAATAATCGACAGCTATGAAGAAACTCGCGACGCAGGCAACCATTACGGCATCCTAAAGCGACAAGTAAAGCAGGTTCGTGTCACTGCGAGACACCAAGAATAAATGACGATTTTTACGGACTTTTTATACGAGTTCGTGATGTGATAAGCCATGCTAAAAACGATTAACTAGCGAGCTAAGAAATGGCATACCTCACGCCCTGGGTTTATCGCAGCCGACACACCTATCGCCAATGGGCTCCCGTGGTCAAAGTACTATCGGTGCTTTGGCTGATTCTTGCATTATTCATGATGGTACCGCTGGCGGTGCTGTTGGTCGAACGCGACCCCGATGCCTTGGCCTTCGGGGTGTCGGTGCTGCTGGTACTTGCCGCCGTGGCGAGCGCCTGGCTGCTTACCTATCGCGCCACCCTCGAACTAAAACCCTGGCAGATGTTCATCCTGACGGCTGCGAGTTGGGTCAGCATCAGTGGCTTTGCCAGCCTTCCGCTGGTGCTTGGCGCCCCGCAACTCAGCTTTACCAACGCCGTCTTTGAGTCAGTGTCTGCTATCACCACAACCGGCTCGACGGTACTGGTAGGCATTGACGGCCTCTCCGACGGACTCAAGCTCTGGCGGGGAATCATGCAGTGGATGGGGGGCATCGGCATTATCGTCATGGGGATCGCCATCCTGCCGTTTCTGAAAGTCGGCGGGATGCGGCTTTTCCATACAGAATCGTCCGACTGGTCGGACAAGGTCATGCCCCGAACCGGGGGCATCGCCAAGGCAACGCTGAGCATTTATGTGACGATGACGCTACTGGCCATGCTGAGCTATTGGCTAGGCGGTATGGATCTATTGGACGCCATCGTCCACGGCATGACGTCGCTTGCGACCGGCGGTTTCGCGAACTCAGACGCTTCGTTTGGTGCCTATGCCGATCAGCCCTGGCTACTGTGGATAGCCAGTCTGTTCATGCTCAGCGGGGCCTTGCCGTTTGTGCTCTATATCCGCTTTCTTCGCGGTTCCAGAAGCGCCCTTTGGAAAGACCAGCAGGTCCGGGGGCTATTGGGCGTGCTATGCATAGCGATTGGCCTGCTCACCCTTTGGCGGATCATGAATGGTGGCGCCGGGTTTGAATCGCTTACCCACGTCACCTTCAACGTCGTCTCCATTGTCACGACCACCGGCTATGCCTCGGACGACTACACGCAATGGGGCGCACTGGCCATTGTCGCGTTTTTCTACCTGACCTTCGTGGGCGGCTGCAGCGGTTCCACCAGCGGCGGCATGAAAATCTTTCGTTTCCAGATCGCCATGCTGATGCTGCGTGACCAGCTCCGCTACCTGATTCATGCCAATGGGGTTTTCACTACTCGCTATAACGAACAAATGGTGACCAGCGACATATCCCGAAGCGTAGTGGCTTTTTCGTTCTTCTTTTTTATTACCATCGCGGCATTGGCACTGGGTTTATCGACTCTGGGCCTCGACCTGGTGACATCCCTTTCCGGTGCAGCAACAGCGGTAACCAATGTAGGTCCAGGTCTTGGCGACATCATCGGCCCCGCCGGTAATTTTGCCTCCTTGCCCGACGCCGCCAAATGGCTGCTGTGTATCGGCATGCTGATGGGGCGATTGGAAATTCTTACCGTCATTGTGCTGCTGACGCCCATGTTCTGGCGACGCTAGCGTAAGCTAAGGAGAGGACACCTATGTCATTGATGACTCCCCTGATTGATCGCCTCCCACGGTTTGCGCAACGCTGGCATTGGCCAACCCTGCGCGAGGTTGCCACGGCACTGATCACGACCATCGTCGCGCTGCTTGTTGCCTGGGGCCTATACGCCTGGATGGCGCTGGCCAATCTTTCACTGATTTTTTTGACGGCGGTGCTGGCAAGCGCCGTGATGGCGGGCAGCTCGGCGGCGCTGATCAGCGCCGTGCTGGGCTTTCTGACCTTTAACTTCTGCTTCACGGTGCCGCACTTTTCCCTGGCCGTCGAAGAAAGGGAACAGCTCATCACGCTATTGTTTTTCCTCCTGGTCGCCTTGGTGGTCGGCAAGCTTGCAGGAGACAGCCGTCAGCGGCTGCTGGACCTGAATGCGGCGCGCCTGGCCGAAGACCGCGAGCGTTTACGTTCGGCGCTGCTGTCATCGGTCTCCCATGATTTTCGTACGCCGCTGGCATCCATCATTGGCGCCACCAGTTCCTTACGCACACTTGACGCTCAGCTTAGTCAGGAAGACCGTTTCGCGCTGCTCGACAGTGTCTTGAGTGAAAGCGAGCGGCTAAACCGCTATATCCAGAACCTGCTGGACATGACCCGGCTGGGCCAAGGCGATTTAAAAATCGAGCGTGACTGGATCGCCTTCGACGACCTGGTGGTATCGGCCCGCAAGCGTCTCGGCAGTGCCCTGGGGCATTGTCATTTCGTGCAGCATTGGCCTGACGACTTGCCGCTGCTCCATGTCCATCCGGCACTCATCGAGCAGGCGCTGGTCAACGTCCTCGACAATGCGGCGCGTTTCTCTCCACCCGGCGGGCAGATTGCCATTCATGCCGAATCGCCGCCCGGCGCGACACAGCTGATATTCTCCATCACCGACCAGGGGCCAGGCATTCCCGCTGAGCTGCGCGAGCGCGTCTTCGATATGTTCGTGACCGGCAGCGACGGTGATCGTGGCCCCCATGGCAGCGGGCTGGGCCTGGCCATTTGCCAGGCCATGCTCGGTGCCCACGGCGGCCGGATCAGAGCCTGCGACGGTCCCGATGGCCTGGGCACCTGCATGGAGATGTCGCTTCCGCTGCCGCCGCCCCATCAGGAGCCACCCCATGACGACTGACCATCACCGGATCCTGGTTATCGATGATGAACCCCAGATCCGTCATTTCCTGCGCATCAGCCTGACATCGCAGAATTTTACGGTGACCGAAGCGGCGACCGGTCATGAAGGGCTGGCGCGACTCGGCGCCGGTCCCACTCGCTATGACCTTGTCCTGCTCGACCTTGGCTTGCCGGATATGGACGGTCAGCAGGTACTCAGTGCCATTCGTGAGCATCACCAGGTGCCCGTCATTGTCGTCTCGGTCCGCGGGCATGAGGCTGAGAAGGTACGCGCCCTCGACAGCGGCGCCAACGACTATGTCACCAAGCCGTTCGGCATCCAGGAACTACTGGCGCGTATTCGCGCCCTGCTGCGCCGCCAGACACTTGGCAGTCGCGAAGGACGTTACCAACACGGTGGCCTGCGGATTGATCTGACCACCTATCAGGTCAGCGTCAATGGAACGCCCGTGCACCTCACGCCGAAAGAATTTGCCGTGCTCGCCCCGCTCGTTTCCCACGCCGGCCGCGTGATTACCCAAACCCAGCTGCTGCGTGATATATGGGGGCCCAGCCACCAGGACGACACCCATTACCTGCGCATCATCATCAGCAAGCTGCGTCAAAAATTAGGCGACGACCCCCAGTCCCCCAGCATATTGCAGACCGAGCCGGGGATTGGCTACCGCCTTGCCTTTGAGCCAGACCGAGAGGAAAGCACTCTATGAAAATCATCATTCTCGGCGCCGGCCAAGTCGGCGGCACCCTTGCGGAATACCTCGCCCGTGAGGAAAACGACATCACCGTCGTCGATACCGATGCCAAAAAGCTGCGCGAGCTGCATACCAAGCTCGATATTCGCACGGTCACCGGCGCGGGTTCCTACCCCATTGTACTGCGTCAGGCAGGCTGTGAAGACGCCGACATGCTGATTGCCGTGACCAGCAGCGACGAAATCAACATGATCGCCTGCCAGGTCGCGCACACTCTGTTTCGTACCCCGACCAAGATAGCCCGGGTGCGCTCCTCGGCGTACCTGACCCGCAAGGGGCTGTTCGCCCACGAGGCGATTCCCATCGACGTGCTGATCAGCCCCGAGCAGGTGGTCACCGACCACGTGCGCCGTCTGATCGAACACCCCGGCGCGCTGCAAGTGTTGGAATTCGCGGGTGGGCTTGTACAACTGGTGGCCGTCAAGGCGTTTTACGGCGGCCCGCTGGTGGGACAGGACCTGGCTTTTCTACGCCGCCATATGCCCAACGTGGATACCCGGGTGGCAGCGATCTACCGCCGCA
>NZ_JARWAJ010000005.1:0-262550 GCF_031451615.1 Vreelandella janggokensis | reverse complement strand
CCCCATGCGAGAGTAGGTCATCGTCAGGCACTTATTTAACGAAGCCCCGGCCATTTGGTCGGGGCTTTGTTTTTAGGGGTCTCCCCATGGAGAGTAGCGGAGAGCCGCCCTGGTCATCGTCAGGCACCTATACCGCAGAAACCCCCGAGCATATTGTGCTCGGGGGTTTTTGTTTGTGTGAAAGAAAAATAAACAATCACCATTCAATAGGTTCGCCAGCCCAGTCCCAGAAGCTGCCGGTGTCCTCAGGTGTGCGCTTGGCTATTACGCTGATCAATTGATCGGCAACAAAGGCAGGGTGAAATAACTTTTCGGAGGGAACACGCGCTTGAAAGGGCTTTGAAAGCGTTGTGTCGGTAGTGCCAGGGTGAAGGCATAACACGATAGATTGCTTGTTAAGACGTGAAAGCTCGACGGCAGCTGTTTTCATCAACATGTTGTGAGCCGCCTTGCTGGCTCGATAGCTATACCAGCCCCCGTAGCCATTATCTCCAATTGAACCTACACGAGCCGACAGGCTGGCGATGATCGAAGGATGCTTACCTTGTAAACACGGTTTTAGTGACGAGAGCAAAAGCGCTGGTGTCACTGCGTTAATGTGCATGACATGGGCTATGGTGTCTTCATTGAGCTGTTCAAGCCGTTTTTCAGGCTGGATACCACTTGCCTGGTCGTGAAGTATCCCCATCGCATTAAACAAAAGATGTATAGGTCGGCCATTCAGGTGCTGTGATAGGACTTCACGCCCAGATGATGTCGAGACATCAGCAACCACGGATTCCACGTCAGGGTGATTTGAATGAAAAGGTGCACGGCTAACCGCTATGAGACGCCCTATCTGGCTATTGCCTAGCAAGGTGTTAACGATGGCGTTGCCAATACCGCCATTGGCGCCGATAACGACAGCAGTAAACTTTTCGGGTAGGAAAGGAAGCATGCAGCTACTCCATAAGGGAACGTAATGTTACCTATTGAAGTATCTTGCAGAGGGGTTGTCTAGTTTTAGTAGCGCTTGATACAAGTATTGTTCAAGCTGAAGCATTGATGCGACCCGGTTGGGCTGAATTACGACCATCCGGGTTGTAAAGCGTCTTCTCAGCAATCTGCCGAATATAATCAAGCATCTTTTGATTATGCTTCATGCGAAGGGAAAGCATTTCACCTGTTAACGCGTTCATGCGGGCGGCACGTTCGCTTTTTTCGAGCAAGCGGCCCCATGTGTCAGTGCAGCTAGCATCGCGAGCGGCAGCTTTGGCACCTTGAGCACCATCCTCGTACCCTAGGCGTTTTTGTACGCTACGCCGGAGGGTTTCAATACGCTCAAGCTCAGTGAGCAATTGCTGTTTTTGATGGGCAACGTCAGCCAGCGCATTGCCGTCGATGTCCCCCTGAGTTAGCAGAGTCTGCTCGTTGCCCAGCAGTGATATCAACGCATCAAGGCGCTGCTGCTGATCGGTCAACAAGCTGGCGAGGCTCATAAATTACTCCTGGGTTTCTCGAAGATTGGCAATCAAGCCATCAGCAATACGATCAGCCCGGATTTCCAGGCGTCCATCACGAATAGCATCACGAATGCTTTCAACCTTCGCGCTGTCGATATCATGCGATTCGTCGGCGCTCATCGTGCTGATGCGTGTTGAGCCCTCTGCTTCAGCACCTGACATGGTAGATGCTGAGTTCGCCGCCTTCTGGGTTTCATCACGCTGCTGGGCATGATTGGAGCGAAGTGGCTGATTATTGACGTTATCAATTTTCACGTTGTGTGCCTCATCGTCAACGTTTAGAGCGCGATGCGCGTGTTACGTGGACTATCGGCGTCGTTGGGTGAAACTTTAGCCATTTAATTAAAAATCGACCATCAGAGTTCCGCGCTCGACCACACGCGCGGACATCACTTCGCGAGAACCAAAGCGCACTCTGACTTCTTCGCCCATAGCGCCATTATTGAGAGCCTCCCCTTCGCGGGATACGCGAAAAGAATCTCCTTCAGCTATGACCTTAACCCGCTGGCCTCGTTCAACGAGAAGAGGCGCCTGAATAAAATGTGATTGAATCGTTGTCCCGCTAGCGATTGGTTGGCGGGCGACCTTACCCACGATGTCATCGGGTTGAGTGATAGCTCGTGAGGGTAAGTCGCCTAGATTGCCGGTTTTTTCGCCCAGCATGTCAGGAGTGATTTGACGGCCGCGTTCGATGTTGACAGCGGCAATCGTGTAACTGCCGATGACGTCGATTTCTGCCTGCAGATAGCGAACTTGCTGGCTATCGGTGCCGCAACGAACCCCCACGGAAACGCGTCCAAGTGGCGCCTCATTCGGGTTGGTCAAGAACGGGTCGGGGTTGTTGCAGGCGGAAAGGTGGGGAGAAGGGGGGTGCAGATTGATAACCACTTCGTTACCCAGCGCCTGTGTTTCTCTATAGAGGAACTGATGCACGCTTTCCATTAGCGCGTCATGCTTGGTATCTGACGCGTTGGCGAAAGGCAGGGCCGCCAATGCCGCCAGGCTGACCACAAGCAGACGATACACCCAACGTAGCAAAGGGATTGGTACAGAATTAAGCGACAATTGACGCATGGAGGCGGGTGCTCAACGAAAGAGGCAGATATAAGTTAACCATGATTCTAACGAAAAAGCCCGATGGTTATCACGAGAAATGCTGGGTGAAACGAAGGTTGTTTCATGCTTTAGGCTGACAGGCGTCGGCGTATTCTCCATCATCAACAAATCCTATTTTGCCTCTCAGTAAGCGAGGGTTGGCATGATCGACCAATTAGAAGCTTCTTTGAATTACCACCAGCAGGCGCTGGGGCTGCGTCAGGCGCGGCATGAAGTGCTTGCGGCGAATATTGCCAATGCCGATACCCCGAATTACAAAGCCAGGGATATCGACTTTGCCAGCGAATTGAAAAAAGCCGTTGACGGCGGTCAGCGTGCACACGGCAATGATGGCGGGGGCCTGGCGTTGTCGCGGACCTCGGATCGGCATCTGGCCGGCGAAGGGCCTGCACGAACGGCCGGTAATAATGCGGATCTGCTTTACCGGACCCCAAGCCAGCCCAGCCTGGACGGCAATACCGTTGAAATGGACCGTGAGCGTTCGCAATTCGCCGACAATGCAGTTCGCTATCAAGCAGCTCTCACGATAATGAATAGCCGGATTCAAGGGCTAAAAACGGCCATGCAGCCAGAATAAACTGGCCCGAACCGGTTAGGAGGTAGTTATGTCAATGTTTTCTGCGTTTGATATCGCAGGTTCCGCTATGAGTGCTCAGTCGCAGCGCATGAATGTCACCGCCAGCAACATGGCCAATGCCGATAGCGTGGCAGGTCCAGACGGCGAGACGTATCGGGCCAAGCAGGTCATGTTCGAATCCCAAGCCAATAATTCACGCTATGGCGTGGGGGGCGTGCGTGTCACTGAGGTCGTGGAGGATGATTCGCCACTACGGCTTGAGTACATGCCCAACCACCCCGCTGCAGACGAGGATGGCTACGTCGCCAAGCCCAATGTTGAACCGGTTCATGAGATGGTCAACATGATTTCAGCCTCACGCTCTTATCAAGCCAACGTCGAGGTCTTTAACACCAGTAAACAGATGATGATGCAAACACTCTCGCTGGGTGAAGGGTAAACCATGAATATCGATACAAGTGTACTTAGCAATGTCAACGGCGGTGGCTCTAGCGGAATGCCGGCCAGTCAGTCGGCGGAGCTGCGTGAGAGTTTCATGACCCTGCTGATTACCCAGTTGGAAAATCAGGACCCGATGAATCCGATGGAAAATGCGGAGATGACGTCCCAACTGGCTCAGATCAATACGGTCAGCGGCATTGAGGAGTTGAACGATACCCTCAGTGGCATTACCAAGCAGATGGATGCTTCTCAAATGTTACAAGCCTCCGGGTTAATCGGTAATGCCGTGCTGGTACCGGGTAACCAGGTAAAGGTCAACACTGATGAAGACGGCAACAGCTATGCCACCCCGTTTGGTATCGAGCTGGATAAGCCAGCGGATAATGTCGAGATTACCGTGACCAGTAATGCCGGTGAAGTCGTCTATACCAAGAACATTGAGGGTGTTAGTGCGGGCGTCGAGTCGTTCAGCTGGGGTGGCCTGAATAATGACGGAGCTGCCGTCGCTGAGGGGTCGTACAACGTCAGCTTTAAAGCGACCAATGCCGAAGGGGAAGCACTTGAATCCAAAGCGCTCAATTATGCGCTTGTTCAGGGTGTGACGCCCGCCGAATCGGGTGAAGAAGTTCGCCTTGACCTCGGTGCCATCTATGGCCAAGTGACACTTGATCAAGTCAAACAAATTCTCTGAACCATTACTTATTGATCGATTTAGCAGGGGACTATCATGAGTTTTTCACAAGCGTTAAGTGGCCTGAATGCCCAGCAAGAAAAGCTGGGGGCCGTTGGTAACAATATCGCCAACTCGCAGACGGTTGGCTTTAAAAGTTCCAACGTGCAGTTTGCTGATGTTTACGCTCAGTCAAGTATTGGGCTTGGCGTTCGTACTTCCGCGGTGTTGCAGAATTTCAATTCGGGCAATATCGAGTCATCAAGCCGTAATATGGATTTGGCAATTGCAGGCGAGGGCTTCTTCCGCTTCCAACAGCCAAACGGTGAAATTGGTTACTCGCGTAACGGCCAGCTGACTATGACGGCCAATGGTGATCTGGTGAACGCTCAGGGCGCACAGATCATGGGATATCCTGCTGACGCGCAGGGCAATATCCAGGGCGGCGGCGATGTTGAAGCCTTGAGCGTCGATGCAGGTGATTTGGCGGCGAGTGCCACCACTGAGCTGGACGTTTCGCTCAACCTGGATGCCGAAGAAGAAGTGTTAGTAGATGCGGACGATAATCCCACTTTTACCGTTTACAGCTCTCCTGGTGTCATTGACGAAGCCGCAACTGCAGCAAATGTGGCCAATGGCCTGGATTCCAGCCAGTACTCGTATTCCACCAACGGTACGATTTACGATTCTCAGGGTAATGCGCGCAACCTGACCATGTACTTTACCAAGACCGCCGCGAATGAGTGGCAGGTTGATGCACGTATGTCAGGTGGCCCCGCAGGTGCACCTAACTACGGCTTTACTAATATTGCTGAAGGTGAAAACTTCGACTTTACGACTGATGGTCGATTAAACGATAACTTTACCGCTTTTGACATTGATCTGGATACTCCTGACGCTATTCGTGATGGTGATGGCAACACTGTTGCGAATAGTGAGTTCGGCGGCGCCACACCTACATTGACTAGCCAGCAGATCCAGGTAGATTTCCCCAACACTACCCAATTCGCCAATAGCTCGACCGTTAACGATCTGGCCCAGAATGGCTACACATCGGGCTCGCTGGTGGGGGTGACCATCGAAGATGACGGTTCGATCATGCGCAATTACTCCAATGAAGAATCGCGCGCGGCAGGTCAGGTTGCTCTGGTGAGCTTCCGTAACCCTGAAGGTTTGAGCCCCAATGGCGACAATTTGTGGACCGCTACCGGCTCCTCAGGCCAGGAATTGGTGGGTGCCCCAGGTACCGGCCAACGAGGTCTGATTGAACCGGGCGCGGTTGAGACCTCCAACGTGGACATGGCCGCGGAACTGGTCGACATGATTGTCGCCCAACGTGCCTACCAGGCTAACTCGCAGACCATCAGTACCCAGGATGAGTTGCTGCAGACCATCATCAACCTGTAACGGCTGACGGAATTTAAGGGAGCAAGGTCGTGGATAGAATGCTGTATACCGCCATGAGCGGCGCCAAGCATACGATGGACCAGCAGTCGGTGGTGAGTAATAACCTGGCGAACGTTGCCACATCGGGGTTCCGCGCCCAACTGCAGGCAGCGCGCTCCGTGCCTGTGGAAGGTGATGCCTTGCTGCCTACCCGCACGTCTGCGGTGACCACCACACCGGGTACCGACTATTCTCAGGGGCCCGTTGATTTTACGGGCCGCACGCTTGATGTCGCTATGCAGGATGATGCATGGATGGCCGTGCAGGATGGCGAAGGCGTTGAAACCTATACACGGCGTGGAGACCTCCAGGTCGACAACGACGGTATCTTGATGAGCGTTGGTCGGCCGGTGGTGGGTGACGGAGGCCCTATCGCGCTACCTCAGGGGGCGCAAATATCCATTGGTGCCGATGGCAGCATCAGTGCGATTCCCCAGGGCGAGGGTCCAGAAGCCCTGGTGAATGTCGGTCGCATCAAGCTGGTGACGCCAGAAGAGGGCGAACTCACCCGGGGTGAAGACGGACTCTTCCGCGCTCCCCCGAATGAAGAAGGTGAGCCGGGGGCACTAGCGGCTGATGAAGACGCGACACTGGTCAGTGGCGCGCTGGAAGGTAGTAACGTCAGCGCGGTTGACGCCATGGTGACAATGATTGACGCGGCGCGCCGCTACGATATGCAAATGAAAATGCTGAGCTCGGCGGACGAAAATGCCCAGCGCGCCAACAGCATGTTATCGATTCAGGGCTGATAAACCGTTGTCAGCCAAGAGGGGTTTTTTATGATTTCGTCTTTGTGGACGGCCAAAACCGGTTTGGAATCTCAGCAAACCAAGCTGGATGTGATTTCCAATAACCTGGCCAACGTCAGCACCAACGGCTTCAAGCGCTCACGCCCGGTATTTGAAGATCTTCTATACCAAAATATGCGCCAGCCAGGCGCACAGAATAATGTACAGGATCGCCTGCCATCCGGTATGCAGGTGGGTACCGGTGTGCGCGCGGTCGCCACAGAGCGCTTGCACACTCAGGGCGGACTGGAACAAACCGAGAACTCCCGCGACCTGGCGATCAATGGGGATGGTTTCTTCCAGGTGCTTTTGCCCGATGGCAATACCGCTTATACGCGTGATGGCAGCTTTCAGCTGAATGAAAATGGTCAGATGGTCACGGCCAATGGTTATCCCATTGAGCCGGCGATTTTCGTCCCGGAAAACGCGCTCTCGCTCAGTGTCGGCGAAGACGGTACGGTTAGCGTACGCCAGCCGGGGGACAACCAGGCCAATGAGATTGGGCAGATTAACGTCGCCACCTTCATTAACCCCGCTGGTCTGCAAAGCATGGGTGGCAATCTCTATCAGGAAACAGGTTCTTCCGGTGTGCCTAATCAGAATATGCCGGGTATGAACGGCGCTGGGCGCCTGTTTCAAGGTTACGTAGAGACGTCGAACGTCAATGTGGTCGAAGAAATGGTCAGCATGATCCAGACCCAGCGCGCTTACGAAATCAATAGCCAGGCCATTTCGACCAGCGATGAAATGTTGGCGCGTTTAGGTCAGCTGTAACGACGTTTACTGACAGGTTGGGTTCATGCTGGAACGACATTGTAGTTTGCGAAGCATTGCGCTGGCAGGGCTGGCGTTCTTTCTGCTGGTGGTCGCTGGCTGTGCTCAAATACCCAGGGCGTCGGTGGTGGGCGAACAGGAACAGATCAATATTGTCGATCGCCCCCCGCCGGTTCCCAATGGCTCTATCTACCAGGCGCGGCGGGGGTACCAGCCGTTATTTGAAGACCGCCGCCCAAGGTCCGTTGGCGATATTCTGACCATTATTCTTGATGAAGAGGTCAGTGCCAGCAAAAACTCGGCGTCCAATGCCGATCGCGATGGCAGTGCGAGTCTGGAGTTTGGTGCGCTACCGGATGCCCTGGAAACACTGGCCGAGTATGGTTTTGAGGTTGATGGTGAAAGCGACTTTTCAGGCGGAGGAGGCTCTCAGGCCAATAACTCATTCACCGGCACCATCACTGTCTCGGTACTGGAAGTCATGAACAACGGTAACTTGCGCGTACGCGGTGAGAAACAGATTGCCATCAATCAGGGTACCGAGTTTATTCGCTTCTCGGGCGTGGTAAACCCCCGTACTGTCAGCGGGCAAAATACCGTTCCTTCCACCCAGGTCGCCGACGCGCGGATTGAGTATGTGGGGGATGGTTACATTAACGAAGCGCAACACATGGGCTGGCTGCAGCGCTTCTTCCTCAACGTTTCGCCTTTCTAATCGCGCCTGACACGACGGTCGACAATATGCGGGTCAATCACATGCAACGTATAACGCCTCACGCGCTGGGAAAACGGATCTGGCAACTTGGTATCATGGGGCTGGTTTGCCTACTGGCCACGCCTGTTCAAGCAGAGCGTATTCGCGAACTGGCGAGCTTCGCCGGTGTGCGGGATAACCAGCTTGTAGGTTACGGGTTAGTGGTGGGGCTGGACAACACTGGTGACCAGACGACCCAGGCACCGTTTACCAGCCAGAGTTTGACCAACATGCTGTCGCAATTGGGCGTGACGGTCCCTTCTGGCACCAACTTACAGCTGCGTAACGTTGCCGCAGTGATGGTGACAGCCGACCTGCCGCCGTTTTCCCGACCGGGTCAGCGGCTGGATGTCGTGGTTTCGTCCATAGCCAACGCGCGGAGTCTACGCGGCGGCACCCTCTTGATGACGCCAATGAAAGGCGCCGATGGCGATACCTATGCCATTGCCCAAGGGAATATGCTGGTTGGCGGTGCAGGGGCACAAGCCGGAGGGAGTAGCGTACAGATCAACCAGCAGGCAACGGGCAGAATTCCCAACGGCGGTCTGGTCGAGCAGGAAGTGCCGCTCAATTTGGGTAGCAATGGCGGCATGCTGGAGCTACAGCTGGATGACGCTGATTTTGGCACCGTCCAGCGCATGGTAACCGCCATCAACAACGAATTTGGTCGGTCGGTCGCCTACGGCCGCAATGGCCGGGTGATCGCCCTAGACGGCCCAGTAGACGATAACGAGCGCGTCAACTTTATGGCCCGGGTTGAGAACGTGAATGTGACCCCGATGGAGGCGCCTGCGCGTGTCGTCCTCAATGCGCGGACCGGCTCGGTGGTCATGAACAGCGCGGTCACGCTGCGTCAAGCGGCTGTCGCCCACGGCAATCTCTCGATCATGATCGATACCCAGTTTGGCGTCAGCCAGCCCAATCCCTTCGGCGAAGGGGAAACAGCGGTGGTGCCCGATACCGATATCGACATCGAGCAGCAGGAAGCCTTCCTGCAGGTGGTCGAGGGGGCAGACCTGAATGAAGTTGTCAACGCACTCAATGCCCTCGGCGCCACCCCTCAGGACTTGATGTCGATTCTTGAAGCATTAAGGGCCTCGGGATCGCTACGTGCAGAGCTGGAGATCATCTGATGAATGCCACTGATATGAGCAGTCAATTTGCGCTTGATGTACAAGGCTTTCAGCGGATGCAGCACACGGCGAAGATGGATCCGGAAGCTGGCGTACAGTCAGCCGCTCAACAGTTTGAAGCGTTATTCGTGCAGATGATGATGAAAAGCATGCGCGATGCGATCCCGACGTCTGGCCTGATGGACAGTAGTGCGACCGATAGCTACCAAAAGATGCTGGACCAGCAATGGTCACAGGTGATTGCTTCACGAGGCGTTGGACTTGCGGATGCACTTGTTCAGCAGTTGGAGCGGGAAGGCCTGGTAGCTAAAGGGGGAGGAACGTCCTCCACCAGTGATCAACAAATGCAGGCATTGATCGCGGGTATTCCAAGAGGTACGCCTCGGGTTCTGGACAGCCCGCTTAATCCTGGTGACGAGCGCGTTCCCGAAGCGAGCTCGGAAAGTCACTTCTTGGCTGAGTTGGATGCTGTACGTCAGGGCCAGAGAGGGGAAGTAGCCCCTGTGCAGCCCGAGGCCCAGCGTCAAGCGACAGGGCAATTGCCCCACGTTGATCAGTTTATGAGCACATTGGCCCCTTCAGCTCAAGCTGCTAGCCGTACCACTGGGGTTCCCGCTGAATTGATCCTGGCCCAAGCTGCGCTGGAAACAGGCTGGGGGCAGCATGAAATTGCCACTCAGAATGGCAGGAATAGTCATAACGTCTTTGGCATCAAGGCTGGCGGGCATTGGGATGGCGACACAACGGATGTTGTGACGCACGAATACATAGATGGGCGTCGCCAGAAAATTGTCGATACCTTCCGTGTTTATGATTCCTATGAGCATGCGTTTACCGACTATGCCAACCTGATTGGCAATAACCCTCGCTACGCGGGCGTGACACAGGCGCCGTCAGCCGAACTGGCGGCGCGTGAGTTGCAGCGTGGCGGTTATGCAACTGACCCCCGCTATGCTGAAAAGCTGGTGAGCGTGATGGACACCCTGGGGCCAATGCCGGATGCCGGTGACTTCCTGGCGGATTCACGTTAGATCATCATTCAAGTTTTGTACCGCGCTGCCGATCATAGAAATATCGGCTAAAGGAATCGAACCATGAGCATGTTTTCTGTTGGGCTAAGCGGCTTGAACGCGGCGCAAAACGCGCTGAACACGACCAGCAACAATATCAGCAACGTGTACACCCCTGGTTACAACCGTGAAATCACCAAACTGGGTGAGAGCAGCGCGGGGACATCAGGTGTTCAGGTCAACGATATCGAACGCCAGTTCAATCAATACGTGGCGGAACAGCTCAACAGTGCCAAGACGCAGTCAAGCGCTCTGGAGACCTATTACAACCAGGTGACCCAGATCGATAACCTGCTCGCCGATCGCGACGCGGGGCTAGCGCCGCTGATGCAAAATTTCTTTTCCTCGCTAGAGGACTTGGCAAGCTCGCCCTCAGACCCGGCGGCCCGGCAAGGCGTGTTGGGTAACGTTGAAACGTTAAGCGCACAGTTCCGCTCGTTCGACAGCTATCTTCAGGACATGCAGACCAATATCAACAGTCAACTGAAAGACGAAGTTACCCAGATCAATAACACCACCGAACAAGTAGCCGGCCTCAATAAAGAGATTGCCCTAGCCCGTGCCCGTACTGGGGAAGCCCCCAACAGCCTTCTCAACCAGCGGGATAAGCTCGTCTCTGACCTGAACGAGCGAATGGACCTGCGCCTGAATATTCAGGATGGCAAAACCTACAACGTCAGCTTGCCCAACGGTCAGCCCCTGGTTACCGGCACCGATTCTTTCCAACTGGAAACCATGGAGGCTGACTACGATCCCCAGCGGACCGTCATCGGCTACCGGGATGGCGGCGGTAATCTTTCACAGTTGGATGAAGGCGTGGTTGTGGGCGGCTCCCTTGGTGGGTTGATGAACTTCCGCCAGGAAACCCTTGACAAGACCCAGAACCAGATCGGCCAGCTGGCTGCTTCGCTGTCCATGGCCGTCAACGAGCAGCATAGGCAAGGGGTTGACCTTAACGGCGATCAGGGCGGGGATTTATTCAACATTCGTTCGCCCCAGGGCTACGGGTACGAAAGCAACAGCGACCCTGACCTGCTGTCGTCGGCAGATTTTGATCCAGAGACGGTCGATAGACTGCGTGCCACGGACTATACCGTCTCGTTTGACGAAAACCGTGAGCCTGTCGTGACGCGAAACGACAACGGCCAAGTGCTGGATAGCACGGATCCTGACAGTGCCACCTATGTGGATCAAACCAATTGGGATTCTGCCAATGGCTCGGGTGAAATTACCTTTGGCGGCGTGACGCTTTCGTTTAGCAGCGGAACGTCTGTCGCCGAGGGTGACCAGTTTGAAATTCAGCCGGTTCGTCGTGCCGGTGCCGGTATGGAAGCCAATATCTCCGACCTCGACAAGATTGCCGCAGGTGACGCAGGGTTTATCAATGTAGGCAACAATACCGGTAACTCGTTTGAGCGTGAGGGCGATTTAAACGTTAGCGATTTAGGTATATCTTCAGACGCTTTTACCGATAATAGAAAATATCAATTTGATGTGGAGTCGAACGCTGCTGGTGATGAGGGCACACTGACAGTGACGCCGGCGGCAACGATTACGGTTGACGGTAATCCCTTTGATGCGTCTAGCGACACGCTGGATGATGGCGATGAGATAGAAGTTGACGGTATCAGCTTTATAGTTGAGCTCCCTGAGGCAGGCGAAACGGCGTCATTAACGGTGAGTCAAACGGTCTTTGCGACTGGCGATAATCGTAATGCGCTAGCGATGCAGGACCTGCAAAGCCAGAATGTTGTGGGCGGTCGTGCCACGTTGAGCGGCGCCTATGGGGCGATGGTCAGCGATGTGGGTAATCGTACCAATATTACCGAGGTGAACCTGGATGCACGGCAAGGACTTACCGATCAGTTAACCGCGGTGCAGCAGTCCGAGTCCGGTGTCAATTTGGACGAAGAAGCCGCCAACTTGATCCGCTATCAGCAGTTCTATCAGGCCAACGCCCGCGTTATTGATACGGCCGGCACGATAATGGACACCATTCTGAATCTACGCGGTTAATTCGAGGATAGACAGTCATGCGTATTAGCAGCGTTACCATGTTTGACCAAAGCACGGCGTCAATGAATCGTCAGCAAAGCGATTTTTTGAAAGTCAGCCAGCAGATCGCTAGCGGCCGTCGCGTTGTGAATCCTTCCGACGACCCTCAAGCCGCCTCGCGCGCCGTCGGTGTTGACCAGGCTAAGGCGGTCACCGAGCAGTACGCTGATGCCCGCACCTCGGCGCGTAATTCGCTTGCCCAGACGGAAAGCATCCTCAACAGCGTCAGCGACGCCGTTACCAGCGCCAAGACGTTGCTGATTCAGGCATCCAGCGAGACGCTCAGCAACGTCGACCGCGATTCGATCGCCAGCGAGCTCAAAGGTATCTATGAGACCATGCTTGGCCAGGCCAATGCCACCGACGGTAACGGTCGCTATCTGTTCGGCGGCTACGCCGATAGTGCCCCGCCGTTTGTCAAAAATGCCGATGGCAATGTCGAATATAAAGGCGACAACAATGCGCGCGAACAGCGAGTCGATGCATCAAGGCTAATGCCGGTCACTGAAAATGGTGAATCCATTTTCAAAAGTGTGCCCAGCAGCGCAGGTTATGTGGCTGAGTCTGTAAAGACTGACAATAATGGCGACTCGATAGCTGGCCCTGGTGGTAGAAACAACGGCAATGTGACGTTTGGTGGCCCACAGGTCAGCGATGTCAATAACGATGGCTATGGTGATAGCTACCGTGTTGTGTTTTCAGACAACACAACTGATCCCAACGTTGAGTTCAACTACCGCGTAGAACGCTTTGACACTGCCAACGATGAGTGGGATACGGCCACTCCAGTTAGCGATGGTAACTATACGGGTGAGGGGCAAAGCGTTTCGTTTGGTGGGTTGAATATCACGCTTAACGGTGAACCAGAAGCTGACGATGAAATCCTAGTAGCTCAGGCGGGTAGCGATCAACGCGAACCGAACCTGTTCCGCACCATGGAAGAAGCGATTCGCGTATTGGAAAATCCCGTTGAGACTGACGCCGATAAAGCTGACTTGCGCAACACGCTCAATACCTCGATGCGTGATCTGGACAATGCGCTGGATAACGTTCTCACGGTACGCGCATCAGCAGGCGCCCGCCTCAACGAACTTGATGTGATTGATGCGGTGGGCAGTAACCGTAGCCTCAACTACGAACAGACACTGTCGGACCTGGTTGATCTCGACTACAACGAGGCCATTTCCGAATATAGTTTACGCCAGGTAGGTCTGCAGGCTTCTCAAAAGGCCTTTGTTGATGTGAAGGGTATGTCGCTGTTTGATTACCTGTAACCTTAACCCGGCCCATTAAGCGACATATTCTGTTGAACGTTAATTAAAAGCCCTTTGCCAATGGTGGCAAGGGGTTTTTGTATGGTGCGAACTGTGTTCGTTGAAAGCTCAAGATAACGGTGCGAGGGTATCGATCAACCCCTGCATGAAGTCGATTCCCTGGCTGAACAGGCGTTGTAAAAAGCGCTCTAGATCTGTCATCAGCACCATCATCAGCAAAAGACCTACGGTTAATGACGTCGGGAAACCGATATTGAACACCGTTAATTGCGGGGCGGAGCGGTTCAGAATCCCCAGCGCCAGATTAATGACCAGTAGTGAGCCGACCAGTGGCAAGGCCAGCAGCATCCCCGAGGCAAATATGGTGCCCGCATAGCGTGCCATTAGCTCGAAGGCGTTGGGGTTAAGCGTGCCGATGCCAATGGGCAGACTCTGAAAGCTCATCACCAGCGTTTCCAGCACCATCAGGTGGCCATTCAGAGCAAGAAACATCAACAGCGTGACCATATATAAAATCCGCGATAAGACCATGATGTTGGTACCACTGGCGGCATCAAAAAAGCTAGCGAATGCCAACCCCATCTGCAGGCCGATAAATTCCCCGGCGGCTTGAACCACGGCGAATACAATGTGCATGACCAAGCCGATAGCGATGCCAATGAGGATTTGCTCGACCATGATGCCGGCGCCAGCCCAGGACATCAGCGGTATGTCTGGCATGGGAGGGAGGATCGGAGCGATCACCACCGCAACGACCGCCGCGAGGCCTACCTTGGCTTGGTTGGGTACACTGGAATGACCCCACAGAGGTGAAGCCGCCATGAAGGCGGTAATGCGGGCAAACGGCCAGATAAACGCCACCAGCCATGCCTGTAGCTGGGCAAAGGTGACCTCAACCATTGGCTTACATCACCATGCTGGGAATATTGGTGAATAAGCGGTGGGTAAAATCGGTGATCAGCCCAAGAAGCCATGGGCCCGCCAGCACCAGGACGGCAAAAACCGCCAGAATTTTGGGGATGAACGTCAGCGTCATCTCATTGATTTGCGTCGCGGCTTGAAAAAGGCTGATGATCAAGCCGGTAAATAGGGCAGCAAGCAACATGGGGCCTGCGAGAAACAGCGTTACTCGCATGCCTTGATACGCAATCGTCATGACCATTTCAGGGGTCATTCGGCCTCCATCGTCGTAATGACGGCTATATCATGTAGAAGCTTTCAGCCAACGATCCGACAATCAGCTGCCAGCCATCGACCAGAACAAATAGCATCAGCTTGAATGGCAACGAAATGGTGATCGGCGGAACCATCATCATGCCCAGTGCCATCAACGTACTCGCAACGACCAGATCGATAATCAAGAAAGGAATAAAAATCGTAAAGCCGATTTGAAAAGCGGTTTTAAGCTCGCTGGTAACAAATGCCGGCAGTAAAACGCGCATTGGCAAATCGTCAGGTCCCTGCATAGGGCCGACGTCCGCCAGGCGAACAAAGAGGGCCAAGTCGGGCTCGCGGGTCTGGGCCAGCATGAACTCACGAAACGGCACCTGCGCAAGGCGCAAAAACTCTTCAAAGTTGATAGTTTCTTCGCTTAACGGCACCCAGGCAGTGTCATAGACCTGGGCCAACACCGGCGACATGATGAAAAACGTCAAGAACAGCGCGATGCCCAGTAGTACTTGGTTGGGTGGTGTCGCCTGAGTGCCCATGGCCGTGCGCAGCAAGCTCAGCACAATGATGATGCGCGTAAAGCTGGTCATCATGAGCAGCATGGAGGGCAGAAATGCCAGCGAACTTAGAAATAACAGCGTTTGTAGAGAAACCGACCACTGCTGGCCGCCATCTTCAAGCGGCTGGGTCGTGATACCGGGCAGCTCTTGCGCATAACCGATGACCGGCAAGAGGCACAGCAGTAAGCCAATAACAATGAGCCACCGCCACCGCTGATAATGCGGCTGACGCAAGGTTTCAATCCTCATGGGGTTCGGTCTGTATCAGAGGTCGGTGAGGGCGTTTGGCCCCGGCGCTTTTGGGTCACATTGTGTGCAAGTGCCTGGGCAAATCGCTTGGCAAAGCTGGATGGTGCCTGAGGTGTCTCAGCTGGCGGTGTGGCTGGTGCCGGTCGCTCGTGTAGTTTGTTAATTCGCCCACTACCGACGCCTAACACCAACCACGTATCCTCAACCTGCACGATGACCACGCGTTCACGATTACCTACAGCAATACTGCTAATCAGCTGAAGCTGTCCGCCAGCGCGTTTGGCATTGCCGAGGCGCTTGAGCAATGCAGTGCACAGCAAAATGATCGCAATGACCAGCGCCAGCGCCGCGGCTGTCTTGCCCAGCATGGCCATGCCAATCAAGGAATCTCCACCGCTACTTAGTGCGTCGAGCGACCCATTTTGTGTTGAAGCGGCTTCACTGCTCATCGGTTCAGTTTGTGAATGCGCTCAGACGGCGTAATGATTTCGGTGATACGGATGCCATACTTGTCTTCGATAACAACGACTTCCCCTTGAGCCACCAGATAGCCGTTAATCAGGATATCCATGGGCTCACCGGCGAGCCCGTCGAGTTCGATCACCGACCCTTGCGCCAGTTCAAGCAGCTGTTTGATGGTCAGCTTCGTACGCCCCAGCTCAACGGTCAGCTTGACCGGAATATCCATGATCATTTCGAGATCGCGCGAAGGCGTGGCGCCACCTTCCTGGGTCAGCGGACGGAAAACATCGTCGCTGGCCGCCTTGGCTTCGCTTGCGGGCGCTTCATCGGCTGCGCTTTCTTCTTCTGCTGAGGCTTCTTCTTCGACGGCTTGCTGTTCTGCCATCGCCGCTGCCCAGGGATCTTCATCCTCCCCGTCAGCGGCCTCGGATGAGGCAGCGGTTTCTTCCTGCTCCTGTTCCGACATGGCAGATGCCCAGTCGTCGTCAGAGATGTTCTGATCGGGTTTCTTAGGATCCGTCATGCTTTAGATTCCTTGGCTTTCTGTCGCGTCGACCCTTTGGCAAAGTCGTTGGACGGTACATTGTTCATGGCGGCGTGATCAATCAAGCGCTTGACACGCAAGGCACGCTGCTGACGCTGGCTACCGTACTCGCACTCCATCACGGGTACGCCATCAACGTTGGCGGTAACCGTAGAGGGAATTTCTAACGGTAGTACGTCGCCTTTCTTGAGTCCCATGACATGGGAAATACGGCTGGGTATTTGTGCAAACTCAGCCACTAACTCGATTTCCGACTCGCGTAACTCACTTGCCATCCGGCGCGACCAGGTGCCGTCCTGATCGTGGTTACTATCGTTGATCGGGTTCGCCAGAAGATCGCGTAGCGGTTCGATCATGGCGTAAGGCATGCAGACCTGAAAATTGCTCGACAGGTTGCCCACCTCGATATTGAATTTCGTGTTCACCACGATTTCATTGGGTGAGTTGGTAATGTTGGCAAATTTTGACTGTACTTCCGAGCGCAAGAAACTGATGTCCAGCGGATAAACGACTTTCCAGGCTTCTTGATAGGCATCAATGGCCAAGCCTAGCAGTCGGTGGATGATGCGCTGCTCGGTATTGGTAAACTCGCGCCCGTCCGATTTTGTGACAAAGCGTCCGTCGCCGCCAAACAGGTTATCGACCACCATGAAAACCAAATTAGGCGGAAATACGATCAGGCCAGAGCCACGTAGCGGGCGCATCGAGACGATGTTCAGGTTGGTTGGCACGGGCACATTGCGCGAAAAATCGCTAAAGCTCTGGTAACGAACCGATTCAACCGTTATGTCAGCGCTGCGCCGGAGCAAGTTGAATAAGCCGGTACGGAAGTAACGTGCAAAGCGCTCATTAATGAAGTCCAGAGCATGCAGTCGCTCGCGAATAACGCGATGCTGCGTGGATGGATCGTAAGGCCGTATCCTTGATTCATCCTGCGACTGGGCCGAGGAAGCTGATGACTCGTCATCACCACTGACCCCTTTCAGCAGGGCGTCAATTTCTTCCTGGGACAGTAGATCGTCCTGCGACATGAACGGCTCCAGTTCCCGAAATTATTGCACAATGAATTCAGTAAACAGCACTTCACGCAGCTCAGGCGGTGGCTGGTTCTCGTCGAAAGGCTCGCTCAGCCTTTCATTGATGGCGGCGGCTAGTTGCTGCTTGCCTTCTGAGGATGTCAACTGGCCGGCCTCCTGACCCGATAATACCGTCAGTAACCGACTGCGTACCTGTGGCATATGGGTTTCCAGTAACTCCCGGGTAGCTTCATCTTCCACGCGAAGCGTAATGCCCGCATATAACAAGCGTGTACCATGACGATCATCAGCCAGATTAACGGTGAAGGGCTCGATGGTCAGAAATACCGGTGGCTTTGACTCTACAACCTCCTCGGAGGGGGCTTCTGGATTATCATCATCACGCTCATCCAGCACCATATAAATGGCGGCTGCTGCACCGGCAGAGGAGAGCAGTACTAAAATGATCATGACCCAAAGTAGTTTTTTTGGTCCGCCGCTTGATTCAGCCATTGGTCGTTCCCGTAATCTCCATGCGTGGCGTTAACGTGGCATTATGCCTAAAGCGCATGCTAGTGATGAAATGAACAGGCTCGCTTGGCAAGCCTATCTTTTGGCTTAGCTTCCAAGTGCCATTTGAATGGTCACGGAAGACGTGTTGTCCTGGCGAATTATCCGGTTAAGCGTACAGATCAACTCTGCCATCCATTGTGATGGGCGCATTAAGGGTAGTTGGCGCCAAGCCGCTACCTTCCTCGCCCCCTTCAGTGCCGGGTTGGCCACCCGGGCTAGCCTGCTGCTGTGCAAAATCCTGCTCGCTTGATTCGCGCTGCTCGCCAACCGAGGTTTCGCCAAGCGAAATACCCTGCTCTGCCAGCGCCTCACGCAACTGGGGAATGGCCTGTTCGATGACCTGGCGAACCTGGGCGTGGCTGGATAAAAAGTGTGCCTGGGCGCCTTGTTCGCCAAACTTCAAGGAGATGGAGAGAGCACCCAACTCGGCGGGATGTAGTTGCATTTGCACAAGCTGGTCTCCCCCTCGCTGGGCGAACTGGACGAGCTGCTGACCTAGTTGCTGCGGCCAGGCGGGGCTGGTCACCGGGGTGTTGACCGCGGCAGGGGCCGGGTTAGCAGCGCTACCCAGGCTGTTCGTCGGTGTTGGCTGACCGCTCGTCGCTTGTGCAGACGCCTGTCCGCTGGATTGCGCGGCGTTATTCGACGACAGGGTGTTGAGCAGTGTTTCCGAGGACGTTGTGGGCAAAACCAGATTGGCTTTGGCAGCTCCGTCAGCCGCGCGTCCTGAGGTGTCGAGCGCATTCACCCAGGTGTCCGGACCTTGACGAGAGGCTGACCGTGCGTCGACCTGGCTTAATAGGCTCTCCGCTCGCGAGCCCTTGCTCGCGTCAGCCGTTTGAGGCGAAGTACCTAGTGCCTGTGCGATATCGCTCAGTCCTCGCGATGCACCGGATGGCCGGGTATCGGTCGTGTTGGCTGTCTGGCCCTGAGAGTTAGCAAAGGCACTGAGCAGGCTCACCAATTGCTCTGCTTCACCTTCCTCAATGCCTAGCTGTTCGGCAAGCTCGGTGGCGGTAGGCGCCGCTCCCTCGTTGCCCGGGAGCTGTTGGGACTCGCTGGCGGTATTACTGAAGTTTGCCATTAGCGCGAGGCGCTGGGCAATTTCATCAAGTGTGGCGTTATCCAGGCTCTTGGAAGCATCAAGGCGGGTCATTTCCTCAGGCATTGACTCGCCACCGTCCGAGGCAAAGCGTGCCACCAGTGCCTCCAGGGCCTCAGGGCTAATATCTAAACCAAGTGATTCCAGCCAGGCCGACAGCGATGTTGCCTCTGTAGGCTGACCATTATCCATCGGGCTATTGCCTGCCTGGTTTAAGGGGGAGGTAACCTGTGCACTGGCAAGGCGTTGATGAGGCGAAGCAGACGCCTGGGAAAGCGCTTGCTGAAAAAATCCACGCGCACTGTCAGCTGTTGTCGCGTTGCCTTGCTGGCTGCTGGTCGCTTGACCTTGCGTCGTTGATAGCAACTGGTGAATATTCATGCTCAGTTCCCCGGCACCGCTACTGCGGCGTCTCATTACGTTGGCGAGCCAAACGGCTAGTCACCAAATCGTCATTGGTTTTCTGTTCATAACGCTCAAGGCGTCGGTGTTCTTCCACTAGCCGTCGTGAGGTCAGTGTATCGTAGGAAGACAGCTTACGCTGCTCTTGTTGCCAATGTTGTTGACGTTTTTCCACGCGTTTTTGCTGTGCCGCCAGCGTATGGCGAGCGCGATCCAATGCAGCATCCAGCGAGCCAAGAAATTGCTGGTAGTTGTACATCGTGGCCGGATCAATTCCTTCGCGCATCGCCTGCTGCAAACGCTCGGCGTACTCTGCGCGATAGCGCTTTAGCGAATTCAATTGAGCGGTTGTCTGTTGTTCCCCCTGTCGCTCCTGGGCGAGGGCAATACCCGCCTGGTCGCGGGCTTCACGGGCTAAATCGGCAAGCATCTCCAGCTGCGTTCGGCTCATGCGGACTCTCCAACCAGGGCATTCAGGGCTTGTCGGGAAGCGTCGATGGTGGCGCTTTCGTTAATATTCTGCTGTAGAAAGTGCTCAAGTTCTGGAAAACGCTTCACCGCCTCATCAAGCTGCGGGTCGTGACCGGGCGAGTAGGCGCCCACGCTAATCAGGTCGCGATTACGCTGATAACGCGAGAAGTACTGCTTGAAAACACGTGACTGACGTTGTTGAGCTTCGTCGGTGATCGCGGTCATGGCGCGGCTGATGGAGGCTTCAATATCGATAGCCGGGTAGTGGCCTGCTTCGGCTAACGTACGCGAAAGGACAATATGACCATCGAGGATCGCCCGAGCGGAATCCGCGATCGGATCCTGTTGATCGTCACCCTCGGTCAAGACAGTGTAAAACGCGGTAATCGAGCCGCCGCCCCGTTCCGCATTACCTGCGCGCTCGACCAGGCTAGGCAGCTTGGCAAAGACCGACGGCGGATATCCCTTGGTGGCCGGAGGTTCGCCAATGGCAAGGGCGATCTCGCGCTGGGCCATGGCAAAGCGCGTCAAGGAATCCATGATCAGTAGAACGTCGCGGCCTTCATCGCGAAACCCTTCGGCCAGCCGCGTGGCGTAGGCGGCCCCCTGGAGGCGCTGCAGGGGCGACGTATCAGCCGGTGCGGCAACGACCACGGCGCGGCGACGGCCTTCGGGGCCGAGAATATTGTCGATGAAATCCTGCACCTCTCGGCCACGCTCGCCGATAAGGCCTACGACAATGACATCCGCCTTGGTATAGCGTGCCATCATGCCCAAAAGCACCGATTTGCCGACCCCTGACCCGGCGAAAAGCCCCATGCGCTGACCCCGGCCGACGCTCAGCAGTGCGTTTATCGAGCGAATGCCGACATCGATCTGAGACTCGATGGGCGCCCGGGATAGAGGGTTCAGCGGTGGCGTATCGAGGGTGGCGCGGGCAGTGTCGTCCAGGTGCTCACGGTCATCAAGCGGATTGCCATTGCCGTCAAGTACGCGACCCAGCAGCTCCTCGCCGATGGGAAAGCGCCTTGCACTGTGGCCGCTTCCGTCGCTCAGCGGTGATACGCGGGCGCCGGGCATCAGGCCTGAGATTTGCTCAAGAGGCATCAGGTAGAGCTTATCCCCGGCGAACCCGACAACCTCCGCTTCGGCATAAGGTTGGTCAAGATGCGCATCACTTTTCGGTAGTTCGATTTTGCAGGCGCTGCCGACCGCAACGCGAAGCCCGACCACTTCGACGACCATGCCGGTTGCCCGTATGACGCGACCACTGGTGCCCACACGCGGTAAAGAACCAACCCGCTGCGTGGTGCGGCGGATGGCTTTGTGCCAGCGGAATTGGTGAGGACAAGCAGTGGTCATGGCAGCCCCTATGACGACGTCGACGACTTGGGTGGATTGGATTGGCGCTTGCGCTCCTGGGCTTGCACGGCTTGCCAGCGGCTCTCGAAGGTGGCATCGAGCTCGCCTTGAGCGCTGGTCACCCGGCATCCGCCTCGGGCCAGTTGATCATCGGGCTGGAGTTTCCAGTTGGCGGCTTCAAGCTCAACCCCGAGGTGCTCTGCGACAATCGCGTGGTCATCAGGGTTTAGCCACAGCCGCTGTTGGCCGACAAGCGGGGGGTCGGTATGCAGTAGCTCGCGTACCAGTGTCAAAATACGCTCGGGCGTTTCATTCAGTGCCTCGGCAGCAAGCTGTTTGCCTGTTGTGGTGGCCAACGCCACCAGATCATGGGCAATGGCGTCGTCAATTTGCGTGAGTGCGTCCGAAAACTGCTTGGCAAGGTTGCCAAGCGGAGTCAAGGTGTCTTTTATTCGCTGAGCGAGTTCCTGCTCGGCCTGCTGGCGGCCTTCCTCAAGGCCTTTTGCAAAGCCCTCTTCATGACCGCTAGCGAGGCCAGCCTGGTAACCGTCAGCTTCGGCTTGCTCGCGTAGTTTGTCGTATTCTGCCTGGCGCGCCTGTTCTTCGCGCCGCTGTGCCTCCTTGGCGGCTTTCTGAGCGGCGTCGATCTTACGCTGGTGGGACGATGCCGACGCTGAGGTCTCATGTTCGCCAGGGCCGGCCGGGCGGAGGAGCTCATCCATCTGCCAGCGCCGCCACTGTTGGTGACGATCGAACTGCGGCGATTGGGTCTCAGACATATTCATCATCTCCTCCTGCCAGGACGATTTCACCCGAATCCGCCAGGCGGCGCACTACCTGAAGAACCGTCTTCTGCTCGGCTTCAACCTGAGACACGCGAATGGGTCCGCGGGCTTCCATGTCCTCGCGGACCAGGTCAGCAGCACGTTGAGACATATTGCGCAGGAACTTGTCCACCAGGGCGTCCTGGGCGCCCTTGAGGGCGATCACCAGCGAATTGGTCTCGACTTCCTGCAGGACCATCTGGATCGCGCGGTTGTCCAGGTCGAGCAAGTTCTCGAACAGGAACATCTCGTCGATAATTTTTTGTGCCAGATCTTCGCTGTGTGAACGTACGGTTTCGATCGCCGTTTCTTCCTGAGACGAATTCATCAGGTTGAGAATTTCCGCTGCCGTTCTTACGCCACCCATTTTGCTGCGCTTGAGGTTCTGGCCATCGAGCATGCTGGAGAGGACCTCGGTCAACTCCTGCAGGGCAGCGGGCTGAACGCCACTGAAGGTGGCGATACGTAATACCACGTCGTTGCGCTGTTTCTCTTCAAATAGTTCAAGCACATCTGACGCCTGGTGACGATCCAGATGGACCAGGATGGTGGCAATGATCTGCGGGTGCTCATCGCGGATGAGTTCGGCGACCATCGAGGCTTCCATCAGGTTGAGCGAGTCGATCCCGGAGGTCTCAGCGCTGCTTTCCAGGATGTCTTCAATCAGGCTGGACGCTCGGTCGCTGCCCAGCGCCTTGGTAAGCACCGAGCGAATATGCTCGCTGGAGTTAAGGTTGAGCGCGACAAACTCTTCCGTCTCTTTATGGAATGCCTCAAGCACCGCTTTCATGTCGTCGTGGGAGACTTGCTGAAGGCGGGTCATTTCCATACTGATTTCCTGGACTTCCGAGGCGTTCATGTACTTGAACACTTCAGCGGCGCTGTCCTCGTCCAGGGCGAGTAACAGGATGGCGCTCTTGCGGGCGCCGCCCATATTGGCAACTACATTACTCATTGGCATTCATCCAGCTGCGCACGATCATCGCTACCATGCGGGGATCCTCTTGCGCCATTTCGCGCAGGTCGTTGAGGTTGTGTTCGTACAGCGATGTCTTGCGCCGGCGTTTCGGCTTTTGGTATGTCTCGTCGGCGTCTTCTTCGTTTTCTACCGACTCATCTTCATCATCCCCAACCCGAGCCTGAACGCCTGCGCCAGGCGTGGCTGTCGACATGACAGGCGATTCGGTATAGCGCTTGATGAGCGGTCTTAGTATCAGCAGGTACAGCAGCAGCGCGGCAAGCGCGACGAGCAGGTAACGGCCCAGCTGCGCTGCCAGCTCAAGAGTCCCCTGACGCTGCCACCACTCGGGCGTTTCACGGGTGTCCTCTTCCATATCGACAAACGGGGTGTTGACCACATCGATTGCGTCACCGCGCGCTTCAGAGAAGCCCATCGACCGGCGCACCAGGCGCTCGATCTGTTGCACTTCCTCGTTCGAGAGAGGCACCTGCTCTGGCTCACCTTCTTCGTTGATGGTTTCACGGTAGTTCACGACAACCGCGGCCGTCAGGCGCTCAACGCGACCCAGCCGGTGTTGAACGTGCTCAATACTGCGGTCAACTTCGTAATTGACGACATCGTCTTGCTGCAGGTTGCGAAGGGCATCTTCAGGGGCTTCTTCGCCGTCTTCGTCACCTTCAGCGTCCTCATCAGGCTGATTGATGGGGGAGGGCGCTGTTCCAGGCGGGGTGTTGCTGAGTGCGCCAGGGATGCCGGAGCTCAGTAGGTTTTCACCGTCATACGACAGGCTTAACTGGCGGCTGCGAACGGCGGCTTCGTTAGGCGGTTGATTGGGGCCGTAGCGTTCAGACGTTTCTTCCCGCTGGGAGAAGTCCACCTGAGCGGCTACCTGAGCGCGCACGTTTTCTTCGCCGAGAATCGGTGTGAGGATGTTCTCGATACGCCGCTGATAAGAACGCTCGACCTCAGCCAGATATTCCAGTTGGCTACCATCAAGGTCATTATTGCCGCCGACGTCTGCCGACAGTAAGCGGCCATTTTGGTTGACCACGGAGACATCTTCGGGCGCCAGCTCAGGCACGCTGCTCGATACCATGTGAATAATGGCGCTAACCTGGCCATCGCCAAGTACGCGCCCGGGCAACAGGGTCAGTACCACCGACGCCTTCGCGGGCTCTCGATCGCGAATAAACACCGAGGGCTTGGCCATCGACAGGTGAACACGAACGCCTTCTACAGGCCCTAATGACTCAATGGAACGGCTTAGCTCACCTTCCAGTCCCCGTTGATAATTGACCTGCTCGGCGAACTGACTGATCCCGAACGCCTGGTTGTCCATGAGTTCCAGGCCAACATTCCCCCCCTGTGGGAGGCCCTGCTCAGCAAGATAGAGGCGCAGAGAGTGCACCTGATCGCCGGGAACCATCAACGCCTGACCGTTGTCGCTGAAGCGATAAGGCACGCCGCGACCATCAAGTTCGGTAATAATGCGGCCGCCGTCCGCCTCATCAAGATTGTTGTACAGCACGCGATAGTCGGGACTGCTTGCCCACATCATCAGGACGGCAATCACGGCAATGGTCGCGGCGCCAGCCACCAGCAGAGCGACAAGCGGATTGCCGCGCAACTGAGACAGCACGCGGTCAGCAAAGGAAGTTTTCGTATTATCATTACCTGCGCCGTCACGAGCTGAGGGCGTGGTAGTGTTCGTCTGACGGCCCGCCGCAGCACCCGCTTCGCTCATGAATCCCTCCCTTGGGACAAGCAAAACAGGTAGCTGCCCAGGCACATCACCATAGAAGGCATAGGCTAAATTCCGTCAATCGCGGTTATCCGCCGAAAAGATGAGGCGTAATTATGATGAACGCCATTATCCGGTGGCTGGGCAACCATAAAGGAACGAAAAGCTTGGCTTTTTGTACGTAATTGTCCGTATGAGCTTTGTCATACTGGTGATAGGCTTCGTACGTTCAGCCATTTTACTGCTTGAGGCGATAACATGAGTACTCCTGCAATACAGGCAACGCTGCAGCAGATGCAGGGGTTGGCCAGCCAGGCGGCAAATCAGCCAATGCAAAGTGGTGCACTTGTCCAGTCGGCAGGGCATGGCAGTTTTGGCGGTGAGCTGCAGGCGTCCATTCAGCGCATCAATCAGCTAAAGCTGGATGCCAACAACAAGGCGAAGGCGTTTCAGGCGGGGGACCCCAACCTCGAATTGGCGGATGTCATGATTGATATGCAGAAGGCGAGTGTTGCCTCTCAGATGGGGTTACAGGTGCGCAATCGCCTGGTGTCAGCCTACCGGGATGTTATGAATATGCAGGTGTAACCCCGTAACGCACTTTGTGCTACGCCTGTTGATTGCGGTCTGTTAGTAGCGGGTTTTTGTGTCAGTGGTTCAAGCTTCCAGCGAGATGAACCGGCCGCGCATTTCCTGTAGCTGTTCGGCAATGCGGATAACTTCCTCGGCAGGAATCTGTCGAATAACGTCACCCGAATCACGATCAACCACACGAGTGATGACCCGCGACAAATCTTCGCTGATTTCAAATTCTATCCCCCGCTCTCGCATCACTTCATTAATGCGCTGGATGGGTTCGACGAGCTCCCCGGCAGTGGGTTCAGCCTGCTGGTTCTCGCTCAGCTGGCTTCCGGGGGCAGAAAGGACCTCTAATGCGTCGTCAAGACGCTGGCGCGGCGACAGCATATTCAACTGAGTCGTCTGAGCGAGGTTGATTGCGTCAATGCTGGATGAGTTCATGGTGCGTATTCCCCTGTTTTTTGTACCTGCCCCCAATGGCCAGCGCTGGTTGATAAGTTCTTCTGGCATGAGGCTTTATTGGAGCGACTTTTAGGCTCTTGCATCTAATACTTACGCTATGTTGATCGGCCCTGCTAACGATAACTTTAGTGTCGGCAAAGCAGTATTGGTGGATAAATTAACTTTGTCACCCTGTTTAGCATAGTCGCGTTTAGGATAGTCGCTAAGCGAAACCTTGCATCGAAGGGTGGCGCATCCTTGTTGTCGTCAGCTTCTGGTATTGTGTAGCGCTTTGCGCATAATCCGCTGAGGCAATGGGAGAGGTAAGGAGAGCATGGTGGCCCTTGAGGAAGAATATGAGCGAGTTGTAAACCCGGTAGCGGTGGCGTCGCTGTTGGATACATTGGTGGAAAGCGGCGGCGCGTCGCTTTGCTTGGAGGGTGATGATCGGCGACCGGAACCGGTCGTGCTGATGGAGCAGCACAAGGGCGAAACCCTGGTATTGGATCTTTCGTCGGTAGATTACCTGCTCGGTCGTCTTCAGCAGGGTGAGGCGTTTTATCTGGTGGGGGAAACGCAAGGTAAGGTGCTGCGCACACCGTTGCTATCGTTGACCGAAACTCGCCGTTCTGGTGGGCGTTTTCTGTGCTGTAGTGATTATCCGTCGTATCTGGACGTACTTCAGCGGCGTGAGGCTTTTCGCGCTGAGCTACGCATTGGCATGCCCGTGGCCGCCAACGTCAGCATGCCAGGCCAGGAGGCTATTCATGGCGAGCTGCGCGACTTATCCCAGCAGGGTTGCCAGTTGGAGCTGCCAATGACGGCAAGCGGCATGCTGTCAACCGCTGAGGGGCCATTGGATATTGCCTTTGAATTTCCCGACGGGACGCACTTTGAGATTCAGGCCTTGGCTCGCCATCAGCGCCCGGACCCGGAGCGAAATTTGCTGCGCGTCGGGTTTTATTTCGGTTCATGCAGTGCCGATCAGGAGCGTCAGGTCTGGTATTTCGTATGTGAAATCGAGCGCGAGTCGGCCCGTTATGCCAAAGAGGATCGTGAGGGGCGTCAGCCATCGCCCTTGTTTACCTCGCCAGCTGGGCGAGTGGGTGCCGGTGAGCATGTCGGGCGACGCGACGTAAAGCGCTATGCCACGCCCATGGCTCGCCGCCTGGTCAAGGTTGCCGCTTTCCTGGATGGGCAAATGCTGTCGCTGCAGCAAGGAAGCGATATCGACTCGCGCCAGCTTTCCTTATACGCCGACCGGTTGATGGGGCTGCATGAAGAGGATCGTGAATCGCTGCTTTTCGCTTGTCGGTGTCTGTCGCCCGAGCCGCTGCTGGTTCGCCATGGTATTGCCGTGGCGGTTCACTTGCTGGATTTGGTAGGCGCTGGTATGCCCCGCGATGTGCGCAAAGCGGTCGTGGCAAGCGGCCTGGTTCATGATCTGGGAAAGGCGCTGGTGCCTCAGGTGTTGTTCAAGGCGGCTCACTTCGAGGCGACGCATCGCCAGGCATTGAGCGAACACGTTTCGCTTGTGTTAGAGCGATTGGAGAGTTGCCAGTGGCTGTCTCAGAGTGTTGCGTCTGCCGTGATCGGCGGTATCAACGAGCGCATGGACGGTAGCGGCTATCCAGACGGTGTGTCGGGAGAATCGTTGAACGAGCTTGCCAAGGCCAGCGCCATTGTGGATGTCGCGGAAGCCCTGCGGCGCGACCGAAGTGATCGTCCCGCGAAAACGGCACAGCAAATTTACCGCCATCTGTTGACCCATTCCCAACAGTTTGACCCACACTGGATCAAGCGTTATGTGGGGCACTTTAAGTCCTTGCCGGTTGGCGCCTTGGTGCGCTTTTCCAGTGAGCAGCTGGCGTGGGTATTGCGTATTGATGAGGAGGGTGATCTCACGGAGGTTCAGCTGGCGACGTCAGCGAATGCACCGATGCGCGATAACCTGGGTGAGACAATACGCGGTAATGTTGTCGAGAAGCTGGGGCGTCCGGTGAGCGAAGTGGCCGTCTCGACATAGCCATGGCGTTGACAGAGGGCTTACGAGCGCCAGACAAAGAAAAACACCTTGAAGCACTAAAGTCGCTTTGGCGCTCGCCGATAATCAATTAAGGCAGGCATTCCCAGCGATATGCTTGATGCTTGCCGGTAATTTGCTTAGTGGCTGGCCGCATCCGGTCGCCACGGGATGAGGAGTAGCACGTATGACGTACTCGCGCGGTGCAGCCGCCTATGGCCGAGGAGCCAATGCGTATGCAAGGGTTGGCGTTGAAAGCGGCGTGATGTCGGCTGATCCCCATCAGCTGATCGTTATGCTTTTTGATGGTGCGCAAGCCGCCATTCGCGCCGCCCGTATCCATATGCAGGCGGGTAACTCGGCTGAGAAAGGGCGGTCCATTTCGAAAGCGCTTGATATCGTCAACAATGGCCTGGCGGCGGCACTTGATCGCGAGCAGGGCGGCGATATTGCAGAGCAACTAGGCGCTTTGTACAACTATATTGCACGCCTGTTGTTGACAGCTAATTTGCGCAATGACGAAGCGAGCTTGGACGAAGCCGAGCGGCTGCTTGAGGATATTGCCTCTGCATGGCGCGAAATTGGCCAACAGCAATCTGCATGAGGCACTAATGGCGGCTTCCACCACGACGCGAGATGACGCGCAACAGACGCTCATTGATACCTATACAGCGCTACTCGACAGCGTTATGTATATGCACGAACTGGCCGATAATGATCAGTGGGCAGAGTTGATCGATCAGCGGACTCACTATGTCCTGCTGGTTGAAAAGTTGCGCGAGCTGGACTCCTCGGTGACGCTCGAGTCTTCTGCGCAGCAGCGTAAAGCAGAGCTGCTGGAAGCGATTCTGGAGCAGGACGTGGAGATCCGTCGGCAGCTTATTGCCCGTCGTGATGAGTTGGGGCGGTTAATCAATGTGTCTCAACGTCAGCGCAATTTACACCGTGCCTATGCGCCACAGCAGGCAGGTGGTAATGAGCTTGGCGGTAATGATGACCAGGCGCCGAGGTCGTCGTGAGTACCATTAATCCGCTGATCGATACCCTGCTTCATCAGGTGCTGGGGCGCCGGGGCGATGTGTCGAACCAGCGGTTAATGGATCAGCCGATTAAACCGGTAGTGCCGGGTGAAGGCCCGCGCGCCCTGATGGGGGATGCGCGGCTGGATGGACGTGACCCTGCTTCTACAGCGCTGCGTGATACAGCACTACGGGATATGAGGGGTTTGCCGTCTCAGCTTGACGGCGGGCGACAGCCTCAGCGAGGTGATGCTCAGGCATTGCCGCCTGGCTCAACTCAGACCCACTTTAGCCCAGCGGCACGCAGTATTGCGGATGTATTGCTTCGCTTTCCCGCGCCACCCACCGTCATGCGTGCCGAAGCGCCGTTGATGAATGCGGCCGAGTCACCATCATCGACACAGTTGGCGGCGCGGCTTGAAGCCAGCGTGCGGGACAGTGGCCTGTTTTACGAGGCACATCTCAAACGCTGGTTTCAAGGTGAGGCCAATCGGCAGCAGCTATTGAGAGAGCCGCAAATGCAGCCTGGTCCGCGCGCCTCGGTACCAACGCCTTTGGCGTCGACAGCGCTGGGTGCAGGTCTGGTGCCGCAAGGTGGTGGGAGTGGAATATCGTCATCCGGTATGGTGCCCGGCGCCACCTCGCCATTGCTGGTAGCGCCACCGCCGCCGGGTAACGCCGCTATCCTACCCAACACATCGTTAATACCTGCAGCCAGTGAATCTGCGGCGGCGCGTGCCCCGGTGGTTAACACACCCGCTACGATTCAGTCGCCGGTGGGCAGTCCAGGAACATTTAACACGGCTGAACTCGCCCCCCATGCGAAAGAGTCGCCACAAGCGAACATTGATGCGCGTTTGGCCCGCGACACCACCCTGGATGTCATGCCCAATCGCCAGCCACGCGAAGTGGTGCATGAAAGTCTGCAAAGCTTGGTGCGTCAACAGCTTGAAATGCTGGTGACACCCACGATCCGGTGGGAAGGTGACGTGTGGGCGGGTATTTTCATGGCGCTGGCGATTAATCTGCCGACACGCGGGCAGCATCAGGAAGACGGCGAAGAGCAGCGGTCGTCTGATGATAGCTGGCAGTCCGACATGCAGCTTGATGTGCCTGGTTTTGGTGCTTTTAGCGTGTCACTGCGACTGTATCGAGGTGTCTTGAACATCGACTTAACCGCCAGTGAAGCGCAAGTGCATCAACGCCTTGAGGCCGGCGTTCCTGCGCTTGAGTCGCGTCTGGAGGCGCTGGATCTGCGCAAGGTTCAGGTGCGTGCACGCTACGTCGAGGAGGCCCCGGATGTCTTCGGATGAATCGCGGCGTCAAGCGGTGGCGTTGGCTTATCAGGATCATGAACGAGCGCCACGGGTAGTGGCCAAGGGCTATGGCGATCTGGCCGAACGCATCATGGCCGAGGCACAGCGTCAGGGTATTTATGTGCATGATGCGCCGGAGCTTGTCGCGCTATTGATGCAACTGGATTTGGATGCAGAGATTCCTGCCAACCTGTATCAGGTGATTGCTGAACTGTTGGTATGGGTATTTGAATTGTCGGAGGCTGGGCTACACAAGCGTGAGAAGGCTGAGTAGCCAATGTAAACGTGGTATGCAACCATGAAGTTTGGGTCAGTATGAAAAAATCACTCATGGCGCCATTACCACCCTAATAGAGGCGTCAGTTTCGTCCGATAGGCCACTATGAGTCAAACCAGCTTTCTCGATGAAATACAAGAAATCAATTTAGCGTACTTGCTGCTCGCACAGCGCTTGTTGAGTGAAGACCGTGAGGCCGCAATGTTCCGTCTGAAAATCGACGGTGAGGTGGCGGATCTTATCCTATCGCTCAATGCTCGGCAGCTGACGAAGCTGTCGCGGACCAACCAGTTGATTTGCCGGTTCGGTCAGGCAAGCGTCGAGCGATTGAAGCAGGTGACAGCCAATCCGCGTGATCAAGGCCTCGCAAGCCTGCATGCGTCACTGCTGCTGGCTGGTGAGGAGTACGAGTCGATGCCGCCGGAGGACAGCACGTGAGTCAAAAAAGCTTGGTAGACGAAATGCACCAGGTGCAGCTCGCTATTGAGCTGATTGAACTTGGGGCAAGGCTGCAGGTATTGGAGACGGAGACAGAGCTAAGTCGCACACGTCTCATCAAGCTGTACAAAGAGGTAAGAGGGATGTCGCCGCCAAAAGGCATGCTGCCGTTTTCAACCGACTGGTTCATTACCTGGCTGCCCAATATCCACTCCTCTTTATTTTACAACATTTATACCAGCTTGGTGGAAGAAGCTGACTGTGAGCGGATTGATGCCTTCGTGAAGGCCTATCGGCTATACGGCGAGCAGATTGATGTTGAGGGCGTAGAGCCGGTGTTGGGGCTGACGCGCGCCTGGACGCTGGTACGTTTTTTTGAGAGCGACTTGCTCCAGCTGACGCCGTGTACCCGTTGCGGAGGTCGTTTTGTTGCTCACGCTCATAACCCGATGCACGACTATGTCTGCGGCATTTGCCAACCGCCCTCCCGGGCCGGCAAAACGCGGCAGATGTGTAAATCGGCATCAAACATAACGTGATTTTTTGACGTAACGGGTCGCCGTTGGTTCCGTTATAGACCATTGAAATAGTGAAGGACACTGCCTGTGCTGATCCTCTTAGGTTACATCGTCGTATTACTGTCGGTATTTGGTGGCTACGTGCTGGCGGGGGGCAGCATGGGTCCCCTGTTTCAGCCGCTTGAGTTGTTGATGATCGGCGGTGCCGGGGTAGGGGCTTTTCTTGCTGCCAACAACGGCAAAGCGATCAAGGCCACCTTCAAAATCATGCCCAAGCTGAAGCGTACGAAAAAGTACAACAAAGCCATGTACATGGAGTTGATGGCGCTGCAGTACAAGCTGCTTTCCAAGGTTCGTCGTGAAGGCATGCTGGGGATAGAGCGAGATATCGATAACCCCCAGGAAAGCCCGCTGTTTCAAGAGCACCCTACGGTGTTGGCAGATCCTCATATCATGAACTTCCTTACCGATTATCTGCGCCTGATGGTCAGCGGCGGCATGGAGCCCATGGAGATTGATGAGCTGATGCTGCATGAAATTGAGGCCTTCGAACAGGAAGCTCACATCCCTATCGACGCGATTTCCAAGGTCGGCGATGCGATGCCTGCCTTTGGCATCGTGGCGGCGGTAATGGGCGTGGTGAAAGCGCTGACTTATGCTGATGCCGGCCCAGAGCAGATGGGGGAGATGATCGCCCACGCGCTGGTGGGTACCTTCCTTGGGATTCTGCTGGGTTACGGGTTTATCAACCCGGTAGCCAGCACGATCGATCGGCAGGCGAAAGAAGCGGAAAAAATGCTCCAGTGTGTTCGCGTGACGCTTCTGGCGAGCCTGCATGGCTATGCCCCTCAGCTGGCGGTGGAATTTGGCAGGAAGGCACTGCACAGCACTGAGCGTCCTACCTTCAACGAGCTGGAAGACTACGTACGCGACGCGAAAAAGGCTGGTAGTGCATGAGTGCGGCGGGAGATAAGCGGCCGATCATTATTCGGCGCAAGAAAGTCGTGCATGCGCACCACGGTGGCGCATGGAAAATAGCCCTCGCCGACTTCATGACTGCACTGATGGCGCTGTTTCTGGTGCTATGGATACTCAGCGTGTCCAGCGAGGAAGAGCGCCAAGGCGTCGCTGAATATTTCAGTACACCTTTGACGACCGCTATTACCGGTGGTGACCGCTCCGGAAGTACGAGTGCGATTCCTGGCGGCGGCCCTGATCCAACGCACAGCGATGGTGAACGCGCACGCATTGATTTAAAGCAGGCAACGCGGCCTAGCGTGCAGGAGCGACGCTTTTTCATGGATGTCCAGGAGCGTATCGAGCGCGCGATTGAGCTCGATCCTGAACTACGCGAGTTGCGCTCACAGCTGCGTTTTGACCTGACTCGCGAAGGCCTGCGTATTCAGGTGCTGGATACCGAGCAGCGACCCATGTTCGAGTTGGGCAGCGACCAGGTGGCACCCTATATGCGTAATCTGCTGCGAACCATTGCGCCGCTGCTCAATGAGCTGCCCAACGACCTGAGTATCGGGGGGCACACGGATAACGTGCCTTATGCCGGTGGCTATCGAGGCTATAGCAATTGGGAGCTGTCGAATGACCGGGCCAACGCCTCCCGCCGAGAGTTGGTTGCGGGAGGACTTGATCCGGGTCAACTGTTGCGTGTTTCCGGCTATGCAGACCGGGTGCTGCTGCCCGACACTGCACCCGACGACCCGATCAATCGACGCATTGAGTTGATTGTGTTGTTACCCGAAATTGCCGAGGCCATTCGCAATCCGGTGGTGATGGAAACCGATGTTTCCACGGTGCTATCAGAAACTGCGGAAGACGCAATTGGTGTACCTGAAGAGGCGACTCCAGCGGAAAACCCAGAGCAAGCGATAGACCCAGAACAGCCAGACTTAGAACAAGAGACAACGAGCGCCGAATAACGCTGCGCTTGTGCTAACACTTTGACGTGAAGGTAGGGGATGGTGCATGGATATAGCCGATTTTTTTGACACCTTTTTTGAAGAGGCAGAAGAGCTGCTCGCGGATATGGAGCAGCATCTGCTAGAGATTGATGTGGATAATCCTGACAGCGAGCAGCTCGACGCTATTTTTCGTGCCGCACATTCGATTAAAGGTGGCGCAGGCACTTTCGGATTTGGCGTTCTGCAAAACACCACACACATCATGGAAAATCTTCTGGATTACGCGCGTAAAGGGGAGCTAGCGCTGCGGGCTGACCTCGTTGATACATTTTTAGAGGCCAAAGACATTATGCACGAGCAATTAAATGCCTATCGCAACGAGGAAGAGCCTGACCAAGAAACGTATGAACGAATTTGCCAAACGTTACAGCAGATAGCCCTTGAAGAGATTGGCCAGTCCCTCGAAGCGCCTGCTGAAACAACATCGTCGGCGAGCACTCCGGCGGCGTCAACCGAAGAGGCATCCGCTGACGGTTTGTCTGCAGATGAAGCACCACAGGCGAACAGCACCGGCCAGTTGAAAGTGGCGCTGATCAATGTGGATGACAAGGATCGCCTACTGCTGGTTGAAGAGCTGGAGCAACTAGGCGATATCGAGTCCCAGTCGGGCGACGATAAGCGCTACGAAGTCGTGCTCAGTGGTAGCGTAAGCGCTGACGATATTGAAGCGGTCATGTGCTTTATTATCGAGCCCGATCAAATTGATATCCAGCCGGTTGCAACTGGCGAGGTGAAAGCAGACGCGTCAGCAGGGCAGCCTGAAGCCAAGCCACCCACCGAGCAAGAAACGTCGGCACCAGCAACTGAACAAAAAGCGTCGCCGCCGGCACCTGCCAAGGCCGAGGCTGGCGATGGGCAGGCCAAGGGCAAAGCGAAGAAAGCGGCCTCCGAATCCTCGTCGATACGTGTATCGGTGGACAAGGTCGATCAGATTATCAATCTCGTTGGTGAGCTGATCATCACCCAGTCGATGCTCGATCAAACGGTCAGCGACCTGGGTGAGCAGTCGGGTGTCAACAGTTCGCTGCAAAGCGGCATGAGCCTGTTACAGCGCAATGCCCGGGACCTGCAGGAATCGGTCATGTCGATCCGCATGATTCCCATGGAGTTTGTGTTTAGCCGTTTCCCAAGGGTCGTACGCGATACCGCCGGTAAGCTGGGCAAGGAGATCGAGCTTGTCACCGAAGGCAAATCCACCGAACTGGATAAAAGCCTGGTAGAACGAATTACCGATCCGTTAACCCATCTGGTACGCAACAGCCTTGATCATGGCATTGAAATGCCCGATGTGCGCGAGTCGATCGGCAAACCGCGCACCGGCAAGCTGACCCTGGCTGCCCGCCATCAGGGCGGCAACATCCTGATTGAAGTGCGTGACGACGGCGCTGGCCTTGATCGCGACCGCCTGCTTGCCAAAGCCAAGGAAAACGGCCTGAATGTATCCGACACAATGTCGGATGAAGAGGTTTATCAGCTGATTTTCGCACCGGGTTTCTCCACCGCCAACGAAGTCACCGATGTATCGGGGCGTGGCGTCGGTATGGACGTGGTGAAACGCAACATCCAGGGCATGGGCGGGCGTGTCGAGATCCAATCCAAAAAAGGTGAGGGCACCGTCACGAGTATCGTGTTACCCCTGACACTGGCCATTCTGGACGGCATGTCGATTAAAGTGGGGGGGGAAACCTTTATCCTGCCGCTTTCCACCGTGTTGGAGTCTTTGCAGCCCAATAAAGATGACATGTATGCCATGGCGGGTGACGACGTCGTACTCAAGGTGCGCGACGAATACCTGCCAGTGATCGCCATTCACGAAGTGATGGACGTCGAAAATGCCATTACCGACCCGACCAAAAGCATTGCGGTGATTGTGCAAGGTGAGGGACGTCGCTATGCCATGCTGGTCGATGAGCTGGTTGGCCAGCAGCAGGTAGTGGTCAAGAACCTGGAAGATAACTACCGCAAAGTGCCTGGCATCTCTGCGGCCACCATTCTCGGCGACGGTAGCGTAGCCCTGATTCTGGATATTTCCGGCTTGCATCGACTGAGCCGGGCAAAAAAAGAGGCTGCAAAACCAGCCAAAACGCAAACCATGTCTTTTTACAAGGAGTCTGAACCGTCATGAGCCAAGCAAACGATAGGGCGGTCCTCGCGACTGAAGCGGATAACAGCGAATTTCTGGTGTTCTCGCTAGGTGACGAAGAGTACGCCATCGATATTCTGAAAGTTCAGGAAATTCGCGGCTACGAGAACGTAACGCGCATTGCCAACGCACCTGACTTCATTAAAGGGGTGACCAACTTGCGCGGCGTGATCGTGCCGATCGTCGACCTGCGCATCAAGTTCCACCTCGAAAATGTCGAGTACGGCGGCCAAACCGTGGTGATCGTTGTCAACGTGGCTGACCGGATTGTGGGTATTGTGGTTGACGGCGTATCCGATGTCATGACGCTGACGCCCGACCAGATCAAGCCTGCCCCCGAGTTTGGCGTCACTCTGTCTTCCGATTTCCTTAGCGGACTCGGCAGCCTTGACGATCGCATGCTGGTGATCGTCGATATCGACAAACTGCTTACCAGCGAAGAGATGGCCTTGGTGGACGGCGCCAGCCAGAGTTAAAGAAAGTTGACGCACAGGGAAGAGTGTCCAGGGATCATGCGGTCAGCGCCCTCACCGCAATGGAGTGAGGGGGCGCTTCTGGCGATAAGGAGTGCGGTAGGTGGGGCAGGTGATACGGCAAGTAATGAATAACATGACCGTCCGGCTGAGTTGGGGACTGGTGCTGGTGACGCTGTCGACGATGGTGCTGGTGGCGTGTGGTATCGGCCTTTATGCTCTCCATCATGGGGCAGATATCGTGCAAAACAGTAGCGATCTAGCCGCCCAGCAGCAGGCGTTTACAGCGTTCGCCGAGCAAATACGCTGGAGTCTCCTAGCCGTGGTGCTGGTGACGCTCACCACGGTAGTGGCAGTGGTTTGGGGGGTGGCAGCGAATGTGCTGCGTCCTTTGGACAATCTGGTGGGTTACTTCGAACGCATGGCAAAAGGCGACTTAAACCAGCAGATTACCGCGCCTGGTAATAACGAAATTGGTCGTCTTTACGTTGCGATGGCCCATATGCAAGCGTCGCTGTCGCAAACGGTGGGTGTCGTCCGTACCAGTGGTGCGTCAATTTTTGAGCGCTCGCAACAGATCGCCAGTGGCAACAACGATCTTTCATCACGCACTGAGCAACAGGCGTCCTCATTGGAGGAAACTGCTTCCAGCATGGAGCAGCTTGCCTCAACCGTTGGCCATAATGCGGATAACGCCCGCCAGGCAAGTCAACTGGCGGAAAATGCCACCCTGACGGCACGGCGCAGCGGCGAAGAAGTTGGCGAGATCGTCGATACCATGCAGGACATCAGCGCCAGCTCGCACCAGGTCGCCGATATCATTACCCTTATTGATAATATCGCCTTCCAGACGAATATTCTGGCGCTAAACGCGTCCGTAGAAGCGGCGCGGGCTGGCGAGCATGGTAGAGGGTTTGCGGTGGTTGCACAGGAAGTTCGCAGTCTCGCCAGTCGAAGCGCCAGTGCGGCTAAGGATATTCGAACCCTGATCGACACCTCGTTGAGCAAAGTCGATGTTGGTACTGAGCGGGTCAATCAGGCCGGTAAGACAATGCAGGACCTGGTGGCCGCCGTGCAGCGGGTCAGCGACATCATGGACGAAATTGCGGCTGCTTCCGAAGAGCAGAGCAATGGTATCGGTCAGGTTAACCAGGCCGTGGCGCAAATGGATCAAGTGGTTCAGCAAAATGCCGAGTTGGTGCAACAAGCCGCCTTCAGTGCGAACGAGTTGGAAGACGAAGCCGGGCGACTGCGCGAAGCCGTTGAACGTTTTCGTGTTGCCGAGTCGCAGACGGCTTCCGCAAGCAAGCCACGCGCAGCCACTTCGCTGCCCGCTCAGTCCCCCCGTCCTGCCGCGCCAGCTTCAGCAGCAACAGCGGATGAATGGGAAGCGTTTTAAACACTAAAGACGTACTGCAAACGCGCTCAAGTCAGCGGGTTTCAAGCCGATAGTATAAAAGCTGGAGTCAATAGCACTTCGACCAGAGGCATGCCGCTCTATCAGGCGGTGTGCCTCTGGTGCCAGCAGTCGGTTGTGTTTCAGACTCACCGTGTCGTGCAACCCCCGTTGGCTGACAAGTAGGCGGGTCAAGGCTTTGTAGAGGAGTGGCGCATATTTTGACCGAGCAACGTGAACGAGTCGACATCGGCCAATGGGCATCCGGCAGCCAGATCGAGCGCGACCTGGAACTGACGGATGCCGATTTTACCCGTGTACGTGAGTTGATTTATCAGCGCGCAGGCATTGTGCTGGCCGAGCACAAGCGCGAAATGGTCTATAGCCGTTTAGCGAAACGGTTACGTCACCACGGGATGACTCGGTTTGGCGACTACCTCGCGCGCCTTGAGCGTCAGCCGGATGCTAAAGAGTGGGAAGCGTTTACCAATGCGCTAACCACCAACCTCACGGCCTTTTTCCGTGAGGCCCACCACTTTCCGCTGCTGGCTGAGCATATAAAGGACAAGCAGGGGCCTGTATCGGTGTGGTGTTCGGCTGCGTCCACCGGTGAAGAGCCTTACTCGATTGCCATGACGCTGCTCGAAACGCTGGGCGGACGAGCTTCCCAGTCCAGCGTCATCGCGACGGATATTGACACTGACGCCCTGAACAAAGCGCGTAAGGGCGTCTATCCCCAGGAACAGGTGCGCAAGCTTGAAGAGGCGCGGGTAAAGCGTTTCTTCCAGAAGGGCACCGGCAACCATCTCGGGCTGGCCCGCGTGCGACCTGAAGTATCTTCGCTGGTCGAGTTTATGCCCATGAACCTGCTGGCGCCCCAGTGGCCTGTCAAAGGCCCTTTTGACGTGATCTTTTGCCGGAATATCATGATTTATTTTGATAAAGACACCCAGGCAAAAATTCTTAAACGTTTCGCGCCCCTGCTCAAGCCCGACGGCCTTCTGTTTGCCGGTCACTCGGAGAATTTTTCCTACATCAGCGATGCTTTCAAGCTACGTGGGCAAACAGTTTATACCCTGGCAAACAAATAAAACGCCAACGTGCCTTAGTGCGGCAAACGGCTTGACGGATAAGGAGGCGTGCTTTGAGTGCAGCCAAAATAAAAGTGTTATGTGTTGACGACTCGGCGCTGATTCGCGACCTGTTGACGGAAATTATCAATACCCAACCCGATATGGAAGTTGTGGCGGTAGCGCCTGATCCGATTGCCGCCCGCGACCTTATCAAGCAGCATAATCCGGATGTCCTGACGCTTGATGTTGAAATGCCGCGCATGGACGGGCTGGACTTTCTCGAGCGCCTGATGCGTCTGCGTCCGATGCCGGTATTGATGGTATCGTCACTGACCCAAAGCGGTTCGGAAATCACCCTGCGGGCGTTGGAGCTTGGGGCGCTGGACTTTGTTGCCAAGCCCAGTTTGGGTATTCGCAGCGGGATGATGGATTACGCCAACGAGATTGCCGAAAAACTGCGTGCGGCGGCGCGTTCTCGCCCTCGCCAGGCGCGGCATAAAAATACCCCGCCGCCTGCCCAACTCAAAGCGCCCATGGTATCGAGTGAGAAGCTGATTATTATCGGCGCTTCCACTGGCGGTACCGAAGCAATCAGGGCAGTGCTCGAACCGCTACCCGCCAACGCGCCGGCGATTTTAATTACCCAGCACATGCCGGGTGGGTTTACGCGTTCGTTTGCGGAGCGGCTGGACCGGCTATGTCGCATTACCGTCAAGGAAGCCACCGACGGCGAGCGTGTGCTGCCCGGCCACGCCTATATTGCCCCCGGAGACCAGCACCTCAAACTGGCGCGCAGCGGTGCCAACTACGTCGCCCGGCTTGACGACGGACCACCGGTCAATCGCCACCGCCCCTCGGTGGATGTGCTATTTCACTCTGCCGCCGACCAGGCCGGCAAAAACGCCATTGGCGTGATTCTTACCGGCATGGGCAAAGATGGAGCCGCCGGGCTACTTGAAATGCGTCAGGCCGGTTCGGCGACCATTGCCCAGGACGAACAAAGTTGTGTGGTCTTTGGTATGCCCCGCGAGGCTATTGCCATGGGCGGAGCCGTCGATGTCACGCCGTTGGATGAAGTACCCGCGCGACTGATGTCGTTGATTGCCTCGTCCGGGCGTGCGCAGCGGGTATAAAGAAAACGTATAACGGAAGCGTGAAACGCAAATAAAGGGCAGCGTTAGCTGCAAGGGAAGGGAATGCCATGAACCAGGTGTTACGCAACTTGAGTGTTAATGCGGTCGTTGTGACCGCGCTGCTCTTCTTCGTGTTAGCGATGGTCGCCAATGTCGCGATGAGCGCTTTTGCCGAGCAGGCAACCAATCGAACGCTCACGACGCTTGAGCGCATCAACGTCGAGCAGTTGAACGAGATCAACCGTGCTGATGCCCTATGGAGTGGTGCGCTGGTCGACCTGGAAATAGCGTCCAACGATTTTATGCTGGGGCGGGCTCAGCAGGCCAACCAGCACCTGGCGGCGGCCATTGACCAGATAGATCGCGCCGAAGAGCGGCTGCATAATTTCTCTGCCGTGCCGCGGACCAACAGCGGAGCCGCCCTCGGCGAGGAAATCGATACGCTGTTTGCCAGGGTCATCGAGTTTTCTCGTCAGCAGGCCGAGGCGCTCGATCAAATGAACACTACCGGCTTCAATGAACTACGCCGCGAGATGGCCCCCGTTGCCGCGGCCCAAGAGGCCGCATTGACGGAGTTCATGCGTTATGCCTCGGCGCGTGGCGATGCCCTTCAGCAAGAGCTTGAAGAGATCAATGATTTCTACAGCGCGATCGAGTGGGCGATCCTGGCTTTTACACTGGTACTGGTCCTGCTGATTTATCTAGGCTTGCGCAGCGTGATCGTGCGTCCACTGAAACAGGCGGTTACCACGCTGGATACCATTGCCGATGCGGATCTCACTACGCGGATCCCGAGCGGCGGAAAAAACGAGGTTGGCCAGCTTTACACCGCCATGCAGCGCATGCAGAACAGCCTCAACGATATCGTCGCGCGGGTGCGTGATGGCAGCCGTGAAATTCACCACGGTACTCGCGAAATTGCCAGCGGCAATGCCGACCTTTCATCGCGTACCGAGCAGCAGGCGGCCTCTATCGAAGAGACTGCCTCCAGCATGGAAGAGATGACGGCGACGGTGAAGCAGAATGCCGACAATGCACGCCAGGCAAGCACGCTGGCAGCGGATGCATCGTCCACGGCTGAGCGTGGCGGCGACGTGGTGCAGCAGGTGGTGACCACCATGCACGGTATTTCCAGCAGTTCGCAAAAAGTCTCGGATATTACCAGCGTGATCGACTCGATCGCCTTTCAAACCAATATCCTGGCCCTCAATGCGTCGGTTGAAGCAGCCCGTGCCGGTGAGCAAGGCCGAGGCTTTGCTGTCGTGGCCGGGGAAGTGCGCAACCTCGCCAGCCGAAGTGCCGATGCCGCCAAGGAGATCAAAGCGCTGATTGATGACTCGGTGACTCAGATCCAGCAAGGCTCTACCCTCGTTGAACAGGCGGGCACAACCATGTCCGACGTGGTGACGTCTGTACGCCGTGTCACCGACATCATGGACGAAATCTCAGCTGCGTCCCAGGAGCAGAGCGACGGCATCGAACAAGTCAGTCAAGCGGTCGGCCAGATGGACCAAGTGACCCAGCAGAATGCCTCCTTGGTGCAACAGGCCACCGCCGCCGCGTCGTCATTGGAAGAGCAGGCCAACCGCCTTGAAGAAGCGGTGGCGGTATTTAAACTGGTGGGCATGCAGGTGGCTCATCAGCAGCCGTCACGCCAGGCAAGTGCAGGCTCAGTGCCTAAAGCGGTGGCCGCGCCAGCCGCCAAAACACCATCGACTCCGCCTAGCCGTTCAGTGCCATCAACCAGCGGACACGACGACTGGGAAGAATTTTAACCAGCCCCAACTGATAGAGGATGACCCATGGCAGATAAGAACATGAGCTTTTTGGTGGTGGATGACTTCCCCACGATGCGCCGTATTGTACGCAGCTTGTTGAAAGAACTCGGTTTTACCAACGTAGAAGAGGCAGAGGATGGGCAGGATGCCTTGAACAAGCTACGTGCAGGCAATTTTGAGTTTGTGGTCTCTGATTGGAACATGCCCAATCTGGATGGCCTGGAGATGCTCAAGGAAATCCGTCAGGATGACGCCCTCAAAGAGTTGCCGGTGTTAATGGTGACTGCGGAAGCCAAGAAAGAAAACATCATTGCGGCGGCTCAGGCGGGCGCCAACGGCTATGTTGTGAAGCCGTTTACAGCCGCGACGCTGGAAGAAAAGCTCAATAAGATCTTTGACAAATTGGGTAAGTAACGCGGCAAGGCCTGCGGGCCGGGATTACGAGGAGAGAGCACCATGAGCCAGAATGAGCAGTCCGGTTCTACCCAACTGTCCGAAGAGGCCGCCGAAGATCTTATTCATCGCGTTGGCAAACTGACCCGCATGTTGAGGGAAAACATGCGTGAGCTGGGGCTGGATAAGGAAATCGAGCGAGCGGCTGAAGCGATACCCGATGCACGCGACCGTTTGCATTACGTCGCCACCATGACCGAGCAGGCGGCAGATCGCTCGCTGAATGCGATTGACCGGGCCCAACCGCTTCAGGATCAGCTTAGCGATCAGGCTGAGGCGTTGGATAAGCGTTGGTCAGAGTGGTTTGAAGCGCCAAAGGAGTTGGACGAAGCCAAAGCGCTGGTCAAAGATACGCGTGGCTATCTGGGGAGCGTGCCGGATATGGCGGCGGCGACCAATAAAGAGTTAATGGAAATCATGATGGCACAGGATTTCCAGGACCTTACCGGTCAGGTCATCAAGAAGATGATGGACGTCATTCGCGAGATTGAACATCAGCTGGTTCAGGTGCTCATTGACAACGTTCCGGAGGCCCAGGCACGAGAAACGATGCAACGCAAGGCCGAAGATCAGTGGAAAAACGAGAATGCACGGCGTAACGAAGAGCTTTTGAATGGGCCTCAAGTGAAGGACAATGCACCTGATATCGTGACCGGGCAAGATCAGGTCGACGATCTATTGGACGAATTGGGCTTCTAGCGCACGGTTTGAACCCTTGCTCGGGTTACACGACGTTTCGCTCAGCCGTCCTTAGGGGCGGCTTTTCGTGTTTAGCCGCGATACATTACCTGGCCGGATGACCGCATGGCAGAAGACGATAGCGACCAGGAAAAGACCGAAGAGGCCACGCCCCGACGGCTGGAAAAGGCGCGTGAAGAAGGGCAGGTGCCCCGCTCGCGGGAGCTGACCACCTTTTTGGTGCTCTTGGGCGGGGTGATTGGCCTCTGGACCATGGGACAAATGCTCTACAATCAGCTTGGCATGGTGATGGAGCAGGCTTTTCTATTCGAGCGCCGCCACGCCATGGAAAGTATGCCGATGGTGACCCATGCCATCGATCTCGGCAGGCGCACTCTGTTTGCAATGATGCCGCTGTTTTTACTGCTGACATTGATCGCGCTGGTGTCACCTGCGCTGCTGGGCGGTTTTTTGATTTCAGGAAAGTCGATGCAGCCGAAACTGTCCAAGCTGAATCCGCTATCCGGGATGAAGCGCATCTTCGCTACCCAAGCATTGATCGAGCTGGCCAAGGCGATTGCCAAGACACTGCTGGTCGGTAGCGTAGGTGCGGCATTTTTATACCTTAATATGGGCAAGTTCATGTCACTGATGAACCAGCCCATTCAGCAGGCGTTGGCCAGCGCCTTGACCATGGCGGCCCAGGCAGCGGGATTGATGATCCTGGCGTTGATCGTGGTGATTTTGATTGATGTGCCCTTCCAGCTGTGGAGTAATGCCAAGAAATTGCGCATGAGCCAGGAAGAAGTCAAGCGCGAGCACAAGGAATCAGAAGGCGACCCTCAGGTGAAGGCCCGGATTCGCCAGCAGCAGCAGGCCATGGCGCGCGGCCGTATGATGAGCAAGGTACCGGAGGCGGACGTCATCATTACCAACCCGACCCACTACGCAGTGGCGCTGTCGTATCAAGAGGGGCAGATGGGGGCGCCACGCCTGGTGGCTAAAGGCACTGATGCGGTGGCCGAGCGCATCCGTGAAATTGCCAATGAGGCGGAAGTGCCACGGTTAGAAGCAGCACCGCTGGCGCGGGCGCTGTATCATCACGTCGATCTGGACGCCGAAATACCGGCGAATCTATATACGGCCGTGGCCGAGGTCATGGCCTGGGCATATCGCTTGAAAAATGTAGCGCAACAAGGAGGCGAAGTGCCGCCTACCCCCGATAATCTGCCGGTGCCCCCGGAAATGGAAACCCCCGGGCGTGGCGCCGGTGGCGATGAGGCCCAAACATGAAAGGCTTTACCCAACTAATGAGTCGGCGTGACTGGGTGAGCGACGTAAAAGTCCAGTTGCTCGCCGGGCCACTGCTGATCCTGATGATTCTGGGCATGATGATCGTGCCCATGCCGCCGTTTGCGCTGGATTTGCTGTTTACCTTCAATATCGCCATGGCCGTCATGGTGCTGATGGTCAGCATGTTCGCCCAAAAACCCCTCGACTTTGCCGCCTTCCCCGCCGTGCTGCTGTTTACGACGCTGCTGCGTTTGTCGTTGAACGTGGCGTCAACCCGCGTGGTGCTGATGGAAGGGCACCAGGGCGGTGCCGCTGCCGGCAAGGTGATCGAGGCTTTTGGGGCGTTTCTGGTCGGTGGTAATTTTGCCGTGGGTTTGGTGGTCTTTTTGATTCTGGTGATCATCAACTTCATGGTTATCACCAAAGGTGCAGGGCGTATCGCCGAAGTGGGTGCTCGCTTCACGCTGGACGCCATGCCTGGCAAGCAGATGGCAATCGATGCTGACCTCAATGCAGGGCTGATTGGCGAGGAAGACGCCAAGAACCGGCGTGCGGAAATCGCCCAGGAAGCCGACTTTTACGGGTCGATGGATGGTGCCAGCAAGTTCGTACGTGGCGACGCCGTCGCGGGCCTGGTGATCATGGTCGTTAACATCATTGGCGGCCTGATGATTGGCATGCTGCAGCACGATATGAGCTTCGGCGATGCCGGTCGCAGCTATATGTTGCTGGCCATCGGGGATGGCCTGGTGGCGCAAATTCCCGCCCTGGTTATTTCGACGGCCGCCGGTGTGACGGTATCGCGGGTCAATACCGACCAGGATGTTGGTCAGCAGATGATCAGCCAGTTGTTCATCAACCCCCAGGTGATGATCCTGGCAGCGATTGTCATGGGCCTGCTAGGTATTGTGCCGGGCATGCCCAACATGGTTTTCCTGCTGTTTACCCTGCTGCTTGCCGGGCTGGCCTGGTTCATCATGCGCCGCCAGGAGCAGGCGCTGGTCAAGGAGGAAATCTCCGCCGCACCACCGCCGACCCAGGAGGCGCCTGAGGCCAGCTGGGAAGATGTCCAACTGGTCGATACGCTCGGCCTGGAAGTCGGTCATCGTCTGATTCCACTAGTCGATTCACGACAAAAAGGCGAGTTGTTGGCGCGGATTAAAAGCGTTCGTAAAAAGTTTGCCCAGGAGGTCGGCTTTCTGCCGCCGGTAGTGCATATACGCGACAACCTGGAGCTGTCGCCAAACGCTTATGTGCTGTCAATGAAAGGCGCCGAAATTGGCCGTGCCGAGGCCTATCCGGGCAAGTGGCTGGCGATTAACCCGGGTCAGGTGTCCGGGGAGCTGCAGGGCACGCCAACCGAAGATCCTGCCTTTGGCTTGCCCGCGGTGTGGATTGAGTCCAGTCAGCGAGAGCATGCCCAGGTCTACGGCTACACGGTCGTCGACGCCAGCACAGTGATCGCGACGCATCTCAATCACCTATTGCACCGCCACTCGCCGGAAATGCTCGGCCGCCAGGAAGTTCAGAAACTGCTGGACAAGCTGGGCAGCGAGCAGAAGTCGCTGGTGGAAGAAGTCGTACCCAAGGCCATTTCGCTCACGGTGCTGCAGCGTATCCTGCAGAACCTGCTGGATGAAGACGTGTCGATTCGCGACATGCGCACCATCCTTGATACCCTGGCTGAGTACGCCAGCCAGCAGCAGGACGCCAACGAGCTGACGGCTCTGGTTCGTGTGGCCCTGGGCCGGGCGATTACCCAGCAGTGGTTTGCCGGTCAGGATACCTTGAACGTGATGGGGCTGGATGCTCAGCTAGAGCAGGTGCTGGTGCAGGCGATGAACGGCAACGGGGCGATGGAGCCGGGGCTTGCCGAAACGCTAATGACCCAGGCCCAGCAGGCACTGGAGCGCCACGAAAGCAGTGGCGAGCCGCCGGTACTGGTGGTTCAGCATTCCCTGCGTGCGGTGTTGTCGCGGTTCTTGCGCCGTCGCTTGCGCCATATGGCCGTCCTGTCCCAGGCTGAGATACCCGATGACCGCACGCTGCGGGTAACCACTGTGGTAGGGGGCCGCTGATGCCAGCGTCACTATTTGACTCACGGCCAGGGGTAATACATGAGTGTTAGACGTTTCGTGGGCGCCAACAGTCGCGATGTGATGCGCCAGGTGCGTGAAGCGCTGGGTGACGACGCGTTGATTGTCGCGAACCGGCGCACTGAGGGCGGCGTTGAAATTCTCGCCATGGCCGACGAAGCCGTTGATCATTTCGAGCCTTCGCCCCCTCCCGCCAACGAGCCACCGGCTGCGCCGAAGGATCCGCTGGAGTCGATGAGTGAGCGCTTACTGCGCGAAATGCAGGATATGCGCTCGCTGCTTGCTTCCCAACAAACCGACCGTAGCACAACACCCACTGCCTCGACCGCCAGCGGGACAGAGCGTTGGCGACAGCTGCTTTGCGGTGTTGGTTTCAGCCGCGAGCTTGCCGACGACATCCTGATGGACCTGCCGGGCTTCCTGTCGGCGCAAAGTGCGGACAGCGAGCAGGCACTGCCTTGGTTGCGTGAGCGCCTGATGGCACGACTGGACGTGCTCCAGGATGAGCCCGAATTTTTCGATCAAACGGGCATTGTCGCCCTGGTTGGGCCCACCGGGGTTGGCAAGACGACCACGACCGCCAAGCTCGCGGCTCGCTTTGTCATGCGCCATGGGACCCGTCCCGTCGCCCTGGTGACCACCGACAGCTTCCGTATCGGCGCTCATGAGCAACTGCGCATCTACGCGCGCCTGCTGGATATCCCGATGTACGCGCTGGATGCGGAGCAACCCATCGACGACCTGCTGAATCGTCTGCAGGGCAAACAGTGGGTCATCATCGATACCGTGGGCATGAGCCAGCGCGACCAGCGGGTCATCGAGCAGATCGCTCACTTGCAGGGTGGTCGCTCCAACGTCAGGTTGGTACTGCTGCTGAATGCCGCCAGCCAACCGGAAACGTTGGAAGAAGTGGTGATGCGCTATCGCCAGGCTGCCCGTGCGGCAGGTGCTGAACTGGATGACTGCATCATCACCAAGCAGGACGAAGCGGGACGTTTGGCGCCTATCCTGGATATTGTCATGCGCCATGGCATGCGCGTGCTGTTTGGTTCCTATGGTCAGCAGGTCCCCGAAGATATGGCGGTGGCGGACCCGGCTACCCTGGTCGATCAGGCGCTGAATACCGACGCGGCCGGGTCAGGCAGTGGATCTCCATCCGCCGCACCGCTCAGCATGCCCCGCTGGTCACGGGATGTGCTGGGCCAGGGGCGCCGTCTGTCGTCGCTGTTTGCGCGTCTGCGCGAGCGCATGGTGGGCTTTGAGCGTCTCGAAGGCGTCTGGGATATCGCTAACCTGCCCAGCGTGTTGCAGGATCAGCGTCTGGACGAGCTTCTGGAAGGGTACCCACCGCCCCAACACATGCTGGGCATGGCCTGGTCGCCCCGCCGCAATGAACGCGGCTGCGATTGGGCGATGCCGGATATAGGACTGGATGCCGAGGGCGCCTGGATGGCGCTACCCTGGCTTCAGCACCGCCAGCCCGCTGGCTGGCAACCGCGCATGACCACCTTTAGCGAGCGCGATGGCGTCGCCGTGCACCTGCTGCCGTCATTACCCGATAGCGAGGCGTTGACCTGGTTAGAGCGCCAATACCTGACCTGGGTCAGCCTGGCACCCCCGGCACTCAGGGTAAACTTGCACGGTGAACGCTATGCGCTGCGCCAGCTGTTTGCCGAGAGTACGCTCAATCACCGCGTCAATGTGCGCTTCCGTGGCCAGCCGATGGCGCTGTGGACGGCCTATGCCGAAGTTACCGACAAAGAGGGGCGGGCGCTGCTGGCGTGGTATGGCGAAGTCCGTGACCCCGAAAGCGCCAAAGTGGTCACCCGCCGTTACTGGCTCACCCCCGCGCGATTGGGCAATGAGGTGCTGAGCCTGCTGGTGACCCAACTGCAGAGTGAAAGCCTTGCGGCGCTGACACGGCGTGCCTGGCAGCAGCTCAAAGACGCCGATAGTGGCGACGTAAGCCCTGAAGTGCGCCTGTTGATGGCCAGTGGCATTGCCGCCATTGCCGGGCACCTTGATTGCGCCGAGGACGAGGCCGCCGGTGCATTGCACGGTGATGTGCTGAACCTGCTAAGCAGCCGTCGCCGTCGGCGCGATACGGCATTGCTGGATGCGCTGGTATACGCCTTTATGGCCCGTGATGCGATCCGCCAACTGGGCGGTGTTAATCGTGAGGGCCTGGCATGAGCGCACAAGACCAAGCTTCTGGGCTGCGCAAGTGGGCGGATCTGCAGCGTCAGCAGCGGGGCGATGAAGCGCCTCCCGAGGTAACGGAATCATCCGGGCCGATGGCCTACCGCTCACCCGTGGTGCCCAGCGCGGCGGCCATGGAGCCGCCTGTCACACCGCCTAAGCCTAAAACGCCGTTAATGGTCACCGGGCTATCGGGCGATGGGCCGGTAGAGGTGCGCAAGGTCAGCGCGCGCCTGGGCCAGTGGGCCGCGCTAGGGCGAGCCTGGGCCGGGGATCCGGCCGACTGGGATATTCGGATCGTGATGCCGGATGCACCTGAACTGGCGACGCTCAGCCAGCAACACCGTCGCTGGGCGTTGTGGGTCAGCAGCGATGCCGATGCATTTGGGCGCATGTACCAGCTATTGAAACAGCTGCGGCAGCATAACGGCCCGCAACGCTTGTTGGCACTGCACGAGCCTCACCTGCCCAGGCAAGGCCTATTGGCCAACCTGCAGCAAGCGGCCGGCCACTATCTTGACACTGAATTGCTATTGCTGGCCCGCTAATGGCAGCTAACGCCGGTAAAGCGTCTAATAATCGGGGTTAATCCGCTCATGAGAAGGAACGATGCATGCTAGGCTATTGGCGTCATGCGATTAGCATTTTGGTACTAGCCCTGGGACTCGGTTCGTTTGCTCAGGGAGCGTCCAGCAGCTGGGTGACACAAGTGCCGGGGCTCATGGTGACCATGAGCGACCGCGCCAGTCGCAGTGAACCGGTTCGTCCTCCAGCGGGCGCTACCACGCCAGCGGCGGTCATCGAGCGAGTCCAGTGGCAGTACCAACACGCGCCCGGGGCAGCGCTACAGGCATGGTTATGCCACCCCGAGCGCTGTGTGTCATTATCGGGCATGCGTGGGGAGACCCGTGCTTTATCAGGCATAAGTGCGACAACGCCCCTGCATTTTCAATTTGCGCTAAACCCAGGGCAGCGTCCCGTTAGCGTTAAAGGGTTGCAGATGATAGTGAATTACCAGTGAGCACAGGTGGTTTAGCCGCGAGGCAATAGGATGTACACAGCACAAGGCAGGATCAAACAAAGTGAGCTGATGACGGAGTACATGCCACTGGTGAGACGTCAGGCCTTGACGCTTCAGGTCAGGTTGCCGGCCAGCATAGAGCTGGATGACTTAATCCAGGCAGGCATGATGGGGCTACTGGAAGCTCTGGGACGTTTCGATGCCACTCAGGGGGCCACCTTTGCGACGTTTGCCAGTCAGCGCATACGCGGGGCGATGGTGGACGAATTGCGTACTCGTGATTGGCTGCCTCGCAGCGTCCGTCGTTCGGCGCGGGCCGTTGATGAAACCGTCAGGCGTTTGGAGCAGTCGCTTGGGCGTCCCCCCGAAGAAACGGAAATCGCTGACGCCATGGAGATGCCGCTGGGCGACTATCAGCAGCTATTGCACGATACCAATAGCGGGCAGTTGCTGCCCTTTGAAGAGCTGGTGGCGGATGGCAGCGAACCGCATAATCGCGAAACCGTGAGTTCGCCGTTTGACCACTTGCTCGATGCCCAGCAGCGGGAAACCCTGGTGGCGGCCATTGAGGCGCTGCCCGAGCGTGAAAAGTTGCTCATGGCGCTGTATTACCAGGAAGAGCTCAACCTGAAAGAAGTGGGCGCTGTTCTCGGCGTCACGGAGTCACGCGTTTCCCAGTTGCATAGTCAGGCAGTCAGCCGTCTGCGCGCCAAGTTAAACGACTCGGTTTAGGGTCTTTTGACGTCACTGCCAGGGCAACGGCGATTGGCTGACGTTTTAGCGCTCGGTGCTGATAAGCCCCGTTATATTGCTTTAAGGAGCACGACATGAACCCATCGACGCTGATCGGTATTTTCGCCAGCATCCTGTTGCTGGTAAGCGTCCTGTTTTTCACCGCCGAATCGCCGGATAGCTTCCTCAACCTGCCTGGGCTCGCCATCGTGGTCACGGGCACACTTGCCGCTACCTTTATCAGCTATCCCCTCAAGGAAGTGCTGCGGGTGGTGCGTCTGGTCGGGCTGGTCTTCCGGCGCGAAAACACCTACGTGCGTGATGATATCAACGAGTTGGTGGCCATGTCCCGGCTGTGGTTCAAGGGCGATGTCCGCGCTGTTGAACGAGAGCTCGAAAACACCCGTAATCCGTTTTTGCGGACCGGCATTCAACTGGTGATCGCCAACACCAAAGAAGACGAAATCTTCGATATGTTGCGCTGGCGTATTGCGCGGCTGAAGGCGCGTGAGCATGCGGAAGCCCAGATATTCCGCACCATGGCCACTTATGCGCCCGCTTTCGGCATGATTGGCACCCTGGTGGGACTGGTCAATATGCTGGAAGTCATGGACGCCGGCAATCTTGATGTGATCGGCCCGCGCATGGCGGTGGCGCTGCTGACCACCTTCTACGGTATCCTGCTGGCCAATCTGGTGTTCAAGCCTATCGCGGTAAAGCTCGAGCGACGCACCGAGGAGCGCCTGATCACCATGAACATGGTGCTGGAAGGGATCTCCCTGATTACCAAGCGGCGGTTACCTTCCTTTATTGAAGAAACGCTCAATTCCTTTGTCGCCAATTACCATGACGAAATCCGCGAGCCGGAGGTCAAGAAGCCGCGCGCCTCGAATAGCGCCCCCGCCAAGGGGTAGTCGGCATGTTGGACCGGGATACCCGCCATACATTGGAAGCGCCACTGCCCAAGGACAGTGGCGACGATGGCTGGATGACCAGCTATCTGGATGTATTGACGCTGTTGCTGACCTTGTTTGTCTTGCTGCTCTCGCTGGCGCCACCCGGCGGTAACGATGCCGGATCGCAAGCCAGCGTCGTTGAAGCATCTCCCGGCGCGATTGCCGACCTGCCTCTGGCGTCACTGGCGGCCGGGATCGAGCCCCGTCATAGCGGCCTTAAGCCACGCTTTGAGGGTGTCAGTATCCCCGGGGTGGATGTCTCCCAGGGGCGGGAAGGGGTGACGCTGCGCATCAACGACAACCTGTTGTTCGATAGCGGCCGGGCGCAACTCACCGGGCAGGGCCGTGACCTTGTCGAAAGTCTTGTCGAGACGCTCAGCGCCTTTGATGGACAGGTGTCGATCGAAGGCCATACCGATAACGTGCCCATCGCGACCTCGCACTTTCCTTCCAACTGGGAGCTATCAGCAGCACGGGCGATCGCAGTGGTCCGCCACCTGGATAGCCAGGGGCTCGAGGTTGATCGCATGCGCGCCGTTGGCTATGCCGATACCCAGCCGATCGCAAGTAATGCCACGGCGCAGGGGCGGGCGGCCAACCGTCGTGTCGAACTGGTACTCAGGCAACCGCCAACCCAGGAGTAACCCCTACTAAGACGCATCCCGGCACAGGCGCTGCATCCTTGCCAGTGCCTCTCCCGCGCCCTCCAGGCTGAATATCATGTACCAGGGGGCTTCATCTCCCTGATCAAAACCCAGGAAGACCTGTTCACCAACACTCATGTCGGCGATCAATTGATCGATATCGTTGAGATAAAAGTGGGCATAAAAGCCGTTATCGCCACGCTCGGTGATAAATTCGGCGACGCTGTGAATGCGCTCTCGCTCATCGACGCGTAGCCGCGCAGGCACCTGATTAACCGCTTGGCTTTCGCCCTGAGCGGCCTCCAGCTCGACACGCATCTCCAGCCAGGGTAAGTCGCACACGCCCTGGGTGGCATTGATACTCAAGGTGGCATCGGAATAGCTGTGCGCTTCCACGGCACGAAAATGCCGCTCGTCACCGAGGGTCAATGACATCGACTGCCAATGCTCATGGGTTTGGTCGTCTTCGACGTTAAACGACACGGCATGAGCCGATGGCAGCGATAACACCAATGCCGCGCCAAGTGCAGGGTAAGCAAGTGCGGAATGAAAACGCGATATCAACGGCATGAACAGGCCCATCATCTGGAAAACCCTTAGCCTATCGTCTGATGCTCGGGGACAAAAGGCTAACGCGCTGATTTTTCTATATATGGTAGAAAAAATATCAAAAAGCAGCCGATATAGTGGAAAGTCAGGGCTATACTTCATCCGGTTGCCTCGTATAATCGCTTTGACCAAGTGCTATTTTCACCGCCGCTAAGGAGTTTCGCGACATGAGTACTGCTACCCAGGCTATGAACACCTCTAACGATGTCCCGCTGCAGGCGCCGTCGCGGGAAATTTGGGATGCCAAGTATCGTCTGAAGGATCGCCATAGCCAACCGGTGGATCAGGACCTGGGCGCGACCTTCGAGCGTGTAGCGAAAGCCTTGGCGGATGTAGAAGGTGACAAGGCGCAAGAGTGGCTGCCCAAATTCCGTTGGGCGCTGGAAAATGGTGCGGTTCCTGCAGGTCGTATTCTCTCCAATGCCGGGGCTGACGCCTATAAGCCCGCGGTAAGTCTGATCAACTGCACCGTGTCGCGCACCATCCGCGATTCGATGCGCGATATTCTGGATTCCGTGGTGGACGCAGGGATGACGCTCAAGTCCGGCGCCGGTATCGGCTACGACTTCTCCACGCTGCGCCACAAGGGCGCCTTTGTGTTTGGTGCAGGTGCGGGCACCAACGGCCCCCTGGCGTTCATGGATATCTACGACAAGATGTGCTTTACCGTCGCCTCGGCGGGCGGCCGCCGAGGCGCCCAGATGGGCACCTTCGATGTTGGCCACCCCGATGTGCGTGAGTTTATCCAGGCCAAGCGCGAAGCGGGGCGGCTGCGTCAGTTTAACCTTAGCCTGTTGATTACCGACGAGTTCATGGAGGCCGTCAAGCATAACACGGACTGGCCGCTGGCCTTCCCGCTCCACCCCGGCGAGAAAGAAGACGTCAGCGCCGAGGACATCATCTACCGTGACTGGCCGGTAGTTGAAGACGGCTACACGGTCGACGATGAAGGCCGTGTGGCCTGCCGCATTGTCGAGGTGATCAAGGCGCGGGAACTGTGGGACACCATCATGTCCTCGACCTACGACTATGCCGAGCCTGGGTTCATCCTGATTGATCAGGTGAACCGCATGAACAATAACTGGTTCTGCGAAGATATCCGCGCCACCAACCCCTGCGGTGAGCAGCCGCTGCCGCCGGAAGGCGCTTGCCTACTGGGCTCGGTCAACCTGACCCAGTTCGTGATTGAACCGTTCAGTGACCAGCCGCGCTTTGATTGGGATCGCTACCGCAAGGTGGTGGCGATCTTCACCCGCATGCTGGATAACGTGGTCGAGATTGCCGGCTTGCCGCTGCCCCAGCAGCAGCGCGAAATCGAAGCCAAGCGTCGCCATGGCATGGGGTTTCTGGGCCTGGGGTCGACGTTGACCATGCTCAAGATCCCCTATGGCTCACAGGCGTCGCTGGCCTTCACGGAAGAAGTCAGTCGTCACCTGGCACTAGAAGGCTGGAAGCAGGCGCTAGAGCTTTCCCAAGAGAAAGGCATGGCGCCGGTACTTGCCGAAGAGCACGTGATCACGCCGAAGATGATGCGTGAGCGTCCTCAGCTTGCCAAAGACGGCTATGAAGTGGGCGATAAGGTGCCCGGTCGCATTCTCCATGCCCGCTACAGCCAGTACATGAACAAGGTGGCTGAGCTGGAACCCGAACTGATGGCGCAGCTTGCGGAACACGGTGCTCGCTTTACCCATCACAGCTCTATCGCGCCGACCGGCACGATTTCGCTATCGATGGGTAACAACGCCTCCAACGGCATCGAGCCGTCGTTCTCGCACCGTTATTTCCGCAATATCATCCAGTCTGGCAAGAAAACCAAAGAGCAGGTCGAAGTTGTGTCCTTCGAGCTGGCAGCCTATCGCCACTTTATTGCTGCTGATGCGGTGGACAGTGACCTCCCTGACTACTTCATTACGGCTGATGCCGTCACCCCCGAGCAGCATGTCGCGGTGCAGGCGGCGGCCCAGCAATGGATCGACTCGGCGATTTCCAAAACGGTTAACGTGCCCACCGAATTTCCGTTCGAACAGTTCCAGGACCTGTATCTACAGGCTTATGAAAGCCGCCTGAAAGGCTGCACGACCTTCCGCTTTAACCCGGAAGCCTTCCAGGGCGTGCTGGTGCGTGAGGATGACCTGAAAAACACTACCTATGTATTTGAGCTCGAGAACGGTGAAACCCTCGAACTGGCCGGCGATGAAAAAGTGATCTACGACGGTGAAGAGCACAATGCCGCCAACCTGTTTGATGGCTTGAAAGAAGGCACTTACGGCAAATGGTGATGCCTGGACGCGGCCCCATCACGCACAGCCAATGCACACCTTTGCTAAGTGGAGAACGTTATGACTGTTGAAATTACTTCAAAGATCGTCGGTTACCGTATCAAACAGCAGGAGCCGACGGCGCCCAACCCAACTCTGCCCGAGGAAGACCCGCTGACGGTGCGCATTCCGTCGCGCCCGGAAGGCACGCTGGAGGCCGTCTCGGAAAAGATTTCCTACGTGGGCGCTGAAGGCCGCAAAAAAGTTTATCTACTGGTGTCCTTCATGCCGGTGGAAGGCGTGGTCGGCGGCAAACGCGTGATCATCGAGCGGCCGGTGGAGTTTTTCTTCCCCTCCGGGCAGCTTTCCAGCGAACACCAATGGATTACGGCTACCATGCGTAGCCTGTCACTGGCGGCGCGGGGCGGCTATGTCACCCAGGCGGTCGCGGACCTACGCAAGGTTGCCTGGGATAAGGGGCTGGTGCGTTGTGGCATGAACCGCTGGAACAAACCCATGTTCCACGATTCCGAAGTGGCTGCTATTGCCTGGTCGATCCAGCAGATTCTGTATCGCCGGGGCTTTCTGGATCAGGACGGCAACCAGGTGCCGGTGGAAAGCCTGGTGGAGCGGTACGCGCATCGTATGCAGCACGGCCACGCCTGGCAGCCCCCCGTGGATGATACCTCCGACGAGGCCGGCAGCGGGGCGGTCGAGCCCATCGGTCAGGCGGCGTCGACCACTGACCAGGCCAGCGGACCGGCGGTCGTCGGCCACTGCCCGGAGTGCCGCGGTGAGCTGATCATGATGGATGGCTGCCCGACCTGTTACGCGGGGTGTGGCTGGTCTAAGTGCGGCTAATAAGCGTCATCGCCGTATGAGAAACGCCGCGAGCTTAGTCAGCCCGCGGCGTTTTTTGCTTGTTGGGGAGACGAGGAGGTAGGGTCTAGCCCGCGGCATCAAACAGTGGGCGCACATTATCGGTCAGGTAGGCGTCGTCAAACTCGCCTTCTACCGAGAGGGCGTCCAGGTCCGGGATCGTGACGTTATGCCGATCACGGAAGACCAGCCCATCCTCGCTGAGGGCGCTGAACGTTCGGCTGACGTGGACCGGGCTCAAACCCAGGATATCGGCCAACTGCTCCTGGGAAAGCGGTAAGCGGAACTGGCCACTGATATCGTCGTTTGTTTGGCGCAGCCGTAAATACATTTCATGAAGAAAATGAGCCATTTTCTGGCGGGCGCTGCGCCGGGCAATGTTGACTAGCCGTTCGGTTAGTAATGCTTGCTGACGACTGCCGATGGCGAACATGACCGAGGTTAACGGTAGCGACTGGCGAAATAGCTCGAGCATGCGGCGATGGGGAAAATGGCAGATAACCCCGTCGTTGATCATGCGCACGTTCTCGAGACGCTGGTTAAAGGCAAACTCACGCAGTCCAATGATATCGCCTGGCAAAAAGACTTCCAGTATCTGGCGGTCGCCGTTCTCCAGATGGCGATACGAGTAAGCCCAGCCGCTTTTCAGGGTACAGAACTCATTGGCCGGGTCGCCTATCTCCCAGAGTAGCGTGCCTGCCTTGATGTCGGTGGGACTATCCTCCAGCGAGATGAGCAGTTGCTTTTCGTCTTCACTAAGCGAGGAGTAGTGGCTGAAATGCTTAATGATGCAGCTTTTTTCTTGGCCCACGGCTAACGACCCCTTAAATGATGTTCGCACAAAATCGATGATCCAATCGATCGCTACTATAAACGACGCCGATTAAAAATGCTTAGCGTATGAGTCTCGCAGCGTGGCAGCAGCGCGCGCAAGCCCACCATGGTTGACCATCAGGCGGACGCGGGCTGTTGGCGTTTCAGTAACGGTGCCAGGAAGCGTCCGGTATGCGATGTCGATTGTTTGACGACCTGCTCCGGCGTGCCTTCAGCGATGATTCGGCCACCTCCCGAGCCTCCCTCAGGCCCCAGGTCGATAATCCAGTCGGCGGTCTTGATCACATCCAGGTTATGCTCGATCACCACGATGGTGTTGCCGTGATCGCGCAGGCGGTGAAGTACCGTCAGCAGTTGGCGAATATCCTCAAAGTGCAGGCCGGTGGTCGGCTCATCGAGGATATATAGCGTTTTGCCGGTATCGCGTTTGGCCAGCTCGCGGGCGAGCTTGATTCGTTGAGCTTCACCACCGGAAAGCGTGGTCGCACTTTGCCCCAGGCGAATATAGGACAGGCCCACGTCGAGCAGGGTTTGCAGGCGGCGGGCAATGGCCGGCACTGGGCTGAAGAATTCCAGGGCATCTTCCACCGTCATGGCCAGCACTTCGTGGATAGTTTTGCCCTTGTAATGAATATCCAGCGTTTCACGGTTATAGCGCTTGCCCTTGCACACGTCGCAGGGCACATAGATGTCGGGCAGGAAGTGCATCTCGACCTTGATCATGCCTTCGCCCTGACAGGCCTCGCAGCGCCCGCCCTTGACGTTAAAGCTGAACCGGCCGGGCTTGTAGCCTCGCGAACGGGCTTCCTGGGTGCCGGCAAACAGTTCGCGGATAGGCGTGAAAATGCCGGTATAGGTGGCCGGGTTGGAGCGCGGCGTGCGCCCAATCGGGCTCTGGTCGATATCGATCACTTTATCCAGCTGATCGAGCCCTTCGATTTTCTGATAAGGCGCAGGGGTAAGTGAGGTGGCGCGATTCAATTCCCGGGCGGCGATGGGCATCAGGGTGCCGTTGATCAAGGTTGATTTACCCGAGCCAGACACGCCCGTAATGGCGACAAATAGCCCCAGCGGCAGCGAGAGCGACACGTCCTGAAGGTTGTTGCCGGTGGCGCCGTGCACGATGAGCTGCTTTTCCGGATTGCCGGGAATGCGGTAGGGCGGTACGGCGATTTCCCGCGTGCCGGAAAGGTACTGGCCGGTCAGCGACTTGGGGTTGTCCATGACGTCTTGCGGGGTCCCCTGGGCGACAATTTCGCCGCCGTGGACGCCAGCTCCGGGCCCGATATCCAGCACGTGGTCGGCGGCGCGGATGGCATCTTCGTCGTGCTCGACCACGATCACGGTGTTGCCCAGGTCGCGCAGTCGCTCCAGGGTCTTTAAAAGCCGGTCGTTGTCGCGTTGATGCAACCCGATGGAAGGCTCATCGAGAATATACATCACCCCGACCAGGCCTGCGCCAATCTGGCTGGCCAAGCGAATGCGCTGTGCCTCGCCGCCGGAGAGGGTGTCGGCGCTGCGTTCCAGGTTAAGGTAATCCAGGCCCACATTGACCAGAAACTCCAGCCGTGCATGAATTTCATGAACGATCTTGTCGGCGATCTCACCCTTGCGTCCCGGCAGGCTCAGGTTGGCAAAGTAGCGCCACGCGTCGCCAATGGGCAAATGCACCATATCGGCAATGTTGCGGTCGTCGACATACACATGGCGTGATTCTTTACGCAGACGAGAGCCGCTACAGGTCGCGCAGGGCTGTACCGCGATATACTTGGCCAGGTCGTCGCGGACCATGTTGGATTCGGTTTCCCGGTAGCGGCGCTGCATGTTGGGCAGTACGCCCTCAAACGCATGTTCGCGGGTCACTTTGCGGCCGCGATCACCCACATAGACAAACGGAATGGTTTCATCGCCGCTGCCGTTGAGAATAATCTCCTGCTCGTGGCGAGCAAGTTCATTCCAGGGCGTTTCCAGTTCAAAGCGATAGTGTTTGGCCAACGCCTGAAGTTGGGTGAAGTAGTAGATATTGCGCCGGTCCCAGCCCTTGATTACACCTTCCGCCAAGGACAGCTCAGGGTGGCTGATCAGTTTGGCCGGGTCGAAGTACTGCTGGACACCCAGCCCGTCGCAGGTGGGGCAGGCACCGGCCGGATTATTGAACGAGAACATGCGCGGTTCGAGCTCTGCCAGCGAGTAGCCGCACACCGGGCAGGCAAAGCGCGACGAGAAGGCGATATCCTCGTGGCCACCGTCCATGAAGTGGATCATGGCGGTGCCGTCGGCCAGGTTCAGCGCGGTCTCAAAGGATTCGGCCAGGCGTTGAGCGAGGTCGTCACGCACCTTGAAACGGTCGACCACCACGCTGATGTCGTGTTTTTTGCGCTTGTCCAGCGGAGCGATGTCGTCCAGTTCCAGCACCTGTCCATCGATCAACGCGCGCACAAAGCCTTGAGCGCGCAACTCTGCCAGCAGCTGCAAATGCTCGCCTTTACGGCCTTTGACCACCGGGGCAAGCAGCATCAGCTTGGTGCCTTCGGTGAGGTTCATTACCTGGTCGACCATCTGCGAAATCGTCTGGGCTTCCAGATCCTCACCGTGCTCGGGGCAGCGTGGCGTGCCCGCACGGGCAAACAGCAGGCGCAGGTAGTCGTAAATTTCGGTAATCGTGCCAACCGTCGAACGCGGGTTGTGCGAGGTGGACTTCTGCTCAATGGAGATCGCAGGTGACAGCCCTTCGATGTGATCTACATCGGGCTTTTCCATCATCGACAGGAACTGGCGCGCGTAGGTGGAGAGCGACTCCACATAGCGGCGCTGCCCCTCGGCGTAAAGGGTGTCGAACGCCAGCGATGATTTACCCGAACCGGAAAGGCCGGTAATCACGATCAACTTATTGCGGGGCAGTTCCACATCGATCTGCTTGAGGTTGTGGGTGCGGGCACCCCTGACCAGAATGCTGTCCATCAACACCTCGAATCGCGCGGCAAAAGCGTGATTATACGTTTCTCTGTGCCCTCCCGGCAAAGCGGTTTCACTTGGCATCGGGTTGATGGCGTTTCGCTGAATCACCCAACGCGCTAGAATGGGCGGCTATCCAAGCCCCTATGGGCATTTACCATCGACGATCATCACCCCAAGGACCACCCCAAGGGTTTTATGCGCAAGGTGTCTGCACTGTTACTGGCCTCTGAACGCCGTGCCATCAGCGGCCTGGCGGGTCTATACGCGTCTCGTATGTTGGGGCTTTTCATGGTGCTGCCCGTGTTGGCGCTGTATGCCGACGGTCTGGCAGGTTCGACGCCGCTGCTGGTGGGGGTGGCGCTAGGGATCTATGGACTGACCCAGGCGCTGCTGCAAATCCCCTTTGGTTTATGGTCTGACCGGATTGGCCGCAAACGCGTGATTGCCTTCGGCCTGGTACTGTTTGCCCTGGGCAGTGTGGTGGCGGCGCTCGCTGATTCCATCGGTGCAATGATTGTCGGTCGTGCCTTGCAGGGCAGTGGTGCGGTGGCCGCGGCTATCATGGCGCTGCTCGCGGACCAGACCCGCGAGCAGGTGCGTACCGCGGCGATGGCAACGATTGGCTTATCGATTGGCGTGGCATTTGCGCTGGCCATGGTGATTGGGCCCTGGCTGGCTGCGTGGGCAGGGCTTGCCGGTGTGTTCTGGATGACGGTGCTGCTGACGCTGCTGGGCTTGATGGTACTTTGGCGCTGGGTGCCTCCCGCGCCGCGCCGTGTCCAGCACCGCGATGTGGGCATGGATCGTCGGCAGTTGAGAAGCGTGTTGTCACGCCCGGAGCTCTGGCGACTCGACGTGTCGATTTTTGCACTGCACTTTGTGCTGATGGCGATTTTTGTGGCCGTGCCGTTTCGCTTGATTGAGACGGGTATCAGTGCGGCGCATCATGGTCTGGCCTACCTGGCGATCATGGGGCTTTCGTTTATCGCCATGCTGCCGCTGATGATTATGGCCGAGAAGCACCAGCGCATGACGCGGATCTGTTTGCTGGCGATAGGCGCCATTGCGGTCAGCCTGGCGGGGTTGGGACTGCCCGTTTCTGAAGGCTATTGGTTATTTCCATGGCTGTTTATTTTCTTTACCGGCTTTAACCTGCTGGAAGCGACCCTTCCCTCGATGCTCAGCAAGCTCGCACCGGCCGGGGCGAAGGGGACTGCCATGGGTGTCTATTCCACCAGCCAATTCCTGGGGGCATTTCTCGGCGGTACCCTGGGGGGCGTGCTGGCAACGGTCGGCGGTCTGGACGCAGTATTTCTCGGCTGTGCGCTGCTGGCGCTATTATGGTGGGTCGCGATGCTGAATATGCCATCGCCACCGCCGTTGAGCAGTGAGGTGGTGGCACTGGGTGACACCGAGGGCGATACTATGGACGTGCTGCTTGATCACCTGGCGGGCGTGGCAGGCGTCGAGGATGTCATGGTCGTGCCCGAAGAGCGGCTAGCGTATTTGAAGGTCAATCGACAGCAGCTTGATCAAGCAGCGCTTGCTAAGCTGGTAACACCCCCGAAATCGTAAGAGGGGCGGGGTAATAGTGCGTCGCTGGGACGCTGTCGACGTTTATCGATATCAATTGAAAGGAGCGCCTTATGGCTCGCGGCATTAACAAGGTTATCTTGATCGGCAACCTCGGACAGGATCCTGAGGTACGGTTCACGCCCTCCGGGACAGCGGTTGCCAATCTTAATCTGGCCACCACTGATACCTGGATGGATCGCCAGAGTGGCCAGCGCCAGGAGCGCACCGAGTGGCACCGGGTGGTGATGTTCAACAAAACCGCCGAAATTGCCCAGCAATACCTCAAGAAAGGCTCCAAGGTTTACATCGAAGGTCGTTTGCAAACCCGCAAATGGCAGGACCAGAATGGTCAGGACCGCTACAGCACTGAAATCGTTGCCAATGACATGCAGATGCTTGATTCCCGCGGCGGTGATTACCAGGGCGGCGGGGCGCCCAATAACTATGCGCAAGGTGGGCAGGGTGGCCAACCCCAGCCGCCTCAGGGTGACCAATACGGCGGACAAGGCGCTAACCAGCCGCAGCGAGCGCCCCAGCAAAACCAGCCCGCACCGCCCCAAGGCCAGCAAAACAACCAGTATGGCGCCCCTGACCCCGGCAATTTCGATGATTTCGACGATGAGATTCCGTTCTAAGTGACGTTCAATGACGCGAGTGATGGTTAAGGGAGACAGGCCGTCTTGAAGCTTTTGATACTCGATGCGGGACACTGCTTGAGTCTGGCGCTGGCGCGCGAAACCAATCGCCGCTCAGATACTGAGCTGGTGATTGAGCCAACGACGCGAGTGAACTCCGAGCGCCTGCGCGAGGTGTCGCCGGATGCAGTGATTATGCCGCCTCTGGCGCACCCCTTGAACATGGCTCCCGCCGCCGTTATGGAGCACGCCGACGCCGTTGAGGCCTGCCTTGAGGCCTGCCGCGCAGAAGACGTGGCGCTCGTCTGGTGTGTGTCTGATCAGCTCTACGAAGACGGTTTCGACGTCGCCATCGATGAGCATGTCGTTCCGGCACCTCGTGATGAGAGCCTGCGCCGTCTGGTGCAAACCGGCAATCGTATCCGTGCTGATTACGCGCGCCATCTGATTGTTCGTCTGGGGCCGCTGTTTGCCCTTGAGGGCAGTCATGCGTGGCTCAACGAACTGTTGGACAGCCTGGTCATGGGTGACAGCGTGCGCGCGGCGGAAGACGTCATCTTCTGCCCTACCTCGGCAGATGCCGTGGCTCTCGCACTGATCGGCATGCTCCAGCAGCAGTCCTGCGGGGCGAACGCCTGGGGCGCCTATCACCTGGCAGGCACTGAGCCGGTGAGCGCTTTTACCTTTACCTCCATGGTAAGAACCCAGTTGTTGACCCACCTTGAAGGTCGTGGCGAGCAAGTGACATTAGGCGACGTCAAGGCATTGAAGCATCATCACGATGCCAAACTGCGGCGCGTGCTGAATTGCCGCCGCGTGCTCAACGTGTTTGGTGTCCATCAAAAGCCGTGGCGTTTGGAGGTTGGGCGCATGCTCGATGCCTGGTGTTTAACGCGTGATCAAAAGGGTGTCGACGGCACAGGAGCGTCGTCTTGAAGCAAGTGGTTCGCAGCGTGGTATTTTACGCGGGATATTTTGCCGCTTTGTTGGTGATTGGCGTATTGTTTCTGCCGATCGCGCCTTTTTTACCTCTGGCCGGGCGCTATCGCCTGCTCAATTTATATAATTATTTTCTGATGTTCTGGTTCCGCATCGCCTGTGGTGTGCGTTACGACATTCAGGGCGCGCATCACCTGCCTGACGGGCCCTGTGTGATTCAGGCAAACCACCAGAGCGAGTGGGAAACGGTTTTTCTGCAGGTGATGAAACCGCCTGTTTGTACCGTGTTGAAGCGAGAATTACTGCGCCTACCCATCTTTGGCTGGGGCTTGCGTCTGCTACACCCGATCAGCCTGGACCGTTCCAAACCGGCACGGGCTATCAAACAGGTGCTGAGCCAGGGCGTCTCGCGGCTGAACACGGGGCTTTCGGTGCTGATTTTCCCTGAAGGCACCCGGGTTGAGCCGGGGGAGCGCAGGCGTTACAACAAAAGCGGTAGCGTGGTTGCCTGTCGTGCAGGGGTGCCGGTCATCCCCGTGGCCCATAATGCGGGAGAGCGTTGGCCAGGGCGCCATTGGGTCAAGCGTCCGGGCGTGCTGCGGGTGCGTATTGGCGAGCCGATCGAAACCGCGGGGCGAACCTCGGATGAGGTACTGGCCGATGTCGAGGCGTGGATAGAGACCCAACTGATCGATATATCGGATGTGCCAAGGCCGCAATAACGCGCTTATGCGCTGAGCATAAAAAACGCCCCCTGTGGATTCCACAGGGGGCGTTTTCATGGTGCTTACCAGAGATTACTCGGCGTAGCGCTGGAACACCAGGCAGGCATTGGTGCCGCCAAAGCCAAAGCTGTTGGACAAGACGCGGTCGATCGTTACGCCGTCGCGACGTTCGGTGACGATATCGAAACCGTCGGCCTGCTCGTCGAGCTGTTCCACGTTGGCCGAGGCGGCCACAAAGCCATGCTGCATCATAAGCAGCGAGTAGACGGCTTCCTGCACGCCGGTCGCGCCCAGTGAATGGCCAGTCAGCGATTTGGTCGAGCTCATCGCCGGTGTTGAATTGCCAAATACTTCGCGAACCGCTTTGAGCTCGGCCACATCGCCCACCGGCGTTGATGTGCCGTGGGTATTGATATAGTCAATATCACCCTCAACGGTCGCCATGGCTTGGCGCATACAGCGAGTCGCCCCTTCGCCAGAAGGTGCCACCATGTCGTAGCCGTCAGACGTGGCGCCATAGCCTACCAACTCACCGTAAATCTTGGCGCCGCGTGCCTTGGCGTGCTCCAGTTCTTCGAGCACCAGCATGCCGCCGCCGCCAGCGATCACAAAGCCGTCACGAGCTTGGTCATAAGGACGCGATGCCTTGTCGGGCGACGCGTTATAGTGAGTGGAAAGAGCGCCCATGGCGTCGAACAGGCAGGACAGTGTCCAGTGTTCCTCTTCGCCACCGCCAGCAAAGACCACGTCCTGCTTGCCGAGCTGGATCTGCTCCATGGCGCTGCCAATGCAGTGCGCCGATGTCGCACAAGCCGACGAAATCGAATAGTTGACGCCCTTGATCTTGAACGGCGTTGCCAAGCAGGCCGACACGGTACTGCCCATTGTGCGGGTAACGCGGTAGGGGCCCACACGGCGCAAACCTTTTTCGCGCAGCACGTCAGCGGCTTCAACCTGGTTGGCGCTCGAGGCGCCGCCAGAACCTGCAATCAGGCCGGTTCGCTCGTTGGATACCTGGTCATCAGGGAGGCCGGCGTCTTCGATGGCCTGTGCCATGGAAATATACGCATAAGCCGCTGCATCGCCCATAAAGCGCAGCAGTTTGCGGTCAATGAGCGATTCAAGGTCAATATCAACGCTGCCTGCAACCTGGCTGCGAAAGCCACGTTCAGCATAGTCTTCTTTGAAGCGAATGCCGCTACGGCCACTTCTGAGCGCCTCAAGAACCTGTTGTTGGTCGTTGCCCAGGCACGACACAATGCCAAGGCCGGTGACTACCACTCGTCGCATGGGAGCCTCCTGTTAAAAATTCGCAGTGGAGGTGAATAGGCCAACGCGCAAATCATTAGCCTGATAGATGTCACGACCGTCTACTGAGACGGTGCCGTCGGCCATGCCCAGAATCAGCCGACGAGTAATAATACGCTTCATGTTGATACGATAAGTTACTTTTTGCGCGTCGGGAAGTATCTGGCCGCTGAACTTCACTTCGCCGCAGCCGAGTGCGCGACCGCGGCCGGGGTGGCCTAGCCAGCCCAGGTAGAAGCCAACCAACTGCCACATGGCATCAAGCCCAAGGCAGCCTGGCATGACCGGGTCACCGGGAAAATGGCAATCAAAAAACCACAGGTCGGGTGTGATATCCAATTCGGCAATCAGCTCGCCTTTATTGTACTCGCCGCCTGCTTCGTGAATGTGCGTGATGCGGTCAAGCATCAGCATGTTGGGTGCTGGCAGTTGGGCATTGCCCGGGCCAAAAAGTTCGCCGCGCGAGCAGGCCAGCAGTTCATCGCGATCAAAGGAATGTTGCTTGGTCACTGAATCGTTCCGAGTATCAGGGTAAAAGGTTGCGTCTAGTCTACTTCCCGAAACCGCTGAATGCACGTAACGGGCCTATTATTGGTGTGCCCTACAGATTTTTTATTAGCGGCCGAAAGTATAATGAGGCAAATAGTGTAGAGTCGAATGATTGGTTTTGCACATTAAACGGCTTATTGACGTAAGATTGGCGTTCAGTCGCTTGTCAGGCGACGGTATGACGTCGATCTAATTCTTTTTGGGAGTAGCTCTGAGCCCGTTTTTATAGGATATCGTGAACAAGCATGTGGCTTCCCGTTTCCCTTAATCGTCCCTTAGTCTGGACAGCGCTGGTGGCATTACCCGCCTGCATCTGGATTCCGGATGTCGCGCTGCGCATGGTCGCGGCATCGATGGTGGCGCTCGGGCTTTGGGATGCATGGCGTCAGGTTGGTCACCAGCGCCTAAGGTTGCGCCTATCGCAGGATGCGATCGGTCTCGCCAATGATGCGATGGTCATCAGTGACATTGAGAATCGTGTCATTGCGGTTAACCCTGCGTTTACTGAAATTACCGGCTATGAAAGTCATGAAATTCTGGGGCTGAAGCTCGAAACGCTGGCAGCCCCGAGGCACGACAAAACGTTTTACCAGCATTTCTGGAGCACACTGAAAAGCACCGGGCGCTGGGAAGGCGAGATGTGGAACCGGCGCAAGCACGGCGATGAATACCCCGAGTGGCTCAAGGTGCGTGCCATCACCGATAAACGCGGCAAGATAACCCATTTCATTAGCCTTTTTGCCGATATTTCCGCCCAGAAAGCCCGTGAGCGCGACCTGCGTCGCATTGGCTATGAAGACCCGCTGACCGGGCTACCTAACCGGCGGCGCCTGCACGACCTGATGGAATCACGCCTGCGCGGTGTACGCGCGGGGGAAAGCCTGGATATTGCGCTGATCGATATTGATGGCCTGAAATCGGTGAACGACAGCATGGGCGTTGAGCAGGGTGATCGTTTGCTGGCGCGCTTTGCTCAGCGGTTGACGAGTTATATGGCAGGTAGCGTCGTCGGACGTCTAGGCGGCGATGAATTCATGGTCATTCGCACCACGACCTATGATGATCACGATAAGTGGGTCGCTAACTTACGCGACCACATGAGCAACCCGTTTGAGATTCTAGAGCAGTCGTTGCGTCTGGGTTTGACCATCGGCAGCTGTCGAGCGCCAGAAGATGGTCGTGACTCAGGCGTGCTGTTTCAACGGCTGGAGTCGGCGTTATACAACGCCAAGCGGCTTGGGCGTAACCACAGTCTGCGTTTTCGCCCTGCCCTGGACAAGCAGGACAATCCGCAATTGGCGCTGGTTAGCGACCTGCGCGCCGCCCTCGTCTCGGGAGACCAACTGGAACTGTACTTTCAGACCCAGCACCACCCTGGTACGGGCGAGCTGCTTGGCATGGAAGCGCTGCTGCGCTGGCAGCACCCTCGCGATGGAATGATATCGCCCGGTGAATTCATTCCCTTGGCCGAGCGCCACGGCCTGATGGCCGAACTGGGTAGCTGGGTGATTGAAAAGGCTTGCGCCCAGCAGGCGCACTGGGCCAATAATGGCATGCCGACGCTGACCATGTGGGTCAACATCTCGGCGCTGCAACTCTTTCATGGCGATCTGGAAACCCAACTGGCCACCTGCCTGAAACGCTACCGGATAACGCCTGGTCACATCGGTCTGGAGCTAACCGAATCGGTTCTTCTGGACGAGCGCGCGGGAGATATGGGGCCGCGCCTGAAAGCGCTACGCGCCCAAGGCTATGCTATTGCGATTGATGACTTCGGTACCGGCTATTCGTCGCTTGGCTACTTGAAGCGCTTGCCGGTGGACAAGATAAAACTCGACCGCGCTTTCATCCGGGAGCTGCCCGGTGATCAGGCCGATGCCGCCATTGTGAAGGCGGTCCTGTCGATGGCCAAGGGGCTGGAGCTTGATGTGATTGCTGAAGGCGTCGAAACCAAAGAACAGTGTGATTTCCTGGTTGATGCGGGCTGCCATATGGTGCAAGGGTTTTATTTCGCCCGTCCTCAACCCGCACACGAACTGGAGCAACGTTTGCTCCCCCAGTCACAGCCTGCAAAGTCACGCACCGGCAGCATGGCGAAAGCGGGTCCTTAGCGAACTGCAGTGGCAGCATGGCGATATTGCCAGCGCCGATAATAGCGGCAAACCCCCAGGCAGAGGAGTGCCCATACCAGCGCCTGGGCGGGTAGCAGCCAAGGCGCCAGGGTGACATCGGTGAGGGCGGCGCCCGCAAAATACGATAGTGGCCCGCCCAGCGCACCCAGCGCTGCTGCCAGCCAGGGCCATCGCCATAGCCAGGCAAGCGAATGATGCACCAGGGTGGCAAACAGTGGCCAGAGCATCCATAGCCATAATGGCAGCAAGCCGGCAATGAGCCGTTGATCGCCAAATATCAGCCCCCCTGCCAGCTGTAAGCCGCCGTCGACTGCGAGCCCTAACAAGGCAAAGCCCGCCACCAGGCGCCATTCGCCCGGTTTACCGACATACCTTAAATGCAGTGCAATCCAGGTGCTGCCAGCGATCGCTGCGACCCAGGAGCCTCCAAGCACGCATAGCGTCCAGATCACTTCAAAGCCGAGGGCATTGACGAGCACCGCCATCAAGCGCCGCCGTGCAAGCATTACAACCCTCCGGTCAAGGGCGCCGGTTTGGCAGCAGGCTTGGCCAGCAGCAGGTGGCAGGTGCCAATCGAACGCTCAAGGAAACCGCCTTCGCAGTAACAGAGATAATAACGCCACATGCGAATAAAGCGCTCGTCATAACCCAGCGCTTGAATATGTTCCAGATGGGCCTCGAAGCGGTGCCGCCATTCGCGCAGGGTGCGCGCGTAATGCTGGCCAATTTCATCGAGCGCAACCATGTTGAGCGAGGTCTTGCGCATCAAGCTGTTGGCAATGGCGTGGTGGGAAGGTAAAAAGCCACCGGGGAAAATATACCGCTTGATGAAGTCCATATCCCGCTTGGCACCATCAAAGCGCTGGTCGCGGATGGTAATTGCCTGGAGCATGGCTTGACCGTCGTCGGTCAACAGGCTGTCGACCTTGTGCAGGTAGGTATCCAGGTACTGATGGCCGACGGCTTCAATCATCTCGACGGAAATCAGCCGGTCAAAGCGTCCGGTCAGTTCGCGATAGTCCTGTTTCAGCAGTGTAACGCGTGCCTCCAGGCCTTCTTCCTTAATGCGGTTTGCGGTATAGGCGTACTGTTCTTCGGAAATGGTGGTTGTCGTCACACGGCAGCCGCGGGTCTTGGCCGCATGGATGGCCAGCCCGCCCCAGCCCGTGCCGATTTCCAGCAAATGGTGCTCGGGTTGCACGTCGAGCTTGTCGAGCATGACATCCAGCTTGTAGGTCGAGGCCTCTTCCAGACTGGCATCCGGATAGGGAAAAACGGCGCTGGAGTACATCCAGTGGTGCTTGTCGAGAAAGGTGGCAAACAGGTCGTTGCCAATATCATAGTGCGCGGCGATATTGCGCTTGGAACCGGTCAGGCTGTTGCGCTGAAAACGATGCACCAGGCCCATCAGCCAGCGTGCCATGCGCGCGCTGCCGTTCTCGAGATGCCCGTTGACCTGATCCAGGTTAATGGCAAACAGGCGCACCAGGGCGACCAGGTCATCGGCGTCCCAGTCGTTATCCATGTACGCCTCGGCGGCGCCCACGGTGCCGCCGAAAGCCAGCCGCTTCCAGGCGCGTGCGTGGCGGACGACGACGGTGACGTGAAGCTCGCCACCCTGGCCCAGATGGTGACATTGGTTGCCTTCAATCAGGGTGATGTGCCCGCCGGTAAAGGTGTCCAGCTGTGTGATCAACCGCTTTTTCAGCCAGCGGGTGACACGCCCCTGGGGGGCGGGTTGAATGTCAGGCGGCGTGGAACGCAGGGTCGTCATTTCGAGGTCTCCTTGCGCTTGGGATGGTTATAGACAGGGTTGCGCTTCAACCACAGCCGAAGCGCCTCAAAATGAATGCCGGTGATGGTTTTCAGACTTATCCATGGCTGGCGCGCCAAAGTGGTCAGCAATACCCTGGCGGTGGCGGGTGCCGCCTCCAGGGTCAAGGTGGCGTCGAAATGACGCTGCCCGGCCTGCCAGTTTTCCATGTGCAGTAATAACTGGTCGCCCGGTGTGTTAAATCGCCATCGATAAGTCATGTCCATGGGGTTAAAGGGTGAGACGTGCATGGCTTTAGCGAAGGTTGCGTGGTGGCTGTGGCGGTGGCTATCGACACGGCAGGCATAACAGGTGCGCTCACGCCAGGGCATATTGGTGACTTCGCCAAGCACCGCTGACAGTTGGCCTTGCCGGTCATAGGCGTAATACATCGAGATAGGATTGAACATGGCGCCCAGCGTTCGCAGTTGCGTCAACACGCAGATTCGGCCCTCAGGAGCGCTGCCCAGCTGGCGTGTCAGCTCCTCGCGCACGGCGGTGGCCAGCGGGCGATCCGTCGGGCCGAGATAATCTTCGCGGCGAAAGCGAGCCAGCGCCGCGCCTCTAGCGCTGAACCCCGGCACACCGTCAAACAGCGTCGGCAACTCGTCCAGGTCCAGCCAGGCCATCCATAGCTGGTAATCAAAACGGTGGGCATGAGGCGAGAAACGTCGGTGGCGCAGGGTGCCGCGATACACCCGTGAATGTGGCGTCGTTATCATCCCGCGTCACTCCCCTGGTGGGCGTCAAACAGTTCCGTGGTAGGCAGCGCCGTGGGGGTGGTAAACGGGGTGTATGCTTCGTCACAACCCAGCGAGCGGGCAACACGCAGGGCGCTCCAGACGCCGTCTTCATGAAAGCCGTTGCGCCAGTAGGCACCGCAGAAGTGCGTACGTCGGGCGGGGGATGAAATCTCGTCGTGACGCTGCTGAGCGGCGTGCCCCGCCAGGGTGAACTGCGGGTGAGCGTAGGTGTAGCGACCCAGCACCTTGGCGGGGTCAATGCTGTCTGAATCGTTGAGGGTGACGCAGAACGTGGTGTCCGCGTCCAGCCGCTGGAGAATGTTCATGTTGTAGGTGACCGAGACCCGCTCATCGGCGCCGCGACCGTCGAGGCGGTAATTCCAGCTGGCCCAGGCGCGTTGCCGACGCGGTAACAGCGACGTATCAGTGTGTAGTACCACCTCGTTGTCCTGATAAGGCATTGCGCCGAGAATCTCACTTTCAGCCTCGGTCGGGTCGTCCAGCATGGCCAGGGCCTGATCGGCGTGGCATGCCAGTACGACCTGATCAAAGCGTTGGGTGCCTTGAGCAGTGGTGATCATCACCCCGGTATCCGTGCGGGTAATGCCGGAAACCGGGGTGTTCAGATGAATACGGTCCGCATAGGGCGCGGTCAATCGTGGAATGTAGCGGCGTGAACCGCCCACCAAGGTGTACCACTGGGGACGGTGGTTGACCGATAGAAGCCCGTGGTTGCGGAAAAAACGGACAAAAAAAGTCAGCGGAAAGGATCGCAAGTCGCCAATGCTCGCCGACCAGATGGCCGCACCCATGGGCAGCAGGTAGCGCCGCTGGAAGGCCTGGCCGTAGCCGTGACGGTCCAGATAGTCGCCAAGCGTCATGTCCTGAGCAAGCCGACCGTTCTCCAGGTCCGCAGTGGCCTGCTTGTTGAAGCGCATGATATCGCCGAGTAAGCGATAAAAAGCTGGATTCAGCAGGTTTCGGCGTTGGGCAAACAGCGAGGTCAAGGTGTGGCCGTTGTATTCAAAGTCAACGCTGGTCTCGTGTACCGAAAAACTCATTTCGGTGGCCTGGCTGGGAACATCCAGGGCATCCAGCAGGCGCTGAAAATGCGGATAGGTCCAGTCGTTGAAGACGATGAAGCCGGTGTCGATGGCGTAAGGGCGACTGCCTACCTCGACATCCATGGTCGCGGTATGCCCGCCCAGGCGCGCGTCGGCTTCGAACAGCGTGACCTCGTGCTGGGCAGATAGGTACCATCCGGCCGCCATGCCGCTGATGCCGCTGCCGATAATGGCAATGCGTTGAGACGCCGTGTTGCTCATCAGGAAGCCTCTTGCCGGGTCATGCGCAGGCCGATCCGGCGACGCAGGGCTGGCGGCAGGATGCCGAGAAACTTGACCAGATAGGTAAAGCGGCGCGGAAAATGAATATCCAGATGGCCTTTGACCAGGCCGTTGATAATGGCCTCGGCGGCGGTGTCGGCGCTGACCTGCATGGGCATGGGGAAGTCATTGCGATCGGTCAGCGGCGTCTTGACGAAGCCTGGGTGAATCAGGCTGACGTCGATGCCTTCCTGGTCAAGGTCAAGGCGCAGCGATTCCAGGAAATAGCTGACGGCCGCCTTGGAGGCGCCATAGGCTTCAGCCCGGGGTAACGGCAGGTAGGCAGAAGCGCTCGAAGTGGCCGCAAGCCGGGCGGGCTTGCCTTCCTGGCGGGCGGCACGCAGTAAGGGGAGGGCCGCCTCGACGCCATACAGGGTGCCAAACAGGTTGGGGGTGAAAACACGTTCGATCAGGTCCATGTCAAACTGCTGGGCATCGAGATATTCACAGGTGCCTGCGTTGAGCAGAACGAGGTCCAGGGCGCCCAACAGTTCGCCGATCTGCTGGCCCGCCGCCAACACCGCATGGCGGTCGCTGACGTCGAGCGGCAGCGGGTGGGCGTTGGGGTGGTCCTGGCACAGCGCTTCCAGCGCCTCGTGGTTGCGGGCGCTGATTACGACCTGATGACCCTGGGCAATAAGCTTTCTGGCCAAGGCTTCGCCAATCCCCGAGGTCGCACCCGTCAGCCAGATACGCTGGGGGGTTGTCCATGTGCTCATCGAACCTCTCCTGTTACACCCTGTGGGCACCTCGGTCAGGTGCCCCAGGCAACGTAATGATTAATCAAGACGATGCTTTAACCAGCGAATTACCCGCCCCATTACCGGAAGGTGCTCATAGAGCATCGCCCCGGCGTCAAAGTAGTCTCTGTGTCGCGCTACACGTCCGTCGTCAGCAAATGTCAACGCACTGCATCCCTCTACCTTGATCGTACGTCCCCCTGACAGCTTTGGATGCACGAATGTCATGGTCCAGGTGACAAATGCCTGACTGCCCTGGCGCTGGCGCGTGTGATAAACGAATTGGCAATGCTCGACGTTTTCATACATCGCGGCAAAATAGCGCGACAGCGCGGGGCGACCTTCAACGTTATGCAGCGGGTCAGTGAAAATTATATCGTCAGTATATACTTCGTACAGCTTTTCTGTACAGGTATTGTCAAGTTTGTTGAAAAAGGCGCAAAAATCTTCCAGTGCCTTGTCCTGTGACATGAAGACTCCTGAAGTCGTTAGGCGGTTAGCGGGCCGGTATCAGTCTGACAGCGCCTTGAAGGCATCGAGTGCCCGTTGACGTGCTGCCTTGTGGTCGACAACGGGGGCGGGGTAGTCCAACTGGGTCAACAAGTCGCGTGGCGGTGCATGGCGGGCTTTGGCTGGCAAAGTGGCAAACTCGGGCAACCAGTAGGCAATAAACTCGCCGTGGGGGTCAAAGCGCGTGGATTGCGTGGTGGGATTGAAGATTCGGAAATACGGGGCCGCGTCGGTACCCGTTGAGGCCGCCCACTGCCAGCCGCCGTTATTGGCGCAAAATTCGCCATCGATCAGATGATGCAGAAAAAACGCTTCACCCTGCCGCCAGTCGATCAACAAGTGTTTGCTCAGGAACATCGCCGTCACCATTCGCAACCGATTATGCATCCAGCCGGTGGCGACGAGCTGGCGCATGGCGGCGTCTACCAGCGGGTAGCCGGTGCGTCCTTCGCACCAGGCACTAAAGGCGTCGGGGTCGTCGCGCCAGGCAAGTTTACGAGTGTGGGCCTGAAACGGCTGGTGGCGGCATACCTGAGGAAAGCCGACGGCCACGTGCTGGTAAAATTCCCGCCAGATAAGCTCGCTTACCCAGGCGGTCAGGCCTTTATCGCCATCGGCCAAATGTCCGCCATTCTCGCTCATGACGGCTTGCATGCATTGACGATAAGAAATCATTCCCAGCGCCAGATAGGGCGAAAGCTCGCTGGTGCCGCGCACCTTTGGGAAGTCCCGCTGATCGCTGTAGTGGTGGCCGCGGAAGCGTAAGAAGCGCTCCAGGCGGTCACTGGCGGCGTGCTCTCCTGCAGGCCACTGGTGTGCATCAACGGGGGAGCCATTGACGTCTGCCAGCGTAGGCAAGGGGTCGCTCTCGATACTTAGCGGCGATTGGGCGTCCGGGGTGTCGCGCAGTGTCAACTGGTCTGCCGTGATCTGCTTGTGCCAGGCCTTGGCAAACGGCGTGAACACGCCGTAATAGTCGCCCTTGCCGGTCAGCAACGTCCCGGGGGCAAAGGCCACCGCATCATGATGTCCTTGCGCGTCAATTCCTGCCTGCTTGAAGGACTCCATGACCGCCTGGTCGCGGCGCCGTTCGTTGAGGGGGTACTCGATGTTGAAATGCAACTGCTCAATCCGGTGCTGGCGGGCAATCTCCAGCAAGGTGGCGGGAGCATCGTCAAACGATGCGATATCCCGGTGCAGGAGCGGAATATTCAGTCCATCAAGTGCCTCTTTGAGGGCAGTAACGCCACGTGCCCAGAAGTCGATCTTGTTAATACCATGGCCATGCGCCTGCCACTGGGCCACTGAGCGAAGAAACACGGCAACGACCGGCCCTTTTGCAGCGGCGGCGGCAAGCGCGGTGTTATCGTGGATGCGCAGGTCACTACGCAGCCAAACCAACTGTCGAGACATGGGAACTCCTGCAGGGCGATGGTCAAGCGGGTAGCCACCGCCGCAGCGGCGGTGTCACTCAGTTTGTCAAAGGACGCCTGATTCGCGCAGCAACGGGCGCAAGCGGGCGATGGCTTGAGGGAGGTCATCGCCCAGCATATGCACGGAGGTGTCGCGCAAGTCGGCGTCGCGCAGGCGGGCGACTTCACCGCAGACGCCGATGGGCACATTTAACGTGGCGGCGGCATCCGGCAGCGACTGGCGAATATAGTGGTCGTCTTCCCGCTGGCCGCTGGACAGCAGCACCATCGAAGAATGCAGGCGGGCAACGGCTTGGGGTAGGTCTTCAAGCGGCAAGGAGTGATCCAGCAGCTGCACACGGTAACCCTGTTCGCTGGCCATCAACGCTGCCATCAGAACCCACAGGGGGCCTGGGTCGTCGGGCATGACATTAAGCAGGATCAACGGGCCGCGGGTGGCTTGGTTGGCATAATGCAGGCGAATTCCCACCTGACTGCGCAGGAAGGCTTCGAAGGTGCGGCGGACAAGGGCATCAGGCTGCACTGCCCACTTGGCTTCCAGCGTCAGCACCACCGGCTGCCACAGTTCGTTGATAGCGGTACTCAGCGGATAGAGGGCCAGGCTCTGGTGGTAGAAGGCTTCCAGTTTGGGTAGATCCAGCGCTTCGATGACCGCCTGCAACTGCTGACGCTGGCTTACCCAATCGCCGGCATCGGGCACCGGGGCCTCAACGGTGTCGGGTTGGTCGAGCAGGTCCGCGACCTGGCTGACCGGAACGCCGCGGTTGAGCCACTGAAGAATGCGCTCGATGCGTGTGATGTCGTCCTGGGCATACAGCCGGTGGCCCTTGGGGGTGCGTTTGGGGCATATCAAACCGTAACGTCGCTCCCAGGCGCGCAGGGTAACCGAGTTTACGCCCGTCAGACGGGAAACTTCCCGAATAGGATAAAGTGGGGTATCGGGTGGGTGGGTCGCCTTATTATTCATGGGCGCCATTGCCTCTTCGTTGTCTGCGGAGCCAAGCCGCATGGGCCTATCGTAGTTTGCTGCGGCGGGCGATGTGGTTTGCTATCCATAGCAATTACCTAATATCTAATTAACCGATCAACAATCTTGAATAACTAACGTTCCTTTGTACAACTTGTAGCCTCAAGGTACAACCTTTGGATTCACTTGTTGGAGTGTGATGATGAGGCTCTGTTATGTACCGACCGATCTATTAACGCCTGGGCTGATTGCGTTCCAGAGACCCATGCCGATTCCACACGGCTGGCCGTGAAACTGTCACCGCACATAGCCAGGCCGCTGTCGCTGTATAGGTATAGCTGGTCATCGGCAGTGCTTGGCTGAGCATAACGCCAACGGTGTGCGCTGCTGGTAACCCGCAACGGTAACGGCGTGTCAGCCGGAAAAAGCGTCGTAAAGGCCGCCCACAGTGACTCAGCAACCGCTTGTGGGTCATCTTCCAGGTGGGTCTCGCTCCAGTCCAGATGGGCCATCAGGCTGAGGCTTTCAGGCTGATGCTCGCGACCCGGCTTGGTCTGGTTACGCGACACCAGGCGCAGCGCGGGGTGCTCAATACGGGCCATCTGCCAGTCGCTCTGACTGCCTGGTGGAGTGGGTAGGGGGCCATCCAGCACCGCCCAGGCCGCCCAGCAGCTGCGCTGCTCACGTGCTTGGCATGCCTCAGCCAGTGTCGTCTCCCAGGGCGCCACCAGTGGTAATGCCTGTGGCGGTGGAGTGGTCAAGACGACGTGGTCGAACGGCCCGTAACCACGCCCCTGTGCATCTTGAAGCTGCCAGCCTTTGAGTGAGCGGTGCAGCGCCTCGATGCGCGTTGCAAGTTGCAGGGCCGTTTGGGGGTGGGCCTGGAACCTAGCTGCCAGGTGGCGGGTTATAGCGCTCATTCGGGGTGCCCCGGTGTAGCGGGGGCGTGAGTCATGATGCAGTTGCCAGCCGTTTGGACTAGCTTGATAGCTGACGATCGGCCAGCGAGCGACGAGCCCTGACGCAAGCCAGTCAGCAACAGCGTCCCTGAAGGCTGGATCGCGAGCGGTAAATGCTTGGGCACCCAGATCAAGCTGAGCCTGATCGAGGCGCTTGGTCGACATGCGTCCGCCTGGGCCACGGGCTTTATCAAATACCGTCACCGCCACACCGTGTTCTACCAACCGGTTGGCGCAGGCCAGTCCCGTTATGCCAGCACCGATAATGGCGACGTTTGAGAGAGAAGGAGAGGTGACGGTTGTCATGGCGACCTGTTGGGTAATCGGCCCAGCACGATGTGATGTATAGAGTTCACATATATTTATGTACGGATCATTTTATAAGTAATAGTCTTGTATAAATAAATCGAAATGTAAACCTTAATAAAGAGCGTAGCTTGCTCATCGATATCAAAGGGAGAAGCACATGCGTGTACTAGTGACCGGCGGCAGTGGTTTTGTCGGCCAGCGACTCTGCCCGGCGTTGATAGCGCAGGGACATGAGGTGCTGGTGGTTTCCCGTACGCCCCATAAAGTACGCGAGCGTCTTCCCCGCGAATGTGACATCCGTGACAGCGCCCAGGCGTTCATCGATAGCCCGCCGGATGCACTGGTTAACCTGGCGGGGGAGTCAATTGCGGCCAAGCGCTGGAGCGACAGCCAGAAAAAGCGGCTGACTCGCTCGAGGATCGAGATGACCGAGCAACTCGTCTCGCTTTGCGAGCAGCTGGGCGAGAACGGCCAGCCGCTGCCCAAGGTGCTGATCAGTGGTTCCGCGATGGGCTATTACGGTGATCAAGGCGATAAGCGCGTCACCGAAGACACCTCGCCCCACGATGAGTTTGCCCACCGGCTATGCGCGGAATGGGAAGCCGCGGCGAAGCCCATTGAGAACATGGGCGTGCGCCTGGCGATTTTACGTATCGGGCTGGTATTGGGTGCGGGCGGCGGCACCCTGCAAAAGATGCTACCGCCGTTCAAGCTGGGGCTGGGGGGCCGTTTTGGCGATGGCAGGCAGTTCATGCCCTGGATCCATCGCGACGACCTGGTCGAGGCGATCATGTTCCTGCTCAATGATGCCTCGCTATCCGGCGCCTTCAACGGCAGTGCGCCGCATCCTGTGACCAATGCCGAGTTTACCCGGACACTGGCCAGGCAACTGCACCGCCCGGCGGTATTGCCGGTGCCTGCCTGCGTGTTGAAAGCGGGGTTGGGTGAGATGTCTCAGCTGCTGCTGACCGGTGCCGATATGCGCCCCGAGCGCCTTGAGGCAGCGGGGTTTCGCTTTCAATACCCCACGCTGGAAAAGGCGCTCGCCGCTATCCTTTCGCCTGAGCGGAGTGCTTAGGCATTGGGGTCAACGGTGATAATCACCCGCACGGCGTCGAGCCGCAGACGGGTGTTTTCAATCGCGTCACTGAGGGCCTGGCGTTCCTTTTTCAGGGCGTCGAGCTCCTCGCTGCGTACTGACGGGTTGTGTTCCGCCAGCGCCCCCAGACGGGCAAGTTCTGCGTCCAACTGGGTGCGCATGCGTGCCTCGGCGGCTTCAACGATGCTGGGTAGTTCTCGTTCGGCTTCACCCTCTCCTTGCCTGAGCAGACCGCGAAGTTCGTCGTGACGGCTCTTGATCAGGTCCCGTGCCATGGATTTATTGACCTTCTGCAGGTTTTTACCCAGCCCGGTGAAGGAAATCTTGTCGGTCAGGTTGGCCCCCGACTCGTCAAGCAATACGCGGACGGCCGTCGGCGGCAGAAACCGGTTCAGGTGCAGCGATGTGGGCGCTGGGCAATGGGTGCGGAATATCAGCTCGGTCATCAGTCGGCCGCTGGGGATTGCCGGGTGACCCAGCAATGCCAGTGCCGTGTTACCCATGGTGCCGTCAATGATGCGCCCCATCATTTCGCGCAGCAGCGGGTGTTCCCAGGAAAGCCGCTGAACGTCATCGCGGGCGAGTGCCTGATGGCGATCAAAGGTAGCCGAAAACCCTTCTTCGCCTTTTACCAGCCCAGGCAGGCCGTCCAGCATGTGCTGTCCCGGCTGGAGGTGTAGCAGCCCGTTGCCGATCTCCTGGCTATCCACGCCAAACACATCCAACGCGCGCTCTACGTAGCGCGGCAGGGCGCTGTCGTCGTCCAGCTCGCGCACGGCTTCGACTACCTGCTGGGCGCGCACAGGGCGGCAGGCATTGAGCTCCAGCAGGCGGTTACGGCCTGCATCCCGCTCGGCTAATTTGGCGACAAACAGCTCACGGGTCTCGCTGATGATTTCATCCAGCATCTCGTCGTCGAGCAGTGCATCGGCCAGGGCATCGCCAAAGGCGTCAAACAGGTCACTGCCAATACCGTGGGGCGCGCTGAAGGCATCCATGCCTTCGTGATACCAGCGCATCAGGCGTTCGCCGGGACTGCCGGTAAACGTCGGTATGTGCATCTCGATCGCGTGGCGCTGGCCGATCCTGTCAAGGCGGCCAATGCGTTGTTCTAACTGGTCGGGATGCTGGGGCATGTCAAACATGACCAGGTGACGGCAGAACTGGAAGTTGCGCCCTTCGGAGCCGATTTCAGAGCACACCAGCACCTGGCAGCCGTCTTCTTCATCGGCAAACGCCGCGGCGGCACGGTCGCGTTCGACCAGCGACAGGCCCTCGTGAAACACCGGGGCATGGTAGCCGCCCAGCACGCGGAGACCTTCGGCCAGGCCTTCAGCGGTGTCGCGGTGATGGGCAATCACCAACACCTTATCGTTGGCAAAACCGGCGGCGCTGTCGTCGCTGAGTTTTTCCAGCAGCCAGTTAACCCGCGGGTCGATATGCCACCAGGGTTCGCCGTGAAGCGGATCGTTACTCAACTCGCGGTAAGCGGCATCCGGATAGATCAGCACGTCCGGATGATCCATGCCGGTCTCGATCAGCAGTTCGTCGAGGTAGTCGTCGTCGCGTTCCAGGCGTCGCTGCATGCGGCGATAGGCCGACGGCAATGCTAGCGCGTCAAGGTGCAGGCGGCGCTCGGGGAAACCGCCCACATGGCGGCGGCTATTGCGAAACATCACCCGCCCGGTGCCGTGGCGGTCAAGCAGGGCGTCGCGCAGTTGGGCGCGGGCAGCGTCCTGCTGGTCGGTGCTGGCCTCAGGATTGCACAGGGTGGCAAGCAGGGCCCGGCTATCGCGGTCGTCGGCCACGGCGTCGACGTGGACACGGGCGTCAGGCGTGTCGGGTAATGCCTCGAGCGCTTCAATGGCGCTGGCCACTTCACCGTAGTGACGTTCTTCGTCTTTGAAGCGCGCCAGGTCGTGGTAGCGTTCTGGATCGAGCAGCCGCAAACGGGCAAAGTGGCTTTCTATGCCCATCTGCTCGGGCGTGGCGGTGAGCAGCAACAGGCTGGGGATATCGCGTGCCAGCTGCTCGACGCACTGATAGCCGGGGCCGCTACCCTCGCTGCTCCAGTCAAGATGGTGGGCTTCGTCAACAATCAGCAGGTCAAAGTGGCTGGCCAGCGCCTGTTCCTGGCGGTGGGTATTGGCAAACAGCCAGCCCTGGCTTGCCAGTACCAGCTGAGCGCTTTCAAACGGGTTGGCGCTGCCGTGAGCCTGACTCTGGGTCTCATCCAACAGGGTAACGTTGAGCGAGAAGCGGCGCAGCAACTCGACCAGCCACTGATGGGTCAGGCTATCCGGCACCAGAATCAGGGCTCGCTCGGCGCGTCCGGTCAGCAGCAGGCGGTGCAATATCAGCCCCGCTTCAATGGTTTTGCCGAGCCCGACTTCGTCTGCCAGCAGGACGCGCGGCGCATGGCGCCGGGCGACTTCATCGGCAATATACAGCTGGTGTGGCACCAGGTCGATTCGCGGCCCGGCAAAGCCCAGCGCGCTGTGCTGTTCGATACGCTGGTGGTGATGCAGGGTGCGAAAGCGCAGGTCGAACCAGTCGTTGCGGTCGACCTGGCCGGTAAGCAGCCGGTCGCGAGCCTGGTCGAACTGCATGGTGTCGGCGAGCTTGGCTTCCGGCAGTTCGCGCCGTTGTCCCTGGTTGTCTTCGCCTGTATAGGTGATCAAGCCGTTAGACGTTTGGCTGTCATCGACGATCATCTGCCAGCCATCAGCCGACTGGATGCGGTCGCCGGTGCCGAACATGACGCGGGTCAGCGGGGCCTGGCGGGTATTGTAGGTGCGGGTTTCCTGGCTGGCACTGAACAAGATGGTAACGCTACGGGTGTCGCAGTTAAGCACGGTACCGAGCCCAAGCTCGGCTTCTCCGTCACTAATCCAGCGTTGGCCGGGGGAAAAATCGCTCATGATGCCTCAAGGAAGTCTGCGAAACGGGGCGTACGTGGCCGGTCACGATGACCGGCCACAAACAGGGCGAGGGATTCTAACGCAAAGGCGCTGGGGGATTAAGGTGTATCGTCGTCAATCTTCGAGCCAACGGTCCAGATGGGCCTGGGTGAGTTCGCCCACATGAATATCCAGGGTGTTGCCGTCGCCGTCGAACAACACCGTCGTGGGTAACCCGGGGGCCTCGACGAGCGACATCAGCATTTGGTTGGGGTCGCGAAGGGCGTAGCGAAAGCGCAGCGATTGTTCATCCAGGTAGCGCACAATGGGCAGCAGGTCCTCGCCCTGGTTGGCGACCACGACAGCGACGCCTTCGCGCTGGTCGGCATCTTCAAGCAGCGGCATTTCGCGTAGGCAAGGCGGGCACCAGGTGGCCCAAAGATTGACGATGACCCTGTCGTGGTCGTCCGCCAAAGAGGGAAGATGCACCGGGGTGCCATCAATATCTTCCAGGGTAATGTCGGGCAGGCTTTTCAAGCTCATGTCGCTGCCCAGCGGGGCAAGCGTTACCAGCACCAGCCACAGGCTTGAGGCCCCGATCAGCAGCGCCATGGCGCCGCCCATGGCAATCAGCCGTGAGCGCAGCGACCAGATTGTCCACAACAGGCCTGCTGCCATGCCCCAAAGTCCTTGGTAACCAGGTTTCCAGAGCTTAAGTGTCTCCAGTGGGGCGGTACTGTAGCTTTCGATATGCAGGGCGACATGACCGAAGCGAGCCGCGATCAGCCAGATGACCAAAAGACCCAAAAACCAGCGTTGGTGGCGGCGGTGGGGCAGCCCCAGCAAATAGCGCGTGCTGACCAGCAATGCCAGCGCGCAGGCAATGGCGTAAAGGCGGGGCAGCGAAATCAGCAGCGGGCCAAGGGTGATGGCGTTCATGGTTTTCCCGTTTAGCAGTTACACTGATGCACCATATCATGCGAGTTGAAAATTACGGAGACGTTATGCCCCCACCCGCTTTTGATAGGCTGCGCGCGCTAGCGATCGGCTCCCAGGCAATTGGCCTGACACTGATTATCACGTTGGAGACGGTAATGGGTAACGCGGCCCGTCCCTGGCAGGGCGTCGTGTTGGCTGCCATGCTGGCGACGGCGCTGACGATTGCACTGATGCGGCTTTATCGACGCAACCTGGCTCGCAAGCGCTGGGCTGAGCGCGTCAAGGATGATCGCGACGGCTAGCGTTGGAAAACGTTGCTTGTATTTTTAGCGTTCCAGTTCCAGATTAAGAGCAGACCCCAGCGCGAGACGATGGGGCGCTAAATCCTACAGGGAGCGATTGATAACATGATGAATAAACGCATAATTGCCACGGCCGTGGCCGTTTCTTCACTGGCATTGGCAGGTGCGGCCCAGGCTCAGGTCAAGGTGGGCTTTTTGGGGGGCTTTACCGGGGGGATCGAGAGCCTGACACCGCCAATCTTTGACGGTGCGCAGTTGGCGGTCAAGCAGATCAATGAACAGGGCGGTCTTCTGGGCGGCCAGACGCTGGAAATGCCGTCGGGCGATACCACCTGTTCTGATGCATCGGCCGCCTCGAATTCGGCGGACCGTATGGTCAATTCCGAAGATGTCACCGCCATCGTCGGTGCGCTGTGTACCGGTGCCACCATTGCCGCGGCCAATAATGCAGCGATCCCCGGCGGTGTGCTCATGGTATCCCCCGCTTCTACCGCGCCGGCGGTCTCCGAGCTTGACGATAATGATCTGGTGTTCCGCACCGTGCCTTCTGATGCCTTCCAGGGCGAAATGCTGGCTAAGCTTCTGATCGATAAAGGCATCGAAGAAGTCGCCGTGACCTTCGTCAATAACGACTATGGACAGGGGCTATCCGACGCCTTTACCACCACCTTTGAAGCGGAAGGTGGTAGCGTGGTGGAAAGCCTCGCCCACGAAGACAATCGTGCCGACTACCGCTCTGAACTGGGCATATTGTCGTCGACCGGTGTACAAACGTTAGTGGTACTGGCCTATGCCGATACATCGGGCCAGACCGTGCTGCGCCAGGCGGCAGAAAGCGGTGTATTCACCCAGTACGTCGGTGCTGACGGCATGGTGGGCAACAGCCTCGTCGAAGCCGTAGGCGCTGGTGTGCTTGAGGGCATGATCGCAACCCGCCCAGGCAGCCCGGCACTGCCCGGCACGGATATCTTCATTGAAGCCGCCGAAGCTGAAGGAATCGACCCTGAAGCGGTATTTGCCGCCCAGGCCTATGATGCGGCGTTTCTGGTGGCATTGGCCATCGAGCAGAACGGTAACGCCGAGCGTGAAGGGTTATCAGAGGCATTGCGCTCGGTGGCGACAGCACCCGGTGAAACCATTTTGCCCGGCGAGTGGGAGAAGGCCGTGGAGCTGATTGCCCAGGGAGAAGAGATTAACTACGAAGGTGCTTCAGGCAGCCATGAGTTCAACGAAAGCGGCGACGTGCCCGGTATCGTTGTGGAAATGACCGTTGAAGACGGCGAGTTCAAACGGGTAGGCGAACTCGCCGACTAGCCGTCAGCGGCGTCAACTGAGCCACATCCACCGCCCCGGCCAGTCGCTGGGGCGGTTTTTTGTTCAGTCGTGGTACTTGACGCGCTCTGGCAGCAGTCCCTTAGGCGCGAAGCGCAATACCAGCGTTACCAGTACACCAATCACCAAGACCCTTGCCTGGAGGGCGCGACTGTCGATGTTGGCAGGGGCCTGCCAGTCGAAGGCAACGTTACCGAAAGCCACGGCGAGGTCCATCAGGTACAGCGCCAGTGGTTCCGACATGATCCAGATGATATATACGGCGACGGCGCCAAAAATGGTGCCCAGATTGTTGCCTGGTCCACCCAGAATCACCATGACCAGAACCAGAAAGGTATGGTTGAGCGGCAGGTAACCGTTGGGGTCAAACAAGCTGTTGAAGCTGGCTAGCATCCCGCCGCCGATGCCCATCAGGATACAGCCGAGGACGAAAATCTCGAGGCGCCGCTTGTTGATATCCTTGCCCATGGCCGCCGACGATATCTCGTTGTCGCGAATGGCGCGGATCATACGCCCCCAGGGGGCATGGTAAGCCTGATGGAGCAGAAAGAAGATCCCGGCAATGATCACCGCCGTCAGCGACAGGTATATCGCCCGGGAAAGGGTAAACCCCAATTCTGCCGGCCCGGGCGTTGGCCAGGGCAGTGGCGAAACCGTCGCGGTGCCGCGGGTCAGCCAGTCTGAGTTTTTCAGGAATGCCTTGATGATCTCGGCGATACCCAGTGTGGCGATGGCCAGATAGTCGCTGCGCAGGCCAAGGCAAACATGGCCGATGAAGTAGCCCACGACGCCTGCCAGCGCACCGCCAAAGATCCAGCCGAGCCAGGGCGGCAAGCCAAGCCCGCCGACGAAGTCTGCCTGGGACTCAATATCCGCGGTGACGTCGCGCAACAAACTGATGACCACCATATACAGAACGATGGCGAGCAGCACAGCGAATACGGTACGCACCCGTTTGGGAACGCCCAGCCGGGTGAGCTTGGTGGCGGCCACGACCAGCAGTGTGGCCCCAATGGCATACAGCAATACCTTGCCAAGCTCGGCAGGCAGTTCGCTGTTCCAGAAAGCGTCGTTGACCGGCACGCTGAACAACATGGCGCTGACACCGCCCAGGGCGACAAAACCCATGACACCAGCATTGAATTGGCCCGCATAGCCCCATTGAATGGTCAGCCCCAGCGCCAGCACGGCGTAACACGCCGCTTCGACCAGCATGCGGGTACTGTAGGCGGCCCCCATCGCCGCATAAACGCCGACAATGGTCAACAATAGTGCGCCGAACAGGCAAAGTTCGCGTAGCGGCAGCCGCGACGCCTTGGGCGTTGCATCCTGCGGGGTGTAGTTATTATCAGCCATCAGATCACCTTGCCTTTAAAGATGCCGGTGGGTCGCCAAACGAGGATGGCGACCAGAATGAAAAACGGCACGACGATTTTATATTCGGTCCCCACGAAGGCTAAGTTGGACGGCAGCTCGAGCCAGGTGGGCAGGCTATCGCGGAAGGGGCGCAGCAACACGGCCCAGTTGAACACCGCCAGGGTTTCAGCAAAAGCGACCACGAAGCCCCCGGCGACCGCGCCATAGGGGTGGCCGACGCCGCCGACGATGGCGGCGGCGAAAATGGGTAGCAGCAGGAAGAAGCTCAGGTCGGGCTTGAACGTCACGTCCAGCGACAGCAGCGTGCCGGCAATGGCGGCAAGCCCGCCGGCAATCACCCAGGTGACGGCGACGATGGTGTTGGTGTTGATGCCCGAAGCCTGGGCCAGTTCGGGGTTATCGGACATTGCCCGCATGGCTTTACCGAGCCGCGAGCGGCTTAAAAACAGGTGCAGGGCGATCACCGCCACCAGGGTGATCACGAATAGATAAATTTGCGGCTCGGTAATCACGATCGGTACACGAACGTTTTCAAACGGCAGCATGCGAAAAATCGCCTTGCGATCGTCAACGTACAAGCCTTGGCCGCCTGTCCCTGAGAACAAGCGAATCAGGCCCTGTAGAATCAAGGTGACCCCCAGCGAGGCGATGACCATGACGATGGGCTTCACCCCGTGAGCGCGCAGCGGCTTGTAAAACGCTTTATCAATACCCACTGCCAGGAAGGCGGTCAGCAGCATGGCAATAGGCAACATGACGATTGCCGTGGGTACGCCGATGCTGATGCCGACGCCAGGAAATGCGGTGGTGAGCAGCAACACCATGAAGGCGCCAAAGGTCATCACGTCGGCGTGGGCAAAATGAGCAAAGCGCATGATGCTGAAAATCAACGTGACGCCGATCGCCCCAATGGCGTAGATGGCGCCTGTCACGCTACCGGCGATCACGACGTTGTTAACAAAGAAAACCAGTTCATTCACGTTATTGTCCCCTGGACTATCCGCCCAAAAAGCTTTTTGCCACGTCCGGGTCGGCAAGCAGTGCCGCGCCGGTATCGGTGAAGCGGTTTTGGCCTGCTGCCAACACAAAGCCCTTATCTGCAATGGCCAGTGCTTGCTTGGCGTTTTGTTCGACCATCAGAATGCCTACCCCAGCCGCGTTAATATGCTTAACGCGGTCAAAAATCTCGTTCATGTAGAGCGGGGAAAGCCCGGCGGTGGGTTCATCGAGCAGCAGCAAGCTGGGTTCGGCCATGAGCGCGCGGCCCATGGCGACCATCTGGCGCTGCCCTCCGGATAGCTCCCCCGCCGGCTGATGACGCTTTTCCTGCAGGGGCGGAAAGAACTCGTAAACCTGACCCAGCATGCGTTTCACGTTCTGCGGCTTCAGAAAGGCTCCCATCTCCAGGTTTTCCTGCACGGTGAGGCTCGGGAAAACGTTCTTTTCCTGAGGGACAAAGCCCATACCGAGCTCAACCAACTGGTGGGGGGGTAAATTTTGGATGGGCTTGCCATGGAGCAGAATGTCACCCTGATTGACGTGCAGAAGCCCGAAGATCGCTTTCAGCAGCGTCGATTTACCCGCCCCGTTCGGTCCTACAATCACCCCGACTTCGTCAGCTTCCAGGGACATGTCCACCCCATTGAGGATATTCATGCCGCCATAGCCGCCATAAACGTCGCGCGCTTCGATTAAAGGCATGGTGGAAAAGTCTCTTGTTGATTGCCAACTGATTGCTTGTGGCATTTAAATAAGCTCGTCGCCTTCATCCGTCACGCTGCTCCGGCACCGAAATAGGCCTCAATGACCTCGGGATTGTTCTGGATATCCTGGATGTGACCTTCAACCATGACCTGACCCTGGGCAAGCACGATGACCGGATCGCAAAGCCGGGCGATCATGTCCATGTCGTGTTCTATAACCAGGAAGGTATAGCCCATTTCGCGATTGAGTCGTTCGATATTGCCTATCAGGTCGCCGAGCAGGGTACGGTTGACGCCAGCGGCGATTTCATCGAGCAGCACGATCTTGGCGTTGGTCATCATCGTGCGGCCCAGTTCCAGCAGTTTCTTCTGGCCGCCGGACAGGTTGCCAGCCAGCTCATTGCGCACATGGTGAAGGCCGATAAAGTCGATCACCTCAAGCGCGCGTCGGCGCACTTCGGCTTCCTCGCGGCGCACCAGACCGGGTTTGAACCAGGTCGTGAACAGGTTTTCCCCGGCCTGCGCCGGGGGGACCATCATCAGGTTTTCCAGAGCACTCATGTGGGTGAATTCATGGGCAATCTGGAAGGTGCGCAGCAGGCCTTTATGAAAGCGCTGATCCGCGCTGAGCGCGGTAATATCGTCGCCTTCCAGCAGGATACGCCCGCTGTCGGGCTGTAACGCGCCGGCCATCAAGTTGAATAACGTCGACTTGCCCGCGCCGTTAGGGCCGATCATGCCGGTAATCGAGCCTTTCTCGACGTGGATAGAACAGTCGTTGATGACCTGCAGGCCACCAAAGGCCTTGTTGACCTGTTGAACCTCGATAAGCGGGGTCATGGGTTTCCTTGACGGCAGTGATGATCAAAACGTTTGTATGAATTCGATAATAAAATGATTTCCCGTGTCGGGGATACCGCTACTTTGCGCTACACCGCAGCGGCTTTCCAGCGAGTAACCGTTAAGGTTGCGTTGGGGGAACCCCTTGGCAAACGTGCGTGGTCAACATGTCAGGGGTGTGGCAGGCAAAAAAAAGCCCGCTGCTAAGCGGGCTTCGAGAACTTACTTCTTGCTGGAGCGTTTGCGCTCGTTTTCCTTGAGCAGCTTCTTGCGCAGACGAATATGGTTCGGCGTTACTTCCACCAGCTCGTCGGAGTCAAGGAACTCGATGGCCTGCTCCAGGGTGAAGTTGATCGGCGGGGTCAGCACGATATTTTCATCGTTACCTGTTGAGCGCATGTTATCGAGCTTTTTACCCTTGGTCGGGTTGACCACCATGTCGTTGGCACGGTTGTTGATGCCGATCAGCATACCTTCGTAGACTTCGGTGGCGTGGTCGACGATCAGCTTGCCGCGTTCCTGAAGGGTGTAAAGCGCATAGGCCAGTGCCTTGCCATCGACCATCGACACCATGACGCCGTTACGACGCTCGATCGAGGCGTCCGGCTTCAGCGGGCCGTAGTGGTCAAAGCGGCTGGTCAGGATGCCGGTGCCCGAGGTCAGGGTCAAAAACTGACCGCGGAAGCCGATCAGGCCACGCGCCGGGATGATGAAGTCCAGGCGAACGCGACCCTTGCCGTCCGGATTCATGTTGGTCATTTCACCCTTGCGGTAGCCAAGCTCTTCCATGATGGCGCCCTGGTGCTGCTCCTCGCAGTCGATGATGACTTCTTCGTAGGGCTCCTGCTGTTCGCCGTCGATTTCACGGATGATCACCTCGGGGCGGCCAACGGCCAGCTCAAAGCCTTCACGACGCATGGATTCGATCAATACGGACAGGTGCAGTTCGCCACGCCCGGAGACCTTGAATTTCTCCGGCGTTTCGCCTTGTTCAACGCGCAGCGCCACGTTGTGGATGAGTTCCTGTTCCAGGCGGTCCTTGATATTGCGGCTGGTCACGAACTTGCCGTCTTTACCAGCAAACGGCGAGTCGTTGACCTGGAAGGTCATCGAGACTGTCGGCTCGTCAACGGTCAACGGCGGCAGCGCTTCGACGGCGTTCACGTCGCACAGGGTGTCGGAAATCGCCAGATTCTCGATGCCGGTGATGCAGATGATATCGCCCGCAGTGGCTTCGTCGGTCTGTACGCGATCGAGGCCCATGTGGGTCATCACCTGGCCGATCTTGCCCTTGCGTGACTGGCCTTCCTTGGTTACCACGGTAATCTGCTGGTTCGGCTTGACGCTGCCGCGGCTGATGCGGCCGAGGCCGATGACGCCGACGTAGCTGTTGTAGTCCAGTGCTGAAATCTGCATCTGGAACGGTCCGTCACTCTCGACCTTGGGCGGCTCGACGATATCGACAATCGACTGGAACATGGGGGACATGTCGTCTGCCAGCTCTTCCGGGTCGGGGCCGGCAATGCCGTTCAAGGCAGAGCAATAGATAATCGGGAAGTCGAGCTGGTCGTCGGAAGCGCCCAGGTTATCAAACAGATCAAAGATCTGGTCGATCACCCAGTCGGGGCGCGCGCCGGGGCGGTCAATCTTGTTGACCACGACGATAGGCTTCAGGCCACGGTCAAACGCTTTCTGGGTAACAAAGCGGGTCTGCGGCATCGGGCCATCAACGGCGTCAACGAGTAGCAATACCGAGTCCACCATCGACATGACGCGCTCGACCTCACCGCCGAAATCGGCGTGTCCGGGCGTGTCCACGATATTGATGTGGTAGTCAGTGCCGTTGCCGTCCTGCCACTTGATCGCCGTATTTTTGGCCAGGATGGTGATGCCACGCTCCTTTTCCTGGTCATTGGAGTCCATGATCCGCTCTTGCCCTTCGGCTTTGCGGTCGAGCGTGCCGGACTGGCTCAAAAGTTTATCGACCAGGGTAGTTTTACCGTGGTCAACGTGGGCGATAATGGCAATGTTGCGAAGATTCTCGATCACGACGCGATCCTGCTAGAAAAATAGGGCGGCATTATAGGGTCTCGGTGCGGTCTACTACCAGCACTGTATTGTGCAAGGCATCAATAGATTAACTTTGGGCAGTAGTTTTCGCGCTGCTGGCGCATCCGGTAAGATAGACGTTTTCCCAGATGGGGCAAGGACATGAGCATCGGCAACCTGATGCGGCTGCTAAGCGATGGCGAGGTTCATTCCGGTGAACAATTGGGCGAGGCGCTAGGCGTTTCACGCGCTGCCGTCTGGAAGCAGCTGAAAAAGTTAGAGGCGCTCGGCGTGTCGCTGGTGGCGGTCAAGGGGCGCGGCTATCGCCTCGCCCAGCCGTTGGAGCCGCTTGTCGGAGCAAAAATCGTGGAGCGCCTTCCCGCCTCGGCTCGCCATCACCTTGCCCGCCTGTTTGTCGAAGACCAACTGCCTTCGAGCAATGCCTACCTGCGTGAGCGGTTTGAGCAGGGGGCTGGCCACGCAGAGGTGTGTCTGGTCGAGCTGCAAACGGCGGGGCGTGGTCGACGAGGGCGGGTATGGACAACGCCCTGGGGGCAAAGCCTGATGCTCTCGGTCGGCTGGCGCTTTGAAGCGGGTGTTAATGCCCTGGAAGGCTTGAGCCTGGCCGTTGGCGTGGTAGTTGCCCAGGTGCTTGAACAGCATGGTGTCGCCCCTCGGCTGAAATGGCCCAATGATATTTTACTGCCCCAGCGCGACAGCGATGAGTTGGGCAAGCTGGCGGGTATATTGGTGGAAGTGACCGGGGACGCGGCCGGCCCGTGCGAGGTCGTGATAGGCATGGGTATGAACCTCTCGCTGCCCGAAGCAATGCGTGACGCCATTGAACAGCCGGTAGCGGCACTGTTTGATGACTTGCCGTCGCTTTCCCGTAACCAGCTGGCAGCGGATGTTGTGGCGGGGCTGCTCGCCATGCTGGCGGGGTTTGAACAACAAGGGTTTGCATCCTGGCGCGCGGCCTGGAATGAGCGGCATGCTTATGCTGACCAGCCCATTCGCGTCACTCAGGGTAGTCAGGTTTACGAGGCTGTCGCGTGCGATGTGGACGATAGCGGCAGCCTGTGGGTAACGGCATCAGGGCAGTCAAAGCGCTTGTCGGGCGGTGAAATCAGCGTACGTAGGCGCTTATGATTCTAGATCTAGATATTGGCAATACCTTGTCCAAGTGGCGCCTGAAAGACGCTGACAGCAGTGAGATACGGTCACGGGGCGCTGTGTGGACACGTGAGGAATGGCGGCCCGGGGCTGATATACCCGACCTCGACGTGGTCGAAGCTGTGCGCATTTCCAGTGTTGCCCGGGCGGCCGTACTAGAGGAGACCGTGGGGCTGCTGCGTCGGCGGGTGCGGAATGTCCATGTTGCCCGTTCAACTGCCGAAGCACTGGGCGTGGTCAACGGCTACGAAGAGCCCGAAAGATTAGGTGTCGACCGTTGGCTGGGTGCGCTGGCGGGCTATCAGCTCGCGGGTGGCTGCTGTGCGGTAGACTGTGGTAGTGCCATCACTATCGACTTCGTGCTGCCAGGCGGACAGCACCTGGGTGGCTTTATTGTACCCGGACTGCGCCTGATGAAGGAAAGCCTGAAGCTGGGAACGCGGAACGTGGCCATTGACCCGGAAAGCGAAGCGGACGCTCTGCTGGAGCCAGGGCGGCGAACGGTCGACGCTGTGAACCATGGCATTTACATGGCGGCAGTGAGTGCCATTAACCGCATCTACAGCGAGGTGTGCGATCAGGAAGGCGTGGCCCTGCCAATGCTGCTGACGGGTGGCGACGCCCGCGTGGTCTCGCGGGGGGTGCAGGTGCCCCACGCGGTGTGGCCTGATATGGTCTATGGCGGGCTTGAAGCGCGTTTCCCGCTCACCTTTGCCGAACGCGCGGGTAAGATGGCGGGCGCCCCGCGTGTTCCGGAGCCGGTATCATTGGAAAAAATTCGTGCGGGCCTTGCATTCTCCATGCTGCTTTGACAGAATGCAGCGCGTTCCAAGGCATGCGGCCAGCAAGTATAGGGTAATAAAATCCTATGTTGTTGAAGCCAAAGGTTGTTGCGGTCACTGAAGGTCAAAGTGAGCTTGACATGGCTTTGGAGCTTGGCATAATGTGCCGCCTTAGTTGGAGAGGTTCCCGAGTGGCCAAAGGGAGCAGACTGTAAATCTGCCGCGAAAGCTTCGAAGGTTCGAATCCTTCCCTCTCCACCAGTTTCAAGCGTCAGCGACAAGTGTCGATGCCGTAGAATGAAAGCCGGAAGCGGGCAATATCACGACTAGGCGCGCTGCGGATGATCATTCTGAAGCAAGTTGCGCGGGCGTAGTTCAATGGTAGAACCTCAGCCTTCCAAGCTGATGGTGCGGGTTCGATTCCCGCCGCCCGCTCCAGTTAGGTACTGAGTTGTATAGGTGCTTGGCTCATGTAGCTCAGGGGTAGAGCACACCCTTGGTAAGGGTGAGGTCGACGGTTCAAATCCGTCCATGAGCTCCATATTCAAAAAAGCGAGCGATGCTCGCTTTTTTTGTCGCTGCCGCCAGTTGCTTGATGAAAGTGGTTGGCGTGAGCAAGGGTTGTCAAGCGGCTTTTTGTCCGCTATTATGACGCCCGCTGTTGCGTAGGCTGGAGAGCTTGTCTACGTAAATATTGATACAGGCCAGTAGCTCAATTGGCAGAGCAGCGGTCTCCAAAACCGCAGGTTGGGGGTTCGATTCCCTCCTGGCCTGCCAATCTTCCCCAGATTGGTATGTCTTTTTCAAGAATTCCTTTGTCGCTTGCTGCACCCTGAGGAGTCTCGTTTTTATGAAGCCGAGTTCTGTAAAACATGGCGCTGAGGTGCAACAGTCGCGCCATGACGGGCTCAAGTGGGCTGCAGTCATTGCGTTGCTTGTCGTTGCCGTTGTAGGTAATACCTATTTTGCCGATATTGGCCTGATCTACCGCGTGCTGGGCGTCGTGGTGTTGTGTGTCGCAGCTGGTCTGCTGGCACTTACCACGACCAAGGGGCGTGAGTTGGTAGAGCTGGCAATAAGCGCTAAGAAAGAGATTCAGCGCGTTGTATGGCCAACTCGCCCTGAAACCATTCAAACCACGGCGATTGTGCTTGTTGCTGTGCTGGTGGTTGGGTTGATGCTCTGGTTGATTGACACTCTTCTTGGCTGGGCGATGTCCGGCGTTATTGGTTAGGAGCTTGCATGTCCAAACGTTGGTACGTCGTTCACGCCTATTCCGGCTTTGAGAAGCACGTGATGCGCTCCTTGATTGAGCGCGTCAAGATGTACGGCGTGGAAGATCGTTTTGGCGAGATTCTGGTGCCGACTGAAGAAGTCGTTGAAATGCGTGACGGCAAGCGTCGCAAGAGCGAGCGCAAGTTCTACCCCGGCTATGTGCTTGTCGAAATGGAAATGGCCGACGATACCTGGCACCTGGTAAACGAAACGCCCCGTGTAATGGGGTTTATTGGCGGTACCAAGGAAAAGCCAGCGCCCATTACCACGCGGGAGGCTGATGCCATTCTGCGTCGTGTCAAAGACGGCACCGACAGGCCGCGGCCCAAGCACATGTTTGAACCGGGCCAGTCTGTTCGTGTGGTTGACGGTCCCTTTGCTGATTTCAACGGCGTTGTGGAAGAAGTCAATTACGAGAAGAGTCGTCTGCAGGTCAGTGTGCTGATCTTCGGGCGTGCAACGCCTGTCGAGCTCGAGTTCGCGCAGGTAGAGAAAGAATAGCAGTCGATACCCTGGCGGGTGTGTCCCGTCAGGCGTTCGTGCTGCGCCATGTTTTGATTTGATTCGTGTCAGGTGACGATGTCGTCATCTGGCTGTTACCGGGGAGCCGAAAGGCGTTATCACCCAACTGGAGTAAAACGATGGCCAAGAAAGTGCAGGCTTACATCAAGCTGCAGGTTGCTGCAGGTAAAGCCAATCCAAGTCCGCCCGTCGGCCCGGCACTGGGTCAGCACGGCGTGAACATCATGGAATTCTGTAAGGCGTTCAACGCAGAGACTCAGGATATCGAGCCTGGTCTGCCGACGCCTGTCGTGATTACGGTCTACTCTGACCGCAGCTTCTCGTTTATCACCAAGACGCCGCCGGCGGCTGTGCTGCTGAAGAAAGCAGCCGGCATCAAGTCGGGTTCAGGCGAGCCGAACAAGAAGAAGGTCGGCACGGTGACACGCGAGCAGCTTGAAGAGATCGCCACAACCAAAGAGCCGGATTTGACAGCGGCTGACATGGACGCAGCGGTCCGCACCATCGCGGGTAGTGCCCGTAGCATGGGCCTCAACGTGGAGGGTCTCTAATCATGGCGAAACTTACCAAGCGTGCCAAGCAGATTCGTGAAAAGGTCGACACCAACAAGGTCTATTCCCTTGAAGAAGCTGTCGCTCTTCTCTCCGAGCTGTCGACGGTCAAGTTCAAGGAATCTGTCGACGTGGCGATCAACCTGGGTGTTGACCCGCGTAAATCAGATCAGGTAGTGCGTGGCGCTACTGTCATGCCTAACGGCACCGGTAAAGATGTGCGTGTTGCGGTCTTTACCCAGGGTGCCAATGCCGATGCCGCTAAAGAAGCAGGCGCCGACATTGTGGGTATGGACGATCTGGCCGAACAGGTCAAGAAAGGCGTGATGGATTTTGACGTCGTTATCGCCTCTCCGGACGCCATGCGCGTTGTTGGTCAGCTGGGTCAGATTCTGGGGCCGCGCGGCCTGATGCCTAACCCGAAAGTTGGCACCGTTACGCCCGATGTGGCGACGGCGGTTAAAAATGCCAAGGCGGGTCAGGTGCGCTTCCGTACCGACAAGAACGGCATCATCCACACGACAGTTGGTAAAGTGGACTTCGATGCGGCGTCTATCAACGGCAACGTTGAAGCGCTTGTCGCTGACCTGAAGCGTCTCAAGCCGAGTACGTCGAAAGGTATCTACTTTAAGAAAGTCACCCTGTCTACTACCATGGGCCCGGGTTTGACTATCGATCATTCTGCTTACGTGTAAGCGGGTGTTCGTGAGGTTTTAGCAACAACCGAGCAATAACTTTGCGGTCCCTCGGTCATGCCGGGGCACCGTCAAAGACCGCAGGTGCCGCACTTTGGATGTATGCAGTAGATGCTGAAAAGTGTGGCTTAATTGCTCAAAGCGCCTGCGCAGATGGTGTGGCCGCCAGTTGGTAACGCTTTTTAGCTAACCGCTTTCTGGTGAGCACCATCCCTAAGGCTTCCAGCGTTGATCGACTGATCACCTGGAAGAGATGGTAACCACCGAGACTTATAACAGGTTTCGGCACGAAGGAGTGATCACTGTGCCACTAGCACTTGAAGGCAAGAAAGCGATTGTTGCCGAGGTCAGTGAAGCGGCCAAGGACGCACTCTCCGTCGTAGTTGCCGATTCTCGCGGTGTGACGGTCAGCAAGATGACCGATCTGCGTAAGCAGGCACGTGAGAATGGCGTCCAGCTGCGTGTTGTCCGCAACACCCTGGCGCGTCGCGCCCTCGAAGGCACCCAGTGGGAATGCCTGACCGAGAGCTTCGTGGGTCCAACTCTGTTGGCCTTCTCGACTGATCATCCGGGCGCTGCCGCTCGTTTGTTCAAAGAGTTTGCCAAAGACGACAAAGACTTCGAAGTCAAAGCGCTGGCCTACGAAGGTGAGCTGATTCCGGCTGCTGACATCGACCGTCTGGCAACCCTGCCGACTTACGATGAAGCAATTGCCAAGCTGATGTCGGTAATGAAAGAAGCCTCCGCTGGCAAGCTGGTTCGCACACTGGCTGCCCTGCGCGACCAGAAAGAAGAAGCGGCTTAAACGCTTTTTCTGCGCAACCTGAGGCTGCTTGAACCGAGCAATGAATCCCGAGTCGTCGGCAAACCGAGACTCCCGCAAAGTTAGGAATGAAACAATGGCACTGACCAAAGACGATATCATCAATGCTGTAGCCGACATGTCCGTCATGGAAGTTGTCGAGCTGATCGAAGCAATGGAAGAAAAATTCGGCGTTACTGCCGCGGCAGCTGTTGTGGCTGGCCCTGGTGGCGGCGAAGCGGCTGTTGAAGAAGAGCAGACCGAATTTGACCTGGTGCTGACCTCTGCTGGTGACAAGAAAGTTAACGTCATCAAAGCGGTACGTGAGATCACCGGTCTTGGCCTTAAGGAAGCTAAGGGTGCCGTTGACGGCGCACCGGCGACCATCAAAGAAGGCATGGCCAAGGAAGACGCTGAAACAGCTAAGACGAAGCTGGAAGAAGCGGGCGCAAGCGTCGAGCTCAAGTAATTCTTGTGCCGATGGCTTTACGCGCTGCGTAAGCTTCCACGGCTGGCGGCGGGAACTCCCGCTGCCGGCCTTTTTCTGTTGTAACTGAACGGTGAAGCAGAATCGTTGTAGTACGGTTATCGCAAGACTGTTATCGATCAAGATTTTCGACGGCGAGCTACCCGATCAGGAGCTTGCTGTTCGCGTCTGACACGGCCGCAGGGCAGATGACCACGCATCGGTCACCCATGGTGAACAAGCTGGGGAATACAGATGGCTTACTCATATACTGAGAAAAAACGCATCCGCAAGGATTTCGGCAAACTGCCACAAGTGATGGATGTGCCTTACTTGCTGGCCATCCAGCTTGATTCCTATTACGACTTCCTCCAGCAAGATCGTTCGCCCGACGAGCGGCACGAGATCGGCCTGCACGCGGCGTTCAAGTCCGTGTTTCCGATTGAGAGCTTCTCCGGTAATGCGGCGCTTGAGTATGTCAGCTACCGGTTCGGTACGCCGGCGTTCGATGTTAAGGAGTGCCAGCTGCGCGGAGTCACGTATTCCGCACCGCTGCGCGTCAAGGTTCGCTTGATCATTTATGATCGCGATTCCTCGAATAAAGCAATCAAAGATATCAAAGAGCAAGAAGTCTACATGGGGGAAATCCCCCTGATGACGGAGAACGGTACCTTTGTGATCAACGGTACCGAGCGGGTCATTGTGTCCCAGCTCCACCGCTCACCCGGTGTTTTCTTCGATCACGACAAAGGCAAGAGTCACTCATCCGGTAAGTTGCTCTATTCCGCCCGAGTGATTCCTTACCGTGGTTCCTGGCTGGACTTCGAATTCGATCCCAAAGACAACGTCTTTGTGCGTATTGACCGCCGCCGTAAACTGCCGGCCACGGTGTTGATGCGTGCGCTGGGCATGAGTGCGGAAGAGATTCTCGACGAATTCTTTGAAACCAGCGTTTTCCACGTTGAAAAGTCTGGTTTTTCAGTGGAACTGGTGCCGTCGCGTCTGCGCGGCGAAACGGCCACCTTCGATATCAAGGATGGCAACGGAGAGACCATCGTTGAAGAAGGTCGCCGGATTACCCAGAAGCATATCCGCCAGCTCGAAAAAGCCGGGCTTGAGCGCCTGGATGTGCCGATGGAGTACCTGTTCGGCAAAACCCTGGCCAAGGACCAGATCGACAGCAAGACTGGCGAGCTGATCTGCCCGTGTAATACCGAAATTACCCCGGACGTGCTGGAAGCCATGGCCAAGGGCGGTATCAAGCGGATTGAAACGCTGTATACCAACGACCTGGACTGTGGTTCGTTTATTTCCGACACGCTGAAACTGGACACTACAGGGTCGCAGTTGGAAGCGCTGGTGGAAATCTACCGCATGATGCGCCCCGGTGAGCCGCCTACCAAGGAAGCCGCCGAGACGCTGTTCCACAATCTGTTCTTCACTGAGGACCGCTACGACCTGTCGGGCGTGGGTCGCATGAAGTTCAATCGTCGCTTACGCAACGAAGGCGATACCGGTTCCGGCATCCTGGATCGTAAAGACATCCTCGACGTCCTTCGTGAGCTGATCAACATCCGCAACGGCTTTGGCGACGTTGACGATATCGATCACCTGGGTAACCGCCGTATTCGCTGCGTTGGCGAAATGGCCGAAAACCAGTTCCGTGTCGGTCTGGTGCGCGTTGAGCGCGCGGTGAAAGAGCGTCTTTCCATGGCGGAAAGTGAAGGCCTGATGCCGCAAGACCTGATCAACGCCAAGCCGGTGGCAGCGGCGGTGAAAGAGTTCTTTGGCTCTAGCCAGCTTTCGCAGTTCATGGACCAGAACAACCCGCTTTCCGAGGTGACTCACAAGCGCCGTGTTTCAGCGCTCGGCCCGGGTGGTTTGACCCGTGAGCGTGCCGGCTTCGAAGTGCGCGACGTACACGCCACGCACTATGGTCGCCTGTGCCCGATCGAAACGCCGGAAGGCCCGAATATCGGCCTGATCAACTCGCTGGCCACCTACAGCCACACCAACAGCTACGGTTTCCTGGAAACGCCTTATCGCAAGGTAGTGAACCGTCAGTTGACCGACGATATTGTTCACCTCTCGGCAATCGAAGAAGGTGACTATGTTATTGCCCAGGCATCAGCGGCCGTGGATGAGTCCGGCAAGCTGAGCGACGATCTGGTGCAGGCCCGTCACAAGGGCGAAACCACCTTCATGCGCCCTGAGCAGGTCACGCTGATGGATGTCTCGCCGCGCCAGGTGGTATCGGTGGCAGCGGCATTGATTCCGTTCCTTGAGCACGATGATGCCAACCGTGCCTTGATGGGTTCCAACATGCAGCGTCAGGCGGTGCCTACACTGCGTGCCGAGAAGCCACTGGTGGGTACCGGCATGGAGCGCTTCGTTGCCCGTGACTCCGGTGTCTGTGCCGTAGCTCGTCGTGGCGGGGTGATTGATTCCGTTGATGCACGTCGTGTGGTAGTAAGGGTCAATGAAGACGAGATCATCGGCGGGGAAGCCGGGGTCGATATCTACAACCTGACCAAGTACACCCGCTCGAACCAGAATACCTGCATGAACCAGCGCCCCATCGTGCGGCCTGGTGACGACGTGGCGCGTGGCGATATCCTCGCCGACGGCCCGTCGGTGGACATGGGCGATCTGGCGCTGGGTCAGAACATGCGCATCGCTTTCATGCCCTGGAACGGCTACAACTTCGAGGATTCCATCCTGCTTTCCGAGCGGGCGGCCCAAGAAGACCGTTTCACCACCATTCACATCCAGGAACTGACCAGCGTATCGCGCGACACCAAGTTGGGCCCGGAAGAGATTACGTCGGATATCCCCAACGTCGGTGAGTCGGCGCTTGGCAAGCTGGACGATGCCGGTGTTGTCTACATTGGTGCCGAAGTGGGCCCGGGCGACATCCTGGTCGGTAAGGTAACGCCCAAAGGCGAAACCCAGCTGACGCCGGAAGAAAAGCTGCTACGTGCCATCTTCGGCGAGAAAGCGTCTGACGTAAAAGACACCTCGCTACGTGCCCCCACAGGCATGAAAGGCACCGTTATCGACGTTCAGGTGTTTACCCGTGACGGCGTCGAGAAAGACTCCAGGGCGCTTGCGATCGAGCAAATGCAGCTGGATGAGGTACGCAAGGACCTGCAGGAAACCTATCGTATCGCTGAAGACGCAACCTTCGAGCGTCTCAAGCGGACCCTGGAAGGCCAGGTGGTTAACGGTGGCCCGAACCTCAAGAAAGGCGATACCCTTGATGCGGCGTACCTTGACGAGCTGCCTCGTCAGCAGTGGTTCAAGTTACGCATGCAGGATGAGAGCGTTAACGAGCTGCTGGCCCAGGCCGATGAGCAGTTGGAAAATCGCCGCAAAGAAATGGACGAGCGCTTTGAAGACAAGAAGCGCAAGCTGACCCAGGGCGATGATCTTGCACCGGGCGTGCTCAAGATCGTCAAGGTTTACATGGCCGTCAAGCGCCGCATTCAGCCGGGCGACAAGATGGCTGGCCGCCACGGTAACAAGGGTGTTATCTCGGCGATCATGCCCATCGAAGACATGCCGTTCGACGAGCAAGGCGAGCCGGTTGACGTAGTGCTGAACCCCTTGGGTGTACCGTCGCGGATGAACGTGGGTCAGATTCTCGAAACCCACCTGGGCATGGCGGCGCGTGGTCTAGGCGTCAAGATCGAAGCCATGTTGCGCGATGCCCGTGAACAGCAAGTGGCCGAGATCCGCGACTTCCTGGGGCAGGTATACAACACGCCAGGCACGCGGGTCGAAGACATCGATTCGCTGAGTGATGACGAAGTCATTGCGCTGGCGAAAAACCTCAAGGCGGGCGTGCCCATGGCAACGCCGGTGTTTGACGGTGCTCAAGAGCACGAAATCAAGCACCTGCTCAAGCTGGCGGACATTCCCGAGTCGGGTCAGATGACATTGTACGACGGACGTAGCGGTGATGCCTTTGACCGCCCTGTTACCGTTGGCTACATGTACATGCTCAAGCTGAACCACTTGGTCGACGATAAGATGCATGCGCGTTCTACCGGTTCTTACTCGCTCGTCACCCAGCAGCCGCTGGGCGGTAAAGCGCAGTTCGGTGGTCAGCGCTTTGGTGAGATGGAAGTGTGGGCGCTGGAAGCTTATGGCGCGGCCTACACGCTGCAAGAGATGCTCACCGTCAAATCGGACGACGTCGAAGGACGCACCAAGATGTATAAGAACATCGTGGATGGCGACCACACCATGCAGGCAGGCATGCCGGAATCCTTCAACGTACTCGTGAAGGAAATCCGCTCGCTGGGCATCGATATCGAGTTAGAGAGCTAGGAGCCGTCCCATGAAAGATTTGGTGAAAGTACTCAAATCGCAATCTCAGTCCGAAGAGTTTGACGCGATCAAGATTACCCTGGCGTCGCCGGACATGATTCGCTCCTGGTCTTTCGGCGAGGTGAAGAAGCCCGAGACCATCAACTACCGGACCTTCAAGCCGGAGCGGGATGGTCTGTTCTGTGCCAAGATCTTCGGCCCGGTCAAGGACTACGAGTGTCTGTGCGGCAAGTATAAGCGCATGAAGCACCGCGGTATTATCTGCGAGAAGTGCGGTGTTGAAGTGACCAAGGCCGCCGTGCGTCGTGAGCGTATGGGGCACATTGAGCTCGCCTCCCCGGTGGCTCACATCTGGTTCCTGAAATCACTGCCGTCGCGCATCGGCATGTTCCTCGATATGACACTGCGTGATATCGAGCGCGTGCTGTACTTTGAAAGCTTTGTCGTCATCGATCCGGGCATGACCACGCTGGAGCGCGGTCAGCTGCTGAACGACGAGCAGTATTTCGAAGCGCTGGAAGAGTTCGGCGACGATTTCGATGCCCGTATGGGTGCCGAAGCCGTCCAGGAGCTGCTCAAGGACATCGATCTGGAAGAAGAGATCAATCATCTGCGCGAAGAAATTCCGCAGACCAACTCTGAAACCAAGATCAAGAAGCTCTCCAAGCGTCTGAAGTTGCTGGAAGCCTTCTACCACTCCGGCAACGCGCCGGCGTGGATGGTCATGGAAGTGCTGCCCGTGCTGCCGCCGGACTTGCGTCCGTTGGTGCCGCTCGACGGTGGCCGCTTCGCGACCTCGGATCTCAACGACCTTTACCGTCGAGTGATCAACCGTAACAACCGCCTCAAGCGGCTGCTCGATCTCAATGCGCCGGACATCATCGTGCGCAACGAGAAGCGCATGCTCCAGGAAGCGGTCGATGCATTGTTGGATAACGGCCGCCGCGGCCGTGCGATTACCGGTACCAACAAGCGTCCGCTGAAATCGCTCGCCGACATGATCAAAGGCAAGCAAGGCCGTTTCCGCCAGAACCTGCTGGGTAAGCGCGTCGACTACTCGGGCCGTTCGGTGATTACCGTGGGTCCGACGCTGCGTCTGCACCAGTGCGGTCTGCCCAAGAAGATGGCATTGGAGCTGTTCAAGCCGTTTATCTACTCCAAGCTTCAGTCGCTTGACTACGCGTCAACGATCAAAGCGGCCAAGAAGATGGTCGAGCGCGAGCTGCCGGAAGTGTGGGATATCCTCGCCGACGTTATCCGCGAGCATCCGGTCATGCTTAACCGCGCACCGACGCTGCACCGTCTGGGTATCCAGGCGTTTGAACCGCTGCTGATCGAAGGTAAGGCCATCCAACTGCACCCGCTGGTGTGTGCTGCCTACAATGCCGACTTTGATGGTGACCAGATGGCGGTACACGTACCGCTGACCCTGGAAGCCCAACTCGAAGCCCGTGCATTGATGATGGCGACCAACAACGTGCTGTCGCCCGCCAACGGCGAGCCGATCATTGTGCCGTCGCAGGACGTTGTTCTGGGTCTTTACTACATGACCCGGGAAAGAATCAACGATAAAGGCGAAGGCATGATCTTTTCCGGCCTCGATGAGGTCGAGCGCGCCTTCGGTACCCAGACGGTATCGCTGCACGCGCGGGTGAAAGTGCGCCTGGACGAAGTGGATGTTGACGAAGAGACCGGGGATCGTTCTCATCACCGCCGTATCTACGACACCACGGTGGGTCGGGCACTGCTGTTCCGCATCCTGCCGGAAGGGGTGCCGTTCGAGCTGATCGATCAGCCGATGAAGAAAAAGGCGATCTCCAGCCTGATCAATGAAGTGTACCGTCGCGCCGGCCTCAAGCCGACCGTCATCTTCGCTGACCAGTTGATGTATACCGGCTTCCGTCTGGCGACGATGTCCGGGGCCTCTATCGGCGTCAACGACTTTGTCATTCCCGAAGCGAAGACAGAAATTGTCGACGCTGCCGAGGCGGAAGTTAAGGAAATCGAAGACCAGTTCTCTTCTGGCCTGGTAACAGCGGGCGAGAAGTACAACAAGGTTATCGACATCTGGTCCAAGGCCAATGACAAAGTCGCCAAGGCGATGATGACCGGTATCTCGAAAGAGACGGTGGTTGATCGCGATGGCAACGAAGTCGAACAGGATTCGTTCAACAGCGTCTTCATCATGGCCGACTCCGGCGCACGTGGCTCCGCCGCCCAGATCCGCCAGCTGGCGGGTATGCGTGGTCTGATGGCCAAGCCGGACGGCTCGATCATCGAAACACCGATCGTCGCCAATTTCCGTGAAGGCCTGAACGTACTGCAGTACTTCATCTCGACCCACGGCGCGCGGAAAGGTCTCGCGGATACGGCCCTGAAGACGGCCAACTCCGGTTACCTGACTCGTCGTCTGGTCGATGTCGCACAGGATCTGGTGATTACCGAGTCCGATTGCGGTACCGAAAACGGCCTGACGTTGCACCCGATCATCGAAGGCGGCGACATCATCGTACCGTTGTCCCAGCGTGTGTTGGGTCGAGTGGTAGCTCAGGACGTAGTCGATCCTGGAACGGATGAAGTCCTTATCCCGCGCGGTACGCTGCTCGATGAAAAATGGTGCGCGTCGCTGGACACCATGGGCGTTGACGAAATTATCGTTCGTTCGACGATTACCTGTGATACGCCGCATGGCGTGTGCTCTGCCTGCTACGGTCGTGACCTGGCTCGCGGTCATCAGGTCAACATCGGTGAATCTGTCGGCGTCATCGCCGCTCAGTCCATCGGTGAACCGGGTACCCAGCTGACCATGCGGACCTTCCACATCGGTGGTGCGGCTTCGCGGACATCGGCAGTGGACAGCGTCCAGGTCAAGCACGGCGGCAAGGTGCGCCTGCACAACATCAAGCACGTTGAGCGTGCCGACGGCAAGCTGGTCGTGGTATCCCGCTCCAGCGCCCTGGCCGTTGCTGACGATCATGGTCGCGAGCGTGAGTACTACAAGCTACCCTACGGTGCAGAGCTTTCCGTGCGTGACGGCGATGTCGTCGATGCCGGTGCAACGGTCGCCAAGTGGGATCCGCACACTCACCCGATCGTTGCCGAAGTGGAAGGTAAGGCGCAGTTCATCGATCTCGACGAGGGTGTCACCATGCACCGTACCGTCGACGAGATGACGGGCCTGTCGTCCATCGAGGTTATCGAAGCTGCTGCACGTCCCATGGCCGGTCGTGACAAGCGCCCGATGGTCATGCTCAAGGATACCGCTGGCGAGTACGTTTCGGTCTCCGGGGCGAATACCCCAGTGCAATACCTGCTGCCGGGTAAATCGATTATTTCCGTTGATGACGGTGCGGCGATCGGTGTGGGTGAAGTGGTTGCCCGTATTCCGGTCGAGGCGTCCGGTAACAAGGACATCACCGGTGGTCTGCCACGCGTGGCTGACTTGTTCGAAGCGCGTAAGCCGAAAGAACCCTCAATCCTGGCCGAGATCAGCGGTGTGGTCAGCTTCGGTAAAGAGACCAAAGGCAAGCGTCGTCTCACGATCACGCCGGAATCCGGTGATCCGTTTGAAGCGCTGATTCCCAAGTGGCGCCAGATTGCCGTGTTTGAGGGCGAGACCGTCGAGAAAGGCGAGGTGATTTCCGACGGGCCGAGCAATCCTCACGATATCCTGCGTCTGCTGGGCGTCGCCGAGCTTGCCAAGTACATCGCCGCCGAAGTTCAGGATGTTTACCGCCTGCAGGGCGTCGGTATCGACGACAAGCACATCGAAGTGATTGTGCGTCAGATGCTGCGCAAGGTGGAAATCACCGACTCTGGCGATTCTGACTTCATCACTGGCGATCAGGCAGAGCTAGTGCGGGTGCTGGAGCAGAACGCAGTACTTGAGAAGGAAGGCAAATTCCCCGCCAAGTATCAGCGCTTGTTGCTGGGTATCACCAAGGCCAGTCTGGCGACCGAATCGTTCATTTCGGCGGCATCGTTCCAGGAAACGACCCGTGTATTGACCGAAGCAGCGGTAACCGGCAAGCGCGATTATCTGCGCGGCCTGAAAGAAAACGTCGTAGTGGGTCGTCTGATTCCGGCAGGTACCGGTCTGACTCACCACGCGGAACGTCGCCGCAAACGCGAAGACGTCGAGCGCCTGTACAATCCCTCGGCGACCGAGGTAGAGCAGGAGCTGGGAGCTCAGTTGACCGCATTGGATTCCGACGACGAGCTCTAACATTGAGACCTGACCCTTTGGCATCATGGTCCTGTCGGTTTAGCGACCGGCAGGACTTGACGTCGGCTAGGGTCAGCCTTTAGAATGCGCAGCCTTTAACAGTGGGGTGGGTGCGCCCGCATCCGCTGGAAGGCCAGGCAACCATTGGAGTCAGCTAAACACCATGGCAACGATTAATCAGCTAGTGCGCAAGCCGCGTAAGCGCCCCGTCACCAAGAGTGACGTGCCCGCGCTTCAGGCTTGTCCGCAAAAGCGCGGCGTATGTACGCGCGTTTACACCACCACCCCGAAGAAGCCCAACTCGGCCCTGCGTAAGGTTTGCCGTGTGCGCCTTACCAACGGCTTCGAAGTGGCTTCCTATATCGGTGGTGAAGGTCACAACCTCCAGGAGCACTCTGTTGTGCTGATTCGTGGCGGTCGTGTGAAGGACTTGCCCGGTGTGCGTTATCACACCGTTCGCGGCGCCCTTGACACCTCTGGCGTACAGAATCGGAAGCAGGGTCGTTCCAAGTACGGTACCAAGCGTCCGAAGTCCTAATTCGGTGCTGCGTCGCGTAAGCGGCGTCCGTACGAGATGTTTATCACGCATATGATGGTCTGATAAGAGTAAGGTCGGGCGGCACTTCGCGAAATCGCTTGTGTGAGTTCCGAGTTTACCTGAAGGATCCTTAAATTGAGGGCTTATCATGCCTAGAAGAAGAGTTGTAGCTAAGCGCGAAATCCTGCCGGATCCCAAGTTCGGAAGTGAGCGCCTGGCGAAGTTCATGAACCACCTGATGTTCAGCGGCAAGAAGTCCATAGCTGAGCGCATCGTTTATGGTGCGTTGGACAAGGTTGCCGAGCGTAGTAAAGAAGAGCCGCTGGAGATCTTCGACAAGGCGCTGGAAGCTATCCAGCCTATGGTCGAGGTAAAGTCGCGCCGTGTCGGTGGTGCGACTTATCAGGTGCCGGTTGAAGTTCGTCCGTCACGTCGCCAAGCGCTCGCCATGCGCTGGCTGGTTGACGCGGCGCGTCGTCGCGGTGAGAAAACGATGGTTCAGCGTCTTGCAGGCGAAATGCTGGATGCCGCTGAAGGCAAGGGTTCTGCCGTCAAGAAGCGCGAAGACGTGCATCGTATGGCAGAAGCCAACAAGGCCTTCTCGCACTACCGTTTTTAAGATCGGCGCTTTTAGCATCAGCGTTTTTTAAATTCGGCGTTTTCTGGAGATGCTTTTTTGCTACTGCGCCGTGTCGAGATCAGTGAGCGTCAGTTGCAAGATGCCGCCGCTATCATGATTGATGGCGGCGGTGGCATAAGCAAAAAATGCACCTCCAGATTCACGAGCATCGCCAACAAACGGGAGTTCCACCGTGGCACGCAAGACTCCACTAAATCGTTACCGTAATATCGGTATCGTCGCTCACGTCGACGCGGGTAAAACCACGACGACTGAGCGTGTACTGTTCTACACCGGCCTTTCCCACAAAGTGGGTGAGGTGCATGACGGTGCGGCGACCATGGACTGGATGGAGCAGGAGCAGGAGCGTGGTATTACTATCACCTCAGCTGCTACGACCTGTTTCTGGCAGGGCATGAGCAAGCAGTTTCCTGAGCACCGCATCAACATCATCGACACACCGGGGCACGTTGACTTCACCATCGAAGTTGAGCGTTCCCTGCGCGTACTTGATGGGGCGGTTGTCGTACTGTGCGGTTCTTCCGGCGTTCAGCCGCAGACCGAGACAGTATGGCGCCAAGCCAACAAGTACGAAGTGCCGCGCATGGTCTTCGTCAACAAGATGGACCGGACCGGTGCCGACTACTTCATGGTCGTCGACCAGTTGAAAGAGCGCCTGGGTGCCAATGCCGTGCCCATCCAGATCAACTGGGGCACGGAAGAGAACTTCAAGGGCGTCATCGACCTGATCCAGATGAAGGGCATCCTTTGGGACGAAGAGAACCTGGGCATGAATTATGACCTGGTTGATATTCCCGAAGAGCTGGTCGAAACGGCAGAAACCTATCGAGAGCAGATGGTCGAAGCCGCGGCAGAAGGTTCTGATGAGTTGATGGAAAAGTATCTCGAAGGTGGTGAGTTGACCATCGAAGAGATCAAGGCAGGTCTGCGTGCGCGCACCCTGGCTAACGAAATCGTCCTCATCACCTGCGGTTCCGCCTTCAAGAACAAGGGCGTTCAAGCAGTGCTGGACTGCGTCATCGAGTACATGCCGTCGCCGACTGAAGTCAAGGCGATCGAAGGCGAGCTTGATGATAAAGACGGTACTATCGATACCCGTGAAGCGGACGATAATCAGCCGTTTGCTGCCTTGGCGTTCAAGATTGCCACCGACCCCTTTGTGGGTACCCTGACGTTTATTCGCGTCTACTCGGGCGTTTTGAATTCTGGTGATGGCGTCTATAACTCGGTCAAGAGCAAGAAAGAGCGTGTTGGACGTATCGTTCAGATGCACTCGAATTCGCGCGAAGAAATCAAGGAAGTACGCGCGGGCGATATCGCGGCTTGTATCGGTCTGAAAGATGTCACCACCGGGGACACCCTGTGTGATATCAATCACAAGATCGTGCTTGAGCGTATGGAATTCCCCGACCCGGTTATCTCGGTAGCGGTTGAGCCGAAGTCCAAGGCTGACCAGGAAAAGATGGGTGTTGCTCTGGGTAAATTGGCCCAGGAAGACCCGTCCTTCCAGGTGAAAACCGACGAAGAGACTGGTCAGACGATCATTTCGGGAATGGGCGAGCTTCACCTCGATATTCTTGTCGACCGTATGCGTCGCGAGTTCAAGGTAGAAGCCAATATCGGTAAGCCGCAGGTGGCCTACCGTGAAACGATTCGCGGCAGCGTCGAGCAGGAAGGCAAGTTCGTACGCCAGTCTGGCGGTCGTGGTCAATACGGTCACGTTATCATGCGTATCGAGCCGTTGACCTACGAGGAGAAAGGCGAAGGGGATGATGAAATCTTCTTCAAATTCAACTCGGAAATCGTCGGTGGTGTGGTTCCCAAGGAATACATCCCGGCAGTAGAGAAAGGGGCATACGAGCAGCTGAAAAATGGCGTCATTGCGGGTTACCCGATGATTGACGTTAAAGTGACGCTGTTTGATGGCTCCTATCACGACGTGGACTCCAACGAGACTGCGTTCAAGATTGCTTCTTCTATGGCAGTGAAAGAAGGTGCCAGGAAAGCCAAGGCCGTGCTGCTGGAGCCGGTGATGAAGGTCGAAGTCGTGACCCCCGAAGAGTTTATGGGTGACGTCATGGGCGACCTGAACCGTCGTCGCGGCCTGGTCCAGGGCATGGATGATTCCTCGTCTGGTAAAATCATTCGTGCAACGGTGCCGCTGGGTGAGATGTTCGGTTATGCAACCGATCTCCGCTCGCAAACCCAGGGCCGTGCGAGCTACTCTATGGAGTTCGCGAAGTACGAGGAGGCGCCCTCCAGCGTCGTTGAAGCCGTCATCAACCAAAACGGTTAACCGTTAGCTAACGTAAAGAGGTTATAGCAGTGGCTAAGGAAAAATTTGAACGTTCCAAACCGCATATCAACGTCGGCACCATTGGTCACGTCGACCACGGTAAAACGACTCTGACTGCGGCCTTGACCCGCGTTTCCGCTGAAGTATTCGGTGGTGACTGGAGTGAGTTCGACGCCATCGATAACGCGCCGGAAGAGCGTGAGCGCGGTATCACCATCGCGACGTCTCACGTGGAGTACCAGTCCGAGACGCGTCACTACGCACACGTTGACTGCCCGGGGCACGCCGACTACGTCAAGAACATGATCACCGGTGCTGCGCAGATGGACGGCGCAATCCTGGTATGTTCTGCCGCCGACGGCCCGATGCCGCAAACGCGTGAGCACATCCTGCTGTCTCGCCAGGTAGGCGTTCCGTTCATCGTTGTGTTCCTGAACAAGGCGGACATGGTCGATGACGAAGAGCTGCTCGAGCTGGTTGAAATGGAAGTTCGTGAACTTCTCGACCAGTACGATTTCCCGGGTGACGACACGCCGATCATCACTGGTTCTGCGTTGATGGCTCTGGAAGGCAAGGACGACAACGGCATGGGTACGACTGCCGTTGCCAACCTGATCAAGGCCTTGGATGAGTACATTCCGGAGCCTGAGCGTGCCATCGATCAGCCGTTCCTGATGCCGATCGAGGACGTATTCTCTATCTCTGGCCGTGGTACTGTTGTTACAGGTCGTGTAGAGCGCGGCATCATCAAGGCGGGCGAAGAAGTTGAAATCGTCGGTATGCGCGACACGACCAAGACGGTCGTTACCGGTGTTGAAATGTTCCGTAAGCTGCTCGACGAAGGTCGTGCAGGCGAGAACGTTGGCGCCCTGCTGCGTGGTACCAAGCGTGATGACGTTGAGCGTGGTCAGGTTCTGGCGAAAACCGGCACCATCACCCCGCACACCGTCTTTGAAGCAGAAGTCTACGTACTGTCCAAAGAAGAAGGTGGTCGTCACACGCCTTTCTTCAAGGGCTACCGTCCGCAGTTCTACTTCCGTACCACTGACGTCACCGGTACCTGTGAACTGCCGGAAGGCGTTGAGATGGTCATGCCGGGCGACAACGTGAAAATGGTTGTCACCCTGATCGCTCCGATCGCCATGGACGAAGGTTTGCGCTTCGCGATTCGTGAAGGCGGCCGTACCGTTGGCGCTGGCGTTGTGGCCAAAATCATTCAGTAAGTTGATTCGCTGAATGTGAAAGGGGGCTCGTTTGAGCCCCCTTTTCTGCGCACCTCTAGCAAATGTTTGACATGGGCTTTTGGCGTGCCTATAATGCGCATCCTTTGAATGCGTGGGTAGACGGCTCGCGCCGTCGACATCCATTGGAGTTTAGGGCAAATGCAGAACCAAAAGATTCGCATTCGGTTGAAAGCGTTCGACCATCGCCTGATCGATCAGTCCACAGCGGAGATTGTTGAAACCGCTAAGCGTACTGGTGCTCAGGTTCGTGGTCCGATTCCGCTGCCAACCAACCGCGAGCGCTACACCATTCTGATCTCGCCGCACGTCAACAAGGACGCGCGTGACCAGTATGAGATTCGTACGCACAAGCGTGTGCTCGACATTGTTGAGCCGACCGAGAAAACCGTTGATGCGCTGATGAAGCTCGATCTCGCCGCTGGCGTAGACGTGCAAATCAAGCTCGACTAATCACACTAGACACTTGCGGCCCAGCGCTCATTACGAAATAACCTTGAGCAGCAGCCGCCGCGTCGTGAGACGCCACACAATGTGCTAGTGGAATGCTCTGGAAAGGGCAGCCATAGCGGGTGATAGCCCCGTACACTATAGGAGAACTGAGAATGACTATCGGTTTAGTCGGTAAAAAGGCCGGGATGACTCGTGTCTTTACCGAAGACGGTGCATCAGTGCCCGTAACCGTTATTGAGGTTGATCCTAACCGTGTTACACGCGTTAAATCTGTCGAGTCTGACGGTTACGCGGCGGTTCAGGTAACAACCGGCTCTCGCAAGGCCAAACACCTCAGCAAAGCCCAGGCGGGTCAATTTGCCAAGGCGGGTGTTGAGGCTGGTCGTTCACTGATGGAGTTTCGTCTGGAAGATGGCGAAGAAGCTCCTGAAGTCGGCGGCGAACTCACCGTATCCCTCTTCGAAGCTGGTCAGATGATCGATGTGACCGGTACCTCCAAGGGTAAAGGTTTCCAGGGTGCCGTTAAGCGCTGGAACTTCCGTACCCAAGACAACAGCCATGGTAACTCGCTGTCGCATCGCGCGCCGGGTTCTATCGGTATGTGTCAGACCCCGGGTCGCGTTTTCAAAGGCAAAAAGATGGCCGGTCAAATGGGTAACGCCCGTTGCACCGTGCAGAGCCTAGAGATCGTCCGTGTCGACGCCGAGCGTAACCTGCTGCTGATCAAGGGCGCCGTGCCGGGTGCAACCGGTAGTGACGTTATCGTTCGCAGCGCCGTTAAAGCAGGCTGAAGGGGATAATTACCAATGAATCTGAATCTTGCTGCAGGCGCGGGTACCGTTGAAGTAGCCGACGCCACCTTTGGCAAAGAATTCAACGAAGCGCTGGTTCACCAGGTCGTCACTGCCTATTTGGCTGGTGGTCGTCAGGGCACCCGTGCTCAAAAGAACCGTTCCGATGTTCGCGGTGGTGGTAAAAAGCCGTGGCGTCAGAAAGGGACTGGCCGTGCTCGTGCCGGTACCATCCGTTCGCCAATCTGGCGTAGCGGCGGTGTCACCTTCGCGGCGCGTCCGCAAGACTATACCCAGAAGGTGAACCGCAAGATGTATCGCGCCGCGATGCGCTCCATCTTGTCAGAGCTGGTACGTCAAGAGCGCCTGGTCGTGGTTGAAGAGTTCAACGTTGAAGCGCCGAAAACCAAGCAGGTCGCTGCCAAGCTGAAAGAGCTCAACCTTGAGAAAGTGTTGATCGTCACCGAAGACGTTGACGAAAAGCTCTATCTAGCCGCGCGCAACCTTCCTCACGTTGATGTGGTGGATGTTGCGGCCGCTGACCCGGTGAGCCTGGTTGCCTTTGATAAGGTCCTGGTCACCGTCTCCGCCCTGCGTAAATTCGAGGAGAAGCTGGCATGAACCAGGAACGCGTATTCAAGGTTCTGCTTGGACCGCACGTGACCGAGAAGGCCGCGATGGCTGCCGAGCGCAACCAGTACGTTTTTAAGGTGGCAACCGATGCTACCAAGCCCGAGATCAAGAAGGCCGTGGAAATACTTTTCGGCAAGAAGGTCGGTAGCGTTCAGGTACTGAACGTGAAGGGTAAAACCAAGCGTACTGCAAACGGCGTTGGCTTGCGTAAGGGTTACCGTAAAGCGTATGTAACCCTCGCTGCGGGTGAAACGCTCGAAGACTTCTCTGGCGCCGAATAAGGGCAGGAGTACGGATAATGGCAATCGTCAAGACCAAACCCACATCCGCCGGTCGTCGCCACGTCGTCAAGATCGTTGGCGAGGAACTGTACAAAGGCCGTGCCTATGCACCGCTTTTGGAAAAACAGTCCAAGTCCGGCGGCCGTAACAACTACGGTCGCATCACCACCCGCCACGTGGGCGGTGGTCACCGTCATCACTATCGGCTGATCGACTTCAAGCGCACCAAGGATGGCATTCCGGCCACCGTTGAGCGCCTGGAGCACGACCCGAACCGCAGTGCGCACATTGCGCTGCTGAAATACGCCGATGGCGAGCGTCGTTACATCATCGCACCGAAAGGTGTCAGCGCGGGTGACGTGCTGGAATCTGGTGTCAACGCGCCCATCAAAAAAGGCAATGCCTTGCCGCTGCGCAACATTCCGCTGGGTTCGACCGTTCACGGTATCGAACTGAAGCCGGGTAAAGGCGCGCAGATTGCTCGCAGTGCCGGTACTAGCGCTCAGCTGGTTGCGCGTGAAGGCAACTACGCCACCCTGCGTCTTCGCTCCGGCGAGATGCGCAAGGTGCTGGCTGAGTGCCGTGCGACCCTGGGCGAAGTGAGCAACTCCGAGCACAGCCTGCGTCAACTTGGCAAGGCCGGTGCGAAGCGCTGGAGAGGTGTGCGTCCGACTGTTCGCGGTGTCGCAATGAACCCGGTGGATCACCCGCACGGTGGTGGTGAAGGCCGCACCAGCGGTGGTCGTAACCCGGTCACTCCATGGGGTGTGCCGACCAAGGGTTATAAGACGCGTAAGAACAAGCGCACCGACAAGCTGATCGTACGTCGCCGCAAGGCTCGTAGCTGATCTAAATTGCCAAGACATTAAGAGGTAACGGCTGTGCCACGTTCACTAAAGAAAGGTCCTTTCATTGACCTTCATCTTTTGAAGAAGGTAGAGGCTGCAGTGGAAAAGAACGATCGCAAACCGATCAAGACCTGGTCGCGTCGTTCGATGATCCTGCCAAACATGGTGGGTCTGACCATCGCAGTCCATAATGGTCGCCAACACGTCCCGGTGCACGTTTCCGAGGAAATGGTTGGTCACAAGCTAGGCGAATTCGCTGCCACTCGCACTTATCGCGGGCACGTGGCGGACAAGAAAGCCAAACGGTAAGCCAAAGAGGATTGAGAGATGGAAGTCACAGCTAAGCTGCGTGGCGCCGGATTATCCGCCCAGAAGGCCCGTTTGGTGGCTGATCAGGTGCGCGGTAAACCTGTCGCCGAGGCACTCGACCTGCTGACCTTCTCACCGAAGAAGGCTGCCCAACTGGTCAAGAAAGTGCTTCAGTCCGCTATTGCAAACGCGGAAGAAAATAACGGCATGGACATTGACGAGCTGCGTGTCTCGACCATCTGCGTCGATGAGGGCATGACGCTCAAGCGTATCAAGCCGCGCGCCAAGGGGCGGGCGGATCGTATCTTGAAGCGCACCTGCCACATCACCGTCAAGGTAGCCGAGAAGTAGGAGTCGACCGATGGGTCAGAAAGTCAATCCAACAGGCATTCGACTGGGCATCGTCAAAGACCATGCTTCTGTCTGGTATGCCGAGCGCGGCGCATATGCCGATAAGCTCAATAACGATCTCGAAGTGCGAAGCTTCCTGGAGCAGCGTCTCAAAAACGCCTCCGTTAGCCGTATTCACATCGAGCGTCCGGCGAACAACGCCCGCATCACCATTCACACTGCCCGTCCGGGTATCGTGATTGGTAAAAAAGGTGAAGATGTCGACCGTCTGCGTCGCGATCTCACCGAGTTGATGGGTGTTCCTGTTCACGTGAACATCGAAGAAGTTCGCAAGCCGGAGCTGGATGCCAAGCTCGTCGCTGCTAACGTAGCGGGCCAGCTTGAGCGTCGTGTGATGTTCCGTCGTGCCATGAAGCGCGCGGTGCAAAATGCCATGCGTCTTGGCGCTGGCGGCATCAAGATTCAGCTGTCAGGTCGTCTGGGTGGTGCTGAAATCGCACGTACCGAATGGTACCGCGAAGGTCGTGTTCCGTTGCATACGTTGCGTGCGGACATTGACTACGCCACTTACGAAGCTCACACCACCTATGGCGTTATCGGCGTCAAAGTGTGGATCTTCAAGGGTGAAATCCTCGGCGGTATCGAGGAAGTTCGTGCCAAGGCTAAGCAACAGCAGCCTTCCGGCAACGCGCCCAAGAAGAAAGGTTCCAGGTAAGGGGAGAGCGAGTCGATGTTACAGCCCAAGCGTATGAAATTCCGCAAGATGCAGAAAGGCCGCAACCGTGGCCTGGCGCATCGCGGAAGCAAGATCAGCTTCGGGGAGTACGGTCTGAAAGCTACCGGTCGTGGTCGCGTTACTGCGCGCCAGATCGAAGCCGGCCGTCGTGCGATCACACGTCACGTCAAACGTGGCGGTAAGATTTGGATCCGCGTTTTCCCTGACAAGCCGATTTCCAAAAAGCCGCTCGAAGTTCGTATGGGTAAAGGTAAAGGCTCCGTCGAATACTGGGTAGCCCAGATCCAGCCGGGTCGGGTCCTGTATGAAATCGAAGGTGTGCCTGAAGAGCTCGCTCGTGAAGCGTTTGAGCTTGCCGCACAGAAAATGCCCATATCCACCACCTTTGCGAAACGGACGGTGATGTGATGAAAGCCCAGGAAATTCGTGAAAAGTCCGCAGGAGAGCTCCATGAGCAGCTCCTCGAACTCCTCCGCGAGCAGTTCAACCTGCGCATGCAGAAGGCCACCGGCCAACTGAGCCAGACTCATCTGCTCAAGCAGGTCCGTCGGGATATTGCCCGTGTGAAGACTGTGCTCAACGAGAAGGCAGGTGACTGAGATGGCCGAAGAGAAAAAAGCACGTACGCTCACCGGCAAGGTGGTGAGCGACAAGATGGATAAGTCCATCGTCGTAATGATCGAGCGTCGTGAGCGTCACCCGATCTACGGAAAATACGTTAAGCGCTCCACCAAGCTGCACGCCCATGATGAGGCGAACCAGGCTAAGGCAGGCGATACGGTTTCCATTGAGGAGTGCCGTCCGCTTTCCAAGAAGAAAGCCTGGGCGCTAATCGAGGTGGTCGAGCAGGCCAAGGGGTAACCCATGAACCTGCTTAACCAGTGCAGTCAGATTAGGTTTGGAGAAAACCGATGATTCAGACTCAGACAATGCTGGATGTCGCCGACAACAGCGGAGCGCGCCGGGTGCAGTGCATCAAGGTGTTGGGCGGTTCACACCGTCGTTACGCTCGCATTGGTGACATCATCAAGGTAACGGTGAAGGAAGCCATTCCGCGTGGCAAGGTCAAGAAAGGCCAGGTCATGAAAGCGGTTGTGGTCCGGACCCGTAGTGGCGTCCGTCGTAACGACGGTTCGCTGATCCGTTTCGATGGAAATGCGGCGGTTTTGTTGAATAACACCAACGAACAGCCAGTCGGTACTCGTATTTTCGGGCCGGTCACTCGTGAGCTTCGTAACGAGAAGTTCATGAAGATCATTTCCTTAGCGCCTGAAGTGCTGTAAGGAGCGAGGCGGATATGCAAAAAATCAAACGTGACGATGAAGTCATCGTCATCGCCGGGAAGGATAAGGGCAAGCGTGGCACCGTTAAGCGGGTACTAGAAAACCGTTTCTTGGTGTCCGGTGTGAACATGATTAAACGTCACACCAAGCCAAATCCCATGGCGGGAAATCAGGGCGGTATCGTCGAGCGTGAGGCTCCGATTCACGCGTCCAACGTAGCCATCTTCAATTCGGAGACCGGTAAGGCGGATCGCGTCGGCTTCCAAGTGAAGGAAGACGGTACCAAGGTACGTATCTACAAGTCGACGCAGACGCAGATCGACGCCTAACGCGAGTCGGGTAGCAAAATGGCGAACTTGAAAGAACGTTATCAAAACGAGGTCGTAGCACAGCTCAAAGAGCAGTTCAGCTACGCCAACGTAATGCAGGTACCCCGCATCACGAAAGTGACGCTTAATATGGGTATCGGCGATGCGGTCAGCGATAAAAAGCTGATCGACAATGCCATCGGCGACCTGGAGATGTTGTCCGGTCAAAAGCCGCTGGTGACCAAGGCACGCAAGTCCATCGCGGGCTTCAAGGTGCGTGAAGGTTGGCCGATCGGTATCAAGGTAACACTGCGCGCTGAGCGTATGTGGGACTTTCTGGACCGTCTGGTCAACATCGCGATTCCTCGCGTGCGTGACTTCCGTGGTCTCAACCCGAAGTCCTTCGACGGTCGCGGCAACTACTCCATGGGTGTGCGTGAACAGATCATCTTCCCGGAGATCGAGTATGATAAGATCGATCGTATCCGTGGGTTGGACGTCACTATCACCACTACCGCCAACACCGACGAGGAAGGTCGCGCGCTACTAACCGCGCTGAACTTCCCGTTCAAGAAATAAGGGTTGGATCATGGCTAAAAAAAGCATGGTAGAGCGTGAGCTAAAGCGCACCAAGCTGGTCGAGAAGTATGCGGCCAAGCGCGCTGAGCTCAAGGCAATCATCGTAGATGTGAACGCTTCTGAGGAAGATCGCTTCGAGGCGACGCTGAAGCTGCAGCAACTGCCGCGCGACTCAAGCCCGGTACGTCAGCGTAATCGCTGCCGTGTCACAGGCCGTCCGCACGGTTTTTACAACAAGTTCGGCCTCGGCCGTAACAAGCTGCGTGAAGCCGCCATGCGTGGCGACGTTCCTGGTCTGAAAAAGTCCAGTTGGTAACGCCACGTAGAATCATCAGGAGCGCACATTAAATGAGCATGCAAGACACTCTGGCGGATATGTTTACCCGTATCCGCAATGCGCAGATGGCCACCAAGGAGACGGTCACCATGCCGTCTTCCAAGTTGAAAGTGGAAGTGGCCCGCGTGCTGAAAGAAGAGGGCTACATCACCGATTTCACGGTGGCTGAAAGCACCAAGCCCGAATTAACCGTGACTCTCAAGTACTTTGAGGGCAAGCCGGTTATCGACCATATCCAGCGGGTTTCCAAGCCGTCTTTGCGCCGTTACATGGGCAAGGACAACCTGCCTAAGGTCGCCGACGGTCTGGGTATTGCGATCGTTACCACCTCCAATGGGGTGATGACCGATCGTGCTGCTCGCCAGGCGGGTGTTGGTGGCGAAGTCATCTGCACCGTATTCTAGGAGGCTGGAATGTCCCGCATAGCGAAATATCCGGTTAAAGTGCCTGCCGGCGTTGAGATCAAAATCGATGCCGACCAGCTGACCGCCAAGGGCGGCCAGGGCACGCTGTCAATGACCATTCACCACGATGTGGTAGTGGCTCAAGAAGATGGCCAGCTGACCTTCGCCCCGAGTGAATCTGCCAAGAGCTGGGCAATGGCCGGTACAACCCGCGCCTTGGTTCAGAACCTGGTGACGGGCGTATCCGAGGGTTTTACACGAACTCTCGAAATTGTTGGCGTCGGTTATCGTGCCCAAGTTAAGGGCCAGACGCTCAATCTTTCACTGGGCTTCTCGCACCCGGTCGACTACGAACTGCCTGAAGGTGTCTCAGCGGAAACGCCGAAAAACACCGTGATCGTGCTGAAAAGCGCGGACAAGCAGCAGCTCGGTCAGTGCGCCGCGGAAATCCGCGCCTTCCGTCCCCCCGAGCCGTATAAAGGCAAGGGTGTTCGGTACGCCGACGAGCAGGTGCGTCGCAAAGAAGCCAAGAAGAAGTAAGGCAGGGTTATGAACGCGAAGAAAGAATCTCGTCTCCGTCGTGCCCGCCGTGCTCGCGCCAAGATCCGCGAGCTGGGCGTGTATCGCCTGTGCGTCAACCGTACCCCGCGTCACATCTATGCGCAGATTATCTCGCCGGATGGTGGCAAAGTGTTGGCTAGCGCATCTACGCTGGACAAAGCACTGCGCGAGGGTGCGACTGGTAACTCGGAAGCCGCTACGAAAGTCGGCGAACTGATTGCCGAACGCGCTAAAGAAGCAGGCATCACCCAGGTGGCCTTCGACCGTGCTGGCTTTAAGTATCACGGTCGCGTCAAGGCTCTGGCCGACGCCGCGCGTGAAGGCGGCCTGGAATTCTAAAGGGTTTTTACGATGGCGAAGAACGAACAGCAAAGCGGTGATCTGCAGGAAAAACTTGTGCAGGTCAACCGCGTCGCCAAGGTGGTCAAAGGTGGTCGTATTTTCGGCTTCACCGCACTGACCGTCGTTGGTGATGGTAAAGGTCGTGTTGGTTTCGGTCGTGGTAAGGCGCGTGAAGTGCCGATCGCGATTCAGAAAGCCATGGACCAAGCTCGTCGCAACATGGTCAAGGTCAACCTTTCAGGCCATACGCTGCAATACCCGGTTAAAGCCCGTCACGGTGCTTCCAAGGTATACATGCAGCCAGCCTCTGAAGGTACCGGCATTATCGCCGGTGGCGCCATGCGCTCTGTATTGGAGCTCGCTGGTGTCCATGACGTACTGGCCAAGTGCTACGGTTCCACTAACCCGGTTAACGTGGTGCGAGCGACTGTTAAAGGTCTCGCTTCCATGCAAGCACCGGATGACGTGGCCGCCAAGCGCGGCCTGTCTGTCGAAGCGATCACGGGGTAAGGCACCATGGCAGCAACGATCAAGGTTACCCAGATCCGCAGCACCATCGGCGTTCAGCCCAGGCACAAGGCGACTATCAACGGCCTGGGTCTGCGTCGCATCGGTCATTCGGTTGAGCTGGAAGACACCCCTGCCGTACGCGGCATGATCCACAAGGTTAACTACCTTGTGCGCGTTGAGGGAGAGTAATCCATGAAACTCAATACCTTGAGCCCGGCAGCGGGCTCTAAACACGCTGCAAAGCGCGTTGGTCGTGGTATCGGTTCCGGTCTGGGCAAGACCGGTGGCCGAGGCCACAAAGGTCAGAAAGCACGCAGCGGTGGCAGCGTCAAGCCAGGTTTCGAAGGCGGTCAGATGCCGTTGCAGCGTCGTCTGCCGAAATTTGGTTTCACCTCGGCCAAGTCGATGGTCTCGGAAGAGGTTCGCCTGGCTGAGCTGGCCCAAGTGGCCGGCGAAGAGGTGACACTCGAGACGCTGAAGCAGGCAAACGTGCTGAAGGATGCAACGCTACACGCGAAGATCATCCTTTCTGGCGAACTGAAAAAAGCGGTTACCGTTCGCGGCATCAAGGTCACCAAAGGTGCCCGTGAAGCGATCGAAGCCGCTGGCGGCAAGGTAGAGGACTAAATGGCCAAGTCAGGAAACATGCCGGCGATGGGCAGCGGTCTGAGTGAACTGTGGGCGCGTTTGCGCTTCGTGCTCCTCGCCATCGTGGTGTACCGTATTGGTGCCCACATTCCCGTTCCCGGTATCAATCCTGACCAGCTTGCTGCCTTGTTCAGGGAGCAACAGGGCACCATTCTGGGCATGTTCAACATGTTCTCGGGTGGTGCGCTGGAGCGCATGAGTGTCCTCGCCCTGGGCATAATGCCCTATATTTCGGCGTCGATTATCATGCAGCTGATGACTGCGGTCTCTCCCCATCTTGAACAGCTCAAGAAGGAAGGTGAGGCCGGCCGCCGCAAGATTAGCCAGTACACCCGCTACGGTACGGTGCTACTGGCGTTTATTCAGGCTGTCGGTATGTCTGTCGGTCTGGCTAGCCAGGGTATCGCGTACACCGCTGACTTCAGCTTCTATTTTACCGCCGTGATTACGTTCGTATCGGGTGCGGTATTCATGATGTGGCTAGGTGAGCAAATTACCGAGAAAGGCATTGGCAACGGTATTTCGTTGCTGATCTTTGCCGGTATTGTGGCTGGGCTGCCCAGTGCGGCAGGTCAGGCGTTTGAATTGGCTCGCAACGAAGGGGCCTGGAACGTACTGCCACTGTTAGCGCTATCGGCACTGGGTATCGCGACTGTTGCGTTCGTGGTGTTCATTGAACGCGGTCAACGCCGCCTTAAAGTGAATTACCCGCGGCGCCAAGTCGGCAACAAGATGTATGCAGGGCAAAGCAGCTACCTGCCATTGAAAGTGAACATGGCGGGGGTCATTCCAGCCATTTTCGCCTCCAGTATCCTGCTCTTCCCGGCTTCAATCGGCCAATGGGTGGGTTCAGGTGATGGCATGGAGTGGTTGCAGCGTGCCTCGCAAGCATTAGGTCCCGGCCAACCGCTTTACATCTTGCTTTTTGGGGCGGCAGTGGTATTCTTCTGCTTCTTTTACACAGCGCTGGTCTTCAACCCTAAGGACGTAGCTGACAATCTGAAAAAGTCAGGTGCATTCCTGCCGGGTATTCGTCCTGGCGAGCAGACCGCTCGCTATATTGACAAGGTCATGACGCGTTTAACGTTGTTTGGTGCCTTGTACATCACTGCGGTTTCCCTGATGCCCCAGTTCCTGATCGTAGCGTGGAACGTACCGTTCTTCTTTGGTGGTACCTCGCTTCTGATCGTGGTCGTGGTTATCATGGACTTCATGGCCCAGGTGCAATCGCATCTCATGTCGCATCAATATGACTCAGTGATGAAGAAGTCCAACCTGAAAGGCTACGGTAGTGGCGGCATCATGCGCTAAGGCGCCTGCCGTCCGTATTGGAGAGAACGATGAAAGTTCGAGCTTCCGTAAAGAAAATGTGCCGTAACTGCAAGATTATTCGTCGCAATGGCGCAGTCCGCGTCATCTGCATCGAACCGCGGCACAAGCAGCGCCAGGGTTAATTTCCTGGTCTGTATTAAGCGGGTGCCGGCATACCCCTTGCCTTCGGGTGTACAAAGGGGGTATGCTGTTGCGCCTTTTAAAGATGATTAACGAGCAAGCCGCTCAAATTTCGGAGTAAGCTGATGGCCCGTATTGCAGGCGTCAATATCCCGGACAACAAGCATGCGGCGATCTCGCTGACCTATATCTTCGGGATTGGCCGTACACGTGCAGAGCACATCTGTGTTGCTGCCGGTATCGCGCCGACTGCCAAGATCCAGGACCTGTCTTCTGAAGAAGTCGACACCCTGCGTTCTGAAGTTGGTAAGTACACCGTAGAGGGCGACCTTCGTCGTGATGTCACGCTTAACATTAAGCGTCTCATGGACTTAGGTTGTTTCCGTGGTCTGCGTCATCGTCGTAGTCTTCCGCTGCGTGGTCAGCGGACTAAGACTAACGCGCGTACCCGTAAGGGCCCGCGTAAGCCGATCCGCAAATAACACGCACGTTCTGGCGTAAAGACAGGAATAGACATCAACATGGCTAACCCGCGTAGTAACCGTAAAAAGGTTAAAAAGCAGGTAGTGGATGCCGTAGCGCATATCCATGCCTCTTTTAACAACACGATCGTGACGATCACAGACCGCCAGGGCAACGCTCTGTCATGGGCGACTGCCGGTGGTTCGGGTTTTCGTGGTTCTCGCAAGAGCACCCCGTTCGCTGCTCAAGTGGCAAGTGAACGTGCAGCAACTGCTGCAGCCGAGTATGGTGTGAAAAACGTAGACGTGCTGGTCAAAGGCCCAGGTCCCGGTCGTGAATCCGCCGTGCGCGCACTGAATGCCGCCGGCTTCCGCGTGCAAAGCATTATCGACGCGACGCCCATCCCCCATAATGGCTGCCGTCCGCCGAAGAAACGCCGCGTTTAAGGAGACAGATTCATGGCTCGTTATATTGGACCGAAGTGCAAACTGTCTCGTCGTGAAGGCACCGACCTCTTTTTGAAGAGTGGTGTGACTCCCTTCGAGAAAAAGTGTAAATCCGAGCAGATTCCGGGTGTACACGGCCAGCGCCGTCAACGTCTTTCAGACTACGGCTTGCAGCTTCGCGAGAAGCAAAAAGTACGTCGTATGTACGGCGTACTCGAAAAACAGTTCCGTAACTACTACAAAGAAGCCGCTCGCCTGAAAGGCGCGACCGGTGAAGTATTATTGCAGTTGCTCGAATCCCGACTGGATAACGTCGTCTACCGTATGGGCTTCGGCTCGACTCGCTCTGAAGCGCGTCAGCTGGTCAGCCACAAGGCGATTAGCGTGAACGGTCGCAGCGTTAACATAGCTTCCTATCAAGTGAAGCCGGGCGACGTTGTTTCCATTCGCGAAAAGGCGAAGAACCAGGCTCGCATTCAAAACGCGTTGTCCATTGCGGCCAACCGTGGTGATGTGGCGTGGATCGAAACCGACGCCAAGAAGATGGAAGGCACTTTCAAGGCTCTGCCTGAACGCGGTGACCTGTCTGCCGACATCAACGAAAACCTGATCGTCGAGCTGTACTCCAAGTAAGCAGTTTTCTGTTTCTTGTCGACCTGGTGCCGGTTTAAGGCCAGCACCAGGTCGTACCGAGTACCAAGTATCCGTTTGGCAGCCTGAAAGGTGTTCATATGCAGCGTTCAGTGACAGAGTTTCTCCGTCCTCGTGACATCAAGGTCGAAGAAATCAGCGCACATCATGCCAAGATCGTACTCGAACCGTTCGAGCGCGGCTTTGGCCACACCCTGGGGAATGCACTGCGTCGCATTCTGCTTTCATCCATGCCCGGCTGTGCCGTGGTAGAGGCTGAGATTGCGGGTGTCGAGCACGAATATAGTGCTCTCGAAGGGGTGCAGGAAGATGTCATTGAAATCCTCCTGAACTTGAAAGATGTTGCGATCAAGATGCACAGCCGCGATGAGGCGGTGCTCTCGCTGAACAAGCAGGGCCCAGCCGTCGTCACCGCTGGCGACATTGCACTTGATCATAGCGTCGAAATCGTCAACCCGGACCACGTCATTGCACACGTCAATGAAGGTGCCGAGCTGAAGATTCAGCTTAAGGTAGCACTGGGTCGTGGCTACGAACCGGCTGACGCTCGTGGCTCTGATGAAGAGTCCCGTGCCATTGGCCGCCTGCAGCTGGATGCTACCTTCAGCCCTGTCCGCCGAGTTTCCTACGCGGTCGAAGCTGCTCGTGTCGAACAGCGGACCGACCTCGATAAGCTGATTATCGATCTGGAAACCGACGGTACTCTGGATCCGGAAGAGGCTATCCGCCGCAGTGCGACCATCCTGCAAGAGCAGCTGGCCGCCTTCGTCGACCTGGAAGCAGATAAAGAGCAGGAAGTCGAAGAGGAAGAGGATCACGTTGATCCGATCCTATTGCGCCCCGTAGACGATCTTGAGTTGACCGTTCGCAGCGCGAACTGCCTGAAAGCCGAGAATATCTATTATATCGGTGATCTGATTCAGCGCACTGAAGTTGAGCTGTTGAAGACCCCGAACCTCGGTAAAAAGTCCTTGAATGAAATCAAGGATGTATTGGCGGCGCGCGGCTTGTCCCTAGGCATGCGGTTGGAAAATTGGCCGCCGGCTAGCCTGAAGGACGACAAGGCCTCCGCGTGAGTGTCGACTCGAGTCCCAGTTTGGTAAGGAATTACAACCATGCGTCATCGTAAGAGTGGTCGTCATCTGAATCGTACCAGCTCGCATCGGCAGGCCATGTTCAAGAACATGTCTGTCTCGCTGGTCGAACATGAAGTTATCAAGACAACCCTGCCCAAAGCCAAGGAGCTGCGTCGCGTCATCGAGCCGCTGATCACCTTGTCTAAGCAGGATAGCGTTGCCAACCGCCGTTTGGCATTTGCCCGCACGCGCTCCAAAGAAGCCGTCGGCAAACTGTTCAACGAGTTGGGTCCGCGTTACGCCGAGCGTCCGGGCGGTTATGTCCGTATTCTCAAGTGCGGTTATCGTACCGGCGACAATGCGCCCATGGCATTCGTTGAGCTTGTCGATCGTCCGGTGGTTGAAGAGGCCGTTGCAGAAGAGTAATTCCCTTTTGCTACACCTCGTCAACGCCAAAACCGACCCCTTGTGGGTCGGTTTTTTTATGGTGCCGATTAGCCAGTTCAACGTATATACTCAATGCATTAGCCTGAAGTAAAGGCCACTATCACGGCGCTGTTATAAAACAAAATGTCAGGGGGACGTATGATAGCGAGACAATGTCGGCGAGCCGTATCCATCAGAGCAGTATCGTTGTTGATAGGGGTATTGTTCATTGTCATGGCTCTACCCCTGCAAGCGGCTAACCCACGCTATGCGGGGATGGTCGTCGACCTTGATCAAGGTGAAGTACTGTATTCGGAAAATGCGGATGCTCGCCGTTACCCTGCCTCGCTGACCAAGGTCATGACCCTCTATCTGGCCTTTGAAGCGCTAGAAGAAGGGCGATTGCAGCTGGACCAACCGCTGCCGGTGTCGTCCCAGGCGGCGTCCATGCCTGCAACAAAGTTATGGCTTTCCCCTGGCAGCTCGATTCTGGTCGATGAAGCAATTCGTGCGCTCGCTGTCCGCTCGGCCAATGACGTAGCGGTCGTCATGGCAGAGGCGTTGGGGGGTAGCGAACGTCGCTTTGCCCAGTTGATGACGGAAAAAGCCCGCGAACTGGGAATGCGCCATACCACCTTCCGCAATGCCTCGGGGCTTCCCGATGATCGGCAGGTCACCACGGCGCGCGACATGGTCACCCTTGCGGTACGTGTAATGCGGGATTTCCCCGAGTACTATCACTATTTTGGTCTTCAGGCGTTCACTTACCGCGGCACTCGGCACACCAGTCACAACCGACTGGTACGTGACTACCCCGGGGCCGATGGCTTGAAAACCGGTTTTATACGCGCTTCAGGCTTCAACGTGATTACCACGGCCAAGCGCGGTGACCGGCGCTTGATGGCTATTGTGATGGGCGGATTTACCGCTCAGTCCCGGGATAAGCACATGGCAAATCTGCTGGATCGGGGCTTTGCCCGTGCAGCCCTCCTTGATAAGTCGAACTGGCTGGCCGACCTTGAATTTTCTGAAGAATACATGGCCTTTTCCCCAGCACCTTCTCATACGCCCGCGCCGTCGCCGACGCCAACACCCGCACCGGTCGAATCTTCACCCGTTGTCGCGTCTTACTCGCCTGAAACAGCTCCATTTGAACCGCCGGGCGTGGCAGCACAAGCTCCAGAACCACAAACGGATCCCTTGCAGGCCTTTATCGACCGCGAGCGTGCTATGGCATCTCGTGCCGCAGGTGGCTGGGGTATTCAAGTAGGCGCTTTCAGTCAGGAAGATCAAGCCCAGCGCTATGCACGTGAAGCTGCCGCGTACTTGCCACGTGACCTCGATGGTCAAGTGGCGATAGACGACACCTCCGTAGGTCAGAACCCGATATTTCGTGCCCGGCTGATGGCGCTGGAAGAACAACAGGCACATCAGGCATGCGAACAGCTGCGCTCGCGGGGAATGGACTGTATGGTCGTTAACGCCAGCCTGTAGCATTGAAAAGAGCCCAAAACCCCGCCAAAGGCTCTTTGGCGGGGTTTTTACTTTTCAGATCATCAATTCGAGCTAGGGAATAAAAGGAGACGGCGGTGACGACGTCGCTGAAAGGCATACTTTGCATGTGTACGGGGGTGCTGTTCCTGGCACTGGGGGACGCCGTCTCCAAGTGGCTAGGCGAGGTGCACTCACCACTGCAGATCATCTTCTTTAGGACGCTGATCTCGCTACCGCTGATTGCCCTGCTTGCCCACTTTGCTGGCGGCTTGCGCAAGTTACGGACCCGGCGACCGGGGGTGCACCTGCTACGCGGCTTGATCTATACCGCTACCATGGTCTGTTTCGTATGGGGTTTGACGCTATTACCGCTGGCTGAAGCCACGGCGATAGCCTTTGTCGCGCCGCTGTTTGTCACCGTGCTGTCGGTGCCGTTGCTGGGAGAACGTATTGAACCTCCGGTGCTTATTGCCTCACTGGTGGGGTTTGTCGGAGTGCTGATTATTGTTCGCCCTAACAGTGATGCCTTTCAACTGGGCGCCGTGGTGTTGGTGGGAGCGGCGCTGTTCTATGCCCTGATGATGATTACCGCACGCCGCTACGGGGGCCGTGAGCACCTTTGGGCGATGCTTTTCTACATGACCTCTGTGCCCTTGGTGGTGACGGGGCTGACCTTGCCTTGGGTTTGGCAGACGCCGCTGCCCTGGCACTGGCTGGGCTTTTTGGCGTCTGGCGTTCTGGGGGTAGGTGCGACGGCGTTTATTACCCTGGCATTTCGCTTCGCTCCCGCGGCGATAGCCGCCCCGTTTGATTACACCGCCATGCTCTGGGCAGTGCTGCTCGGCTGGTGGTTCTGGGGCGAACTGCCGGACCTCTGGGTATGGGTGGGCAGTGCCTTGATCATGGCGAGCGGCCTGGCGATTGCCTATCACGACCGTCGAACGACGTTAAAACGGCGCCCAACGGCCTAGTACCGACTCTTAACGCCGGAAGGCGCGAGCCGCTGCCTCAGGGTCGGGCTGCCCGCAAATCGCCGAGATGACCGCTAGCCCGTCAGCGCCTGCCCGCCGTATCGCGCTCACGTGGCTGGCATTCAGCCCGCCGATGGCCACGCTGGGTATCGGGCAATCCTTGATCAAGGAGGCGAGACCGCCAAAGCCAATCGGTTGGGCGTGATCCGCTTTGCTGGGGGTGGCAAAGATCGGCCCGATGCCGACGTAGTCAAGCTGATCAATGGGCGCGTCATGCAGTTGCTCAACGGTGTTGATCGAGAGCCCCAATATGGCCTTTGGCCCCATCGCAGCCCGGGCCAGGCGAACCGTCGCATCGCTCTGACCCACATGCAGCCCATCGGCCTGACTGGCAAGTGCCACCTCAAGGCGGTCGTTGATGATCAACGCCACCCCAGTGCCTGCCAGCAGGTCTTTCAAACGTCGTGCCTGGTCGATCATCTGTGCATCGCTTGCCTGCTTGTCGCGCAGTTGCACCATGCTGACGCCGCCGCGGACCGCCTCGCTGACGGTATGCTCAAGACCATGGTGCTGGCAAAGGGTCGCGTCGGTGACCAGATAGAGCGACAGATCAAAGGGCATCGCTGACCTCCCGCTGGGCAAAGCGGTTAAGCTCATCAGGTGTCAGTTGGTAAAGCGCGTCCAACAAGGCAACGTAAAAGCTGCCGGGCCCCCTGGCAGCCTTGCCAGCACGCTCCCCGGCTGCCGCAAAGCACGCAACGGCGGCACTGCTGGCATTCAACGGCGCGTCCGGATTGGTGGCGACAAACGCGGCGACCAGGGCGCTAAGCCCACAGCCCAAGGTCGTGACGCGGGGCATCAAAGGGTGGCCGCCATTGATCGAGTAGCAGACTCGTCCGTCGGTGACCCTGTCCCGCTCACCGGTCATGGCCACAATACACTTTTGCCGCTCGGCAAGTGCCATGGCGGCCGTTATGGCATCGTCGGTAGACGCGGTGGCATCAACCCCCCTGCCCTGGTGGGCCAGCCCATTGAGCGACAGTATTTCAGAGGCGTTGCCACGGATGACGCTGGGCTTAAGGGCCAACAGGTCGGCGCAGACCGTCTGGCGATAACGGGTCGCACCGACGGCGACGGGATCCAGTACCCAGGGCGTGCTGTGCTCGCGAGCCGTGCGCGCGGCAAGCAGCATGGCCTCCGCCCAGGGTGATGAAAGCGTCCCGATGTTGACCGACAGTGCATCGGCAAGCGCGGCGAACTCAGCGACTTCCTGGGTGGCATGCAGCATGGCAGGTGACGCCCCGGTGGCCAGCAGCAGATTGGCGGTGCTGTTCATCGCGACATAATTGGTGATGCAGTGAATAAGCGGGGTGGTATCGCGCAGCGTCATCAAGCTGTCGCCAAATGTGGTCATGAAATCCTCCCGGCAGGGAGGTGGTGACAGGGCACCACGACTCCCTACGCCGGTATTAGCCGGTTCAGGTTATAAGGGTGCTTCTCAGCCCGTTCAGTGACGAGCGCCCCTGTCGTGATCATACTATCCGTGCCTTAGGTGGGTCTGTAAAGCGTTGGATAGGCTCGTTTAACGAAACGAGATGCGTGTTCCGTAGGTGAGCATTTCATCGGGCGTCATGGCTTTCCCCTCAACACCGATCATTTCGTCGCCGCACTGATCGGCAAAGGTAAGCACGCCATGGGTCAAGCCCAATTCACCCAGAGTATCGCGGATTTCGCCAGTGCCCAGGAAGGTGCTGACGTGCCCTTGGGCATTGGATAAATCAGAAACCCCGTTGGCATGGTGAAAGCGCACCTTATAGATGCCATCCATTGATTCAACTTCCACAATCGGCGAGAAGCCGTTGCGGAGCGCCTGGGAAAGCTGCTTCAAGGTGATGTGATCGCCAAGGGTCATATCGATCGAGGTCATGACCTACTCCTGTTGGATACCCTTCCGGTGGGGATCAACTGATGCGGTGTATAAAATTTATAATGGAAGTGTAGGATGTTTGCACAGAATATCCAAGACGCAACCCTATCAATGCACGGCATCCAGGGCGTGTTGGCGCAAGGTTTCGAGGCCGATGATGTCGAGGGTTTTCTGGTTAGTGGCGGATAAGACGACAGGGGGCGCCAAGCCCACCTCGGCGGCTTCCAGCCAGCGTGATGCGCACAGGCACCAACGGTCACCGGGCCGCAGGCCAGGAAAGCCAAATTCAGGCCGCGGCGTTACCAGGTCGTTACCTTGTGCCAGTGAAAAGGCCAGAAACTCCTCCGTCAGCATGGCGCACACAGAGTGGACGCCCATATCATCCGCCCCCACGCGACAGAATCCATCGCGGTAAAAGCCGGTTTTGGGGTCATGGCAGCACGGGGTGAGCGGTTCACCCAGGACATTGAGATCGCGGGCCATAAGGCCTCCTTAGCGCAAGGACTGGTATTTTGTCAGACTGCCCTCATGATGAAATGACAGACAACTATCATTCTGGTGCGCCATGAGGGCGAGTCACGATGGTTGGTAAAGGCTGTTGGTAACAGATAGTTGGTACAGACAGTTGCTGAAGACTGCCAGCCAGGACTCTACAGCCTTGTACAAAGTAACCGAAACGTCAAAGGAGATAGTGCATGTCATTTCAAGGTGAGCAGCATCCAGGGGTTGCCCCGACGCCCAAGCAAACCCAGGGATTCCGTTTGAACCACACCATGTTGCGGGTCAAGGACCCCGAGCGTGCGCTGGCGTTTTATTCACAGGTGTTTGGTATGCAAGTGATGCGTCGACTTGATTTTGAAGAAATGCAATTTTCACTCTACTTTCTGGCTAATCTGGAAGACGGTGATCAGGTCCCTGAAGAGACGCAGGCAAGAACCGCCTGGACGTTCAGTCAGAAGGGGCTTTTAGAGCTGACCCACAACTGGGGCACAGAAAACCAGGACGGCTTTGCCTACCACGATGGCAACGCCGAGCCCCAGGGGTTTGGTCATATCTGCTTTAGCGTGCCCGATCTGGCGGCGGCCCAGGCGTGGTTCGACGAGCACGACGTCACCTTCGTCAAGCGTGCCGATCAGGGAAAGATGCAAGACGTGATTTTCGTCAAAGACCCGGACGGCTACTGGATTGAAGTGATTCAAGCGGACCTGATGGCCGGCAAGGGCGACTAGCATGGCGCATTTGCTGTTTCGCCTGCGCCATGTGACCGACGAAGAGGCCATGGAAGTCCGCCAGTTGCTCGATGCCCATGGCCTGGATACTTACGAGACACAGGCTGGTTTCTTCCGATTGGGCGTGGATGCCATCTGGCTGCGTGACCTAAGTCAGCTTGAGGATGCCAACACGCTACTGGCCGAGTATCAGGCCGAGCGCCAGGCGCGGGCCAGGCAAGAACACAACGAAGCCCTCGCACGGGGTGATGCGCCCACCTTATGGCAGCGTTTTAGTGCCCACCCCGTGCAAATCACGCTGGTGGGCGTGGCCATCTTATTGCTGGTGGCGTTGACGCTGCTGCCCTTTCTGGCCCTAGGCTGAATCGTCCTGCACCGGCGGTAGGTGGCCGCGCTTGAGGTACATCTGCACGCCATGTTCCCCGGCAGTGAGGGTCAGCGCCATGCCGCTGGGGTAGCGGCACCAGCTGCCAGCGGTGTATTCCCGGTCGCCGTCGCTCAAGGCGCCCTCCAGCACGAAAAACTCCAGCCCGCCGGTCAGCACCGGATACTCAATGGCCTGGCCAGCCTCCCAGTGTTCCAGGCTGACCCGCTCCTGTTTGAAGGTGTGCAGCATCTTGTAGCTGATGCCGGGGCGACGGTCCGGCTGCCAGGGCAGGCGGTGGGCGGGGACGGCAAGCTGTAGCTCATCGTTCTGGTCGAACTGGTGCAGCTTGACCAGTATCAGCGCGCCCTCATCGCCAATTTGCGGCGTGTGGGCGGTACCGATGGGGTTTCTCAAGTAGCTACCGGCGGCATAGCGACCATACTCGTCGGCAAACACACCCTCCAGCACTAAAATCTCTTCGCCACCACCGTGGATATGCGGGTCAAACTGGCTATTCGGCGCGTAGCGCACGAGGCTGGTGGCGCGCGCGACTTCGTCGCCAATACGGTCAAGCATCATCCGTTCGACGCCAGCACTGGGCGAGGCCACCCAGCGGTAATCTTCCGGTGTCACACAGGCAAAGCGGGTAAAGTCGGCGTTTAAACGCATGGGGCTGACTCTTGCAGGCAAAGGAAGTGGTGCTAGTCTCCTTATCGACAGCGAAAAATGCAACTTTCGCTGACACTGTTCCTGCACTCAGTGCCCGTCGGTCAACGCGGTAAGGAGTTGATGAGCCACCTTGATGCGCGCCTGATTGGGGTAATTACGGTTTGCCAGCATCACGATACCGATCTGCTCGCTGGGCACAAAGACCACATAGCCGCCAAAGCCATTGGTGGAGCCCGTCTTGTTGTAGAGCGCCTGCTGCCTGGGGGGCTGTGGTGGGCTTAAGCGGCTGACGGGGTTGGCGTCGAGTATCATCTCAAGCGAGTTGCCCTGGACAAGCTTATCAAGGGGGACCGGGTAGGCGTAGCTTTCCCAGCCCAGCCCCTGGGTCATGTTGCCGACTTCAAAGTAACCGGCGCGCGTAGTCGCCATGGCCTGGCTGAGTGATCCATCAAGCCCGGCACCGTCCATATTCGCTTCTACAAACGCCAGTACGTCTGCCGCGGTCGATTTCAAACCGTAGGCCTGGGCATCCAGCATGCCCGGGTTCACCCTGATCGGCTCGTCGTCTTGAGAGTAACCGTAGGCGTAATGCGGCTGTTGCGGGTCAGGTACCTGGTAATAGCTGTTCTCAAGGCCCAGCGGTGTGAGCAGGTCTTCCTGCATCAGCGTCTCGAACCGCTTGCCAAGGCGTTGCGCGGCAAGATAACCGAACAGGCCCATACTCGGGTTGGAGTAGAGCCGGTGGCTACCGGGCGGTGATTCAGGCTGCCACTGGCGATAATAGTCCACCATCGCCGCTTCATCTTGTACCGCTTCCGGAAACTGGAGAGGCAGCTCACCTGCCGTGTAGGTACCCAGTTCCAGCAGGGTGATCTCATCGAAAGCGCTGCCTTCAAGGGCCGGCAAGTGCTGGCTGGCCGAATCAGTAAGCGACAGGTCGCCATTGGATGCCGCATAAGCCGCAAGCGTAGCGGTGAACACCTTGCTGATGGACCCAAGCTCGAACAGCGTCTCTTCGGTGACCGGCGTTTCTGCTTCCAGGTCGGCAACGCCATAATTAAAGTAATATGGCTGGCCGTTGATGCTCAGCGCAACGGACATCCCGGGAATACGATACTCGGCCATGAGCGGGGCGATCGTGTCGTTGACCAGCGCCTCGATGTTTGCGTTATCAACGTCTTCCAATGCCCAGGCAGTGCTGCCAATCAGAAGAGAACCTGTCATGATAAGGCCAGTTTTTGCTGCTAACATCCTGCACATACATGGCTCCTATTGCAGTGGTGAAACAAGGTGAGTGTCAGTTGGCCGGGCGCAATCGCCCGCCGGTGCGAGCGTGAAAGTCGCTAATATAGGGTGAGCGGGTGAGTACGACAAACAGCGATATTTTGCCCAAGCCATTAGAAAAATTAGGGGATCTGGATGGCGCGTTCTTATCTGCCGCTAAACGCGTTGCGCGCCTTTGAGGCGTCGGCGCGGCATTTGAGTTTTACCCAGGCAGCGGATGAGCTCTGCGTTACCCAGGCGGCCGTTAGCCACCAGGTCAAGCTGCTTGAAAGTCATTTGAAGGTACCGCTATTTAAACGCCTGCCCCGAGGGCTGATGTTGACGCAAGAAGGCGAGCGCTTGTTGCCGGTGCTGAACAGTGCCTTTGACCAGATGGGGCATACCCTGGACCGGATAGGCGAGAGCGGTTACCGGGAAGTGATACATGTGGGCGTAGTGGGGACCTTTGCCGTCGGCTGGCTATTGCCACGTCTGGATGATTTTCAGCAGCAGTACCCGTTTATCGACCTGCGCCTTTCCACTCATAACAATCGCGCCGAGCTGGCCGCCGAGGGCCTCGACTTTGCGATCCGCTTTGGTAGCGGGGCTTGGCACGGTACCGCCGCGCAGCCCTTGATGCCAGCGTCGCTATCGGTAATGTGCATTCCAGAGATTGCTGCCCGGCTCAACACGCCAGCCGATGTGCTGGGCGAGACATGGCTACGCTCCTATCGCGCTGATGAGTGGACCGAGTGGCTATTGGCGGCGGGGTTGCCCAGCAGCTATCCGATGTCGAAAAGCATCGTTTTCGACTCATCCATCGCCATGGTGGAAGCGGCCTTGCAAGGGGCGGGAGTGGCGTTGGCGCCACCCCTGATGTTCCCCCGTCAACTGAGCAGTGGCGCACTGGTACAGCCGTTTAACACCGCCGTCAGTTTGGGCGGCTACTGGCTGACGCGCCTGCAGACACGCACCGAAACCCACGCCATGACGTGTTTCCGAGCATGGCTGCTCAAGGCAGCTAGGGCCTGAGCAGCGCTTTTAGGTCCGGCTCGATTAGTGGCTATGCTCGCTGTGGTCGTGAGAATGACCGTGATCTTCGTGGTCAGTCTCTTCATGACCGGGTTTGGCTAACGCATCGTGGAGCGTTTTGGCATTGTGACGCATCATTCCTAAGTAAGTACTTGCTTCGCCATCGCTGCTCAGTGCATCGGCGTATAGTGTGCCAGCCACGCTCAGACCGGTTTCTTCCGCCAGCTGATCAAGTACTGACTGATTGGTCATGTTTTCGTGGAACAGCGCCTCGACGTTCTCTTCTTCAATAACATCGATGAGCTCGGCCATGCTGGCGCCGCTCGGGTCGGCTTCCGTGGACAGCCCTACCGGTGACAGGAAACGCACGCCGTAGGCATTGGCAAAGTAGCCAAACGAATCGTGGCCGGTAATCACGCTGGTAGAGTCAGGAATTTCTTCGATCAGCGCGCGGATTTCTTCATCAGCCGTTCGGATATCGGTCAGATAGCGCTCGGCATTGGCCTGATAAGCCTCGCGATTGTCGCCATCGGCTTCGATCAATCCATCGCGGATGTTCTCGACGTAGGTTTCCGCGCGGGCCAGATCCTGCCAGGCGTGGGGGTCGTCATCGCCATGGGCGTGTTCGGCGTTGTCGCCGGGACCATCGTGGCCCTGAGCATCATGACCGTGCTCGTCGTGATCACCATGACCATGTTCGTCGTGGCCATGCTCATCGTGCTCATGCTCGTTGTGATCATCTTGACCTGCCTGGGCCAGTGGCTTGATGCCTTGGGTCGAGGTGACCAACGCGCCGGTGTAATCGCTGGCGTCGATCAAGCGCTCCATCCAGCCTTCAAACAGTAGCCCGTTGAACACCACCAGGTCCGCATCGGCCAGCGCTCGCGCGTCACCCGGGCTCGGGCTATACATGTGCGCATCACCGTCTGGGCCGACCAGCGAAGTCACGTCCACGTGCTCGCCGCCGACCTGCTCGACCATGTCGGCAAGAATCGAAAAGCTGGTGACCACTTGCACGCGTTCAGACGCCACGGCGGCGGGTAGCGCCAGCAGCGCAGACACGCCAACCAGCCAGCGGGAGAAAGGTAACGGCGACATAAAGGCTCCTTGTAAAGGTGAACGGGCAAGGCCCGATGATCAAGCGCTTGGCTCGGCCGAGAGGGGCGCGGTTTTGCGCCGCCAGCGGGCTGCCAAGCTGTGATAGCGACCGAAAAGGGCAGAGAGCAGATAGCCAATGCCGGCCAGCAGAATGATGCTCGGCCCGGACGGAATATCGAGATGGAACGACAGCAGTAGCCCGCCGGTACTGGAAATCATGGCAAGCGACACGGCAATGCCGATCAACCCCTCCAGGCGCTTGCTCCAGAACCGTGCCGAGGTGGCGGGCAGCATCATCAAGCCTACTGCCATCAGGGTCCCCAGGGTCTGAAACCCGGCGGTTAGGTTGAGCACCAGCAGGCCCAGAAACACGCTGTGTACCCAGCCGCTTCGGCGGCTCTGGCCGCGCAGGAACAGCGGGTCCAGGCATTCCACTACCAGGGCGCGGAAAATCACCGCCAGAGTCAGCACGATCAGCGTGCTCATCCCAGCGATCAGTAGCAGTGCGGTGGAGTTGATCGCCAGAATGGAGCCGAACAGCACGTGGGTGAGGTCGACACTGCTACCGCCGATCGAAATCAGCATCACGCCCGCCGCCAGCGAAATAATGAAAAAGCTGGCCATGGCAGCGTCTTCGCGCTGGCCGCCCATTTTGGACACGGCCCCGGCAAGCAATGCCACCATGACACCAAACAGCACGCCGCCGATGCTCATCACCGGCAGCGAAAACCCGGCCAGCAGAAAGCCCAGCGCCACCCCCGGCAGAATCGCGTGGGCCATGGCATCGCCAATCAGGCTCATGCCACGTAGTACCAGGAACACCCCCAGCGTGGGTGCCGCCAGTGACAGCGCCAGACCGCCGACCACCGCGCGGCGCATAAAGCCGTAATCGAAAGGCGCGATAATCCAGGCATCAAGCAGTGCCAGCATGTCGACCTCCCACGGTGAACGGCACCACTTCTGCCGGGGCATGTTGGTGCATCAGGGCGCCGGGCGATACCCAGCGACCGTGACCGCCGTTGAGCATCAATACCTCGTCGGCCAGGCGGCGCAGGTGGTCCATATCGTGCAGCACCAGAATCAGGGTGGCCCCGTCATCGGCCATCTGGCGCAAGATGCGGATCAGGATATCCACCGTCTCGCTATCCACGTTGGCAAACGGCTCGTCGAGTAGTAACAGCTCGGCTTCCTGCATCAGGGTACGGCCAATCAAGGCGCGCTGGCGCTGGCCGCCGGAAAGCTCGCCCAGCGGGCGGTGCGCCAGATGAGAAATGCCCAGCCGCGCCATGATCTCGCGGCCCTTGCGGTAATGCGACGCACAGTAGCCTTTCAGCGCCCCATGGCTCGGCCAGCTGCCGGTCATGACCAGCTCTTCCACGCTCATCGGAAAGGTCAGATCCAACGCCAGCTGCTGGGGCAGCCAGGCCCGGCGTTCTTTCGGCACGGTGCACACCACCTTGCCGCTGATCGGGCGTAGCTCCCCCATGATGGCTTGAATCAGCGTGCTTTTGCCCGAGCCATTAGCCCCAATCAAGGCAGTAATCGCGCCAGGCTGAAAGTCGCCTTCCACATGCTCAAGCACCGTGCGGTGCCCCTGAGCCAAATGCAGGTTGTGTAGTTGCAGGCGTGATAGTGAGCGCTGACTCATGATGTCCACCCGTTGGCCCACAGCACCATCAACCAAAGCACCAGCAGCGGTACCGTTACCGACAGCAACCGCCGTACCGCCGACAGCGACATCAGCGAAAAATGACAAGGGCCTTCCCTGTTGTGGCGATGCGAATGCTCACTCATTAAAGCCGACCTCGTAAATAATCGAATAGGTTATAACATAACGATGGCAAAGCCAAAAATTTGCCATTTATTTTACGCGCTCAGCGGCACAGGGCAACGCTAATCATGCAGTCTTGCACTTAAAGCGTGCCGCATAAATGTGAGTGAAAGCTGAGGGAATCTAAGAAAAATATAGAAAGCGCCGAAAGACCTAATAACCCCCCGTCGATAACGAGGGATATCTTGGAGGACGTCTCACACTATAATTATTCCTCCGGACTCGGCTCCATAGCACGCTTGTCGTCAGGGAGGCGGACGATGTCGCCTTTGTGGAGCTTGCCGTGGCTGTCCAGGCGCTGGCCCTGGGGCCCAATGATCGCTACCACCGGGCCGATGCTGACCGCTTCGTCTTCCTGGTAGCTTTGCACGTCGACTCGAACCGAACAGCCCTGGTAGCGGGCGGAGATGATATCACCGGTATGCGGTCTGGCGTCGTGGTTGGGATCCTGGGCGTAATGGTGCGCAACGCTGGCGCTGCCTGGCATATCCCATTCAATGTGCCGATGCATAGAAAACTCCTTCTTCGTGGTGCGTTGCAAGCAACAAAGATAAATATCGTTATATTAGCGTAGCTTACTTATTCGCTACTTTCGCCCTGGTTAGGCTGTCCGACGTGTTGAAACATGAAGTTAAGCGCTGCGGGCAGACTGGCCCGCCAGACTCTCCAGGTATGGCCGCCGGGGTAAAGGTCCATATGCACTGAGGTGGGTTGAATCTTTTCCATGGCCTGGCGCAGTTGCCGGGCGTGAAACTCGGCGTCATATACATCACTGCGCCCTGCGCTGATATACATGGGAACATGGGGCACGTCGCTATGCTCTTCCAAGGGGCGAGGCGTCACTTTGATGCGGTAATCCTCAAGGTGCGCGGTGTAGTTCAACTGCTGCCAAAGCTGGCGGTCGAACTCGCCCTGCTCGTCAAGAAAGGCAGGGTGACGGTTGGCAGACGAGTTGTTGGGTGGAAAAGGCACATAGCTCGCGGGACTGAGCGCGGCGACGGCCGCGAAAAGGTCGGGGCGCTCCAGGGCGAAGTTAATCGCGCCAAAACCGCCGGCCGAGAGCCCACCCACGCCGCGCATCGAGCGCTCGTCGCCCACACGGTAGTGGTTTTCCACATGGGGCATGAGGTCATTGAAAAAGGCACTGCGGGCCGCTTCGTTATGGCCATCGACCCACCAGCTGCGGCTGCCGGGCATGATGAAGACGCTGGGCGGAATGTGCCCGGCACGAATCAACCGGTCAGCGGTCTGCTGCAAATTGCCCTTGGCCAGCCAGTCGCGTTCGTTACCAAACGAGCCGTGCAGGAGGTAAACCACAGGGTAGACGGTGTTGCTGTTTTCAGCATAGCCATCAGGCAGGTAAACCGTGTAGGGGTAGGGGTTGCCCAACGTCGGCGAATCGAAATGGTGTCGCTCCACACTGCTGGCGAGGGCGGTTGAAGTGGCCGCCAACAGCCCCGCGAGTAAACCAAACAGGCTGATGAATCCGAGCCGCCAAAGTGGGCGTTTCCTCATGAGCACCTCGTCTGTCGGGAATTCTCGTGTTCTAACGGGGTCGGACAACTCACGGGGTGGGATGTTCAAGACGCTAATGCGTCGGCGTCGCGCAACACAACGTGGCGGGAGGGTTCATGCAGAAAGTGGAAGAAATCTTTTGGCTTAGAGCTTACGGCTGTATAGCCGTTTTTTTATTCCACTTGATGGACCAGGTCAACAAGTACGTCGACAACCTCGTTACTGATTTCATGCGTATCCCCCTGGTATTGGGGACGCCGATTTTCCTGTTTATTTCGGTGTTCGTCTTTGCCGTTCGCTACGATAAAGCGGTGCCTGAAGGGTTCATACGCCAGCGGGTCAAATACGTCATGCTGCCGTATTTCGTTTATGGATTTATCTATTCAACGGCGGAGTGGGCGAAAAGGGGGGCAGAAGGTGACCCGGTCAACTTCTGGGCCAATGCCGTTGAGTATTTTGTTTATGCCGGCTGGCACGGTTACTTCCTGATCATTGCGATGCAGTTTTATGTCGGTTATTGGCTGTTTACCCGCTTGCGCCTCTGGCGAGTCAACCCGGTACCGTGGTTGTGGCTATCCTGCCTGATCAGCATGGCCTACTGGGGAACGGCGTACTGGCAGGGCGTCAATCCGCCGGGGTATCTGCTCTGGGTGGCGCCGCTGGGCTGGCTTTACCTGTTTTTCCTGGCGTTGGTACTCGTGCGTTACTACCCGCTGGCCCCTAATGGCATCAAAGCCCAGCGACCGCAGTGGATGAAGTATCTGGCCCACCCGGCCTGCCTGGGCCTGTTTGTACTTGGGCTTGGTGTGGCAACACTTGCCCACCTGCCGGCCTTTACATCAAAAGAGGTCTGGGTCATTCCGTTCTTTGTGTTGTTTACGCTCTGCGCCACACGTCAGCTCAAGGGCTATACGGCACCGAATTGGGTCCGCCAGATCAATGTGTATTCGTTTGGCATCTATCTGGCGCATCCGATGTTTTTCATCGCCACCGACCTGATCATCGCGCCTTTATCGCTGCCCATCGTGGTTTACGCCGTAATGCTTGCGTTGGTGAGCATGACGGGCTGTATCGTGCTAAGCAAGGTGGTCAATACATCCAGAATCGGGGCGATGATGTTTGGCAAGAAACTGAATGTGGCCATGCACTAGGCGACCCCTGGCGAGGTAGTGGCATTGTCATTGGTCAACGTATGAATGCGTGTGGGGCAGGCATGCAGTCGCTGCATGAAGTCGTGCAGGGCGCTGCGGTCGAGGTCGGGGTCGAAGCCGCCCAGACGCTCCAACCACGTTCGTCGTACCGCTATGTAGGGCGGCGATTGAAGCGCTGAAGCTAAAAAGCGTTGTAAAAGGCGTGCGGGAAAGGTGGGCTCACTGGGGCCGAGCACGACGGCATCCACGGCGTAGCTATCCAGCATGGGAAACATTGCCACCCAGAGGGTCACCGGCAGGGCCGTGGCGTGGAGGGCAAACACCAGCCATTCGGCCTGGCTGGTGGCGGCCGCATGGTTCAGCCGCGCACCCAGCGCGGTGCCCGGCAGGGTGGTGCAGTGGGCAGCGAAGCGTTGCTCCATCAGGGTTAACCGGGGGTCACGGAGCAAACTGGTTATCTGCAGTGTGAAAGCGGGATGGTCGGCGGCTGCTAGGTGAATGTTGCGTAAATGGCGGGGCAGTTGGGCACCCGTTACGCTGGTGTCGATAATAAAGCAGACCGACTTCATGGGTTGCCCTCCGGTCTATGTGTCTGGTTTTTGCTTATTGTAACTGATTGTGTATAAAAGTTTACTATAGTCTCTACCGTTTGGCGCGCAAGTAAATTAAGCGGGTGGATTTGGCTGCAATATCGAGTGCACCTCTATGGTGCAATTAAGTCCGTTCTTGCTTATTTGTGGTGCAATAGTTGGCGACATTGGGTTTTGACTGAACGTTTATGCCTGATATGCAACATGAAGTGGCACCAGAGTGATTTTTAAAGTCATTTAAAAACAACTATTTGCCATTATTTTATGCCATATTGGTGCAAGATTGGCACGCAACCTGCATTATTTGCGGTAGCGGCTAGTAGGTCATAGGCAAATCGCCTGGCGGCGTGCTACAACATTAGCCGGTTTCTATCGCTAGACGTTCTGTTGATGGCAACGGACAAACGTTGAGTGAATAAGCAAGGCAGGCGTGCCATGATGCACGCGACATGTCGAACAACATTTATTGGTAGCTTACTGTCATTAGCTTTAAGCCACGCTCATACCGGAGGACACTATGTCAGCCAAGACTCTCGCGCTAATTGAAGAGCATGATGTTAAGTGGGTAGACCTGCGTTTCACCGACACCCGCGGTAAAGAGCAGCACGTGACCGTGCCTGCCCGCGATGTGGACGAAGAGTTTTTCGAAAACGGTCAGATGTTTGATGGTTCGTCCATCAACGGCTGGAAGGGCATCAACGAATCCGACATGATTCTGCGCCCCGAAGATGGCACTGCCTATCTCGATCCCTTCACTGAAGATGCCACGCTGGTATTGCGCTGTGACATTATCGAGCCGGCCACCATGCAGGGCTATGACCGTGACCCACGCTCCATTGCCAAGCGCGCCGAGGCGTACCTGCAGTCAACCGGTCTTGGCGACACGGCTTTCTTCGGTCCTGAGCCCGAGTTTTTCATCTTTGACGAAGTCCACTGGAAATCCGACATCCAGGGCGCCATGTACAAGATCACGTCTGAAGAAGGTGCATGGGCCACGGACAGCCAGGTAGAAGGTGGCAATCTGGGCCACCGTCCGCGTGTTAAAGGCGGCTACTTCCCGGTTCCACCGGTCGACAGCTTCCACGATATCCGTGGTGCCATGTGTAACACCCTGGAAGCGATCGGCCAGTCGGTAGAAGTTCACCACCACGAAGTTTCCAACGCTGGTCAGAACGAAATCGGTGTGAAGTTCAACACGCTGGTGAAGAAAGCCGACGAAGTTCAGGAAATGAAGTATGTGATCCACAACGTGGCGCATGCCTACGGCAAAACGGCAACCTTCATGCCGAAGCCGCTGGTGGGTGATAACGGTTCGGGCATGCACGTTCACCAGTCGTTCTGGAAGGACGGTACCAACCAGTTCGCAGGCGACGAGTACGCGGGTCTCTCCGAAATGGCGCTTTACTATATTGGCGGCATCATCAAGCACGCCCGTGCCCTGAACGCCTTCACCAACGCTTCTACCAACTCGTACAAGCGCCTGGTACCGGGTTTCGAGGCACCGGTCATGCTGGCTTACAGTGCCCGTAACCGTTCGGCATCCATTCGTATTCCGTACACGGCCAGCCCGAAAGGCAAGCGTGTTGAAACCCGCTTCCCTGACCCGACGGCCAACCCGTACCTGGCTTTTGCGGCGATGCTGATGGCCGGTATCGACGGCATCAAGAACAAGATTCACCCTGGCGACGCCATGGACAAGAACTTGTACGACCTGCCGCCGGAAGAAGGCAAGTCGGTACCCACCGTGGCAAGCAGCCTGGATCAGGCGCTGGAAGCGCTGGACACCGACCGGGCCTTCCTGACCGAAGGTGGCGTGTTCACCGACGAAATGATCGATGCCTACATCGAACTCAAGATGGAAGACGTGGAGCGGATCCGCATGACCACGCATCCGGTCGAGTTTGATATGTATTATAGCTGCTAACAACAGCGGCTAATCTCACCTATGTGGTGCAGATGATCCTAAACCCCGCCACGGCGGGGTTTTTTAGTTGAGGGGGACGCATGTTGCGCAAGGTGTTAATGGCGCGGACCAAAGGCTGGGGCATCGGCCTTGGTCTGGTGCTGGCCGTATGGGTGGATGTTACGGCTGCATCATCAACCGTCTATCGAGTGGTCGATGAACACGGCAATGTCACCTTTTCCGACACCCCGAGCGAGGGTGGGGAAGCGCTTGAGCTGGCGCCGTTGCCTGGATTGCCAAGCGAATACGCCGAGAGGTCCGATGAGCCACCGGCCACCTCACCTGGCCAGCCCTTCATGCCTTACGACCGCTTCCAGATTCGCTCGCCAAGCGATGGCGCCGAGGTGGGTGCCGACACGCCGGTAATGCTGAGTATTAGCCCCCGGTTACGTGATGATCATCGGGTACAGCTGCGGGTGAATGGCAAGCTTAGCCAGTCGGCGCTGCACAGCGATGTGTTCTGGTTGGCAAACTTGCCCGCCGGTCGGCATCGGCTTCAGGCTGAGCTATTGGATAGCCATGGGCGACGGCAGCACCGCACAAACACGGTGACGATTGTGGTGGCAGAATAGCGTCAATGCGCCATTATGGTGCATGTGGTCGCTGGAAGCGTCGATGACCTGCGCTAAAACGACTCGCCATGCACCGCCACACGGCGCAAGTGCCGTGCAAATCAGCACGCTGGCCCATTTGGCGCGCTTTTTGCAGTTCTCTCTACATCTTTCCAGCGGAAGGCTGACCCAAGATAATGGACGAGGCGACTTTGCAAGACACCACCATGCACCAGCGTTTACTTGAACACCTCACCACGGCGGTGCTGCTGCTGGACGGCCGCCTCAATGTGTGCTGGATGAATCCTGCCGCAGAGGCGTTGTTTGCCGTTAGCCTCAGCCGTGTGCGGGGGATGAGCCTGGACGAGATGCTGGGCGGTGATGAAAGCATCGATGAGGTGTTGGCCAAAGCCCGCGATGCGTTTCATCCCTTTACCCAGCGTGAGGCGCGCATTACGCCGCTGAATCGCGATCCGCTCACCGTCGACTATACGGTAACCCCCCTGTCCGACACGGAACTGTTGCTGGAGGTCGAGCCCCGCGACCGGCTGATGCAGATTTCCCGCGAGGAGGCGCTCACCACCCGCCAGGAAACTATCAAGGTGCTGGCGCGCGGCCTTGCTCACGAAGTCAAAAACCCGTTGGGTGGTATTCGTGGCGCGGCGCAGTTGCTTGAACGCGATCTGGATAACCCGGCGCTGCGTGAATTTACCCATATCATCGTCGAAGAAGTTGACCGGCTACGGGACATGGTGGATTCCATGCTGGGGCCCAATTACATCGTCAAACACGAGCCGGTCAATATTCACAAGGTGCTCGAACGTGTGCGTTCATTGCTGATCGCTGAGCACCCGTGGGTCGATATTCAACGGGATTACGATCCCAGCCTGCCGGACCTGTTCGGCGATGAAGCGCAGATGATCCAGGCGGTGCTGAATGTGGCCCGCAATGCGGTTCAGGCCATGGGCGATGCCGAGACGCCGACACCGATGCTGGCGCTGCGCACCCGTGCGCGCCGCCAGTTTACGTTGGGCGCCGAGCGGCACCGCCTGGTCAGCGAGGTGGGCATTATCGACAATGGCCCCGGCATTCCCGGCTCCCTGCAAGAAACCCTGTTTTATCCGATGGTCTCGGGCCGTGCCGAAGGCAGCGGGCTTGGACTGTCGATCGCCCAATCAATTTTGCACCAACATCAAGGACTGATCGAATGCGACTCACGCCCAGGGCGCACCGAATTTCGTTTATTGATTCCCTTGGTTATTAATGTCACCGGAGAAGCGTCATGACAGAGCCTGCCCGTAATGATGTTGCGCGGGTCGTCATTGTTGACGATGACCGTGCGATTCGCTGGGTACTTGAACGTGCGCTGGCGCAACCCGATCTCGAGGTTGAATGTATCGAGCGTGCCGACACGGCCCTTTCCCGCTTGCTCGAGAGTCCGCCGGATGTCCTGGTTACCGATATTCGCATGCCGGGAATTGATGGCCTGGACCTGATGGCCCGGGTACGCGAGGCCCACCCCGATTTGCCGGTGATCGTGATGACCGCGCATTCGGACCTGGACAGCGCCGTGGCGTCTTATCAAGGCGGCGCCTTCGAATATCTCCCCAAGCCGTTTGACGTGGATGAGGCGCTGGCGCTGGTGCGTCGTGCCATTGCCCATGCGCGCGAACGTCAGCGCCCGGTCACGGTGCCGGAGGGACTCAACGCGGAAATTATCGGTGAAGCCCCTGCCATGCAGGAGGTTTTCCGGGCGATCGGGCGTTTGTCTCATTCGCATATTACCGTGCTGATCAATGGCGAGTCGGGCACCGGTAAAGAACGTGTTGCCGAGGCGCTACATCAGCACAGCCCGCGCCAGGGCAAGCCGTTCATTGCGCTGAACATGGCGGCGATTCCGCGGGACTTGATCGAGTCCGAGCTGTTCGGCCATGAGAAAGGGGCCTTTACCGGTGCCACTTCACAGCGTCAGGGGCGCTTTGAGCAGGCCAATGGCGGCACGCTGTTTCTGGATGAAATTGGCGATATGCCGGCTGAAACCCAGACGCGGTTGCTGCGCGTACTGGCCGACGGCGAGTTCTATCGCGTGGGGGGGCATACGCCGACAAAAGTCGACGTGCGGATTATCGCGGCCACCCACCAGAACCTTGAATCACTGGTCGACGATGGGCGCTTCCGGGAAGACTTGTTTCATCGCCTGAACGTCATTCGCATCCACTTGCCGAAGCTGGCCGAGCGCCGTGAGGATATCCCCAGGCTGACGAGTCACTTTCTGGCTGAGGCGGCCAAAGAGCTGTCCACGGATGTGAAAGTGCTGACCCCCGAAGCGGAAGCACATCTGACCCGCCTGCCCTGGCCGGGCAATGTTCGCCAGTTAGAAAACATCTGCCGCTGGCTGACGGTGATGGCCTCGGGACGTGAAGTGCTGGTAGAAGATTTGCCCGCGGAATTGCGCGCACCCAGCGCCTCTGAGTCAAGTGCCCACGGTGACTGGCGGAGCGCTTTTCGCGATTGGGCGGATCACGCCCTGGCAGAAGGCCACACCCATTTGCTGGAAGAGGCCGTGCCGGATTTCGAACGCATCTTGATAGAAACCGCGCTCAAGCACACCGGCGGGCGTAAGGGCGAGGCCGCAGAATTACTGGGCTGGGGGCGCAATACGTTGACCCGCAAACTGAAAACGCTGCTGCCTGCGCTGGCGGCGGACGAGTAGCGCAAGCCGCAATGAGCTTACGTTACTTGCCTTCTTGTTTCAGGCGTTCTATTTCAGCGAGCAGCGCATCGGCTTCCTCCGTCAAGGTGGCATTTGCCCGCATGTCACCGTTGCGTGATGCCTCCATGGCGGCTTGCAGCTTGCGTTCGTAGTCTTGCTGTAGCTTCTTTTTGGGGTCGCGCTTGAAAAGGCCAAACATGGACGCTCTCCTTCTGTGTGTACATTGTTTGTACACCCTTGGAGAGTGTTTGTCTAATGCTGCGACACCTTTACTCCTTACCTTTAGCGGCTAGCGGCGTGAACAGGCGATTGTACTGGCGTGCAGGACGGCGCTGCATCGCATCAGGAAGGCGTCAAAGTCGCTGAGCAAGGTGTCAAGGCTTTCGTGGAGGCGGTGATCGTCGTCCAGCATGCGCAACGACAGGCGCTGCCGTTCGGCCCAGTCAATGACCGGGCGAGGGGGAATCACGTCATCCTGCCAGCCGTGAATCACGTGAGTGCAACTGGCTTGGAGCGTGGGGGCGGTTTCCGGATAATGCGGTAGACCAATGGCCGGGGCCAATAAAAAGCAGCCCAGTACGGGCTGCTGTGAACTGACCGCTGCACTTAGCCAGCCACCCAGGCTTGAGCCGGCAAAGACGCAGCACTCAGGGTTGTCACCCCGCGCCGACAGCGTCGCCAAAAGATGCTTTAGGCGTTGCTGGGGGTCGGGTTGGTCTCGATAATCCATCACGACGGCCTCGCAGTCGTCGAGCTTTTCGGCAATGCCTTTCAGCGCCTGCATTTTCAATGCGCCGGGGCCGCTTTCCAAGCCATGTGATAGGTAGACCGTTAGCATAATGTCGTTAACTCGCTGATTGTTGAATAGCTTCTCCACCTTGCTCGATGTCTTCACCCGCCCCGCGAATGGTATTGCAACCGCTCACTAACAGTAAGATGGTGATGCTAAGAATGCCAAGAGCTGTCATGCGTTTCATAGAAGCTTCCTTTCAGGTGGTCACCCCCTTCAAGGGGGTATTAGCTAGACTAGCAAACGTTAGCCATTTAGCGACACTGGCAGTATGTACCTCTTTATCCTAATCACCATGCTATTTTGTCGCATGTGTCATTACGCCACATTTTTTGTGTGCCGTCGTCGCCGCAAATGAACCCTTTGGCATTTATTTAAGATATTGTTTTAATTGGTTTTTTAATTTTTTTAAGCGAAGTTGGCCTGATGCCTGCTTCGTTAGGTGTGTATGCGAAATGATAAGGAAGCTTGTTTATTCGCATTGATTAAAGTCACGGTCACAAAGGTCAAATCATTGGGTTCAGAAACGTTGTTATGCAGGTAAAGTCGTTACGTAGGAAAGGTTGATCTCGTGTTGGAAGGTAATGGGAAGCTGGTCAGTCAAAAGGTAATAGGTTGGAAGGAAAAGTAGCAGAGAGGTAAGCAGTAGAAAGGTAAGCAGTAGAAAGGTAAAGCGGGTCAGGGGAGTGTCACGGCAGTAAAAGGAAGGCAGGAAGCCCGAGTGATAATGAATGGAACATTCAAAGGAATGGGCACTCTCCGTTTTAGCTTAAGGAGGCGCTAAACATCAGTGTCATGGAATGACGACGATGCGAAATTACCACCTTGTTCCGGCGAGGTGGTTTTTTTGCGTCTGATCGATGCCTTATCGCTCCCCGACTAGCCCATCAGGTAAAGGCTGAGCAGCGCAAAGCCATAGCCCATGGCGGCGCCGGCAATCACATCGCTTGTGTAGTGCAGGCCCAGGCCCACCCGGGATATCGCAATCAGTACCGACAGGGGAATGACCACTGGCAGTAACCACGGCGTGTGGGCGGCGACCAGCACGCTGAACATCACGGCGTGCATGGTATGCCCGCTGGGAAAGCTATAGCGATCCCGGGCCGGTGCATTGCACTGAATACCGCTGCGATAAGTGATATACGGCCGCTCACGGCACAGGCGGGTTTTCACCAGCCGGTAAATGGCGATGGCGACGCTGGCAATCAGGGTGTACTGCAGCACTCGCCAGGCGCCGTCAGGCTGCAGCCAGGGTTGCGCTAGGATCAGTAGCACCCAGACCGGCCAATCACCCAACCGGCTGGCAGCCTGGAGTGTCATGCGCCAGGGCCGGTAGAGCGATAGGCGCGATACGCGCTGGCAAAACTGCCATTCCAGCAAATCAAGACGATCGAATACGACGAGGGGGCGGGGTCGCATGATAAGCCTCCTGGGCCTTTTGAAGATAATCAAGAAACTGCCGGGCAATGCCCGCCCAGCTTTGCTCAAGGGCTTTCAGCCGGGCGAGGCGGCTGTACTTGGCATAGTCCGCCGGGTGTTGGCAGAGGGTCACCGCCGCCTGACTAAAGGCCGCCGAGTCGTTGATGGGCACGGTAATGCCGTTGTAGCCGCTCTGGATCAGCTCGGCGCTGGCCGCGTGCCGATAGGCCACCACGGCGAGCCCGCTGGCCATGGCCTCACTGACCACGTTGCCCCAGGTTTCGGAAAGCGAGGGGAAGATGAACAGGTCGGCGCTTGCGTAATGCCGGGCAAGCGCGTCGGGATCAATAAAACCGGTAAAATGGACATCCGGGAGCGCGCTTTCAAGCTGGGCCTTTGCCGGGCCATCGCCCACGATAACGTGGGCCATGTCCGGGCGGACGTTGCGCATGGCGTGATAGGTTTCCTGTAGCAACGCGAGGTTTTTTTCGGCGGCGAGCCGCCCGACATAAAGCGCCACCGGCTGATGGTCGTTAACGCCCCAGGCACGACGTAATTCAGGGTCGCGGTGGGCAGGGGAAAAACGCTCACCATCGATGCCGCGTGACATCACCGCGACGTCGTGGATGCCTTGCTGGCGAAGTTGACTGGCCTGCAGTTGGGTAGGCACCAGGGTTAACCCGCAACCGTTATGGAAATAACGCAAATAGCGGCGGGTGGCCGAGGCGAGCCAGGGAACGCCGTAATCGCCACAGTAATGATCGAAATTGGTGTGCCAGCCCGCCACCAGCGGAATGCCCATCTGCCGTGCTGCCAAGCGTGCCGACCAGCCCAGCGGGCCTTGGGTGGCCAGGTAAACCACATCGGGGCGCTGCTCTTTCCAGAACTTGCGCAAAGTCGCGGGGCGACAAAAGCCTACCTGAACGTCGCGGTAGCCCGGGATGGCAAAGCGCGGTACCTGTAGCTCGGCCCGTGCCTGAGTTGCCTTGGCGGCAAGCGGGGGCTTTGGCCGAATCACATCAATAAGAACCTGATGGCGGTCAAGCTCGCGGCTAAGCCGACTCAAGGTGTGTGCGACACCATTGATTTCCGGTGCCCATGTTTCGCTGACGATGCAAAGCCGCATGTGCGATCCGCCCTCTTGTCTATTTACAGAGCAGTTTGGACGACAGGGATGACATGCCTAAGACAGGCAGGTGAATAAGCGATGACAGCAAGGCGTCTGTCAGCGTTTAAAGGAGGCCCGCCTAAGGGTTGTGCAAGGATGTACGATGTAGCCGTGATGCATGTTCCAAAAATGGGGAGTTACAGATGAAATCAACGGTGTTAATCACGGGGGCCAACCGGGGTGTCGGGCTGGCGCTGGCAGAGCACTATTTTGATGAAGACTATCGCGTTATCGGCGTTTGCCGGCAGTCATCCGACGCGCTGGACCGCGTGGCGGATCAGGTGATCGAGTCGACTGATGTCACTCAGCCTGATGATGTCATAAGCCTTGCCGAGACCCTGAAGGGCCAGTCGCTGGACTTGCTGATCAACAATGCCGGGTTGCTGCGCGATGAATCCCTGGGCAGCCTTGATTTCGACAGTATCCGCGAGCAGATGGAAATCAATGCCTATGCGCCGCTGCGGGTGGCCGAAGCCCTGCTGCCCAATCTCGGCAAAGGCAGTAAGATCGCCAATATCACCAGCCGCATGGGGTCCATCGCGGATAACGACTCGGGCGGCCGTTATGGGTACCGTGCGTCCAAGGCGGCGCTCAACGCCTTTGGCAAATCGCTGGCGATGGATTTAAAACCCCGCGGCATTGCCGTGGCCCAACTGCACCCCGGCTATGTGCAAACGCGCATGGTGAATTTTGGCGGGTTTATCAGCCCGCAGGATGCCGCGCTGGGTATTGCCGCGCGGATTGAGGAATTGACCCTCGATAACAGCGGCGGGTTTTGGCACAGCAACGGCGAGTCACTCCCCTGGTGATGACGTGCGCTGCCCCGTGGCACTGTCAAAAGGGTGCAGCGCGTCGCGGGGCACGTAGAACCGAAGGGTTTCGCCCTCGGCCACTGGCGGCTGGCCGGAGACGCGGATGACCATGGGCTGGTCACTGTCGGCAAGGTTCGCATACAGGTGGCTTTCGGCTCCGGCGGCCTCAAACAGCGCAAGCGTTGAGTCGATGGTTAGGTGAGGCGCTGTGGGCGGCGTTAAGTGCATATCATCCGGGCGAATGCCGACGATATCGGTGCCTTCTGGCAGGTTATCCAGCAGGCCGTTGCCACCTTTAGCCTTCAGGTAGTCCACCGGCAGCATGTTCATGGCGGGGGAGCCGATAAACCCGGCCACAAACATGGTGGCGGGGCGGGCGTAGATCTCCATGGGCGTGCCCACCTGCTCGATCTGCCCGGCGTTCAGCACCACCAGGCGGTCACCCAGGGTCATGGCTTCCAGTTGGTCGTGGGTCACGTACAGGCTGGTGGTCTTGAGGCGCCGCTGGAGCTGCTTGATTTCCACCCGCATCTGCACGCGCAGCTTGGCGTCCAGGTTCGAGAGTGGCTCGTCGAACAGGAACGCGGCGGGGTCGCGGACCAGGGCGCGGCCCATTGCCACCCGCTGGCGCTGGCCGCCGGATAGCTTGCGTGGTTTGCGATCCAGAAACGCCTCGATCTCGAGCATTTGGGCGGCAACCCAGACGCGTTTTTCTATGTCGTCTTTTTTAAAGCCCCGGTTCTTCAGGCCGTAGGCGAGGTTGTTGTACACCGTCATATGCGGGTAGAGCGCGTAGTTCTGAAACACCATGGCGATGTCGCGTTCGGCGGGTTCGAGCGTGTTCACCACTCGCTCGCCGATTTTGAGAGTGCCCTCGGTGATGGTTTCAAGCCCCGCCACCATGCGCAGCAGCGTGGATTTGCCGCAGCCGGAGGGCCCCACGAGCACTACAAATTCACCATCTTCGATGTGTAGGTCGATGCCTTTGACGGCGTGCACATCGCCGCTATAGGTTTTCTTCAGCCCTTCCAGGGTAATGCTGGCCATCTTACTTCTCCGTCTCGGTCAGGCCTTTCACAAACAGGCGTTGCATAAACAGAATGACTAACACCGGCGGCAGCGCGGCCATGACCACCGCCGCCATTATCAAGTGCCACTGGGGGTTCTCCTCCGAGGTCATGCGCTGAATACCCATGACGATAGTGGTGTAGTCGGGGTCAGTGGTGATCAGTAGCGGCCACAGGTACTGGTTCCAGCCGTAGATAAACATGATCACGAACAGCGCAGCGATATTGGTCACCGAAAGTGGCATCAGGATGTCCTTGAAGAACTTCATAGGCCCGGCGCCATCGACCCGGGCGGCCTCGAGCATTTCTTCGGGAACGGTCATGAAGAACTGGCGAAACAGGAAGGTTGCGGTGGCCGAGGCAATCAGCGGAATCGACAGGCCGGCGAAGCTGTTGAGCATACTGAGGTCGGCCACTACCTGATACGTCGGAATAATGCGTACTTCCACGGGCAGCATCAGGGTGACGAAGATCAGCCAGAAGAAAAACATCCGGAAGCGGAAACGGAAATAGACGATGGCAAAAGCGGATAAAAGCGAAATAAACAGCTTGCCCACGGTGATCGCCATGGCCATTACAAAGCTGTTCCAGAGCATCAGCGCGGCGGATGGAGAGTTGGCCGACGAAACGCCGGATTGCCACATTTGGGTATAGTTTTCGATCCCATGGCTGCCAGGTAGCAACGGCAGGGTGCCGCGCAGTAGCTCATCAGGTGCCTGGGTCGATGCCACAATGGCGATATAGACGGGGAAAACCACCAGTGCCACGCCGATGATCAACACAGTATGGGCAAAGCAATTGGCCCAGGGTCGGTTTTCAACCATTACAAGGCTCCAACAAGGCCAGATTAGCAGGCCGTCCGTTAGTAGTTAACGCGCCGCTCGATAAAGCGGAACTGGATCACGGTCAGCGCGACCACAATGACCATCAGAATCACCGACTGAGCGGCCGAAGACCCCAGGTTCAGCCCCACGAAGCCGTCGGCATACACCTTATACACCAGGATGTTGGTGGCCTGTGCCGGTCCGCCTTCGGTGGTGGCGTGGATAATCCCAAAGGTGTCGAACATGGCATACACCACGTTGACCACCATCAGGAAGAAGGTCGTGGGCGACAGCAGTGGGAATACAATCGTCCAGAAGCGCTTGGTGGGGCTGGCGCCATCAATGGCGGCTGCTTCGATCAGCGATTGCGGGATGGACTGCATGCCTGCCAGGAAAAACAGAAAGTTGTAGGAGATCTGCTTCCAGGAGGCGGCTAAAATCACCAGCAGCATGGCATCGCTGCCGGAATTGCGGTGGTTCCACTGGTAGCCGACCATTTCCAGCATGTAGGGCACGATGCCGATGGAGGGGTTGAAGATAAACCACCACAAAACGCCCGCCAGGGCGGGGGCAATGGCGTAGGGCCACACCAACAGCGTGGTATAGGTGCTGCGCGAACGAATCATCCGGTTGACGGTGCTGGCCAGCAGCAGCGCTACCGACATGGACAACAGCGTGGTGCCCACGGCGAACACCACCGTCACCGACAGCGAATTAAGATAGCTGCCGTCGCGGAACAGGCGGGCAAAATTTTCGAGCCCCACAAACGTCGAGCGTAACCCAAAGGCATCTTCGCGCAGGAGTGATTGATACAGGGCCTGACCCGCCGGCCAGATAAAGAAAATCAGCGTGATGATCACCTGGGGGGCCAGCAGGGCGAAAGGCAGCCAACGCCCTGGAAAGGTCATGCGTTTTGTTTGCATGGCAAGCTCTTGAACACAGCCGAACGAAAGCGCCGCCTACCCTTGGGTAAGCGGCGACGTCAGTGCCTGGTTACTGATTGGCGGCTTCGAAGTCCCGCAGCAGAACATTGCCGCGTTCCACGGCATCGTCCGCCGCTTCCTGGCCGGATTTATCGCCGGTCATCACGGCTTCCATTTCCTCGGAGATAATGTCGCGAATCTGCACAAAGTTACCAAAGCGTAGGCCTTTGGAGTTTTCGGTCGGCGCGTTGAGGGTCATCTGCTCAAGCGAAATATCCGACCCCGGGTTCTCTTCGTAATAGCCCTGCTCTTGACTCAGATCCCACGCTGCTTGCGTGATCGGCAGGTAACCGGTTTGCTGGTGCCAGTCTGCCTGCACCTCTGGCTGGGATAGGTACTCAAAGAACGCCGCAACGGCTGCGTATTCTTCTTCGCTGTGGCCCTGCAGTGCCCATAGCGTTGCGCCACCGATAATCGAGTTTTGTGGTGCGCCGTCTACGTCATCGTAGTAGGGCTGCATGCCAAAGCCGACGTCAAATTCTGAATTGGCGGCGACATCTGCCCGTGAAGCAGAAGAGCCGAAGAAAATCGCGCAGTCCCGGGAGTAGAAAAGCGGCTCCGAGTCGGGGCCGGAACCGGGGCCGCCCCATTTAAACACCCCCTCTTCCTGCCAGTCGTGGAGGTTGTCCCAATGACGAGCAACCAGCTCATTGTTGAAGGTAAGCTCGGTTTCCAGGCCGCCAAAACCGTTTTCCAGCGTACCTAGCGGCACATTATGCCAAGCGGAGAAGTTTTCCAGCATTACCCAGCTAGGCCAGGAGGTGGTAAAACCGCAGCTGGCCGCACCAGCGTCGACGATCTGACGTGAAAAGTCGGCCACTTCTTGCCATGTTTGGGGGGGCTGTTCGGGATCCAGGCCCGCTTCTTCAAACATGTCGCGGTTGTAGTACATGATGGGCGTAGAGGAGTTGAACGGGAACGACAGCATATTGCCGTTGGTGTCGGTGTAGTAACCCACCACCGCGGGCAGGAAGACATCGTTATCGAAAGCGCGGCCATGCGCTTCCATCAACTCGTACACTGGGTAAATGGCGCCTTCGGCGTTCATCATGGTTCCGGTACCGACTTCAAAGACCTGCAGGATATGCGGTTGCTCATTGGCGCGGAAGGCGGCGATAGCGCCCGTCATCGTTTCGGTGTAGGTGCCACGGTAGCTGGGGGTTACATGATAATCATCCTGGGACTCGTTAAAGTCCTGGGTCATCTCTTCGAGAATTTCGCCCAGTTGGCCGCCCATGGCGTGCCACCAGCTAATCTCTGTTGCCGCCTGGGCAGACAGGCTGAGGCTGGCCGTTGCCACCCCTACGGCAAGCGCATGCAGTGTAAAACGAGACATACAGAAGCTCCTTGTGGGCCTGAAATGAATCAGGCAGTACCCTGCGTTTGTTAAGGTTTTTTGGATACATAGTTTTCTGGATGCCTAGACTGTAGAAAGTGCAGATGACGTTCAGGTGAACGCCAGATGAACTCCCCATGACAACTTGCCGATGTAGGCGGCCGGTGGGCGGGGTGATAGTCTGGCAGACAAGATGGCCAATGACAGGAAGGGCAATAATGAGCGACGCGGAGCGACTGTTAGCAAGGTTGGTGGCGTTTGATACCACCTCGAGCGAATCCAACCTGGCGCTGGTCCGCTATGTGGAAGACTACCTGGCTTCCCATGGTGTTGAAGCCGAGCGGGTAATGAGCCCGTGTGGCAATAAAGCCAACTTGATTGCCCGTATCGGCCCTGATGCGCCGGGCGGTGTCATGCTTTCCGGGCATACCGATGTGGTGCCGGTGGCGGGTCAGCCCTGGTCGAGTGACCCTTTCACCCTGCGCGATGGCGGTGATGGCCGGTTATACGGGCGTGGCACCTGCGACATGAAAGGCTTTCTTGCCTGCGTCCTGGCCAACGTGCCCGAGTGGGTGAACGCGCCACTCAAGCAACCAGTTTATCTGGGGTTTTCCTACGATGAAGAAATCGGCTGTGTGGGCGCGCCGGATCTGATTCGGCGATTCTATGAGCATTACTCGACCACCGCGCATGTGATTGTCGGCGAGCCGACCAGCATGCAGCCGGTCGTGGCGCAAAAAGGTGCGACCAACCTGCGCACCACCGTTACCGGGCGCGAGGCCCACAGCAGCCAGGTCAATCAGGGCACCTCGGCGATTCACGTCGCGGCAAGACTGGTGACCTTTATCGAAGACACCATGGCCGCGCTGGTGGAAGAGGGCCGTGTCGATGAGGCCTTCAACGTGCCCCATACCAGTCTGCACGTCGGTAAAATCAAAGGCGGTACGGCGATCAATATCATGGCCCGGGAGTGCCAGTTCGAGTGGGAAATTCGTCACTTGCCCACGGAGACCTTCGACGACATATACGCGCGTTTTGAAACGTTCTGCGCGGAGCTCAGTGCTGAACTGCAGGCCAAAGGCAAGCAGGTTGAGATCACCACCGAAGCGTTGAATGTGACAGTGCCGGGACTTGCGGATCGTGATAACGACCGTGTCATACGCCTGGCGAAAGACCATTTGCCAGCAGGATGCTGCGACCACGCGGTGGCCTATGCGACCGAGGCCGGGCAATTTCAGGGGCAGGGCTTGCAGACGATCATTCTGGGGCCAGGCAGCATTGCCCAGGCGCATCAACCGGATGAATATGTTGAGCGCAGTCAGTTGGAAGCGTGCACGGTGTTTTTGGACAAAATGACAGAGGTGTTGCGGCAAACGTCGGGGCGTAATGAGTGAAATTGGCAAGTGTCCCACCCGGTATCGGGCGGGACAATGACTACCGCATCAATGCTGGTGATCTTCTACGAATAGCTCAGCTTTGGCATGGCGCATTACATCTTCGCAGGCTTGTTGTTGTGCCAGTTGGGACAGCAAGCGCTGGGTCACTTCAAAGCCTTTACCCATGCAGGTATCAACTTCGTGCTGGCTAATGGCCGGCGTCACGCGATAGTCAATCTTTACCGTACGACCGCCGCCCTCTAACCGATCCGCAACCCCTCTGAGACGCCACGCGATTCTCTCTTTCCAGCTAGCTGATTCTTCCGCGCCTTCGTTTACGCTAAACGTGCACTGCCACTCGGGTTTGTAAACCTTCATAGGGAGAACCTCCTGCAATTTGGAAAGAATGATCGATCGTGATTCGTACTCCGTCAGTCTGATGTTCGTGCGCTACCACTATACCCAATTTGTCGTCTATCCCCTAGACAAAACGTATATCGTCTTTCGCATGATGACCACAAGGGGGGTTGATGAAGTACACTTAACCTTACGCCCCGTTCATCGTGAGGTAATTCCGTTGCACGGCAGCGGTGGTTGGTTAACCGTTGAAGGAGAGCGCCTAACGTAAGTCGGCATGCTGTCGATACAGTGTAATAACTGACAGGAAAGTGAGTTGATCCATGCCAGGCACGCGGCAGTATAGGCTGTTGAGGAAAGGATTCAATCGTTGACCGAGGAACTAGCCTTCTCACGTTAGCCAGTGTGAAGTGGTATTAGAGACTAACCAGGAGAAACTGCCTTCGTGCCCATCAACGCGCGGACCCTTGCGTTAGATACGCTGCTGTTAATGACCGTCGCCACACTGGTGCTCATGGGCGTGGTCGGCAGCCTATTTGGGCTGTCCGAATCCCACTCATTGTTTGCCGTCGCACTGGTGCCCGATGCAGCGATCGCTACCTCCCTGGCGAGTGTCGGCGTGTTCGCCATCCTGCAAGGGTGGCAGCGCATGCGATGGTTCTGCGCCCTGGCGCTAACGGGGCTGGCGCTATATACCCTTGCCCATAACGTCCTTGCTTCCCCTGTTGATCCTTCCTGGTTAACCGGTCAGGCGCGAATGACCAGTATTGGCGCGGTGATGTTGCTGGTGGTGGGGTTGGCGCTGTGGTGCGGCCAGTCAACGGACAGGCGTCGATTACTCTGGTTATTCAGTGGGCTTGGCCAGTGGCTATTTGGTGGGCTGATGCTGGTCAGGTTATGGGCGGGCATCGAGCTGGACGATCCGATGTTTTCGTCGTCCCCGGTGGCGGTAGTGGTATTCACACTCCTGCTGGGAACCGCCATGGTGGGGGTTTACCTGCGCCGTTCGCCCGGGCCGCTCAACCTGACGCGCACCACCGCACTGGCGTGCCTGACCGGAGTAGCCGCCAGTGCGGCGGCCTGGGGAATGCTCAGCCTGCAGCAGTTCAACGATACGCAACAGCAGGCCGGGTATCTGCTGGATAATGTGCAGTTAAACGCCGAAAAGGCGGTCAAATCGCGGCTGCAACTGTTGCAGCGTATGGCCGAACGCATCAACGCCGCGCCAGGCAACTTCGATCAAGAGCTGCTGACGCTGGACGGGGAAAGCTATCTGCGTGATACCCCCAGCCTGCAGGCGATCGCCCTGGTCGATGAGCGCTTGAACCCCATCTGGTTTCATTCCCGAACATCCGGCAGCGAGAAGTGGCTTCGGCAGCAGCTCAACAAGCCATCGGTGCCCGAGTGGTTATCGGTGCCCTTCGACCGGCCCTGGGTGGTGATCTCTGATCCATACACGCCGAGCCTGGCGTTTGTGGCGATGCCGCTCGCCCAGCGGGATCAGCGGCTTGTGGCAAGCCTCGATCTGGCCGTGCTGTTCAATTATGACTTGCGTCTTGAGCTGGGCCCCTTTCAGGTCAACATGAGCCGTAGCGGTACCCCTCTGCTGATGCTGCAGCCGCCTGGCGCTCAGACAGATAGCGCGCTACACCCAGGGCGTATATTGGCGAAGCGCAATGCAGGCTTGCCCGGGGGGATCAACCTGCGCCTTGAGGCGTTGTCGGGCAGCCATTACAACTGGTATCTGGCGGGCTTTGTCCCCGTGGTGGTCGCCATGGTGGGGCTGATGCTGAGTGGTTTGTTGGCCTTTTGCATCGGTTTGGTGGTCGCCAGTATCGCCAGGGCCAAAGAGCTGGCGGAGGCACGTCAAACCCTTGAGGACCAGCAGCATATACAGCGGATGATCGCCCAGGAAGCGCCTCTGGAGGACATTCTGGAAAGCCTCTGCCAGTTGCTTGAGCGCCAACTGCCCGGTTCGCTATGTTCGATCATGCTGGCGAATAAAGCGAAGACTCACCTGACGCTGGCGGCGGGTAAGCGGTTGCCCGACGTATACCTTGAAGCGGTCAATCTGGTGGCCATTGGCCCTTTGATGGGCGCATGCGGTCGCGCGGCTTACCAGCGTCGCCAGGTGATCAGTGAGTGCATTGCCAATGATCAGCATTGGAATGGGTATCACAATGTTGCCCGACAAGCGGGATTGGCCGCATGTTGGTCGAGTCCGGTGATGGGGAGCAATGGGCAACTGCTGGGGACGTTTGCCACCTATTCCCACCGACCGCGGGTGCCTACCGAGCACGATAATTTGCTGATCGACAAGGCGGCTGGCTTAATGGCGCTGGCGGTTGAGCGTTTTCAGGTTCGGCGCTCGCTCGAGGAAAGCGAGCAGCGCTACCGCTCATTGTTCACCCACCACCCGGATGCGGTTTTCTCACTTGATGAGCAAGGCCGTTTTACCACGGCCAATGCCACTTGCGCGACGATTAGTGGTTACGCCGTTGATGAGATTGTCGGTAGCCACTTCAACTGTTTTGTCTACGACGAGGATATCGATTCAGTCAACCAGCGTTACCAATCCGTCATGCAGGGCAGTATTATCCGCTATGAGTTAGTTATCCGTGATCGCGCAGGCGAGCCGCATATCATGGACCTGATCAACCTGCCCATCGTGGTCGACGGCGACATTCAGGGGCTTTATGGGATTGCTCAGGAAGTTACCGATAAGCGGCAGCAGGAGTCTCGGCTGCGCACCCTCGAGCGCAGCGTGGAAGCCAGCGTTAATGGGGTGGTCATCGCCGATGCTACGCAGCCGGGGCTGCCGATTGTCTATGCTAATCAGGCCTTTACCGAGATGACGGGCTATGAGCAGGCGGAAATATTGGGCCGCAACTGCCGTTTTCTGCAAGGCGAGGGTACTGACTCAGATGCTGTTGAGAAAATCCGTCAGCGGCTAAGCGAACAGCGTGATGTTCATGTGACCCTACGCAATTATCGCAAAGACGGCAGCCTGTTCTGGAATGATCTTTACATCGCCCCGGTACGCAGCCCCGATGCACAGTTGACCCACTTCGTGGGCGTGCAGCACGACATCTCCAAACACAAGGCCTTCGAAGCGCGGCTGGCCTATCACGCGACCCATGATGACCTGACCCAATTGCCCAACCGAGCACTGTTTGAAGAAACGCTGAGTGATGCCTTTACCAAAGCTCAATCGCAGCAACAGCGCGTTGCGGTGCTGTTTGTCGACCTGGATGACTTCAAACCGATCAACGACAACCTGGGGCACGCCGTGGGCGACAGGGTGCTTGAAGAGGTGGCCCAGCGACTGCTCGGTGCGGTAGACGAACACCACCTGGTAGCGCGCTTGGGTGGCGATGAGTTCGTCATTCTGCACCCAAGGGTTCACGACGAAGCCGATGTGGTGGAGATTGCCGAGCACCTGCTGGTAGCGCTGTCGCGTCCTTATTATATCGAGGAGCACGAGCTATATCTGACCGCGAGCGTGGGCATTGCCATCAGTGAGGAGGCTTTGCTGGAGCCGCAAATGCTGATCCAGCGGGCCGACATGGCGATGTATAAAGCCAAACAGCGGGGACGTAATGCCTATCAATGGTTTTCGGAGGTATTTAACGATACCGCCAGCGAGCGACTGGTGTTGCGCAACGAACTGCAGGAGGCCATCGAGAGCCAGGCGTTTGAACTGTATTATCAGCCGCTGCTTAACCGCAACGGCCAGCTCGTCAGCGTTGAGGCCTTGCTGCGTTGGCCGCACCCGACAAAAGGATTTATCTCGCCGGCGCGTTTTATTCCATTGGCGGAAGCCACCGGCCAGATCATGCCGATCAGTGAGTGGGTGCTGAACCGCGCCTGCCGTGATATGCAAGCCCTGGCCCAGCAAGGGCGGGGGAATCTGGCGGTGGCAGTGAATTTATCGCCGCTCCAATTTCAGCGCTCAAATTTTCTCGCCACGCTACAACAGACGCTTTCGGACACCGGGTTGCCGCCACAGCAGTTGGCGCTGGAGATCACCGAAGGGATTCTGATGGAGAATACCGAGGTCGCCATCGATACCTTGCGTGCGTTGCGCGATATGGACATTCGGGTCTCCATCGATGATTTTGGCACAGGCTTTTCAAGCCTCAGTTACTTGAAGCACCTGCCGGTGAATACGGTGAAAATCGACCGCAGTTTTATACACGAACTGCATCAAAGCGAGGCCGACAGCGCCATTGTTAAAGGCATTATTTCCATGGCCCATCACCTTGGGCTGAACGTCGTTGCGGAAGGTGTTGAAACGTCTGATCAGCATCGCCAACTGCTGGACTATCACTGCGATGTCTTTCAGGGCTTTGGCTTGGCGAGGCCCATGCCGTTGACGAGCTTGGTCGCGTTCATCGATTCGCTCAACGAGCAGCCAAGCGTCAGGAGCCAGCGGTGACCCAGTCCGTCAATAGCGTGACGGCGCCTGGGCGCGACCGTTGGTATCTTTACTTGCTTGAATGCCAGCGGGGCACTTACGTGGGCATCACCAATAATTTGGCCAAGCGTTACCGCGCCCACGCCTCAGGTAAAGGTGCGCGCTTTACCCGTGCGAACCCGCCCGTGGCCCTGCTTGGCGCGCAGCCGTTCCCCGACCGGGCGAGCGCCAGCCGTGCCGAATACCAACTCAAGCGTCAGTCGGCGCAGCAGAAGCGCGCCTGGGCATCAGCCTGGGCGAGCCCAGCCCCGTTGCCGATGGCAGGAGACACCATGCATATTTTTTATTCAGACAAGACCCGCCTGAGACAGGCGCGAACGGAGCTTCATGATGGCGTGCTGGTCGCTCCCTTCGAATGCCCCGAGCGCGTTGATCTGGTGTTGAAGCAACTCCAGCAGGCGGCGGTGGGCGAGCTTTTCGAGCCGCGCGCCTTCGGCCTGGAGCCGGTGCTGGCAGTGCACGATGCTGACTACGTCAATTTCCTGGCAGACTGCTGGCACGAATGGGTAGCCGCCGGGCACGAGGGGGAGGCAATTCCCAATATCTGGCCTGCGCGAACCTTGCGTGGTGACCGTATACCCCAGGTGGTAAGTGCCAAGCTGGGCTATTACGCCCTGGCGGCGGAAACCTCGATTAGCGAAGGTACCTTTGAAGCCGCGATGGCGAGTAAAGATGTGGCGCTGGGGGCTGTTGAACAGACGCTGGCGACGGGCGAGCCCAGTTTTGGCCTGTGTCGGCCGCCGGGGCACCATGCCGCTTTTGACCAGTTTGGCGGCTACTGCTTTTTCAATAATGCCGCGATCGCCGCGCAGCGAGCACTGGCATCGGGCAAGCGCCGCGTCGCGATACTGGACGTGGATTTTCACCACGGGAATGGCACCCAGCAGATCTTCTACGAGCGCGATGACGTGCTGTTTATCTCACTACACGGCGACCCCGAGGTAACCTTTCCTTACTATTCAGGCTATGCGGATGAAACGGGGCGGGGCAGCGGGGAAGGTTTCAACACCAATTACCCCCTCCCGCCGGGTACGACCGTTGATACCTGGATGGCCACGCTGGATAACGCCCTTGCCAGGATCAAGGAGGCACAATGCGACATGCTGATCGTCTCGCTGGGCGTGGATATCTTCGAAGGTGATCCCATCAGCGCTTTTACCTTCACAAGCGGCGACTTTAGCTTGTTGGGACAACGACTTACACAAGCTGGCCTGCCAACGGTGTTGCTTATGGAAGGCGGCTATGCCGTGGACGACATTGGTATCAATGTCGTCAATGTGCTACAAGGCTTTAAACAGGGAATAAGTTAAGACATCAAAAGATGACACTCGAGGCCAATTCGGGCAGTCTATCGCCCTTTATACAGGGCAGGGAGTTCGCGCGTGGCCGTTTACGGCGGTATTCAAGCACATGAGCTGGAGCGTTGGTTAAATGCCTTGACCAACGCTGCCTACGATAGGCGCTGCCCGCTCTCCAAGGTGCACGGTGGCGATGCACGCGCGCGCGCGGCACGCCAGAGCTTGTTACTCCTGGCCAATGACTATCGTGCGGGAGAGCTCACTCGAGAGGATTGTGCCGCCGACCTGGGTCGCTGGTGCGAAGGCTATCTGAGTGAGGCGGAATGGTATGTGCTTGTCGGCACCCGCCAAGCACCATCGCAACCGCAAAGCGAAGAAGAGCGAAGCCTCACCGTGCTCAAGCAGCATCGGGTGGGGTGAGGCCAGCAGGAATCTTCAGGCTGACGATCCACGGTTTTCCTTACGGTCAATGGCGACCAGTGGATGGCGGTGCCGGTGGGGCAGTGCCTCGCCGCTGCCATTGAAAAGGTGCGCGCAGGCCGGATCGAAGGAAAAGCGTACTTGATCGTGCACCCGGTGAGCGACATCGCCGTCGGCTACCAATGTCCATTGGCTGTCAGCGTTCTCTAGATACAGCGTGGTTGCTCCGCCAAGGCGCTCGATGACCAAAATGTTACCCGTCAACGGCCCCTGATCATCGAGTTTGAGGTGTTCGGGGCGGATGCCGAGCGTCAGCGTGTCGCCGCTGCTGATACCGTCGCCCTCCACCGGTATTCGACAATCGCCGCCGGGCAGCACCACATCGACCCCCTCAGCGTCAGCCCCGCGCACCTCGATATCCAGGAAGTTCATCTTCGGCGAGCCTATGAAGCCCGCTACGAAGCGGTTGCGCGGATGGTGGTACAGTGCCATCGGCGAACCGATCTGCTCGACCACGCCGCCCTGAAGCACAACAATCTTATCGGCCATGGTCATGGCCTCGATCTGGTCGTGGGTGACGTAGATCATCGTCGTGTCGAGCTCCTCGTGCAGTCGCGCCAGCTCGATGCGCATCTGTACGCGCAGCGCCGCGTCGAGATTCGATAGCGGCTCGTCGAATAGGAAGATGCTTGGGTTGCGCACGATTGCCCGGCCGATCGCCACGCGCTGGCGCTGGCCGCCGGATAGCGCGCGGGGCTTGCGGTCGAGAAGCTCTTCGAGTTGCAGGATGCGTGCGGCGGCCAGGACTTTCTCGCGACGCTCGGCCTTGGGCACTTTGGCCAGGCGCAGGCTAAAGCCCATGTTGTCCTCGACGGTCATATGCGGGTAAAGCGCGTAGCTCTGGAAGACCATCGCCAGACCGCGGTCGGCTGGGCCAACGTCGTTGATGCGCTCACCGTCGATCGAGATGTCGCCGCTGGTGGCGCTCTCGAGCCCGGCGATCATGCGCATCAAGGTCGACTTGCCGCAGCCCGAGGGCCCGACGAAGACCACGAATTCGCGGTCTTTGACCTCTAGATCGACCCCCTTGATGACTTGGGTGCCGCCGAAGTCTTTGACGATGTTGTTAAGTTGTAGCGTTGCCATGTCGGGTTCCTTGCGGGTCGGGCGGTTACTCGAATTGTGGTTACCAGAGGGTGTAGCCGCCATCCACCACGACGATGGAGCCGGTCATGAAACTCGATGCATTACTGGCCATGTAGACGATGGTGGGGCCGAGCTCTTCGGGAGTGGCGGCGCGCTGCATGGGTGCGTCGTCGATCCAGCGTGGCTTGAACTTGGGGTCGTCGACCGGTGCCATTCTGGTTTTGACGTAGCCTGGGGCCAGTGCATTGACGCGGATACCGTAGGGGGCCCATTCCGCCGCCAGCGACTTGGTCAATTGATGCACCGCGGCCTTGGAGGCGTTGTAGGCGGGCTGCATCTGTGGGCGGTTAACGATCATCGCCGAGATCGAGCCAATGTTGATGATCACGCCGCCGCGCGACTGCATCCGCCGTCCGGCGGCCTGGGCGCAGTACCAGAGTCCGTGGACATTGATATTGAAGATGTCCTGCCAGCCCTCCGGGGTGACATCCAGCGCCGGCGCGTGCTGGCAGGCGCCGGCGTTGTTGAGGAAGATATCGACCGGTCCGAGGGTGGCCTCAACCTCGTCGAGCAGAGGGTCAGCCGCTTCGGGTTGGGTAATGTCGACTTCCACCGCCATGGCGCGGTGCCCGGCGTCCTGCAGGGCCTTAACCACTTCCAGGCTGCGCGCGTGCCCACGGGCGGCGATGGCGACCTGTGCGCCGGCCTCGGCCAGCGCATGGGCGAATGCCTCGCCGAGCCCGCCGTTGCCGCCGGTGACGACGGCGACCTTGCCACTCAGATCGAATTGTGACATCACGTTCATGGTTGTCTCCCTGTTTATTGTAGAGCCGTTATTGTCGGGGCCGTTACCGTAGATCCGTTGTCATAGGGCCAGTCATTTCACCGCGCCCAAGGTCAGCCCTTGGACCAGCCAGCGCTTGACCAGCAGCCCGGCAATCGCCATCGGGCAGACCACGATGGTGCCGATCGCCAGCAGCTTGCCCCAGTCGATGCCGGTCTGAGTGAGCAACTGCGCCGCGGCAATGGGAATGGTCTGCGTGCTGGGCCCGGAAAACGTTTGGGCGAAGGCGTAATCGTTCCAGGCGAAGATGAAACACAGGATAGCGGTTGTCACCAGCCCGGGGGTCATCAGCGGTAGCACGACGTAGCGGAACGCCTGGAACTTGGTGGCACCGTCGATCATCGCCGCTTCCTCCAGGTCAGGTGGCAGGTCGTCGAAGAATGCGGTCATCAGCCAGATGGCGAACGGCAGGTTGAAACTCAGATAGGCGACGATCAGGCCGGCGTGAGTGTCGAGTAGGTAGAGGTAACGGAACAGCAGGTATAGCGGCACGATAACGGCGGCGATCGGCGCCATACGGGTGCTGATGATCCAGAAGGCCAGGTGCTGTTTGCCCTTGATTCTTATCCGCGACAGCCCGAAGCCGGCCATGCAGCCGAGCACCACGGCGATCAGCGTCGAGATCCCGGCGATGAACAGGCTGTTGAGCAGGTAAGGCCAGAGGCTGTTGCCGCTGCTGAACAGCGAGGTGTAATGCTCCAGGGTTGGGGTAAAGAAGACGCGTGGCGTACCGGCGGTGATGATGTCGTTTGGCTTGAAAGAGGACAGCACCATCCAGGTGATCGGTATCAGCGTCCATAACAGCAGGAGCGTTAGCAGAGCGATTTTGAACGTGAGGGGCAGCCAGCGTTTGGAGGTTTTCATGAACTTGTCTCCTGGCGTTTGAGCAGCTTCGTAAACGCTGTAGCCACCATGATCGAGAACACCAGCATGGTGATGCCCACAGCGGCGGCATAGCCCAGATCAAAGAACCGGAAGGCGATGTCGTAGAGCCTAATGGGGATGATCTTGGTGGAATCCGCGGGCCCGCCGTTGGTGGTGATGAAGATGATCGCGAAGAAACGAATCGCATCCATGGCGCGGATGAGCAGCGCCACGAGCAGGATATTGGAGATAGACGGCAGGATAATATAGAGAAGTTTTTGGCCGTATTTGGCACCGTCCATCTCCGCCGCTTCCAGGGTGTCCTCGGGTACTGAAGCCAGTCCTGCCAGAACGATCAGCGCGACCAGCGGCGTCCATTCCCAGACATCCATGAGGATGACGGCGACCATCGCGGAGCCGACGCTGCCCAGAATGTTGCCGTCGAATAGACCGCTTTCATTGAGCAGCCAGGCATACAGGCCATGACTGGGATCGAGCATGAAACGCCCCAGGAGCCCGACGATCACCGGGGCGATGAACATCGGGATCAACAGTAGCGAGATGATGATGTTGCTGCCCCGCGTTAGGCTGTAAACCAGCAGCGCCATCACGGTGCCGATGACCATTTCCAGGCCCACCGTGGCCAGGAAATAGACCAGGCTGATGAGCCAACTGGAGCGGATGTCCGGATCCGTGAACACCCGCTGCCAGTTGTCGAGGCCTGAGAACTCGAAGGCCAGCCCGCCCATCAGGCTGACGTCGTTGAAGCTCATCCAGATAATGGAGAAGAACGGTACCAGCGTGATCAGGGCGAGTAGAAAGAGCGCTGGCGACATCATCGCCAGCTCAAATCCCTGCCGCCGCGCCGAAGGTTTTCCGGTCGTCAGCGCCATGGGTTACGCCCCCACGATACGATCAATGCGCTGCTTGGCGCTCTGCATGGTTTCCTCGGGGGACATCTGCCCCGCCAGCATCTTGGAAAGCTCAGTGAAGATCACCGTATCGACCTCGTTCCATTGGGCGATCTTGGGCCTCAGGCCAATGTGATCGTCCTGCCAGGCGGTCAGCATGGTGTCAGCTGTGAGCATGTTGGGCATGTCGGTGGGCGGGGTGCTGGCGGCCTTGACCTCGGGCATGGCGTAAACCGATTGGCGCGTCGGCGTGCCGCCGCCGACCTCGCTCTTGAGCCCCATCAGTTGGGTCTGTGGTGAAGTTGCCCAGACCAGGAATAGCCAGGCCGCTTTCTGTTTTTCGGCCGAGGCGTTGGCGTTAATACCGATCCCGGTGCCGCCCCACAGGTTGGCGCTGCGTGCTGGGCCCTTGGGCAGCGGGGCGTAGCCGATCTTGCCCTGCAGGTCCGAGCTTTCCAGCGAGCCGGCGAACTCGTGCCATTCGGGCATCATCGCGAACTCGCCGTTCTGGAAGGCGTTGGCGACGCCGGTCCAATCCCAACTGGTACTGCCGGGGTGGGCGACCTTGAGCAACTTCTGGTAGAAGCGCGCGGCTTCCAGCGCGGGCTCGCTGGTCAGTTGGCAGGCGCCAGGGGAGTCGGTGCCGAGTAGGCCGACCTGCTGGCCGTTGGCAAAGTAATCGCCGCCGTAGGCGAACAGCACGTTGGAGAAGTCGCACATCAGCGAATCGTACTGCTGAGCCTGATGACCGGTGCCGTACTGAACCTCGCTGGCGTTGCCGTTACTGAACCACTCGGCGATCTGGTAGTACTGCTCCCAGGTGGTGCTGTCCGAGGGGGTCGGGTCGAAGCCGAGATCCTGCTGCATCTGGTCGTGGTATTTTTCGAACAGGTCACGCCGGTAGATCCAGATCATCGTCGGGCAGTCGTAGGGCAGGGTATACAGGCTTTCCCTGTCTTGGAAACGCCCCGCGGCTGCCAGTTGCGAGGGGATGAAGTCCTCGATGCCCTTGGGCACAACCGGCTGTTGGTCGTCGTTGATGAAGGTGTTGAGATCGACCAGACCGCGGTGATATGGCGCGAGTACCTGGTAAGGATCGGCATAGATCACATCGAAGGCGCTGCGCCCAGCGCCGAAGTCCAGCGCAACTTTCTGTACCAGGGCACCCAACTGCATTTCGGTGATGTTGACGGTGATGCCGGTGAGTTCCTGGAAAGACGCCAGGTTGGCGGCGATGGCGGTGGTCGGCGGCGTGTTCTCGGAGATGAATTGGATGGTGGTGCCACTGGCCTGCTTCCAGGCCTCATCGCTGGCCATGCCTTGGGCCAGGGCCGTTCGCAGTGGGCCTGCGCCCATCAACGATAAGCCGGCGAGTCCACCCATTCCTTTTAATATGTCGCGACGCTTGAACTGGGTCATTGTTGTTTTCCTCTCTTGGGTTCAGGTCTGGCGGGGTTAGGTATCAAGCGTGATCTGCAGCTTGACATCATTGGGTCGTGCGCTTGCGGCACGCTCGAACGCATCGATACTGTGTTCGAAATCAAAGGTCTCCGTAATCAGTGGATTGAGGTCTACCTTGCCCGAAGCGATCAGGTCGATCGCCCGGTCGTAGACGTTGGCGTAGCGGAACACCGTCTCGATGCGCAGTTCCTTGGCTTGCGCCGACACGATATCGAAGGTGACTGGCTCGACGGGCATGCCAACCAGCACGACCGCACCGGCAGGCCGGGCGCAGGCCAGTACATCGTCGTAGACCTTAGGACTGCCGCTGGCCTCGAACACCACATCGGCGCCCCAGTCTTGGCCGCAGCGCTTGTCGAGAACTTCTCGCAGGGATTCCCGCGCAATATTGACAGGCGTGATGCCCTTGTAACGGGCCGCGATGGCCAGCTTTTCCTCAACCAAGTCGGAGACCAGTACCTCGCTGGCGCCGCCCGCAAGCGCGGCCAGGGCGACCATCAGGCCGATCGGCCCGGCGCCGGTGACGACGCAGACATCGCCTGGCTGCATGCGCGCTTTAACGACCGCCTGCATGCCGATCGCGAATGGCTCAATCATGGCGCCTTCGGCAAAGGACACCGAATCGGGAAGTGCGAAGGTGAACGCTGCTGGGTGGATGACTTCGGGCGTCAGGCAGCCGTGCACGGGTGGCGTGGCCCAGAAGCGAACGCTGGGGTCGACGTTGTAGGCGCCCAGCTTGGCGGCGCGCGAGGTGGGATCGGGGATGCCGGGTTCCATGCACACCCGCTCGCCCACATGAAGATGGCTTACGTTACGGCCGACGTCAGTCACTACACCGGATGCTTCATGGCCGAGTACCATTGGCTCACGGACAACAAAGGGGCCGATCTGGCCGTGGGTATAGTAATGCACGTCGCTACCGCAGATGCCGACGGTATGGATGCGCACGCGAACGTCATCCGGGCCGAGCTGATCGGGGAGTTCGATTTCTCGTAACGACAGTTCGCGTTTCTTCTCCAGCACCAGCGCTTTTGCTTTCATGACGCTATTCTCGAATCGTATTAAAAATGGGCGAGAATCGGTCTTTCAGTGGTCTAGCCAACCTCGCCAGGGACTTGCAAGAAATCTACGCGTCAAGCTGAAAAAGAGACTAGGCTGTAATTTTCATGGGAATGATACTTTTTTGCAGAGTTTCACGGAGTAGTAGGTAACTGTCTGTTTTAAAAAATATTTTCCGTGATGTTTAGGGACAGCTTTTGTAAAGAAGAAAGACTTTGTTATGACCAAAGTATAAAAGGCCAGCGGCTCACTTTAATTCAGGATGGTGAGTAATCAGGTATGGGCGTCTTTGTCCAGACATCGCTTCTAACGAAAAGAGGCACTGATAAACGATGATGACTTCGCATCTTACCGATACGCCTCTTGGTGCGCCGGTTTTCGAGTGCATCAGTCAGGATCCAAAATTCAGTTTCTACTGGCATTGTCATGATTTCCCCGCTCCGCTTGCTCGCTGGAATTATCATCCCGAATACGAGCTGCATCTCATCCGTTATTCGGCTGGGCATTATTTCGTAGGGGATTATATTGGCCGCTTCGAACCGGGTAATTTAGTGCTGGTGGGACCGAATATTCCGCACGCATGGTTTAGCGAGCTCGATGAGGTGCAGCCGGTGATTAAGGGCCGTGATGTTGTCCTCCAGTTCAAGGGCGAATGGCTGGAACACATGATGGCGCTCTGCCCGGAGCTCAACTGCCTGTCGACACTCATTGAAGACTCAGCCTTGGGAGTAGAATTCACGGGAGAAGAGGCGGCACGCTGTGCCGAGCTGCTTGTCGGGATGGGCGAGCAGGATAATGCCGGCAGGCTACTGACCATGTTGTCCATTCTGCGCAGTCTAGCGCAGAGTGAATACCATACCCTGGCCGGGCGTGGGTACGGCATGGAAGCCAAGGGGGCCTCCTCCGCACAGGTCGATGCCGTACTGCGTTATATTCACGACCACTTCCATGAAGAGCTTCGCATGTCGACACTGGCCGAAAGCAATGGCATGACGCCTTCCACCTTTTCGCGTTTTTTTAAGCACGCCACCGGTGATACCTTCGTTGCCTTTCTCAGGCGGATCCGCATCGGTCATGCCTGTCGGCTATTACTTGAAGGCAGGCAGTCCATCGCCGATATATGCTTCGAGGTTGGTTATAACAACCTCTCCAATTTCAACCGTCACTTTCGTGAGCTAAAGGGCATGACACCAAGGCAGTACCAGCAGAACACGGCCGACCTTGTGCCGAAAGAATGACAGTAACGAGTTATTAAGCTTGAGTAGTCAGGGCTTGCAGACTGGCAACTGACATAGTTCTGCTTAATCTCCATGACGGCGAGACTGTCACAAAATGGCGTCGCACTGTTATAATGGATAAATGAACAGTGCTTTCGCGACACCGACCGCCTCCCTCGATGACCCCTTCTATTACCTGACGAACTTTCGCTTCGTTTTGACCTGGGTGGGGGAGCGCCACGCTGATCTGCTCGCGGCAGACGAACTCGCTTTTCTTGAACAGTTTGAACGTTTGCCCCAGGCTTCCCAAGCGCTGCTGGTGCGTATGGTGATGCGCAAGGGCGAGCTGTTCCGGCTTGGCAAACTCAGCTATGCCGAGATCGGCGACAGCGCAACGGCGGTGGCGCCCTTGATGTCGCTAGGTTGGGTCGATAGCGACCCGGCGCTTAGTGTCGATGAGGTGTTTCACCAGCTACGCTTGGCCGAACTGCGCCAGGCGTTGGCAGCGGAGATACGCGCAGCCGGGGTCAGTGTCTCTAGCGCCAAAACCGTGCTCTACGACACGCTGGCAAGCGCGTTCAATGAACCCAAGCGGTTATCCCAATGGTGGCCCGGGGCAAACGATACAGTTCTGCGGCTAACGGTCATGGAAACCTGCGACCGTCTGCGGCTGATGTTCTTTGGTAACCTGCGCCAGGACTGGGCTGAGTTCGTGTTGACGGAGCTCGGCCTCCAGCATTTTGAGGTTGTGCCGTTCACGCCACACTCCCGCGCTTTCCAATCGCGTCATGAAGTGGATACCTACCTGGTGCTCCATCATTTGCGCCAACGTCTTGATGAGGGCGAGTTGCCCGCTGATCTTTACCGTGAAGTACCATCGACCTCGGATAACCGCTGGTTGGCCACGCGGCGCGCTCGGTTACTGCTGCAACTGGGCCGCGAGGCTGAGCGCAGCGGTGACTCTGCGCTTGCGCTGACACTCTATGGCGATGCAGACAGTAGCGAAGCGCGCATTCGACAGCTACGTGTGTTGGAGCGAGCGGGAGAACATCAAGCGGCTTTTGAACGGGCGACCCAGGCGTTGGATAGCAGCCCTAACGAGACCGAACATCAAGCCCTGGCACGGCTGCTGCCCCGTTTGCAGCGGCGGCTTAAAATGCCTGTTGTACCGAGTGAGCCAGAGCCCGCCCATGAGCGTTGGGATCTAGTATTGCCCGGGCCACAAGGTGTGGAGCGCGCTGTGGTTCAAGCACTTAGCGAGCCCCAGGCACCGGTCTACTATGTGGAAAACAGTCTGATCACCGGGCTGTTTGGCCTGCTCTGCTGGTCCGCTATATTTGCACCGTTGCCCGGCGCCTTCTTTCATCCCTTTCATAACGGCCCCGCGGATTTATACCGCGACGATTTTGTGGCGCGTCGGCGTGACGCCTTCGATGCCTGCCTGGCGCGGCTGGAAGACGGCAGCTACCGCGAGGTGATTCAGGCGACCTGGCGGGAGAAGTTTGGTCTGGCATCGCCCTTTGTCCACTGGCCAATTGTCGATGAGGCGCTGGTCGAGCTGGCACTCGAGTGTATTCCCGCAGAGCATCTGCGCGCCTGTTTCGAACGACTGCTGGGGGATCTCAAGGCCAACCGCGCCGGGCTGCCGGATCTGATTCAGTTGATGCCCGATGCACCCGAGGGCACGCCGCGCTACCGGATGATCGAAGTCAAGGGCCCCGGCGACCGGCTGCAGGATAATCAGCGTCGCTGGCTAACCTTCTTCCACCGTCACGAGATCCCCGCCGCGGTATGTTACGTCTGCTGGGCGGATAGCGCCGAGCCAATGCCATGAGCGCGACCTATCGGGTGGCAGTGCGGGCGCTCTGCGATTTCACCGCCCGCGAAGGCGATCTCGACCACCGCTTTACCCCTGCGCCCAGTGCCCAGGAAGGCATACAAGGGCATACGCTGGTGGCCAGCCGCCGCGGGGCGGACTATATCGCTGAACTGCCGCTGTCAGGCACCTTTGCGGGGCTGACGGTGACAGGCCGCGCCGATGGTTTTGACCCTGCGGCCAACCGCCTGGAAGAAGTCAAAACCCACCGCGGCAGCCTGGAGCGCATGGCCGATAACCAGCGGGCGCTGCACTGGGCGCAGGTGAAAGTCTACGGCGCGCTGCTCTGCAAAGAGCGCGGTCTGGAGCACATCACCTTGACGCTGGTGTACCTGGAAATCGCCAGTGGCCAGGAGACCTTGCTTAACCAGGAGGCGTCCGCTAGCGAGTTGCAGGCGTTTTTTACCGCCCAGTGCCAACGCTTTCTCGCCTGGGCGGAGCAGGAGGCCGACCATCGCCAGCGCCGCGACAGCCGCCTGCAAACGCTACGTTTTCCTCACAGCACGTTTCGTCCCGGCCAGCGCGAGCTCGCTGAAGACGTCTATAAAGCCACCGGCACCGGGCGCTGCCTGCTCGTTCAGGCACCCACGGGCATTGGCAAGACCGTGGCAACGCTGTTCCCCATGCTCTCGGCCATGCCGCGTCAGCAACTCGACCGCATCGCCTTTCTGACCATGAAGACCCCCGGCCGCCGTTTGGCGCTGGATGCGCTCGCCACGCTGCGCGCTGGCCAGGGCGAGGAAGCCCAGCCGCTGCGGGTCCTGGAACTGGTGGCCCGGGACAAGGCCTGCGAATACCCTGACCGCGCCTGCCACGGCGAGTCGTGCCCGTTGGCGGCGGGCTTTTACGACCGCCTGCCTGCGGCGCGACAAGCGGCAGTCGAGCAAGCGTGGCTGGATCGCGACGCGCTGCGTGAAGTGGCGCTGGCCCATGACGTTTGCCCCTACTATTTAGGCCAGGAACTGGCGCGCTGGACAGATGTGGTGGTCGGCGACGTTAATCACTGGTTCGACAACCACGCGCTGCTGCACGGCCTGGCTCAGGCCAATGACTGGCGGACGGGCGTACTGGTCGATGAAGCGCATAATCTGGTGGAGCGCGCCCGCGGCATGTACAGCGCCGAACTCGACCAGCAGCGTCTTAACCGGTTGCGCCGCGCCGCGCCGACAGCGCTTTCACGGCCTTTGAATCGTTTAGCCCGCCAGTGGCAGGCATTGTTTAAAGACTCATTGCTTAATGACAAGTCACTGAAAGACGCGGGGCTGGATGCGGTAGGCGAACTGGGTAAGCCAGCCTATCGGCTGCTCACGACGCTGCCTGACAAGCTGGTGGCCGCCGCTCAGCAGGCGGGGGCTTCGGTGACCGATCACCTGGGTGAGCACCCTGAAGACGCCAGTCTGGAACTCCAGGAACTGCTGTTCGAAGCGCTGGCGTTCTGCCGCCTTGCAGAGCGTTTTGGCGAGCACTCGCTGTGTGATCTTACCCGCTATGGGCGAGGGCGGGCGGTGCTGGGACTCCGCAACCTGATACCCGCCGATTTTCTGGCCCCGCGCTTTAACGCCGCGCACTCAGTGGTGCTGTTCTCGGCAACGCTCACCCCTGGTCACTACTATCGAGACCTTCTCGGCTTGCCGGAAAAGACCGTCTGGCGCGAAGTGGCATCGCCGTTTGCCGCCCGCCAGCTTGAGGTACGCATAAGACGCGATATTTCCACCCGTTTTCGTGACCGGGACGCCTCCATCGAGCCCATCGTCGCCACCATGGCGCAGCAGTATCAGCGCAGGCCAGGCCACTACCTGGCGTTCTTCAGCAGCTTTGCCTACCTGGCGGCAGCGCTGGCACGGTTCCGCGAAGCGCACCCGGATGTGCCCGTGTTTAGCCAAACCCGCGGGATGCCTGAGGCCGAACGCGAGGCGTTTCTGGCGCGCTTTACACCCGGTGGAAAAGGCATCGGCTTTGCGGTGCTGGGCGGTGCCTTCGCGGAGGGCATCGACCTGCCCGGCGACCGGCTGATTGGCGCCTTTATTGCGACCCTGGGCCTGCCGCCGTTTAACGACTTCAACGAAGCGCTGAAAGCGCGTTTGGGCGCGCGCTTTGGCCAGGGTGACGACTACACCTACCGTATTCCCGGCATGATCAAAGTGGTGCAGGCCGCTGGCCGGGTGATTCGCAGTCCAGATGATGAAGGCGTTGTGGTATTAATGGATGATCGTTTCGCGCAAGCTAATGTACGTGCGCTGCTGCCCTCCTGGTGGACGGTGGAGACCTTTTCTCAATAACGATGCCCCATAACGGCTTTCAAAAACGACGATGGTTAGGCGAACCCATGACGGATCTACTCTGGTATCAGTATGCATTGATCGGGCTAATTTTTGCCTGGAGCGGTTTTGTCAGGACGAGTCTCGGTTTCGGCGGTGCCGTACTGGCGCTGCCATTTCTGCTTTTGGTGGTGAACGAGCCCCTTGTCTTCCTGCCGATTATTGCCATTCACCTGCTGATCTTCTCCAGTTGGATTGCCTGGCGCGGGCATCGTCAAGTGCAGCAAGAGGGGGGAGCCGGCGCCGCGCCGGCGAGTAATATCGATTGGGGCTACCTGGCCAAGGCCTTGAAGATCATGATTATCCCCAAGCTCATCGGGGTGGTGGGGCTGTTGACGCTGCCGGCTAACGTGATGACCAGCATCATCTTCGGCATCGTGATCATCTATGCCATTGGCTACGTGCTTAACAAGCCGTTCAAGAGCAAGAACAAATATGTGGACTATGTGCTGCTGGCGCTGGGCGGCTATGTCAGCGGTACCTCACTGATCGGTGCGCCGCTGATCGTGGCGGTGTTTGCCACGCACGTCGCCAAGGAACAGCTGCGGGATACCCTCTTTGTGCTGTGGTTTATCCTGGTGGTGATCAAGATGGTGTCGTTCGTCATCGCAGGCGTCGACCTGCAACTGATTCACCAGCTGTGGCTGCTGCCCTGCGCTTTTATTGGCCATTTGCTCGGCGAGAAAGCCCATCGCTATATGCTCAAAGCGGACACCGGGCTGTTCTTTCGTGTGTTGGGGGCCGTGCTGATTCTGGTCAGCGTTGTGGGGTTGATTCACCCGCCGGGGTGACGCGCACCTCCCCAAATAGGCGGTTCGCTACCCTGCACGCCAACAAAAAACGGCCACTTGCTGTAATAGCTAAGTGGCCGTTTTCATGGAAATTTTTGGTCGGAATAGCAGGATTCGAACCTACGACCTCTGCCTCCCGAAGGCAGCGCTCTACCAAGCTGAGCTATATTCCGATGCGTTGCCGTATGGTGCGACAACGGAGAGGCATAATACGTAGCCAGGCGGTTTTTTTCAAGTCTTGCCAGGGCTGAAAACGCAATTATGTTTGCCGGTCAACCGCCAGGCGAGCGAGCTCTGCCATCGTGTCGCGATAGGGGCTGGGGGGCAGAGCGTCAAGCTGGGAAAGGGCTTTATCGGCCATTTCTTCGGCCCGCGTACGGGTGTAGGTCAGAGCGCCGGTCGCGTGAACAATGTCGAGTACCGCGTCGAGTTGCTCGAGCCCGCCCTGGCGGATGACCTGGCGAATCAGCTTGGCCTGTTCGGGGGTGCCTTGTTCCATGGCACGGATCAGCGGCAGGGTCGGTTTGCCTTCGGCCAGGTCGTCGCCGACATTCTTGCCCATGGCCTCGGCGTCGCCCTGGTAATCCAGCAGGTCATCAATTAGTTGAAACGCCAATCCCAGATAACGCCCGTAGTGCTGCAGCGCCTGTTCCTGATCGGGGGTCGCTTCAGCAAGCACCGCGCCGCTGTGGGAAGCGGCTTCGAACAGCATGGCGGTCTTGCCGAGAATCGTATCGAAGTAGTCGTCTTCTGAAACGCTGGGATTGCCGATATTGGTCAGCTGCTGAACTTCGCCTTCGGCGATGACGCAGGTGGCACCGGAAAGAATCGCCATGATGCGCATCGAGCCGACGTCGACCATCATCTGAAACGAGCGCGCGTATAGGAAGTCGCCAACGAGTACGGATGGCGCATTGCCCCAGGCGTCGTTGGCGGTTTTCTTGCCCCGCCGCATGTGCGATTCATCGACCACGTCGTCGTGCAGCAGCGTCGAGGTGTGCATGAACTCGATCAGCGTGGCCAGCGGGATATGCTTATCGCCGGTGTAACCCAGTGAACGTGCCGCCAGCAACGCCAGCAGTGGCCGCAAGCGCTTGCCGCCACTCTCGGTGATGTACTGGCCGATGGTTTCGACCAGCGGCACCTTGGAATTGAGCTGGGCGACGATGGTCCGGTTAACGGCATCGAAGTCATCCGCCACCACGGCGTGCAGCGGTGAGGGCGTGGAGCTGGCAGGCTGGACTGATGAGACGTTAGCGGTCATGGAATGTTCGTCGCGGCAGATGGAGGCGGCATATGCCGCGCTAAGTTGAGGCCATGCTATGGGGCTCTCCGTTAGGCGTCAAGGCGCCTGCGGGTGTGTGATACCCTATCATCTGTAATGGTGCAATAGGCCTTGTAGCAAAACGCAATCATCGTTATAATCCGCGACCCACTCATCATGCTCCCTGTCAGATGGCTGCCAAAAGGGGCGCCACTCGCCGCAGGTCGACAAGAGCGATTTTTGATGAGCGCCGTTTTCGGTGATCAAAGCGGCAATATTGACGTCCGGAGAGAGACATGTACGCAGTTATTAAAAGCGGTGGCAAGCAGTACCGCGTTCAGGAAGGCCAGACCCTCAAGCTTGAAAAGATCGAAGTCGCCACTGGCGAGACGATCGAGTTTGACCAAGTGCTGCTGGTAGCCGACGGTGACGACGTTAATGTCGGCGCACCGCTGGTCGGCGGTGCGAAAGTGTCTGCCGAGGTGGTTTCCCACGGCCGCGGTGATAAGGTGACGATCATCAAGTTCCGTCGCCGTAAGCACAGCATGAAGCGCCAGGGCCACCGCCAGTGGTTTACTGAAGTCAAAATTACCGGAATTTCCGCGTAAGCGGCCAATTCCCCTTTAGGAGGATTTTGCAATGGCACATAAAAAGGCAGCCGGCTCCACGCGTAACGGTCGCGATTCCGAGTCCAAACGCTTAGGGGTGAAACTCTTTGGTGGCCAGGCAGCGAGCGCAGGCAGCATCATTGTTCGTCAGCGCGGCACGCGTTTCCACGCCGGCACCGGCGTTGGCCTGGGTCGTGACCACACGCTCTTCGCTCTGAACGAAGGCTTTGTGAAGTTCGAGACCAAGGGTCCGCACAACCGCAAGTTTGTTAGCATCGTTTCTGAGTAAACGGCTAGCGTTGCGCTCGTAACGTCGACAAAGCGTTGCGAGAAAAAAGCCCCGCCATGGCGGGGCTTTTTTGTCGGTTAACCCCTTTTCCAATACACTTTTCCATCATGTTGGTGGAATCAAAGATTGGAAAACGTAACGCATATGAGGGCGGCGAAAGCGGCCGGGAGAAACCAATGCAGTTCGTCGATGAAGCCTCCATCATTGTTGAGGCGGGAAAAGGCGGCAATGGCTGTCTCAGCTTTCGCCGCGAAAAATACGTGCCCAAAGGCGGCCCTGATGGGGGCGACGGCGGCCACGGCGGCAGCGTTTACCTGATTGGTGACGATGCGCTGAATACGCTGATCGACTTCAAGTACCAGCGCTTCTACAAAGCCGAAAACGGTCAGGGCGGTATGGGCCGCCAGATGAGCGGCAAGGCCGGTGAAGACCTGCACGTCAAAGTGCCCGTGGGAACGACGGTGATCGACGAGGATACCCTCGAAGTGATTGCCGATGTGACCGAGATCGGTCAGGTCGTGCTGGTCGCCGAAGGCGGTCGCCGTGGGTTGGGTAATATCCACTTCAAGTCATCCACCAACCGTGCGCCCCGGCGGACCACACCGGGCACCGAGGGGGATCGCCGCAACCTGCGCTTTGAAATGAAAGTCATGGCGGATGTGGGGTTGCTGGGCATGCCCAATGCGGGCAAGTCGACGCTGATTCGCTCCGTATCGGCAGCCAAGCCCAAGGTGGCCAACTACCCCTTTACCACCCTGGTGCCCAACCTGGGCGTGGTGAAGCTGGGCATGCACGAGCACTTCGTCATGGCCGACGTGCCGGGCCTGATCGAAGGCGCGTCCGATGGCGCGGGGCTTGGGTTGCGCTTTTTGAAGCACCTGACCCGTACAAGGCTGCTGTTTCATGTGGTCGACGTGGCGCCGTTCGATGAATCTGACCCGGTCGAGGCGGCCAAAGCGATCGTACACGAACTGGGCCAGTTCTCACCGGCGCTTTCCGAGCGCCCCCGCTGGCTGGTCCTGAACAAGTTCGACCTGCTGCATGAAGAAGAGCGCGAGGCGCGCGCCCAGGCGATTATCGATGCGCTGAACTGGCAAGGGCCGGTGTTCCGCATTTCGGCGATCAGCAGCGACGGCACCGACAAACTGGTGCAGGCGGCCTATCGTTGGCTCACCGAACAGCAGCGCCTGGAACACGAAGACGAGGAAGCCCATGCCCGGGAGCAGGAAATGCGTCGGCGCATGGAGGAAGAGTCCGTGGCCCGCACCGAAGCGCGACTCGGCCGCAAGCGCAAACGCGACGACGAAGATGACGACGACTTCGATGATGATGATTACGATGTGGATGTCGAATACGCGCCTTGAGGGCTAAAGGCGCAGGGTTGGCCAAAAGGGAGAAGAGCGACGTGGCAAGCAATGAGTCGGTGCTGGGTAGAGCGGCGTTGAGCAGGGCTCGTCGCGTCGTGGTCAAGCTGGGCAGCGCGCTGCTGACCAATGACGGTCGTGGCCTGGATGAAGTGGCGATTGGCCGTTGGGTCGATCAAGTTGCGGCCCTGCACCAGCGGGGCATCGAGGTCGTCCTGGTGTCATCGGGTGCCGTCGCGGCGGGCATGGTGCGCCTTGGCTGGCAGGCCCGCCCCAGCGCGGTGCACGAACTCCAGGCCGCGGCGGCGGTGGGGCAAAACGGTCTGACCCAGTGTTACGAGCAGCACTTCGCCCGCCACGGTGTGCTGACCGCGCAGATCCTGCTGACCCACGACGACCTTTCCAACCGCAAGCGTTACCTGAACGCGCTATCCGCATTGCGCACCCTGGTGGAAATGCGCGTCGTCCCGGTGGTCAACGAAAACGACACCGTGGTCACCGATGAGATTCGCTTTGGCGATAACGACACCCTTGGCGCCCTGGTCGCCAACCTGCTCGAAGCCGATGCCCTGCTGCTGCTGACTGACCAGGAAGGCTTGTTCGACGCTGATCCCCGCCACGTACCCACCGCACAGCTGATTGGTGAGGCCCGGGCCGACGACCCGCGCCTGGCGGCCGTTGCGGGTAGTGGCGGGTCGCTGGGGCGGGGCGGCATGACCACCAAGGTGCGCGCCGCTCAATTGGCGGCCCGATCCGGTGCGGTCACGGTAATCGCCAGTGGTCGGCAGCCCGATGTCATCACCCGGGTTATGGCGGGCGAGGCGCTGGGCACGTTGCTGCGCCCGGAGCAAGCCCCCATCGCAGCACGTAAACGCTGGTTGGCGGGGCAACTCCAGGTGCGCGGCACGCTGGTGCTGGACCCTGGCGCGGTCAAGGTGCTGCGCGATAAAGGCTCCAGCCTGCTGGCCGTTGGCGTGCGCACCGTCCAGGGCAGCTTCAAGCGCGGCGATATGGTGGCCTGTGTCGATGAGCAAGGCACGACCGTGGCGAAAGGCTTGGTCAACTACGGGGCCGACGAAGCCCGTCAGCTAGCGGGTAAGCCAAGCCATCAAATTGAAGCCATCCTTGGCTACGTGGAGGCTCACGAGTTGATTCACCGCGATAATCTGGTGGTGGTTTAACGCGGTTGCAAACGCGGTGGCAAAGGTACCTGACGCGGCCAGTTGTCGGGCACGATAAACAGCCGCTCGCAGCGCTGGGTTGACGGCAGATACATCATGACCTGCTGCGGCTGATACCGGGCCATCGCCAATAGCGGTATCAGTGATTCTGACGCTGGTTTGAAGGCGTCAAACGTTGGCGGCGCCAACCAGTGCGGTTTTTCGAGCCAGGCCACCAGAAAATCAGCGGGTAGGGTAGAGGCAAGCGCTGGCCAGTCGCTGACGTGGCACCAGCGTCCTCTGCGGTGTGCAGTAGTGGCACCCTCAGGCGATGGCATGGGCGCGTGCCATGGATAAAACAGCACGCCCGGCATGGCCAGCCGCTGGGTGAGCTGCCCGCCCAGGCCTGTTTCTGTATATCCTGTATCCCGAGGGGCTAGCCAATGGCCGAGTGTTTCCTGTGCGGGTATTGTGGAAGAAAGTGGCAACTGATGACGCTGCAAATGGCAGTATTTCAGAGCCAGGCTGTCCAGACCGCCCGGGCCTATCCAGCGGCTCTGGCTGGTGGCTTCTCCAGGCCCTTCAGGTAACCCGAGATAAAACTTGATCGCCACTTCCAGATGCACCGGAGCAGGTTGATCCCGCCTGCGGTAGAGCATGTCCAGTTCGCCCAAGGTAATGCGCTTGCGGGTAATCCGCACGTTATGAGCCAGCAGGCACGTATTGGGCGCGCGGTCCAGCAGCCAATGCCATAGCTTTTCGTGATAGTGCCCCATGCGGCTCGACTGGCGGCCATGGCGGGCCAGCTCAGGGATTGCCAAACCATTCAGCCAGGCTTCCAGGGCGTCACTCAGCCCCAGCTCGGACTGGCTAGGGCGGCCTGAAAATGGACTGGAGGGCGGGAACGCCACGATATCCGGTGTCACGACCAGCCAGGCGAGGTCACGCAATATTGCTTCATGATGTGCCGACGTCACACCTTCCAGGTAGTTAGGCGGCTTCAAGCGTTGTTCTCGGGCTGGCGTGGTCTGGCGTTCAGGCAATGGCTGATCATGGCAGAATTCCCAGGGCAAGCGGGGGTATAAAGCGTCATTATCACGGCCGTTGGTAACACGCTTACTGCTGATATGGAAGAGGCCGTCTCTGCAGGTATTTCATCAGGCATTAATCTGTGGCAGGGGCCTAGAACGCAAACGGGCTCCCCACTGGAAGCCCGTGAAGCGACACAGTTAACGATCAGTCGCGGTCCATCTGGGTGATATCGTAGGAACCCTGGCGGACGCTGATTTCCAGTTCACGACCGTTTTCATCGCGCCCTTCAATCTCGATAACGCCGCTTTCGTCGATATCCATGTCTTCAAACTCGACCATACCTTCCTGGCTGGCGACGTTCAGCGCCTGGCGAATATCGTCTTCGCTCATGCCCCAGGCACCGGTAATTAGCCGTTCGCGTTTTTCTTCCAGCGTTTCGCCGTCATCGATTGAAAAGCTGACATCGGCGTACCACTCATCGTCGAGCCAGCCTTCGACTTCTGCGCGGCCACGACTATTGATGCTGACTTCTTCAAAATGCGTAAAGCCATAATCATTGGCGTGGGTCAGCACATCGTCAATCCGGTCCATCGCCAGAGAGTCCGCCTGGGCTGTGCCCACCGCTGCTGTAAGCAGTAACGCAGAGCCCGGGATGATCAGCATTTTTTTCATCGTATTCATGGTTAATTCCTTCTTTCCATTCGAGGTGGTAAACGGCATTCGGCGAATGCGACAGTGACGTTATACCCCCACTATGCTTTCCTTAAGCTGACAAAGCGGTTCATCTAGCGTTCATGTTGACTTTGGCATGGTGTGACAATGAAACATGTGACCTCCCTCCTGACAACGCGGCCATGCCGTGATACGCCGCCTGCACTGCGCCGCATGATGCTGGTGGGGATAATGGTGCTTGGCCTGGTCACGGGGCAGGCGTCTTCTGATTCCTCGTGGGAGACGCTTCACGGGGAGGTCAGCGAGGGTGAGGTGGTATCTCTGGAAACCATTCTCGATTGGTTGGAGGCTCATTATATCGGCGAGGTACTGGAAGTTGAGGTCGAGCGTGAAGGTAGCTACGTCGAGTATGAAATCAAGCTGCTGGGTCCGCAAAACCAGGTGGTAGAGTTTGAATTTGATGGTCAGACCGGGCAGCTTATGGAGATGGAAGGCGTCAGGATCAACGACATGCGCCGCACGGAATAGAAGGCAGAAACAGTGGTGAGCCGATGAAGTGTTTGTTGGTAGAGGATGACCAGGCGTTAGCCCGCGAACTTGGCCAGGCATTACGCGATGGTGACTGGCTGGTAGAGCATGCGTTCAACGGTCAGGAAGCCGACTTTCTGGTGCGCACCGAAGCGTACGACAGCTTGATTCTGGACGTTGGACTGCCCGACGGTGACGGCATCCGTTGGCTGGCGGCATGGCGCGAAGACGGCATTGATCTGCCGGTACTGATTTTAACCGCGCGTGAACGTTGGGCCGATAAAGCGGCCGGTTTTTCCGCTGGCGCCGACGACTATGTCACCAAGCCGTTTGAATCCGCTGAGGTCCTGTTTCGCCTGCGTGCGCTGGTTCGCCGCAGCCACGGGCACGCCCACCCGGTGCTCAGGATGGGAGAGTTAAGCCTGGATACCCATACCCAGCACGTGGCGCTAGCGGGCCGCCCCGTATCGCTGACCGCCCAGGAAACGCGACTGTTGAGCTATTTGATGCACGCCGCGCCCCGGGTGGTGAGCCGCACCGAGCTGTCCGAACATGTCTACGACCGTGACCATGAACCCGATTCCAACGTCATTGATGTTCAGGTCAGCCGATTACGACGCAAGTTGGGCGCATGGCGTATTGTCACCCAGCGCGGCCAGGGCTACCGCCTGTTGGCCGAGCAGCCGGCGGCGGGATGATGCCCTGGCCATATTGGCAGGGCCGCATTGCGCGTCGCTCAATCGCCAGCCGTCTATTAGTGGCGACCCTGGTGATCGTCATCGTCGGGCTGCCTTTAGCGGGGTTCTTGCTGTCCCATCACTACCGTGAGTCGGCGACGCAGGCCTTCGATGATCGCCTGGAAGCCTTGCTCAATGTGGTCATCGCCGGGGTCGCCTTTGACCGTGTCGAGCAGCGACTGATCTTTGATCGCGATCTGGGTGATCCGCGTTTCGATCAGGTTTACTCCGGCTGGTATTGGCAGATGACCGACGGTCAGCAGCACACGCTCACCTCGCGCTCGCTATGGGATCAGCGCCTGCCGACCCATGACGGCAACACGCTCATTGCCCGAACCGTGAACGGTCCCCGGGCAAGTTCGCTGCGCCTGGTCGAGCGCGATATACAGCTGGCACCGCTCGAGCAGCCGCTGCATATCAGCGTTGCGGCAGAAAACCAGGCATTGATGGACAATGTGCGCCAGTTTCAGCAGTGGTTATGGGGCGGTTTAGTCGGCTTGGGCACGCTGCTGATGACGGTGCTGGCGTTACAGATTCGCTGGGGGCTGGCGCCGTTGCGGCGTATGCGAGCCAACCTGCGCGAGGTGGAAAACGGCGAGGCCAAGCAACTGGATACCCGGCTGCCCGATGAGTTGGCCGGCCTGGCCACCACCATGAACGCCGTACTGGCCCGTGACCAACGCTTGATAGAACGTGGTCGCCATGCCGCTGGCAATCTGGCCCACGCGCTGAAGACGCCGCTCAGTGTGATGCGTCTGCTGGCCCGTCAGGCACCGGCCGAGCAGCAGAGCGCCTGGGAAGCGGAGCTGACGCGCATCGACAGCGCCGTGCGCCACCATCTGGCACGCGCCTCGGCGGCCGGTGAGGGCGGTAGGGTGGCGCCCGTGTCGCTCAATGAAGCCCTGGCGCCGCTGATAAACGGACTGGCAAGGCTGGCCCAGCGCCGCGATATCCACCTTGAGCATACCCTGCCGCGCGATATGCAAGCGCACATGGATGCCCAGGATGCCCAGGAGATTGTCGGCAATATTCTGGATAACGCTCTGCGTTGGGCGAAGGGCGAGGTTATTCTGACCCTGGAGGCACATGGCGAACACCTCCAGCTGTGTGTCAGCGACGATGGCCCCGGAATGTCCCCAGCTGATTGCCAGGCAGCGCTGCAGCGGGGCAAACGGCTGGATGAGAAACGTTCGGGAAGTGGTTTGGGGCTTTCTATCGTTGCTGATCTGGTCGCTCTGTATCGTGGCGATATGCAACTTGAGCGGGCCGCTTTGGGCGGGTTGGCGGTCACCATCACGCTACCCGTCGTCGTGATTCGTCGCCCGGATAGCCGCTGAAAACGCGTCACGAACACCGAACAGGCAAGGAGCGATCCATGAACCACCACGCGGCAGTCCTCCCGGATGTATTGGTTGGCCCCATTCTGCGCCGCATCACCCCTTCACGGTGGGTGATGTGGTGCCTGACGTCGCGGCCGCTCACCATGTCCCTGGTGCTGCATCCCGACGGGCCGCGAGCACAGACGTATCCGCTCGCGGCTTATCAGCAATGCCTGCCTGTCGGGCAACATGCGTTTATCCATTTGATCGACGTGCCGTTGGCGAGCCCCTTGCCCCGCGATGAGCGCATTGCCTATGACCTGAAAGTGCAGCAGCGCGATGGTGGTTACCAGTCACTTCCTGAGTGGGCGCCGTGGTTATGCTACGACGGCCAGGACTACCCGGGGTTTGTGATTGCCTCGCGCCATCATCGCTTGATGCACGGCTCCTGCCGCAAGCCCCACCATGATAGCGCCGACGGTCTGGTGCGTGCTGACCAATGGTTGGCCGAGCGTCAGACGACGCCAGGCGAATGGCCCGCTTGGCTGCTGATGACCGGCGATCAGGTGTATGTGGATGACGTGGCAGGGCCGATGCTGCGCGCGATTCATGCCCTGACGGAACGCCTGGGGTTGGTCGATGAGTATCTGGAAGGGGCGACCATCAGTGACAGCCAGGCGCTCTATACGTCCCCCGACAGCTACTATCAGCGCAGCCAGTTACTACCGGATACCACCAGCAACGTGGCGCTTCGCGAACGCTTTTTTGGCGGCGTGAAAAAGCCCGTCTTTACCTCGGCCAATGCGCAGAATCATCTGATGACGCTGGGCGAAATGTTGGCCATGTATTGCCTGGTTTGGTCGCCCGTGGCATGGCAGGTTATTGCGCCCTCTCAGCCGTCACTGGGTGACAAGGACGACGCGCTTTATCAGCAGGAGCAGGGCGTGATCGAGGCGTTTGTGGCGGGTTTGCCTCAGTGTGCGCGCGCCATGGCGCATTTGCCCAGTCTGATGATCTTCGACGATCATGATGTAACCGACGACTGGAATCTGACCGCTGAATGGGAGCAAAGTGCCTACGGTCACCCGTTCTCGAAGCAGATTATCGGCAATGCCTTGATCGCTTACCTGCTTTGTCAGGGGTGGGGTAACGCGCCTGAAAAGCTCAACCCGCTGATTGACGAGACCAAGGCGATGCTCGAGTCGGTAGACAGCACCGGCTATCTCGCCAACGTGGCGCAAGACGGCCTGATTGACCGCCTGCTGGCGTTTCAGGGGTGGGCGTTTCAGGTCTCCGGCGAACCGCCATTGATCGTGCTGGACACCCGTACGCGCCGCTGGCGTAACGAGCGACACCCGCAGCGTCCTTCCGGGTTGATGGACTGGGAGGCGTTGATTGAAATGCAGCAGGCGTTGATCGGGGCGCCCAGCGCAGTGATCATTTCACCCGCGCCGATGTTTGGCGTCAAGCTGATCGAAGGTATCCAGAAGCTGTTTACCCTGGCTGGCAAACCGCTGATGGTCGACGCCGAAAACTGGATGGCGCATCGCGGGGCTGCGAACGTACTATTGCAGATTTGGCAGCATTCCAAAACGCCCGGCAACTACGTGATCCTGTCCGGCGATGTGCACTACTCCTTTGCCTACGACATCGTGGTGCGTCACCGCAAGCATGCGCCCAGGCTATGGCAGATCACTTCCAGCGGGGTCAAAAATACCTTTCCTGATTCGCTGTTGGACACCTTTGACCGGCTCAATCGCTGGCTGTATGCCCCCTGGTCACCGCTCAACTGGTTTACCAAGCGCCGCAAGCTGAGTGTTCACCCCCGTGATCCCGACCGTGCAAGTGCTGGCGAACGCCTCTGGAACGCCAGCGGTATCGGGCTAGTGACCCTCGACGAACTCGGCTGCCCGGTCGACATTCGCCAGTTGGACGCCAGCGGAGGAGAAGCCTGTTTTCCACCGCCCGATATACCGGCGCGTTAGGAGTTATAGCGTCTGTCATCATTTCGTCACGGTATTGGCCCAAGCTTATCTCATGGATAAAAACGCTAGGGATATCCGATTGTTATTTAATGTGACGAACAGGCAATGACCGCACAAGAAGCGCAATGGCTCAATCGCATCATTCATACAGAAGACTTGCAGGTCCTTTTTCAGCCCATTGTGGATGCCAGCCAGCAAGCCATCTATGGGTACGAGGCACTGGTTCGTGGGCCTCGCTCTTCTCCGCTTTATTCGCCGCTGCGGTTGTTTGAAGTCGCCACTCAGGCAGGGCTTCTGGTTGAGTTGGACCTGCTTTGCCGTCGCTTGGCCATACGACGCTTTGCCGAACTCGAGCTGCCTAGTCTACTATTTCTGAACGTCATGCCGCTCACCATCCTGGAACGTGATTTTCGCGAAGGATTGACGCTAGGCTTTATTCGCGAAAGCGGCCTTCCTCCAGAGCGCGTAGTGATCGAACTCACCGAGCACGTGCCCATTCATGATTACCAGTTGATGCGCCAGGCAGTGGATCACTATCGCGACATGGGCTTTCAAGTGGCCTTGGATGATCTCGGCGCGGGCCACTCAAGCCTGCGCCACTGGTCGGAACTGCGCCCGGACTTCGTCAAACTGGATCGCCACTTTATTTCGGGCATCGATCAGGAGGCCGCCAAGCGCGAGTTTCTACGCTCTATTCTGGATGTTGCGCGTAGTCTGGACTGCCAATTGATAGCGGAGGGCGTTGAAACCGCCGCTGAGCACCTGTGCCTGTGGGAGCTCGATCGTGGCCTGGCCTTGCTGCAAGGGTTTTATTTTGCCAGACCCAGCGCGGAGCCTCCGCTTCAGCTGCATATGCGGCTGCCTGCCGCTAAACCGCTGGCAAACCCAGCGGGACGAACGGCCCGTTCGATCTGTCAGGCGATTGAAGCGGTCACCCCTAGCTGTGCTGTTCTTACGCTGGCCGAGCGCTTTCGACAGCAGTCGAGTCTTCGCTGCGTAGCGGTGGTCGATGACGGCAGGCCAGTGGCCGTGGTGCGCCGTAATGCGTTTCTCACCTTGTTTACCAACCCCTACAGCCATGCGCTTTATGCCAAGCGGTGCGTGCTGGATGTCGCCGATACCAAGTCATTGATCACTAATGCCAGTACCCCGCTGGATATATTGAGTCAGCAACTGACGGATAGCCGCGATATCGAGCAGGAAGACTTTGTGATTGTCGATGAAAATAGCCACTACCTGGGCATGGGCAATATTGTCGACTTGCTGCGTGAAATTACTGCCATCCAGGTTCGCCAGGCGCGCCATGCCAACCCGCTTACCGGGTTGCCGGGCAATATCCTGATCAATGAAACCCTTGGCCGCTACCTGAATGCCGGTGAGGGGGTGGCCGCTGCTTACGTCGACCTGGATAATTTCAAGGCTTTTAACGACGCCTACGGCTATGCCCGGGGCGATCACATGATCATTGCGTTATCCCGGCTGCTGGAGGCTCAGGCCGATAGCGTCGGTGGCTTCATCGGCCATATCGGCGGGGATGATTTCATGCTGCTACTGCCGTTGGCGCATTGGGAAAAAGCCTGCCAGCAGATCCTGCATCATATGGAGCTGATGGCGCCGGGATTTTATGAAGAGGACGACCGCAAGCGTGGCGGAATCCACATCGAAAACCGGCAGGGGACAATCAGCTTCTTTCCGTTTGTCAGCGTCTCGATTGCCGTCAAGCCGATTCCACCCGTCGCCGACTGTAAGGCCCTGGATGTCGCTGCCGAACTCTCGGAGTTAAAGCAACAGGCCAAAAAAATTCCTGGCAACAGCCTGTTTGTCGAGCGACGTAGCCGCAACGCTGCCAGCTTGAAAGCGTAATGACACATTACGGTCGTCAAAACGTCACCAATGGGTCATCTGAATGTCCCGCCTCTGTCATCTGAGCGCGTCAGTATCGTTGTGTCTTCTAACAACGCATCAGGTGATCCATGCAGACGTTATCTCTTCCTCGTACCCTCATTAGCGCCGCCGTTGCCAGTGCCTTTGCCTTTTCAGCCGTGGCGGTTCAGGCCGATCTTTCCAGCCGCTATCAGGATGCGGACGGCGATCTGATGGCAGATGTCCCCAGCGATGACGCCCAGTGGGTAGACCCGGACACGCTGGTGTTTGCCTATACGCCGGTCGAAGATCCCGCTGTCTATGCCGATGTCTGGTCTGACTTCCTGGATCATTTGAGTGACGCCACAGGTAAAGAGGTGCAGTTCTTCCCGGTACAGTCCAACGCTGCCCAGCAGGAAGCCATGCGTGCGGGCCGTTTGCACGTCGCCGGTTTTAATACGGGTGGTGTGCCAGTAGCGGTCAACTGCGGTGGTTTCCGTCCGTTTGCCATGATGGCCGCCGAGGACGGCAGCTTTGGCTATGAAATGGAAATTATCACCTACCCGGGTAGCGGTATTGAGTCCGTTGAAGATTTGCAGGGCCGCCAACTGGCATTCACCTCCGAGACGTCCAACTCGGGCTTCCGTGCGCCTTCAGCGCTACTGCGTTCCGAATACGGCATGGAAGCGGGAGAAGATTTTGAGACAGCGTTCTCGGGTTCACATGACAACTCTGTTCTAGGCGTGGTCAACGAAGACTATGAGGCCGCGGCCATCGCCAACTCGGTAGCGCGTCGGATGCTGTCGCGTGGCGTCGTGGAAGAAGGTGATTACGATGTCATTTATACCTCGCAAACGTTCCCGACCACTGCCTACGGTACGGCCCATAACCTGGCACCCGAACTGGCGCAGGACATTCAGGACGCCTTCTTCAGCTATGACTGGGAAGGCACCGCCCTGGAGGAAGAATTCTCCAACTCCGGCGAAGCCCAGTTTATCCCCATTACCTATCAGGATAACTGGGAAGTGATTCGCACCATCGCTGATGCCAATGGGGTGACCTACGACTGCGACTGATCGCCAGGTGGACGTTGTTAACCGGCCAGGAAGGCTCCCCTTTCTGGCCGTTTCTTTATATGTTTGAGGTGGAAAATGTTGACACTAAGCGGCGTAGCCAAGCGCTACCCCACCGGCGATCGGGCGCTGGCCAATATAGAGTTAACCCTGCCCAAGGGACAGGTGATGGCGCTGATCGGGCCATCCGGCGCCGGTAAAAGCACCCTGATTCGCTGTGTTAACCGGCTGGTTGAGCCTACCCAGGGCAGCATTCGCCTGGAAAATACCGAAATTACCAAGCTTTCCGGCCACAAGCTGCGCCATGCGCGGCGTTCCATGGGCATGATTTTCCAGGAGTATGCCCTGGTTGATCGACTCACCGTGATGGAAAACGTGCTCTCAGGTCAGTTGGGTTACGTGGGTTTCTGGCGCAGCTTTCTGCGCCGCTACCCTCAGGAAGCGGTCGTGGAAGCGTTTCGGCTGTTGGAGCGGGTTGGCTTGACGCACGCCATCGATAAGCGTGCCGATGCGCTATCGGGCGGTCAGCGTCAGCGTGTGGGGATCGCCCGGGCCCTGTTGCAGAGCCCCAAGCTGCTGTTGGTCGATGAACCCACCGCCAGCCTTGACCCGAAAACCTCTCGCCAAATCATGCGCTTGATTCGTGAGCTGTGTGCCGAGCGTGACCTGGGGGCGATTATCAATATCCATGATGTGGCGCTGGCGAAGCAATTTGCCGACCGCATCGTCGGACTGCGGGCGGGGGAAATCGTCTTTGACGGTGACCCCAGTGAGCTCACCAGCGAGATTCTCACTACGATCTATGGCGAGGAGGACTGGGATACCACACCCGAACCAATGGATGACGAGGTTAGCGATGACCCGCCCGATACAGCCTCGTACAGCGCGGCCCCCGCAATGGCCGTCGGAGGCGCACGATGAACGAGCAGGCCGAGATGTTGACGGCGCGCCAGCAAGCGGCACACCGCGGCGAGTGGCGCCGGCTTCCACTGATCGCAAGCCCGCGATTGCGCTGGGGCATTGTCCTCGGAGTGGGGGTGTATCTTGTGTTGGCGCTCGCCTCGGTAGAGGTGGACTGGGAGCGCGTGGCTGAGGGGGCGGGCCGTGCGGTGAATTTTCTGGGCGCGTTTATGCAGCCCGATTTTGTCAGCCGTTACGACGATATCGTTGCGGGCTTGCTGGAAAGCTTGACCATGACGCTGACCTCCACGGTGATTGGGGTGCTGCTGGCGATACCCGTCGGGTTGGGGGGCGCGCGCAATATTTCGCCATTGCCGATTTACACAGTCTGCCGGGCGATCATTGCGGTGTCGCGCACTTTTCAGGAGGTCATCATCGCCATCCTGTTCGTGGTGATGTTCGGCTTTGGGCCTTTTGCCGGCATGATCACCCTGGCGTTTGCGACGATTGGTTTCATGGCCAAGCTGCTGGCCGAAGACATCGAGGACCTGGACTGGCGTCAGGTTGAGGCAGTGCGCGCCACGGGCGCCAACTGGTGGCAAACCATGAATCACGCGATTCAACCCCAGGTCATGCCACGTTTGATCGGGCTTTCCATGTACCGCCTGGATATCAACTTCCGCGAATCTTCGGTAATCGGGATTGTCGGGGCAGGAGGTATCGGCGCCACCTTGAACACCTCGCTGAGCCGCTACGAATACGATACCTCAGCGGCGATCCTGCTGATCATCATCGCCATCGTATTGCTGTGCGAGTACGCCTCGAGTCATGTCCGTCGCTGGACCCAGTAACCCCCTGAATCAGTCTTTTCTGAATCGATACTTTGTGGAGTAGTTGAATGCCCGTTTCCACCTCATCTCAGGGTCAGCCGGTCTGGCGGCGGCGTACGACCCGCGCGCAATGGCTCCAGTACCTGGCCTGGCTGGCAGGGGTCAGCCTGTTTCTGCTCTGCTGGAAGCTGATTTCCGACAATACCATGTGGGTGTTCGTCGACGACGCTGGCCGCCAGGGAGCCGATCTGATCAGCCGCATGACCCCACCCGAGTGGGGCTATGCCAATGTGCTATGGAAGCCCATGTGGGACACCCTGAACATTGCCACCCTGGGCACGGCGCTGGGCATTGTCATGGCCTTTCCAGTGGCGTTTCTGGCGGCTCGCAATACGACACCGCATCCGCTTATACGCAGCGCCGCGTTGGTGGTGATTGTGTCGTCACGCTCGATCAACTCGCTGATCTGGGCAATGTTGCTGGTCACCATCCTGGGTCCCGGCGTGCTGGCAGGGATTATTGCCATCGCTCTGCGTTCCATCGGCTTTGTGGGTAAGCTGCTCTACGAATCCATCGAAGAGATTCATCCCACGCCGGTCGAGGCGATCAGCGCGACCGGTGCGAGCCGTATGCAGGTAATGAACTATGGTGTGTTGCCCCAGGTCATGCCAGCATTTGCCGGTATCAGCGTTTACCGTTGGGATATCAATATCCGCGAATCGACTGTGCTGGGCCTGGTGGGGGCGGGCGGTATCGGTTTGCAGTTGAACGCTTCGATCAACAGCCTTGCCTGGGATCAGGTCAGCGTGATTTTCGTCATGATCTTTGCCACCGTACTGGTGTCGGAGTGGATATCCGCCCGGGTACGCCACGCGATTATCTAATCGATTTGGCAGCGTCTCGATCTTTGCGCCATGCTATAGACTAACCGGTCAAAGTAGAGATGCCTCCATGCCCTTCGCGCGCAGCTTGCCTATTGTAGGTTTGTTAATCCTCATGATGGTGTCAGGCTGCGCCAGTCACAAGACAGACCTGAATGAACGCCTTGACGAGGCTGAGGGCTTGTCCATGGAGCGTGCGTTGATTCTTTCCCATGCCCAGCAAGCGCTGGGCACTCCCTACCGCTTTGGCGGTAACTCACCCGACGGTCTGGACTGCTCCGGACTGGTCGAGATGGTCTATCAAGCGGCGGGGATCCGTGTGCCTCGTACCGCCGACCAGCAGTTTCGCCAACTGCCAACGGCGAATGCTCCGCGCCCGGGTGATCTGCTGTTTTTTGGTTCACGCCAGAAAGCCACTCACGTGGGCATTTACCGCGGGCAGGGGCAGATGATTCACGCCCCCGGCAGCGGCCGTGAAGTGGTGAGCGTGCCGCTGGATATCGACTACTGGCAGCAACGCTTTCTGGGTGCCGCAAGCCCCGCTCCGTGAGCGCCCCACGATAGGTTTGAACGTGTCTAATAACTCTTTGGTTTCATGACCTGGGTCAATTAGCGTGCATTCCAGCTCCCTATAATATGCTTCGTTTTGACTACCTACCTAATCCATGAGCATTAAGCGTATTTAACTACGTGACATGATGCGGCACACTCAGTTCAAAGCGTTACACGACGCGATAACAAAAACGCGAGCATGCCGCTTACCTCACTAACGACGCTATCAGTTTGAGGCTAAGCAATGAAAACTATCGTTAACCGCATGCCGATGCGGCTCAAATTCGCCTGCGTGTTGCTATTGCCGTTGCTCGCGTTGGCCTGGTTTGCCATTCAGGGGATCATGGAACGTCGTACTTCGCTGCAGGAGTTTGACCGCCTCCATGCAATGACTGAGCTTGCTCAGCGTGCCGGTGATGTTGTTCATCAGATGCAGTTAGAGCGTGGGATGACGGCTGGATTTTTAGGCAGCGAGGGTGACGCGTTTGGCAACCGGCTTCGCCAGCAGCGACCCAATACCGATGAGGCCGCCGAGGCGTTTCATAACGAGCGGGCTTCCCTGGATCAATCGCAGCTGACGCTCTCCGTCCAGCAGCAACTGCGCGAGATTGATGAACGTTGGCAACGCCAGCCGGCGCTTCGCGATCGCGTTGATGACCTGGAGGTGACGATGGGGGAGGCGCTTGGTCACTATACCGGCATTAACGGCCAACTGATGGCGTTTGTAGGTACGTTGGCGCATCTCACTCAGGAAGGTGATATCACCCGCCAACTGAGCGCTTATTATCAGCTATTGGAAGCCAAGGACCTGGCCGGTATCGAACGGGCGCTGCTGTCGAATGCGTTTGCTGCGGATGGCATGTCAGCCGAGATGTTGCGACGCTTTTTATCACTGCTCGGCGAGGAACAGGCCTTTTTGGATAGCTTTCGGGTCCTGACCAGTGAAGCAAGTCGCGAACAGCTTGCTCAAGCGCTAAGCGGTGCGGAGATCGAGCGACTTCTGGAGCGGCGCGAACTTGCCATCAGCCAAGCCAGCGAGGGCGGCTACGGCGTGGACCCAGAGGAATGGTTCGAATGGCAGACAGTGAAGATCGGCCGTTTGAAGGCATTAGAAGACCAGGTGGCGGATTCGATAGTGACTCAAACAGCCGCGTTGCGTCAGGAAGCTCAGCAGGCGCTCTGGCAATATGCGGGGATTGCGCTGGTGGCCAGTTTGGTGGCGATAGGCGTTGCCGCATTGATTGTACGGGCAATTACGCAACCGCTGCATCTGGCACTGTCCAGCATTGAGACGCGCGGTAACGATCTGACCCAGCGTTTGAAAGTGCCGGGTAGCGATGAATTATCGCAGCTGTATCGCGCCTTCAATGAATCGTCGGCGGTAACTGAGAACCTGGTGGCTGAGATCAAACACAACGCACAGTCGGTGGCGGTGGCCAGCAATCAGATCGCGCAAGGAAACCAGGACCTTGCTCAGCGGACGGAAGAGCAGTCTGCTTCGCTGGTACAGACCGCGTCGAGTATGGAGCAGATCACAGCGACGGTCCGCCAGAGCTCTGACAACGCCCAACAGGCTCAGAAGATGACTGGCGAAGTGGCCGAGGAAGCCAAAGAGGCGACTCATGTGGCGTCGCAAGCCCAGCAAGCCATGCAGCTCATTCAGCAAGCCAATGAACAAGTCACCAGCATTGTCGCGACGATTGACAATATTGCTTTCCAGACCAACTTGCTGGCGCTGAATGCCTCGGTTGAGGCCGCGCGAGCGGGTGAACATGGGCGTGGTTTCGCGGTGGTGGCCGATGAAGTACGCAAGCTGGCCAGCCGGAGCGCTGACGAAGCGAGCCAGATTCGTCAACTGGTCGATAACAACGTGAACAAGATTGCCGAGGGCGAAACCCTGGTAACATCAACCAACAATACGCTGGAACGTATCGCCCAGCGCGTTAAGCAGATGGCGGGCTTGATGGATGAGATGGCCTCGGCGACCCATGAGCAATCATCGGGCATTGAGGAAATTAATCGGGCCATGGTTCAACTGGAGGACGTCACTCAGCAAAATGCTTCCTTGGTGGAAGAAGTCGCGGCGGCCAGTCGTTCGCTGGATGAGCAGGCTGATGATATGACCCGAAGAATGAATACGTATCAGGTGCGCGACAGCCATCAAGTTATGCTTAGTTAGGCCGATATAAACCATAGAGGGCGCTCACTGGAGCGCCCTCTTGATATGAACTGTGACTGAAGGACAGTGCCTGGCGTTTTGTAATGCGTTGATTAGCGACGATTGTCGTGTCGCGCAGGGTTTAACAGTAGGTGATGATATAATGAACCTGCTGTGTATGGGGAGGCCTCTGACGCAGCTAAAAATACATTGACGACTATTATAAATTGAGGAGCGCTGGGACGTATGAGCCAGTCTTTCACGACGCCAAAGGCGCAGTCTTTGCCTCATTCCCATGCTTTATCGCTATCCCCAGGCGAAGCCGATCAGCCCGACGACTCGGACGCTACTCGCCTGCCCGCCCTAGGACCCGCCCAAGCGGCTTTCCTGCATGCTAACGAGGCCATAATTATAACCGACGCAGAAAACCGCGTGATCGATGTCAATCCGGCCTTCAGTGAACTGACCGGCTGCATGCTGGACGCTGTGGAGGGCAAGACGCCCGAGGCATTCAGTATTCTGCCGTTGGACGATAGCCGCACCACCCGGTTGATGCGTGAAGAGCTTCATCTTCGTGATCGTAGTAAAAGTCAGGTGAGTTACTGTAGCCACGACGGTCAGTTTTATCCCGGCATGATGTCGATCAATCGGGTGCGCGACGCCGAGGGTAACGTTGATCACCATGTGATCGTTCTGGCGGATCTATCCGCGATTCCTGCCCATGCGCGGCATCTTAACCGGGAAGTGTACTTTGATGCATTGACGGGACTGCCCAACCTGCAACTGCTGACACAGCTTATCCAGGAATCCATACAGCACGCTGAAAACAAGCAGCAGTCGCTGGCGGTATGTTCCCTGGATATCGACCTTTTTAAAGCCATTAACGACCGTCTTGGCTCCAGCGTGGGCGACGCGCTGCTCTCGAGCTTTGCGCAGCGTATCAGTCATCTGCTGTTTGGCGACGATGTGCTGGCTCGGGTAGGCGGTGATGAGTTTGTGCTGCTGCTCCATCATGGTGTGGACGACGTATTCCTCGAAAAGCTGCTGGCCTCCATTCGGAGACCGCTTTTCATTGAAGGACATACGGTCCACCTGACGGTCAGTCTGGGGGTGACGTTTTATCCTAACGACCCGGCGCAGGGCGATGGCTTGTTACGCCATGCCCATCAGGCGATGTACCGGGCCAAGCAGCGGGGGCGTGATAACTTCCATGTCTTTGATCCGAACCATGACCGTCTGCTGCAGGTCCGCCACGAGCAACGCCAGCGCTTTGTGGACGCATTGGCAAACGATGAGCTGCGGCTTTATTACCAGCCGCAAGTCGATATGCGTTCCGGGCAGGTCGTGGGGGTGGAAGCCCTGATTCGATGGCAGCACCCCGAAAGAGGACTGCTGGCACCCAGCCAGTTTCTGCCCACTATTGAGGCGACGCCGCTTGAGGTTGACCTGGGTGAGTGGGTGTTGAAAGAGGCGATGCGACAACTGGTGAAGTGGAAAGCGGCGGGAATTTCGCTGCCCGTCAACGTCAATATCAGCCCCTCGCACTTGCTTCTGGACAACTTCAGCCAGCGCCTTGGTGAGTTGTTAGCGTGTTACCCCAGTGTGCCACCGGCCATGCTCAAGCTCGAAGTGCTGGAAAGCGCGGCGATGCATGACATTCAAGCGGCGTTGAACACCATGGCGAAATGCCAGGCCTTGGGGGTCAACTTTGCGATTGATGATTTTGGTACCGGCTTCTCATCACTAACCCACTTGCGCCAACTGCCGGTGAACCTGATCAAGATCGACCAGAGCTTTGTCCGCGATATGTTAAGCGATGCGGACGACATGGCGATTGTGGAAAGCGTGATCTATATGGCAAATCGCTTTCAGCGGCCGATGCTGGCGGAAGGGGTTGAGACGCTGGGGCATGCAAAAGCGCTGATCGCCCTGGGCTGTGAGTTGGCACAAGGTTACGGTATCGCACGCCCCATGCCTGCTAATGAACTGCCACAATGGCTAGCCGCGTGGCCGAGACGAGCCGATTGGAACGCGCTTGGAAAGATACATTAACAGTCAGGCGTAGGGCTTAAGCGGCGCTTGGCGCATTACTGGGGTTCAGTGCACTGTCAGTCATTGCATCGCTGGTCGGTGATTTACCTTCGGCGCTGGCGCGTGCCTGGGCCATTTCGCTTGTCTGCATGGCCGCTTCAAGCTTGGCTTCAAGCAGGTATTGCCTGGCCTGGGCGGCGACCTGATAATCCTTTGGCGAAGGATCGGCGGGAGCCAGCGCGGCGGCAATCACGGTTTGCATTTTCTCGATGGTGGCCTTGGGGTCGTTGGGCACCGGGCCGTAATTGATCGATACCTCGCCAGCAACAGCGTAGCGCTGTCCGTCAGGGCCTACCTCGTAATCGTAGCTTGCCCCGCCTGCATAAGCACCGCCAACCGTCTGGTGAGCCATCTCGTGTTGTCTGACTTCACGGTCGGTCTGCTTGAGCTGCTCCAACTGTTCAATTTCTTCTGGGGCCATCGGCGTACCGTCGGCGCGCTTTGGGCCCGCAGACTCACCGCGGGTCGCATTGTCGGATGAGACTTCGTCGGATGAGGCTTCCGGCTCTGCAGATGACGCGTTAGCCGCTTTGGGCTCAGCCGTTGTGACCTTGGCCGAACCTGCATTAAACGTGGGTGATGCCCAAGCGGATAGAGAGGCAGCTCCCAGCACGGCGATTGTCATGGCAAGCGCTCCATGAAAATAAAGAAGTATCGTAAAGTATCGGTGAGGCAAGTCGGTCGTGCAAGTTAACGTTGGACGAGTGAGCCTCAGAGGCGAGGAAAACAGGCGATGCAGACGATTGATGTGGTGATTAACCTCTCCTATGAGGCGTGCCTGGCGCACTACGAGGGGCGCATAGCCCAGGTCTATACGTACAGCCTTGACGGCCGACGGGTGGTGTTCCCGGCAGAAGCGCTGCGTCGTGTCATGACCCACGACGGCGTTTACGGTCACTATCGACTAAAGTTTTCTGAGACAGGCCGATTTATAAGTATTCATCCGCTTGGTATCTGTTGAGTTCATATGCCCGATACTAAATCTGACGTGTCACTACATGAGGTCGTCTACGAGGTGGTTCCCAACCTCAATATGGCCGAAAAGCTGGTCAACAATACCCTGGAAAGCATCATGGAGGCCGCCACTGATCCATTGGAGATTATGCGGCGCAAAGAACAGCAGGACGCTTTCCGTCTGGAAGTCCGTCTTGTGCGCATGCACCTTGAACATGTGTTGACGCGCCACCGCGAGGACGTAGCGGCTCTGGTGAGCACCGACGGCCGTGAAGGAGCTTCGATGGTGAAGCTTGACCGCAATGAAGCACAGGCGTTGCGCAGTGCCATTGACATTTATCAGCATGTGCGGGCGTATCAGCGGGGTGAACGCCGTCACCCTCTGGCGAGCCGTTAAGTTCTCCCCGCGGGTCCTGGCCACCAAAAGGCAACAGACTAGGCTATAATGATCGCTTCAATGAACGTCCTGGCTTACCCGCCGGGAACGTTGGCAGCCTGCCTATCCGGCGACGGCTGCTGAGCTATCAGGAGATATACCATGTCTGCCTCACCAGTCACCTTGATGGTGGCGCGTCGCGTCGCCAAAGAGCGTTATCCGCATTTCACCCGCTGGTTGAATGAAGGCCGCCATCTGGCCGCGGACTTCCCCGGTTATCTGGGGTCCGGGGTGTTGGCACCGCCCGCCGACGATGATGAATATCAGATTATATTTCGTTTCAGCAGTGCCGAGACACTGGCTGCCTGGGAACATTCGGCTTCCCGGCGTGCCTGGCTGGCCCGTGGCCAGGGCCTGTTTGATGCCCCGCATGAGCATCGCGCTGTTGGTCTCGATGCCTGGTTCCAGGCAAACTCGCCAGCGCCGCCCCGCTGGAAGCAGGCCGTGGCCGTGTGGCTCGCCTTTTTTCCTGTGTCGCTGCTTTTCCATTGGCTATTCGGTAGTACGTTCGCCAGTTGGCCGATGTTTCCACGGGTTATGGTCAGCACGCTGATGCTGACGCCGATCATGGTGTTCGTATTTATTCCACTCTCGATGCGGTTATTGGCGCCTTGGCTTGAAGGTAAGGTGTCACCATTGGACGTTCTCCTGCGGCGCCTTTCTGAACGAACTACCTAAGTTAACGTTAGCGTTGGCTGCCGGGTCATGGAGAGGTTTTCTTCTACGCGGCCAACGCTGCTATGCTGAATGGGCACAGTGAAAGGAAGACGGGCGCCAGTTCATGGCTGGCGTGCTCAATTGCCCATGGAGTGACTATGATCCACGTTCACCATCTGGAAAAGTCCCGCTCACACCGCATTTTGTGGCTCCTCGAAACGCTTGGGTTGGACTACGAGATCATCGTTTATCAACGTGACGCTTCCACTCAGCAGGCCCCCGCATCGCTCAAGGAAGTACATCCGCTGGGTAAGTCGCCGGTGATCACAGACGGTGAGCTGACGGTTGCCGAGTCCGGTGCGATCATCGATTATCTATTACAGCGCTATGGCAACGGACGCTGCCAGCCAAATAGCGATAATACCAAGGACTGGGTCGATTATCGTTACTGGTTGCACTATGCAGAAGGCTCCTTGATGCCACTGCTGGTCATGCAATTGGTGTTCGGACAACTTCCCAAGCGCGCGCCATGGTTGGTCAAGCCGGTCGCCAATGGCATTACTCAGACGGTTAACCGCACTTTCTTGCATCCGCAAATCAATCAGCACCTGCGCTTTATTGATGACTACCTGGCGTCACACGAGCATTTTGCAAGCCCGTGGCCGAGTGGGGCGGATGTGCAGATGAGCTTCCCCCTTCAGGCGGTAGCAGCAACACATTCCTTGTCAACGTACCCGGCAATTGCACGCTTCGTCGAGCGCGTTGAAGCTGACTCAGCCTGGCAGCGTGTTGTTGAGCGCGCAGGCCCGCTCACCATGCCCGGGGCGTAAGCAACATCATGGTAACGTTGACGGCAACCCGGTTAGGCCCCAACGTGAGCCTGTTACGAGATTATTGCATCGGCCGAGCGGTCCTCGCGCTTAGCAGCTTGCTGATAACCTCTGCGCTAATGGCAGATGAGTCTCTGCGTGTCGGTGTTTATCACAACCCGCCTAAACTGTTTCTGAATGACCAGCAGGACCTGGATGGTATTTTTGGCGATCTGCTATCGGCCATTGCCGAGCGTGAAGCCTGGCAGGTCGAGCCGATTGCTTGTGAATGGCAACGTTGCCTGTCGCTTCTTGAACGCGGTGATATCGATCTGTTACCCGATGTGGCATGGAGCGAGGCAAGGGCCGAACGATTCAGTTTTCATAGCGAACCCGCACTGCACAGCTGGTCACAAATTTACCAGCGGGAAGGGCTATCGATAGAGGCGGTGGTGGATTTAGCCGAACAGCGCGTGACGGTGGTCGATGGGTCAATTCAACAAGACCATCTATTAGCGCTTACCCAACGCTTTGATATACCGGTTGACTGGATCAACGTTCCGAATTTTGAAGAAGGCTTTGCAAAGGTTGCCAGCGGTGAGGCTGACGCCGCTGCAGCGAATCGTCAGTTTGGCGAGTGGCGCGCGGCTGAGGCTGGACTTGTTGATACCCCATTGATGTTTCAGCCCGTCCAGCTTTATTTTGCAGCGTCACCATCGCTTCCCCAAACGGTAATTGAGCGCCTTGATGACTATCTGATGCGCTGGAAAGCGGATACAGATTCGTTTTATTTTGCCACGCTTCAAGCCTGGCAGGCGGGAGCACCCAGTCCACCCGAGACCTCCAAGTGGCTGAGCTGGGGAGTGGCAGCATTGATTGGGTCACTGGTCGTGGCGCTGCTGGTGAACCTTTTACTGAAACGGCGTGTGGCAAGGCAGCGGGTACGGCTGGCAACCAATGAGGCCATGCTGAGCACGATTCTGGATACCGTGGATGCGTATATCTACATCAAATCGCCTGACCTGACATACCAGTATGTCAATCATCGCATTTGCGAGCTTTTTGGTCGTCCCGCAGAGGCAGTGATAGGGCAGCGCGACGACGTTTTTTTTGACCCTGCGACGGCTGCCGAAATTGTCCAGGTGGACCGCCGCGTATTGGCGTCGGGTGAAAAAGTCACCTTGGAAGAAAGCAATGTCCTCAGGCACGACGACCGGGTAAGAACCTTCTTGTCGATCAAGATGCCGCTGACGTTAACGCCGGGTAAGCCACCTTCCTTGTGTGGGATCTCGACCGAATTGACCGAGTATCTGGAGATGCAGTCCCATACGCATTATCTGGCGTATTACGATGCCTTGACGGGCCTGCCTAACCGACGTCTGCTGATGGAGTCCCTGGCCACTACCATAGAGGAAGACGGGCAGAGCAAGCAGTTCGGTGTGCTGATGGTCGTTGACCTCGATAATTTCCGGTTGGTCAACGATCTGCAAGGGCACGCCAGCGGCGACCAGCTGTTGATCAATGTGGCTGAACAACTCCGCCAGGCGTTGGAAAAAGATGCCATTTTGGCGCGCTTCAGTAGTGATGAATTCGTGGTGCTGGTCAACCAGTTGGACCCCCAGCAGGAGGAGGCTGCCGCAAAGGCCGAGCGCATCGCGCGACAGCTGATGATGAAAGTTCACGAATTACGCAATAGCCGCTCATTGCCCATTAGCGCAAGCGTAGGGTTGGCACTTTTTAGCGGCGAATCGAGTTCGCTTGATGCCGTCCTTCAGCAGGCCGACATGGCGCTTCAGCAGGCCAAGGCGTCGGGCGGCAATACGCTGCGCTTTTTCAACCCCGATATGCAGGCCAGCGTGCTGGAGCGGGCGAATCTGGAAGCCGACCTCCACCATGCCCTGGCTCGCCATGAGCTACAGCTGCATTACCAGATTCAGGTGAACCACAAGGGCGTCACGACCGGCGTCGAAGCGTTACTCCGCTGGTATCACCCGACACGTGGCTGGGTTTCGCCCGCCGAATTCATTCCGCTAGCTGAAGAAAGCGGCCTGATTATTCCGATTGGCGACTGGGTGTTGACCCAGGCTTGCCAGCAACTTGCCCGGTGGTCGCGGCAAACCGCCTACGCACCGCTGACGATTTCGGTCAACGTCAGTTCGGTTCAGTTCCAGCAGCCCGACTTTATCAATCTCGTGGAAAATCGCCTCAAGCAGACGCAAGCACCTGCTAATCGATTGGTGTTGGAAGTCACCGAAAGTCTACTGATGCGCGAGCCGACCCGTGTGCGTCACACCATGCTCAAGTTGCGAGAACAGGGCGTTCGCTTTGCCTTGGATGATTTTGGTACTGGGTATTCGTCCCTTAGCTATCTAAAGCGGCTGCCTCTCGATGAGCTAAAGATCGATCAATCGTTTATCCGTGAGTTGCTGACGGATAAGGCCGACGCCGCGATTGTCGATACGATCATTCTTCTGGCTGTCAGCTTGGGGTTGGTGGTAGTGGCCGAAGGCGTGGAAACCCAGGCACAGTTGGATTGGTTAAAAGGCCATGGCTGCTATCGCTATCAAGGCTATTTGCTGGATCATCCCAAGCCCATTGATGACCTGTTTGATGAAAAAAAGCCCCGCCGCTAAGAGCGGCAGGGCATGAATCAAAAACGCCTGGTAGGGCTAGCCAAACAAGGCAAAGCTCTCCGCATTCAGCCACATATGAACCAGGATACTGGCAGCGTAACCCAGCAGAATGACCGGCGACCACTTCAAGTGGCCCAGGAAGGTATAGGCGCCACGTGCCTGGCCCATGACCGCCACACCTGCCGCGGAACCAATCGATAACAAGCTGCCGCCGACCCCGGCGGTGAGGGTGATGAGCAACCAGTGCCCATGTGACATATCGGGTTCCATGGTCAGGACGGCAAACATCACGGGAATATTATCGACCACGGCGGAGACGATGCCGAGCACAATATTGGCCGCTGTGGGGTTCCAGCCGAGATATAGCGCTTCCGAGAGCAAGCCGAGGTAGCCCATAAAGCCCAGCCCGCCAACACACATCACCACGCCGTAGAAAAACAGCAGCGTATCCCACTCGGCGCGCGCCACCCGGTTGAAGACATCGAACGGCACGACGCTACCTAGCTGCTCCAGCTTCTTGTTGTCGCCACGACGGCTGTAGCGCTCGCGCTTGCGCTCCAATGAGCGCGGCAGGCTGCGGCGCAGGTAATAGCCAAAGAACTGCAGATAGCCGAGACCCGTCATCATGCCCAGCACCGGGGGCAGGTGCAGTAGCGTATGGCAAAGTACGGCGGTGGTGATCGTCAGTAAGAAAAGCGCCACAATGCGCCGGGCACCGCGCTTCATCCAGACGTCTTCTTGTACGCTTTCCGGCTTCTTGTTGGGAATGAAAAAACTCATGATCACGGCAGGAATCAGGAAATTGACCAGCGCCGGAACGAACAGAATAAAGAAGTCCTGGAACGGCACAATACCCGCTTGCCAGACCATCAGCGTCGTAATATCACCGAAAGGGCTGAAGGCACCCCCCGCGTTGGCGGCCACCACGATATTGATACACGCAACGTTGATAAAGCGCTTATCACCCTCGGCGACTTTGGTAACCACCGCACACATCAGCAGGGCCGTGGTCAGGTTGTCGGCAATCGGCGATAGAATGAAGGCAAGTCCACCCGTTAACCAGAAGAGCGAACGGTAATTGAACCCTTTGCGCAGCATCCAGGAACGTAGCGCATCAAATACCCGGCGTTCTTCCAGGGCGTTGATATACGTCATGGCCACCAGCAAGAACAGCATCAGCTCGGTGAACTCCAAGAGCGTCACGCGGAAGGCGTGCTCAGATGCCTCCGACATGCCGTTTTGGACATACACCCAGCCGATGAGGCTCCAGATAATACCGGCGGCGACCAGCACGGGTTTGGACTTGCGCATGTGTATCTTTTCTTCTGCCATGACCAATGCATAGGCCAGGACAAAAATACCCAATGCAAAAAAGCCGACCACCGATTGGGTCAGGTCCAGCTCACCCGTAACGGCTAGAACGGCGGGGCTAAAAACCAGCAGCAGGGCTGCCAACAAAAAAAGCCAGCGACGATCGAATCGTGGCTGGCAGGAGGGGCGAAAAAAAGGCATGACGACGCGTTTCCTTTCATTAGGATTATAGGAGGATTTGTAAGCCGCGTTAGTCTATCAGCCTGTACTGCATTGCAATATGTAATAAAAGCGAATGAATATTACGGTGCTTAACCGTTAAAGATCATTTTTTAGCAAATTAACCTTTTAGGTAATGGTCATTTGGTGAATCTTGCTTATTAGACAGCATTGATTATTGTAAAGCTTAAAGCCAAATATATAATGTAGCCTGCTAATAATAAAGCACCCTCAAGACGCGATAGCCGCATACCGGTATACAGAAAAAACACCAATAAGCCCGCAGCGCTCAGCATCACCCACTGATCGAACATGGTCACGCGTGCTGCGATGGGCAGAGGTTGTAAAAACGCCGAAATACCTAAAATACCGAGAATATTAAAGATATTGCTGCCCAGAATGTTGCCTACGGCAACATCGGCATGACGCCGTAAAGCGGCGATAACCGACACGGCCATTTCCGGTAGCGATGTGCCTACGGCCACAATGGTCAAGCCAATCACCGCTTCTGAAATGCCCATGGCGTTGGCCAGCCCAATCGCACCATAGAGTAATAACTGGGAACCGCCGATCAGTAAGCCAAGACCCAGCATCAGTGCAATGATAATCCCTAAAGACGTTCTGGGCAGTGCGTTCAGCTCATCCGCTTCTGAGGCGTGCATCTGGGCAGCAGGAATTGTCTGCTGTCGTTCGCTGAGGTATGCCCAAACGAGATAGCTGATCAATCCAGCCAGGAAAAGGGCGGCATCAAAGCGTCCCAGGGCACCCCCCCACGCCAAGCCAATAAACAACACGCTCGCCGCGACCATTACGACCCCGTCTCGGCTAAGCGCCTTGGGTTGAACGGTCATCGGGCAAATGACAGCACATAAACCCAGAATCAATAAGATATTACCGATATTGCTGCCGACGATATTGCCCACGGCAATATCGGGCTGTTGGTTGATGGCCGCGTGTATCGATACCACCAACTCGGGAGCTGAGGTGCCAAACCCCACGACCACCAACCCGGTCAAAAGGGGAGAGACGCCTACTCGTCGCGCGCCTGCCACGGCACCGCGTATCAAGGCTTCTCCGCCCAGGGTCAAAAAGCCTATACCCACCAATAAGCTTAAAGCATGTAGCATGTTGCGTTTTCCCTTCGGTGTTGGCCCGCAAGCATCAGGCGTTGGCATAACATAGCGGAGAGTATCGGTTTCCGCCTAGCATTTTTGAGGGCGACAAGGTCGTACGGGTCATTGACGTTTGTTATGTTATAACTTATCTTTTGTTTCGACATTCCAGTCTTGTGATTTTGCAGAGGAAATATATCGACATGTTGATGACATATCGTCAAAAAGCGAGTGCCGTTGCGCTAAGTGCTTTGCTGATTACGGGTGTTCAAAGTGTGCAGGCCAATGACCATGACCATTCGCACGATCATGACCATGCTCACGACCACGACCACGACCACGACCACGACCACGACCACGACCACAGCCATGACAGCGATATCTATGCAGGCTACTTTGACGACGAGCAAGTAAAGGCTCGCCCTCTTTCAGACTGGGAGGGTGACTGGCAGTCCGTCTACCCATATCTGGAAGACGGTACGTTGGACGAGGTATTTGCCTATAAAGCCTCGGAAGGCGATAAAACGGCTGAAGAGTACAAGGCGTATTATGAGACGGGGTATCAAACGGACGTGAACCGTATCGTGATCGACGGGCAAAACGTCACTTTCCATGAGGACGGAGAGCAGCGTACGGGAGAATATCAATATGATGGCTATGAGATATTGACCTACGAGGCCGGCAACCGGGGTGTCCGCTTTATCTTCGAGCTTGAAGAGGCATCTGATGACCTGCCGCAATATATCCAGTTTAGCGATCACAGCATCTATCCCACCGATGCGTCCCATTTCCACCTCTACTGGGGCGACGGTCGCGAAGCGCTGCTGGAAGAGGTCACTAACTGGCCGACGTACTATCCTTCGGCGCTGGATGGTGATGAGATCGTCGATGAAATGCTGGCGCACTGATATTGATGGTCGAGACGGACCTCCTGCTTTCTGGTAGGTTCGGCATTGTGAAAAAGCGCTGGCAGAAATGCCGGCGCTTTGCTTGTATGGGGTGAAACAAAACAGTGAAGAGTCGACCCATGACGCCCTATTGGCCTTTATCAATCGCAATGGCTTCATTTTCACGCTTGCTGGGGGTCGGGCTTTTGGCCTCGAGTAGTGTGGTAACCGCAGATACGGGGTGCGACAACGCGAGCACCCAGTTAGCACTAACGGAATGTTCTGCGCAGGCGTATCAATCAGCCGATGATGAGCTTAACGACGCGTATCAGTCGCTTGTCCGCAAACTGGAGGCAAGTCCAGCAACGCTCGAACAACTGCGAAAAGCCCAGCGGGCCTGGATCAGCTTTCGCGATGCCGAATGCGCGCTCGAGAGCAGCGGCGTAGAAGGTGGCAGCGCACAACCCATGGTCCGTAACGGATGCCTTGCCACGCTGACAAAGCGGCGCACGGAGAGGCTACGGGAGCATGCGCATTGCGAAGAAGGCGACTTGAGCTGCCCACGCTAATGACACGGGTTGATGTGATGCAAGGCGTACAGACACAAAAAAAGCACCCGTAGGTGCTTGATTTGAAGGGGTGTCTGGTGGAGGCGGCGGGAATTGAACCCGCGTCCGCCAGCACTCGCCCATTGGCTCTACATGCTTAGATTTCGTCTTTTGCTTTAACTCGGCTGACTCCGACGATCAGGATTCAGCCTTGCGAGTCTTCTAAAGTTTAACGATTGACGAGAAGACACCGCCAACCGCGGTCCTATCAGCTTTAGCTCGTATCCCCTCAACGATGGATAGGCACATCGCCTTGGGGCCGGACAAGAAGCTACCAGCTTACGCTGCTAGCGCGCCCTGAGCATAGTTTTCGTCGTTTGCGACTATTTTTCGTGATGTGGTATTTACGAGATACATCACACTCTCGGCATGCACCGCAGGGTTTGTCACCGGCGTCGAAACCATGTCGCCCCCTTAGTTACCTGAGCATTCTAACGTGCTCACACGAAATTGACCAGCTATGCCTTGTTATGTTCCCGCATGATTCTACCTTTTTGACGATTCCAGTCGCGGTCCTTCTCGGTGGCCCGCTTGTCGTGGATTTTCTTGCCGGTGACCAGGGCGAGTTCGCACTTCACCTTGTTGCGCTTCCAGTAAAGCTTCAGGGGGACGCAGGTGTGGCCCTTATCCTGAGTCACAGAGAATATCTTGGCGATTTCTTTGCGATGCAGGAGCAATTTTCGCGTCCGCGTAGGGTCGGCGATTTCATGGGTGCTCGCGGTGTTCAGCGGCATGATATGGCTACCCAGCAGCCACGCTTCGCCATTGCGAATTAAAATATACGTGTCTGTTAACTGTCCTTTGCCTGCGCGAAGGCTTTTGACTTCCCATCCTGCCAGCGATAAACCCGCTTCGAAGGTTTCATTGATATGATACTCAAAGCGTGCCTTCTTGTTCTGGGCAATAACGTTGCTGGTAGGGCCTTTGCTCTTACCTTTTTTCGTGGCCATGAAACCTCATATTCGATCTGTCTGTGACACCCCCTTCGTTATGTGGGGAGGCATGATACCATTCAAGGTCTTAACTATGATCCCATGATACGCCTTGGGCACTGTGAAGTCAGCGGAGAGGTCAATGCCAACCGTCAATCGTTCCGCCTTGGTGCGGCACACCCCGAAACAAATGTTCGATCTGGTCAACGACTTCGAACGCTATCCAGAGTTCTTGCCGGGTTGTCGGCGTGCGCGTCTGCTCGAGCACGACGCCGATCATTTGATCGGCGAAATGACCCTGGGGCGCGCCGGCGTTGAGCAATCGATCACTACCCGCAACGACCTATTTGCTCCCGAACGTATTGAAATGTCCTTGGTTAGCGGTCCTTTCAAACGTTTGAAAGGGCGCTGGCAATTCATTCCGATGGGTGATGGTGCGTGCAAGGTGAGCCTGGACATGGAATTCGAATTTGCTAACCGACTGCTGGGCATGGCATTCGGCAGGTTGTTCCAGCAGATTGCCGGGCAGTTAGTGGAGGCTTTTACCCGCCGCGCCGACGAGATCCATGGCCGATGACGCCGTTGCCATCGAGGTGGCGTTTGGTCTTCCGCACAAGCAGCGCCTGGTTGCACTGAGCGTGCCGCCGGGGACGACGGCGCGTGAAGCTGTCGCCCTGGCAGATTTGCCCCACCTGTTCCCCGAGCTGGCCCCTGAAACGTTTGCAAACGCGCCGTTGGGCATCTTCGGTCAGGCGCTACGCGATCCATCGCGGTATGAAGTCGCCCCTGGCGATCGGGTTGAGGTTTACCGGCCATTGCTGATTGACCCCAAGGCCGCTCGCCGTGAACGTGCAAAACGCCAGGCGAGCGGGAGCGCCGATTAAGACGACGACTCGCGTCATCAATTGGTGGTATTGGGCGTTGTGTTTTGCCTCGGCTCGTTAGGGATCGCTTCAGTGGGATCGGTGATGTCCGGTGCCGGCCCGCTAGTGGTGTCGGCCTCCAGAGGGAGGTCCTCAGATAAATCGCCTTCCTGATCGATATTGGCAAGCCGCCCCTGGTCATCAAATGTCAGCGTGACACGCCGCTGTTCAACCCCTGCGTAAGCTTTGTCGAGCCGGAACACGTAATCCCACTCGCGAGCATCAAAGGGCGCTTCAAGCAGTGGGCGGCCCATCACATAGGTCACCTGTTCCTGGGTCATCCCCGGTTGCAGTTGGTCGACCATTTCCTCGGTGACCAGGTTGCCTTGCGGGATGTCGCGTTTATACACGCCAACGTAGCTACAGCCGCTGATCACGGCAATGGAGACGGAAAGCGTAATGATTCGAGTCAATTTTTGCATTTGAGCCTATTCTTCACTATCGTGGTTTCGGTCGATCATACCCGACCTAACCTGTTACTGCGAAGAGCAACCATGGCCGATAAGAACCATGAATTACGTAAAGCCGGGCTGAAAGTGACCCTGCCGCGCGTCAAAATCCTGCAGATTCTCGAAACTGCATCGGGTCAGCACCACCTTAGCGCAGAAGAAGTGTATAAAACACTGATAGATGCGGGCGAAGATGTGGGGCTGGCAACTGTCTACCGTGTGCTGACTCAGTTCGAGTCGGCGGGCCTCGTTATTCGTCATAATTTCGATGGCGGCCACGCGGTATTCGAGATGACGCAAGAAGATCACCATGACCACATGGTGTGTCTGGAAAGCGGTGAAATCGTTGAGTTCGTTGACGAGATCATTGAGCGACGCCAGCAAGAAATCGCTGAAGAGCACGGCTATGAATTAGTTGACCATGCGTTGGTGTTATACGTGCGCCCCCGAGGATCGGACGTAACACGCCAGGACAGCGGGCCGACTAATAAGAAATAGGGGCTAACCCTAGCTCAGGCTTTGATGCACGCCCTAATGCCTCTAGGCTGCCTGGCTTAAATACCAGGCGGCCTAGGGGCGTTTTATTGCGCGCTTGAAATACACGGTTGCCCAGCAGCCCTTCGACCCGCCATCGTCAGTGGGGCTGGCGCTGGCTGGCATTGAGCATTTCACGGGCATGGGCCAGGGTTTGGTCCGAGAGTTTGACGCCGCCCAGCATGCGGGCCAGCTCGCTGACTCTGCCCTGTTCATCCAGCAGGGCCATGTGCGTCAGGGTGGTATCGCGCCGGGCGTGTTTCTCAATGTGCAGGTGCTGGTGAGCCTGGGCGGCCACCTGAGGCAGGTGGGTGACGGTCATTACCTGGCCGTTTTCGCCCAGCTTGCGGAGCAGCTGGCCGACAATCTCTGCAGTGGCACCGGAAACCCCGACGTCGACTTCATCAAACACTAGGCTTGGTATGGTTGAGTGAGACGCGGCGACGACCTGGATAGCCAGGCTGATGCGCGAAAGCTCACCGCCAGAGGCAACTTTGGTGAGCGGTCTGGCGGGCTGTCCGGGGTTGGCGCTGATTAAAAAGTGAACCTGATCGACGCCTTCCGCCGCCGGTGTATCCCTGGGCGTGACCTCCACTTCAAAGCGTGCCTTGCCCATGGCCAGGAAACTTAGCTGCTGCTGGACCTCCTTCCCCAAATGGACGGCGGCTTTCTGGCGTCCCTCGCTCAGGTGCTTGGCGTCACGTCGATAGCGCTCGCGAAGTTCCGCTACCTGGGCACCCAAGGCCTCGATGTCGTTCTCGCTGTTATCCAGTTCGGCCACTTCCCGGCTCAACTCCGCATGCAGTGCACAAACCTCTTCGGGTGCCACATGGTGCTTGCGGGCAATACGGTGCACGTCCGCTAAACGCTCTTCCACCCACGCCAGGCGCTCGGGGTCGAGTTCGGTGGTGCTGGCGAGGCGGTTGAGCTCGCTGGCGGCCTCTTCGACCTGAATGCGCGCGTCGCTGAGCATCGCCAGAGTGTTAAATAACGTGCCCTTATCGCTGCCCGGCAAGGCGCTTAAATGTGTATAAGCCTGGTTGAGCAACGATAGTGCCCCGCCCTCGTCGCTGGCGCAGCAGTCAGCAGCAAACTGCGTTTCGCGGAGTGTTTCATCGGCGTGGGCCAGGGAGTGTTGTTCTTCTTCAAGGGTTTGCAGTTCGCCTTCAGCAAGGCCCAACTGATCGAGCTCCTCCACCTGATAGCGCAGCAGCTGTCGCTTGGCTTCTACCTCGCTGCCGGCTTCCTTGCGCTGCTTGAGGCGACGGTTGGCGCTGCGCCAGTCACGGTACGTCTCGGCCAGCTGCTGGGCGGTGTCGCGAAGGCCCGCATAATCGTCGAGTAGTGCGAGATGGGTTTCTTCGCGCATCAGCGCCTGGTGGGCGTGCTGGCCGTGAATCTGCACCAGGTGTTCCCCAAGCGCTTTGAGGTCGCTGATCGTGGCCGGTTGTCCGTTGATCCATGCTTTGGAGCGCCCGCTTGCCGTTACCACCCGCCTTAACAGGCATTCGTCACTGGGCAGTTCGCGGCTGCTAAGCCACTCGCTTGCCGCGGGCAAATGCTGAATATCAAAACGCGCTGAGAGGTCAGTGCGTTCGCTGCCATGGCGCACGCTGCCTGCGTCGGCGCGTTCGCCCAGGCAAAGGCCCAGTGCGCCGAGCAGAATCGATTTGCCGGCCCCGGTCTCGCCGGTAATGGCGGTCATGCCATGGGTCAGGTCGAGTTCCAGGTGCTCAACGATCGCGTAATCTCGAATGGCAAGCTGAGTCAACATGAGGGCCTCCTGAGGCGCAGCGGAACGAGCGTAGTCAATGCGTCTGAATATTGTTGTTTTATACAGTAGTCGAAAACACGCTTCAATGCCCACTTGAGATGGCTTTTATGGTCCCCATATACGGTGCAGAGCCAATTTACGTTGCTATTTATTATTTGGGCGTATCGCACGCCTCTCGAACGTTGCAGGAGCTAGGCATGGCAAAAGAACCGCAAACCCCGATGGACGACGAGCTGGCTCGCCACGAGCAGGAAGCAGAGACGCCGGAGCAAGAAGCTGAAGATCGCCTGGTTGAAGGCGAACTGGAAGGCCTTGTCAATGACGATGAAACCGTCGTCAATCGTGTCGAGGATGAGGCTGAAGTCGATGCGCTGGCCGCCAAGGTGCAGGATCTGGAGCAGCGTCTGGCAGAAGCCCAGGATCAGTCACTAAGAGAAGCCGCCGAAGCGCAAAACGTGCGCCGCCGGGCGGAGCATGAGGCTGAAAAGGCGCGCAAATTCGCCTTGGAGAAGTTTGTTAAAGAGCTTCTGCCGGTCATCGACAGCCTGGAAAAAGCGCTTGAGTCGATGCAGGAAGACGCCTCCGAGGTTCATCGCGAAGGGGTCTCGATGACCCTGAAGATGCAGCTGGATGTGCTGAGCAAGTTTGGCGTTGAAAGCATCGATCCCCAGGGCGAGCCGTTTGACCCACAGGTCCACGAAGCCATGGCGATGGTGCCGAACCCTGAGCAGGAGCCAAATACGGTCATGGAGGTCATGCAGAAGGGTTACTTGCTGAATGGACGCCTGGTCCGCCCGGCCATGGTCGTGGTCAGTCAGAAAGCGAGTGAGTCATAACGCAGTAAAGGCCTAAAAAGGGCCTTGAAAAGTCTCAGGTGGCCCCCAGATAAAGGGGCAACCCCGCGGGAAATCCCGCAACCAGTTTGATGTATTGAAACAACCGAATACGAGGTTCTTATTATGGGACGCATTATTGGTATTGATTTGGGCACCACAAACTCCTGTGTATCGGTGCTCGATGGCGACAGTGCAAAAGTCATTGAAAACGCAGAAGGCGGCCGTACGACGCCGTCCATCATTGCGTACACCGAAGACGGTGAGACGCTCGTCGGTCAGGCCGCCAAGCGCCAAGCGGTGACCAATCCTGAAAATACGCTTTACGCTATCAAGCGCCTGATTGGCCGTCGTTTCAAAGACGACGTTGTTCAGAAAGATATCAAGATGGTGCCGTACAAGATCACCGAAGCCGATAACGGTGATGCCTGGGTAGAAGTGAAAGGCCAGAAAATGGCACCGCCGCAGGTGAGCGCGGAAGTGCTCAAGAAAATGAAGAAGACGGCAGAAGACTACCTTGGTGAAACCGTCACCGAAGCGGTCATCACCGTGCCGGCTTACTTCAATGACAGCCAGCGCCAGGCCACTAAAGATGCAGGCCGCATCGCCGGTCTGGATGTCAAGCGTATCATCAACGAGCCGACCGCAGCGGCGCTTGCCTATGGCATGGACAAGTCACGCGGTGATAAAACCATCGCGGTATACGACCTGGGCGGCGGTACCTTTGATATTTCGATCATCGAAGTCGCCGATGTCGACGGCGAAACCCAGTTTGAAGTGTTGGCCACCAACGGTGACACCTTCCTGGGTGGTGAAGACTTCGATCTGGCGCTGATCAACTATCTGGTTGACCAGTTCAAGTCGGACAGCGGTATTGACCTGTCAGGCGATAACCTGGCCATGCAGCGTCTGAAAGAAGCCGCCGAGAAGGCCAAAATCGAACTTTCCAGTGCCCAGCAGACCGATGTCAATCTGCCCTATATCACGGCCGATAACACCGGTCCGAAGCACCTGAACGTGAAAGTGACCCGCGCCAAGCTGGAGTCGCTGGTAGACGATCTGGTGCAGCGCTCGATGGAACCCTGCAAGATGGCGCTGAAAGATGCCGGCCTGTCGGCCTCCGAGATCGACGACGTTATCCTGGTCGGTGGTCAGACGCGCATGCCGCTGGTTCAGCAAAAAGCCGCTGAGTTCTTCGGCAAGGATGCACGTAAAGACGTCAACCCGGACGAAGCCGTGGCCGTGGGTGCCGCAATTCAGGGCGGCGTTCTGGGTGGCGACGTGAAAGACGTGCTGCTCCTCGATGTAACGCCGCTGACCCTGGGCATCGAAACCCTGGGTGGCGTGATGACGCCGCTGATCGAGAAAAACACCACCATCCCGACCAAGAAGACGCAAACCTTCTCCACGGCGGATGACAACCAGACGGCGGTGACCATCCACGCCGTCCAGGGTGAGCGCAAGCAAGTGTCGCAGAACAAGTCGCTGGGTCGCTTTGACCTTGCCGATATTCCGCCGGCGCCGCGCGGCGTGCCGCAGATCGAAGTAGCCTTCGACCTGGATGCCAACGGTATCCTGAACGTCTCCGCGAAAGACAAGGCGACCGGCAAAGAACAGTCGATCGTCATCAAGGCGTCCAGCGGCCTGACCGAAGACGAGATCGAGCAGATGGTACGCGACGCCGAAGCCCACGCCGACGAAGACAAGAAGTTCGAGGCGCTGGTGCAGTTGCGTAACCAGGCGGACGGCATGATCCACGCCACCCGCAAGACGCTGGAAGAAGCTGGTGACAAGGCGACCGATGACGAGAAGCAATCCATCGAAACCGCGATCACCGAGCTGGAAGAAGCTACCAAAGGCGATGACCAGGAGCTGATCCAGCAGAAACTCGACGCACTCACTGAAGCGTCTGGCCAGCTGGCACAGAAGATGTACGCCGAGCAGGCTGAAGGCGCCGAGCAGCCGGGTGAGGAAGGTGCCGAGCAGGGCAACGCCAAGCCCGATGAAGACGTGGTCGACGCCGAGTATGAAGAAGTCAACGACGATCAGAAAAAGCAGTAAGCGCTCTTTCTGACGAGGTAGGCGGCGACGCGGGGGGCAACTCCCGCGTTGCTGTTTCCACGTCAAAGACGCAAAAAGCTTAATGTGTCGTTAAATACTGTGTCTTAAATACTCTGTCGTTAACACATAGTTAAATGTGCAGTTGAATGCGTAGCTAACCAAGAGGCGTAGGACCCATGTCCCAACGCGATTATTATGAAATCCTGGGTGTCGACAAAGGGGCCGATCAGAAAGAGATCAAGAAGGCCTACCGTCGCCTTGCGCAAAAATATCACCCCGACCGCAACCCGGAAGACGATACTGCCGCGGAAAAATTCCGCGAAGTGTCAGAAGCCTACGAAGTCCTGACCGATAGCGAAAAACGTGCGGCCTACGACCAGTTTGGTCATGCCGGTGTCGATGGCCAGGGCGGTGGCTTTGGTGGCGGTGGTTTCGGCGGCGGTGGCGCTGGCGATTTCAGCGACATTTTCGGCGATGTGTTTGGCGATATTTTCGGCGGTGGCGGCGGGCGTCGTCGTGGTCCCAATGCCCCGGCGCGCGGTTCTGACCTGCGCTATAACCTGGAGCTGGACCTGGAAAATGCGGTCTCCGGTACCACGGTTGATATCCGTGTGCCGCGCCATATTGAATGTGACCGTTGTGACGGCGGCGGTGCTGAACCGGGGTCAAGCAAAGATACCTGCCCCACCTGCCATGGCCACGGCCAGGTGCGTATGCAGCAGGGCTTTTTTGCGGTTCAGCAAACCTGCCCGACCTGCCATGGCTCAGGCCAGCACATCAAGGTGCCGTGTCACAAGTGTAACGGCGAAGGGCGCGTGCGCGAGACCCGGACACTGTCGGTGAAAATCCCGCCGGGTGTGGATACCGGCGACCGTATCCGCCTGAACGCGGAAGGCGAAAGCGGCATCAATGGCGGCCCGCCAGGCGACCTGTACGTCCAGGTGGCCATCAAGCCGCACCATATCTTCCAGCGTGATGGCAAGCACCTGCAATGTGACGTGCCGATCAATTTCGTCGATGCAGCATTGGGCGGTGAGCTGGAAGTGCCGACACTCGATGGTCGAGTGAAGCTGAAGATTCCGCCGGAAACCCAAACCGGCAAGATGTTCCGGCTCAAGGGCAAGGGCGTCAAGCCGGTTCGCGGCGGCGTCCCTGGCGACCTGCTGTGCAAAGTCGTGGTGGAAACGCCCGTCAAGCTCAGCGAGGAACAAAAGAACCTGCTGCGCCAGTTCCAGGAAAGCCTGGACGGCAGCAACAGCCACCATTCACCCAAGAAAACCGGCTTCTTCGACAGCGTGAAGAAGTTTTTTGAAGAGATGAAGCCGTAATGTTGGGGAGATAGCCAACCGTCGGCTGTTAAGCGCAAAAACCCTCGGTCCGCCGGGGGTTTTTGCTGTATGGGGAGTGCTGCGCATCATGGATAACCTTCAGGATAGGCCCGTAACAGGGATTTTGCTCAGGGTCCTGTCAGGTCTTCTGTTTACCGGCATGCTGGTAAGCATCAAGGCGGTCAGCGATGCTGTGCCGGTCGGCCAGTCGGTGTTTTTTCGCTCGCTGTTTGCGTTGTTGCCGATCGTGGTGTTTCTGGCCTTGCGCCATGAATTCCCTCGTGGCCTGGCAACGCGTCGTCCGCTGGGTCATGCTCTGCGCTCTGGGTTGGGAGCGGCGGCCATGTTCGCCTCCTTTGCGGCGGTCGCGATATTGCCGGTTGCCGAGGCCACGCTGCTCGCTCAACTGACACCAGTGTTCATGGCGGTAGGCGGGATATTGCTGCTGGGTGAGCGGTTTTCGCTCTATCGAGCAGGGGCGATTGTATTAGCGCTCAGCGGAATGGCGGTATTGGTGCTGCCTGGGTTGGGCAAGGATGGGGCGCATGGCCAGGTGGCCGGCTATGCGCTGGGCGCGCTTAGCGCCTTGTTAACGGCAGGGGCGCTGTTGACCGTTCGGCGGATTTCACGCACGGAAACGGCGGGTTCCATCGCGTTCTATTTTATTCTGGTGTCGTCGTTGGCAGGCCTTGCAACCCTGCCATGGGGCTGGGCGGCGCTTAGCCCGGTCGAGTTTGGGCTGCTGGTGCTCTCGGGCCTGTTTGGCGGGGCGGCGCATATCGCGATGACGCTGGCATTACGCTACGCGGAAGCGTCCCGTCTGGCACCCTTTGAGTATATTGCCCTGGTTTGGCCCGTATTGGCGGATTGGATGTTGTTCGGGATACCTGTCTCGAGTGCCTTTCTGCTGGCACTGCCGCTGATGCTGAGCGGGGTGGCGCTGGCCGCCATGGAAGGGCGGCGGCTTAAATGGCCTCTTCGACGATAAGCTGCGGGCTGCCTTTTGAGCAGGGCTCGATCCGCGCATTGACCCGATAAACGGATTGCAGCAGCGAGGGCGTGATGACGTCCTCCGTGGGACCGCAGGCAATCAGGCGGCCATGTTCGAGGACCATGGCGGCATCGCTGAAGCGCAGCGCATGGCCCAGGTCATGCAACGCCACCAGAATGAGCATCTGGCGCTCATTGGCCAGCCGCCTTAGCACACCCAGCAGGCTAATCTGGCGGTTAAGGTCGAGCGCCGAGGTGGGCTCGTCGAGCATCAGGATCTCGGGCTCCTGGACCAGCGCCTGGGCGGCACTGACCAGTTGGCGCTGCCCACCGCTCAGGTCGCCGATATCACGCTCGCCAAGCACGGCAATGTTCAGCTCATCAAGGGCGCGATCAACCTGGGCCAGGTCCTCGTTTTGCACTTTCAGGCTGCGTCCCTGCATGCGCGCTAACAGTACCGACTCATACACCGTCAGTACCGCTCTTGCCCCCGTGTCCTGGGGCATATAGGCCACGGGCCGCTCGGCACTGGTACCGCTGATAGTGACCTCGCCGTCACCTTTCAATAGGCCCAGGATGCGGCGAAAAAGGGTCGATTTACCGGCGGCGTTAGGCCCCAGCAGGGCGACCATCTGCCCACCCTGAAAGGCTGGTGTCGTAATGTCCTGGATAATGGGAGTACGCCCGTAGCGGGCGGAAACATGAGTCAGCTGTAGGGTTACCATGACGCCTTCTTGTGGTTAAGCACGAGAAATAGAAAGAAGGGAATGCCCACCAGTGAGGTAATGATACCAATGGGGATGATGGTGCCGGGGATGATGATTTTGGAAATCACGGACCCGACGGAAAGAATCAGCGCGCCACACAGCGCCGAGCCGGGCAGGAAGAAGCGCTGGTCTTCGCCTAGAAGGATGCGTGCAATGTGCGGCCCGACCAGGCCAATAAAGCCGATGGTGCCCACAAACGCCACTGCAATCGCGGCCAGTAGCGATACCAGTACCAGCACTTCCAGTCGCAGCGCGCGAGGATTCACGCCCATGCTTTCGGCCTTGGCATCGCCCAGTCGCATGGCGGTGAGCGCCCAGCCGTGACGTGCCAGTAGCGGCATCACCATGGTCAAAATGCTCAGCGCGATCCAGAATTTTGGCCAGGTGGCTTTGGTGAGGCTGCCCATGGTCCAGAACACCACTGCGGCTACGGCCTGCTGGCTGGCAAAAAACTGAATCAGCGCCATGAGGGAATTGAAGATAAATACCATCGCAATGCCCAGCAGCACGATGGTTTCCACCGTCACGCCGCGCTTGAGGCTGAGCGCATGGATGAGAAAGGCGGTGACCATGGCCATCAGAAACGCATTGATAGGCACCACGTATTCGATGGCCGCCGGGATAATCGCGACGCCAAAGGCTAGCCCCAGAGCGGCACCAAAACTTGCGCCCGCCGAAATGCCCAATGTGAAGGGGCTGGCCAGCGGGTTGCTCAGGATGGTTTGCATCTGCGCCCCGGCGATGGAAAGGCTCGCGCCCACCACCAGCGCCATCAGGGCTACTGGCATGCGGATTTCCCAGAGGATCACCCGGGCCTGCTGGCTGACGCTGTCGGGGGTGAACAGCGCGGCCATGACCTCGCCCAGGCTATAGCGCGCAGGGCCGAGGGCAAGATCGACGCACAGGCTGAAGAAGAGCGCGACGACCAGCGCCGCCAGAATCATCTGGCGGCGAAACACTTGGCTGCGATAAAAGGCGCGCCCCTTTGAATCCTGCGCGTTGGGCGTTGTCGCGATGCTCTCAGTCGTCATTCAAGGATAACCAGTAGCCGGGTTCATAATCGATGGGTAAAAAGCGATCGTGCAGTTCCGCCATGGTGGCTTCCGGGTCCAGGTCCGCAAACAGGTCGGGGTGCAGCCATTTCGCCAATCGCTGGATAGCGACAAAATAGTAGGGGCTGTTATAGAACTGGTGCCAAATGGCGTGGACATTATCTGACTCGACCGCCTGAATACCGGTCATGGCGGTGCGTTCGGTGAGGGCCTCGAGCTTGGCCTGCGCCTTCTCCATGTCAGCGCCAGGCCCGACGCCGACCCAGTCGCCGCCTGGCACGTAGGCATCCCAACTGCCGCCAGTCACTACCATGTGGTCTGGGTCAGCAGCGATAATCTGCTCGGGATTCAAGGTGCCGAAGGTGTTGGGGATAATGTCCGCGGCAATGTTGGTGCCACCGGCCAGGGCGACGTATTCGCCAAAGTTGGCAGGGCCAAAGCTCATGCAGCATTCGTCTGAGTAGCCGCCCGCTCGGTCAATAAAGACGCTGGGTCGCTCGGGGTCGGCCTGCTCGATGACATCCGTGACCCGTGCAAGCTGTTCCTCGGCGAAGGTGATGAACTCTTCGGCGGCGGCTTCATCGCCCAACAGCTTGCCGATGATTCGCATAGAAGGAATGGTGTTTTTGATGGGGTCTTCGCGGAAATCCACATAGACGATAGGGATGTCCAACTCGGCCAGTTTGTCGTCGTAGCCAGCATCCTCGGTGGCGGTTTTGGCTTCAATGTTCATCATCACCACGTCGGGGGTAAGCGATGCAGCCTGTTCAACATCGAAGGTGCCGTCTTTAAAGCCGCCAAAAGTCGGGATCGCTTCAATCTCAGGAAAACGCTCAAGATAGCGTGCGTAGTTGTCGGGGTCAGCTTGGGAAAAATCCTCGCGCCAGCCCACTACATGCGCAAAGGGGTCCTCCGGTTCCAGTATGCCCACCAAATAGATTTGCCTGCCTTCGCCTAGAATAACCCGCTCGGCCGGCGCTTCTAGGGTGACGTTGCGACCGGCAACATCGGTCACGGTAATCTCGTCAGCTGAAGCGACGCAGCTCAATGCAGACAGTGCACCAAACAGCCATTTTGAAAAGTGGGTAGCTATACGCATTTTTATTACCAGTCGATAAAGTGAGCCAGTGGGGGGAGTCGCAATGCTCGCCAACGGAGCGTGAATGATTCAACTATGTCCTGCGTTTAATTCCTATTTGCAACAGAGATCATTATCGTGGAAACGACCCTGGCTGTCGAGAGGGGTAACCCCGTAAACGCCGCGTCACGCCAAGGGTGAAAACGCTGCTTGGCACTTATGGCTGCGCGGATTAGGCTAGTAGGTACTCACTTGCCACTTCTTTTGGAGAAAGCAGCATGCCGCTATCTCGTGCTGAAATCGCGACGCCCTCTGGCGAGCGCTTAATGAATCGCTTGTGCAAGCACTGGGCGCACGAGCTTGAGGTTGAGCACTCTGATCAAGAGGCAAAAATCGTTTTTGGTTCCGGTACTTGCCTGATGAGGGCCGATGACGAAACCTTGATAGTGGCGCTCGAGACACTGGAGGAAGGCCATCTGGACGAATTGGAAGGAGTAGTGGAGCGGCACCTGGTGCGTATGGCCGGTGATGAAGCGCTGGTCATCATTTGGGAAAATTGAGCGAGACCCGACGTCGAACAGGATAGTGGGTCTGTTATAATCACTTTCTTTTATTTCCTCTATGTTGATGCACTAGACCACTTAGCGCAGGAGTTTCCATGACCCGAGTTGCCATTGTTGGCGTCGCTGGCCGGATGGGCCGCACACTGGTAAACGCTGTTGAACAGGAGGCAGACGCCACGCTGGCCGGTGGCATTGTCGAGCCTGGCAGTTCCCTGACCGGTGCGGATATTGGCGAACTGGCAGGTGTTGGCAAGCGTGGTGTGAAGGCGGTGGATTCGCTGGAGGCCATCGTGGACGATTTCGATGTGCTGATCGATTTCACTGCGCCGCAGGTGACCCTGGCTAACCTGGCGTTCTGTGCCAAGCATGGCAAGCGTATCGTGATTGGCACCACGGGCATGAACGATGATCAACTGGCCCAGTTGGATAGCTACCGTGATGACGTCGCGATGGTGTTTGCACCCAATATGAGCGTGGGGGTCAACCTTACCCTGAAACTATTGGAAACCGCCGCCAAAGCGCTGGGCGATGAAGGCTACGATATTGAAGTTATCGAGTCCCACCATCGTCACAAGGTGGATTCGCCATCGGGCACCGCGATCAAGATGGGCGAAGTGGTCGCGAAAAGCCTGGACCGCACGCTGAAAGAGCACGGCGTGTTCGAGCGGGTGGGGCAGTGCGGCCCGCGTACCGATAAAGAAATCGGCTTTGCCACCGTTCGCGCGGGCGATATCGTCGGTGAGCATACGGTGATGTTCGCCACCGAAGGCGAGCGCATCGAAATCACCCACAAGGCCTCCAGCCGCATGACCTTTGCCAAAGGCGCGGTGCGCGCGGCGCGCTGGGTCGCGGGTAAGGAGAGCGGCCGCTACGATATGCAGGATGTGCTGGCGTTGAAATAGATAAAGGGCGCGTCTGCGATATGACAGTTCGGTCTCTAGGGGGTAGTCTTGGGTCAGAAATTCCTGTAACATTCCAAAAATTTTGGCCGAGTGGCTGCCTACAGGCAGCGAAATGTCTGCAGCGAAAGCACCGCGCTTGTTGCACTGGCCTCAGGTTAGAGAGAAATAGCTAATCGCTGCGCCATGACGGTTAGCCATGGATGAGAACAACAAGCGGGATGAAACCGATTTTTAATCGGCGTCATCCCGCTTTTTTACGGCCCCAGTTTAATGAAGATAGTTTCACTAATGAGCGTCGTGAATAACGAAGAAATTGCTGAGCCTGCGCCCACAGGCTCCCATCAGCCTGGGAGGATCTTGTTTTGAATAACACCGCATTGAGCAAACCCGCAATATTGGCTCTGGAGGATGGCAGTGTCTTCCACGGAACCGCCATTGGCGCGGATGGCGCCACAAGCGGTGAGGTGGTGTTCAATACAGCCATGACCGGCTACCAGGAAATCCTCACCGACCCTTCCTATACCCGCCAGATCGTTACCCTCACGTATCCCCATATCGGCAATACCGGCACTAACAGTGAAGACGTGGAATCTGCCTCTATTGCCGCTGCTGGGCTGGTGATTCGCGACCTCCCGCTGCTGGCCAGCAATTTCCGTTCCGAGCAGACGCTTTCAGACTACCTGAAAAGCCAGAACGTGCTGGGGATTGCCGACATCGATACCCGTCGCCTGACGCGCATTTTGCGTGATAAGGGGGCTCAGAACGGGGCGATTCTGGCAGGCGCTGATGCAGAAGGCGACGATGCGGTGGAACGAGCGCTGGAAGCCGCCCACGCGTTTCCGGGGTTGAAGGGCATGGATCTGGCCAAAGAGGTGTCCTGTAAGGCGGTCTATGAGTGGTCGGAAGGCGAGTGGGCGCTAGGTGAAGGTTATGCAGATGCGACGCAAGGTGATCGCCCCTACCATGTAGTGGCGTATGACTACGGTGTGAAATTCAACATTCTGCGCATGCTGGCGTCACGCGGCTGTCGTCTGACGGTGGTGCCAGCGCAAACCAGCGCCGCCGATGTGTTGGCAATGAAACCCGATGGCGTCTTTTTGGCCAACGGCCCCGGCGACCCGGAACCCTGCGACTATGCCATCAAAGCGATCCAGGACGTACTGGAAACCGATACGCCGGTGTTTGGTATTTGCCTGGGTCACCAGCTGTTGGCGCTCGCCTCGGGGGCAAAAACCATCAAGATGAGCCACGGCCATCACGGTGCCAACCATCCCGTGCAGGATCTGGATACCGGCACGGTGATGATCACCAGTCAGAACCACGGTTTTGCGGCGGACGAAGATAGCTTGCCCGCTAACCTGCGTGCTACGCACCGTTCACTGTTCGACGGCACCTTGCAGGGGGTTGAGCGCACCGATCGTCCGGCCTTCAGCTTCCAGGGGCACCCCGAGGCCAGTCCTGGCCCCCGCGACGTGGCGCCGTTGTTTGATCGCTTCATCGCCATGATGCAGGCGCGACGCTAACGCAATCGTTTGTTGCCGCCATTTATCGCCGTCTTTTGTCGTCCATCGTCACCATTTTTGCGGGAACCGTTATGCCCAAGCGTACCGATATCAACAGCATACTTATCATTGGCGCTGGCCCGATCGTTATCGGCCAGGCCTGCGAATTCGACTACTCCGGCGCCCAGGCGTGCAAGGCGCTACGTGAGGAAGGCTTCCGGGTGATTCTGGTCAACTCCAACCCGGCGACCATCATGACCGACCCGGTCATGGCCGATGCCACCTACATCGAGCCAATCACCTGGCAGGCGGTTGAAAAAATTATTGAAGCCGAGCAGCCGGATGCCGTTCTGCCCACCATGGGGGGGCAGACCGCGCTGAACTGTGCCCTCGATCTGGAAAAGCACGGTGTGCTGGCAAAGCACGGCGTCGAGATGATCGGCGCTAACGCCGATGCGATCAACATGGCCGAAGACCGTGACCTGTTCGATCAGGCCATGAAGCGGATCGGCCTGGAATGCCCGAAAGCGAAAGTCGCCCATACCATGGAAGAAGCCTGGGAGATCCAGGCCGAGCTCGGCTTCCCGACGATTATTCGCCCTTCCTATACCATGGGCGGCTCCGGCGGCGGCGTGGCGTACAACAAGGAAGAGTTCGAAGAGATCTGTATCCGCGGGTTTGAGCTTTCCAACAACCACGAGCTGTTGATCGACGAGTCGCTGCTGGGTTGGAAAGAGTACGAGATGGAAGTTGTGCGTGACAAAAACGACAACTGCATCATCGTCTGCGCGATCGAAAATTTCGACCCCATGGGGGTGCATACAGGCGACTCCATCACCGTGGCGCCGGCGCAAACGCTGACCGATAAAGAATACCAGATCATGCGTGACGCCAGCCTCGCGGTCCTGCGTGAGATTGGCGTGGAAACCGGTGGGTCCAACGTCCAGTTTGGTATGGACCCCAAGACCGGTCGCCTGGTGGTGATCGAGATGAACCCGCGGGTGTCGCGTTCCTCGGCGCTGGCCTCAAAAGCCACTGGCTTCCCGATTGCCAAGATCGCCGCCAAGCTGGCGGTGGGTTATACCCTGGATGAGCTGCAAAACGATATTACCGGTGGGCGTACACCGGCGTCGTTCGAGCCGTCTATCGATTACGTGGTGACCAAGATTCCACGTTTCACCTTCGAGAAATTCCCGCAGGCCAACGACCGCCTGACCACCCAGATGAAATCGGTGGGCGAAGTGATGGCGATCGGCCGTACCTTCCAGGAGTCGCTGCAAAAAGCGTTGCGCGGCATGGAAACCGGTAACGACGGCCTTGATCCCATCATTACCGATTTCACGTCTGACAATATGGCGGTGATTCAAGGCGAGCTTCAGGCCGCCGGTGCCGAGCGCATCTTCTTTGTCGCTGACGCCCTGCGTGCCGGGATGAGCGTCGAGGAGGTGTTTGCGCTCACCAATATCGACCGCTGGTTCCTGGTGCAGTTGGAAGATCTCGTGCTGAGCGAAGCCGCTGTGCAACGGCGTTCTCTTAGCGAGCTTTCCGCCCGTGAGCTTTACCAGCTCAAGCGTAAGGGCTTCTCGGATGCCCGGTTGGCCAAGCTGTTGGGCGTGGCAGAGAAAGATTTCCGCAAAACGCGCCAGGCCGCCGGCATTCGCCCGGTCTACAAGCGGGTGGATACCTGTGCGGCGGAGTTCGCCTCGGATACCGCCTACATGTACTCCACCTACGAAGAAGAGTGCGAAGCAGACGTCTCTGACCGTCAGAAAATCATGGTGCTGGGCGGCGGCCCCAACCGGATTGGTCAGGGGATCGAGTTCGACTACTGCTGTGTGCACGCGGCGTTTGCCATGCACGACGATGGCTATGAAACCATCATGGTCAACTGCAATCCGGAAACCGTCTCGACCGACTACGATACCTCTGACCGGCTATATTTTGAGCCAGTGACACTGGAAGACGTGCTCGAAATCGCCGACAAAGAGAAGCCGGTGGGCGTGATCGTCCAGTTCGGTGGCCAAACCCCATTGAAGCTCGCCCGCGAGCTTGAAGCCGCTGGTGTGCCGATTATCGGCACCACGCCGGACGCCATCGACCGCGCCGAAGACCGCGAGCGTTTCCAGCAGATGATCGACAAGCTGGGCCTCAAACAGCCGCCCAACGCCACTGCGCGCAGCTTTGACGAAGCCTTTTCCAAAGCTGATGCCATTGGCTATCCGTTGGTGGTGCGGCCCAGTTACGTCCTCGGCGGTCGGGCGATGGAAATCGTCTACGATGCTTCCGAGCTCGAGAACTACATGACCAACGCGGTGAAAGTCTCCAACGACTCACCGGTCCTGTTGGATCACTTTTTGAGCGCGGCGATCGAGATCGATATCGATGCGGTTTCCGACGGTCAGCAGGTAGTGATTGGCGGTATCATGCAGCACGTGGAGCAAGCGGGCGTTCACTCCGGCGACTCGGCCTGTTCGTTGCCGCCTTACTCGCTACCCGCCGCCGTGCAGGATGAAATGCGCGATCAGGTCAAGCAGATGGCCGTGGAGCTGGGTGTCAAGGGCCTGATGAACGTACAGCTTGCCTGGCAGGACGGCGAGATCTACGTGATCGAGGTCAATCCGCGTGCATCGCGTACCGTGCCGTTTGTCTCCAAGTGCATTGGTACCTCGCTGGCCCAGGTCGCGGCGCGCTGCATGGCCGGTCAAACCCTTGCTGAGCAGGGCTTCGATCATGAAATCGTGCCGCACTTCTATAGTGTTAAAGAGGCGGTTTTCCCGTTCAATAAATTCCCCGGTGTCGATCCGATTCTGTCGCCGGAAATGAAGTCCACCGGCGAAGTAATGGGGTCGGGCGAGACCTTTGCTGAAGCCTTCTTCAAAGCGCAACTGGGGGCGGGGGAGGCGATTCCTGCGCTCACCGGCGAGCGCAAGGCATTTCTGTCCGTACGTGAGCCGGACAAGCAGGGGATTATCGAAGTGGCTCGTTCTCTGCTAACATTGGGCTTTACTCTCTGTGCAACGCGTGGCACGGCAGCTGCCCTGGAAGCGGCTGGTCTGTCAGTGGAGCACGTCAATAAAGTCTACGAAGGTCGTCCCCACATCGTCGATCTGTTGAAGAACGACGAAATCGCCTACATCGTGAACACTACCGAAGGTCGCCAGGCTATTAACGACTCTTCGGTCATTCGCCGTACTGCTCTCGCGCGCAAGGTGCCCTATGCGACCACCTTGGCGGGCGCTAATGCCGTTTGCATGGCGCTTGAGTACGGTAGGGAGATTACGGTGCGGCGCCTTCAGGATCTGCATGCAGGAGCAAGTCAATGAACAAGGTCCCGATGACGATAGCGGGCGAAAAAAGTCTTCGTGATGAACTCAATCACCTCAAGAGCGAAGCTCGTCCCCAGGTGATTGCGGCTATCGCTGAAGCGCGCGAGCACGGCGACCTTAAGGAAAACGCCGAGTATCATGCTGCGCGTGAACAGCAAGGCTTTATCGAAGGGCGTATCCAGGAAATCGAAAGCAAGCTGTCAGGCGCCCAGGTAATCGATGTCACCAAGCTGCCAAAGACCGGGAAGGTGATTTTTGGCGTGACGGTATCACTGCTCAATCTGGATACCGACGCTCAGGTGACGTACCGGATTGTGGGTGAAGACGAAGCCAATATTAAGTCAGGACTCATCTCCGTGACCTCGCCGATTGCCCGTGCGCTTATCGGTAAAGAGGAAGGCGATGTGGTCGTGGTGACGACCCCGGGTGGCGACGTCGAGTACGAGATCGAGAGTGTTGAGCACCTCTGATTCAAGCTTGAGCGAAGCCTGAAACAAAACGCCCCCGCAACCATGGCTGCGGGGGCGTTTTGTCTGACGGCGGGTGCGGCATGCTGGCCTGGCGGTAGCTTCTGGCTCGTGCGGGGCGTTAGTGACGACCGTGGTGGTTTTCGAAGCGTTTGATGTTCGAAAGCTTGGGGTTCACTTGCGGATTGCGGCGATAGAGCAGCGCCATTTTGCCAATGGTCTGAACCGGCTCTGATTGGCTGTGGTTGATCAGCTCCTCGAGCATGGCGGCGCGCTCATCGCGCTCCGGTAATGCCAGCTTTACCTTGATCAATTCGTGGTCGTTGAGCGCACGGTCGAGTTCAGCCAGTAAATTGTCGGAAACGCCGTTTTCTGAAACGGTGACGACCGGATTCAAGTGGTGACCAATGCTACGAAATGCTTTCTTTTGTGCCTGTGACAAGCTCATGGTATCTTGCGGTATCCCAGTTTGCGCTTAACGTTCCATCTTACGGTGAAACGCCACCGAGTGAAAGACATGGTGTTAAAGCGTGCCGTCGCCTCTTCCAGTGTTAGATTTTCTCATGCAGCAAACGCCCCCAGGCCGTAAGCGGCCATCAAGTAAAACCAGCGCAAGCTGGATGAAAGAGCATTTTGACGATCCTTACGTCAAGCAGAGTTGGCAGGATGGCTATCGCTCGCGGGCGAGCTATAAACTGCTCGAGATTGACGAAAAGGACAAGCTGTTGCGTCCTGGGATGACCGTCATTGACCTTGGTGCTGCGCCAGGGGGGTGGAGTCAAATCGCCGCCGAGAAAGTCGGTCCGCAGGGTATGGTCATCGCTTCCGATATTCTCGATATGGATGGGCTGGCCGATGTGTCCTTTGTTCAGGGGGACTTTACCGAGGAAGCGGTGCTCAATGCGATTCTTGAGCGGTTGGAAAATCGTCCGGTAGACCTTGTGATGTCGGATATGGCCCCCAATATGAGTGGCATGGCGGCGATTGACCAGCCTCAAGCCATGTATCTGGTGGAGCTGGCGCTGGAGTTGGCGCGTGAAACGCTCTCTCCGGGTGGTCAGTTGCTGGTAAAGGTCTTCCAGGGCGAAGGCTTTGACAGTTATCTAAAAGAGCTTCGCGAAAGCTTCAAGCGGGTGGTGACGCGTAAACCCGGTGCTTCTCGGGCGCGATCCCGTGAAGTCTATCTGCTGGCGGAGGGCTTTCGGGGGCATGATCAGCGCTAGGACTATCGACAGGATTTATCACCGCGATAGCCAGACAGACAGTTGCAAAGTGTGTCATATTGAGCCTTAAAGGTGATCGTGGCACAGATGGCCCAAGGTATTAGACGCCTTGGCAATGGTTGAACCCTCGAGGCTGGTGTAAGGTCTCATTGATAGGTTTAACTGACGGATTCTTGTAATGAGGGTAGCCCCTTGAACGATATGGCAAAGAACCTGATTCTGTGGTTGGTCATCGCGGCCGTTCTACTGACAGTGTTCAATAATTTCAGTACCGAGAGCGCACCCCAGACAATGAACTACACCCAGTTCGTTGAGCAGGTGCAGGACCAGGAAGTACGCAGCGTCACTATTGATGGCTATACCATCTCCGGTGAGCGGACCGATGGTTCACAGTTTCAGACAATTCGTCCTGCGGCAGAAGATCCCAAGCTGATGGATGATCTGCTGAGCAACGACGTGACGGTTATCGGTAAAGAGCCGGAGCAACAAAGTATCTGGACGCGTCTGCTGATTGCCAGCTTCCCGATTCTGCTGATCCTGGCCATTTTCATGTTTTTCATGCGCCAGATGCAGGGCGGTGCCGGCGGAGGTAAAGGCGGCCCGATGAGCTTTGGCAAGTCCAAAGCCAAGCTGCTCTCTCATGATCAGGTCAAGACGACGTTCTCGGACGTTGCCGGTTGCGATGAAGCCAAGGAAGAAGTCGAAGAGCTTGTCGACTTTTTGCGCGACCCGACCAAGTTCCAGCGCCTGGGCGGCACAATTCCGCGTGGTGTTCTGATGGTGGGGCCGCCGGGTACCGGTAAAACGCTGCTGGCGAAATCGATTGCCGGCGAAGCCAAGGTGCCGTTCTTCTCCATCTCCGGCTCTGACTTCGTTGAAATGTTTGTCGGTGTCGGCGCGTCCCGTGTACGCGATATGTTCGAGCAGGCCAAGAAGCAGGCGCCGTGCATCATCTTTATTGATGAGATTGATGCGGTAGGCCGCTCGCGTGGTGCTGGCATGGGTGGCGGTAACGACGAGCGTGAGCAGACCCTGAACCAGCTACTGGTTGAGATGGACGGCTTCGAGGCCAATGAAGGCGTCATCGTCATTGCGGCTACTAACCGTCCTGACGTGCTTGACCCCGCACTGCTGCGTCCTGGACGCTTTGATCGTCAGGTAACCGTTGCCTTGCCTGATATCCGTGGCCGTGAGCATATCCTCGGCGTGCACCTGCGCAAGGTGCCGTTGGGCGACGATGTGAAACCGCAGATCATTGCCCGCGGTACACCGGGCTTTTCGGGGGCCGATCTTGCCAACCTGGTCAACGAGGCTGCCCTCTTCGCTGCCCGTCGTAACAAGCGGCTGGTCAGCATGGAAGAGCTCGACCTGGCCAAGGACAAGATCATGATGGGCGCTGAGCGCAAGTCCATGGTCATGACCGACAAGGAAAAGCTCAATACGGCTTACCACGAGTCGGGCCACGCAATTATCGGCCTGGTGGCGCCCAGCCACGACCCGGTTTATAAGGTAACGATCATTCCTCGGGGACGGGCGCTGGGTGTGACCATGTTCCTGCCTGAAGAGGATCGTTACAGCCTGTCGCGTCAGCAAATTCTGAGTCAGATCTGCTCGCTGTTCGGTGGTCGTATTGCCGAGGAGATGACGCTTGGGCCTAACGGTGTCACCACCGGGGCGTCCAACGATATCAAGCGTGCCACTGAGCTTGCCCATAACATGGTCGCCAAGTGGGGGCTGTCGGATGAAATGGGTCCGATCATGTATGACGAGGACGAGTCCCACCAGTTCCTCGGCGGTCCTGGTCAGGGTGGCTCCAAGATGAAGTCGGGTGAAACCACCACACGGCTCGATAAGGAAGTCCGCAAGATTATCGATGATTGCTACGAGGAAGCGCGCCGCATTCTGACCGACAATCGCGATAAACTCGACGCGATGGCGGAAGCGCTGATGAAGTACGAAACCATTGATGCCGACCAGCTAAAAGATATTATGGACGGCCGCGACCCGCGTCCGCCGGAAGGCTGGAATGACGGCGATTCATCCGGTGGTGGAACGCCTGCATCAAGCGATCAGTCCAGCGCGTCCCCCAGCGATACGCGTAATGGTGATGAGGCAAGTGGCGATGGTGATTCAGATGACGAAGAGCCTAGCCGTCGACCCTCTGACCCCCTAGGTGGCCCTGCCGGCCCTTAGGCTCCAAGTCCGGTCATTGAGCTAACATTAAGGCGTCCCCAAACGGGACGCCTTTTTGTTATGCTGTGCACCTATAATACCGATATGTTTTTTCGACCAGGCGACAGCATGACTTCTACGGCACGTCCCACCCCGTCGGCTCCGCAGGCGCAGCTTTCAGCGCAATTGCGTTGCGGCCGGCATTTACTTGACCTTTCCTTTCCTCGCGTCATGGGCGTTTTGAACGTCACGCCGGATTCGTTTTCTGACGGTGGCCAGCACGTGGCATTGGACGATGCGTTACGCCGCGCCGAGCAAATGCTGGCGGAAGGCGCCGCCATGATTGATGTGGGGGGGGAATCGACTCGCCCTGGTGCCTCCCCCGTCGGCGAGCAGCAGGAGCTTGATCGTGTTGCGCCGGTCGTGGAAGCACTGGTACGCGAGCTGGATGCGCTTGTTTCGGTGGACACCAGTTGCCCTGCCGTGATGCACGAGGCGAGCACGCTGGGGGCCGGCATGATCAATGACGTGCGGGCACTTGAGCGGGATGGGGCCTTGGCAGCCGCCACGGGCAGCGGATTGCCGGTGTGCTTGATGCACCGTCAGGGTGAGCCGCAGGATATGCAGCAGGCACCTGCCTATACTCAACCCATCGAAGAAGTGGTGGTCGACTATCTGGCGGCCCGAGTTGCCGAGTGCGAAGCCGCAGGGCTGCGCCGTCATCGTCTGCTCGTGGATCCGGGGTTTGGCTTTGGCAAGACGGTTGAGCACAATTTGCGCTTGCTGAATCGCATGGATGCCCTTCGATCATTAGGTCTGCCGGTGCTCGTCGGCATGTCGCGCAAGAGCATGATCGGCAAAGTGTTGGGTCGACCCATAGACGAACGGCTGCCAGGCGGGCTTGCGTTGGCGGCCATGGCGGTTGAACGCGGGGCGAGTATCGTTCGCGTCCATGATGTGGGGCCGACGGTCGACGCCATCAATATGGCGTGGGCTGTGTGTCAGGAAGGCTGTGAGGCCGCTACCAAGAAGGAGAATAACGCATGACAAGACGCTATTTTGGCACGGACGGTATTCGCGGAACGGTCGGTCAGTCACCCATTACCGCCGATTTTATGCTCAAGCTGGGCTGGGCCGCGGGGCAGGTCTTACGCCGGGAGAAAGGTCGCACCCGGGTGTTGATCGGCAAGGATACCCGTATCTCTGGTTACATGTTCGAGTCTGCGCTTGAATCGGGGCTGTCTGCAGCGGGCGCCGATGTGGCGCTGCTGGGGCCAATGCCTACCCCCGGTATTGCCTATTTGACGCGCACCTTTCGGGCCGATGCCGGGATCGTGATTTCAGCCTCCCACAATCCATTCGACGATAACGGCATCAAGTTTTTTTCGGCGGAGGGTAAGAAACTCCCGGACGCTATTGAAGACCAAATCGAGACCATGCTGGATGCGCCGTTAACCACCGCAGGGGCCGCCCAGCTGGGCAAAGCCATGCGGATTGATGATGCGGCCGGTCGCTATATCGAGTTTTGCAAATCGACCCTGCCGGATCGCCTTAGCCTGCATGGCTTGACCATTGTGCTCGACTGCGCTCATGGTGCCACTTATCACATCGCGCCGAGTGTGTTTCGTGAACTGGGGGCCGAGGTCAGCATCATTGGCGGGACGCCAGATGGTTTGAATATCAACCAGAACGTGGGCTCGACGCACCCAGCAGCGTTGCGCGCGGCGGTTATCCAGCAAGGCGCCGACCTGGGGATCGCCTTTGACGGCGACGGCGATCGTGTATTACTGGTCGATTCCGATGGTCGTGAAGTCGACGGCGACGATATTCTTTATCTGATTGCCCGGGATCGTCACGAGCGTGGTTTGCTGGATGGCGGTGTGGTAGGGACGCTCATGAGTAACTTGGGGCTGGCGATGGCGCTGGAAAAAATGGGTATTCCGTTTGAGCGCGCCAAGGTCGGTGACCGTTTCGTGATGGAGCGTATGGCGGCCAATCAGTGGGAGTTGGGTGGCGAATCGTCGGGCCATATCTTGTGCAGCCATGTCCAGACCACCGGAGACGGCATCGTGTCAGCGTTGCAGGTGTTGGCGCTGATGATGCGTGAGCAGCAACCGCTCCCCGCCTTGTTAAGAGGGTTGGAAAAAGTCCCGCAGGCGCTGGTGAACGTCAGGTTGCCTGCAGGGACAAATGCCAAGGACGTGATGGCCTCGGAGCCGCTTCAGAAGGCAGTGTCCGCTCTCGAAAAGGAGTTGGGTGATGAAGGTCGTGTATTGCTCAGGGCCTCGGGCACTGAGCCGTTAATTCGTGTCATGGTGGAGGGGCGCGCGCATCTGGATGTCGATAAGTTGGCCAATCGTTTGGCTGAACAGGTGCAAGCGCTGCTTAAATAGCCTCTGCTGACAACAGCGGTTGTCTTGACAAGTCCGCTCCTATACCATTTCGCTCCACCTTGAGTGTGAGGAGATTCCATGCGTAGGCCATTAATTGCCGGTAACTGGAAAATGAACGGTTCGACGGCTCTGGTGAAAGCGTTTGGCGATGCTTTTGCGGCCGCCAAATTGCCTGCTGGCGTTGATGTGGTCGTGATTCCGCCTTTTCCTTATCTGGAGATGGCGCGGCAGGCCTTCAAAAAGACGTCGCTAAAACTGGGTGCGCAGACGCTCAATCCTCAGTCCTCAGGCGCTCATACCGGCGAAGTCAGTGGCAGTATGCTTCAGGAGTTTGATGTCGCCTACGTACTGGCTGGCCATTCAGAGCGGCGTCAGCTTTATCAGGAAAATGACGAGCAGGTATTTGATCGTCTGATGGCAGCCCTGGCGTCAGGACTTACCCCGATTCTCTGTGTCGGGGAAACCCTGGAAGAGCGCGATGCGGATCGCACCATGGATGTCGTGCTGCGTCAGGTCGGGTACGTAATGTCTCGCCTGGAGCCCGCTCAGCGTTCTGAGGTGGTCATCGCCTATGAGCCGGTTTGGGCGATTGGCACAGGACGAACAGCAACGCCTGAACAAGCTCAAGAGGTAATGGCCGGTATTCGGTCTTACCAGGCGTCCTTCGACGCGGTGCTTGCCGAACAGCTCAAGCTGTTGTACGGCGGCAGCATGAATGCAAGCAATGCGGCTGAGCTGCTTGCTCAGCCGGACATCGACGGCGGTTTGGTGGGCGGTGCTTCGCTCAAAACCGACGAATTTTACGCCATTTGTCAGTCAGCAGGATAACGCCATGCAAGTTGCAATTCTAATGGTCCACGTGGTGATTGCGATCGCCCTGGTTGTGCTCATCCTGCTTCAGCAGGGTAAAGGTGCCGAAGCAGGTGCCGCCTTTGGTGGCGGTGCGTCGCAAACGGTATTTGGTTCACGCGGCAGCGGTAATTTTCTGTCTCGTTTCACGGCCATCCTTGCCGCAGGCTTTTTCGTCACATCGATGGCGCTGGCTTACTTTGCCACTCAGGCAGGGCAGGCACCGGAAGCAGGTATTCCTGATGCCAACCTGATCGAGCAACAGCAAAGTGCACCAATGCTTGACGAAGGTGACGAAAGTGCGGATAATGCCGCGCCAGTGCTAGAGGAAAGCAGCGAGTAACTGATTGATGTTGCTTCCTTGAGCCTCCCCTGATGCCGAAGTGGTGGAATTGGTAGACACGCTATCTTGAGGGGGTAGTGACCTTACGGTCGTGCGGGTTCAAGTCCCGCCTTCGGCACCATCTGTTGCGCTGGTTCTCCAGCTCCCCAGACGTAATAAACGCTACTTGGTTGGAGCGTGTAAGGGTAAAAGACAGCTTGACGAAATAAGCTTGAGCGTCTATTATCTGCGACCTAGATTGATGCGGGGTGGAGCAGTCTGGTAGCTCGTCGGGCTCATAACCCGAAGGTCATCGGTTCAAATCCGGTCCCCGCTACCACTTTCTGGCGATAAGCAAACATGTGCGAGCGTTTCATGTCATAAGAGGCGGCGCCATCGTTAAGGGCTTTCCCAATGCTTACCGTCATGTTGGTGTAACAGGTTTCTTTCAAAAAGCCCCTTCCTGTGAAGGGGCTTTTTGTTAGCAGCTTTTCGTTAACAAGCGTGTCTCAAGGGCGGATGCCCATCGGCTTGCCGGAGGCACATTTCCGGGTAACGCCAATCAGCCACCTAGCTTTTCATATGTCTCCTGGCCAGGTGCCTGATGCAACGGCTATAGGAGCAATGTCTGTGGCCACAAAACATGCGGCGCTGCACGCGCTGATAGAACCTGTTGTTGCTGCCATGGGCTTTGAACTATGGGGCATCGACCATCTTTCGCAGGGTAAGCATTCGCGGTTGGTGATTTATATCGAACGCGAAAGCGGCGTCAATGTTGAAGACTGCGCCGATATCAGTCGTCAAGTCAGTGCGATATTAGACGTCGAAGATCCTATTCCGGGGGAGTATCGGCTCGAAGTGTCTTCGCCGGGCATGGCACGCCCGCTGTATACCCTGGATCATTTTTCCCGTTTTCAAGGTCATCATGTCGCATTAAAACTGCGCGCCCCTTTTGACGGGCGTCGCAAGTTCCAAGGATTGCTGGCAGGTGTCGAGGGCGACGAAATACTGCTGCAGATGGATGGCGAAGAGTATTGTTTTCCCATAGAAGGCATTGATTCTGCGCACATTGTACCGCAGTTTGACGATTAACCAGGTGGCGTGGTGGCCGGCAGGCAGCTGGCACGATGCACATAAGGACAGGTTTTCTGGCGAGGCAAACGCATGAGTAAAGAAATATTAATGGTCGTTGACGCGATCTCTAACGAAAAAGGTGTTCCCCGCGACGTTATTTTTGAAGCGGTGGAATCTGCTCTTGCGAGCGCGTCACGCAAGCGTTTTGACAATGAAGAAGCCAGCGTGCGGGTGCACATTGACCGCCGTACGGGGGATTACGAGACGTTTCGCTACTGGACGGTGGTCGAGGACGACGAATTCGAAACGCCAGACTACGAAATTAAGCAGACCATCGCTGAACAGCGCGATCCGCCGCTGAAGCTGGGCGATGTCGTCGAGCAGAAAATCGAAAACGCCGTGTTTGGTCGTATTGCGGCACAAACGGCCAAGCAAGTCATCGTGCAAAAAGTGCGCGAAGCCGAGCGTGCCGAGGTCGTACGTCAATACACCGACCGTGAAGGGGAGTTGGTCGCCGGTATTGTCAAAAAGACCACGCGCGACGGCTTGATCATTGACCTGGGCGACAATGCAGAAGCGTTTCTGCCGCGCAACGAAATGATCCACGGTGAGCGCTACCGCATGAACGAGCGTGTGCGCGCGCTGCTGGTCAAGGTGGATCCAGACGCCCGCGGTGCCCAGCTACAGCTATCGCGCACCTGCCCCGAGTTGATTATCGAGCTGTTCAAGATTGAAGTGCCGGAAATCGCCGAGCAGCTAATCGAGATCAAAGGGGCGGCAAGGGATCCCGGTTCACGCGCCAAGATTGCCGTGAAGACCAATGACCGTCGTATTGACCCAGTCGGTGCCTGTGTCGGCATGCGTGGCTCTCGCGTTCAAGCAGTATCGACCGAGCTACAAAACGAACGTGTCGATATCGTGCTATGGGATGACAATCCAGCACAATTGGTGATTAATGCCATGGCACCCGCCGACGTGGCGTCTATCCTTGTTGACGAAGATGCCCATGCGATGGACGTTGCCGTTGCCCAGGACAACCTGGCCCAGGCCATAGGCCGAAGCGGCCAGAATGTGCGTCTGGCTTCTGATCTGACCGGATGGCGCATTAACGTCATGACCGAAGATGAAGCGGAAGCCAAGCGCGACCAGGAAATTGATAGTCTGGTAGATTCTTTCGTCAGCCATCTCCAGGTCGATGAAGATGTTGCCCGCCTGTTAGTGGAAGAAGGGTTCACAACCCTTGAAGAAGTCGCCTATGTGCCGCTTGAAGAGATGCTTGAAATCGAAGAATTCGACGAGGATCTGGTTGAAGAGCTGCGTGCACGAGCGAAAGACGAGCTGCTGACGATGGCCATTGCCTCGGAAGAAGCGTTAGACGGTGCCCAGCCGGCAGACGATCTGCTGGCGATGGACGGCATGGAGCGCCATCTGGCCTTCATTTTTGCCAGCCGCGGCATTGTTACCATGGAAGATCTCGCCGAGCAGTCTGTTGACGATCTGGTCGATATCGAGGAGTTGGACGAAGCGCGCGCAGCGGCACTGATCATGACTGCCCGTGCGCCCTGGTTTGAAGACGATGACGCGTCGGATTCAAACACACAGTAAACAGGTCACGGGCTGAGGAGGGTCAATATGTCAGATATGACAGTTAAAGATTTTGCAGTAAAGGTAGGCCGCGATGTGCCTCGCCTGCTAGAACAGATGAAAGAAGCGGGTTTGCAGCACGCCTCGGAAACCGATGCCGTATCAGAAGAAGATAAGCGCACCTTGCTTAACTTTCTGAAGAAAAGTCACGGCGGCGATGGCGATGAAAGTGATAGCGGCAAGAGCCGTATTACACTGACGCGCAAAACCCGCAGCCGTATCAAGACAGGCGAGCGCGGCAAAACGATTGAAGTTCAGGTGCGCAAGAAGAAGACGTACGTCAAGCGCTCTGAAGAAGAGAATAAGCCGAAAGCGCCTGAGCCCAAGCATGCTGGCCCGCGTCAGTTAGTCGGTGACATGGCGGAAGCTGAGGCTGAAAGCAAGGCACGCGAGGCGCGTGAAGCGGAAGAAAAAGCCGCTGCAGAAAAAGCCAAGGCGGCTGAAGAAGCGGCGCGTAAAGAAGCCGAACAAGCAGCTCAGGTCGAGGCACAGAAAGCATCTGACGCTCAAGTGCCTGAGCTGCAGATCGACGATACCCCGGCACCTGAAGAAATGCCGCCGGCACCGCCGAAAGAAGGCCGCACCGATCGCCGCACAGCACCGCCCAAGAAATCAGCGGCCAAGAAGAAAGGCCGTCGTGATGACGAGGAAGATCGCGGTGATCGCGAAGAGCGCAAGCGCGGCGCTGGTGGCAAGAAAGCCAAGCGTGCCGAACGCCGCGGCGGTCGTCGTGGTGGTAGTTCAAGCGGTGGTAACGGCAAGCATGGCTTCCAGAAGCCGACCCAGCCGATCGTGCGCGAGGTCTCGATCCCCGAGTCCATCAGCGTGGCGGATCTGGCCGACAAGATGTCGATCAAGGCCAATGAAGTCATCAAGGCGATGTTCAACATGGGCGCGGCGGTCACCATCAACCAGACCATCGATCAGGATACGGCGGCCATCGTCGTCGAGGAGATGGGTCACAAGGTCAAGCTGGTGAAGGACGACGCGCTGGAAACGGAAATGCTCGAAGGCATCTCCTATGAAGGCGACGAGATCACCCGTTCCCCGGTCGTGACCGTGATGGGCCACGTTGACCATGGTAAGACGTCGCTTCTCGATTATATCCGTAAGGCCAAGGTGGCGACCGGCGAAGCGGGTGGTATTACCCAGCATATCGGTGCCTACCATGTGGAAGACGAACATGGCGGCGTTACCTTCCTGGATACGCCAGGCCACGCGGCGTTTACCGCCATGCGTGCCCGCGGCGCCCAGGCGACCGACGTTGTCATTCTGGTCGTGGCGGCGGATGACGGTGTGATGCCCCAGACGGTTGAGGCGATCGAGCACTCCAAAGCGGCGGGTGTGCCGATGGTAGTGGCGGTCAACAAGATCGACAAAGAGGGTGCTGACTTCGACCGCATTCGTAACGAGCTATCGCAGCACGGCGTGATCTCGGAAGAGTGGGGCGGCGATACCCAGTTCGTCCACGTGTCTGCCAAGAGCGGTGATGGCATTGAGGAGCTGCTGGAAGCGATCCAGCTGGTCTCTGAAGTGCTCGAGCTTAAAGCCGTGCCTGAAGCACCGGGTAAAGGTGTCGTGGTTGAGTCGCGCCTGGATAAAGGCCGTGGCCCCGTGGCGACCGTGCTGGTTCAGAACGGTACGCTCAAGAAAGGCGATATCGTCCTGGCCGGGCTGCACTACGGTCGCGTGCGGGCGCTAACCAACGAACTTGCCAAGCAAGTGGACGAGGTGGGCCCGGCCATGCCGGTCGAAATCCAGGGCCTGGACGGTACGCCGGACGCCGGTGACGACTTCATGGTGGTTGCCGACGAGAAGAAAGCCCGCGAAGTGGCCAACTTCCGTCAAGGCAAGTACCGCGAAGTACGCCTGGCGCGTCAGCAAAAGGCCAAACTGGAGAACATGTTCAGCCAGATGGGCCAGGACGAAGTGGCCAAGGTCAACATCGTCTTGAAAGTCGATGTCCAGGGCTCGCTGGAAGCCATCAAGGGCGCGTTGGAAGAGCTCTCCACCGACGAAGTCGAAGTGGCGGTTGTGTCCTCGGGTGTGGGCGGTATCACCGGTACCGATGCCAACCTGGCGCTCGCCTCCGAAGCCATCGTGGTCGGCTTTAACGTGCGTGCCGATGCTGCCGCCCGCGAAATCATCGAACGTGAAGGCCTGGATCTGCGCTATTACAGCGTCATCTACCAGCTGATCGACGAGGTCAAGCAGGCGATGAGCGGTATGCTTGCGCCGGAGTGGAAAGAAGAAATCGTCGGTATTGCCGAAGTACGCGATGTCTTCCGCGCGCCGAAGATCGGCGCGATCGCCGGCTGTATGGTGGTTGAAGGCACCGTGCACCGGAACAAGAAGATTCGCGTGCTGCGTGATGACGTGGTGATCTACGAAGGCGAGCTCGAATCGCTGCGCCGCTATAAGGACGACGTTCAGGAAGTACGTAGCGGCGTCGAGTGTGGCATCGGCGTGAAGAACTACAACGATGTTCAGGTCGGCGACAAGATCGAAGTCTTTGACCAAGTGAAGGTCGAGCGCAGCCTGTAGGGCTGAGGAGCAAGCATGCGCGAATTCAAGCGTACCGACCGGGTAGCCGACCAGCTCCAGAAGGAGCTGGCGGTGCTGATCCAGCGCGAAGTGAAAGACCCACGCCTCGGCATGGTCACGGTCAGCGGTGTCACCGTGAGCCGCGACCTGGGTTATGCTGATATCTACGTCACCCTGTTGGGTGAGCAGGATCCCGAGCGTATCAAGGAAAACCTGAAGGTGCTGAAACGGGCGGCAGGTTTCTTGAGAAGCCAGATTGCCAAGCGCATTAAACTGCGCCACGTTCCCGAATTGCGCTTTCATTTCGATGAAAGCGTGGTGCGTGGCCAACAGCTGTCGTCGCTGATTGACGAAGCGGTTTCAACCGACCGTGCCCGTCAGGAACAGGATGATGAAGGCGCGGATGAGCCAGGCGGGGAGACGCGTTAATGGCGCGTCGCCGCCGGGGGTTGCCGGTGAATGGTATTGTTCTGCTGGATAAACCGAAAGGGCTTTCCAGCAACCATGCCTTGCAGCGGGTGCGTCGTCTTTTCGAGGCACAAAAAGCGGGCCACACCGGCACGCTGGATCCGATGGCTACCGGCTTGCTGCCCATCTGCCTGGGTGAGGCCACCAAGTTTTCATCGCACCTGCTGGAAGCCGACAAGGTGTATCGCACCCGGGTAGAACTGGGGACGATAACCGACACGGGGGATGCAGAAGGCGCGGTCATTGAGCAACATGATGTGCCAAGCCTGACGGTCGACGATATTGAGTCGGTATTATCCGGCTTTCGCGGTGAGATCGACCAGGTGCCGCCGATGTACTCGGCGCTGAAGCACGAAGGTAAAAAACTCTACGAGCTGGCCCGCGAAGGGAAGCAGGTTGAGCGTGCAGCGCGGCGGGTAAGCGTGTATGATGCCCGCCTGCTGTCATTTGAAGGCACGGCCTTCGAACTGGAAGTCAGCTGCAGCAAAGGGACCTACATCCGTACCCTGGCTGAAGACATTGGCAAGGCACTGGGCTGTGGCGGCCACATCAGTCAGCTGAGAAGGCTCAAGACCGGCCCTTTCAACGGCGATGCCATGTGGACGCTGGAAGCGCTTGAGGCGTTAGCCGATCAAGCGGCCCGCGAAGCCGAGCTGATGCCGGTTGACGTGCTGGTAGATCATTTGCCGTCGCTTACATTGGACGAACCGGCTTATGGGCGCTTGGCTCACGGCCAGTCGGCCAATGTGGTGTCTGGTAAATCACTGCCACCCGAGGCGCTGGCAAGACTTTATTACGCGGAGGCGTTCATTGGCCTTGGCGTTGTAAAAGAGGGCCAGGAAGTGGCACCCAAGCGGCTGTTAAGTACGGTCGCTATCTCGTAAAGCGTTGCATCAATGCGGCGATTTGCGCGAAAATTGTAGACCTAGAGTAGTAGATTGAGACTGCAAATATGCGTGGTCTCACCCATTCATTGTTAGGCATATTGCTTACTGGAGAGACAGATGGCATTAACCGCTGAAAAGAAGGCCGAAATCGTCAACGAATACGGCCGCGGCGAGAACGACACCGGATCACCTGAAGTGCAGGTTGCACTGCTGAGCGCCAACATCAACGGCCTGCAGGATCACTTCAAAACCAACAAGCAGGATCACCACTCGCGTCGTGGTCTGATCCGCATGGTAAACCAGCGTCGTAAGCTGCTGGATTACCTGAAGCGTAAAGATTTCGAGCGCTATCAGTCTCTGATTCAGAGCTTGGGCATCCGCCGCTAAGTTATTGTTGGCGAAGGTCGAGAAACGGGCAGCTCCTCAGGGGCTGCCCGTTTTCTTGTTTGTGGTAGCCCTATTGCGCGGCAACGCCTAGAATGGTGGCGAGTCCAAACGACCCAAACGAAAAGACAAGTAGCTATTAATGTTAAAGGAAGTCGCCGTGAATCCGGTAAAAAAAACGTTCCAATACGGTCGTAGCACCGTCACGCTAGAAACTGGGCGCATTGCTCGTCAGGCCACCGGCGCCGTTATGGTCACCATGGATGACACCGTGGTGCTGTGTACGGTAGTGGCAAAGAAAGAAGCAAATCCCAACCAGCCCTTCTTCCCTCTTTCGGTTCATTACCAGGAGAAAACCTACGCGGTAGGCAAGATTCCTGGCGGCTTTTTCAAACGCGAAGGTCGCCCCACCGAAAAAGAGACGCTCACCTCGCGTTTGATCGACCGCCCTATCCGTCCGCTGTTCCCCAAGGGGTTCATGAACGAAGTGCAGGTGATCTGTACCGTTCTCTCCACCGATCGCAATCACGATCCGGATATCGCGGCAATGATCGGTACCTCAGCGGCGCTGTCGATTTCAGGTGTGCCGTTTAGCGGCCCGATTGGCTGTGCCCGGGTCGGCTTTAACGAAGAGCAGGGCTACTTCCTGAATCCCACCGTTGAAGAGCTTGCCAGCTCGGAACTGGATATGGTCGTCGCCGGTACTGAAAAAGCCGTGCTGATGGTCGAGTCTGAAGCCAAAGAGCTGCTTGAAGACGAAATGCTGGGTGCCGTGCTGTTCGGTCATCAGGAAATGCAGGTTGCTATCAGTGCGATCAATGAACTGGTTGCAGAGGCCGGTAAGCCGCGCTGGGATTGGCAGCCGCCCGAAGAGAACATGGCGCTGAAAGCGGCCATGGCCGACGCCTTCGAAGCCAAGGTCGGCGAGGCCTATCGAATTACCGATAAAATGGCGCGTCAGGATGCCCTTTCGGCCTTGAAAGACGAAGCAGTCGACCAGCTTGCTGCTGCCGAAGGCGAAGAGACAGAAGGCAAGTTCAGCAAGGACGACGTCAAAGGCGCCTTCGCGGGTCTTGAAAAGCGTGTCGTACGCTCTCGTGTTGTCAAGGGCGAGCCGCGTATTGACGGCCGTGACAATACCACGGTACGTCCGTTGGACATCGAGGTCGGTACGCTGCCCAAGACCCATGGTTCCGCTGTGTTTACTCGTGGTGAGACCCAGGCGATAGCCATTGCGACCCTGGGCACACTGCGCGATTCGCAGCTCATTGAGTCGTTGGAAGGCGAGCGTAAAGACCGCTTTATGCTGCACTATAATTTCCCTCCCTACAGCGTCGGTGAAGCGGGCTTTTTCGGTGGACCGAAGCGCCGTGAAATCGGCCATGGTCGCCTCGCTCGCCGGGGTGTACAGGCCATGCTGCCGGCTGAAGATGCGTTTCCCTATACCATTCGTGTGGTGTCGGAAATTACCGAGTCCAACGGCTCAAGCTCGATGGCCTCAGTCTGCGGCTCGTCGCTGGCCCTGATGGACGCCGGTGTACCGCTCAAGGCGCCGGTGGCCGGTATTGCCATGGGTCTGGTGAAAGACGAAGACGGTTTTGCGGTATTGACCGATATCCTGGGTGACGAAGATCATCTTGGTGATATGGACTTCAAGGTGGCTGGTTCTGAAGAGGGCGTGACCGCCCTGCAGATGGACATCAAGATCGAAGGTATCAACGAAGAGATCATGGAAACGGCCCTGCAGCAGGCTTTGAAAGCACGCCTGGGTATTCTTGAGCAGATGAATGCCGTGATCGCCCAGAGCCGTGCCGAAGTGTCTGAGAATGCTCCATCCATGGCGACGATCAAAATCGCGCCGGACAAGATCCGCGATGTGATCGGCAAGGGCGGCGCCACGATCCGCAAGATCTGCGAAGATACCGGCGCATCGGTTGATCTGGACGATGACGGCACCGTGCGTATCTACGCGGAAGATAAAGCCGCCGCGAAAAAAGCCATTGATACCGTGTTGGCCATTACGGCAGAAGCGGAAATCGGCAAGCTGTACATGGGTAAAGTGGTACGTATCGCCGACTTCGGGGCTTTCGTGAATATCATGCCAGGTACCGATGGTCTCGTGCATATTTCGCAAATTGTTCAGGAGCGGGTTAACAACGTTCGCGATTTCCTGAACGAAGGCGACGATGTGCTCGTTAAAGTCCTCGATATTGATAACCGCAACCGGGTGAAGCTCTCGATCAAGGAGATCACCGAAGAAGAGAAGGCGGCCTTCGAAGCCGACGACGCGGAAATCGCTGATTAATCCAGCGGCAGCGTCGACATCACCGCCCTCGCAGCGTCTCGTTGCGGGGGCGGTAGTGTTTGGGGGCTTAGGAAAGGAGCATGCGATGGAACAGCAAATGGCGCCGCGTTGGTGGGCAGTGGTCGCCGTCATGATGGGGATTTTCCTGTTGGTGACTGCCGAGCAGTTACCGATTGGTCTGCTGCCGCAGGTGGCGTTTTCTATGGACGTTACCCCGGGCATGGCCGGCTTGATGGTGACAGTGCCTGGGGTCGTGGCGGCCTTTTCAGCGCCGCTTCTGCCGGTCGCGGTGGGGCGTCTTGATCGCCGTATCATGTTGACATCACTGATGGGCGTTATGGTGGTCGGTAGCCTGCTGACGTCAATGGCCAGCAGCTTCGTATTGCTATTGGCCTCTCGGGTGCTGGTAGGGCTCAGTATTGGCGGTTTCTGGGCGGTGGCAGGGAGTATTGCCCCGCGTCTGGTGCCCGAGGCCCAGGTTTCCAAAGCGATGACGGTGATCTTTGGTGGTGTCGCGGCGGCGTCGGTCCTTGGGGTCCCGCTAGGAACCCTGTTGGGCGAGTTCAGTAGCTGGCGGGTTGCCTTTGGGGCGCTGGGTGGGTTAAGCCTGTTAACAGCGATGGCGCTGTGGTATTGGCTGCCGCCATTGCCACCCAGCGAGCCGGTTCGTCTGAGGATACTGGCGCAACAGTTCAAGAACCGTGGGGTCAGGGTGGCCGTGCTGACCACCGGCTTGGTGGTGGTGGGGCACTTTGCGGCCTATACCTTTATCAGTCCCGTCCTACAGGACATCAGCGGTATTGCCCAGCGCCACGTAGGCAGCCTACTGCTGCTATACGGGGCGGCAGGCATCCTCGGCAACATCGCGGCAGGCATGTTCGCCGGGCGCCATCCTTACCGAGCGGTGCTGGCGATTCCCAGTCTGCTGCTCCTTGTCGTGGCCAGCTTCCCGGTGCTGGGTGTGCAGCCAAGCAGTGGTGTGATGCTGCTCATGGTATGGGGTGCGGTATTCGGCAGCGTCTCGGTGAGCATTCAAACCTGGATTTTGCGGACGGCGCCCAACACCGAAGCGGCTACCGCACTGATGGCCTTCACCTTTAATTTGTCCATTGGCTTTGGCGCCATGGTGGGCGGCCGCATTGTCGATGGCACCAGTCTGCCGGTCGCCATGTGGGCTGCCTCGGGATTGTTTTTACTGGGCACGCTGCTGGTATGGCTAACGCCGTCGCGGGTTGTGGGAGTGAAGCATCGCTGAGGCAAAAAAATGCCCCCGCTGATGCGGGGGCATGAGAGGCGATACGTCTTCGCTTCGGCAATTCTCGCTAGCTAGCTTCGCTCAATTGCCAGCGCAACCCCCTGACCGCCGCCGATACACAGCGTCGCCAGGCCTTTTTTCGAGTCGCGGGCGATCATCTCGTGGAGCAGCGTCACGAAAACGCGGCAGCCTGAGGCGCCGATGGGGTGGCCCAGGGCAATTGCACCGCCATTGACGTTGACCTTGTTGGTGTCCCAACCGAGTTCCTTGTTGACCGAAAGTGCCTGGGCAGCAAAGGCTTCGTTGGCTTCCACCAGATCCAGGTCGTCGAGGCTCCAACCGGCTTTCTCCAGACAGCGGCGGGTGGCCGGTGCCGGGCCGATACCCATGATTGCCGGGTCGACACCGGCATTGGCGTAACCGGCGATCCGGGCGAGCGGCTCCAGGCCGAGCTGCTTGGCTTTTTCCGCCGAGCAGATCATCACCACCGCTGCGCCGTCGTTGAGCGCCGAGGCGTTGCCTGCTGTCACGGTGCCGTCTTTCTTGAACGCGGGGCGCATGCCGCCCAGTTTCTCGGCGGTGACTTCGCGTGGGTTTTCGTCGGTATCAAACACCATCGGGTCGCCTTTGCGCTGGGGAACTTCCACCGGCACGATCTGGCTTTTGAACCTGCCCTCTTTAATGGCGGCCGCGGCTTTCTGCTGCGACGCGGCGGCGAATTCATCCATGGCTTCACGGGTAATGCCGTACTTCTCGGCCAGGTTTTCGGCGGTGATGCCCATATGGTAGTTGTTGAAGGCATCCCACAGGCCGTCATGCACCATGGAGTCAATCGCTTTCCAGTCACCCATGCGCTGTCCGTTGCGCGAGTTGGGCAGCACGTGGGGAGACGCCGACATGTTCTCCTGCCCACCGGCCAGAATCAGCTCGGCATCACCGCAGCGAATGGCCTGAGTGGCGAGGTGCAGGGCTTTAAGGCCCGAACCGCAGACCTTGTTGATGGTCATGGCCGGTACAGCCTCGGGAAGACCGGCCTTGATCGACGCCTGACGGGCAGGGTTTTGGCCCACACCGGCGGTTAGCACTTGACCGAGCAGGACTTCATCGACCTGGTCGGCGGCAACGCCCGTTGATGAAAGAATGTCTTTGATGACGAGTGCGCCCAGGTCACTCGCGGGAATACCGGCGAGAGACCCTCCAAAAGCGCCTACAGCGGTGCGGCGTGCCGCCACAATGACTACTTCTTGCATAACAGACTCCTGGTCTAAGTAACGCCGTTGAAAAAACGCCAGCGTTTGTATTGAGCGTTGTTGTAACCGTTATCGTCTCAGCGAAGGTCTTGTCTCAGCATAGGGGAAGGATGTGGCTGGCGGCAATACGCTTTTTGATCCAAATGAAAACGGGCCAACTTGTGGCCCGTCAATCATCGTTTCTGCTAGGCAAGCTGGACGGGAATCGCATTGCTGGTGTGGCTGACGTGGTTGCCTTCCTGAAGATACACCAGCGCGGGCTGATGGTTATCCAGCTCGGCTTCCGAGTAATGCGCATAGCTGCAGATGATGATGCGATGCCCCGGAGCGGCAAGATGGGCGGCGGCGCCGTTGATCGAGATCAATCGGGAGCCCTCTTCACCGCGGATGGCGTAAGTGGTGAAGCGTTCGCCATTTTCCACGTTATAGATCTGGATCTGTTCGTTCTCGCGGATGCCCGCCATGTCCAGCAGATCGCCGTCGATGGCACAGGAGCCTTCGTAGTTGAGTACCGCGTGGGTCACGCGGGCCATATGCAATTTGGCTTTGAGCATAATCGTGTGCATGGAAACTCCTAGATAACAAAGCTAGCGGCCAGCGTCAGTTGCAGCCGGCAATTGGACGCTGAGGTTGTCGATAAGCCGAGCCGGGCCGAGATGGGCGGCGGCTAGCAGAACGGCGTGGCGTGTCGAGGGGGTTACTGGGCCAAGCATGGTGTCACGCAGCTCCAGGTAGTCCGGCGTAAAACCCGCATCATACAGGGCCGTGTGACCTCCGTGTAGTACTCGTTCGACAGATTCGCCGCCCTCTAATGCATCGCGCAACTTGCAGAGGGTTTGGTAGAGCGCGGGGGCAATCGCCCGCTCCTCCTGGCTCAAATAACCGTTACGAGAGGACAACGCAAGTCCATCCTCAGCGCGCACAATGGGCACGCCGATAATCTCGATGGGCATGTGCAGGTCGCTGGCCAGCTTACGAATCACCGCAAGCTGCTGGTAGTCCTTTTGGCCAAAAAAGGCTACATCGGGCTGCACCAGGTTAAACAGCATGCTGACCACGGTCGAAACGCCGTCAAAGTGCCCAGGCCGGGAGCTGCCACACAGGCCTTCTCCCATCTCGGGCACATGCACACGGGTCTGGGCGGTTAAACCATTAGGGTACAGCGCGCTGATGGTCGGGCTGAACAGCACATCGCAGCCTGCCTCGGTCAGCTGTGCCTGGTCCGCCTCGAAGGTACGGGGGTAGGCGTCCAGGTCTTCGCCGGGGCCAAACTGCATCGGGTTGACGAACAGACTGGCGACCACCACGTCGGCGTTCGCTCGGGCGCGGGCCACCAGGGCCAGGTGCCCGGCATGCAGGTTGCCCATGGTGGGTACCAGGGCAATCCGTTGGCCGCGTAATCGGTGCTCACGCAGCGTATGGCGTAGCTCGGAGATGTCTCGCAAAGTATGCATAGCAGTCTTGTCGTCGTTCACGGGCATTGTGCTAATACGTTCCCATTGGAACATCGTTTAGAAGCAGTGTTCCGGCGCGGGGAACGTCCGGGTTTTGACCGCCTCGTGGTAGTGCTGAAACGCCGACTGAATGCTGTCAGCGTCGGTCATGAAATTTTTCACGAAGCGTGGCGTGCGGCCATGGGTAACGCCGAGAACGTCGTGCATCACCAGGATCTGGCCGTCGGTATCCGGACCAGCGCCAATACCGATCACCGGCACATCCAGCGCTTCCGTCACCGCCTTGCCCAGACTCGCGGGCACGCACTCCAGTAAAATGATCGATGCGCCCGCCTCAACGAGGATTTTGGCATCATTAATGATCTGTTCTGCCTGGGCGGCTTCGCGGCCTTGTACCTTATAGCCGCCAAGTTGATAGACCGTCTGCGGTGTCAGCCCCAGATGCGCGCAGACAGGGACACCGCGGCGAGTCAGCTCGCGTATGCCGTCGGCCATCCAGGCTTCGCCCTCTACCTTGACGAGCTCGGCACCGGCGCGCATCAAGGCGGCGGCGTCTTCCAGCAAGCGCTCGGTGGTGGCATTGCTCATGAAGGGCAGGTCGACCATCAGCAGGCTATGGCCTTTGCCACGGGCCGTGCAGCGGGTGTGATAACAGATGTCGTCAATGGTCACCGGCAGGGTGCTGTTATGGCCCTGCAGGACCATGCCCAGCGAATCGCCCACCAATAACACGTCAATACCTGCGTGGCTGGCGGCGTGGGCAAAGGAGGCATCATAAGCGGTCAGGCAACTGAACGTCTCACCGGCGCGCTTGTGCGCCTGTAGCGTGCTCAGGGTGACGGTTTTCATGGCGTGCTCTCATGTTTCTACGTGAGGCCGACGCGACATTGGCGTTCGGCCAGTGTTAACGCCGCCTGACGGCGGACGCTGAGTGGCGTAACCGGCAATTGTTACCTGAATGCGGCCTTGGTGTCGAGATTTGTGTCAGATGGTAGCAGTCGGGGTGACATCGGTATCCACGAGTCGGCGTATCGGTGCGCTATCGAGCTTGGCAAGCCAGTCGCCAAGTGGACGCTGATGAAGACTTAACCCGGGGGCTAGCTCGTAGAGCGGTACAAGGACAAAGGCGCGTACGTGCATATGCAAGTGGGGCAGCTTGAGGCGGGGGGTGTCGAGTGCTAACTGGTCATAAAGCAGCAGGTCTAGATCGAGGGTACGAGGCCCCCAGTGACGACGCCTCTGGCGGCGATGATGCTGTTCCAGTGCCTGCAGTTGGTCAAGGAGCGCAAGTGGCGACAGTGATGTTTGAAGCGCGGCGACGGCGTTAATAAAATCGGGTTGATCCTGGGGGCCCAGAGGGGGAGTGGCATACAGCGAAGAGGCACCGACCATGTCGCTTAGCGGTAGACGGGCAAGCTCGCCAAGCGCCTGGCGAATCTGGTCGGTGGGGTTATCCAGATTGCTTCCCAGGCCGATATAGGCAAACGACATGTGTGTTACTCTTCGCTTTTACGCGGTTTGCGTCGCCGTTTGCGGCGGCGGTCGCCCTGGCTGGCAGGATCGCCGCCCACCTTCTGCAATAGTCGGCGTTGATCGTGCTCGTCGCCAGTCTGGAAGGCGTTCCACCATTCGCCCAGCCCACTCGGGATTTCCCCTGCCTGTTCGCGCAGCAGCAGCAGGTCATAAGCGGCACGGAAGCGGGGGTGTTCGCGGGTCTGGAACGCTTTTTTACCCCGGCGCAGGGGTAAGCGCCCCTGAAGCTCCCAGATATCGCGCATCGGCATGCCAAAACGTTTGGGGATGGAGATGTGCTGTAGCTGTCGAGTCACGACCTGCTGAGCGGCCGCTTGTAGCGCGGGAATGGACGGCATGCCTTCACTTTCAAGCTCTGCCTGGCGGTGGGCAACCGGGGCCCATAAGAACGCCGCCAGCAAGAAAGCGGGTGTAACGGGGCGGTCTTCGGCAATACGCTTGTCGGTGTTGGCAAGCGCCTTTTCAATCAAATCTTCTGCCCATGCCGCATCCGCCATGGCTTCTTCGGCCTCGGGGAACAGCATGCCAAACAACCCATAATGGCTTAGCATCCTGAAGGTCACTAGTCCGTGACCCGACATGAAGAGCTTGAGCGCTTCATCGAACAGCCGTGCCGGGGGAATGCTCAACAGCAGCGGCGCCAGATCGTACATGGGCGTTTCGGTGTCGGCATCAATCGTAAAGCCGAGCTTGGCGGCAAACCGCACTGCCCGCAGCATGCGAACAGGATCCTCGCGGTAGCGCGTGGCGGGGTCTCCAATCAAGCGAAGCGTCCGCGCCTCAATATCCTTGGCCCCGTTGGCAAAGTCATGGATGGTGAAGTCGGCGATGTTGTAATACAGCGCATTCACGGTGAAATCGCGCCGCAGGGCATCTTCTTCGATATTGCCCCATACATTGTCACGCAGCAGAAGGCCGTCGTCAGATTGCTGGGCGATATGGTCGCCGTGCTCGTCCTGGGGTTTGCCGCGGAAGGTCGTGACCTCGATAACTTCTCGACCAAAGCGCACGTGCACAATACGAAAACGTCGCCCGATCAGGCGCGAATTGCGAAAAAGATCGCGCACCTGCTCGGGTGTTGCATTGGTAGCAACGTCGAAATCCTTGGGCATCTTGCCAAGCAGGGCGTCGCGAATGCAGCCGCCCACCAGATAGGCCTCAAAACCGGCGCCATTGAGGCGGTAAAGCACCTTCAGGGCAGCATCACTGATCTGCTGACGAGAAACGGGGTGCTCGGAGCGAGGTATAATGCGTGGGCTAAGCGCGCCTGACGCGCCCTGTTGGGGTTCGAGCAGAGATTTCAATTGCTCTCCCGGACTGAGTAATAAACGGGTAAATCCTTTAAGCATGCGGCGGAATCGACTCGCAGGATATCGAAAAAATGGCCCTAATGTAAGCGACGAGTCGCTGAGTGTAGCCGACCGCTAGAGGCTTGCAAAGCCTTGGCAGGGTTGTGGCATGAGCAAAACCGCTAAACGCAGACCGCTAAACGCAGAAAGGGGAGGCTAATAAGGCCTCCCCTGTAAAAGCGACAATCAGCGTCCGTTGCTGCTGTTTTTCTTCATGATGGCACATCGCCCTGAATACGCACCGCAGTCGGTAGGCGTGGCAATCACGTGGATTCCGACCGCCTCGTATTCAAAACAATAATCCAACCGCGAACTTTTCATCCCCCGGCGAGTTGTTGTTGGGTCCGGGGTGTACACACTGACTACTGTTGTTCTTGTTAGGGCGCAGTCTTTCAGGTGTACGTCGCGTCCATTTTTGGGCACTTGCCGTATGTTGTTGTTGTGTATAGCGCTTATTTTTCTTAGCGCAAGCAAGTAACGAGATACAAGCCTGTTGTTTTTGTTAGTACCGTTATCTCTGCCTGGCCGTGTTGTTTTTGTTTTGGCTCAGGTCTGGGCGGTGTCATGTTGTTTTTGTTGACGACTTACCGCGTTGCCCAGTTTGTTTTTCTTACCCAGTTATATTGCACTCGCCGTGCCACTCGTAGAATAATTCAGAAAATTCAGTAGGTTGAAATTTTCCGCTATGCCAGGGAACGATCGTGGGAAATAAGTGTTACCCGCTTTGAGCGGTCTTTCGTGTGGGAAGGTAACAGTATGCGGGTAACGAATTTCGTGGATATTTCTTTGATAAATCAGTGTATTAGACGTTAGTTGTAGGTGCGATTGAGCTGTTCAGGTAGGGCGGCGTGCCGTCTTCTTGCGCGGTATGCCCAGCCGCTGGCGTCGCTCCCATAGGTTTTTGCGGCTGATCCCCAACTTCTGTGCCAGCTCGGTCTCGCTCATCTGGTCCTGATGCTCAAGTACAAAGTGTTGGAAATAGTCTTCCAATGACAGGTCATCTTCTTCGGTGCCGGATTGAATCGTGTCGGCGCTGGCGGCTGACGGAGGGGGGCTAGCCGCTGGTGTCGGGCGATGCGAAACGGGGGCCAGTCCCAGGTCATCGGGGTGGATCAAATGGCCTTCGGCCAGAATGACGCCGCGTTCCAGGGCATTTTCCAGCTCACGCACGTTGCCGGGCCAGGGGTAGTCACGCAGCTCATGGCGCGCCGCCCGGGATAAGCGCAGCCCTTGGCGTTCGTGGCGCTTGCAGGCCTTGTCGAGCAGGATGTCGGCGATTTCCAGCACATCGTCCTCACGCTCACGCAACGGCGGCAGCTCTATCTGCATGACGTTCAGTCGGTAATACAGGTCCAGGCGAAATTCGCCACTCTTGGAGAGCGCACGAAGGTCGCGATGGGTCGCGGCGATCAGGCGGACATCGACATGGCGGGTTTCCACCGATCCGATTTTGCGAATTTCGCCTTCCTGGAGTACGCGCAGCAGCCGTGCTTGAGCGTCGAGGGGGAGCTCGCCAATTTCGTCCAGAAATAACGTGCCGCCGTCGGCGGCTTCGACCAGCCCGGTACGCGCGGCGCTGGCGCCGGTAAAGGCCCCTTTCTCATGACCAAACAGTTCTGACTCGATCAGCGTCTCCGGGATAGCCGCGCAGTTGACGCATATCAGTGGGGCCTTGGCCCGTTTGCTTTGTTGGTGCAGGGCCCGGGCGACGAGTTCCTTGCCGGTGCCGGACTCCCCCAGAATGAGCACCGTGACATCGGCGGGGGCGGTTTTGCGAATGCGGGTATAGACCTGCTGCATGGCCACGCAGTTGCCGATCATGGTTTGGCGGCCACCTCCGTCATCGGTGATGGCGGGGGGCGGGCTGTGTTGCATTGACTGCTGGTGCAGAATCCGTGCAACGGTTTCCAAAAGCTCTGCGTGGTCAAACGGTTTAGCAACGTAATCCACAGCGCCCTGTTTGAGGGAGTCGACCGCTGAGCGCATGCTGGCATAGCTGGTCATGATCAGAACCGGCGCCGGGGCGGCGGCCTGGATCAGGCGGGTGCCCGGCTCACCGGGCAGGCGCAGGTCGCTGATAATCAGATCAAAGCCGACCAGCTCAAACGTCTCGGCCTCTTCAGCACTGCCCGCTTCGCTGACCTCGTAGTCGTGACGCTCGAGCAGACGCCTGAGCGCACTGCGGATAATGGCTTCATCTTCAACAATCAGAATCCTAGACATGGGGCAGCTGATCATCCTGTTGGAAAAGCGGTAGCCACAAGGTAATGGCCGTGCCGCGAGATGTTCCGGGCGGTGGCGACGCCACCTCTATTCTGCCGTGATGCTCATTGATAATTTGGTAGGCCAGTGATAACCCAAGACCGGTGCCTTCACCGGCCGCTTTGGTGGTAGTAAAGGGCTCGAACAGGTGGTCACGTACCTTGGGGTCAATACCCAGACCATCGTCGGTAATACACCACCATGCCTGATCATCCTGCCTGTCGGCCGTAATGTGCACGCTGCCCTCGGGGCTGCAGGCATCCCGTGCGTTGCCCATTAGATTCACCATCACCTGGGTCAAGCGCTGGGCATCACCTTGCACCACCAGCTCTTCCGCACACGCATTGGTAAAGATGACATCCTCGCCCGAGCGGGCCAGGTGGATCAAGTGCAAGGCATCGTCGGTGATCGTTCTAAGCACGACAGGCGAGCGCGGCATGCCGGGCGAGTCGCGCCCGGCATGGGCAAAGCCGACCAGCGAATTGACGATCTTGGTCACCCGTTCGGTCAACTGCTGAATATGGTCGGCGGTTTCCAGCAAGGCGGGATCCTGAGTGTCATAACGCAGGTTTTGCGCCAACGACGAGATGCCGGTGATCGGGTTGCCTATCTCATGGGCAACACCCGCTGCCAATTGGCCGATGGAGGCGAGGCGGGCGGCGTGAACCAGTTCATCCTCCAGCCACTTCATCTCGGTGTGATCTTCCACCAGGATGACGCTGCCACCACGGCTGTCATTACCGCTCAGGTCGGCTTTATGCAGGGTCAGGAAGTAGTCTTTATCATGGAGCCTTACCGCTTGTTTATACAACGGTGACGGCCCCTCGTTGAGCACGCTACCCAGCAGCCATGGCCAGGGGGCGGGCAAGCTGTCCCGGCGCGAGCCGATCACGCTTTCACCGCTGATGCCGGACAGCTGGGAAAGCGCTTGATTCCACATGACCAGCTCTTCGTCGTCGCCGAGGACGCAAAGCCCGACGGGCAGGTAAGCCAGCGTTTGACGATGGTGGCGGCGCAGGCCGTCGAGTTCCCGGGCCAGCCCCGTGAGCCGCGAGCGATAGGCTTCCAGGCGGCTTTCCACGAAATGGATGTCATCGGTAATCGGCGCATCGTCGTGCCGGTAGGGCAGGTAACGGTCGACGATGTCGCGCGCCACTGAAGGACCCATCAAGCCAGAAAGGTTTGCCTGGATACGGTCGCGCAAGCGGCGCAGTGCGTAGGGGCGGCGTTCCTGGTGAGTCAGGTTGAGTGCCTTGAGCGCGCGGTCGACTTCACGGTGGGCGGCGTCATCGCCCAGTGCCTGGGCCAGGTGGGCGGAGAAGTCACTCGCTGTGGCGGCTTCCAGCGGCAGGCGTTTCGAGCGAATGACCGCATCCACCGAGCAGGCTTCGGCCGCCGATTTTTCACCTTCCGAGGTGCGAGTGAACAGCGAAACGACAATCAGCAGCAGGATGTTGAGCGATTGAGACAACAAGGTGACGCTATACCAGATGGGTGCATCCGTGGGTGTCAGCGGTGTCAATGGCAGGGTGGGTGGGGTATAGCCCGCCACCAGGGGCAGCCATAGCCCCCAGAGCCAGACGCCAACGCCACCGATCAGGCCAGCCACCATGCCCTTGCGGTTGGCACCCGGCCAGTAGAGCAGTGCCAGCATGCCTGGCAAACACTGGGCCATGCCGATGAAGGCGGCGAGCCCCAGGCTGGTCAGCGGGTGATGACGGCCAATCCACTGATAAAACAGCCAACCGCTTAAAATAACCCCGATCACCAGCCCCCGGCGCAGCCATAGCAGCCAGCCATACAAGTCGCTACGTGCTTCGGGGGGCCTTGCCACCAATACGATGTGGTTAAGCACCATGCCCGAGAGTGCCAGCGCGATCAGCATCATGGTGCCGCTGGCGGCAGCCAAGCCGCCGATAAACGCCAGCGCACCGACCCACCAGTGCTCGCTCAATGCATAGGCGGCGTAGGCGGTGATGGGGAGTGTCTCGTTGACCGACTGCGCAGCCCACCAGATAAGGGGGACAGGCAACGCCATCAGCAGTAAAAATAACGGCAAGGTCCAGCTTGCCTGCAGCAGGGTTTGCGGTGACAGGCTTTCCGCAAAGGTGATATGAAACAGGTGTGGCATCATGAAGGCGGCGGCAAAAAACAACAGCAGCAGGGTGCGCCATTGGGCGGGATCAAAACGCGCTGTGTGTGCCTGGGCAAGGTAGCCGGGGCCTTCGAGCCATGCCTGCAAGTCGCCAGGGCCGCTGAACACCAGCCACAATGCCACGGCACCCAGCCCCAGCATGGCCAGCAGTTTGACGACCGACTCGATCGCAATGGTGCTCAACAGGCTGTTGTGACGGCTATGCACATGACTATGTCGCGCCCCTAGCATCACCGCTAAAGCGGCGATGGCCGTGCAAAATGCCAGTGCCACGACAGGACCAGCCTGGCTCTGGGTGAAAAGATTGACCGCCTCGCTCATGGTTTTGACCTGAATGCCCAGTAAGGGCAATACCGCGAGCAGGCTGACCAAGGTTACCAGGGTGCCCGCCCAGCGGGAGCGAAAACGAAAGGCGAACAGGTCCGCCAGGGAGGCGAGTTGGTAGGTGCGAGTGATCCGCTGAATGGGGACCAACAACACCGGGGCAAGCAGAAAGGCACCGGCGGCCCCCAGGTAGTAGGCGAGATAGCCAAAGCCGACATTAGCCGCTAGTTCGACGCTGCCATAAATTGCCCAGGCGCTGGCATAAACGCCCAGTGCCAGGGTGTAGACGGCAGGGTGACGGCTGATGCGCAACGGTATCCAGCCCCGTTCCACCGCCAGGGCACAGCCCAGCAGAAGGGCGAGATAGCCCAGGCCGAGAAACAGCGCGCCAAAAACCTCAACGCTCATCCAGTTTCCTCTTCTGATCGAGCCACAGCGTCAGGGCGATCAGCCCACCCCAGATAACAAAGGGCCGATACCAGGCCACGCTCGGGTCGCTCCAGCCATCCATCAGCAAGGGGGAGAGCAGATAGCCGCCAAACACCAGAAACAGCATGATGCGGTAAACGTACATGTCAGGGCTCCTGTGGCAGTTCGCGCTGCGCTGACGGTGACAGTTGTTCGACCGACCAATGCGTCACCGCCCAGTCTAACTGCGTTGTCACCGGTGCTTGGGAAAGGTCATCGGGCGGCGCCTGGTCAAGTGCCTGCAGCGCCCGAAACAGCTGCTGGCGTACGGCGTGCGGCTCGTCGGCCAGCGCAGGTGCAAGGTTCTGCTTGGAAAGCTTCTGGCCCTGCGATGTCACCACCAACGGCAAATGCAGGTAACGTGGCTCGGGAAATGCCAGTGCCACTTGCAGCTGGCGCTGCCAGGGCGTGTTGTCGAGCAGGTCAAAGCCTCTGACAACGTCCGTTATGCCCTGCTCGGCGTCGTCGACCACCACCGCCAGTTGATATGCCCAGAGAGCATCTTTGCGCTTGAGGATGACGTCCCCCAGGGTTTCAGGGTCTAATTGCTGCCAGCCAAACAGGCGGTCGTGCCATTGGATCGGGCGCTTGCCCAGATCGCTGCGCAGCCGCCAGGCGACCGGCTGGGCGGGGTCACTCAGCCCTGTGCGACACCAGCCGGGGTATACTGGATATGCCTGCCATTGTTTGCGCGAACAGCTGCAAGGGTAGGCCAGCCCCTGATCGGCCAGCGTATCGAGCGCCTGCTGATAGGCAGCGTGGCGGTCATGCTGCCAGCGAACGGTCTCGTCCCAATGAAGACCAAACGTTTCCAACTGGTGCAGAATGGTGCTGTCAGTGCCTGGTGGGCAGCGGGGTGGGTCGATATCTTCAATGCGTACCAGCCAATCGCCGCCCGCCGCGCGGGCGTCCAGGTAACTGCCCAGGGCCGCCACCAGCGAGCCGAAGTGTAGCGGCCCTGACGGCGTGGGGGCAAAACGTCCTTGGTAGCGAAGTGGTTGCGTCATCAACGTCTTCCAGAAACCAAAACGGGCACCACAGGGTGCCCGCATTCCACAATAGCATACAGGTCGATTGTTCCTGGCTTAACCGCCGAGTTGCTTCTCCTTGAGCTCGGCCAGGGTCTTGCAGTCGACGCATAGCGTGGCGGTCGGGCGCGCTTCAAGACGGCGAATACCAATCTCGACGCCGCAGGCTTCGCAGAAGCCGTAATCGTCTTCGTCGATCTTTTCGATGGTTTCGTTAATTTTCTTGAGCAGCTTACGTTCGCGATCCCGAGTGCGCAGCTCAAGGCTGAAGCCTTCTTCCTGGGTCGCCCGATCAGCCGGATCGGCGTAGTTGTTAGCATCTTCCTGCAGGTGGCGTACGGTACGGTCCACCTCTTCCATGAGGTCCTGTTTCCAATCCAACAGCAGCTGGCGGAAGTGCGCCAGCTGTTGGTCATTCATATATTCTTCACCCGTTGCCGGCTCATACGGTGTGAAGGGCTTGGACGCTTCCGGTTTTTTTTCCGCTACTGGCATGGGAGTGCCCCCTACGTATGTGACTACTGATCGACCATGAGCGTGTGTCACGATCTCACGCCAAAGGGATGCTTGTTTAGCTGAAAATTGGCTGCGTTGCAAGCATAATAGGGTGCTTTCTATCATGAACTTGCCTTCAGTGCGACCAAGCTCATGTTTTTACTACCGCTAGGTAAGGAGCCACTATGGCCTGGAATTCACGCGTGAATCATGTCGCACCTTTTCGTGTGATGCATCTACTGGAAATGGCTCAGGCGCGTGAGGCAGCGGGCCATGATGTGATTCACCTTGAAGTAGGGGAGCCGGATTTCGCTACCCCTGCGCCGGTGGTGGCCGCGGGCCAGCAAGCATTGGCGACTGGCAAAACCCGCTACACGCCTGCCGCTGGCCTGCCCGCATTGCGCGAGGCCATTGCCGGCCATTACGCGGAGCACTTCAATGCCTCGGTGGACCCCGCGCGGATTCTGGTCACCCCTGGCGCATCGGGGGCATTGTTGTTGGCCAGTCAACTATTGGTCGAGACAGGCGACCGGGTAATGATGGCCGATCCCAACTATCCGTGTAATCGTCATTTCATGGCCCTGGCCGGTGCCGACGTCGATGCTATCCCGGTTGGTCGTGAAAGCGGCTGGCAGTTGGACGCTGCGCTGGTCAAGCGGCACTGGCAAACCAATACGCGGCTGGCGATGTTGGCATCCCCCTCCAATCCGACCGGTCATACGTTGAGTGCCGATGCCTTGCAATCGGTATTCAAGGCGGTGTCCGAGCGTGGCGGCGAGGTGCTGGTCGACGAGATCTATCAGGGGCTGAATTACGACGATGCGCCTCTTTCGGCAACGTCGTTGTCTAGCGACGCCTTTGTGGTCAACAGCTTTTCCAAATACTTCGGCATGACAGGCTGGCGCCTGGGCTGGCTGGTGGCCCCTGAACACGCGATCGAGCCGCTCACCAGGCTTGCCCAGAACGTGTTTCTTGCCGCTCCTACGCTTTCCCAGCACGCGGCATTGGCTGCCTTTACCCCCGAGTGCCGCGATATTCTCGAGACTCGGCGGACGACGCTCAAGCAGCGCCGTCAGGTATTGCTTGAGGGCCTGGCGCAATTAGGGCTGGCGCCGGATTTGCCGCCCCAGGGGGCGTTTTATCTGTGGCTGGACATCTCCCGCTATAGTCGTGACAGCCAGGATTTTTGCGAACGGCTTCTGCGTGAGGAGAACGTGGCGATCACCCCGGGTATCGACTTTGCCGTTCAGGGCGGCGAGCATCATGTGCGTATTGCCTTTACCAACGACGTCGAGCGGCTGGAAGACGCCGTGGAGCGCATCACCCGCTTTGTGAGCCGTCTATGAGCCTTGCCTGCCAGGGCTTGGTGCCCGGTACCTTGCTGCGGCGCTACAAGCGCTTTCTGGCCGATGTGCGCCTGGATGATGGCCGGGACGTCGTCGCCCATTGTCCCAACACAGGCTCGATGAAGGCGGTCAATGTGCCCGGTTGCCGCGTATGGCTGTCGCCAAGCGATAACCCGAAACGCAAGCTGGCCTGGACCTGGGAGTGGATCGAGCTGCCGCAGCCGGATGGCACGGTGGCACTGGCTTCGGTGCATACCGGGCGTGCCAACCGCATTGTGGAGGCGGCCATCGAGGCGGGCGATATCGCGCCGCTGGCTGGCTATCAAACCCTCAAGCGCGAGGTGAAAATAACCGATGCACGGCTCGACTTTCGCCTGGATGACCCTGAGCTTGGTAATGCTTACATCGAAGTAAAGCAGGTGACGCTGAGAGAGTCTGATGGCCATGGCTATTTCCCCGACTCGGTCAGCGTACGAGGCACCCGGCATCTGCGTGCGCTACAGGCGCTGGCCGAGCAGGGCGGGCGGGCGGTGCTGCTGTTTTGTGTCGCCCATGAAGGCATCTGTGACGTGGCGCCCGCGGCGCATATCGACCCTGCTTATGCCGCGGCGCTGGGTGAGGCGGCGCAAGCAGGGGTCGAGGTGTTGGCGTACGGGATTGAGGTGCAGCGGGCTGCGGCAAGCCCCGCGTTCGTGCGTTTATCGCGGCCCTTGCCGATACGCTGGCCAGATTCGCTAGCGACGGCGAACGCGGAAAATGGCGATTTCACCGAACAGGTTGGGCCATAGCCGGGAAGTCCAATGCCCACGGTGGTCACCCACGCCCACGGCGCGATCCACAATCACCATGCCTTTTTCACGGCACAGGTGCTCAAAGTCGTTGAAGGTGGAGAGATGAATATTGGGGGTGTCGTACCAGGCGTGAGGCAGCGACTTCGAGACCGGCATGTAGCCCCGCAGGCCCAGATGAATGCGGTGACGCCAATAGGCAAAGTTGGGAAACGTGATGATGCCCTCTTCGGCAACGCGCAGCATTTCATCGAGCATTTTATCGGGGCGACGCAAGGCCTGCAGGGCCTGGGTCATGATCACCTGATCGTAGCTGTTGTCGCAGAAGCTACCCAGGCCATCGTCAAGGTTATGCTCGATGACGTTGACGCCGCGGGCTACGCAGCCGGTAATGCCGTCGTGATCGATTTCGAGCCCATAGCCGGTCACGCCTTTGTGCTGGGCCAGCGCTTCGAGCAGTACGCCATCACCGCAGGCCAGGTCCAGCACGTGCGCGCCTTCGGGGACCCAGTCATAAATCAGTTCCAGATCAGCGCGCATCATGGTGTCTCCTCTGCATCCGGATGAGCGAGGTTAAGCTCGCGGGCCGCGCGGTTCATGAAGGCGCCGAATACTGCTTCGTAGCGTGGTTCGGGTAACAAGAAAGCGTCGTGGCCATGGGGCGAGTCGATATTGGCGTAGCTCACCGGTTTGCCCGCACGAGTGAGGGCGTCGACCAACTCCCGAGAGCGTGGCGGCGGAAAGCGCCAGTCAGTCGTGAAGCTGACAATCAGGAACGGACACTGAGCCGGGGAGAGGGCGTTGGCGAGGTCTCCGCCCTGCGTGGCCGCCGGGTCGAAGTAATCCAGTGCCTTGGTCATCAGCAGGTAGGTATTGGCGTCAAAAGCGGTGGAAAACGTATCACCCTGGTAGCGCAGGTAGGACTCCACCTGGAATTCGACGCCGAAGCCGAAGTTCAAGTCGTTGCTGCGCAGGTCACGGCCGAACTTGCTGCCCATGGCGTCTTCGGAAAGATAGGTGATATGGCCCACCATACGAGCCAGCTTCAGCCCACGCTTGGGCACGGTATTATGTTCGGCGTACCAGCCGTCAAAAAAATCCGGGTCGGAGCGAATCGCCTGTCGCGCGACTTCATTGAAGGCGATGTTCTGCGCTGACAGGCGTGGCGTCGCGGCGATGACCACCGCATTGGCAACCCGGTCAGGGTAGGTCATTGTCCATTCCAGCACCTGCATACCCCCCAGGCTGCCACCCACAGCTGCCGCCCAGCGCTCGATCCCCAACTGATCGGCCAGGCGAGCCTGGCTGGCCACCCAGTCACTCACCGTGACCATGGGGAAGTCGGGTCCCCACTGGCGTCCGGTGTCGGGATTGTGGCTCACCGGACCGGTGCTGCCATGGCAGCCGCCCAGGTTGTTCAGGGACACGACGAAAAAGCGGTTGGTGTCGATAGGTTTGCCGGGGCCGATGTGGGCATCCCACCAGCCGGGTTTGCGGTCTTCCTGACTGTGATAACCCGCCGCATGATGGTGGCCGGACAGGGCATGACAGATCAGTACCGCGTTGCTTCGTTCGGCGTTAAGGGTGCCGTATGTCTCGTAAATCAACTCATACTCGGGCAGTACCTTGCCGCAGGCGAGCGAAAGCGGTGTGTCGAACTTGGCGACATTCGGAGTGACCAGCCCGACGGAATTCGTCGGCCGGTCTTCAAAAGCAAGCGTGTCTGAATCGGGCATCGAAAGCGTTAGTCCTGCTGAGTCAGTCGTCGTAAATAAGCCATTGCGAGTGATTACAGGCCGACCAGGGCGCCGGAAATGCCGGCCGCGCGAATCAGTGAGCCAACCAGTAGCCCATCCACCAGATTAATGGCGATAAATACCACAATGGGAGATAAATCAATCATGCCTAGCGGCGGGATGACTTTGCGTACCGGCGCCATGATGGGCTCCACCAGCTGCATGACCAAGAGCGCGCCTGGGTGGCTAGCGTTGGGGGCGACCCAACTTAGGATGATCATCACGATCAAGGCGAAGAAGTAAATCTTCAGGATGGCGTTGGCCAGCGCGGCGATGCCAGCGATCAACAGCCCTGTAACAGGCGGCATGCCAACGCCGATGACCATGAAAATGGCGATAATGCTGAGGACCTTGAGGACAAACCCTGCCGCCAGTGTCGCAAGATCAAAGCGACCGGCGACCGGCCCTAGAAAGCCCTGGAACAGGCCCACGACCGGCTGGGTAATCTTGACCACTGTCTGGCTCATGGGGTTGTAATAGTCGGCCCTTGATGCCTGCAATAAAAATCGCAGCATGAGTAAAAACAGATAAATGTTGATCAGCGAGTTAACCAGCATTAACCCGGCGCTGCCCAATTCGTTGCCCATGGCTGTTTCTCCTATAAAATCCGCTTGGTTTAGTGGCCGCTCAGTTCCTTGGACATGGCTTGGGCGCGCTTGGCGCAGGCCTGCATCGCATCAGCGATTGTCGTCCTTAGCTGGGCATCTTCCATGTGTTGAATCGCTTGTTCGGTCGTTCCACCGGGCGACATGACATTCTGTTTAAGTGTTGCCGGGTCTTTATCGCTTTGTTGTGCCATGGTGGCGGCACCCAGCGCGGTTTGAATCGCCAGGCGGCGCGCTGTATCAGCGGGAAGGCCGAGCTTGACGGCGGCGTCTTCCATGGCTTCCAGCATCAGGAAAAAATACGCCGGCGCGCTACCGGAGACCGCTGTCACCGCGTCCAGCAAGGCTTCTTCCTCGACCCATTCGACGATACCCACCGCTTCCATTAGGTGAGTCGCGACATCGCGCTGGGCATCGCTGACCCGCGCATTAGCATACAGGCCACTGGCACCGCGTCCTACCAAAGACGGTGTATTCGGCATGCAGCGAACCACAGCGTTATCCCCGCCCAACCATTGGTCAATGGTGGCCGCGTCAAGGCCGGCGGCGATGGAAATGACCAGAGGGTTGCGTTGTTTAACCGTGTCGCTAAGCGCTTCGCATACGTCGCGCATGATCTGTGGTTTAACGGCCAGCACCAGAACGTCGGCCTGACTCGCGGCGGCGTTGTTATCGGTTTGCGTCTGAATATTGAGGCGTGTGCGAATCGTGTCCAGTTCGCTTTCCCGTGGCGCGGTGGCAGTGATGTCGGCAGGCGTGACACCGCTGTCGATCAGGCCGCCAATGATGGCGCTTGCCATGTTGCCTGCGCCAATGAAGGTGATCTTGTTCGTCATGGGGGTATCCTCTGTTGAAAAAGGCGGCGTTGAGCCGTGTTATGTCACTCGTCGGGGTAAGGCATTCCCGCTTAGTTCGTTGGTTCTCAGGTCGTATCCCGCGCGCCAAAGATCGCCGTCCCTAAACGTACCAGTGTGGCACCTTCCAGCACAGCCGCTTCCAGATCGTCGCTCATGCCCATGGAAAGCGTATCGAGAGGCGCATCGGGCAGAGCCTTCTGCAACGCCGACAAAAGCTCGCGCATCTCGCTCAGAGGCTGACGCTGGGCCGACAGGCTTTCTGCCGGAGCAGGGATTGCCATCAGGCCTCGCAGCTTGAGGCCAGGTAGTGCTGCGACCTCTTTGGCAAGGGCTTCCACGTCCTCTGGCATGACGCCTGATTTTGAGGGCTCGCGGCTGATGTTGACCTGTAAGCAAACGTTGAGTGGGGCTAGGTGGGTGGGTCGTTGTTCGCTAAGCCGCTTGGCAATTTTCAGGCGGTCAATGGTGTGCAGCCAGGCGAAATTTTCCGCAACAGCGCGTGTTTTATTCGATTGCAGAGGGCCAATAAAATGCCACACAAGGTCGTCCAGGTCGGCCAGTTCTTCCTGTTTGTCCAACGCCTCCTGCAGATAGTTTTCACCAAACTCGCGCTGACCCAGCGCGCTTGCCTGGCGAATCATCGAGGCCGGTTTGGTTTTGCTTACGGCCAGCAGCGAGGCATCATCAAGGGGGCGGTCAGCGTCAATGAGCGCGCGTTCTAGTCGCTCACGCGCGCGGGCTAGTGACGCTGGAAGCGCGTTATCTGTCATACTCAAGCACCTTACCGCAGCTGGGGAAGAAAGATGGATATTACCGAACTGCTGGCATTCTCGGCAAAGCAGAATGCTTCAGACCTCCACTTATCCGCGGGCTTGCCGCCCATGATACGGGTTGATGGCGATATCCGTCGGCTGAATGTGCCCGCCATGGATAACAGTGAGGTCCGTCGGTTGATTCACGACATCATGAACGATCGCCAGCGTCGCGACTACGAAGAACACCTTGAAGTCGACTTTTCTTTCGAAGTGCCGGGCGTGGCGCGTTTTCGGGTCAATGCCTTTAATCAGGCACGCGGTGCGGGAGCGGTATTTCGCACCATTCCCAACCAGGTGCTATCGATGAAGACCCTGGGGCTGGGGGAAGTGTTCGAGCGCCTTTCAATGCTGCCGCGCGGTCTGGTGTTGGTGACCGGGCCAACCGGTTCGGGAAAAAGTACCACACTCGCGGCCATGATCGATTACATCAACGATCATCGCTTTGAACACATTTTAACCATCGAAGACCCGGTTGAGTTTGTGCATGCCAGCAAGCGTTGCCTGATTAATCAGCGGGAAGTCCATCGTGACACGCATGGCTTTGCGGAGGCATTGCGCAGTGCGCTGCGCGAAGACCCGGATGTGATTCTGGTGGGAGAGCTGCGCGATCAGGAAACCATCCGCCTGGCGTTAACAGCGGCAGAGACCGGACACCTGGTGCTCGGGACGCTGCATACCACCTCAGCGGCCAAGACCATTGACCGGATTATTGATGTCTTCCCCGGCGAAGAGAAGGCCATGGTGCGTTCGATGCTGTCGGAGTCGCTACAGGCCGTGGTATCCCAGGCGCTGTTGAAACGCCAGGGGGGCGGCCGTGTGGCGGCCCATGAAATTCTGATCGCGACCTCGGCGGTGCGCAATCTGATTCGTGAAGACAAAGTGGCGCAGATATTCTCGGCGATTCAAACCGGCGGCAATCTGGGTATGCAAACGTTGGACGCCGCACTGATGCAACTGGTCAACGACGGTCATGTCGGCATGGAAGATGCCCAGGCGCTGGCCAAGGGCACCCTCACTTCGCGGGAGGCGTAATCGATGACGAACAACGACGCCTCAACGCTGACGCCTGGCCAGTGGTTGCATCAGCTGTTGGACATCATGGTGACGCAGCAAGCCTCAGACCTACTCATTTCAACGGGGGCACCACCCAGCCTCAAGATGCCCAGCGGGCTGGTTCCTCTTGGCCAACGGCCCTTGAGTGAACATCAGGTAAGTGAGCTGGTAACGCACACCGTGCCTGAAGGGCTGCGCGAGCGTTTTAGCCAACAGCGCGAGGCGAATTTTGCGCTGGGTTTTGAAGACAAAGGGCGCTTTCGCGTTAGCGCCTTCCAGCAGCGAAATCAGCCCGCCATGGTGATTCGCCGTATTGAGCAGCACATTCCCACTCTGGAAACCCTGGGTGTGCCCACGGTGCTTGCCTCGCTCGCCCATGCCAAACGGGGGCTGGTATTGGTGGTAGGGGGCACGGGGACCGGGAAATCCACCACCCTGGCGTCGATGGTGCAGGAGCGCAATGAAACGATCGGTGGGCACATCATCAGCATTGAAGATCCGATCGAGTACCTGCACCCGCACAAGCGCGCCATCGTTAACCAGCGTGAAGTGGGGATTGATACCGAGTCATTTGAAGTAGCGCTCAAGAACACCCTGCGCCAAGCCCCTGATGTGATCTTGATCGGTGAGATACGCAGCCGTGAAACCATGGAACATGCGTTGACGTTCGCTGAAACAGGGCATCTCTGTCTGGCCACCTTGCACGCCAACAACGCCAATCAGGCGTTGGAGCGTATCATTCACTTCTTTCCTCATGAGCGTCATGAGCAGATATGGATGGACCTCTCCCTCAATCTCCGCGCGGTGGTGGCTCAACAGCTGTTGCCCAGGCTGAACGGTGGTCGTTGTGCGGCGGTTGAAGTCATGCTGCCGTCGTCACGGATTGCCGACCTGATTCGTAAAGGCAGGGTCGCCGAGATTAAAGCCGCCATGGCGGCGTCGCGTGATGACGGCATGCAGACGTTTGATCAAGCACTCTTCGATCTTTGCCAGGCATCACAGATCAGTCATGAGGTAGCGCTTGCCCACGCGGACTCCGCCAATGACTTGCGACTCATGCTGAAGCTGCAGGGGGAGGCGACGTCGCGTTCGCTGGATGAGCGTGCTCCAAGTCATTGGGACCTCCGCGACCGCGACGATGCATGGTGACGCTGATGTCCTAGGGCGCGTAGACACCGCCAAGGACGCGCGGCCCTCTGGCACCGGTCACCGAGGGCAGATTGCCGGGTAGCTGGTGCAGGCGCTGGTGGGCCAGCCAGGCAAAGGCGCCTGCCTCGATCCAGTCTTCAGGCCATCCGTAGCTTGACGGTGACGCAAAGGTGGCAAACGGCAAGTGAGCGGCCAGCCTGGCCATGAGATCAGCGTTATGCGCACCGCCCCCGCAAGTAATCAACGTGACGCCCTGATGAGAGAAAGGCAACTGCTGGATGCCTTGTGCAACACTGACCGCAGTGAGTTCGGCAAGTGTGGCCTGGACATCATCAGGCGTTTCGTGACCGGCCAGATGACGTTCCAGCCATGGCAGATGAAATAGCTCTCGACCCGTGCTACGCGGTGGCGGCTGTTGAAAAAAGGGGGCATCCAGTAGCCGTTCCAGTAACTCAGGGTCCACATTGCCGCTGCCAGCCCAGGCCCCATTCTGATCAAAACGGCCGCCCTGGTGTTTTGAGAACCAGGCATCCAGCAACACATTCGCAGGCCCCGTATCGAAGCCGGTCACAGGCGTTTTCGAGTTGCTGGGCAGCCACGTCAGGTTGGCAAAACCGCCCAGATTCAAGATGAGCTGTTCGCCTTCCTGGCGCCCAAACAGCGCCTGATGAAAGGCTGGTGCCAGCGGTGCCGCCTGCCCGCCTGCTGCCAGATCGCGTCGTCGAAAATCAGCCACAACGGTGCAGCCGGTCAACTCCGCCAGCAGGCTAGGGTTATCCAATTGCAGTGTGTAAGCAGGGCCTCCATTATGGCCGTCTGGAGCGTGCTCAACGGTCTGCCCATGGCTGCCTACCGCCTGGATCTGTTCAGGCGAAAGTTGCTGTGCGGTTAGCAGGGCTTTCACCGCCTCGGCTTGCAGTCGGCAAAAGGCGTCCTCCGCGGCGGCCAGCTCGGCAAAGCTCACTTCTTGTGCATGACAAAGATGCAGCAGCTGTTCATGCAGCGTGTCAGGCATTTCGGCAGCCAGGGTGCCCAGCAGTTGTGGCGGTGTATCGCGGTCAATCGCCACCAGAGCGGCATCGATGCCGTCAAGGCTAGTGCCCGACATCAGGCCAATATAATAATGTGGTGCAGATTTCATAAGACGACCCATACAAAGCGCGTTAAGGCTCAACCAATATCCGTGAGCATGATAACATCGCCCACTATTTATTATTCGAACGCCAACAAGGCGATGCTTACGTGGAGATAAAGCAATGAGTGAGGTGGATCAGGCGCTAGCGTTGCTGTCGCGGGGGACGCACGAAATCCTGCTGGAGGAGGAGCTGCGCGAAAAGCTGGCCTCTGGCCGTACACTGCGTATCAAGGCAGGTTTCGATCCTACAGCCCCCGATCTACACCTAGGGCACAGCGTCCTGCTGACCAAGATGCGCCAGTTCCAGGATCTGGGGCACACCGTTATCTTCCTCATCGGGGATTTCACCGGTCGTATTGGTGATCCCACCGGTAAAAACGTGACTCGCAAACCGCTGACCGAAGCTGACGTTAAAGCCAATGCCGATACCTACAGGGAACAGGTATTTAAAATCCTTGATCCCGATAAAACCGAGGTACGCTTCAACGCTGAATGGTTTGGCGATCTAACCGCCGCCAAGATGATCGAGCTGGCAGCGCAAAGTACTGTTGCGCGTATGCTCGAGCGCGATGACTTTGAAAAACGCTACAAAGCCAACCAGTCGATCGCCATCCACGAATTTCTCTACCCGCTGGTACAGGGCTATGACTCGGTCGCGTTAGACGCGGATGTCGAATTAGGCGGTACTGACCAGAAGTTCAACCTGCTGATGGGGCGAGAGATCCAAAAGCATTTCGGTCAGGAGCCGCAGGTGGTGATCACCATGCCGCTACTTGAAGGTTTGGACGGTGTGCAGAAGATGTCCAAATCGCTGGGTAATTATGTTGGCGTCGATGAAACACCCGGCTCCATGTTCAATAAGCTGGTTTCCATGCCGGATACCTTGATCTGGCGCTATTTTGATTTACTGTCGCTGAAGTCCAACGAAGAAATCGAAGCGCTTAAGCAAAGCGTTGAGCAGGGTGCCAACCCACGCGATGTCAAAATGGCGTTGGCGCGTGAGCTGATAGCGCGCTACCACGGAGATGAAGCCGCGGCCAATGCACATAAATCTGCCGGCAACCAGTTGGCGGATGGTGAGTTGCCCGAAGATCTTCCCGAGGTTGAGGTTGATTTTGAAGGCATTGACGATGCGCCGATTGCCGCTGTGCTAAACCGTTCGGAGTTAACCAAGAACAGTGCCCAGGCCAAAGACATGCTGAAAAATGGCAGCGTCAAAGTAGATGGCGAGGTTGTGGCGCAAGACGCCATGCTGTCCACCGGCAAGGCTTACGTTATCCAGGCAGGCAAGAAACGTTACGCCCGTGTGACACTGCGCTAATTTTTTCCGCACACCCCTTGCGTCCTCGTCAGCAAAGCCGTAAAGTACGCATCCGCTGCCGGGGACGCCAGGCGTTGCCAGCGGTGGATGAGGTGTAAAAACCTTGTTTTGTCAGTAGGTTAGGCAAATAGCAGGAAGGAAAATCGAGTTAAACATTTCCTTCGCTTCTGCCAAACAGCCGTTGACAAACATTGGAAAGTGCGTAGAATAAGCCTTCCTCGCTTAGCAGCGGCCACGTCAGGTTTTAAGGCCCGCAAGCGAAACGCTCTTTAATAATGTGATCAGGTAATTCATGTGGGCGCTTGCCGATGAGGGTGATAAATCACCAATTATCAAGG
>NZ_JARWAJ010000004.1:0-389184 GCF_031451615.1 Vreelandella janggokensis | reverse complement strand
CCTCAAAACCTGACGTGGCCGCTGCTAAGCGAGGAAGGCGTATTCTACGCACTTTCCAATGTTTGTCAACGGCTGTTTGGCAGAAGCGAAGAAAATGTTTAACTCAACTTCCCTTCCTGCTATTTGCCTAACCTACTGACAAACCGAGGTTTTTACACCTCATTCACCGCTGGCAACGCCTGGCGTCCCCGGCAGCGGATGCGTACTTTACGGCTTTGCTGACGAGTTGGCAAGAGGTATTAAAAATAAAAAAAGCGACAGGTCTGATTCAAAGAACCAGGCCTGCCGCAAACCACCGATCAGAACGCCTGACCAGAGAGTGCCCGTTCGCGGCCTACGGCCGCGCTAACCGTTAATCAGATTTCAAACCCCAGACCAAAGTCCTCACTGGACATTGCCATCAGGCTACCCGCACCCGACTGGATCATTTGCGCGTGCGCCTTGGTGCGCGGTAACAACCGCTGGTAATAGAAACGCGCAGTGTTCAACTTCGCGGCATAGAAAGCTTTGTCTTCGCCCGTCAGAGACAACGACGCCTGCTTGGCAGCTCGAGCAAACAGGTACGCGAGCGTGACATAGCCGGAATACATGAGGTAATCAACGCTTGCCGCCCCAACTTCTTCGCGGTCCTGCATGGCTTTCATGCCAACGCCCATGGTCAGCTCGCCCCATTCGGCATTCAGCTTGGAAAGCGGCTCGACAAACTCTTTGAGGTCGGCATTGTCGGCTTCTGCCTTGCAGAACTTGTGAATTTCCTTGGTAAACACCTTCAACGACTCACCCTGGCTCATGAGCACTTTACGGCCCAGCAGGTCGAGCGCCTGAATACCGGTCGTGCCTTCATAGAGGCGGGTAATTCGCGCATCACGGACCAGTTGCTCCATTCCCCACTCTTTGATGAAGCCATGACCACCGTAGATCTGTACGCCCTCATTAGTGCTTTCAAAACCGACTTCGGTCAGGAAGGCTTTAACAATAGGTGTTAGCAAGCCCAGCAGGGTTTCAGCATGATCCCGGTCTTCACCCGGCTCACCATGCTCCACCACATCGAGCATTTGTGCGGTATAAAGCACCAGCATACGGCCACCTTCAGCAAAGGCTTTTTGCGTTAGCAGCATGCGGCGCACATCGGGATGGACGATAATCGGGTCAGCAGGCTTTTCGGGAGCCTGTTTGCCGGACAAGCCACGCATCTGCAAACGGTCACGAGCATAGCTCAGTGAGTTCTGAAAACTCGCTTCAATCAGACCCAGCCCCTGAATCCCGACCCCAAGACGTGCCGCATTCATCATGGTGAACATGCACGCCAACCCCTTGTTGGGCGGTCCCACGAGGTAACCGGTTGCGCCATCGAAGTTCATCACGCAGGTGGCGTTACCATGAATACCCATCTTGTGCTCCAGCGAACCACAGGTGACGCCATTGCGTTCGCCGGGATTGCCTTCTGCATTCGGCAGAAATTTGGGGACAACAAACAGCGAAATGCCCTTGGAGCCTTCAGGCGCATCGGGCAGCTTTGCCAGCACCAAATGCACGATATTCTCGGCAAGGTTGTGCTCACCCGCCGAGATAAAAATCTTGGTGCCGGTAATCGCGTACGCATTGTCCGCAACGGGTACCGCACGCGTCTTGATCAAACCGAGATCAGTACCGCAATGCGGCTCGGTCAGGCACATGGTTCCTGTCCAAACACCCTCAACCAACTTGGTGAGATAGGTGGCTTTTTGCTCGTCGGTGCCATGGTGCCTTAGCGCATCGGCTGCGCCATGGGAAAGCCCTGGGTACATCCCCCACGCCAGGTTAGTTGCGCAAATCATTTCTGACAGCATCATCGCCAATGAAGGCGGCAGCCCCTGGCCACCTTGCTCGGGGTCTGCAGCCAGACTGGGCCACCCACCTTCTACATACTGCTGATAAGCCTCTTTAAAGCCTTTGGGTGCTTTAACTTCTCCGCCTTCCAGCAAGCAGCCTTCTGCATCGCCGCTTTGATTGATGGGCAGCAGTACGTCACGGGCAAAGCGCGCTCCCTCTTCCAGAATGGCGCTCACCACGTCAGGAGAAGCGTCCTCACCGTTGGGCAGAGAGGCATAATGGGCGGGATAGTCAAACATTTCGTCCATGACGAAACGCATGTCACGCAAGGGGGCCTGGTAACTGGGCATGGCACTTCTCCTAAACAGGGGGCTGAAAGCAACGAGCATCTTCAGAAAACGGCTTTCAAACGCATGTTTGAAAATTAGCGCGAGCCCGCCCAGTAGTCAAGCAGTCGTTTTAATTTAGCCGTCCAAATCGCTACCACTTTGGTCGCCCAACGGGTCAGTCATGCCTCAGAAAAAAATAAAGCCTGCCGACGAGAACACCAGCAGGCTATCTAATAGCGGATGAATAGGACATTTATTACTGCATTCGAATACCACCGTCCAGCCGGATCACTTCTCCGTTCAACATCGAGTTGGTAATAATCTGCTCTGCCAACTGGGCGAATTCTTCTGGCTTGCCCAACCGTTTAGGGAATGGAACGGCGGCGGCCAGCGCCTGGGCGGCTTCGTCAGGTATTTCACTCATCATGGGAGTTTCAAACACGCCGGGGGCAATGGCCATGACGCGAACGGCATGACGCGAAAGCTCCCTGGCAGCAGGCAGGCTCATACCCACAACACCCGCTTTGGAGGCACTGTATGCACACTGCCCCACCTGCCCATCAAATGCCGCTATGGACGCCGTATTGATGATTACCCCACGCTCGCCGGTCTCATTCGGCGTGTTTTTGGCCATTGCGGCCGCCGCCAGGCGCATGACATTGAAAGTACCGACGAGATTGATATTGATCGTTTTGGTATAGCTTTCCAGGTCAGCAGGATTGCCTTCGCGGTCAACCAGCTTGGCAACACTGACAACGCCTGCGCAGTGAATGACACCCGAAAGCCCGTGTTCGCCGCCCAATGCTACGGCGGTATCAACTGCCTGCTGCATCTGTTCTTGAGACGTGATATCCGCCAGGCATGCACGCGCGTCTTCCCCCAACTGCTCTGCATGGGACTTGACACTGTCGCTGAGGTCGCACAAGACGACGCGAGCACCAGCAGCCACGAGACGCTCTGCTGTCGCAGCCCCTAAGCCTGAAGCGGCGCCGGTGATTAAAAATGTATGACCCTTCACCTGCATAGTCGTGTTTCCCTGTCATGAAAGTCGTTATTGGCTCAAGTTGACGTCTTCTGCTGCTTGAGCGCGTAACTTGAAGCGCTGAATTTTGCCGCTTGGCGTCTTGGGGAGTTCGTCGACAAATTCGATGACCCGGGGAAATGCATGGGCCGACAAACGCTCGCGTACCTGCTGACGAATTTCATCCGCCAGGGCTTCGCTTGCCGCGTAGCCGTCACGCAACACAATGTACGACTTGATCACTTCGCCCCGAATATCATCCGGCTGACCAACCGCTGCCGACTCTGCCACAGCGGGGTGTGCCATAACGCTGTTTTCGACATCGGTCGGGCCCACACGGTACCCGGACGTCGTGATGATATCGTCATCACGGCCAGCAAACTGAAACGACCCATCCTCGTTGCGAATCACTACATCGCCAGTCAGGTAATACCCCTGCACAAAGGGATCTTTTTCCTGCCAGGTATAACCCTGAAAAAAGTGCGCGGGCGACTGTTCAATATCCACGGCCAGAACCCCCGGCTCGCCGGGCGGCAACTCATTGTACTCAGCATCCAGAATCGCCAGGCGGTACCCGGGCATGGGCACTCCCATGCCACCGACATGTTTGGGGTGATCAAGGGCATGGTGGTTGTTACACGTCATCCCGGTTTCGGTTTGTCCATAGTGGTCCATCACCGAACAGCCCAACGATGCCTCCACCCATGAAACCACTTCGGTATTCAAGGGCTCACCCGCTGAACTGGCGGCACGCAACTCAAGCGTTTGATGAGCGTCATCGAAAAGGCCTGATGCCTTCATTAGCCGATAGGCCGTTGGCGCTGCGGCAAAGTTGGTAATGCGGTGGCGCTTCATGAACTCAAGCGCTCCTTCGGCACTGAACCCTGCTTCGCAAAAGTGGGTCGTGACCCCCAGAAGCAACGGGCCTGCAATCGCATAGTAAAGCCCGTACGCCCAGCCGGGGTCCGCCATGTTCCAGAAGCGATCCTCCTCGCGAAGGTCAACCGCCAACTCCATGTAGAGAGCGAATGCCGTCATACCGGAAAGCGGCACGGCAACGCCCTTTGGCTTGCCCACCGTCCCCGAAGTAAACATCTGCAGGAAAGGCTTATCCGCTGACAGGCGGGGCGGCTCACCGCTCATTGACGTATGCGTCAACGCTGTTTGCCAATCATGGTCGTCAGAATGCTCTCGGGTCGGCCCACCGACTGCCAAGACGGGTGGGCATTGGCCCAGACCATCAAACTTGTACCGGTTTGCATGGTCGGTTATGACAAGCCTGGAGTCAGCCCGCCCCAACCGATAATCCACTGCATCGGGTCCAAAGGCAGTGAACAACGGTTGGTAAACCGCGCCAATACGCCAGGTCGCCACCACAGCTACCAAAAGCGCCAGCGAACGGGGGAGCATACACGCAATGCGGTCACCCTCGCCAAGTCCTTGAGCTTGAAACCAGCCCGCCAGCTTAGCGCTCTGCTGGTCGAGTTCCTTGTAGCTCAACGTGTGCGTCGCACCTTCCAGGTCCTCCTGCACCAGAGCCAACACCTCGCCCCTGCCGGCACGGACATGGCGCCCACAACATGCTTCGAAGGCGTTTAACTGACCGTCCTGATGATCATCAAGTTTGGCGATGACTTCTCCGATGGAAAACGAATCAAGGTAATCCGAATAATTGGGGCGTGATGTCGCTGTCATGATGGCTCTCTTGGGTATTGTTGGTAGTGAGCATCGGGTTACGCAGGCGTCGGCATTGTTTTTATCAGTTTACGTTAACGGAACCCTTTGAATAAAACTACGCTAAAAGCAAACACGAAGAAGCGCAAGCGAGTCGTGGCGTTTACTGGTTATACGTTAGTCGCGCAAAGCCAGAGAGTCACTCTGTTCATCCTGACGGGCCATGATCATTGCGACCAGTTCATCGGCCAGATCATCCGGTGTTCTAGGGCCATCCGGGTCGTACCAGCGCACCGTCCAGTTCAAAGCACCCAGTACAAAGCGTGAGACCAGGAAGCGATCCCCATGAATCAGCCCTGCTGCCAAGGCATCATCGATCACCGCCACCCACAGCGCTTCGTACGCATCACGCAGATGGCTCAGATGAGCGCTGGCATCAGGTGTTAACCGTCGCCACTCAAACAACGCCACCACGTGGGCATTGCGATCGGTAAACAGTGTTTCGAGGTGCGCTCGCGCCATTGCGCGAAGACGCATCTCGGGGTGATCTTCGCAGCTATCGAGCGCACGACGCGCAATCAACAGCGCATTGTGAGTGCCTTCTTCAATCACAGCCGCCAGGATTTCCTGCTTATCTTTAAAATGGTGGAACAAGCTACCGGACTTGATACCCATTTCCTGCGCCAGCATGCGCACCGTGGTACGGTCGAAGCCTTCCTGAACAAAGAGCTGAGCCGCGAGGCGTGTTAATTCCTTGCGACGAGGAGATGCATTCATTACATTCATGTCGTTCACACTAGCGCTTGCTTGGTTACCTCGGAGAAGACCACAGCACCGACAACGGGTCAACGCATAGCGCACCTCTCAGTGAGATAATCACAATATCCTTTATGGAGAACACCATGAGTAACGCTAAAGACATCGTGTTTCTGTCGGCAACACGCACCCCGATGGGCGGCATGATGGGTAGCCTGTCGAGCATGAGTGCTACCGAGCTGGGCGCGATTGCCATCCGTGCCGCCATTGAGCGCGCCAGTATCGACCCCACGACGATCGAAGAAGGCATTATGGGCTGTGTACTGCCGGCGGGCGTTAAACAGGGCCCGGCACGGCAAGCCATGCGCCAGGCAGGCATCCCCGATGCCAACGGCGCCACCACCATTAACAAGCTGTGTGGCTCGGGAATGAAAGCCACCATGCTGGCTCACGACCTGATCAAGGCAGGCAGTGGCAATGTCATCCTGGCTGGCGGCATGGAGTCCATGTCCAACGCTCCCCACGTTCTCACCAAGGCGCGCAGCGGTTATCGGTTAGGTCACGGGGAACTGAAAGATCACATGTTCCTGGATGGTCTGGAAGATGCCGAGACCGGCAAGTTGATGGGCGTCTTCGCGCAGGATGTCGCGTCTCAGCGTGGTTACACCCGCGAGCGGCTTGACGATTTCGCCATCGCCTCGCTCGAACGCGCCATGGCGGCCACCAATGCAGGGCATTTAGATGCCGAAATGGCCGCCGTCACCGTTACCTCGCGCCATGGCGAGGCTCTTGTTGAACATGACGAGCAGCCCTTTCAGGCCAAACTGGACAAAATCCGCCAACTGCGCCCCGCCTTTGCCAAGGAGGGCACCATTACTGCTGCCAACTCAAGCTCGATATCTGACGGCGCATCGGCACTTATCCTGGCCAGCCAGGCAGCGGCGGATCAGCACGGCCTTAAACCGATGGCGCGCATGCTGGGGCACACAACCCACTCACGCCACCCGAGTGAGTTCACGATCGCGCCCGTGGGCGCGATTGAAAAGTTGATGAAGAAACTGGATTGGAACGTTAGTGACGTTGACCTCTTTGAAATCAACGAAGCCTTTGCCGTGGTAACCCTGATGGCAATGGATGACTTGGGCCTCCCCCACGACAAGGTCAATGTCTTTGGTGGTGCCTGCGCCCAGGGTCACCCGATCGGCTCTACCGGCTCACGCATCATTGCGACATTAATCCACGCGCTGCGCACCAAAGGCGGCAAGCGTGGTATTGCAAGCCTGTGCATCGGCGGCGGCGAAGCCACGGCCGTCGCGGTTGAGTTGATGGAGTAGCCAACGATTTCCCGGGTAAAAACAATATTGACTCACGCCCTGGCAACCTTTCAGCCAGGGCGACTCGACTACTTAGCGAGGCCATGAGTATTGCTATGAAGCGGCCAGCCAACGAACATCAGGGCCCTTCTTGCCGGGGCGGGCTGTGGCACTACCATCTTGGCTAAGCTGCTCCCATTCGGGATACTCGATGCCCTCTTCATTGGTGCGGTCATGACCTTCGTCTGCGACCTCCCCATCGACACTGAACTGACCGGCATATTCCCGCATTTGCAATGCTTCGCGGGATAGCACCTCCGCGCTATGGGCAGCCTGATTGACCAGGCTCATGGTTCCCTGGGTAGTCGTGTCGATCTGCACGACGGCCTGATTGACCTCCTCTATACCCCGCCGCTGCTCCTCCGACGCATGGGCCATCTGGATCATCAAGGTATCCACATGACGAGCCGCCTGCATGATAGATCTGGTGTGTTCACCCGCCTGCTGCGAAAGCTCACTGCCTTGTTCCACACTATCCCGGGATGCCTCGATACGCTTCCGAATGTCGCTAGCGGCATTGGCGCTGCGCGTCGCCAACGCACGTACCTCGTTGGCGACGACCGCAAAACCACGGCCATGCTCACCGGCACGGGCCGCTTCCACCGAGGCATTAAGCGCGAGGATATTGGTCTGAAACGCAATACTTTCAATCATTCTGATAATGCTTTGAATTTCTTCGGAGTGACGATTGATCGCTTCCATTGTCATAATGAACTGAGAGATCACCTCATCACCCTGCTGCGCCTTGTGCGACACATCCGCAGTTGACTGACTGACATGCGACGCGCTCTCCGCGTTTTGATTCACCGTGGCGGTCAATTGCTCCAGACTCGCCGCCATCTGTTGCAAGGCGGACACCTGAGTATCTGTCTGCCTCGCCAAACGCTGGTTCTGTTCGGTCATTTCCTGGCTATTACTGTGCACCTGCTCGCTACTTACAGTCAGTCGATTCACCGTCGTACGCAGTGATTGCTGCATATAGGCAAGCTCACTGAACAGTTGACCAATCTCGTTATCTGCGTGCGACTCAACCGGAACAGAGAGATCACCTTTGGCGATGCGCTGGAAATGCTTAGTAATGGCTCTTAGAGGGCGAAGCACATTTTTAAAGACGCCCCACACGACCACTGACACGACCATCAGCGAGGCGACCAGCGCTGCGATCACCCCCCAAAAGAGTAGTGATGACACTTCCTCGAAACGTGCAAAAAGCGCATTACCGCGCTGCGCTGAGGCATCAAAGAATGCGTCGGCACTGTCAATAAAGCGCTGACTGCTTTCGTCCACTCGCGACTCCCCCGAGAAGAAACCCGTTATATCGCGATCTTGAAGCATCATCATCTGCAGACTGAGGTTATTGTTAACAAATGATTGAAAGTCAGATGCTAACTGATCGACGATCGCCTGCTGTTCTTGATCAAAATGACTTGCCTCGAAGCGGGTAAAATCCTCTGCTGCCGAGGCAAGCAGTTGCTCCGCCTCATCTATCAGGGGATCGGGGCGATCAAACGACGGCGTCCGAATCAGTTCCGCTGCCCGGTTCATTTGGATACGTGCGCGCAATAGCTGATTGTAAGCACTGTTGAGCTGGCTTATCTGTGTCATGTCGCGTTGATGCAACGAGGTAAATGCCTCACGACCAAAATGATTGGCGAACAACCCAAGCCCGCCAATCACGACTACCAGGCCGCTGAACATTACCAGCACCAACGTCCAGCTTGCTTTAACACTTAACGCATTGAGCCATTTCATCCCGCCCCTCCCTTTGACTGTGATTTACTCAGACGTATGCAGTGGCAGCCACAACTGCAAGCGAAGACGAATTTCCTGCAGCGCCTGCTGATAAGCATCTGGCTTGTTGATCAGTCTGGGATCACGGATATCCCAATAAAGAGTCTCTCCGGCCTTCCCCTGCCAATCGCGACAGGCCTGAAGATCCTTGTCACAAAGCACAATCACGTAGTCGAAGGCTTCGCTTTCAAACGCATCAAGCGACTTGCTGTGCAACCCTTCTGTGGAAAGTCCTTGCTTGTTAAGGGCATCGAGGGTCAGCGCATGAGGTTCATCCGGCTCGGTGCCCGCGCTGAACGCCTCGAATCGGTCACCGGCCATATGACGAAGCAGCACCTCACCCATCAATGAACGTGCAGAATTGGCGTTGCAAAGAAATAACACACGACGTTTGGACATAAATAAACAACCTCTTATCTAAAGATTGAACATCACATTACGCAGCAATCATGACGGCATTGTTGCAGCGATAACGATGCCGCTAGAAATATATGGAAAAACATATATCATGAAGACAGTGCGTTTCGACGTGAATCAAAAAGGAAGCCGCTCATATGACCACGCTGGACGATTTACCCAATCTGGACGCGAACCTCTTTGAAATACCCAACCTAGAGCGACTGGGTTTAACGGCAGGCAATACACAAGCACCGAAAATTCTGCTGCTTTATGGCTCCCTGCGTGAACGTTCGTTTAGCCGTTTAGCAACGGAAGAAGCCGCCCGCTTGCTCAACGCCATGGGCGCTGAAACAAGAATTTTTGACCCTAGAGAGTTGCCGTTGCCGGATACAGAAGATGCCAGCCACCCCAAGGTTGAAGAGCTGCGCCAATTGGCCCAATGGTCAGAAGGCATGGTGTGGTGTTCTCCCGAACGCCACGGCGCGATGACCGGAATCATGAAAGCGCAGATTGACTGGATACCGCTTGCGTTAGGTGGCGTGCGTCCAACCCAGGGCAAGACATTGGCGGTAATGCAGGTATGCGGCGGTTCCCAGTCATTCAACACCGTCAACCAACTGCGTATTTTGGGCCGCTGGATGCGCATGCTGACGATCCCCAACCAATCATCAGTGCCCAAAGCGTTTAAGGAATTCGACGATAACGACCGCATGAAAGCATCCCCTTTCTACGACCGCATCGTGGATGTCATGGAAGAACTGGTGAAGTTTACGCTACTTGTGCGGGACCGCAGCTCGCTGCTCACCGACCGTTATTCAGAGCGCAAGGAAAGCGCCGAAGAACTCTCCAAGCGGGTTAACCAGCGGGCCATTTGATCAGGAGCTTTTCATGTCATCCAAACAGGATACGTCATCCCCCTCCACGGCTGAGGGCATGGGGCTATTCGAGCGCTTTCTCTCGGTATGGGTCGCTCTTGCCATTGTGGCAGGCATCTTGCTCGGGCAGCTCGCCCCGGCGATACCGGAAGCGCTTTCACGCCTTGAGGTAGCCCAGGTCTCCATCCCTATCGCGGTACTCATCTGGGCCATGATTTTTCCCATGATGGCGCAAATTGACTTCAACTCCATCGCTGGGGTTCGCCGCCAACCCAAAGGGCTAACCATCACCACAGCTGTCAATTGGCTGATCAAGCCCTTCACCATGTTTGCCATTGCCTGGCTTTTTTTAATGGTGATCTTTCGGCCCTTTATCCCTGAAGCGCTTGCCAGCCAGTATCTCGCGGGGGCTATCCTACTTGGTGCCGCGCCGTGTACCGCCATGGTGTTTGTATGGAGCTATCTCACGCGAGGGGACGCGGCTTATACCCTGGTGCAGGTGGCTCTCAATGATCTGATCATGCTGTTCGCGTTTGCCCCCATCGTGGTCTTCCTGCTGGGGATCTCCAACATTCAGGTGCCCTGGGACACCGTCGCCCTGTCGGTCGTGTTGTATATCGTGATTCCCCTGGCAGCAGGCTACATCACGCGGCAAAGCTTGATTAAAAAACGCGGCGCCGAGTGGTACGACAATGTGTTCATGAAGCGCGTTGGCCCGATCACCCCGATTGGCTTGATCATTACCCTGGTGCTGCTGTTTGCCTTCCAGGGCGAGGTCATTCTGAATAATCCACTGCATATTGTGCTCATTGCCATTCCGCTGATTATTCAAACCTTTCTGATCTTTTTTATCGCCTACGGCTGGGCGAAAGCCTGGTGTGTTCCTCACAACATTGCCGCTCCCGGCGCGATGATTGGCGCGAGCAACTTTTTTGAACTCGCCGTCGCAGCCGCCATTGCGCTGTTTGGCATGCAGTCAGGCGCGGCACTGGCAACGGTCGTCGGCGTATTGGTCGAAGTGCCGCTGATGCTGGCACTGGTAAGCATCGCCAACAAGACGCGCCACCGCTTTAAAACGCCATAAAGCGAGAAAGAATGATATCAGCGCTAAGCTGGTTGCCTGGGCAACGCCAGCGCCATCACCGCGCTGGAAGCAACCAGCGCAGCGGCAACCCACAGGCAAGCACTCAGGCCGAAGGCCATATATAGCCAGCCCGATAGCAGTGTGCCCACTAATCGCCCCATGGCATTGGCCATATAGTAAAAACCGACGTCCATGGAAACACCGTCGGCGCGGGCATAATGCACAATCAGATAGCTGTGCCAGCTGGAATTGATCGCAAACAGAACGCCAAACGCCAGTAAGCCAACGACCAGCCAACCGACCTGCGCCAAGGGCAGCATCGCCAACACAATCGCCAGCACTGCCAGTGCCGCTGCCCAGCCTGCGGTAAGGGCGCGCGCATCGCCCTTGATCAACCGCGTGAGCTTGGGGGCCTGAGTCTGCACACCGCCATAGCCAATAACCCATATCGCCAGCAAACCGCCCACGGTCCAGTGGGTCCAACCGTGTTGGTCATATAAAAACACCGGCAGCGCCACCACGAACCAAACATCCCGCGAGGCGAACAGGCAAAACCGCGCCGCTGACAACACATTAATGGCACGTGATTTCGAGAAGACTTCTGAAAACCTGGGTTTTACCTTTTGCCGACCCAGGTCAGCCCTCAAGCGCCATAGCGATAACAGCAATACCACGCCCAGCATCACGGCCATGACCACCACGGCACCGCGAAAGCCAATCAGTGTCAGCAGCAGTCCGCCGACGAAAAAACCCAAGCCTTTCAGCGCATTCTTAGAGCCGGTCAACATGGCCACCCAGCGGTAGAGCGAGCTGTTGGCGTTGGCGCTCTCTTTAGGCACCAGCACTTTCACGGCACTTTTGGCGCTCATCTTGTTGAGGTCCTTGGCGATGCCCGACAGCGCCTGGGCGGCCATGACCCAGGCGACGGTCAGCAATCCGGCAGGCACCATCAGCATGGCCAGGGCAATTATCTGTAGCCCAAGTCCGACGTTCATGGTGCGGTTGAGACCCAGGCGAGCGCCCAGCCAACCACCGACCAGATTCGTCACTACGCCAAAGGCTTCATAGAACAGAAACAACATGGCGATGGCCAACGGCGAGTAGCCCAACTGGTGGAAGTGCATCACCACCAGCATGCGCAGCGCGCCATCGGTAATCGTGAAGGCCCAGTAATTGCCCGTTATCAGCATGTACTGGCGGACTTCAAACGGCAGTGCCTTTACACGTGCCCGCATTTTCAACAACGCCGATTCAGCCACGCTCCACCTGCTCGCCACCTACCTGCAGGGCCAGCTCGGCGGTACGGTTGGCATAGCCCCACTCGTTGTCATACCAGGCGTAGAGTTTCAACTGAGTGCCGTTGATCACCATGGTGGAGAGCGCATCGATAACCGAGCTGCGCGGATCGGTGCGGTAATCGATCGACACCAGCGGACGCTCTTCATAGCCTAAAATCCCCGCCAGCGAGCCATCGGCGGCGGCTTTGAGCGCCTGGTTGACCTCATCCACTGTGACCGAGCGCTCCAGCTCAAACACCATATCGGTCAGCGACGCATTGGCCAGCGGCACGCGCACGGCATGACCATTAAGCTTGCCTTCCAGCTCAGGAAAGATCGCAGTAATGGCTTTCGCCGAGCCGGTCGTGGTGGGAATCAGGCTCATGCCGCAAGCACGGGCACGGCGTAGATCCTTATGCGGGGCGTCGAGAATCGTCTGTGTATTAGTGATGTCGTGTACCGTGGTCATTGAGCCATGGCGAATACTGAAGCCTTCCTGAATAACCTTGACCACCGGTGCCAGGCAGTTGGTGGTACAACTGGCGGCAGTGACAATCTTGTGCTGAATGGGATCAAAGAGATGGTCGTTGACGCCAACAACCACGTTCAACGCGTCCTCATCTTTCAGAGGCGCACTTACCACCACCCGGGCAACGTCCTGATCAAGATACGGCTGAAGCTGAGCGGTGTTTTTCACCATGCCCGAACATTCGATGACCACCTCGCAACCGGACCAGTCGCTATCCACGATCTGCTTGTTGGCGCTGAATGGGATCGAATCGCCGTCGATCACAATGGCGTCCTGATCAGCGGCTATACCGGCACCCGGTGACCACTGCCCATGCACGGAGTCAAACTCAAGCAGGTGCGCGAAGGTCGCCGCATCACCACCAGGGTCGTTAATGTGAGCCAGCTCCACTTCACCCGCTTCTACCCGCGGCCACAAACTTCGCAGTGTCAGTCGACCAATACGGCCGAATCCGTTGATACCGATACGTAGTGCCATGGAAGCCTCCTAAGCTATTTGCCGCATATAAAGCTTAATGCTCATATACGAAAAATCATATATGAAGGGGTAAAAAAACACGTCCTTCGTCAGGCCCACCGTGCAACGGTGGGCCTGACTGGCGAGGGCTATTTAGCCATAACGTCCGGAAATGTAATCTTCGGTTTTTTTCTTGGCCGGGGTTGAGAACATCACTTTCGTGTCGTTGTACTCAATGATTTCCCCCAGATGGAAAAACGCCGTGTAGTCAGCCACCCGCGCCGCCTGCTGCATATTGTGCGTTACCGTCACAATGGTGAATTTCTCTTTCAGGCGGTCCATCAGATCCTCGATGGTCGCCGTGGAAATCGGATCAAGGGCCGATGTCGGCTCATCCATCAAGATGACGTCAGGTTGCACGGCAATTGCCCGGGCAATGCACAACCGCTGCTGCTGACCACCGGAGAGCGACGTACCCGGCTCCTGAAGCTTGTCTTTCACCTCTTCCCAGAGACCTGCATCACGCAACGCTTTTTCAACCAGTTCGTCCTGCTCGGCTTTACGGCTGACCATATCGTGCATACGTGGCGCATAGGCGACATTTTCAAAAATTGACTTGGGAAATGGATTGGGTTTCTGGAACACCATGCCCACGCGCCGACGCAGCGCCACTTCGTCCATTTTGGACTCGTTGACGTCGTGGCCGTCCATCTCCACCAGCCCTTCGGTGCGCACACTGGGAATAAGGTCATTCATTCGGTTCAGACAGCGCAGGAACGTGGACTTACCGCAGCCGGAAGGCCCTATCAACGCCGTCACATTTTTCTGGAACAGGTCGATATTGAGGTTTTTCAGCGCCTGGTTCTTGCCGTACCAGAGGTTCAGGTCGCGGATGCGGATACTCAGGTCATGGCACGCCTGTTCATTGCGCGTATAGGGCTGACCAACGCTCGGCGTATCTTGCTCAGTCATTACGGGTGCTTGGCTATTCATAGCGATATCCTTTTTAACGCGCTGGATTACCAGCGACGCTCAAATTTCTTGCGCAGTAACACGGCGAAAGCGTTGAGGGAAATGAGCACTGCCAGAAGAACCAGAATGCCGCCGGCGGTTTTTTCCACGAACGCTGGCTCCGGCTCACCGGCCCAGGTAAAGATCTGCGCGGGCATCACGGTAGCTGCCTCAGTAAAGGAGGCGCTCATATCTGGGATAAACGCTACCATCCCAACGATGATCAACGGGGCCGTCTCCCCCATGGCTTGCGCCAGACCAATAATCGAACCGGTCATGATACCCGGCATTGCCAGTGGCAATACGTGATCGCGCACCACCTGCCAACGCGAACAGCCCACGCCAAACGCCGCATGCCGAATCGAATCCGGTACGCTACGCAGCGCCGCACGCGTCGAGATAATGATCACCGGCAGGGTCATCAACGCCAGTGTCATACCACCGGCCAGCGGCGATGAGCGCGGCACACCAAAAAAGTTGATAAAAATCGCCAGGCCCAACAAACCAAACAGGATCGAGGGAATCGCCGCCAGGTTGTTGATATTGATTTCAATCGCCTGGGTAATCCGGTTATCCGGCGCGAACTCTTCCAGATACACCGCCGTCATCACGCCAATCGGAAAGGAGATCGCCAAGGTAACGATCATGGTCATGATGGTGCCTACGACGGCTGCCAATATACCGGCGCTCTCAGAGGATTTGGAGTCACCCTCTGTAAAGAAGGTGTGGTTAAATCCCAGCTCGACCTGCCCTGACTCAACCCGTTCATCAATGGCCGCACGTTCCTCTTCGCTCAGGCTATTACGATTGCCCTTGAGGTATTGGTCTACCTCACTGTTCGCCAACAGCCATTTTTGCTCGGACGTCCCTAAAAGGTCCTCGTTATTACGCATTTGCAGTGGGATGCTACGGATCTCGGTGCGGCTGACCAGGGGCACCAGGTCATCAGGAATTGCTTGCCGCGCATCGGAGGCCGCTTCCTCTGTATAGTTTATTTCCGTATTAACATACGCCTGTTGGAAGGCGGGTAAACCCTTATTGAGCATGTCGGCGAAAAACAGCAGCAAAAACAGACCTGCCAGACCGAGTGCGCCCATGGAGATCCACTTTAAGCGGCTCGACTTGCGGTGACGCCGCTTGAGCTGCTGGCTGATGTCATCAAAAGTTTGGCTCATCGAATCAGTTCCTCGGCGTTACAGGTTATTCACGCGATATTTTTCACGGAAGCGGCGGATCATCAGCACCGAGACCAGGTTAAGCGTCAGCGTGACGGCAAACAGCACCAGACCAAGCGCAAAGGCAGACAGGGTTTCAGCGCTTTCAAACTCCTGATCCCCGGTCAGTGCAGCCACGATGCGCACCGTCACGGTGGTCATGTCTTCCAATGGGTTGGCCGTCAAGTTGGGACGCATACCCGCCGCCATGACCACAATCATGGTTTCCCCCATTGCCCGTGAAACACCCAGAAGCGACGCTGAAATAATCCCCGGTAACGCTGCTGGTATCACCACGTCGCGAATGGTTTCGCCCTTGGTCATGCCCAGCGCGAGCGACCCCTGACGCATGGTATCGGGCACCGAATTGATCACGTCATCCGACAGCGATGAGATAAACGGAATGATCATGATGCCCATGACGATGCCCGGTGCCAGCGCGTTGTTATAAGAAGCTTCTAGGCCCAAAAAACCGGCAACATCGACGATGATGGGTGCTACAGTGATTGCCGCGAAGAAACCGTAAACCACGGTGGGAATACCTGCCAGAACCTCAAGCACAGGCTTGGCGATGGTACGAACCTTGCTGGGGGCATATTCGGACATGTAAACCGCCGAGAGCAAGCCAACCGGTACCGCCACCAGCATGGCGACGGCGGTAATCATGAAGGTACCGGCGAAAAGCGGCACCGAACCGAACTGGGCGCCACCGCCGTCGCCGCGACCGGCAGCCGCCAGGAAGCTGTCACCCGGGCTCCAGGTCGTGCCGGTGATGAACTCCCAGAAACTGTGCATCTGGAAAAAGCGAATGGCCTCGGAGATGATCGAGATCAGGATGCCAAAGGTCGTAAAAATCGAGATCAGGGCCGCTGACGCCAGTGCCAGTCGTATCACCTTTTCGATTGCCTGGCGGGCGTGAAAATCAGCACGCACTTGCGCCAACCCCACCACCAGACCGGCGGCAGATACCACCAGGCTTGCGGCAAGAAGATAGAAGGTGGGTATATCCGCCCCCAGCAGAAGCATGATAAAGGCGCCCACCGCCCCCACGACTATGGCGGGGCCTGCGGTGGAGAGCACGGCAAACCACGCATACTGGTCGGGTTGGGCAAACATCTTGCCTCCCCCGCTGCGAACCCGCGAGGCCTTGGTGCGACCTGCAAAAAAGGCCGCAAGTCCCAGCAGCAAGATCACGGTGCAAAAGAGTAAAACTAGCTGGTTGGTTTGCATCTAATCTCTCTCGCGTTACTGATGAAATCGATTTTGAAATATCTTGAGGTAAAAACATTACAGCAATATGACAGTCAACGAATCGAAAGCCGATCTCGCAACATCAATCGCAAAATAAAAGGCCGACAGCTTATGCTGCCGGCCGATGCCACATTCTCAATTAAACACTCTGTTATTGCAGGTCAGAGAGTTCCAACTGAGCGCGGTCTGCCACTTGCTGGCGCCATTCTTCACGCTCACTTTCCGGCAGCACGATCAAGCCGAGATCACGGAGGTAACCGTCGCCGCCAATCATCTGTTCTGACATGAACATGTCAACGTATTCGTACATGGGCGGCACTTCGTCAGCGTGCTGGTTCTTGACGTAGAACCACAGTGAACGGGCAACCGGATAGTCACCAGAACTGATGGCTTCGGGCTCCGGCTCAACACCGTTGATTGTTGCCGCATTCAGCGTGTTGGTGTTCTCTTCCAGGAAGGAATAGCCGAAGATACCGAAGGCACCGGTGTCTTCCTGGAGACGCTGAACGATCAGGTTATCGTTCTCACCGGCGTCGATGTAGACACCGTCAGAACGGATGTCAGTGTAGGCTTCTTCGTAGGCATCCATACCTTCGGAGGCGGTTTCCATCACCAGCTCTTCGAAAGCATCACGGGTACCGGACGTGGTGGGCGGTCCGTAGATGGAGATTTCGCGATCCGGCAGCGAAGCGTCGATTTCGCTCCAGTTGGTGTAGGGGTTTTCAACCAGTTGGCCATCCTGGGGCACCTGCGCGGCCACAGCCATGAAGATGTGTTCAAGGGTGAGTGGCACGACATCGTTTTCGTTAGACTGACCAAGCACGATACCATCCGAGCCGATCTTGGCTTCGGTAATATCGGTCACGCCGTTCTCTGCACAGCGCTCGAACTCAGACGGCTTCATGCGGCGCGATGCGTTGGTGATATCCGGGGTGCCATCGCCAACACCGTTACAAAACAGACGCAAACCGCCGCCTGAACCGGTAGACTCGATGACCGGCGTCGGGTAGTTGGTTGTCGCGCCAAATTCCTCGGTCACATAGCTGGCAAACGGATACACAGTGCTAGAGCCGACAATGTTTATTTGATCACGAGCCTGAGCAACACCTGCCACGCTCATTACAGCTGCCGCGAGCACGGTAGTTTTGAGAATACGGTTCATGCGAATTACTCCTGAAGCTGTTAGGGATATTGCCTTCGCAAGGCACACTTTGCATCGCTTCGATGACAGCTTCATGACAAGCAATGTCACAACATAATTTTTTTAAAATTTTTCATCACGGCTCGCAACGCCATCATTTATTACAACAAAAGCCCCACGGCTGCCAGGGTACATAGCGCAAGCGACGCCGCCTGAAGCCATTGCCGATCAATGCGATGCGCCACCCTGTCGGCGAGCGCATTCCCCAGCAGTACAGCGGGCAATAACGTTGCCGCCACGCCCAAATGCCATAAACCCACCTGCCCTGCCAACGCCAGTGTAGCGAGCGTCAGCATCGAGGTGATGATAAAGAAAGCCGCGAGGTTGCCGCGCAGTCGGTCTGGGGCAAATCCATGCATTAGCAGGACCATTGGCGGCCCGCCGATGGCAGCGACAGTGCCAAAAATCCCCGAGAATACCCCCGCACCAAATAACGACACGCGATTGACCGGCACCCGCACGCGGCATATCGTGACAAATACCGCAAACAGAACGATGGCAGCAATCAACTTTTCCAATACCACCATTGGCGCTGCGATAAGCAGCCAAAGCCCCAACGCATTGCCCGGCAAGCGTCCCACCAGTGCCATGGCCAGTGCCCCCAGGCGTACCTCGTGCAGGTAGTGGCGTACCATTATTAGCGACACGGTGAACCCGAAAAGCACCAACACCACGGGTACCAGGCGCGGCTCTATCATCAACAACAGCGGCGCCCCAATAACCGCCAAGCCAAAACCAGTGGCGCGTTGTACAAAGGCGCCTAACGCGAGGGTCAGCGCACACCCCGTCCAGGTGTTCGGCGACATATCCAACCACGTCACAACGTCCTCGATCATCCCGAGCGCACATCCGTTGCCGCTGGCGTCAGCAAGCGCACACCGACGTTGCCCAACAGGGCAGCCGCCAGCATGGTCAGAACCATCGGCCATAGGTGTTCGACTTCAAAGAGACCCACCATGGCGCCTGCCAGGGCACCACAGCTAAATTGAATACCACCTAACAAGGCAGTGGCGGTGGCACTGATGTGGCCGAAATGATCCAGCAACGAGGAAATGGCATTGGGTGTAATAAGGCCAATCATGCCGGTAAATAGCATTACCAGCGGTACGACAACGGCCAATGAAGCAATATTGAGCGCTGTGGCAGCCACCAAGCCCATTGCAGCGACCAGTTGAACCGCCAGCCCCAAGCGTAAATTTTGCTGGGGTGTGCGTTTACGCAATAGATAGATATTGACTCGGTTCGAACCGGCGATCATGACCACGTTGACGCCAAACACGAACGGATACACCCCCGGGCTCAACGAAAAATAGTCCAGATATAGAAACGGCGACGCTGTCACAAAGGCAAACAGGCCAGCGAACGAGGCGGCAACGGCGCAGATATACCCCATCCCCTCGCGATGGCGCAGCACACTGGCATAGTTGCGAATCACCTGGCGCGGCGAGGCTGCAGGCAACGACATATCCCGGGTTTCGGGCAGCCTTGTTCCCAACAGCCAGAGAAGAAACCCCGCATACACAGCGAGAAACACAAAGATCAGCCACCAGTCCGCCATGTGCAGCAGCAGGCTGCCGACCGCCGGGGCTACCAGAGGCGCGAGCATCATGATCATGGCCATGGTCGACATCACTCTGGCGGCTTCACGACCACTGAAACAGTCGCGCACAATCGCCGCCGAGTTGACGACGCAGGCCCCGCCACCCAAGGCCTGTACAAACCGCCAAACAAGCAGAGAGGTAAGGGTGTCGGCGGTCATAATCATCAAGCTTGCGCACAGAAACACGACCAGGCCGCTCATCAGCACCGGCTTACGACCTAGCCGGTCAGACATGGGCCCGAAACACAGTTGCCCCAGCGCAAAGCCGAACAGGAAGACGCTAATCGAAAGCTCGGTACGATGAATACTCGCATTGATGGTATCGGCAATGGCCGCCATTGCCGGTAAATAGGCATCAATGGCAAAGGGAGCCAGCGCCGTGTTGGCGGCTACCAGAATAGCGACGCGCCGGGGATTGAGTTCCATGTCTCTCCTTAGGGTGGCCGCAGTCACCCTTGCAGCATAAAGGTAGGCCGCTAATTATATGCCTTTTAGGCTGCATTGTCGGCCATGATCACTCGAAGGCCGTCAAGGAGATGATAATTGAGGGGGAAAAAGGGTCTGAGGCCAGCGTGCGGACTCGTCAGTGGTGGGGCGTCTCTTGGGATTCGAGCATTTCCACCAACGGCTGAAACTGTTCGCGGTTGTGCTCGTTCATGCGCATAAGAATACGGTGAGCTTCCAGAATCCTCTCACGCAGGCCTTCCTCATCTGCCGGGACTTCAGGCAATTCTTCTAACGCACTATTCAAGCCAGCCGTAGGCTGAAGGGGGGCTTCCATCAAGGTGAAAAAACGCGCAAACCCCATGACATCAAGCATTTGGCGAACGTCCTGATTATCCACGATGATCGTCGGGGGCTGTTCCAGGCGCCCTTTCACCGCCATGGACACCTTGGCAAGAAAACCAAGCGCCGTGGAGTCAACGTTTGTCGCTTCACGCAGATCGATCATTACAGCGCTCAACCCTGGCGTCTCAGCCAAGCGCTGAGCCTGAGTATCCAGGGTGGCACACAGTGTCAAGCGTACATCGCCACACAATTTTAAAACAAAAACACCAGAGTCGAACGCCGCTTTTATGCGACCTTCTTCAGTCAGCATGACCAAATCCGCTCACCATCATGATTGTCAGGTCGTCGGGCAAAGCATCACGATCAGGGCTGTCCTCATCACCAGCACGCTGTTTGCTTAATAGCGCGTTGTTGTTGGTCAGTCGATCACAAAGCTGTTCAAGCGTGGTACTCACGCTTACGAGTTGCTCAAGCTCCCTGAGCCGCGTGTCGAGCGAATCACCCGGCAAGCACTCCAATACGCCATCCGAGCACAGCCATAGCCGAAAATCCTCCGGCAGTTCACAACTGAGAACGGGGTAATCTACATCAGGAAACAGCCCTACCGGCATCCCTTCACCTGGCAACCGCGTCAGTTGATCACCCGAAACCAATAGGGGCATCGGCAGCTGTGCTCCGAGCGAATAGTGAAGAGTATGCGCCTCATGGTCAATAACGCCAACAAATAATGTGGCGTGCTTACCAATATCAGTACCCTGTAACTCTCGATTCATCGCCGCCAGCCATTGACTGGGCAGTTTGTCTGGCTCAATACCATCCCACTCCCCTAGCCAGCGATTGCAGAGATACTTTAACAATACCGTGACAAATGCCGAGGACGCCCCATGACCTGATACATCAGCAAAGTAAAAGGCACTGTAGCGCGAATTGTAGCGCTGGTAGTCGAGAAAATCCCCGGACAAATAAAGCGATGGCGCGAACCAGTAGTCATAATAAACACCGTTGATGACCTTGGGGCGCGGCGGTAGCAGGCGACGTTGAATATGCCCCCCGCTCTGCTGGTCCATACGCAGCAATGCCAGATGGGTTTCCAGACTTTCGTTCAGCTCGGCCAATCGCTCGTGATCCCTGGCACGGGCTTTTTCAAGCACGTCCAGTTCGATCGCCTTGCGGATCATGCGCCGAAGGAGTTCAGCGTGTCTCAATGGGTGGACAATGTAGTCGACCAGCCCAACGTCCACCGCTTTGATCAAGTCGGCATCCTGGCGCGAGTCGCTCACTACCAGCGTGGGCAGTTGATGGGTCAACTGCGACCACTGCTGACGGGGAACCGCCCGGGCATGGGCCACAATCAGAGCGGTTTCGTCCGGTAGATGCGCAATATTGTCCGCTGCATATACCCACATACCATCGCAGGTAATCGCCTCGGCAAGCGCATCGCGCTCTGAACCGGGTTCATCGATCACCGCAATCAGCTGCTTATGCGCCATGGCAAGCCTCAGTCGGCGAAGTCGGCATCATCAAATTCAAAGTCATCGGCAGAAAACGGATCATCCCCGAGTTCGCCATCGCTAATTTCAAATTGACGACGCTGGAGGTAGGCGTCCCGAATAAACCGGTAGCGATCGCCCTGGATCAATTCTTCCTGATCCAACAGACCGGCTCGTGTATCAACGATATTCAGTGCCGTCAGGCCCGCTCGCACCGCGTCATCATCAACGTAAGTGACCGGGTAGGCTGCCATATCGGCAGGCAATCCGGATGTGTCACGCAGCGTGCTGGGCCCGAGCAGCGGCAGCACCAGATAGCGGGAGTCTTCCCACCCCCATGTCGCCAGGGTTTGGCCAAAGTCTTCTTCATCAGCTTCAATGGGCATCAGTGACGCAATATCGAATAGCCCACCCAGCCCCATGGTCGAGTTGACCAAAAAGCGCGAGGTCGAGCGCCCGGCGTTGGCTGGCTTGCCCTGTAAAAGGCTATTGAGCGTCGTGCGAATCTCACCCAAGTTGCTGAAAAAATTACCTACCCCCTGCTGTAACGGATCGGGGGTGATCGTGCGGTATCCCGTGGCAACCGGCTTCAGCGCATAGCGATCAAGCACATCATTGAAGACAAACACTTTACGGTTAAAGCCTTCCCAGGGGTCATCCGGACTAGACGCTTGCGAGGTTTCCGAACCGGTTGAGCCGGTGCTGGCACAACCACCAAGCGCTATCGTCGAGGCCAAGGCGACCCCCCATAGACATCGCTGCATCAAATGAAATGTCCCTACCCTAGGCATACTGCGTTCCTCTGTTTTGCATTTTGTATCTGCAAGCGACTCATTGGCGCCTGACAACCACACTGCCCGCACTATACCCCGCACCGAAAGAGCAGATAACACCAATGTCACCCGTCTCCAACGATTCACGGTGTAAATGAAACGCAATGATCGACCCTGCTGAGCTGGTATTCGCATAGCGGTCAAGAATGATCGGCGCCTGTTCCTCACTGGGGTCATAACCGAGCACTTTGCGCGCAATCATATCGTTCATGTGGCGGTTTGCCTGATGCAGCCAGAGGCGCTTCAAATCGCTTCCCTGTAACTCCAGCGATGCCAGATGCTGCGCGATCATTGACGCCACCATGGGGCATACCTCGCGGAAAACGCGGCGCCCTTCCTGAACGAACAGTTTATCTTCCGCCAGCGGATCACTATCGGTGACGCGATTCAAAAATCCGGCATTATTACGGATGGCATTGGAATATGCCGTCGCCAACCGGGTCCCCAGAATCTCGTAGGCTTCGTCGGCGGACGCACACGCAGCGTCTTCCAGCACCATCGCGGTACAGGCATCACCAAAAATAAAGTGGCTGTCGCGGTCAGTAAAATTGAGGTGTGCGGAGCATATTTCAGGATTCACGATCAACGCACGCTTCACGCTACCCGATGCAATGGCGTTCGCGGCGGTTTCAATCGCGAAGGTTGCCGAACTGCAGGCCACATTCATATCGAAACCATAGCCACCCGCGCCAAGCGCGTGCTGAAGTTCAACCGCCACAGCTGGGTAAGCGCGCTCCAGGTTGGAGCAGGCAACAATCACAAGCTCAATATCGCTAGCATCCACCTGGGCACTGGCTAATGCCTCACGGGCAGCACTAAGCGCCATGTCACATTGGATAGAAGGCTCGTCGTTTTGCCGCTGGGGCAGTTTGGGACGCATACGCGCCGGGTCAAGAATACCGCCGGCATCCAATACGTAGCGACTTTTGATGCCCGACGCTTTTTCAATGAACTCACTACTTGAATGAGCGAGCGGTTCCCGTTCCCCCTGCTCAATGGCTTCTGCATGGCGAGTATTTTCCTGATCCACCCAGGCGTTGAATGCGGCAACCAACGACGCATTATCAATGGCGTGTTCCGGTGTATAAAGCCCCGTACCGGTTATCACCACATGTGTCATGTACATCTCCTTTTCACGGCTGCTTGCGCCAGGTAGCTTAAACCGCCGCCAATATCATCACTGTGTGCGTTTCACACACATTTTTCCAGCCCGCGTCTAAACGCTAATTATCTCTTGCCAACGTTTTTCCAGTCGCTTCACCGAAACGGGCATTCGTGTTCCTAACTGCTGGGCAAACAACGATACGCGAAGTTCCTGCAACCACCAGCCAAACTCGACGAGTGATGGATCCTCCACGCGCCCACGGCGCTCGTTTTCGCGACGTGCATCGAATTTTTCCTCCATCGCCTGAACGTCCTGCATCAGCATTTGATCGCGCCCCCGTTCGCGGGCTGCTTTTTCAAGCCGAATCAATGCTGCCTCAGTGTAGCGCGGGTACTCTGAGAGCCACTCCCCTGCCTGGGTGATAAAGCCAGGGTAAACAAGACGCTGCATTTGTGCTTTCACATCACTATAGACAAGTGCCAGTGCGAAGTTCAGCTTGCCTTTTAACACCTTGCTGACCGCCAAGTGGCCTTTCAGAGCCGCTTCCACCTGGCCCAGCAATTGCTCGGCGTGAGGCACCAGGTCGCCCTTGACCGCTGCCAGGCGTTCGTTCAGCTCGGCTGCCGAGCGCGGCATAGGCGATTGCGCCACCGTCTGGGTAAACACCGCTACTAACACATCGTCGATCAGGGCCTGCTTGCTGCCCACGTTGGTGAACAGCAACGCGCATTTTTCCAGCGCAGGCAGCGCCTTGATCATCTTGACCTGGGCAGGGGATTGCTGCATCGCCAAACGCGCCACGCCCATTTGGTGGGCCGCCTGGGCTTTTGCCGCATGGTCAAAAAGCATTACCTTAAACGTATCGGCCTCGTTAACCAATGCTGGGTAAGCTTCCACTCGAATACCCGCCTGAGTGGTCACGCGGGAATCTGGCAGGGGCTCCTCAGGTAACCCTGATAAATCCGGTGCCTCGCTTACCTGCTCGGACAGTGCCTGAGCGCCGGCCTTCGCCGCTGCTTCAAACTCCGCTTCCAGCGACCGCACCGAGCGGCCCTGCCCCAGCGTCTTGCCATCATGATCCACCACCCGGATATTCATCATCAGGTGAGCCGGCAAGGTATCAAAACGCCAATCGTCCGGGTGTACACGCGTCCCAGTGCGCTGGCGAATGAACTCGCCCAGCGCCTCGGTCAAGGGCCGCTCATCCGGCACCAGTGTTTCCAGCGCTGCATCAACCCAGTCGGGAATGGGGACCACCTGACGGCGAATGCTCTTGGGCAGGGCTTTCATCAAGGCAATGCATTTTTCGCGCAGCAAGCCTGGCACCAGCCACTCCAGGGCATGCTCCGGCAGTTGTGGCAGCATCGCTGCGGGGACGGTCAGCGTGACGCCATCGTCCTCCGCGTCGGGATCAAAATGATAGCTCAACGGATAGGCAACCCCCGAAAGGGTCAGATGATCAGGGTACTGCGCCTGGGTAACGTCTTCGGCGTCGCGGGCCTTGAGCGCTTCCATATCGAACTTGAGCAGCGACGGATCCTGCTTTTCGGCCTGCTTGCGCCAGTGCTCAAAGCCTTTGCCGTTAACGATGTCGCTGGGAAGCCGCTCGTCGTAAAACGCAAACAAGGTGTCTTCGTCGACCAGTATGTCACGACGACGGGCACGATCTTCCAGTGATTCAACTTCTTCAATCAGCGCCCGGTTGTGAGCAAAAAACTCGCCTTTGGTGTGAAACTCACCTTCTACCAGCCCACGACGAATGAACAGCTCCCGCGACTCGACCGGGGCAATCGGGCCGTAATGCACACGGCGCCGCGTCACGATGGGCAAACCAAACAGGGTCACCTGCTCGAACGCGACGACCTGGGCACGCTTCATTTCCCAGTGGGGCTCGCTGTAGCTGCGCTTGACCAGATGTGACGCCAGTGGCTCGATCCATTGGGGGTCAATCTTTGCCACGGTACGCGCAAACAGCTTGGAGGTTTCCACCAGCTCGAAGGCCATCAACCATTTAGGCGTTTTTTTGGCCAACCCTGAGCCTGGATGAATCATGAACTTGCGGTTACGCGCACCTAAATACTCGCGATTTTCCAGCAGCGTACCCAGGTTGGACAGTAACCCGGTCAGCAGGGCCTTGTGCAGCGAGCCGGAGGTTTTACGCCGTGCCTGGCGGGCCTGCTCTTCGCTTTCATCCGCCGGGGCAGGCGTCGGTGCCGGCACGTCGATATCCATATCACGCAGCAGTTGACGCAACTGACGGAAGGTATCGTGCCATTCGCGCACGCGCAGGTAATTGATGTAGTGGTCCCGGCACCAGCGGCGCAACTGATTGCCTGATAGCGCCTCGCGGGCATTGTCGATGCCATGCCACAGGTTCAACAGCGCCACGAAATCCGAGTCCGGATCGTGCCAGCGCTGGTGGGCCTGATCGGCGGCCTGGCGTTTGTCGGCCGGACGGTCGCGAGGGTCCTGAATCGCCAATGCAGAGACCACGACCAACACATCGCGCAGGCTGCCCTGCTCTTTACCCGCCAGCACCATACGCGCCAGCCGGGGGTCTATCGGCAACCGTGCGAGCTTGCGACCCAGCGCCGTGAGCCGCTGACGCTCGTCGACAGCCCCAAGCTCAAAGAGCAGCCGGAAGCCGTCTTTGACAAAGCGACTATCGGGCGGGTCGACAAACGGAAAGTCCTCAATATCGCCCAGCTTGAGGGCCAGCATGGATAAAATCACCGAGGCAAGATTGGTGCGCTGGATCTCGGGGTCGGTAAACGCCGGGCGGGCCAGGAAATCGTCCTCATCGTATAGACGGATACACACGCCTTCGGCAATCCGCCCGCAGCGACCCATGCGCTGGTTGGCGCTTGCCTGGCTCACCGGTTCGACCGGCAAGCGCTGGATTTTCGACCGGTAGCTATAACGACTGATACGCACCAACCCTGGGTCGATCACATAGCGGATACCCGGGACGGTCAGCGAGGTTTCGGCGACGTTGGTCGCCAGCACGATCCGTCGACCCCGGTGGGGCGCAAACACCCGGTTCTGCTCGGCGTTGGAAAGCCGCGCGTACAGCGGCAGAACCTCACAGTCACGCAAATCAGCCCGGCGCAGGGTGTCAGCCGTTTCACGAATTTCCCGCTCGCCGGGCAGGAACACCAGCACATCGCGGGGGCCATGTTGCCAGCCCTTTTCACGTTCCAACCCCTCGATTTCCTCGACCGCGTGGAGAATGCCCTCTTGCAGCGTGCGGTCCTCTTCGTCCTCGCCGTCGCGCACCAAGGGCCGGTAATGCACCTCCACCGGATAGGCCCGACCGGAGACTTCGACCGTCGGCGCAGGGCGCTGCGCATTGCCAAAATGGGCGGCAAATCGCGCTACATCAATGGTAGCCGAGGTGATAATAATCGACAGATCCGGGCGTTTGGGCAGCAGACGTTTCAGATAGCCCAGCAGGAAATCGATGTTGAGGCTGCGTTCGTGGGCCTCATCGATAATGATGGTGTCGTAGCGCAGTAGCAGCGGATCGTGCTGGGTTTCCGCCAGCAGAATCCCGTCGGTCATCAGCTTGACCAGGGTGTTCTCGTTACTCTGATCGGTAAACCGGACCTGATACCCCACCTGCTCGCCAAGCGGCACCGCCAATTCCTCGGCAAGCCGGGTGGCCACACTGCGTGCGGCAAGCCGACGCGGCTGAGTGTGGCCTATCAGGCCACGCCGGCCACGCCCTAGCTCCAGGCACATTTTGGGTAACTGGGTGGTTTTACCCGACCCGGTTTCCCCCGCGACGACGACCACCTGATGGTCGCGAAGCGCCGCGAGAATATCCTCACGGCGTTCAACCACCGGCAATTCGGGCGGATAGTTCCAGTCAAACGACTGGTTATCTCGCTGACGAAGCACCTGCTGCGCACGCGCCATCTCGGGTTCCAGCTCGTTCAGCCCCCGGTCGATCGGCTTACCCTCCTGCAGGCGACGCGACAAACCGGCCAACCGCCGCTCGAAACGCTGGGCATCGCGTCGCATCGTGTTGTTCACGGCGGACTTAAGCGTCTTGAGGCGTTGTGCATCAGAGGTCGTTGCGAGCGGCGTGTCGTTGGTCACGATATATCCAGGTCCTATGGGCACTTAAAGGGTGGCACTTATAAAAAAGTCTGCCCGCTCAACTGAGCGGGCAGATCATTGTAACGCGTTCGCCAGGCAAGCGCATAAGTCGCGCTGCCTATGACGAAGCAGCTTTTTGGCTATCTTCATCGCGTAGCTGACGGCGCAGTACTTTACCCACATTGGTTTTGGGCAACTCATCGCGAAACTCGATGTACTTGGGCACTTTGTAGCCGGTAAGCTCACTCTTGCACCAACGACGCAGCGTTTCGGCATCCAGCTCGGGGTTTTTGCTGACTACAAACAGCTTGATCGCCTCACCGGCCACCTCATCGGCAACCCCAACCGCGGCTGACTCTACGATATCGGGATGCCCGGCGACCACGTCTTCCACCTCGTTAGGGTAAACATTAAACCCGGATACCAGGATCATGTCTTTCTTGCGATCCACGATACGGATGTAGCCATCCTCCTGAAGCACGGCAATATCACCGGTGTAGAACCAACCCTCATCGTCAATAGAGTTACGGGTTTCCTCTTCGCGTTGCCAATAACCCTTCATGACCTGTGGCCCCTGGACACACAGCTCGCCTGGCTCACCCAGCGGCTGATCCTGACCGTCGGCATTCACCACTTTGACCGCAGTGCCTGCCACCGGTTTGCCGATGGTGCCCAGTTGGATGGCATCCGAAGGATTGAAGCTGACAATCGGCGAGGTCTCGGTCAGTCCATAGCCTTCCGAGATCGGGCATCCGGTGACCTCCTCCCAACGCTTCGCCGAAGCTTTCGTCAGGGCCATGCCCCCGGAAATGGTCAAATGCAGGTTGGAAAAATCAAGCTGCTTGAAATCATCCCGGTTGCACAACGCATTGAACAGCGTATTGAGACCAATGAAGGCAGTAAACGGCATACCTTTCAAGGTCTTGATAAAACCATCAAGGTCACGAGGATTGGTAATCAGCACCGAGTGGTTACCAGTTTCCATTAAAAACAGGCAGTTAACAGTAAACGTATAGATGTGGTAGACGGGCAAGGGGGCAATCACCAGCTCGTTGCCGTCGGTCAGATTGCCACCGATGGCTTCTCGAGCCTGCAGCATATTGGCGACGAGGTTACGGTGGGTCAGCATCGCCCCTTTGGGCATGCCGGTGGTTCCGCCAGTGTATTGCAGTGCGGCCAGATCTTCCTGCTCGCGAGTGATCTCGCGGTGACTCAAGGCCTGCCCTTTATTCAATGCGTCGCGAAATGTCACCGCCTGGGGCAACGAATAGCGAGGGACCATTTTCTTGACGTACTTGACCACGCTGTTGATCAGCAACCGCTTGGGGAAGTCGTGCAGGTCGGCAAGCTCGGTCACCACCACATGCTTGATCTCGGTTTTATCGAGAACACGTTCAAGCTTGTCCGCCATGTTGGCCAGAATCACGATCGCCTTGGCGTTGGCATCCTTGAACTGGTGGGCCATTTCGCGCTCGGTATAGAGCGGATTAGTGTTCACTACTACCAGGCCCGCGCGCAGCGCGCCAAATACCGCAACGGGGAACTGCAGCACGTTGGGTAATTGAATGGCGATTCGGTCACCCGGCACCAGGTCGGTTTCATGCTGTAACCAGGCAGCAAAATTGGCCGACAGTCTGTCAAGGTCAGCGAAGCTGAGCGTTTTTCCCATGCAGCTGAACGCCGACTTGTCCTTGAAACGTTCAACCGCCGAGTGGAAAACGTCGGTAACCGCACCGTACCGCTCTAAACCCTCAAGCGCGGGGCCACGCAGAATAGGGGCATCAGCTTGTTCGCTCATGGGCAATCTCCAGTTTCCATGTCGATGTCGTCACCGACCTTGTTGTTGTCGAGTCGCGAAAACGCAACGATATACGACTGGCCTACCACTGTAAAACGATCGATTGAAACTTACGTTTCAACTTTAGCCCTAACCTCGCATCAGGCCTGGCTCGAATAACGCGCCTGAATGCATCCATCACGCCATACCAGTAGCTCCCCTGGTTGCATGCGGCACCACTGTTCATTGTGGGTCAAGGGTTCGGTCGCAATCACCGACACGATATCGTTGGGCGTGGTATGTTCGGCAAAATTGACCGTTAGTTCGGCGTCGGACAGTTCAGCCTCGCCAAAGGGCGCAGCACGGGTAATATGAGCAAGCTTAGTTGAACAGTAGGTATAGAGGTACGTTCCGTCAGAGAGGAGCAGATTAAAAACACCCAGCGTTCGCAGCCGCTCGCATAAACCATGGAGCCTTTGCCAAAGTGGCGCCTGCTCGCCTGGCGGGGTTGGAAAGGCACGCCTTAACTCGCTCATCAGCCAGCAGAAAGCATGCTCGCTGTCCGTACTGCCCACCGGGGTGTAAAAGCCCAGCGGCAAAGGCTCCCAGTCGTTCAATTGACCATTATGGGCATAGCACCAGGGCCGCACCCACATTTCACGGGTAAAAGGATGGGTATTGGCCAAGGTGACCTCACCGACGTTGGCCTGACGGATATGACTGATCACGACATTGGATTTGATCGGGTAATCGCAGATCAGTCGTGCGATGGGCGAGTCTACCGACGGATGGGGGTCGCGAAACTCCCGGTAGCCCCCTTCTTCATAGAAGGCAATGCCCCACCCGTCGCGGTGTGGCCCTGTTCCCCCACCCCGGTGCAGAAACCCCGCGAAGCTGAAACAGATATCGGTGGGCACATTGGCGCTCATTCCCAGCAGCTCACACATCGACGCGCTCCTGTGTGGCTTAGCCGATGACCGGTTCACGGCGGCGCGTTTCTTCGGGGTCGCTGGGCTCTTTTTCCTCGACAGCAGGCTCATCCACGAACTTGTTACGCCCGCGCCACCACAACGCGACCCCCACAACACCACCGATTGCCATGCCAAGCAGTAAGCACAGCAGGCCATTACGCAGGGCGCCACCATTGCTCTCTAAAAATCCCACAGCGGCGACCATGGCGGAAGGCGCCCACCCCGTGTAAAACTCACCCTCTTCAACCAGGGGTAGCCGGAATGGCGCAGGCGCCCACATCGCGCCGCCAATGCACCATGTCAGCAACAGGCGTGGCAGCCTGGGCAAAAAGGCGAACGCAAAATAAACGGCCACGAACACGACCAGCGACAGACCGTAATAACTTAACCACAACAGTGACATTGAATCAGCAAACAGCATAATACTCCTCATGAGGGTGCATTCACCCACCGTAGATTTCCCGTTATGGTACCTATCAATTTATGAAAGCACAGCCAGCTTTGAACAACGACCACCCGGTCAGCGCCTATTTTCGCGCGGATGACCCACAATGGCACTGGCTAGAGCAACGTGACTGCGCTGATGTCAGCCGCTTTTTAACCGCGGCAAACCAACAGCATGCCGAATGGTTCAAACCGCTGGAACCGCTTGCCGATGCGCTTTATGAAAGCCACCTGCGCCGGCGGGAACTCGCAGTTACCAGTCTTCAGACAACACTCGACCACTTTACGTTCTGGAGCGAGACAGCGGCCGACGAGGAATACCCCCGCTGGTGGCGTCACCCTAACGGCCAGCCCGATGCCCCAGACTGCATTCTAGCAGTGCCCGACCTTGCCGCCGGGCAGCCATTCTACGAAATGGGCGACATGGCGCTGTCACCTGATGAAGCATGGCTGGCCTGGACCGACGACACTCAGGGGGACGAGCGTTTTACCCTGTGGCTGAAACGTCTGCCTGACGGCCAACCGGTCCAGTTGCTCAGCGACATCGGCCCCGGCATCTGCTGGGCAGAAGACCAGACCGCTGGCAATGCATCGCTATTGTTTACCCGCTTCGACGACACTCAACGTCCGGACAGCATTTGGTGCCTGCCGATCAGCCTTGACCAGACACCGCACTCACAGACAGCGACGTTATTGCTGCGCGAGGACGACCCCGAATTTTGGCTGGGCATGGGCAAAACCCGTTCGCGGGAGTGGCTGGTGCTTGAAAGCGCCTCCAAGGACACCAGTGAAGTCCATCTGGTGCCAGCCCGAACGCCAACCCATCCCCCACGCTGCCTCCAGCCTCGCCAACCAGGCGTTGAGTATACGATAGACCATCGTCCCGGCGTGTTTTATCGACTGCATAACCAGGCCAGCACCCACTTCCAACTGGATGTTTTGCCCGTCGATGAACTGGATAGCGACCTGCCTGCTTGGCAGCCCCTCGTCCCGGCGCGGGAAGATGCGACCCTGGAGGGGGTTGATGCTTTCGCCTGGGGGCTGATACTGGCTGAACGCGATCATGATCAAGCACAGGTGAGACTGCGTCGTCTGGACATTAATCCACACCAGCAGATCACCCGGGACGACTACCTCGCCCAACCCGAGTTGCTTTGCTCACAGTTGCTTGAGGACGCGCCCCACTTTGACACCCAAGAGCTGCGCCTAAGGGAGGAATCGTTTACCCGTCCGCCGAGCTGGTATGCCCTGGACCTGATCACCGGGGAGCGCACGCTGCTCAAACGCGTGCCGGTATATGGCAGCCTGGCACCCGAGCAGCTCGTCAGTCAGCGGGTATGGGCGGCCAGTGCCGACGGCCAGCGTGTGCCCGTCTCGGTTGTCACTCGCCGCGACCTGGCCAACCAGCCGCTGCCCACTCTGCTATATGGCTATGGCGCATACGGTGAACCGCTTGACCCATGGTTTTCCATTGCCCGCCTGGAACTGCTCGAACGGGGTGTCGCCTTTGCCGTGGCCCACGTGCGCGGAGGCGGCGAACGCGGCGAACCCTGGTATTTGGACGGCAAAATGGCCCACAAGGAACACAGCTTTGACGATTTTCTAGCCGCCCGCGATGCACTGGTGGCACAAGGCTTGAGCGATCCCCAGCGAGTTGTCGCCTGTGGCGCAAGCGCGGGCGGCCTGCTTGTCGGCACCTGCCTCAACCGAGCCCCTGAGTCGTTTTGCGCCGGTGTCCTCGAGGTGCCGTTTCTGGACGTGCTGCGCACCATGCAGAATCCGGCACTGCCGCTGACCACCGCCGAATACAGCGAATGGGGCAATCCGGCCGACCCGCAGGTGGCCGAGCGCATCCGCCATTATTCGCCCATCGATAATGTGACGGCACAGCGCTACCCGGCGCTTTGGCTCGAAGGCAGCTGGTTTGATACCCGGGTTAGCTACTGGGAGCCGGCCAAATTCTATGCGCGCGTCAGTCAACTCCAGCAAGGCGACGCCCCGGTATTGCTACACACTGACATGAGCAGCGGTCACGGTGGCGCCTCCGGTCGTTTCAAGGGGTGGCGGGACGCCGCTCGCCAGGATGCCTTTATCCTCTGGGCACTGGGTTTGATAGATTAAGACACAGCGATGCCAAGGAAGGCATGTTACATGGGTAATACGGCGATGATGTGGGATTCCAAGTGGTTTTCGGGAACATCATCTTGCGAAACCGCATAGCTTCTCACGCTCACCCCTTTGCGATGGACTCGCTCGGCATCGTTGCTGAGTAACGGATGCCAGCCAGCCAGCTTTCGCCCTTCGGCGACGCGCCGGTAGCCACAGGTTGACGGCAACCAGGTGAATTCTTTCACCAGTTCGGGGGTTAGCTGAGTGCAGTCGGGGACGAAGTCAAAACGATTTTCGTAATCGCTGCATTGGCAACTGTGGGTATCCAGCAGCCGACAGGCCACATTGAGCACGGCCAGCTCCTGGCTCTCCTCATCGTGCAGCTTCAACAGACAGCACTGCCCGCAGCCGTCACAGAGTGCCTCCCACTCGGGCGTGGTCAATTCTTCCAGCGTATAACGCTCCCAAAAGCGCTCACGTAACGCGCCTGTCATTGGATCACCTTCACTTGCTACTCGTATGCGTTGGGAAACGACGCTCGGTACCTAGCGCATCAAAAAGCGCGGGCCAGAGTTCATCAAAATCGCTCTTCAATCGAGCGTAATCCTCGTGCAGCCATGGGACAAGCTCCGCCAGCCGATTGGGTCCCGAAAGCCGCCTGCCAACGCCGGCAATGGCCTGGCAAGTAAAATCAAAATCGGCATAGCGGCGCAGCCAGTCGTGGGAGATCAAGGGCTCCACCATGGGGGCCAGACGGTCAGGCGCGGAACGCTCATTCAGCAGTCGATAGCACCGCTCGATCAGTACCGGCTGCGAGGCGTCGGCATGGGACTCAAGGGAGAGAAAGTGGTCCCAGACAATATCCAATGCAATGCCCATAAAGCGTCGCTGAGCGGGAGGCGACCGACGTAACGCCGCCTTGACGCATGGATGCCCATCCACCCAGGCATCCACACGGCGGTGGTGACGGATCCCCAGTGCCGTATCATCAGGCCAGACGGCCAGATCGCGACCTTTTACGCCATCCGCAATCAGGTTGCCGTAGAGAAAGTCATCACTGCCGTCGCGGGCAAGCCAGGCGTGGGCCAGAAAATTCATTCGTCTGACGGGTTGCCGGAACGCTGCTGGGCCAAGTGCTCGGTCAACAAGTTCGTTTCATTGCCAGGCGGCATCTGCAGATAAAAACCTTGGGAATCAATCGCCTCGATGATGTCTGCAGCACTGGCACGCGCCAGCTTTTTATCAGCGGTCAAGATCATGGTGAGCAACGCCTGGGGTTTGCCAAACGACGTCAGTAGCGGTTCGGGGACATGCGTGAGTCCCTGACGCTTATCAACGTAAAGATACATCTCCTCTTTACGCGAGCTTTTGAAAATCTCACACAACAGTTTATCGCTCACTCAGCTTGCGCCTCCAACGCCTTCGTCAGATCATCATTCAGCCGCTCACCTCGCCAACCGGTGGGAAGGGTTAACGGTGTCCCCGCCAGCGATTGCATGACCAACGCCTCGAGATCACGGCGGCGCAGCAAAACCTCAGGCGCAAGTCCCAGTTCATCAGCGTGGCCTTTAACCACTTTCTTTAACGCCTTGAACCGATGCTTGAAAGCTGGCTGCATCGGATCCGGCCAGGGCGTGGGCAATACTTCGCTGGGCGTATGCTGGGCCTGCTTGACGAATCCCAGCAGAGCATCACCCTCCTTCTTGACCAGCGGTGGTGTCATACCTTCAACACGGGCCAGTTCATAGCGATTGGCGGGCATCGCCTCGGCGATGGCCATCAAGTGTTTATCGCTTATCAACCAGTTGCGCGGTATGTCGCGACGACGGGTCTCGCCTTCCCGCCAGGTGGTCATCAACTGATACGCTTTCAGCTGAGGGGCGGTAAGTCGCCATAGCTGGCGTTGCCGGGTGTACCACTGTGTGTCGTTGTCATCACTGCGGCCTGCCTGGTCGATCAGTTGGCGGCAGTCGCTCTCCAGCCAGGCAAACCGGTCAAGGTGCTCAAGCTGCTCACGCTGTTTTGCCCATACATCGAGCAGGTAAATAACGTCCAGAGCGGCATATTCACACTGCGCGGAGGACAATGGTCGTTCCAGCCAGTTGGAGCGGGTTTCTTCCTTGGGCAGGGTTCTACCCACCCAGGCCTCAACCAGCTTCTGGTATCCCATGCTGGGATTTTCACCCAGAAACCCCTGTGCCACCTGGGTATCGATCAACGGGCTTGGCAAGACACCTGCCCAGATTTGAAACACTTCCAGGTCTTCACTGCAGGCATGCAGCAGCTTGATTGCTTGGTTCTGCAGCAATGCTCGAAAGGCATCGGTACAAGGCGTTGCCAGCGGATCGATCAGAAACGCATGCTCACCCGCACTGAACTGGATTAGCGCCGGGATGGGAAAAAACGTTTTCTCGCGGAAAAACTCCGTATCCAACGCAATGACAGGGGCATCGGCCACCTGCTGGCAGGCGTCATCAAGGGCCTGCGGCGAGGCAATCCAGCTGATGTCAGCGGGTTGAAATGAGGACAAAAGTCTATTCCCTGTTCACACAACCGCCTGAGCGCTTGCTTAAGATAAGTTATTCACTACTGAACGGCTGACGGCCGTTGAACGCTCGGCTAAGCGTGCCGCCGTCTACGTACTCCAGCTCACCGCCCATGGGGACACCGTAGGCGAGCCGCGATAGCGTCACACCATGATTCGCCAGCAAGGCAGCAATGTAGTGTGCGGTGGCTTCGCCCTCCACCGTGGGGTTGGTGGCAAGCACCACTTCGCTGATTTGACCTTCCGCGACACGAGCTTCAAGCACATCCAGACCGATGGCATCAGGTCCAATACCATCCAGCGGCGACAGGTGGCCGTGAAGGACGAAATAGCGACCCTGAAAACCACCGGCTTCTTCAATCGCCAATTGATCGGCAGGTGATTCCACCACGCATAGCAGGTGATCATGACGTCGCGGGCTTTCACACAACGCGCAAATATCGGCTTCTGTCAGCGTTCGACAACGCCGACAGTAGCCAACTTCGTCAATCGCCTGCTGGATGGTGGACGCCAGTTTCTGGCCGCCGGGGCGGTCCCTTTCCAGCAGGTGCATGGCCATTCGCTGTGCTGTTTTGGGCCCCACGCCCGGCAAGACGCGAAAAGCCTCCATCAGTTGCTCGACTAGCGGAGAAAACCGCATCATTTAAAATGGCATTTTGAAGCCGGGGGGCAGGTCGAGCCCGGCAGTGGCTTCTTCCATTTTGGCTTTCGAACTGACCTCGACTTTGCGCACTGCATCGTTGACGGCAGCGGCCAGAAGATCTTCCAGCAGTTCTTTGTCTTCCTGCATGACGCTCTGGTCGATATCGACCGAAATCACGTCATGACGGCCATTCATGGTCACCTTGACCATGCCGGCCCCGGCTTCGCCCAATACTTCTGCCTCGGCCACTTCTTCCTGGGCACGCTGCATTTTTTCCTGCATCTCTTGGGCTTGTTTCATCAAGTTGCCCATGCCGCCTTTCATCATGGTAAGACTCTCCAATCATCAGTGGATCGCACAGCGTTAGCGCGACGCTTCAACAGGTTTGACACTGGTTTCGACAAGCTGTGCGCCGAAAGCCTGAATTAACTCTACTACATGGGGGTCGCGCTGCAATACATCAACCGCCTGAGCGTGACGCTCAGCCTGACAACGCACTTCGCGTTGCCGAGGGGTTTCCAGAGCCTCGGCAAGGGCTTCCACATGAAACACCACTCGGCGCTTTACTCCCAGCTCAGCCAGCGCCTTCTCGATGCGCGTCTGGTGAACCTCGGCTTGCATCGCCGACTGGCTAGGCGCTAACCGCAGCGTCAAGGTGTGCCCGTCGTCATTGACCAACTGACAATGGGCGGCCAGGTTACGGGTCAGACCACCCAGCCCAAGGGCATCGAACTGCTCAAGCCATTGCGCATGATCCCAGTACTCGCCCGTGGGCTTGGAAGCACTGACTTGCGTAGACGGCTCTGGCTCTGGCTCTGGCTCTGGCTCTGGCTCTGGCTCTGGCTCTGGCTCTGGCTCTGGCTCTGGCTCTGAGGTCAGCGTTGGCTCATCTTGAGAGGCGTCAAGCGCCCAAGGGGGCGCTACTGACGCCTCTTCATCGTTGACCGACGCCGGAGCCGGAGGCGGCGAATCCTCTGGCTTTGCTTCTGACCGCTCCCCGGCAGGCGCCTCTTCAGGCGCTTCGGGCTGGACTGGCGCTTCAGGCTGAAGCGGCAGTTTGGTAGTCGGCGGTTTGGGCACCCCCTGTGGGCGGAATGCCAGCATTCTCAGCAGCGTCATTTCCAGCGCACTGCGCAAATCGGGGGCGTGTTGCATATCGCCACGCCCCTGAATACCAATTTGATAATACAGCTGAATATCCTCGGCGCTGAAACGCGATGCCAATTGCAGGATGACGTCCCGGTCGCCGTGGCTGTTATCCACCGCATCGGGCACCATCTGCGCCACGGCCAAGCGGTGCAACACGCCGGTAACATCATCCAGCACTGCGGCAAAATCAGGGCTTTGCTCAGCCAGCTGGCCGACTTCCGCCAGCAAGCGGGCGACGTCAACCTCTGCCAAGGCTTCTATCAGCGCAATCACATGGCGGTGGTCCAGGGTGCCCAGCATCGCCGCCACATCCGCGTGCCTGACGGCACCCTGACCAAAGGCAATCGCCTGATCAGTCAGACTCATGGCATCGCGCATGGAGCCATCAGCCGCTTTACCCAACAGCCAAAGCGCACTCTCGTCAAAGGCGACGCCTTCACTGTTCAGTATATGCGTCAGGTGCGTCACCACGCGTTCCGGCGGCATGTGCTTGAGCGTGAATTGCAGGCAGCGCGAGAGCACAGTCGCGGGAAGCTTTTGCGGATCGGTGGTCGCCAGCAGGAACTTGACGTGAGGGGGAGGCTCTTCAAGGGTTTTCAGCAGCGCGTTGAAACTGCTTGTCGAGAGCATATGCACCTCATCAATGAGGTACACCTTATAGCGCCCTTGGGTCGGGGCGTATTGAACGTTGTCGAGCAGTTCACGGGTGTCTTCGACCTTGGTGCGCGAGGCGGCATCCACCTCGATCAAGTCGACAAAACGCCCTTCATCGATGGCCTGGCAGCTATCGCACTGCCCACAGGGGGTTGAGGTAACCCCTTCATCGCCGCGACCATTGGCGGTGCAATTCAGGCATTTGGCCAGTATTCGTGCCAGCGTGGTCTTGCCCACGCCCCTCGTACCGGTAAAAAGGTACGCATGGTGCAGGCGGCCCTGGTCAAGGGCATTGACCAAGGCACGCTGCACATGGGCCTGGCCCACAAGCTCGTGAAAAGTACGCGGCCGCCATTTACGGGCCAGAACCTGATAGCTCATTGAGCATGACATCCTTGGGCGGTGTGGCTTCAGAGCCAAGATAAAACGTTATTCTAGCGACTGCGCCACGACCCGCCAACCGTCTACCCAACGGGCCAGGCAAACCCGTTAGGCATTGTCACCGCTTTCATTGGCAGCGGCGCGCTGCCCTGCTTCTTTAACCAGCGTTTCCAGCTCGCCGTTCTGATGCATCTCGATCACGATATCGCAGCCACCGACCAGCTCACCTTCAACCCACAGCTGCGGGAATGTCGGCCAGTTGGCAATTTTCGGCAGCTCGGCACGAATATCCGGGTTATCCAGCACGTTGACGAACGCAAAGCGCTCGCCACAGCTCATCAGTGCCTGCACGGTTTGGGCTGAGAAGCCACATTGCGGCAGCTGAGGCGTGCCTTTCATGTAAATCAGGATCGGGTTTTCACTGATTTGACGCTGAATATTGTCGGCCGTGGTGCTCATACAGTCTCCTATAGAGATGGGCCTCGATGGTCGATTCGACGGCGCACCGCCGGGTAGCCTCAAGGCGATTGATGGATAATGCAGCATGCTTGAGGCATGGCACTTTAATACCCGAGCATACTACTCAACCTTATGCGGTGCCTGCCATTCTACGCGTGCCAACCACGTTGCGCATCCCCCAGGGCATCGCTAGGATAGGGTTTTTGCGCGGAGACTACCTTCATGGCGACACGCCATTTTCTGACGTTACTGGACTTAACGCCCGACGAACTGAACTATTTGATTCAGCGTGCCATCACGGTCAAGAGCAACCTGAAGGCGCAAGGGCCACGCTACACGCCGTTGCCTAACCGCACGCTGGCGATGATCTTCGAGAAATCATCGACTCGTACACGCGTTTCGTTCGAGACGGCCATGGCGCAATTCGGCGGCCACGCCCTGTTTCTCTCTCCCCGTGATACGCAGTTGGGACGCGGCGAACCCATTGAGGACACCGCCCGCGTGCTTGCTGAAATGGTCGATGCCGTAATGATTCGCACCTTTTCTCACGCTGGCCTGGAAACCTACGCCAACGCCAGCAGCGTACCGGTCATCAACGCGCTGAGCGATGACTACCACCCCTGCCAGCTGCTCGCCGATGTCATGACCTGGACCGAGCTTCGCGGCAGTGTCAAGGGACGGACGGCGGTATGGGTTGGTGATGGTAATAACATGTGCCACTCCTGGATCAACGCCGCGCGCCAGTTCGACTTTCACCTGCGTATTTGCTGCCCCAAGGGGTACGAACCACGAGCCGACATCATGGCAGCTGCTGGCGATCAGGTGACGCTCCTGCACGACCCGCAAGCCGCCGCCGACGGCGCCGACCTGATCACCACGGATGTCTGGGCCTCCATGGGGCAAGAAGAAGAACAGGCCAAGCGCGAAGCGGATTTCGCAGGCTTCCAGGTCACCGAGGCGTTACTTGATAAAGCCAAGCCTGACGCACTGTTTTTGCACTGCCTGCCCGCTCATCGTGGCGAGGAAATCAGCCACACGCTACTTGATGACCCACGCGCCGTGGTTTGGCAGGAAGCGGGTAATCGTCTCCATGCTCAGAAGGCGCTGATCGAGTTCTTGCTACTTGGCAAGGTGAGTTCTTAGCGGCTCGGTTATTGTCATCCTGCGACAGGCCCAAAAAAAACGCCCCATCGGTGAGCCGATAGGGCGTTTTTAGGATATTCATGGTGGAGCCTAGCGGGATCGAACCGCTGACCTCAACACTGCCAGTGTTGCGCTCTCCCAGCTGAGCTAAGGCCCCACAAGCTGTCATTGCAGCAGCGAGGCGCATACTACGATGCCAATTGCCGTTGGTCAAGGTTTTACGCATTTCACCGCTTACTAATTCTCCTTTACTAACAGCTGTGGCACTCTATAGGACATAACAGGGTCACATCGTATAGTTAGCCTGCTTTTTAACGACTAATGGGCGCAAGCGACAACGACCCAGCTTCTGGAATCCACCGCATGCAAAATGTGACCCTTCAATGCAGGAGCTTGTCCTTTGATCAACGTTTTAATTGCCGATGATCACCATCTGGTGAGAACAAGTATCGCCCACCTACTGAACGACGAAACCGATATTCGTATCGTCGGTGAGGCCGATGACGGTGAAAGCGCCGTTTCCAAATGCCGTCAGTTGAGACCCGACATTGTACTGATGGACATCCGCATGCCGGGCATAGGTGGGCTGGAAGCCACTCGCCGCATCCATCGTGGCATGGCAGACATCAAGGTATTGATTCTTACCGGCTACTTAGAGGATAACGTCGCCCGACGCATGCTCGAAGCAGGGGCCGCCGGGTTCTTGAGCAAGGGCACCAACGCCACTGAAATGGTGAACGCCATTCGTGACGTTTTTCATGGGCGACGTTATATCAGCCAAGAGATTGCCCAGCGCCTGGCCATGTTACACTTCCATACTGAAGACAGCCCATTCGCCCACCTGTCGCACCGCGAACTGCAAATAGCGCTGATGATTGTTAACTGCCAGCGGGTTCAGGATATTTCTGACCGCCTGCACCTTAGCCCCAAGACAGTCAACACCTACCGCTATCGACTGTTTGAAAAGCTTCAGGTGGCCACCGACGTGGAACTGACCCACCTTGCGCTACGCCACAATTTGGTCGAGGGGTTTGATCAGGCAGAAAGTTGATCTCCTCGTTGACCAGCGGGCGGCGATAAAGACAGCAACGCTTGACTATGACCTTTGATGCAAAACAGTTTTTAAGCACGGTAAGCACGTCTCCCGGCGTTTACCGCATGCTCGATACAGAGGGCAACACCCTTTATGTCGGCAAGGCGAAGCGACTGAAAGCTCGCTTGGCAAGCTACTTCCGTGGCCAACTCAACGCTAAAACCCAAGCCATGGTGGGGCGCATTGCGGATGTCCAGGTCACCGTCACACGTAGCGAAACAGAAGCCCTGCTGCTCGAACAGACGCTGATCAAGGAACTGCGGCCTCCCTACAACATCCTGCTGCGCGATGATAAGTCATATCCTTTCGTGTTCGTCAGTGACCGCCATCCCTACCCTGCGCTTGAATACAAGCGGGCGCGCCAACGGCGTGGTGATGGACGCTATCTCGGGCCTTACCCCAGCAGTGGCGCCGTCCGGGAAAGCCTTGCCCTGATGCAAAAGATCTTCCGCATTCGTAACTGCGAAGACAGTGTCTTCGCACACCGGTCACGTCCATGCCTGCAGTATCAGATCCAGCGCTGCAGCGCCCCCTGCGTGGACTACATTTCGGCCGAAGATTACCAGCGCGACGTTGAACACGCGGTGATGTGCCTGGAAGGCAAAAGCGAACATGTCACCCAGGAGTTGACCGCCTCAATGGAGGCGGCAAGCCAGGCACTGGATTTTGAAGAAGCCGCACGCTTTCGTGACCAGATACAGCAATTGCGTCAGCTCCAGCAGCGCCAGTTTGTCGATACCGAAAGCGGCAATGCCGATATTTTCGCCCTGGCCCAGCGCCCGGGGGCACTGGGTATCTCGGTGCTGAGCGTGCGCGATGGCCGTTTGCTCGGCGCCCGCCATCACATGCCCAAAAACGATCTCGACCTGTCACCGGAGCTGCTGTTGACCGAGGTGGTCAGCCAGTACTACCTGGGACAGCCGCATAATATTCCCAGCGAGGTGATCACCAGCCATCCGCTTGAAGATGCCCAGTTATTGTCTGATGCACTCTCCCAGCACGCCGGAAAGCGCATCCGGGTTACCAGTCAGGTACGCGGCCACCGTGCCCAATGGCAGCACCTGGCCATGACCAACGCCGAGCAGCAACTGGCCTCCCAGCTCGCTAACCAGAGCCAACTGAGCGAGCGTTTCAGCGCCCTGCAACAAGCACTTGGGCTTGAGGAAACTCCCCAGCGATTGGAATGCTTCGATATCAGCCACAGTCATGGTGAAGCCACCGTGGCTTCGTGCGTGGTGTTTGATCAGCAAGGGCCTCGCAAGGGCGATTATCGCCATTTCCGCATTGAGGGCGTGGCGGCGGGTGATGACTATGCGGCCATGCAGCAGGCGCTAACACGGCGGCTCAAACGGATGAAAAACGGCGAAGCCATAGCGCCGGATATTTTAATTGTCGACGGTGGCAAGGGACAGTTGAACATGGCCCGCGAGGTGTTGAGCACGCTGGACATCAGCTCGATCACCTTGCTGGGTGTAGCGAAAGGCACCACGCGAAAAGCCGGCCTTGAAAGCGTGTTTCTCGACACGCCAGACCATCCATTACCCCTCGACCCCGCTTCTCCAGCGCTGCACCTTATCCAACATATTCGCGACGAATCACACCGCTTTGCCATTGCAGGCCACCGTGCCCAACGCGACAAGGCAAGACGCACGTCGACACTGCAGGACATCCCCAAGGTCGGCCCCAAACGGCGACGAGAACTGCTGCGTTTTTTTGGTGGTTTGCAAGGTGTGCAAAAAGCCAGTCGCGCCGAACTCGCCCGCGTTCCAGGTATCAGCGAAGCCCTGGCCGAGAGCATTTATCTCGCACTCCACGGATAAAACCCATCGTGGACATGGATGCCATAGGCCAAGGCAGATAGAATAGCGCCATACACCTTTGTTTCCATGACTCCACGGCAAGGATCGCACTCCGCGATGAATATACCCAACATACTCACGCTCGCAAGAATCGCGTTTATTCCCCTGCTGGTGGTGCTGTTTTACCTGCCTTTCAGTTGGAGCATGCCCATCGCCGCCGGGATGTTCGCCCTGGCGTCCGTCACCGACTGGCTTGACGGCTACCTGGCGCGTCGCTGGGATCAGTCCACGCCTTTCGGGGCATTTCTTGACCCTGTCGCCGATAAGCTGATGGTCGCCGTCGCCCTGGCACTGCTGATCGAGCGCTTTGATACGGCGCTACTTACGCTCCCTGCCCTGGTGATCATCGGGCGCGAAATTGTCATTTCAGCACTACGCGAATGGATGGCGGAAATGGGCAAGCGTGGCATGGTCGCCGTATCCTGGGTCGGCAAGCTTAAAACCACACTGCAGATGGTCGCCATACTGGTGCTGCTTGCCTTCCCTCCTGCGCATCCGCTGGCGCAAATCGGCGTGGTCATTCTTTACGCCGCGGCCATGTTAACGCTGTGGTCGATGATCCAGTACTTAAAATCCGCCTGGCCTCATCTCAGTCGCTCAATGTAGATATTCGCGCAACCTGATAGCGGAAATGTTTGATTGACAAGCTAAACGCGTTGCGTATAATTCGCCCTCGAGTCGAGCGGGAATAGCTCAGCGGTAGAGCATCGCCTTGCCAAGGCGAGGGTCGGGAGTTCGAATCTCCTTTCCCGCTCCAACTTGGATTGTGTGGAAAAGCAAGTGAGGGTCGTGAGCTGGAACGCCAGCCCGGTCGAATCACCTTTCCCGCTCCAACGACTCACCGAGGCTGGATGGCAGAGTGGTTATGCAGCGGACTGCAACTCCGTGTACGCCGGTTCGATTCCGACTCCAGCCTCCATCTTTCCGGTGCACCGATTCCCATCGCTGCGCTGCCCGGATGGCGAAATTGGTAGACGCAAGAGACTTAAAATCTCTCGGGGGCAACCCCGTGCCGGTTCAAGTCCGGCTCCGGGCACCATTCCTGAAATCCCCCCGATGTTATCGCCTGATCTGGCTTTTTTGATTTAGCTGCTGTTAACCGCGCCGAATAATCCAGTGCCTGCGTTATCGCCATCTGCCTGACACCGCGCTATGATGCCTGCCGTCACCCCAAACGCTATCAGCCGTCGCTGATCCGCTGACTCAAAGCCCAGGACAAGCCCGCTAAGGAGCCCCCATGACGACGCCCACCTCAGAGATATTGATCATCGGTGGCGGCGTTGCCGGCTTAACCCTTGCCTTGACCGCTGCTGAAACGCACCGGGTGGCGCTGATACGACCGGCTCAGGACGACAAGGGGGCCAGCCGCTGGGCACAGGGCGGCATTGCCGCTGTGCTTTCGCCCGACGATCATGTCGATGCCCACGTCAACGACACACTGATTGCCGGTGACGGCCTGTGCGATGAGCAAGCGGTGCGCTTCACGGTCGAGCACGGTCCGGAAGCCATTGCGTGGCTGATTGATAGCGGTGTGCCCTTTACACCCGACCACTCTGCCGAGGCACGTTATCCCTTTCACTTGACGCGTGAAGGCGGGCATAACGCACGGCGTATCATTCACGCTGACGATGCTACCGGGCGCGCCGTGGTCGACACCCTGTTACAGCGCGTCACGGCACATCCCAATATCCAGCAGTACCATCACCTTAGCGTGGTGGGGTTGATACAAGATGATCAAGGGATATGTCTAGGCGCTTACGCACTCGACGAGCAACACCAGTGGCATACGCTGACAGCACAACACACGGTACTCGCCACCGGGGGGGCCAGCGGCCTCTACCAGCACACCACGACCCCCGCCCCCAGCAGCGGCGAAGGCATGATCATGGCGGCAGAACTCGGTGCCACCCTGATGAACCTGGAGTTTCAACAGTTTCATCCCACTTGCCTGTACGACCCGGACGGCCCGGCCTTTCTGATTAGCGAAGCCGTACGTGGCGAGGGCGGTCACCTGCTCAATGCAGCAGGTAAGCGCTTTATGCCCGCACTGGACGCCAGAGCCGAGCTTGCCCCCCGTGATGTTGTCGCGCGCGCCATCGACGCCGAGATACAGACTCAGGCGCTACCCCATGTATGGCTGGACATACGCCACTTAGGTGTAGAGGCTATACAGCATCACTTCCCGACGATTCAAGCGCACTGCGCATCGCGCGGTATCGACATCACCCAACAGCCTATTCCCGTGGTTCCCGCGGCGCACTACAGCTGCGGAGGTGTCGCCACTGACCTTACCGGCGCCACTGGCGTGCCGGGACTATTCGCCATCGGCGAAACAGCCTGCACGGGGCTGCACGGGGCCAACCGCATGGCCAGCAACTCACTGCTGGAGTGCCTGGTGTTTGCCCGGAGTTGCGCCCATGCCATTCAAGCGACCGCCTCCGTCACAAGGCAATACGACGTCAACTTGCCGTCGCTCCCCGGCGCCGATGCGTTTATCGATACCCAGATCGCAGCGTTGCGCAAACAGCTACGTGCCACCATGAGCCAGCATGTCGCCATTGTGAGAAGCACTGCTGGCCTCGCTTCTGCCAGCAAGGCCCTCACTGAGATAGCCGCCGCACTTGGCGAGCTGAGTAATGGCCAGATGACGGTGGAGGCACAGCGTTTGCAGCAGTTGATCAACCTTGCACGATTAACGGTCACCGCGGCGCAGCAGCGGCATGAATCAAGAGGCTTGCACTACACCATGGATTGGCCTGGGCACGCTGAACACAGCCAGCCGTCCCGGCTCACGCTCAAGGATCTACCCAAGGGCTAGACACCTGTCGGACGGAACGTTTAGCGACCGGGAGAGTGAAACAAACGGCGCACCGCCCGGTGCGCTTCCCGGGGAACGCTATCAGGCCACAGCCAGACGCGCTGCTGGCCCACCTTCAGGCCTACCAGCCATGGCGTCAGGTAGTCACAGCTGACGACCAATGACGCATCAAGCTCGCCTTGCGGCAGCAACCAACGGCCAAGAGGGCCTTCCGCCCGAGGCAGAAGATAAAGGGTACCGCGAGGCAGGCAGCGAACGCTGCGCCACAAGCAACCCCCGCCCACCCCTATCACCATAGCGGCCGTTAGCCACCCCATAGTGGCCAGGCACATCAAAGCAAGCCCCAGCAGCAGGCCACTGTGTAGCCCACCCCATAGCCTAGAGCGTGCGATAGGCAGAATTATCGGTGCTTTCGGCATGCTCGACGATCATCTTCACAACACGGCGCAGGACGGGGTCGCCCGGCCATTCCCGGCGCATCAGCCAGACAAACAAATCTTGATCTTCTTCCTCAATCAGTTGTTGAAAAGCAAGCTGGTCACCCTCCTCCAACTGGTCGTAACGCTGTTCCAAAAAGGGAATTAACAGTAAATCCAGCTCCCACATACCTCGACGTGAGTGCCAATAAAGCCGCTTGCGGGCGATAGCGGCTGGGGATGTGTCGTCGCTCAACGTTGGCCTCTCTTGGGAAAAAATGGAATGAGGGATCAGTATACCTAAGCCACAGGGTCGCGCCAGGGCCTCGCTTGGCCTATGCTAATATCGATTGTAGTACCTTGTTTTATCTAAATTGTTTTATCTTCGATTGCGCAGTATGCTGAATGAGGTGACAGAAAGGCCGTATTGATCGACCTTAAACGTCCGCAGGGAGCCAACCGATGACCAAATCTGAATTAATCGAACAAATTGCCATGCACCAGCCCGAGCTGTCTGCCAAAGAAGTCGAGACCGCCGTCCGGATTATTCTCGACGACATGACCGACGCACTGGCCAGTGGCGGGCGGGTGGAAATTCGTGGTTTTGGGAGTTTTTCACTTCACTACCGCGAGCCAAGAACCGGGCGTAACCCGAAAACCGGCGAACCCGTCGAGCTTGACGGGAAGCACGTTCCCCATTTCAAGCCGGGCAAGGAATTACGCGAACAGGTCGATGCGAGCCGTGCATTGGGGTATTGATATAGCAGGGCGTTATTGTCCTTGGCCAGGCATTAAAAAGCGGATTCATGCCTTCTTTGGGATGACGTCGGGCGGCGACTCGTACACAATGTCACTACCGTGAAAGCTACTGATTAGGAACTTCTCATGCGTTGGATAAAAGGGCTGATTCTGGCCATCATTTTGCTGGTAGTGCTACTGGTGGGTATCTTGTTTGCGGTCAATAACCAGCAAGCCATTGCGTTGAACCTGATTTGGCTGGAGCTACCCGCCGTCTCGTTATCCGTCTGGCTATTGGCAACGTTAACGTTCGGCGTACTTATTGGCATGTTGGCCATGATCGGCGTGTATGTACGTCTAAAAGCCAGACTGGCTCGTAGCGAACGCCAGAACAAACAACAAAGCAAGGAACTTGACCAGCTACGTACGCAGGAGTTTAAGGAACTGGCTTAGATGCTGGACTTCGCACTGCTGGGCGTTATATTCATCGCTATTGCGATTGGCTACGGGCTCGGCTTTCGCAAGGCATCCCGGCGGTCAAACGAACGCTCGGGATCTACTCACGGTAGTCTATCCCGGGATTACTTTGTCGGGCTCAACTATCTGCTCAACGAGCAGCCCGACGAAGCCATCAATACCTTTATCAACGCACTGGATGTCAATAGCGATACGGTTGAGACGCACATCACACTGGGGCGACTATTTCGTTCGCGGGGCGAAGCCGACAAAGCCGTAAGCATTCACCAAAATCTTCTGGCACGTCCGGCACTCTCCGATGCCACTAATGCGAAGGTTCAACTGGAACTCGCGCGTGACTTTGTAGCGCTGGGTGTCCATGACCGGGCACAGCGACTGCTTAGAACGCTACTCGACCAGGACCACGACAGCGAGCTGCGCTACCCTGCCAAGCGACTGTTGATCGATCTGCTAGAGCGCGAAAAAGACTGGCAAGGCGCCTTGGATACCGCCGCCCCGCTGGTTAAGCAGCATCCCAATATCCGCCGAGCAGCGGCCCACTGGCAATGCGAACTGGCCGAACTCGAGACCGCCAATGCCAGCCGCGCACTTGCCAAACGCCATTTGAAAAAAGCCCTGCAGCTTGACTCCCATTGCGTCCGCGCCAACCTGTTGCTTGCCGGACTTGAAATGGAAAATGGTCATTATCCGCAGGCAACCGGCTACTTGACGCGCATTCTTGACCAAGACAGCGCCCATCTTCCGACCATGCTGCCCGCATTAAAGCGCGCCTATCTGCGCAACAACGATGAAGGCGGGCTTGAAGCCCATCTACGCCAGCTGATTACCATCGTGCCCTACACCAGCTTAATCATCGAACTGGGTGAGCTTATCCATCACCGGGATGGGGTCGATGCCGCGATTGGCGTCACCGGCGAACTTCTCGGCCAGGCCCCCAGCTTGCGGGGACTCAACTACCTGGTTGATCTGTATATCGAGAGCCAGCGCCTTCAGGGTAGAGACGCACCGGACACACGGCTGGTGCTGCTTAAGCATCATACCGAAGCATTGCTGAAGGGTCGCCCCCGCCACCGTTGCCAACGCTGCGGCTTTACCAGCGATGCCTTGCAATGGCAGTGCCCCACTTGCCGTTACTGGGGCACTATCAAACCGATTATCGGGGTTGAAGGCGAATAACGGTTTCGTTCCCTATTCCAGCTCTTGCTGGATAGCCTTCAACGCCTCCATGGGACGCTCTGCCTGGGTAACCGGCCGCCCGACGACCAAGTGCGTGCTACCTGCCTGCATCGCGTCCCTGGGCGTCATGATCCGCTGCTGGTCATTAGCCGCAGCGAAGGCAGGTCGAATGCCTGGCGTCACTTTCAAGAACTCGTCACCACATAGCGATGCAAGTTGAGTCGATTCCTGAGCCGAACACACAACACCGTGCAAGCCACTCTGTTTGGCGAGCTGAGCCAGCCGCGTCACCTGGTCGCTAACCGATGACGGTATACCGACATCCACCAGATCACGGTCCTGCATGCTGGTCAGCACCGTCACAGCGATCAGGTGCGTGGTGAGGCGCTGTTGCGCCAGGCGCGTTGCGGCGGCTTCCATCATTGCCCGACCGCCGCTGGCGTGAAGGTTGACCATCCACACCCCCTGCTCTGCTGCCGCCTCTACGGCGCTGGCCACCGTGTTGGGAATGTCATGGAACTTGAGGTCCAGGAACACATCGAAGCCACGCCCGTGCAACGCTTCAAGGACGGCCGGGCCGCTGCGGGTAAATAGCTCTTTACCGACCTTCAGCCGACACCAGGACGGATCCAACTGATCCGCCATGCATAGCGCCGCGTCCAGTGATGGGTAATCAAGTGCGATAATCAGCGGTGATTCAGTGACAGCCATACCAAGCTCCCCAAGTGTTTCGGCGCATTATATCAGTCCCTTTCGCTCGCCATGTAAGCCTTTTGCCATGCGTGTATAGCAAAAATCTTACATAACGTATCGCTAATTTCCGACAGCATCGCTCCGGAATCCAGTTAAGGTGAAAGAGCGGGGACTTCCCCGCTCACAATAGGACTGATAACCGCCATTAGGACTGAAACCACTATTAAAGGGGCTTAGGATGAAGCTATCACTGAAAGGATTATTCGCCGCATTACTCTTCAGCATCGGCATTGGGGTTGCAAGCAACGGGGTGGCCCAGGACATTGCCCCGATCAACGTCAACAGCGCCGACCCCGAATTACTCGATGAGCTACCGGGTATCGGCCCCAGCCGAGCCGAAGCTATCATTGAAGAGCGTGAAGCAAACGGCGACTTCGAAAGTGCCGATGACCTTACCCGCGTCAGCGGTATTGGACCGGCAACGGTTGACCGTATGCGCGATCAGGTCAGCGTTGAAGACTAACATGACAACACTAAACGCCGCCCGATTACGCTAGTGAATCGGGCGGTTCGTCGTTTAGGGTGTCATCTCCCATAGCGCCATAAAGCGGTTAACCGGCATGGATGCAAGCGCTGCATGATCCTCGCATACCCGCATGATCTGCTCGCACCGATGTGCCGGGAACCGCGTGGCAAGGTGGCGATGAAATTTGTCAAGTAACAACGGCATACCCTCGTCCCGTCGCCGCCGATGACCCAGCGGGTACTCCACGGCGACCTTTTCAGTGGCTGTGCCATCATCGAAAAACACCTGCACGGCATTGGCAATCGAACGCTTTTCGGGGTCCAGATAAGCGCTTGAATAATCAGGGTCCTCTTCCACTTCCATCTTTTCGCGTAGCTGATCAATCAGCGGGTGTGTGGCATGGAAGTCATCTTCATAGTGATCCGCGGTTAATGTCCCCTGTATCAGCGGGACGGCCACCATGTACTGCAGGCAGTGATCGCGGTCAGCGGGGTTGGCGAGCTGGCCGGTTTTGGAAATAATCCGGATAGCCGCCTCATGGGTCGTGATCACAACGCGCTCGATAGACGATAAGCGATCTTTAACCTGCGGATGTAATGCCACCGCCGCTTCACAGGCCGTCTGGGCGTGGAACTCAGCGGGAAATGCCACCTTGAAGAGAATATTTTCCATCACGTAGCAACCCAACGTGCGCTGGAAGCGAAGTCGACGCTCGCCGTCAGGCTTAAGACGGAGGTCTTTATTACTATGACTGAAGGCGATGTCGTAAAACCCCCATTGAGGCGCGCTCAAGGCACTGGGAATACCCATTTCACCGCGCATGGCGATATCCGCGAGGCGCACGCCGCGTGAGGTGGCATCGCCTGCCGCCCAACTTTTGCGGGAACCTGCATTCGGGGCGTGCCGGTAGGTGCGCAAGCTCTGTCCGTCGACCCAGGCATGGGAAAGCGCCGACAGCATCTGCTCACGGTCGGCGCCCATCAGTTTCGCGACAACGGCGGTGGAGGCCACTTTAACCAGTACCACATGGTCCAGCCCCACGCGGTTGAAACTGTTTTCCAGCGCCAGCACCCCCTGGATCTCATGGGCCATGACCATGGCGTGCAGGACGTCCGCCATCACCAAAGGTGCAGCGCCTTCGGCCACTCGCTTCTGGGAAAGATGGTCGGCAACGGCAAGAATCGCGCCCAGGTTATCAGAGGGGTGTCCCCACTCAGCGGCGAGCCATGTATCGTTGTAATCGAGCCAGCGCACCATCGCACCGATGTCCCAGGCCGCCTTGACCGGATCCAGTCGCAGCGATGTGCCGGGTACGCGAGCGCCATGCGGCACTGTCGTCCCCTCGACCAACGGGCCAAGGTGTTTGGTACACGCAGGGAAACGCAACGCCAACAACCCACAGCCCAGCGTATCCATCAAACAGTAGCGCGCCGTCGTCAGCGCTTCCTCGGAGGGGGCACGAAAGTTGAGAACGTAGTCGGCCAGCGTTTGCAACTCAGGGTCATAGTCCGGACGATCATTCACATCGGCGGTGGTATGCATGTCTTATTCCCCTACTGGTTCAGCGTATCACTCGGAACGCGCACGGTTCCTTCCATCAATACGCGTGCGCTGCGGCTCATGACAGCTTTGTCTATTTGCCAGCGTCCGTCCACCAGGCTTGCCTGAGCCCCCACCCGCAAGCTGCCCGAGGGGTGGCCGAAGGTGACCGCATCACGTTCGACGCCTCCCGCCGCCGCGTTGACCAGGGTGCCTTTAATCGCGGCCGCCGAGGCGATCGCGACAGCGGCGGTGCCCATCATGGCATGGTGGAGTTTACCCATGGAGAGCGCACGCACCAGCAGGTCGACATCACAGGCGTCAATCATTTTGCCGCTCGACGCCGTATACCCCGCAGGTGGTGCAACAAACGCCACTTTAGGCGTGTGCTGCCGGTTGGCCGCTTCATCCACGTGTTTCATCAACCCCATACGGACGGCACCATGGGCTCGGATGGTTTCAAACATCGAAAGCGCTTGGCTATCGCCATTGATCGCCTCTTGAAGCTCAGTACCGGCATACCCGATGTCGGCGGCGTTAATAAACACCGTGGGAATACCAGCGTTGATCATGGTGGCTTTGAGCGTGCCTACCCCTGGCACCTCCAGATCATCGACAAGATTGCCGGTGGGGAAAATAGCCCCTTCGCCGTCGGCTGGATCCATAAAGGCCACCGGAATCTCGGCAGCGGGAAAGGTGACGCCATCGAGCTCAAAGTCGCCGGTTTCCTGTACCTCTCCGTTGGCCATCGGCACCCGCGACACGATCGTTTTCTGGATATTGACCTGCCAGATACGCACCTCGACCACGCCGTTTTTAGGAATGCGCCCGGGATCAACGAGACCGTGGGTAATCGCAAAAGGGCCGACCGCCGCCGAAAGATTGCCGCAGTTCCCGCTCCAATCGACAAACGGTTTGTCGATTGCGACCTGACCAAACAGATAATCCACATCGTGCTCGGGCGATTCACTTTTCGACAGAATTACCGTTTTACTGGTGCTGGACGTCGCGGCGCCCATGCCGTCGATTTGTTTCTCGTAGGGATCTGGGCTACCTATTACCCGTAACAGCAGCTTGTCGCGCGCCTCGCCAGGCTGCCGGGCGGCGTCGGGCAAGTCGTCGAGTTTAAAAAACACACCCTTGCTGGTCCCGCCACGCATATAGGTGGCGGGAATTTTGAGTTGAGGGCCGTAGGGCATTACGTCATCTCCAGCTAGGCGGCAGTGGATTCGAGAAAGTCCTGAGCAAAGCGTTGCAGCACGCCACCAGCGGTGTAAATCGACACTTCCTCGGCGGTATCCAGGCGGCAAATCACCGGTACGCGTTCGGAGCTGCCACTCTGGCGATGAATCAACAACGTGAGCGTGGCGCCCGGCTGCGGGGTGCCCTCCACATCGTAAATTTCGGTGCCGTCCAACTCCAGCGTGTGGCGCGTTTTGCCTTCTTCAAACTGCAGCGGCATAACGCCCATGCCGATCAGATTGGTGCGGTGGATGCGCTCGAACCCCTCGGCCACAATCGCCTCGACGCCAGCCAGCGCAACGCCCTTGGCAGCCCAGTCACGGGAAGACCCCTGGCCGTAATCGGCGCCCGCAATAATGATCAGCGGCTGCTTGCGGGCCATGTAGGTCTCAATGGCTTCCCACATCCGGGTAACCTTACCCTCCGGCTCAATACGGGCAAGCGACCCTTGCACCCCATTACCCTGCTCGTCACGTACCATTTCATTGAACAGCTTGGGGTTTGCCAAGGTGGCGCGCTGAGCAGTCAAATGATCACCCCGGTGGGTCGCGTAGGAGTTAAAGTCCTCCTCCGGCAGGCCCATCTTGTCCAGGTACTCACCCGCTGCGCTGTTCAACTGAATCGCATTAGAGGGCGACAGGTGATCGGTAGTGATATTGTCCGGCAGAATTGCCAGAGGTCGCATCCCTTTCAATCCGCGCTCTTTGGCCATATTGCCTTCCCAGTATGGCGGACGACGGATATAGGTGCTCTGAGGGCGCCATTCATACAGCGGGCTGACCTGAGTGCGGGCACTTTTATCCAGGTCGAACATGGGGATGTACGTATCGCGGAACTGCTCAGGCTTTACCGCCGACTTCACGATGGCGTCGATCTCGCTGTCGTCGGGCCAGATATCCTTGAGCGTGACCGGGTTGCCTTCAGCATCGTGACCCAGAATATCCTTTTCGATATCAAAGCGAATCGTGCCCGCGATAGCGTAAGCCACCACCAGCGGCGGCGAGGCCAGAAATGCCTGTTGGGCATGGGGATGTATCCGTCCGTCGAAATTACGGTTACCGGACAATACCGCCGTCGCGTATAAATCCCGGTCGATAATTTCCTGCTGAATCTTCGGATCCAGCGCGCCGGACATGCCGTTACAGGTGGTACACGCATACGCCACCACGCCAAACCCAAGGTCTTCCAGCTCGCCCATCAGGTCGGCTTCTTCGAGGTACATCTTGACGGTTTTGGACCCCGGAGCGAGCGATGACTTGACCCAGGGCTTGCGGGTAAGACCCAGCTTATTGGCATTTCGGGCAATCAGGCCCGCCGCCACCATATTGCGCGGGTTCGACGTATTGGTGCAGCTGGTAATCGCGGCGATGATCACTGCGCCATCCGGCATTCTGCCCGCCTGTTCTTCGGCGCGGGCTTTATCCAGATCAACCGCAATACCGCGCTTGGCAAGCTCTGAGGTCGGCAAATGCGCATGGGGGTTGGAAGGCCCCGCCAGCGTGCGCGTCACGCTGGATAAGTCAAAACGCAGCACCCGCTCGTATTCGGCGCTTTTCAAGCTGTCGGCCCAGAGACCGGTATGCCTGGCGTAAGCCTCGACCAGCGCCACCTGCTCGTCCTCGCGCCCGGTAAGCTTGAGGTAGTCGATGGTCTGGCTGTCGATGTAAAACATGGCAGCCGTCGCACCGTATTCCGGCGTCATGTTGGAGATCGTTGCACGATCGCCGACGGTCAGCGCATCAGCGCCCTCACCATAGAATTCCAGGTAGGCGCCGACCACGCGCTCGCTGCGCAGAAACTCTGTAATCGCCAGCACCATGTCGGTGCCGGTCACGCCCGGCTGTAGTTTACCGGTGAGTTCGACACCGACGATATCCGGTAGGCGCATCATTGAGGCGCGGCCGAGCATCACGCTCTCTGCTTCTAGGCCGCCGACACCCACCGAAATCACGCCCAGCGCATCGGTCATCGGTGTATGACTATCAGTACCCACGCAGGTATCAGGGTAAGCCACACCTTGCTGGACCTGGACCACTGGCGACATCTTCTCCAGGTTGATCTGGTGCATGATGCCGTTGCCAGGCGGGATCACATCGACGTTCTCGAAGGCCACTTTCGTCCAGTTGATAAAATGGAAACGGTCGTCGTTGCGGCGGTCCTCTACCTGGCGGTTTTTTTCAAAGGCGTCTTTTTCAAAACCGGCGTGCTCGACAGCCAGCGAATGGTCGACGATCAGCTGCGTCGGCACCACCGGGTTGACCTTCGCCGGGTCGCCGCCTTTATCGGCAATGGCATCGCGCAGGCCCGCCAGGTCGACCAGCGCGGTCTGGCCGAGAATGTCGTGACACACGACCCGCGCCGGATACCAGGGAAAGTCCAGGTCGCGCTTGCGCTCGATCAGCTGTTTGAGGGCAGCCGTCAGCTGCTCTGGATCACAGCGGCGCACCAGCTGCTCGGCCAGTACTCGTGAGGTAAACGGCAGCGTTGCGTAGGCGCCAGGCTGGATATCCTCCACGGCCTGGTAGGTATCAAAGTAATCAATGGCAGTCCCGTCGACCGTGACACCCGGCAGCGGTTTGCGATAATTGGTGTTCATCGTCACTCTCACTTAATCACGGGCTTCAATGGGTACCCATTCGCTCTTCTCAGGGCCGGTATAGTCAGCGCTGGGGCGAATAATGCGGTTGTTTTCACGCTGCTCAAACACGTGGGCGGCCCAGCCGGTAAGCCGTGACATCACGAAAATCGGCGTGAACAGCTTGGTGGGAATATCCATGAAGTGGTAAGCGCTGGCATGGAAGAAGTCCGCGTTGCAGAATAGTTTCTTCTCCCGCCACATGACCGCTTCGCAACGCTCAGAAACGGGGTAGAGCACGCTATCGCCCACATCGTCGGCGAGCTTTTTCGACCAGTGCTTGATGATGGCATTACGCGGATCTGACTCGCGGTAAATGGCGTGCCCAAAGCCCATGATTTTTTCTTTGCGCTTCAGCATGCCGAGCATTTCCCGCTCAGCTTCTTCAGGCGAGGTCCAGTTTTCGATCATCGCCATCGCCGCTTCGTTGGCGCCACCGTGTAGCGGCCCACGCAGCGTCCCAATCGCCCCGGTCACACAAGAGTGCATGTCGGAGAGCGTTGAGGCGCAAACCCGGGCGGTGAATGTGGAGGCATTGAATTCGTGCTCTGCGTAAAGGATGAGAGATACGTTCATTACCCGGGCATGCAGCTCGGAGGCCGGTTCACCGCGTAGCATATGCAGGAAGTGACCACCTACCGAGGCATCGTCGGTTTCGGTATTGATACGTACGCCGTCATGGCTGAAGCGATACCAGTAGCAAATGATCGAGGGCAGCACGGCCAGCAGACGGTCGGCCACGTCTTCCTGCTCTTCAAAGCTTTCCTCGGTCTCCAGATTACCCAGCATGGATGCCCCGGTACGCATCACATCCATGGGATGAGCGTCTTTGGGGATTTCTTCCAGCACGTTTTTCAAGGCGCTGGGTAAGCCACGCTGGCTTTTGAGTTTGTCAATGTAATCGTCCAGCTCAGCTTGATTGGGCAGTTTGCCCTTTAGCAGCAGATAAGCGACTTCTTCAAACTTGGCCTTTTCAGCCAGTTCTTTAATGTCGAAGCCACGGTAGGTTAATCCAGAGCCTGTTTTACCGACGGTACACAGCGCGGTGGAACCGGCGCTCTGGCCACGCAGTCCGGCACTGTTTTGCGGTTTATCAGCCATGTAGGTCTCCTGCTAGCGTATTTTATTGGTTATAACGTTGTAAGGGTTAACGGCGATTAGGTATCTTTCTGCTCGGCGAACAGCGCATCGAGCTTTTGTTCGAAGTCGTGGTAGTTCAAAAAGTCGTATAGCTCATCGCGGGTTTGCATGGTGTCCAGCACGTCTTTCTGATGGCCGTTGTCCAGAATGCTCTGATAGACATGCAGCGCGGCGGCGTTCATGGCGCGGAAAGCCGAAAGCGGATACAGCACCATTCGGCAGCCCACCTCCCCCAACTCCTGCTGAGTGAAAAGCGGCGTCGCGCCAAACTCAGTGATATTGGCAAGGATCGGCGCATTGACCCGTTCGCAAAACGCCCGGTAATCGTCCAGCGTATGCACCGCTTCAGCGAAGATGGCGTCAGCACCTGCCTCGATACAGGCATTGGCACGCTCGATCGCGGCATCCAGCCCCTCTTTCTGAAAGGCGTCAGTGCGGGCGATGAGGTAAAAGTCAGGGTCGAGCCTGGCATCCGCCGCGGCCTTGATGCGATCGACCATTTCCTGCTGGGAGACGATCGCCTTGTTGGGGCGATGCCCACAGCGCTTCTGGGCGACCTGATCTTCCAGGTGTACCGCCGCCACGCCCGCACGCTGCATTTCCTTGACGGTGCGCGCAATATTAAACGCCCCGCCCCAGCCGGTATCGATATCCACCAGCAGCGGCACATCCGTCGCACCACAAATACGGTGAGCGTCTTCCACCACGTCGTTCATGGTGGTCATACCCAGATCGGGCAACCCAAAAGAGGCATTGGCCACGCCACCGCCGGACAGATAAATCGCCTGGTGCCCTACCCGTTCGGCCATCATTGCCGTGTAGGCATTGATCGTGCCAAGAATGGGCAGCGGCCGATTCGCCTCTAGCGCTGCGCGAAAACGTGCACCGGGGGTAAGCCCTGACTGGGGAGATTGAGACATGGACGTGGACTCCTTTGTATTGCGACACAGGTAGATGGCGTTTTATTCCGAGGGTGTCGATGATTGTTGTTCAAGAATAGTGGCGTAACGGTCGGCAACATTGGCGCGGGAGGCGCTGACGTGACGGCGCATCAACAACTCGGCGAGTTCGGCATCACCGGCTTCAATGGCATCGACAATGCGATGGTGCTCCACAAAGGCCCGCTGGGGACGCGCGCCGCTGGCGCTGAACTGGGTACGATAAAGACGGACAAGGTAATAAAGGTCGTCGCAGAGAAGGTTCATCAACATCTTGTTGTGGCTGCCCTGAACGATCCGATAGTGAAAATCGAGATCGCCTTCACGCTGATAGTAGGCCTCACCGCGCTTCAGATCACTCTGCCCTTCGTGGAGCGCCAGTACATCCCGCAGCCCCCGGATCTCGTCTGCAGACATGTGCTCGGCGGCCAGCCGAGCGGCCATGCTTTCCAGGGCCTCGCGTACGTCAAACAACTCAATCAGCTCCTTCATTGAGAGTTTGACGACCCGCGCCCCGACATGGGGAACCCGCTCGATCAAACGGTGTGCTTCCAGACGTCGCATCGCTTCACGCAGCGGCCCCCGCGAAATACCGTAGGTTTTCGACAGCCCCGGCTCGGTGATCTTGCTGCCTGGGGCGAGCTCACCGCGAACGATAGCGTCCTGGAGTTGTTGGAAAACCCGCTCGGCCAGCGTGCGCACTTCCGGAGAGGCTGCTTCATGATCCGATGAATCTTTGTGTGTCGTCACAGCTGATAAGGTCATGGGTAAATTGTCGACAATTAAATGATGGAACAACTTTAGTCCTCTGCAAAACCGCCGTCAACCTTGCTTACCGTACGATCAGGTAGGCCTTTTGTCGTAGGACCCAGGGCAATAACGTCTTGCGGTGTCAACAATCTAGCGAGAAGCAGGAAAGCGTCGGAGGCAATATCTTTCACCATGTGATTAACGTGAGAAAGCCGTCGAGAAGACCGACTGGTGTCCTTGTTTAACGCCCTCTAAAATATGCTGCCCCACTTGGCTAGGCGTTTGCTTCATGATATCAGCGTTAACACTGACGGCACTGCCCTACCTACCCGACCCCTTGACGACGTTCGCGGCACTTCGCTCACGTTCAGGCGCTGTGTTGCTCGATAGCGGGCGCCCGTTGGCCAATGGCCGGTTTGACATCATGAGCAGTGACCCACTGGCGACGCTTGAGATTGATACCAACGGGCAGTCAAAGATCGTATCCGATCAACTCAATCCGCCACTCGACTGGCCGGATGCCTTTGCCCCCCAGCAGTGGCTGCTTGACCAGTTGCCTGTGCCATCACAAGACATGGGCGAGCTCCCCTTTGCAGGCGGCTTGATCGGTTACTGGGGTTATGACCTGGGCCGTGAGCAGCAGTCGATTGCCAGCCAGCAGCCGTGTGTCACCGACCTGCCCCAGGCCCGAATTGGGCTCTATGACTGGTGCGTCACGTTTGACCACCACACCCAGCAAGCATGGCTGGTCGCCACCGACGAGCGCCGCGAACAGGTCATGCACTGGCTTGGCCGCTCGTTGCCAGCGACGGCGCCGTTTTGCCTGACCGCTTCTTTTCAGGCGGAGCTCAGCCGCGCTGACTACCATCAGCGCTTTCATGCCGTGCAAGATTACATTCGCGCCGGAGACTGCTACCAGATCAACCTTGCCCAACGTTTTTCGGCGTCTTATCAGGGTGATGAGTGGCAAGCCTATTTGCGACTTCGCCGGGCCACCCCCACGCCTTTTTCAGGGTTTATGGCGTGGCAGGACAAAGCAGTGCTTTCACTCTCCCCCGAACGGTTTATTCGTAGCCATGAAGGCCAGGTGGAAACCCGCCCTATCAAGGGAACGCGCCCCCGCGGCATGACCCCTGAAGAAGATCAAGCACTCGCCGAGCAGTTACTTAACAGCCGTAAAGACCGCGCTGAAAACGTCATGATCGTGGATCTTTTGCGTAATGACCTCGGCCGTATCTGCCTTCCCGGTACGATCAGGGTGCCTCAGCTCTGTCATCTGGAAAGCTATCCCAACGTTCATCACCTGGTCAGCGTGATCCAGGGACAGCTCCCCGACCCGCGTGCCGCCCTCGCCCTACTCGCCGCCGCGTTTCCCGGCGGCTCGATTACCGGCGCACCCAAAATTCGTGCCATGCAGATCATCGATGAGCTGGAGCCCTGCCAGCGAAGTATTTACTGCGGCAGCCTCGGGTATGTCGACGTACGGGGAAGCATGGACACCTCGATTGCCATCCGCACGGTGGTGGCAGACGCCGGTAGGCTTCACGTTTGGGGAGGCGGCGGGCTGGTAGCCGACTCCAACGTCGACGAGGAATACACTGAGACACTGGACAAAATTCGTCACTTGATCAAAGCGCTGGAATAAGCAAGCACGGTCTTTAAATCAAAAAGGAATATAAAAGCCAAACCAAACGGTATTGGGGCGACCTGCCTGCTCTTTGGTAGCCTATCGGCATGATCTTTCCGACGATAAGGAGGAAGCATGTCCTCAGAACTTGAAGCGATCAACAATGAATTTGCCAACAACCCTCAAGGGTTAGTTGAGTGGGCACTGGCTCAGGGCACACGGCCCATCTGCACGACCAACTTCCGCCCGTTCGAAGCGGTCATTCTGCACATGGTGACCCAGGTACGCCCGGATATTCCCATCGTATGGATGGATAGCGGCTACAACACCGAGGCGACTTACCAATTTGCTGATGACGTCATCAAGCAGCTTAACCTCAACATCGTCAGCTTCCTGCCCAGGCGGACCCGCGCGCATCGCGAGGCACTGGAAGGCCCCATGCCAGGCATTGATGACCCGCGCCACGATGCCTTTACCCAGGAAGTCAAAATCGAACCCTTTGAACGTGCCCTGAGGGAAATGCATCCGGACGTGTGGCTCACCGCCCTGCGGGCAGAAGACACGCCGGAACGTGCCAGGATGCAACCGGTCAGCCGCAATGCTGACGGCCTGTTGAAAGTCGCGCCGTTACTCCAGTGGACAGCCAAAGATATGTACCAGTATCTGCAAGCCCACAATCTGCCCAACAACTTCGATTACTTTGACCCCACCAAGGTCGAGGAAAAGCGCGAATGCGGACTGCATTTACAGCACTAACCCACACGGCGGGTTAGTACTCCGGCAGGTCCAGGTCGTCAAATAACGACTGCTCATGACGCGGGCCCGCGGTCAGCGCCTCTTCCACCCGATCACGGGTAAGATGAGGCGCAAAACGGGTTAGAAAATCGTACATATAACCGCGCATGAAGGTGCCACGACGAATACCAATCTTGGTCGTGGAGCTTGCAAAAAGATGCCGTGCGTCCAGCGCCACCAGGTCATCATCCAGGGCCGGGTCGACGGCCATATGGGCCACAATGCCCACGCCCATGCCAAGCCGCACGTAGGTTTTGATCACATCGGCATCTGCCGCCGTGAGTACCACGTTAGGTGTCAGCCCTTTGGCTTTGAATGCATCATCCAACTGGGAACGCCCGGTAAAGCCAAACACATAGGTGACCAGCGGATGCTCCGCCAGCGCTTCCAGTGTCAGCGGCGCATCCAGATGGGCCAGCGGATGGTCTTTGGGTACCAGAACACAGCGGTTCCAGCGATAGCAAGGCAGCAGAATAAGATCGGTAAACAGTTCCAGCGACTCGGTGGCAATGGCGAAATCCGCCTGGCCCTCACTGACCATCTGGGCGATTTGCTTGGGTGTGCCCTGCTGCATATGCAGGGCCACATCGGGGTATTTCTGGGTGAAAGCGCTGATAATGGGCGGCAGCGCATAGCGCGCCTGGGTATGAGTGGTGGCAATCGCCAGACTACCGCGCCGTTCGTCGCTGTGCTCCTGGGCCACATGCTTGATGTTCTCGGTCAACCGCAGCACTTGCCCGGCCAGATCAATGATCGACTGACCTGCTGGCGTCACACGGGTCAGGTGCTTGCCACTACGAGCAAAAATCTCGACACCCAGTTCGTCTTCCAACAAGCGAATCTGTTTGGAAATTCCAGGCTGCGAGGTGTAAAGACTTTGCGCGGTGGCCGAAACATTCAAATTGTGCCGATTCACTTCCCAAATGTAGCGAAGCTGCTGCAGTTTCATAGTGTCACCTAACCGGTCAATGCACGGATGATTGCGTTGAAACGACAAGCGCTGCCTTTGCACTTGGCTCACACAACCATTATTAGAATAAAAAAAATCGCTATAATGCCTTTATAGTATAAAAAAACGGCCCTAGCAGCACCTATTACTTTTTACTATTTTATCGATTTCGTGCCGTTCGCATTTGCCACACCCCGTTTCGCCCGCTAACATTTGCCGACTTGGCGCGATGCAATGCGCTATGTAATCGCGTGATGACCGTTGCTCCATTTGAGGCAACGAAACAGCAAGAGCAACGCAAACGGGAGAAGCAAATGGCTACTAATGTTGATGTTACTAACGCCAATTTTGAGCAGGAAGTCCTCAACGCCGAACAGCCAGTCCTACTGAAGTTTTGGGCCCCCTGGTGTGGCCCCTGCAAAGTCATGGCGCCGGTGGTCGATGAAGTCGCCGACGAACAAGGCGAAAACCTCAAGGTGGTCAGCGTGAACGTTGATGACGCCCCCGAGATCGCGGCAGAGCAAGGCGTCCGCGGCGTTCCTACCGTCATGCTGTTTAAAGCCGGCACCAAGGTGGCATCGCTGGTGGGTGCTCAATCGAAATCGCAGCTAACCCAGTTTATTGACCAGAACGCTTGACGTAAAAAACCGCCGACTACGTCGGCGGTTTTTACGATTCCATTCAGTGACGTCTTAACCAAGGCGGTCGCCGAGCGTCCAGCTTGCTGGATTTTTCCCCTCTTCGACTGCCTGGACCCAATAAGTGCGCCATCCATCGCGTTTGCGGGTGGCTGTCCAAGGCTATCTTGAGCGTCATGGTCAAAACGACCGACAGCAACATCCCGGCAACCCCGAATACCCATCCCCATACCACCAGCGATAAAAACGCCACAAAGGTGGAAAGCCCCAGCGCCTGCCCCATGATCCGCGGCTCAACCAAGTTACCCAGCACGAAATTGATTGCCAGGTAAGTGGATGCCAGCAGCAATGCCTCCCAGATCCCTCCATTCTGAGAAACCAGCAGCAATAATACCGGCGGAATCGCGGCTATCGCGGAACCGATATTGGGAATAAAGTTGAGCGCAAAGGCCAGCACCCCCCAAAGCAGCGGAAACTCAACCCCCACCATCAGGCAAGAAAGCCATACCAAAATCCCCGTCGCCAGGCTAATCACCGTCTTTACGGCGAGGTAGCGCTTCAACGTCAAGCTGAATTCGCTGAAACGCTTCAAACTCGGCGCCGGGTTTTCCAAGGCCCGCGACACCTTATCGCGAAAATTCAGCGTTTCGAACATCAAGAAAATAACCAGCAACGCGACAATGCTGCTCTGCATGAACAGATTGCCTAGCTCTCCCAGCAAGGTTTGCATCCAGGACCCTTCACCTTCCATTTCCAGCATCGAGCTTAGCTGATCAGGATCTATCGCCAGGCCGCGCGAGGCCAACGCATTTAATATATCCCAGTAGTGCTCGTAGAGACGCGTTTCAATATCAGGCAGGGCTTGAATGAAGGTACTGAAACTGTTCACCACCAGCAGGCCGATCAGCGATATAAACACCAGCATGAAAATCAAGGTGAGAAACACGGCGAGCCGTAAGCTAAGCCCGCAACGATTCAGCCAATGCACGGGGGATGTGCATACCACCGCGATAAAAATGGCGAGCAGCAGTGGCACCAGCAGATCCGAGCCCATTTTCATGCCCGCCATAATGACCACCAAAGCCGCCATGGCCAGCGTGGCATTCAACGGAATACTGCGGTAACCCTCATCCGATAACTTCGACATACCCCTCCATCCCTAAGCAATATCGCCTTCTAAACCAGAAGACAACGGAATTTAGCACCAAGCGTGCAAACTTCTAGCAACAACTTTCCACCACACCGCTACGGCTGAACTTTCTTTGGCCTACCGCATTCCAAGCAGAGTCTAGTCTTACTCTTTCTCCTCCGCCATGTGCCTAGCGCACACGCAATAATAGGGATGTTACCAATGAAATGTCGCTTACCCTCTAAAACACCACTACGCCAAAGCCTCGCCGTCGGCGCACTGCTTACCCTGATCAGCATTCCGATGGCCCAGGCAGCCCCAACGCCCCCGAGCTTACATGTACAAGCTCAATCCTTTGTTGAGGTCTCGCCTGACAAAGCCACCCTCAATGCCCGTTTATGGGAAAAGACGCCCGCACTATCAAGCCTTGAAGACACCGACAGCGAGGAATTAACCGCTGCACGGGAGCGTCTTGAACGCCGGGCCAGCGAGCTGATAAACACCATGGAAGATAGCGGCCTTGAGCGCGATGCGATCAGCGCCGGTTCCTTGAATATTTACCCTGAACAGGTATCAGGTCCGCGTGGCAGTAATGGCGAGGGTGAAACGCTACAACGCACGCGGCTCGAACGCCCGGTCACCGTCGAATTGACGGATATCGACCAGCTTGGTGACGTGCTGGACGCCTTGATGGATGCAGGCGTGAACGCCTTGGACGGCGTGCAATTCGACCTACAGGACCGTGACGCTGCTACCGACGAAGCGCTGGTCAAGGCACTGGAAAAAGCCCGGCACAAGGCCGAGCTAATGGCCGGAACGCTGGAGACTGACCTCGGTCATGTTCAGCACATTGAAGAAACCCAATCGCCCATTTTTCAACCCCGCATGATGTCCATGCGTGCGGAAGGCAGCATCAGTGCCGATACCCATGATAGCCCCAGCCGCGAATACCGCCCTGGGACCATCCGCATAGAAGCAGGCGTTAACGTGGAATGGGCGCTTAAAGGGCCAGACGCTCCAGCCCACCCAGATACCGACGTAGCGGCTCAGGAATAACTATCGAGCCATCCGCCTGCTGGTGGTTTTCAAGCACCGCCAGCAGGCAACGCCCAACTGCCAGCCCTGAGCCGTTCAGGGTATGCAACAGTTGGGGCTTTTTCGCCTCCGGATGACGGAAGCGCGCCTGCATACGCCGCGCCTGGAATTCCTCACAGTTGGAAACCGAGGAAATTTCGCGGAAGGTATCCTGACTGGGTAGCCATACTTCCAGGTCGTAGGTCTTCGCCGCCCCGAAACCCATATCGCCAGTACACAGCGTCACCACGCGATACGGCAACTCAAGCGCCTGCAGGATCGCCTCAGCATGGCCGCGCATTTCTTCCAGCGCCTCATAGCTTTTGTCCGGCTCGACAATCTGGACCATCTCGACCTTGTCGAACTGATGCTGGCGGATCATGCCCCGAGTATCGCGCCCGTGTGAGCCCGCCTCAGAACGAAAACACGGCGTATGCGCAGTGAGCTTCATGGGCAGCGCTGCCAGGTCAACGATTTCATCGCGCACAAAGTTGGTCAGCGGCACTTCCGAGGTAGGAATCAGGTGGTATTCACGCTCATCATCCAGGCGGAACAAGTCTTCGCCAAACTTGGGCAACTGGCCGGTGCCCGTTAGCGATGCGCGGTTGACCATGTACGGTACATAGCACTCTTCGTAGCCGTGCTGCTCGGTTTGGGTATCCAGCATGAACTGCGCCAGTGCGCGATGCAGACGCGCCACCGGCCCGCGCATCACTGCAAAGCGTGCGCCGGTGATCTTGGAAGCCAAATCAAAATCGAGATAGCCTGACTGCTTGCCCAGATCAACGTGATCCAGCACCTCGAAATCGAATGCACGAGGCGTGCCCCAACGGTGCAGTTCAACGTTATCGTCTTCGCTTTTGCCTTCCGGCACGCTGTCATGGGGAATATTGGGAATCCCACTGACCGCATCGTCCCACTCGGCCTGCACCTCCGCCAGCTGCTGTTTCGCGGCATCCAGGCGCTCGCCCAGGTCACTGACCTCGTCCAGTAGCGGCTGAATATCCTCACCGTTGGCCTTCGCCTTGCCAATTGCCTTGGAGCGGGTATTGCGCTCGTTCTGCAGTTGCTCAGTCTGGGTTTGCAGCTCGCGACGGCGGGACTCCAGCGCCTGAAGTCCTTGTTTATCCAATACAAAGTCCCGGCGTGCCAGTTGTTGCGCCAGCGCATCAAGATCACCGCGCAGCAGTTTCGGATCGAGCATGAGGTATCCCTTGGCCTGAATTCAGTGAACCACGGCGCAAAGCGCCGACAACAAAGGCAACTATTGTAGGCAAAAGCACGGCGGGGGGCTATGGGGTTATCCTGCTGCGCGCAGCACTGCTAACATAAGCGTATCGACCTTGATTAGCCAAGCGAGCTTCAAATGACCTCCGCTTTTGAGCAAACACTCGACGCCATTGATGCGCTTCATGCCCAGGACCCGCGTTCCACCACGCTTGACGATGGCACCACCATGCCTCAGGAGTTGGCTTATGCCCAGCGGATGAGCAAGTGGCTGGAATCTGTTTTTGATGCACCCGGCGAGCTATTGCAACTGGCGGTACGCGCCCAGCACTTGCAGCGCTGGCAGGTCCCCCGCGAAGACTATGATAAAGGACGGGTGGGCTATTTGACCTGGCGGCGCGACCAGGGCAAACGGGCAGGCGAAACTACTGCCAAACTGATGGAGAAAGCCGGTTACAGCGTTGAGGAGGCCAAACGCGTCGCGGCAATGATCGGCAAGAAAGGTCTGGGGCGTGATCCCGAGGTACAGGCGCTGGAAGACTGTGCCTGTCTGGTGTTCCTGGAAAACTACTTCGCCGATTTCTCGCGCAAGGTCGAGCACGATCATATGGTGCGAATCGTACAGATGACCTGGCGTAAAATGTCCCCGCGTGCCCATGAGCTGGCGTTGACGCTGCCCATGTCGCCATCATCGACCGCGCTGGTCAAAGAAGCCCTGGGCGAGGCATAACGCCGCCGCCCTGATGCACCGGCGGCGACGCTGCGGTAAAGTAGCTGTCTTCTCTTTTCCGCTTTCGGCAGTGACGACCTGATCAATTATGATTGCATCTCTGGATTCACGCACCGCGCCATTTGAACGCCTGGGCGCCCATTACGTCCGTTTTCTCGAGGCGCTGAAAACGCGTGGCTTTGAAGGCGAGATCGCGCCGGATTACGCCAACCGCACGGTACTGGCGACGGACAACTCGATTTACCAGCGCCTGCCACAGGCGGCGGTCTTCCCCAAGCACGCCGAAGACCTGGAGCGTCTGACCAGACTGGCGGGCGAAGTGCCCCATCGCAATATCGTACTCACCCCACGTGGGGGCGGTACCGGCACAAACGGCCAGTCGCTGACCGACGGCATTGTGGTGGATGTTTCCCGCCACATGAACCAGATTATCGAGATCGACGCGGATAATCGCCGGGTGCGCGTCCAGGCGGGCGTGGTCAAAGACCAGCTCAACGCCGCGCTCAAGCCTCACGGGCTGTTTTTCGCGCCGGAGCTCTCAACCTCCAATCGCGCCACCATTGGCGGCATGATATCCACCGACGCCAGCGGCCAGGGCAGCTGCGAGTACGGCAAGACCCGCGACCATGTGCTTGAACTCGACACGGTGCTGCTGGGGGGTAAGCACTTACATAGTCGCCCGCTGAGCGTTGAAGAAGAAACCGCTGAATGCGCGCAAGAAGGCATTCTCGGCCGGATCCACGCCACCGCCGCCAAGATTATCGACCAGCAGCGCGAACTGATCGAGACCACCTTCCCGCCGCTCAACCGTTGTCTGACTGGCTATGACCTGGCCCACCTGCGTGACGATAGCGGCCAGCTCAACCTCAACAGCCTGCTCTGCGGCTCAGAGGGCTCACTGGGCTTTCTGAACGAAGCGGTATTGAACGTTTTGCCGATTCCCAAGCACTCGACGCTAGTGAACGTTCGCTACGCCGGTTTTATGGAGGCCCTGCGTGACGCCAAAGCACTGATGGCGTCAAGCGCTCGCCCCACGTCCATCGAAACCATCGACGACACCGTGCTGCAACTCGCCATGGACGACTTCGTATGGGACAGCGTGGCCGAATTTTTTCCGGCCGGTGACACCGCCATTCGCGGCATTAACCTGGTCGAGTTCAACGACGACGACCCCGATGCGCTGACCCGGCGGGTTCGCGCGTTCACCGAGCATTTGCGCCATGATGCCACCGTCGAGCGGCTGGGCTACACCCTGGCCGAAGGTCGCGGTCAGATCCAGACCGTCTACGGCATGCGCAAGCGCTCGGTGGGGCTTCTGGGCAACGTTCAGGGCGAAAAGCGCCCGCTGCCGTTTGTGGAAGACACCGCGGTGCCGCCCGAGCACCTGGCCGACTATATTGCCGAATTCCGCGCGGCGCTGGATGCCCGGGGGCTTGACTACGGCATGTTTGGCCACGTGGATGCTGGGGTACTGCACGTTCGTCCGGCGCTGGATATGAAAGACCCGGCTCAGGAAGCGCTGATTCGGGCAATCTCCGATGAAGTGGTCGCGCTCACCCAGAAATACGGGGGGCTTTTATGGGGCGAGCACGGCAAGGGCGTCCGATCGGAATACTCGCCGACATTTTTTGGTGAGCTCTACCCCAGCTTGCAGCGAGTCAAAGCCGCGTTTGACCCTTATAACCAGCTCAACCCCGGCAAGATCGCCTCCCCTGGTGAAGGGGACAAGCTGATCGCCCGGGAGCACGACCCGGAGCTGCTCACCATCGACAGCGTGCCGATGCGCGGCCAGCTTGACCGCACCATCGATGAACGGGCCTGGCAGGCCTACGACGCCGCGGTCTACTGCAACGGCAACGGCGCCTGCTACAACTACGACGTCGACGACCCCATGTGCCCTTCCTGGAAGGCCACTCGCGACCGCCGCCATTCCCCCAAGGGCCGCGCCAGTTTGATCCGTGAGTGGCTACGCCTGCAGTCCAATGCGGGTATCGACGTGGTGGAAGAGTCGCGCAGGAAAAAAGCCGAAAGCAGCTGGGGCTTTATCAAGCACTTCCCACGGCGGGTAGCCAACACGCTGAGCCGCAGGCAGCACCACGACTACTCCCATGAGGTCTATGACGCCATGGCGGGCTGCCTGGCGTGCAAATCCTGCGCCGGGCAGTGCCCGGTCAAGGTCAACGTACCGCAGTTCCGCTCGCAGTTTCTGGAGGTCTACCACGGTCGTTACCTGCGCCCGCTGCGGGACTATGTCATCGGCGGCACCGAGTTCATGTTGCCGACCTTTGCAAGAGCCGCCCCGCTGTACAACGCCATCATGGGCCAGCACTGGGTCGAGCAGTTGATGCGCAAAGGCGTAGGCATCAGCGACTCCCCGGCGCTGTCCCGGGCCAACCTGAAAAAGAAGCTGCGCGCCTGGGGGGTGGCCGAGGCCACACCGACCTCGCTTGCGCTGCTCACTGAACAGCAGCGCGCCAACAGCGTGATCATCGTGCAGGACGCGTTCACCAGCCACTTTGAAGCCAAGCTGGTGATGGATATCGTTGAACTGCTGTCGCGGCTCAACCTGCGGGTGTTCGTCATGCCGTTTTCCGCCAACGGCAAGCCGCTGCACGTCCAGGGTTTCCTGGGAGCGTTCGAACGCACGGCGCGGAAACAAGCCGAGCGGCTGCGTACGCTGGCGCACTTTGACATCCCCCTGGTGGGCATCGACCCGGCGATGACCCTCACCTACCGCCAGGAGTACGTCAAATCGCTGGGCAGCGCGGCCGTGCCCGAGGTGCTGATGCTCCAGGAGTGGCTGGCCACCCGCCTCAACACCCTGCCTAGCCGCCCGGTGGAACTGAGCGACCCCAGCTTCAAACTGCTTTCCCACTGCACCGAAAGCACCAATGCGCCGGGCTCCCCCAAGGCATGGCAGCAGGTATTCGCCGCCTTCGGGCTGGAGCTTGAACTGGTCAGTACCGGCTGCTGTGGCATGTCCGGCACCTACGGCCATGAAACCCGCAACGTGGCGACCTCTAAGGTCATCTACTCGCAGTCCTGGCAGCCGCAGGTTGACGCCGAAGAGAATGCGGGCAAGCTACTGGCGACAGGCTACTCCTGTCGCAGCCAGGTGAAGCGTTACTCAAGCCAGGTGCTGCCTCACCCGCTGCAGGCGCTATTGAGCGCGCTCAAGCGCGGATAACGTTGATACCACCAACGCCAACCGACCGTTTGATTCTGGCATGCTGGGCGCAATCCTAGAGCCGGGGAATCATCTTGCGACGATTGTTGACTATCGCTCGCGCCCTTCGGGCGTGCGCCACGACACTGGCCCTGCTGATGGGTGGCATCGGCGTGGCCGCCGCACAGGACGCCCGAGTCGAAACCCAGCGGGTTGAAGACACCCCGCGTATCGAGACGCTGCGTCTGACCGGTAGCGTTTCCGCCCCGCGCACCTCGCAGCTTTCCAGCGCCGAAGCGGGCCAAGTCGCGTCCCTTGACGTCGCCCTCGGCGACCGGGTCAGCCAGGGTGAACGGCTGATGGCACTGGATAGCCGTGAAGCCGAGCTGGAGCGCCAGCGCGCCCAGGCCAATATCGATCAGGCCCGCGCTGATCGCGACGATGCCCGTCAGCGCCTCAACGAAGCCAACCAGCTCTCCGCACAACAAAATATTGCGGTCAGCGAACAGCGCCGGCGGCAAAACACGCTGGCAGCGGCCGAGGCCCTTCTAGACGCCCGGCAGACCGAATACGCGCTCTGGGAGCTACGCGTGGCCCGCCACACCATCACCGCGCCCTTCGATGCGCTGATCACCCAGCGCGACAGCGAGCTGGGTGAATGGGTCACGCCCGGGGACACCCTGATGACGCTGGTCGACATTGACGCCTTGAGGCTGGACTTCCCTGTGCCTTTCTCGGCCTATGGCCGCATGGATGACGCCACTCTCGAGATCCGGCTGGAAGGCGATACCCGATGGTACGCCGCCCGCCCCCAGGCACGGGTACCCCAGGACGCCACCAGCCGCCAGTTCCTATTGCGCGCCGAGCCTGCTGAAGCCCTCAGCCTGCTGCCCGGCATGGCGCTCGAAGGGCGACTGTTGCTTGAAGGCGAGACAGGCCCAAGCGTCCCCCGCGATGCCTTGATCCGCCGCCCGGACGGCAGCGTGAGCGTATGGCTGGCCCGCCAGGAAGACGACGCATGGCGCGCCTATGAACAACGCGTGGAGATCGGCAGCGGCCACGAGGGCAACGTTGCGGTGCTGGACGGTATCGAGGCGGGCGATCGCGTCATTGTGGTCGGCAACGAACGCCTGGAAGAGGGGCAGACCTTGTCCCTTATCGACGACGATTAACAAGGAGCGCCCTCGCGCATGTTTGCCGCCATCATCCGTCACGGCATTTTGGTCAGTGTCGTCACCCTGATTCTGCTGATCGTGGGCATTGCCGCCATCTGGCGGATTCCCGTGCAAATGATTCCCGACCTGGAAACCCGGGTGATTGGCGTTGAAACCCAGTGGGCCGGTGCCAACCCGCAGGATATCGAAAAGGATATCCTCATCGAGCAGGAAGAGTATTTACGCAACGTCCCCAACCTGCAGCGTATGGAATCCACCGCCAGCAGCGGCAGCGCCGAGGTTGAGCTGGAATTTCCGTTTGGCGTTGACCTCACCGAAACGCTCATTCGGGTCAACAACGCCCTGAGCCAGGTGCCCTCCTACCCCACCAACGTTGACCAGCCGCGCATCGTCGCCAACTCGTTTTCGGCCAATGCGTTCATGTACTTCAACGTCGGCCCCCGCGAAGGCAATCCGCGCGATCTGGACATGCCAGCCATGCGCGACTATCTGGAAGATAACGTTCGCCCGCGCATGGAAAGCGTCAGCGGCGTGTCGGAGGTCACCGTCTCCGGCGGCGCCGAACGGCAGATGCAACTACTGCTCGACCCCGACGCCCTCGCCGCCCGCGACATCAGCATCAGTGATATCCAGAACGCATTGCGGGAACGCAACCAGGACGTCTCCGGTGGCCAACTGGAAAGTGGCAAACGCCGCTATCTGCTGCGCACCGTCGGGCGTTTCGAGGATGTCGAGAGCCTGGAAGCGTTGATCCTTGACCGCCAGGGCGATGAGGTAACACGGCTTGGCGACGTTGCCGAGGTGCAGCAGTCCTACGCCGAGCTGACCTCGCGCTCTTACAACTCGACTGGTGAGCCAGTTTTGAGCGTTCAGGTGCGTCGCGAGCCGGGGGCCAACGTCATCGACATCAAGCGCGCCATGCTGGACGAGGCGGAGGCTCTGAATGAAGGCCTGCTGGCCGAACAGGGCATGCAGATGATCCTATCCAGCGACGACGTTCGCTACGTGGAGTCCTCGATTGCCAACGTCTGGGTCAACCTGGGCCTGGGGGCGCTGTTTGCCACTCTGGTGATGTACGCCTTCCTGCGCTCGGCCCGGGCCACCTTCGCCAGCATCATCGGCATTCCCATCTGTACCATTGCGGCATTTCTCGGCCTTCTGCTTGCCGGGCGCACCCTGAACGTAATTTCCCTGGCCGGGGTGGCCTTTGCTATCGGCATGACCATCGACAACACCATTGTCGTGCTCGAAAGTATCGAGACCCAACGGCGGCGCGGGCTGGCCCGTTTCCAGGCGGCGCTTGAAGGCGTCAAGCAGGTCTGGTCGGCAGTGCTCGCCTCGACGCTGACCACAATTCTGGTGTTTGTGCCGATTTTCTTTATCGAGCAGGAAGCCGGCCAGCTGTATTCCGATATTGCCGTGGCGATCTCCACTTCGATCCTGGTCTCGATGGTGGTCGCCATTACCGTCATCCCCACGCTCGGCGCGCATATCGATTTCCGGGGCCGCGATAACGGCAATGGCACTCGCCCGCGCTGGATGAGCGCCTGCCTGTGGGTGGTCGACCGCATGATCAAAAGCACGGCGCGGCGCACGGCGGCCGTGGTGTTGGGCATCGTTGGCGGTGTGGCGATTTTTGTCGGGCTGACGCCGCCTGCGGAATACCTGCCCGAGGGCGAGGAAGCCAAGACCTTCGCCAGCATGAACGCCCCGGCAAGCTACAACCTCGCCACCATGGACGCCATCGCCCAGGACCTGCAGCGGGAACTCGAACCCCACGTCGGCGCCGACCCTGAGGACTTTGAACGCGGCGACACCGACGTGCCCCCCATCCGCACCATGGGCATCCAGGCCGAAGCGCAGAGCCTGCGCATCATTGCCGAAACCATCGACCCCAATCATATCGAGGCGCTGATGGACGCGCTCACCACACGCTACGAGGCCTACCCGGATATGCGCGCCTTTGCCGCGCGCGGCTCGATCATCTCGAGTAACGACGGCGGCACGCGCAGCATCACGCTGGATATTGCCGGTAATGACCTGGAAACCCTCTACGCAACGGCCAATCGTATTTACGAACGCGCCCAGGCGACCTTCGACAACCCGCGTATTCAATCCCGCCCCTCGGCGCTGGATCTGGGCCAGCCGTTGATCGAGATTTATCCGGACTGGGAGCGCGCCGCCGAGCTGGGCTTTGATACCGAGGCTCTGGGCACCGCGATTGCCGTGCTGACCAACGGGTCGTACCTGGACGATTTTTACCTAGGCGATGAGAAGATTGATCTTTACGGCTATGGCCCGGAGGCCGGCGATATCGACCTCGACCGCTTGGCCAGCCTGCCCTTGCATACGCCTGCCGGCTTCAACGTACCGCTGAACGACGTCGCCGATATCGAAGAAACCGTTGGCACCGCCACCCTACGCCGGGTTGATGGCCGGCGCAGCGTGACCCTGAATGTGATCCCACCGCGCAGCGTGGCGCTGGAAGCGGGTATCGAACGGATGCAGCGCGAAGTGATCGAGCCCATGCGCGATCAGGGCGAGCTACCTGGCGGTATCGATATCACGGTAAGCGGTGCGGGCGACCAGCTCGATGCCACCCGCCAGTCTCTCACCGGCAACGGCTTGATTGCCCTGGCGATCGTATATTTATTGCTGGTGGCGATTTTTGCCCACTGGGGCTATCCGCTGCTGATTCTGGCGACCATCCCCCTCGGCGCCGCCGGAGGGATTGTCGGTCTGTGGCTGATGAACAGCGTGGGCGCGATGCTGCCGCGTATCGGCTTGAACGCCATCAGCCAGCCTTTCGACATGATCACCATGCTGGGCTTTTTGATCCTCATGGGCACTGTGGTCAACAACCCGATACTGGTCGTCCATCAGGCACGCATCAACCTGCGCGAGACGACCATGGACGTACGCGATGCGGTATACAGCGCCGTGGAGAGCCGCCTGCGGCCCATTGCCATGACCACCTTGACCACGCTGTGCGGGCTATCGCCGCTGGTGTTTTTACCCGGCGAGGGCACCGAGCTGTATCGCGGCGTCGGCGCCATCGTGCTGTTCGGGCTGCTGGGCACCGCCATCGTCACCGTCACCTTTCTACCGGCGCTTACCGTGGCGGTACTTAGCCGGCGGACTAAGCGACAGCCGGATTAGAAAAACAGCTGCTTGAGGGCTGCACCCGGGTCGGCTTCACGCATGAAGACCTCACCCACCAGGAAGCCGTTAATTTCGTGGTCACGCATTAGTTCCACGTCGTCACGGGTGTGGATTCCCGATTCCGTTATCACCGTGACACCCTCTGGAATACTGGGCAGCAACTCCAGCGTGGTGTTCAAACTGGTCTCGAAGGTGTGCAGGTTGCGGTTGTTGATGCCGATCAGCTTGAGATCCAGCGCCATGGCCCGTGACAGCTCGTTGGCATCGTGGACCTCTACCAGCACGTCCATGCCCAGGGCGATGGCTTGCTGGTTCAGGTCACGAAGCTGGGCGTCGTCCAGCGCGGCGACAATCAGCAGAATACAGTCAGCCCCGATCGCCCGCGCCTCGGACACCTGATAGCCGTGGGTAATGAAATCCTTGCGAATCACCGGCAGCGAACAGGCATCACGCGCGGCGATCAAGTAATCTTCGTGGCCCTGGAAAAAATCCGCATCGGTGAGAACGGACAGACACGCCGCGCCGCCCTGGGCATAGCTTTTGGCGATATCCGCCGGGTGAAACTCCTCACGAATCACCCCCCTGGAAGGCGAGGCCTTTTTAACTTCGGCGATGATAGCGGCATCCCCGGCGGCGATGCGGGTATTAAGCGCATCGATAAATCCCCTGGGCGCGCTCTGCTTTTCACCCAGCGCCAGCAGGTCGGCTTCCGAAACGGCCTGGCGGCGCTCGGCCACTTCTTGGTCCTTGCGGTCCAGAATGCGCGTTAAAATAGTCGGCGTTGCCTGTTGAGTCATGGTGATCTCTTCTTGTTTAAAACTAACCTTCATTAAAACTATTTTTTTAAAATTAATCTTTATTAAAATTAATCTTTTTTAAACATAGTTTGTTTAAGCGCCTACTGCTTGAAAACGCTGGTGAAGTGGGACAATTCTTTTAGCTTTTCAAGCGGTAATTTGGAGGCCTGGGCATCCTGAGCCAACATCACGCCCTCTTTCAAGCTATCCGCCACGCCCGCGCAATACAGGGCCGCACCTGCATTCAGCGCGACCATGTCCGCCGCCGCACCGTCACCACTCAGCGCCGCTTTCACCAGCCGCAAGCTATCTTCCGCGCTGGTGGCCTTGAGCGTAGCCAGACTCTGGCGCTCGATGCCGAAGTCCTCGGGATTAATGGTGTACTGGGCAATCTCGCCGTCCTTAAGCTCTGCCACCTGGGTCGGGGCGGCCAACGAAATTTCATCCAGGCCGTCTTCGGAATGCACGACTAGCACGTGGCGACTGCCAAGCTTCTTCAGCACTTCCGCCATCAGCGGCACCAGCGACGGCGCATAGACACCCAACACTTGATTGGGCGCGCTGGCCGGGTTGGTCAGCGGCCCCAGAATATTGAACAGCGTGCGCACGCCCATTTCACGGCGTGGGCCAATGGCATGGCGCATCGCTGGGTGGTGGTTGGGGGCAAACATGAAACCGACACCTACTTGCTCGATACAGCGGGCAACCTGCTCAGGCTTCAGGTCGAGGTAAATATCCGCCACGTCGAAAAGGTCGGCACTGCCAGACGACGATGAAACGCTGCGGTTGCCGTGCTTGGCCACATGGGCGCCAGCAGCGGCAGCGACAAAACTGGCGGCAGTGGAGACGTTAAACAGGTTGGCGCCATCGCCGCCGGTGCCGACGATATCCACGATGTTGTCGGCATCCAATTCAACCCGCTTCATCAAGTCTCGCATTACCTGGGCGGCAGCACTAATTTCAACTGCACTCTCGCCTTTCATGGCAAGCCCCACCAGCAGACCGCCAATCTGGGCATCGGACGCTTCACCGGTCATGATCTGGCGCATCAGCGCGTGCATGGCATCGAAAGAGAGGTCTTCGCGGCGCATCACCGCGTTAATTGCGTCTCGCATTTGCATGAACAGGAAAGCCCCTAAAGCTGTATTTCCGGCGATCAGCCGCGTTGTAAAAAGTTGGCCAGTAGCGCATGACCTTGACGGGTAAGGATGGATTCAGGGTGAAACTGAACGCCTTCGACATCGAGTTCGCGGTGTCGCAAGCCCATGATAACCCCTGGCGTAACGTCGTCATCAGCGGTCAACGCGGTTATCTCCAGGCAGTCGGGCAAGCGTTGCTTATCCACCACCAATGAATGGTAACGGGTCACTTCCAACGGGTTATCCAAGCCGGTAAACACCCCTTGGTTATCATGCTCTACCGCTGAGGTTTTGCCATGCATGACCTCTGGGGCGCGCACCACATGGCCGCCGTAGACCTGTCCAATGGCCTGATGCCCGAGACACACCCCCAATACCGGCAGCGTGCCGGCAAAATGTTCAATGGCCGACAGGGAAATTCCGGCCTCATTGGGCGTACAGGGGCCTGGCGATATAACCAGATGGGTTGGCGAGAGTGCCGCCATCTGCTCAATGGTGATCTCGTCATTACGATGGGTCACGACCTCAGCGCCTAACTCGACCAGATACTGGACGATGTTAAACGTGAAGCTGTCATAGTTGTCGACCATAAGGACGCGCTGCGCGACCTCTCCTTGCACCATTGGATATCTACCCCGTCTAGGTATAACGATCATTAACAACTGCCATCCCGCGATGATACCCCAACCCGGTGCGTCATTGCAGGCGTTAAGAAGGCGACCAGGAGACGTTGACGCCGGGCCACCCACAGGAACACGCTATGCTGTTAAGGTATAAGTTGCCAGCGCAGTGGTCACGTAGCGTTTGCGGGACGCCTCCCAGCTAACGGGAACTGGTATCGCGGTAGAACAATCTTTATTATCAGTCGCTTTTCAAGAGAGTCAGGAGCGTGGGATGCGTAACAATGTCATGAAATGGGGGCTGCTCTTGCTGGCATTGATGATCGCCAGCCCCTCGACAACGGCGCAAACCTCGCTTCGGGTGGTGGTGTCATTTTCGGTGATCGCTGATCTGGTCAAGCGAGTGGCGGGTGACGCTGCAAGCGTGGATGTGATCGTTCCTGCCGACGAAGACGTCCATCGTTGGGAGCTTACCCCGCCCAATGTGCTGGCATTGGAAGAAACCGATCTCGTGTTTTACAACGGCCTGGAATTAGAGCCCTGGCTGCGCGATGTAAAAGCCATTGTGGAAAATGATCTGCCCATGGTGGCCTTGGCCGAAAATGCAGATTACCCTGCGCTGCCGCTTACCTCTGGTCGCTATCAAGGCTACGCGAACCCCCACATGTGGATGGCCCCCGAGGGCGCCGCTGCTTATGTGGACGTTATCGCCGAAACCCTGTCAAAACATGCACCGGACCATGCTGACGCGTTCGATCAACGCGCCGCGGATCTCAAGCAGACACTGAAAGAGCTCGATGCCGATATTGAAGAGCGCCTGGGCGGCATTCCCCAGACGAACCGAACGCTTGTGACCAGTGAAGCAGGCCTTGCCTACTTCGCCGACGCCTACGCGTTCGAGTACGACGCTTTGTGGGGCGTCAATCACGAAACTCTGGGGACCCCGGCCGCGATGGCCCGCCTGCAGGCAAGGCTGGCCGAGAAGCGACCACCCGGCCTGTTTTTCGAGAGCACCACACCAAGGATTCACATGGACGCCCAGGCACGTTATGTCGGTCTTCCCCTGGCGGGGCCACTCTACGTGGACGCCCTCAGCGGCGGTGACGGACCGGCATCCAGCTACGCGGACATGCTGCGCCACAACGCCGAACAGTTGCACGCCACCCTGGGTGGTGCCAGAGAAGAAGACTAGGAGCCTGGCAGCTTCATATCAGGTGATCATCTCGGCGAGTGACGTCAGTACGGCATCAGGATCGCTGTGGCTGATCGGTTCGCCGTGATTATAGCCATAGGGCAACGCCAGGGTGGTAAAACCAGCGGCTTTACCCGCTGCGATATCATGTCGTGAATCCCCCACCATCACGCAATCGCCGGGGGGCACACCGCAGGCGTTAGCAGCGTACAGCAGCGGTAACGGGGAAGGCTTCTTCTCAGCCAGGGAATCACCGCCCAGGCACAGATTAAAGCAGGCGTTCAACTCGAAGTGGTCCAAAATAGGCGCAATAAAGCGCTCTGGCTTATTGGTGATCAGCACCAGGATATAGCCTGCTTCGCGGAGCGCCGTCAGTGCTTGCCCGACGTGAGGAAATAAGGTGGTCAACTGATTGGGGGCCGCCGCATAATGGTGTAAAAACCCCGCGTAAGCACGCTCAAAAAGCCGGGCATCGGGTGGCGTGCCCAGCGTCCAGGTTAATGCCCGCTCAACCAGCACGGCAGCGCCGTTTCCCACCCAGTCGCGAACGTTATCTGACGTTGGCATTGTCAATTTCTGGTCGGCCAGCGCATGGGCAACCGCGACCGTTAGATCGGGAACCGAATCGATGAGCGTGCCATCGAGGTCGAAGGCAATCATACGCTTGCCGTGAAGAAGTGGGTGCAAGTGACCATCCTTTCTACTTAAAAATCACCTAAAGCTGGCTCCAGGACGCGCCCTGAGGCCGGCTTTGCTATATGAAACGCAGCTTAATTCGTCACTACCGCAAGAAACCTCTATGCTGAGTCTTATTTCAGTCAAGGAGTAAGACATGAGCCTTCCCACCATCGTGATCGTTGGCGGCGGTGCCGGCGGACTGGCCCTGGCAACTCAATTGGGACGTAAGCTTGGCAAGCCTGAGCGCGCCAATGTTGTCTTGCTTGACCGTAATACAACCCACGTCTGGAAGCCGTTGCTGCACGAATTGGCCACCGGGGTACTGAACTCCAGCATGGACGAAGTGGATTACCGCGGTCATTCGTCGGCGCATCATTATCGCTACCAGCGTGGCTCGCTGTCCGGCATTGATCGCCAGGCCAAGCAGCTGCACCTGGCCCCCATTGTGGATGAACAAGGCGAGGAGGTTCTCCCCGCAAGACAGCTAGGCTACGACTACCTGGTCATGGCCCTTGGCAGCGTATCCAACGACTTTGGCACGCCAGGGGTCGCCGAGCACTGCCATTTTATCGATTCGCCCCAGCAAGCCAAGGCGTTTCAGCGCGATATGATCAATACCTTCCTGCGCTACACGGACCCATCGCTGCGCCAGCATCCCCAACTGACCATCGGTATAGTGGGCGGTGGCGCTACCGGGGTGGAACTGGCCGCCGAACTGTTTGACGCCTCAAGGATGCTCAATGCCTACGGGGTGACCGCCACCGACCACCAGCAAATCAGCGTGCACCTGCTCGAGGCTGCACCGCGCTTGCTTCCGGGCCTGTCCGAACGCATCAGCCAGACCGTTCAGCAAGAGCTGGAAGGCATGGGCGTCACGGTCCACGTGGGGACTGCGATCAAAGAGGCCCAGGCTAGCTGTCTGGTTACCGGCGACGATGACGTGATCGAGACCGACCTCAACGTCTGGGCGGCGGGCATCAAGGCACCGCCGTTTCTCGCGGAGCAGGGACTTTCGACCAATAACAAAAACCAGATCAAGGTCGCTAAAACGCTTCAAAGCGTCGATGATCCGGCGATTTTTGCCCTGGGCGACTGTGCCGACTGCCCGCAGGGGGACGACAGCGCCGTACCCCCGCGTGCCCAGGCCGCTCACCAGCAGGCCAAACACCTGGTCAAGAACCTGGTCAATCAGCTGGAAGGCAAACCGCTCGCCGATTTTCGCTACCGGGATCACGGCTCGCTGGTGTCCCTTGCCCGTTACGATGCCGTCGGCAGCCTGATGCGCAGCTCTGCATCACGCGGGCTATTCCTGGAGGGTTGGCTGGCACGCCGTGCCTACGCGTCGCTCTACCGAATGCACCAGCTATCGATCCATGGCGCGCCCAAAACCGGCCTTGCCTGGCTGGTCGATAAGCTCAATCGTTACCTGAAACCCCGCATGAAGCTGCATTAATCAATTAAACCAAGCATTTAAATCAGGCACTGGCAATCGCTTCGCGCAACTGCCGAATCACGGAATCATAGCCGTGCGGGTCACTTTGCTGGTGGGCATTAAAGATCGCCGACCCGGCGACGAAGGTATCCGCCCCGGAAGCGGCGATATCGGCTATGTTATCGGCCTTGACGCCACCGTCGACTTCGAGGCGGATCGCGCGCCCTGACGCATCAATCCTCGCGCGCGCATCGCGCAGTTTATCCAGCGTACCGGGGATGAACGACTGCCCGCCAAAACCGGGGTTGACGCTCATCAGCAGCACCATGTCGACCTTATCCATGACGTAATCGAGATAGGAAAGCGGCGTTGCGGGGTTGAATACCAGCCCGGCTTTGCAGCCGCTGTCGCGTATCAGCTGCAGCGAGCGGTCAATGTGCTCGGAGGCTTCCGGGTGAAAGGTAATATAGCTGGCCCCCGCCTCGATAAAATCGCTGATCATGCGATCCACTGGCTTGACCATCAGATGCACATCAATGGGCGCTGTCACGCCGTGTTGGCGTAATGCCTTGCAGACCATCGGCCCGATGGTGAGATTGGGCACATAGTGGTTATCCATGACATCGAAGTGGACGATATCCGCTCCTGACGCGAGCACATTGTCCACTTCCTCTCCCAGGCGGGCGAAGTTGGCGGAAAGAATCGAGGGAGCAATTAAGCAATCACGCGCAGCGGTCATATCAACAATCCTGCTTTACCAAAGTGAGTAAACAACGGCCATTACCGCATTCAAGGGGTTGCATGTTACCAGAAGCGTCGCGCAGCGGGGTTTGTCAGGCATTGTCTTTAACATATATTCTAAAAAAGAATATAAAACAGAATTGTAATTCCACAATCACAGGTTTAAGCTTGCTAACTATATTATCAATACCAGATTGCCAACACTGGCTGAGTTATTAAGGAGCTTAGAATGTCATTTGTCGTTTTCCGTCGTAGCGTCTTGGCGTTGGCTATCGGCGCCACGCTTTCAAGCCCTGCCATTGCCCAGGAACGCGAACTGCTGAACTCCTCCTACGATATTGCCCGGGAGTTGTTTGCCGAGATCAACCCCAAGTTTGAAGCCTGGTGGGCAGAAGAACACGGTGAAGACGTTGAGGTCAGCCAATCCCACGGCGGTTCATCTGCCCAGGCACGCGCCATCATGCAAGGGTTGCGCGCTGACGTCGTGACGTTCAACCAGGTGACCGATGTCAACGTCCTCGCTGAGGCGGGCCTGGTTGATGAAGACTGGCAAGAGGCGCTGGACAACAACGCCTCGCCCTACTACTCCACCACGGCGTTTTTGGTGCGCAAGGATAACCCCAAGGACATCGAAAACTGGGACGACCTGGTGAACGAAGACGTTGAAATCGTTTTCCCCAACCCGAAAACGTCGGGCAACGGCCGCTATACCTACCTGGCCGCCTGGGGCTTTGCCGACGAGCAATTTGACGGCGACGAAGAGCAGATTCAGGACTTCATGCGTACCTTCCTCGCCAACGTGGAGGTCTTCGACACCGGCGGTCGCGGCGCGACGACCAGCTTTATCGAACGTGAGATCGGCGATGTGCTGATCAGCTTCGAGTCCGAGGTGAATAACATTCGCAAGGAATATGGCAGCGATGATTACGAAGTCATCGTGCCGCCTACCAGCATCCTTGCTGAGTTCCCCGTGGCCGTCGTAGGCGAAAATGCTGAGCGAAACGGTAACAGCGACCTGGCGCAAAGCTACCTGGAATATCTCTACCGTGAGGACACCCAGCGACTGCTGGCAGGCTTCAACTACCGTGTGCACCATGAGGCGGTGGTCGAGGAATTTGCCGATCAGTTCCCCGAAACCGACCTGCTGAAAGTTGAAGATGTTTTCGGTAGCTGGCCAGAAGCGATGGAAACGCACTTTGAAGGTGGCGGCATGCTGGACCAACTTCAGCGCCGCTAATTCTCTAATCCGCCGGACTGAGCCATGAGCCACTTCGCCCTTCGACACTCCGGCAGCGCGCGCGTGCTGCCGGGTTTTGGTCTTTCCATGGGTATCAGCGTGCTGTTTATCTCGCTGGTACTGCTGCTGCCCATTACCGGGCTGTTTGGCCAACTCGCCGGACTGAGCTTCGCTGAATACTGGGCAATCATCACTGAAGGCCGTGTCGTCGCCAGTTACATGGTGACCATTGGGGCGGCCGCCCTCGCGGCGTTGGTCAATGCCGTCTTTGGCCTGCTGCTGGCCTGGGTGCTGGTCCGCTATGACTTCACCGGCAAGCGGCTGCTCGACGCGCTGATGGATTTGCCCTTCGCCTTACCTACAGCGGTGGCTGGCATTACCCTGGCAACGCTCTACGCGAGCAGTGGCTGGATGGGCGGCTGGCTGGAGTCACTGGGATTTCAGGTTGCCTACACCTGGGTCGGTATTGCTCTGGCCATGGCGTTCACCAGCATCCCGTTTGTGGTCCGCACGGTACAACCCGTACTGGAGGACATGCCCGCTGAAGTCGACGAGGCGGCGATGTCACTGGGCGCCACTGACGGTGTCGCGTTTCGTCGGGTCATCATGCCCCACTTATGGCCGGCGCTGGTCACTGGCACGGGGCTTGCGTTTGTGCGCTCACTCGGCGAATTCGGCGCCATTATCTTTATCGCTGGCAATATGCCTTACGAAACCGAGATCACCGCGCTGATGATTTTCGTCAAGCTGCAGGAGTACGACTACGCGGGGGCTTCGGCAATCGCCTCGGTGGTGCTGTTTGTTTCGCTGACCCTGTTGCTTGCGATCAATGTCTGGCAGGGGCGCTTTATTCGTCGCTTGCATGGAGGTAAGGGGTAATGCGTCGAATTGGGGATGCACCACTGATCCGCCGCCTGCTGATTGCAGCGGCGGTGGGCCTATCGGGGCTATTTCTACTGCTGCCGCTGGTCGCCATTTTCGCTCAGGCCTTCTCGCAGGGTGTCAGCGTGTTCTGGTCAAACGTCAGTGACTTTTACACCCTGCACGCAATCGGCCTGACGCTGGGTATTGCCCTGCTGACAATTCCGGTCTGCCTGGTGTTCGGGGTGGCACTTGCCTGGTTGGTGACGCGCTTCAGCTTTCCTGGCCGTCGACTGCTACAAACGTTAATCGATATACCGTTCGCGGTATCTCCCGTCGTCGCCGGGCTTATCTACCTGCTGCTCTACGGGCGCAACGGCTGGATCGGCGGCTGGCTGGACAGCTACGATATTCAGCTGATGTTCGCCTGGCCGGGGATCCTGATGGTGACCATCTTTGTCACCTGCCCCTTTGTTGCCCGGGAACTGATCCCCTTGATGCAGGCCCAGGGCTCACGTGAAGAAGAGGCGGCCGTAACGCTCGGTGCATCGGGATGGACGACGTTTCGGCGCGTTACCCTGCCCAACATCCGCTGGGCACTACTTTACGGCATCATTCTCACCAACGCCCGCGCGGTCGGTGAGTTTGGAGCCGTCTCGGTGGTATCCGGGGCGATTCGTGGCCAGACCAACACCCTGCCCCTGCACCTTGAGCAGCTTTATCAGGATTATAACGCCGTGGGGGCTTTTGCCTGCGCGGCTCTACTCGCATTGATTGCCCTACTGACGCTCGCCGCCAAGGCCGGGCTGGAATGGCGCTCGTCGCGCCGGGAGGCATTTGCATGAGCATTCGCTTACACAATATCGCCAAGCACTTTGGCGCGACTCAAGCGCTGGAACCGATCAATCTGTATATCCAGGAAGGCGAACTGGTTGGTCTGCTAGGTCCTTCCGGCTCGGGTAAAACCACCCTGCTACGCATCATTGCAGGGCTTGAAAACGCCGACCAAACACCGACGCCCGGCAAGATTTTATTCGGCGAGCGCGATGTCACCCACGTGCATGTCCGTGACCGGCGGATTGGCTTCGTGTTTCAAAATTACGCCTTGTTCCGCCACATGAGCGTCTACGACAACGTCGCGTTTGGCTTGACTGTCATGCCGCGTGCGAAGCGGCCCTCTGCCCAGGACATTCGGGCCCGGGTGTATCGGCTGCTTGAAATGGTCAAACTCGAAGCCTTTGCCCACCGCTACCCGGCGCAGCTCTCCGGTGGCCAGCAACAGCGCGTTTCACTGGCCCGTGCGCTCGCCGTCGAGCCGGATGTTCTACTGCTTGACGAGCCGTTTGGCGCGCTCGATGCCAAAGTACGCCAGGAGTTGCGCCGCTGGCTGCGTCATCTACACGAAGAGTTTAACTTCACCAGCGTGTTTGTGACCCACGATCAGGAGGAAGCCCTTGAGCTCTCTGACCGCGTCGTTGTAATGAGCAACGGGCGTATTGAGCAGATCGATACGCCGGAAACCCTCTACCGGGCACCCCAGAACCGCTTTGTGTTTGAGTTTCTCGGCGACGTCAATTACCTGGAAGGCAAGGTACACAACGGCACGCTTACCTGCGGCGACGCGCACCTGGCGGTGGACCTGCCGGATGGCGACGAAGAATTGTTGCTGCGGCCCCATGAGATTCGCCTGGCCGAGCAGCCCGCCCCGGAGAGCCACCTGCCAGTGACGATCACCGCGATTTCCCCCGTGGGCGCCGAAGTCCGGGTGGAACTGGAAGCCGACTGGCTGGCAAAGCCCTGGCTGGCAACGGTGCGCCACGCCGATTTCAACCGGCTGGGATTACGCCGCGGCCAGCGGCTTTACGCCCACCCGAGGCATTGGCGACGCTTCCCCGACGCAACAGAAAACACGATGGCGAAAACTCAAGTCGCATAGTGAGTTACACAGTCCGTCGGCTGCCCCGTACGGGGCAACCGACGTCAATAACAGGATTATGTTTTCTGACTCAAGCCTCAGAAACGCATCTGCCTGAAGGTCAAATTGACCCGCGGATCAGAGACTTTTTTGGTTTTGGGCAGGCTATGTAGCCAGTTTTTCTGGGTACTGCCTTTCATTATCAACAAGCTGCCGTGCTCAAGGCTCAGCGACACCCGTTCGCCGGTGACTTTATGTTTAAACGAGAATTTTCTCGCACTGCCTAGCGTCAACGACCCGATCGCCCCCTCTTCAACCAGCTCTTTTTCGCCATCGCTGTGCCACCCCATGCCTTCATCGCCCGAGCTGTAAAAATTACACAGGCACGAATTGAAGATATCGCCACTGCTGCTCTCCACCCGCTGCTTAATCTCGCGCAAGACGTCAGGCCACATCAACGCCGTCCTGGTATGCCCGGAGTACGTATAGGAGACGGGCTCATCCGCGTACCAGGCCATCTTCCTCTGGGTCACGATCTCTTTGCCAAACATGAACGCACGATCATGCGCCCAGCTCAGTTGATCAATACATTGCTCCAGATAACGATCCGCCGCGCCAGCATCCAGGATTTTTCCGTGGTAATAGGCTTCGCCGTCCTGCGGCAACAGGTTAATCAACTTCATTTCGTCATTTTCAAATAGATCGGTATACGTCATCACAACGCCTGGTTAGTGTCCATGGAGCGAAGCCAGCTTTGCACGGCCGAGAGTGGCTCACAGTCAGCGGTTAAAAACAACTTGGCAAACCCGCATCGTCTGATCATACCGCTGGCGCACTACCAGCGTTATACTGACGCTCTGATGACAGTTTCAACAACAGCGGAGAACTCCATGCTACGGCGTCATTTGCTCACTTTATCTGCCTCCTTGCTGGCCACTGTGTGGCTTGCGGGCTGTGCCAGCCCCCACTACCTGCAGCTTTCCCCGGAACGCACCGCCAACGTACCTTCAGTCGGTCAGGGGCAGGAAGTGACTGTCCTGGCGCAGGATGGTCGTGACAGCGAGGTGATCGGCAACCGTGCAGGCGGTGGCATGTCGACCGCGAAAATCACCGTCAACAGCCATGAAATCATCCCACGCTTGCAGCAGGAAGCCGAGCGGGCAGTCGCCGATATGGGCTTCACGCCCACCCGGCAAGCCGCCGACGGGCGTCCCAGCCTGACGCTGGAACTGGCAAGCCTTACCTATGTGCAGGGCAACAGCGACCAGCCATTGATCGACGAAGCTCGGATTGAAGGCGTGTTACGCGCCATCGCGCGCAATGACGGCACCACCTACACGGGCACCTACACCTCCAGGCGCACTCAGGAGTATGCGGTCAAGCCCGACAAGGATACCAACACGCGAATGGTTAACGACCTACTAAGCGATGCGCTGAATCGCGCCTTCAGTGATCAGGACCTTGGCCAACTGCTGGCCCGCTAACCCCTTTGACCATTACGTTAGTGCGTCAGAGGTTTTTATGGTTCCAGCGGCCCTCGACGCACTAAATGCCAAACGGTTTCCGTTATCCCGCGCGCATCCGGCTCGGTCTCTTCCAACAGCGACAACCGGAAATTGGGCGTCAACAGTGCCTCGACTTCCTCATGCGGGACGCTGTAAGGAGGGCCCCCGCCCTCTCCCTGGTGTGCCACACTCACCAGCAGCCCTTTGGCCCCCGGCGGCGTCAGTTGGGCAAGATGAAACGCATAACGCTGGCGCGTCGCTTCTGGCAGGGCGATTAGCGCGGCGCGGTCGTAAAACGCGCCGATTTCGCTTGCCTGCTGAATGTGCAAGTGAAAAAAATCGCCGCACCACAACTCGATATTGCCTTGGCGGCTGATGTTGAACCCCGCCTGTTGATAACGCGATACCGGAGTCGATGACTGGGCAAGAAACTGCTCGATTGCCTCAGGCGCCAGCTCAACACCCAGCACTGGATGCCCCGCTTCAGCAAGCCAACGCATATCCAGCGTTTTACCGCAGAGGGGAACCAGTACCTTGGCGCGGTCAGGCACGCCAAGCGATGGCCAGTAATGTGTCAGCGCGGGGTGGGGTTGGGGCAAATGAAAGCCAATACGCCCCTCCTGCCACCGGGCTCGCCAGAGATCCGTCATTTTTGGTCGCTCATACGCCCATTAAAACCAGCGATCGCGTTTTTTACGCCGACGTGGCAGGTGAGGCACGATAAGACCGACAACCAGGCCAGCACCGGCGACGCCTCCGCCATACATGAAGTAGCGCAGCAGCAGGTCCTCTTCCTGGGTATCAAGCCGTGCTTGCAGGGCGCGCACTTGCTCACTCGACTCATCGACATTACTGCTCAGTTGGTCGTTACGCGTTTCCAGTTCATCAATGCGCTGCTGACGTGCTTCCAAGGTATCGCGCATGGTGGCCACGCGCTGCTCCCATTCTTCGTTGATACCGTCTAACTCATCGGTAAGCGCGGCCACCCGTGACTCGAGTTCTGGCAGCTGCTCGGTGGCACTGGGCGTTTCCTGGAGCTCATCGCTCAAAATCCATACGGTATCGCCGCCATCACCGCGCACGCGGGTGTAGTCGCCGCTGGTTTCAAGCACCTCAACCTGCTCGCCGGCATTCAGCGTCCCCACAATGCGGTAGCCATCCGTGGGGCCACTGCGTACATAGGTTGAAAGCTCATCACTTACCCAGGCCTCATTTTCCGGCTGGGCCACCCCATTGACACACCACACACTGACTAATACACCGGCGGCAACCGCCCGGTAACGATGACAAAATTGAGCTATCTGCATGACGTAATGTCCTGATTAAGTCACTGCCCTTCGGCAGCGCTAACGTGTCTAATCTCCGCGCGGTGGGAGTGAAAACGGACGAGGAAACTCCGCCACCTGCGCGTCGCTTTTAACGGCTTTCAAAGGTCCCTCACGCTCCACTTCATCAATGCGCACGATCGCGTTGAGCGGGAGGTAACTTCGCTTCACGCCTTCGAAGGTGCGCTGCAATTTTTCGCTCGCAGGGTCGATTACTACCCTCGAGGAATCTTCAAAGACAAACTCCTCGACTTCAATAAAGCCCCAGAGTTCGCTTTGGAATATCTCGCGCACGTATAAATCCCAAATTTCACCCTGCTGGTGCACCACCACTCGGTAAATTGGCTTGGCCGCCATCTTGGCCTTTTCCTCTTGCCGCTGGAACGTTAATTTAGCGGTGAAGCTTAACATATTCCCGTATGCAAGCGTTTGCCGTTCGGACAACCCTTCCATGGCCGAAACCTCTGCTTGTGTGTAGGGTAGTCAAGTCTGTTTGACTTTTTTGTCCTTCATCCAGAAGCAATCACCCATGCAAAGGGCCCAAACAGGAGCAATAGCGATCTTCCTGGCTGGTGCTTCAGTGCCATCACCCAAAGTATCCCGCTTGGTACCCACTGCGGTCTGGTCTACTTTAAGGGTGAGAATGCACATTCGCTTCGCGATCTACTAAAACATCAAGAAGATCTCGACTTCTATGTATAATCCCCGCTCACCCGGGACAAGGAGTCATCGTGACCACCGATCAACAGCCAGCGACGCAAGACGATAAATTTAACGGGCTGCTGACCAACTTTGACGACGCCGTGCACCTGCTGTCGCAAGCGCCTGCGTTATCAAAACCAGCGGAACTACCCCGCGTCTTGGACACAGCACGCGAACTTTTAATGCTGGACGGCGGCGCCCAAGCGCTCGAGGAGCGTGCGCAAGCATTTGAGGCGGCGGGCGTCTTCTTGGGTTCCGACTGGGAAACCCCCCAGTATCTGGTGCCAACCCTGACCACGTTTGCACTTAAAAGCACCGACCCCAACGTGGTGGTCATCGAGACGCTCAGCGAGATTCGTTTACTCGCCGTGGCAAAAGGTGGTTATGCGCACCCATTGGTATCGGAAGAATTTTCGCATCACTACCTGACCCAGGTCATCGCCATCAATCTATGGCTGCTGTTTACCGCGCCAAGCGAAGCTGAGCGTGAACAGCAGGGACGCCTGGCCGTTATTCCACGCCAACTCTTCCAGTATCTGGCGGAACGGATTGGTTACGAACACATCATCGACCAGTTGATTGACGAAATATGGCGCATTCTCAAGCAGCGCCCCATTCAGGTCGATTCCATCAAACAGATGATTACCCAAATCTCCCTGTGCCAGGCAAACCCCGAGATCGACCTGGGGGCCAGCGGCCAGGGGGCCGACAGGCTGGTAAGCTCGCTCTTCGGGCCAACCCAGGCGTGTCGCGAAGACCCAGGCATTGATATCTACCGCGAGCGGCTGGATGGCATGGACCAATCGGCTCTACAGGCTGAAGCAACCGGGTTCGCACGAGCCATGCACGACACCGGGCTGGTATCGCCCTACCACGCGGTCCTGCTGCGTCACTTGCTCGAAGAGGGTGATCATCTGGTGTCTGAAGCCTTCGGGCTCTCGTCAACCGGCCGTGATTGCCTGCTGTGTTACCGCGAGCTGGTTCATGCACTGATTCGCGGCAGCGTATATCCAGCCACGGCCCAGGCCGTCTACGGGCTGGCCCTGATGCTCGAGCGAGGGATTCTTTACCAGCCCCCGGTGGCACCGGCCATGTGGCGCCAGCTCAACCTGCCTCTTTCCGAATGGTCTCAGGCACGCCTGAATATTGCCTATGGCGAGATAGCGTCGCCAAGGGCTCGCCTGCTGGAAGGCGTGCTGTGCATGCTGGGCTTGCCGTTAGGTGTTGGTCAGGGCAATAACCCGACCTGTCAGTCGGCCCGCGCGTTATCAATGTGGGCTTACAATGACCCGGACTACTTGTTGCAGATGGTCACCTGGGCCGCACGGGATGACGAGATCATCATGCACTTCGAAGGCCAGGCCATCTCTTCGATGGCGAGTTTATCGGGCGTGGCTTCGGAGCTACCGATAGACCTTGACCCCGTTTCATTGATTGTGGTGCCGCATCTGGACCGTATCTACGCCGAAATGGGTCGACGTTGCATTAGCCGTGAAGGCGACCCCCACCGCTGGGTGAATCCGGAATTTCACGGCTGGTGGTCAGGCCGCGGCTTTCGTATCAATGTCGATGTGGCTACCGGCAAATTAGTCGACTTGAATGATTTTATTCGTCACTTCTACGCCTGCTACCACCCTTACTACAATGGCAACCAGCCACTGATTCATCCGCAGCCTGCCGGTATTGCCGTCACCGACAGCGCCGCCCGTTTCATTGGCTGGCACGCCATCACCATCCTGCGCGCCTCACTTGATCCTAACGACGTGATGCGTATTTATTTTTACAATCCCAATAACGATAGCGGTCAGGATTGGGGGGATGGTGTAAAAGTCAGCACCGCGGGGCACGGCGAACGCTTCGGCGAAGCCTCGCTGCCGTTTTCGCAATTTGTTTCGCGGCTGTATATTTATCACTTTGACCCGCTTGAACGCGGTGAACTGGCGACAGTCACCGAAGACGAGCTCGATACCGTTAAACGTTACCTGCAGCAAAGCTGGGGGGCCGAACGGCTACCCGCCACAGAGCTGCAAGCCAACGAAGGCCCTTACCACACCCCACCCAACGACACATGATGCGACTTGACCAACTGCTCGTCAGCCAGGGGCTGACGAGCTCGCGCACCCGCGCTCAGCGCCTTATCCGCAATGGCCGTGTCTCGCTTGATGAGACGACGCAGGCACTCACCAAACCCAGCGAAAAGTGGCCCGAAGATACCCGCCTGTACGTTGCCCCGGACCCTGAGGAGCGCTTCGTATCACGTGCCGGCCTCAAGCTGGAGGCCATGCTTGACACACTTGAGCTCCGACTCGACGGACTGGGTGTCCTCGACGTCGGCCAGTCAACCGGGGGGTTCAGCGACTGTGCCTTGCAAGCCGGCGCGCGCCACGTGATTGGTGTCGAAGTCGGCCATGGCCAGTTAGATGCACGCCTTAGAAACGATCCACGGATCACCTGTCTGGAAGGCATCAATGCCCGCGCCATGCGCGGGGAAAAGACCCTGCAACAGGCGCTCGCCGAGCACCCCGTCGATTTGGCGGTCATGGACGTATCGTTTATTTCGCAAACCTTGATCCTGCCTGAAATAGCCGCCCTGCTGCCGCGCCACGGACGGCTAATTTCTCTGGTGAAACCGCAGTTCGAGCTGACACCGAAAGCACTGGACAAACGCGGCGTGGTCCGCGATGACGCGAATTATCATGACGTTGAGGAACGCTTAAGGAAAGCATGCCAGTCACTGGGGTTCACCGTCCAACATTGGCAAATCAGTCCGATTACCGGCGGCGACGGTAACCGCGAGTTTCTGCTTTACGCGCAAAAAACCGACTAGTCATTGGAAGTTCCCGGAGACGGCTTTAGCGTTTCCACTTTCACCGACTCCCCCGACGCCCGGTGCAGCCAGACATCCATTTGCTCAAAGGCAATGCGTACGCCCGCTTCGCGGAACAGCGCATCCACCCGGCAATTGATCTCATCGGCGGCAAACAGTCGATCCAGCAGATCGTTGACAAAGATACGCAGTTCAAAGTTGAGGCTATGGGGCCCATAGCTCATGCAGAATACCTGCGGCTCGGGATCGGCAAGCACACGGACATTTTCATCCGCCGCTTGGCGCAACAAGCGGTGTACCGTCGCCAGATCTGAGCCATGGACCACGCCGTAGGTCAGCACCACGCGGGTCACGTTGTCGGAGAGCGACCAGTTGATCAATTGATCGGTCACGAAGGTTTTATTGGGAATGATGATCTCTTTGCGATCAAAATCGGTCACGGTCGTCGCACGTATGCGAATACGGCTCACCGTGCCGTGCAGATTACCCAGGGTGATGGTATCGCCAATCCGGATGGGGCGTTCGAACAGAATAATCAGACCGGAGATAAAGTTGGCAAAGATCTCCTGCAGCCCAAACCCCAGGCCCACACTCAAGGCCGCTACCAGCCATTGTAATTTGTCCCATGACACGCCCAGCGTGCCCAAGGCCGACACGATACCGGTACCGACAATGGTGTACGACAGCAAGGAAGTGATCGCATAGGCACTGCCCTGCTTTAACGTCAGGCGGGAAAGCACCATGACCTCCAGCAACCCCGGCAGATTGCGTGCCAGAATAAACGTCAGTGCCACCACCAGCAGGGCACCCGACAGGTCGGAAATCGACAGCGCACTATCGACCAATTCGCCATCGGTGTTCTCCCATAGCGATACCTGGTCCAGATAGCTCAGCACTGAGAGCAGGTCTGCCCAGACCAGATACAGCAAGCCACTGAAGGCAACCAGTAAAATCAGTTTGGAAAGGCGTAGCGACTGAGTATTGATCTGCTCCATGTCCAGCGGCGGCTCTTCTACGACTTCCAGACCGCCTTCGGCACCCTCCTGAACCTGGGCGCGTCGCCTTGCCAGTGCACGCCGATAAGCCAGGCGCCTTGCCGCCACGGCCAAACTACGCACCACTGTGGCTTCTACCACCACCCACAAGCCCAGTAGGTAGAGCGTGGCAACAAAGCGACCCACCAGCCTCAGCGCCGTGTATTCATATCCCCATACCACCAGCCCCAGCAAGACGATAGGCACTGCCGACATGGCCAAACCGAGTAGCAGGCGAAACAGGCGAACGCCAAAAATGGGCACGTGAGCCAGGATCAACCTGGCCAAGCACACGCTCATCGCCAGCAGTCCCAAGGTTAACAGTCCCATGGCAACCGGCCGCTGGGCGAGCGGCGTCTGAAGATTGTCGGCCAGTGTCGAAATGGCAATCACCGGCACCAGCGCCACCCCTAGCCCCGCCAGTAAACGCCGCAGTTGGGCGTTATAAGCAGGCGACCAGGTAAAGTGTTGCTCGGCCACGCCATCCGCCACCAACAGCCGTCTCCCCCAGGCGACAACAACCCAGCTCAACGCCAACTGCAATAAGGCAGGAGCCAGGTTCGCCGCCAGCAGACTCTCGGTAGCGCCCAGTGCCACCCCCACTCCCGCCAGTGCCAACGGCCCTGGCATCGCCAGCAAGGCATTCAGAAAAACGGCTCTGGGCGTATGCAGCTGGGTGTCGCTCTTTAGTCGTCCAATTTGGCCGTGTAGTGTCGCCAGGCGCTTCTTGATCCGGCGGCGTAGAACGGCCAGCAAAAGTCCAGCGGCAAAAAAAGGAACACCGCTCAACATTTCCCAATCCGGTGACGGCCAGCGATTCGGCAAAGCAGCGCGCCACTCGCCTTCCTGCCACTCGATGCGTAGATGTTGAGGTAACTGCCGGAGCCAGTTAACGTCCAGTGGTCGGCTATTGGCCACCCAGAACAACTGCTCGTCAATGGTACTGCGCAACGCTTGGGTAGTGGCCAACAACTGCTGTTGATTAAGCTGTAGCTCGACGGCAGCGCTTAGCAACCGTCCATAGACCTCTTCAAGCTCATCGACCAATTCGCGGCGTGACTGGTAGAGCCTTGACAGCGTATTGATCAGCGCGGGGGTCGGTTCGACATTGGCATCCTTGAGACGTTGCCTGGCCAACTGCTCAGCCTGACGTAGCTGGTCGCGCTGGCGAACCAGATCGAACTGTTTGAGACGCAAGTCGGCAATCTCATCCTGCAAATCGCGACGAGGTTGGACATTAGGCAACGACTGGCGCTGCTCGCGTAGTATCCGTGACAGCAACTGGCTGCCGCGAATCGCCTCTATCTGCTCGTTCAAACTACGCTGTAGTTGGCGCACATGTTCAAGCTGGCGCTGGGCATCGATATTGTCGCGCACCAGGCTGTTATCCCGCTCACCCGCCTGCAATAACGCCAGACTAAGCGATTGGTTACGCTGCTGAGCCTGCACCACAACAGGGTGTCCAGCCGCAATCAGGGGATCTGTCTGGGCAGCATCGGCAATCGCCTGTTCTGATGCCAGCCGTCGCTCCCTATCTATAACGTTTTGCAGCAAATTAAGCCGCTGCTCCTGTTGATCAATTTTCAGCATCAACAGGTCCCGACGCTGCTGGGCAAGATCACGCAACCGTCCATTGGCGCTCAGCTGGCGCTGATAAAGAGCCACCTCACGATCGGCGACGGCCCGCTCAAGACGCAGTTGAATCATGCGGGCATCATTCAGGGCGGATAGCTGACGATCCCCCAGCAGTGTTTCACGTTCAGTAGCGTCACGGCGCAGCGACTCCATGCGCTCAAGCGTGACGGCCATGGATTGCTGGGCGCGTTCGGGCAACGTTTGAGCCGTCAGAAATTGCGAATTCACTTCCGCAAGCTGGCTCTGAAGCTGCTGGAGCTGGGTCAGCGCCTCTGCCTGCTCGGATTCCAGTGCGGCCAAGGGTAAGTTGCTGAGCTCATCGATCGATGGCATGTCATCGCTATCTTCAGTCTCAGCGAGCTCACGCTCGACGGCAATCAGCGCATCAGGCGCCTGGCTTACCCGCTCCTCCAGCTCCGCGAGCTGCTGTTCGATGGCATCCAGCCGCTCGTAAGCCTCCAATGCGGCGATCAACGCTTGTTGATCCAGCGCCTGCTGAGGGTTTAATGTTTCCTGAGATTCAAGCTGATCAAGCCGTTCCTGGAGAGAGGCTTCGTCGGGCACATCGTCCACCGTCGCCGCTTTCAAGGCAACGCTACAAAATAGTAGCATCAGGACCAACAACCCTTTCATTGCCAAACGGAAGACGAATTTCTCCACAGCGCTATGCCTCGCTAACGCATCAGTATTGAGCTTGGCTATTGTCGGGGGTTGGCAGTCGCGGCGCAATCATAACAGTTGACTTACGTCGTCAGCATGATAGAACAGCTCAAGCACAGGCACGTGCCCCACCCTATCCATGTGAGTTATCGATGGTCATTCGACACCGACGTCTAAAAAGCTTCTTTTTACTTTGCGGCCTGACCGTCTTCAGCGCTTTCTCCCACGCCAATACCCGCGAGGATATTGAGGCGCGTATTAGCGAGCTGAACAATGAGCTCTCCCGGCTTCACCAGCAACTGCAGCAGGCCGAAGCGCTTGAAGAAGAGGGTCAAACGGACACTGGCGATATTCGACCACCTGAAGAAGTCGCGATTGAAGATCTCAACGAGCGGCGTCAGTTGGAACAGGAATCCAGCCGCAACCCCTTTTCGATTACCACGCACCGGACCAACTACCTATTTCCGGTGAGCTATAATGAAAAACAGAATCGCGAAAACTTCAAAAGTGTCTCCTCAGATGCCTCACCGGATAGCACCGAACTGAAGTTCCAGTTCAGTGCCAAGGTCAATCTGGCAGAGAATGTACTATGGGGCGAGTACGGCGACGTCTATTTTGGCTATACCCAACGTAGTTGGTGGCAGGCCTTCAATACAGAAGCCTCTTCGCCGTTTCGTGAGACCAACTACGAGCCAGAAGTGTTTATTGACATTGATGCACCGTGGGGGGCCTTGGGCTGGGTCAACACCCGCAACCGTATCGCAGTCAACCATCAGTCCAACGGCCGTTCGGACCCGTTCTCGCGTAGTTGGAACCGAGTCTATCTCGAGAGCATCTTTCAAAGTGGCGACTGGGCCGTCACCTTTGCGCCCCACTGGCGGGTTCCCGAATCCGAAGGCGACGACGACAACCCGGATATTGACCGCTATATGGGGTACGGCGACATTCGTATCGCCAAACGACTCGATGACAACCATGAGGTCAGTGGCCAACTGCGAGGGAACCCCAGCGCTGGCAATATGGGAACGCAAATCGACTACAGCTGGCCAGCCTTCAATTCTCTACGCGCTCACGTACAGTACTACTACGGTTACGGCGAGAGCCTGATTGACTACGATCACCGCGTGCATCGCTTGAGCATCGGGTTCAGTTTAAACCCGTTATTCAGCGCCAGCGGCCTGAACCGATAGCCAATTCGCTTGTCAGTGACTATGCGACTGCTATGCTGATAGCTGTTCATTAACCGTCAAAGGAAGACATCATGGCTAAACGTCAAAACGAAAGCACCGCTCAGGCCGATCAACTGAAAGAAGATCTGCGCCATCTGAGCGATACCGTCGAAGAACTGGTCAATGCCACCTCGAAAGACGCCAGCGGCGAAATGCGCGACCTGCGCACCCGCGCCGAACAGCGTCTCAAGGATACCCGTCAGCGCCTGGAAGCGCGTGGTGAGCGTATTTATGAAGACACCCGCGATTCCCTGACACACCAGGCTGATGCCTGCGACCGCTATGTCCACGAAAACCCCTGGACCAGCATCGGAATCGGTGCAGCGGCCGGCGTTATCATCGGTATGCTTATCGGTCGTCGCTAATGGCTTTGGGGCCTACCCAACGCGTTTTTTCAGCCGCTAAACGCTTACTCAACTCGCTGATCGCCAACGGTGAAACGCGCTTGCGTTTAGCGGTAGTAGAGCTGGAAGAAGAACGCTCACGACTGCTTGTGCTGATGTTGTTGGCTGGCGCCAGTCTGCTTTTGCTACTGCTTGGTGTCGCCACGCTGGTGGCACTGGTCGTGGTACTTTTCTGGGATACCTACCGGCTTGCCGCTATTGGCGGAAGCGCCCTGGTATTGATTGTGGCCAGCTTTACATTGGCCGTGATAGCGCTTCGCCAAGCGAAACAGCACACCTTGCTGAAAGAAACGCTGAACCAATTAGCCGCCGACCGCGCCTTGCTGGAGGCAAAAAATGAGTCCGATCAACGCCCCCGCTAAGCCACCAGGTGCCGATACCAAGCCGCTTTCCAGGGCAGAGCGAAAGGCGCACCTGTTAGCCGAGCTGGAGCAGCAGCGTGTGGATATTCTGGTCGACAGTGATCAGTTATTGCGGGCGGCATCTCCCCTCGACTCCAATTGGCAACGCTTTAAAATACCTGCTTATTTCGTCGGCGGTATCATTGCCTTGCGCCTGGCTCGTCATCCCCGAGGGGCGCTGGCAGGTGGCCGTAAAGTCTTGGCGGGCTACATGCTTTTCCGCAAGCTCAAGTTGCTTGCCAAAGCGACCACCTAGCCGACACAGTTTGCCTGGGTCAGCAAGCCTGGCCGCAGGCTACCCCGCTGGCCCAGGCCCACTGAAAGTTATACCCCCCCAGCTCGCCGGTCACATCGAGCACTTCACCGATGAATCGCAATTGGGGCAATCCGCTGACCTCAAAGGTCTTGGATGAAATTGCCTGGGTATCCACCCCTCCCATCGTCACCTCCGCCGTTCGCCACCCTTCCGTTCCGGCAGGTTTCAACTGCCAACGATTTAGCCGCGCCGCCCAACGCTCAAGCTGCGTATTGCTGTATTGCGCCAGCGGTTGCTTGTCGTGGCCTTCTGGATACCAGTCACAAAGCGATTGCGCCACTCGCTTGGGCAAATAATCCATCAACCAGGTGGCCAACTGGCGCTTAGGTGTGTGCTCTCGGGCATGGTGCAGCAACGCTTTGGCATCCTGCTGCGGTAATAAATCAATTTCAATCGCCTCGCCGGGTGCCCAGACGCTGGACGCTTGCAACATGCCAGGGCCGGATAACCCGCGATGGGTAAATAGCATGGGCTCGTTAAAACGTTGCGAGCCAGCGCTCACTGTCACCGGCAAGCTGACGCCCGACAGATCGCTGGCCCTGGCTTTCCACTGATCGCTGAGCGTAAACGGTACAAGACCTGGCGTCGTCGGCCGCACGGCAAGGCCAAACTGACGGGCGAGGTCGTACCCGAAACTACTCGCCCCCATGGTCGGAATCGACAGTCCGCCGCTTGCCACGACCACGACACCCGCATCGATACTACCTATTGAGGTCGTTAGCCGCATGGCACTGCCCTGCTCCTCGACGCGGGTGACCTGAGTACTGAGACGTATGTCAGCGCCCGCCCACTCGCACTCGGTGAGCAGCATGCGGACGATCTCTTTGGCAGAGGTCGCACAGAATAGCTGACCGGGCGTTTTTTCTACGTAGTCAATCCCATGACGCTCTACCAGCTCGACAAAATGCTCGGGCCGGTAGCGTTTTAACGCCGAAATACAAAAGTAGGGGTTTGACGAGTAAAAGTGCTGTGGCGTAGTGCCAAGATTGGTAAAGTTGCAGCGCCCCCCGCCTGACATCAGGATTTTTTTGCCGGCTTTTTTCGCATGATCAATCACCAACACACGCTTTCCGGCATAGCCCGCCTGGGCAGCACACATCAGGCCTGCCGCACCAGCCCCAATGATCACGACATCGTAGGTCATTCGTTAGCGCTCCAAGCTTGGCAAAAGGCGGCATTTTAACAGCCTCTCAAGGCTTTTTTATTGTATCATTGAAATAATAAATATAGCTTTTGTATAAAATTAAACAGCTATCGACATTGACAACATAAACCGCTGCCTGGCGTCAGCGCACGCGGTCCACGTATTGCAGAGAGACTTATGCCTTTATTGTGCCGCCGCCTGGCTGTCACGCTACTGCTCATCACTGCCCCCATCGCCAGCCTGGCTCAATCCGAGCCCAGCGTGATTGGTGTTCGCGCCATGCTTGCTCCCTGGTCTGACCCCATTGAAGCATTGGGTACGCTACGCGCCGATGAAAGCGTGACGTTATCGGCCACCGTCACCGATACCATTGCCGACATCAATTTTCAGGACGGCCAGCGTGTGACCGAGGGCGATACGCTCATTCGCCTGCAGGACGCTGAAGAGCAGGCACGTTTAAGGGTCGCACAATCGCTTCGAGACGAGCGGCTTAATGCCCTGGGACGCGCCTCTGAGTTACAGAACCGCAATTTGGCAGCTCGCGCTGACGTAGAAGATAACCAGTCGCGCGTTGACCAGGCCGAGGCTGAAATTGCGGCATTACGTGCACGTCTTGCGGATTATCGACTAACCGCCCCGTTCAGTGGCCGTGTCGGCATACGCAATTTGAGCCCTGGTGCATTGGTGACACCGGGTATGGAGCTGGTCACGCTTGACAAACTGGACGTCATGAAGCTGGATTTCAGTGTCCCTGAAACCTACCTCAGCCGACTTGCGCCTGGGTTATCGCTCAGCGCCACCACCGCCGCCTATCCAGACGAGGTTTTCAACGGTGAAATTGCCAGCCTGGGGACGCGCGTCGACCCGGTAACACGCAGCATTGGCATTCGCGCGGAAATCGACAATCCGGATGAACGGCTACGTCCAGGCATGCTAATGGAAATCGTAGTTCGCCAGCAGCCCCGACAAAGCGTGGTCGTCCCCGAAGCAGCTGTCCAACCCAATGGTAATCGCCACTTTGTGATGCTGATCGACGATCACGAGAGCACTCCTCGGCTTCGCCAGCAGAGCGTCGAATTGGGCGAGCGTCGGGCAGGCGAAGTGGAAATTAACGAAGGGCTAGCGGCCAATGACATCGTCGTGGTGCATGGCCTGCAGCGAGCCAGGGATGGTCAAGCGGTGAGGCTGATGGGCCTGATTGACGAGGATACCAGTGTACGCGAGTTACTTGAGGCTGATCGCTAATGCGCTTATCGGACATATCGGTTCAACGCCCTGTCCTGGCGGTGGTGATGGCGGCATTGATCATTGCCTTTGGCCTCCTGGCACTTGATCGCTTGCCGCTTCAGGAATACCCCACCGTGGATCCTCCGATCGTGAGTATTGATACCCGCTACCCCGGGGCCTCGGCAAGCGTCGTTGAAACACGCATTACCCAGGTGCTTGAAGACCGCATCGCCGGGGTGGAAGGAATCGAACTGATCACCTCCGAAAGTGAGGACGGCCGCTCACGTATTGATATCGAATTTGCCCTGACCATGGATATCAACGCGGCAGCCAACGACGTGCGCGACCGGATAGGCGGTGCGTTGCGCAACCTGCCCGACGATGCCGAGAACCCCGAGGTAAGCAAAGCCGATAGCAGCGAGGAAGTCGTGGTATGGCTAAGCCTTTCGGGAGATGGCTACTCGATCACCGAGCTTACCGACTATGCCAACCGCTTTCTGGTGGATAGCCTTTCGGTACAACCGGGAGTGGCCAGGGTGCGCGTGGGCGGTGGCCGTGACTATGCCATGCGCATCTGGATTGACCGCAACGCCATGGCGGCACGGAACTTAACCGTCAGCGATATTGAAGATTCATTACGGGCCGAAAACGTTGAGCTCCCCGCCGGTGCCATTGAATCCGAGGATCGCCAATTCATCGTTCGCTTACCGCGCACCTTTGAAACCGCCGATGACTTTCAGGCACTCCCGCTTGTCGAAGGCGACGATGGCTACCTGGTCCGCCTTGGAGACGTCGCCGACGTCGAGGTCGGCTCCGTGGAGGACCGCACGGTCTTCCGCGCCAACGGCGTTCCCATGGTCGGGCTTGGCATGATCATGCAGTCGACCGCCAACGTCGTTGAACTTTCAGACGCGGTGCGCCAAGAGCTTGAGCAGCTGCAATCGACGCTTCCCGATGGCATGTCACTCAGTTTGAACTACGACGCGTCGGTGTTCGTCTCGGGGGCCATCAAGCAGGTCGTGTTGACGTTATTGATCTCGATGGTATTGGTTATTGTGGTCATGTTCCTGTTTTTGGGCAACCTGCGTACCACGCTGGTCCCGGCGGTTACGGTGCCGATCGCCATCATTGGTGCCTTTACTGCGCTGGCGGTCATGAACTTTACCATTAACCTGCTGACCCTGCTGGCACTGGTGCTGGCGATCGGGTTGATTGTCGATGACGCCATTGTCGTCCTGGAAAACATCAATCGGCGCATGCATGACGAAGGCGAAACACCGCTGGTGGCCGCGTTTCGTGGCACCCGCCAGATCGCCTTTGCGGTCATTGCCACCACACTGGTGTTGATCGCCGTCTTTGTGCCGCTCAGCATGCTGCAGGGCGATATTGGGCGGTTATTTTCCGAGTTTGCCCTCACCATGGCCGCAGCGGTCGCCATCTCCACGTTGCTGGCACTAACATTGACACCGATGATGGCGTCTAAAATACTCTCGCCGCGCATGCACGACAGCCGCCTTTCCCAACGCGTGCAACGCATCATGCGCAGCGCCCAGCGCCGCTATCAATCGTTACTCGACGTGTTACTTGCGCGGCGCAGTTGGGTAATCGCCGTCTTTGGGCTACTGATTGCGCTAACCGCCTGGTTAAGTCAACTATTGCCCAACGAGTACACCCCCCAGGAAGATCGGGGTAACTTCATCGTGCTGGTCAACGGGCCCGAAGGCGCCACCTTTGACTACATGATGGATTACATGGATGAGATAGAAGCCCGCTTGACGCCAATGGTTGACAGCGGTGAGCTGGAACGGATTGTCGTTCGCGCGCCTCGCGGCTACGGCAATATTGAAAACTTCAACAGCGGTTTCATCATCGTCAATATGGCCGACTGGGGCAGTCGCCGTAGCGCTTGGGCAATCATGGACGATGTTCGCGCCGAGCTGAACACCTTACCCGGCGTCCAGGCATTTCCGGTCATGCGTCAAGGCTTCGGCCAGCGTACGCAAAAGCCCGTACAGTTTGTACTCGGCGGGGGCACCTACGAAGAACTGGCCGAGTGGCGCGACCGACTGATTGATCATATCCGCGACGATAACCCACGCATTCGCGCCATCGAAAGCAACTACGATGAGACGCAACCGCAACTCAACGTGGAGATAGACGAGCAGCGAGCCGCCGCTCTGGGGGTCACGGTCAGCGAGATCGGTCGCACGCTGGAAGTGCTGCTGGGTGGGCGCAACGTCACCCGCTATGTCGATAACGGTGAAGAATACGATGTCATCGTTGAAGGCGATCGCGCCAGCCAGAACAGCCCCCGCTCGCTGGATAACATTCAGGTCCGTTCACGGCGCTCGGGCGAGCTTATTCCCCTGGCGAGTCTTGTGACCTTAAGCGACGCGGCAGGGGCCAGTACACTTAACCGTTTCGATCGCGTGCGCTCGATCACCATCGAAGCCAACCTGGCGGATGGCTACCCACTGGGAGAAGCCCTCACCTACCTTGAACAAAGCGCGGATACGCTGCTGCCTGAAGAAGCGCAGACCAACGTCGCCGGGGCATCCAGGGATTTCCAGGACGCCAGCGGCGCGACCACTTTCCTTCTGGTGCTGGGCGCACTGGTGGTATTTCTGGTATTGGCTGCTCAGTTTGAAAGCTTCATTCACCCCTTGGTCATCATGCTCACGGTACCGCTTGCCATGAGCGGCGCCTTGTTGGCGCTGTGGTTAACCGGCCAATCGCTGAATATTTATAGCCAGGTGGGGCTGGTACTGCTGATCGGCCTCGCCGCTAAAAACGGCATACTGATCGTCGAGTTCGCCAATCAGTTGCGCGATGAAGGCAAGGCTTTCCGTGATGCCCTCATCGAAGCCTCGGTCACCCGCCTGCGACCGATTTTAATGACCGCCATCACCACCATGGCAGGAGCGGTTCCCCTGATCGTATCCAGCGGCCCGGGCTCCGAGTCGCGCTATGTGATCGGTATTGTCATCATGGCTGGAGTGGGAGCTGCCACGCTGTTCACGCTGTTTGTGGTGCCGGTCGCCTACGATTTACTGTCTCGACACAGTGGCTCGCCAGGGGCGGTCAAACGTCGACTGGAGCATGAAATCGCTCAATCGACATCGGAACGTTAGCCAAGGCGTGCCCCTGTATTTCGGTTGGCAATAAGCGTTTCCAATACCCCTTTTCCAATAACCCTTTTCCAATAAACAAAGAGGGCGCGCCTCAGCGGCGCGCCCTCTTTGGCATGTCGCGTCAGACTAAGCTCAACAATCGCCTAAGCGCTGACCTTCAATCTGGGTTTGCATGTTCAGCTCGCCCATGGGCGATTGCGTCATGATATCGACAGACCCTTCGATGCGCTCCCCCATAAACTGCATATCACCATCGATATTGGCTTCGCCGCCGTCAGCCCGGCATACCATGCTGTAGGAAAGGCCGTCAGCACTGGTGTCCTGATTGAGCAACTCGCAGCCTTCCTCTTCTTCAATAAAGCCCAAATCGGCATCGTCCAGATCTTCCTGGGTGATGCACTGCTGTTCGGTATCGGTCTGGTCAGGAATCGGCATGTCGCCGGTCACGGTGGTGGTGCTGACAAATTCCCACGACCCGGGCGTTATGTTGGGTGTTTCCGCCCATGCGGCTACCGGCAAGGCCACCAAGGCCGCTATGGCCAACTGTCGTAACTTCATCGCTGCTCTCCATTGCGTTATAAAACGGCGTTTAGCCTAACTGATTGCATACGGCAATGCCTCTCGATGACACGGCTGCTACACTTAAGTGTCAATTGCAAAAGGATCGCACCATGCAAGAAGATACCTTAGTAGAGTATGACGCCTACTGCCCCTACTGCGATACCTTGTTAACACTATTGATTGATCCTTCACAGGGCAGTCATGTTACCTGGGAGGATTGCCACCAGTGCTGCGCGCCCATCCAGTTGGCTATCGAGGTATCGCTGGTCACCGGCGAACTGGAAAGCGTCAGTCTGGGCAGCGATGACGATGTGCTCTAACCTGATGCTTTCAACACCTGTTGTCGCTTGGCCTCGTTGCGACGCATGATATACCACGCCAGCAGCGTTGCCAGGGATACCGCTAAAATGATCAGCGTTGCCAGCGCATTAATTTTTGGCGATACGCCCATTCGCACCGATGAAAACACCACCATTGGCAGCGTATTGGCCCCAGGCCCCGATACAAAGCTGGCAATCACCAGGTCATCCAGCGACAGCGTAAAGGCCAACAGCCAACCTGCCACCAACGCTGGTGCAATTACCGGCAGCGTTACGCAGAAAAAGGTTTTCATCGGCGGCGATCCCAGGTCCATCGCGGCCTCCTCGATAGACCGATCAATCTCACGCAGGCGAGCTGCCACCACCACGGCGACGTAAGCACTGCAGAAGGTGGTATGCGCAATCCAGATGGTCGCCATCCCCCGGTCGGCAGGCCACCCCGTGATCTGGGCCATTTGCACGAACAGCAGTAATAGCGACAGCCCGGTGATCACTTCAGGCATTACCAATGGGGCCGTTATCATGGTCGAAAGCGCCGTTTTGCCGCGAAATTGCCCATAACGAGTCATCACAAACGCCGCGATGGTCCCCAGGCATACCGCCATGCTGGCGGAGAAAAAGGCAATGCGCAGGCTCATCCATATGGCTGAAAGGATTTGCTCATCGCGAAACAGCTCCCCATACCATTGGGTAGAAAACCCCGCCCATACCGTCACCAGTTGGGAGGCGTTGAACGAGTACACCACCAGCACCAGCATCGGCACATACAGAAAGAGCAGCCCCAGGACCAGCATGACGCTGCTAAAACGGAGACGTGGCTTGGCAAGGCTCATTCGTTCAACTCCCGAGACTGATGACGGTGGAACCAGACAATGGGGATCAACAGCAGCAGCAACATGACCATGGCAAGCGCCGAGGCCACGGGCCAATCGCGATTGTTGAAGAACTCCTGCCACAGTATCTTGCCGATCATCAAGGTATCCGGGCCGCCCAGCAGTTCAGGGATCACAAACTCGCCCACGGCAGGAATGAACACCAGCATGGAGCCAGCAATAATGCCGCCCATCGACAGGGGCAACGTGATCTTGATGAAGGTATTCAACTTGCGCGACCCCAGGTCTGATGCTGCCTCGAGCAATGCATTATCCAGCCGGGTCAAGTGAGCATAGAGCGGTAGCACCATGAATGGCAGGTAGGCATAGACAATCCCGATAATCACCGCAAACTGGGTATTCATCATACGCAAGGGGGAGTCGATCAGCCCCATGCCTATCAGCAGGTTATTCAGTAAGCCGCTGTTGCTGAGGATGCCCATCCAGGCGTAGATCCGGATCAGAAACGATGTCCAGGATGGCAGCATCACCAGCAGCAATAAAATCATCTGCCAACGGGCACTCGCTCGCGCCATGGCATAGGCCATGGGGTAACCGATCAACAGGCAGGCCAGGGTCGAGATGAAGGCGGTTTTCAGCGACCCCCAATACGCCGCCACATACAACGAATCCGATGCCAGAAAAAGATAATTTCCCAGGTTGAGCGCAATATTCAGGGTTTGGTCGACCACCTCAACCAGGGGCCCGTACGGCGGCACCGCGATGGCGGCCTCAGAGAAACTGATTTTCAGCACCAACGCAAAGGGCAGCAGAAAGAATAGCGTCAGCCACAGAAGGGGCAACGCAATCACCGCACGCCGTCCCAGTTGCAGGCGCTTCAGCATGGCGGAAAATCGAGCAGGCATCATTTAGGCGATCTCCTGAGCGCCCACCGCAAAAGGCGCTTTTCATAGACGAGTAAGGTGCCCATGCTAACGGTTCAGCACCATGGCGCTATGATCTTCCCAGTACACGTACACTTGATCTTCCCAGGTAGGTCGGTCGCCACGACGCTCGGTATTGGCCATACTGACCTTGATGAGCTGACCACTGGGAGTGCGCACGTAATAAAGCGAAAAGCCGCCCAAATAGGCGATATCTTCCACCTTGCCTTCGCTCCAGTTATGGGGGGCGGATGGGCACTCGCGGGTCAGCCAGATCTTCTCAGGCCTAAGCGCGGCCCACACCCGCCGGTCCACGGCCTGGGTGGTGATCCCATGGTCGATATAAATCGGCCGCTCAAGCACTGGTGACACAATTTTGCAGTGGTCCGCAGCGTCCTCGACGATTTCCCCCTCGAACAAGTTTACGGTGCCTACAAATTCGGCCACCATGCGGCTGACCGGGCTTTCATAGACATCGATCGGTGAGCCCACCTGCTCGATCCATCCGTCGGCCATGATCGCCACCCGGTCGGCCATGGTCATGGCTTCTTCCTGATCGTGGGTGACCATGATGCACGTCACCCCGACTTGCTCAATGATCTCGACCACTTCCAGCTGCATTTCGGTACGCAGCTTCTTGTCCAGTGCCCCCATCGGCTCATCAAGCAGCAGCAGCTTGGGGCGTTTGGCCAGCGAGCGCGCAAGCGCCACACGCTGGCGCTGGCCACCGGAAAGCTGGTGTGGCTTACGCTTGGCAAAACGCTCCATGTGCACCAGCTTGAGCATGTGCGCGACCCGCGCCTCAATATCTGCCTTTGGCAGTTTGTCCTGCTTTAGCCCGAATGCGATGTTCTGGGCCACGGTCAAGTGCGGAAACAGCGCATAGGATTGAAACATCATGTTGATGGGCCGCTTGTGCGGCGGCACGGCGGTAATATCGTCGCCGCCCAGCAAGATACGTCCCTCGGTGGGTGTTTCAAACCCCGCCAACATGCGTAGCAACGTCGACTTGCCAGAGCCGGACCCCCCCAGCAGGGCAAAAATCTCACCGCGCTTTACCTGCAGATTGACGTCATCTACCGCCAGGGCATCATCAAAGCGTTTGCTTAACCGCTTCACCTCCAACACGATGTCATCCGCAAACCGAGGGGCTTTGCCCAGGGCACGCATAGCAGCCGCATTGGCAGGAAGATTGGATGACGCGTCGTTCGATAGCGGCGTGGTCACCATTCGCCACTCCCATGAAAAGGCCCGCAGACAACGGGCAATCAAAAAACGAACAGCGAGCCCAGGCCAATCGTGTAGATGCCTGGGCTCGCCGTCGGATGAACGTATCTTAACGGCCGGATTTTACGCGGTTCCAGATGCGAGTGCGAGCGCGCTGGATGTCCTGAGGCTTTTCAACCTGCACGTAGAGGTTATCCATCACGTCGGTATCAGGGTAGATGGCGGGATCGTTGAGAATCTCATCAGAAAGGTATTCATCCGCCGCAGCGTTAGGGTTGGCATACCGCACGTACTCGGTTATTTCGGCGGCGATTTGCGGGTCGAGAATAAAGTTGATAAAGGCATGGGCGTTATCAGGATTGGGCGCATCGGCGGGAATCGCCATCATGTCAAACCAGAGTGCCGCGCCTTCTTTGGGAATGCTGTAGGCAATTTCAAAGTCACGCCCGGCTTCTTCTGCCCGGTCGGCCGCCTGGAAAATATCACCTGAGTAACCGGCCGCGACACAAATATCACCGTTGGCCAGATCCGACACATAGCGAGACGAGTGGAAGTAGGTTATGTCATCACGTACTTTAGCAAGTAACTCACCTGCCGCCTCAAGGTCTTCACGGCTTTCATTTGTGGGGTCCAAGCCCAGATATACCATCGCGGGCGAGAGCATTTCATCGCCGGAATCCAGCATTGACAGCCCGCAACCTGCCTCGCTGAGTTGTCCGGTAATCTCAGGGTCAAAAAGCAAGGCCCAGCTGTCGACCGGGGCATCCTCACCCAGGATTTCTTTGACGCGATCAACATTATAGCCGATCCCGTTGGTACCCCACATATAAGGCACCGAGTACTCACTGCCTGGATCAACCGCTTCCAGGTTCTCCATCAATGCCGGGTTCAAGTGCTTTAAATTGGGAATCTTGTCGTGATCCAGCGGTTGATAAACATCGGCTTTCATCTGCCGCGTGAGGTAGTAGGTAGACGGTACCACCACATCGTAGCCGGACCGGCCCGAAAGCAATGCCGCATCCAGTATTTCGTTGCTGTCAAACACGTCGTACGTGACGTCAATGCCCGTGCGTTCCGTGAATTTTTCCAATGTATCGGGTGCAATATAGTCGGACCAATTGTAAACCCGGACTTCATCGGCATTAACGGTGGTTGCCGCTGCGGCAAGTGAAATGGCCGCAACGGCCCTGGAAAGTTTGTGGATGTTCCCCATTAACCTGCTCCTTAGTGAAACTAACGATAAACTCAAGTAAGGTTCTTGACCTTACCCGTTCGCCACTGCGCGACTGACCGTGCGAATTTTGCGACGCGGAGCCCGCTATCGCAAGACGATTGAGAAAAGTATTATTTCCGCAGGTAGTCGGCCCACCTCCAGCGTAGCGCAACACATCACCTTGATGAATGGTGGTGCCTTCAATAGTTTTTTTCTATCTAACCGATGTTTTTTCCCAATTTTATTAGACATGACTTAATCCTTAGTCTAATAAGCAAGTTATTTTACTGTCATTCGCTGCCAATGGAGATGTTCTGAATGTCTTTGATCAATTCTGAAGTTAAACCTTTCAACGCAACCGCTTACTTGAACGGAGAGTTCGTTGACGTTTCTGATGCCGATCTACAAGGCCAGTGGAGCATCTTCTTTTTCTACCCAGCTGACTTTACCTTTGTCTGCCCCACTGAGCTTGGCGACCTGGCAGACAACTATGAAGAGTTTAAAAAGCTGGGTGTCGAAATTTACAGCGTCTCAACTGATACGCACTTTACTCACAAAGCCTGGCACGATAGTTCAGAGACGATCGGCAAACTGCAATTCCCAATGATTGCCGACCCGACGCTGCGCATTTCACGCAACTTTGACGTTTTGATTGAAGACGCGGGTCTCGCCGAGCGCGGCACCTTCGTTGTCGACCCCGACGGCAAGATTCAAATCGTTGAAATCAATGCCGGCAACATTGGCCGCAACGCCGAAGAACTTCTGCGCAAGGTGAAAGCGGCTCAATACGTTCGCGCCAACCCGAACGAAGTCTGCCCTGCCAAGTGGAAAGAAGGCGAAGAGACCCTCGCACCATCGCTGGATCTGGTCGGCAAGATCTAACCCAATTAACGGCACCGCAACGCGCTAGTTTTCAACAGGCACCCGGGCATCACCCGGGTGCCGTTGTCTGATCCCCTTGAAACGACGACCCAGTTGCCGTCACACACCTTTGCCAGCCAAGAGGTTGTTTCGATCATGCTCGACGCCAATTTAAAAGATCAGCTAAAAGCGTATTTGGAGAAAGTGACGCATCCACTTGAGCTTGTCGCCTCGCTGGATGACGAAGATAAATCAAAGGAATTGCTCAGCCTGCTACAAGAGATTAGCGGCTTGAGCGACAAGATCACCCTGTCAACGGAAGGCGACAATCCGCGCACACCGTCTTTTGCCATTACCCGGCCCGGCGAAGACACTGGCGTCGTGTTTGCTGGCATTCCCATGGGCCACGAGTTCACCTCTCTCGTGCTGGCTTTACTGCAGGTTGGTGGTCACCCGCCCAAGACCAGTGAGGATGTACTCGACCAGATCCGTGCGCTTGATCAGGAACTGGTATTTGAAACCTACTATTCCCTGTCTTGCCAGAACTGCCCCGATGTTGTTCAGGCACTCAACCTGATGGCGATTTTCAACCCCAACATTCGCCACGTTGCCATCGACGGCGCGCTGTTCCAGGACGAGGTGGAAAACCGTGAGATCATGTCGGTGCCCAGCATCTACCTCAATGGCAAACCCTTTGATCAAGGCCGCATGACCCTTGATCAAATTCTTGCCAAGGTGGATACCGGTGCCATCGAGCGCGAGGCCAAAAAGCTCAGCGAAAAAGCCGCCTTTGACACCCTGGTGATTGGCGGTGGTCCCGCCGGCGCCGCCGCGGCCATTTATTCGGCACGCAAAGGCATCAATACCGGCATTGCTGCCGAACGGTTCGGCGGTCAGGTGGCCGACACCATGGGCATCGAGAACTTTATCTCGGTATCGCACACCGAAGGACCCAAGCTGGTCAGCGCGCTTGAAGAACACGTCAAGGACTATGAAGTGGACGTGATGAACCTGCAGCGCGCCAACTCGCTCAAAGCTGCCGATACCGAAGGCGGCCTTCACGAAGTGATACTGGCGTCCGGTGCCACGCTTAAAAGCAAGACCCTGGTACTGGCCACTGGCGCGCGCTGGCGTGAAATGAACGTGCCCGGTGAACAGACCTACCGTAACAAAGGCGTGGCTTACTGCCCTCACTGCGATGGTCCGCTTTTCAAGGGCAAGCATGTCGCCGTGATCGGCGGCGGCAACTCTGGCGTAGAGGCCGCGATTGACCTGGCAGGCATTGTCGGGCACGTGACGCTGATCGAGTTCATGGGCGAAATGCGCGCCGACGCTGTCCTGCAGAAAAAGCTCAAGAGCCTGCCCAACGTGGATATTATCCTCAACGCCCAGACCACCGAAGTGATCGGCGATGGCAGCCGCGTGAATGGCTTGACCTACAAGGACCGCACCAACGACGAAATCAAGCACGTCGCGCTGGAAGGTATTTTTGTGCAGATTGGCCTGGTACCCAACACCGAATGGCTGAAAGACTCGCCCATCGAGATGAGCCCGCGCGGCGAAATCATTGTCGATGCACATGGCATGACATCAGTACCGGGCATTTTTGCCGCCGGGGACGTCACCACCGTACCTTACAAACAGATCGTCATTGCCATGGGCGAAGGCGCCAAGGCATCACTGGGCGCCTTTGACTACCTGATCCGTCTCTAGTGCCGACCCCAAAGTCCCCTGACCGATCCACGGGTAGTTGCTAACTACGTTTGGATAGGTTCCCTTTGACGTTGATCACACTGACGTCACGCCCGCTACCAAGCGGGCTTTTTTATGGTCATCTACCCGTGGGCTGACAGGCTGCGACGGTACCTGTGACCTTGGCACCTGAATGGCATTCAAAGCGGTTCGTTGACATCGCACCACGCACGTTGGCACTCGGCATCAGTGTCAATCGATCACTGGCATGGACATCACCGTCAAGGTAGCCGTCTATACACACATGCCCTCCCTCCAGGTCAGCGCTGACCACGCTACTGGCGCTCAACTGGATCAGTTGATGCCTGGCAATCACAGCCCCCACAACGCGCCCTTTAATCGACACGCCTTCATTGGCAATGATGTTGCCTGCTATCTGCGTCGCGGCGCCCAGATAGCTTCCCTCTCTGCGTGGGGGCTCAAGCGATACACAACCGTCGCGAAGGGGCGACTCGTCAGGCGCCGTGAGCACACCGGACAAAGCTGGCAGGCTCTGTACATTATCAACCATTGCTGCATCATCGGTTCGGGCGCTTACGCTTGAAGCGTTATGGCTGCTCGCTGCCCGTTTTTTCAGTTTTCTACGCCTGCCATCCAAAATAATCAACGTCATAACCGTAACGCCAAGCAAAATCAGCCATGTTTCAGTACCCATGAGATGCGATGCCCCTGCTCTTCATTCAGCGTCAATGTTATAGACCCAAGCTGATAAGCTAACGTCAAGAATACAAGGCGAGTTGCGCGGTATCTTTGCGCTTTGACTTAACAATGTTCAGCGTAAATTAATATTATCGCATGAACCGATGCCATCATTTTGCTATTGACGCCTTGGCACCCCCTATCAACCCCAACAGGTATATCGCATGTTCAGTAAAACCAAACCGCCTACCGCGCCACACAGCACGACTGACGCTCAACAGGAAATACCTCAAACCGAGGAGACCATCAGTCTCCCCAAGGCGTCACGGCAAAGCACCTCGGTCATTGGCAGCAATACGCAGGTTCATGGGGATATCAACAGCGACGAAGACATTACCATCGAAGGCCAGATCACTGGCGTCGTGACCTGCAAACAACACACGGTGACACTGGGCAAAAATGGCAGCCTCAGTGGCGATGTCTACGCGCATACCTTGCGTGTTTCGGGTAGCGTGGACGGCAACCTGGTTGCCCTGCATAAGATAACGGTTCATGACGGGGCGCACGTGACCGGCACCCTCACCACTCCCTGCCTCGTTCTGGAGGACGGCAGCGTCTTTCATGGCAGCATCGACATGAATCCGGATAACGACATTTTCAACAGTGTCTTTTCATCGCAACCGCCGAAGGACTTCAACAGCAAGGGGAAAAACGAGTCGTCAAAGCCACAGGGTCCGCAGAAAGCCAGCTTCCCGGCTGACGACGCCGCCAATAGCAAAGAAACCGATACCCCTTAATGGGCAGGCGCGCACACCGGGCAGGCAGGATCCCTGGGGACATTAAAGTGCCGCCAGTGTCCGCTTAACGCCTCGAAAAGCGACAGTCCCTGGTGGGCTTTGCCTGCACCACTAAGCAGCTTGAATGCCTCAACGGCCTGAAAACAGCCAATCACGCCGACCAAGGGAGCCATCACGCCGCTTTCTGCACAGCTCAACGCATCGTCGCCCTGCCCATCGGGTGGGTACAAACAGGCGTAACAGGGCGCCTCGGGCAGACGCGGGTCAAATACCGCCAATTGACCTGAAAAACGAATCGCGGCCCCGGATACCAGCGGCACCCTGGCTTTTTGCGAAGCGGCATTGATAGCGTAACGGCTGGAAAAGCGATCCGTGCAATCAAGCACCACATCGGCGGCGGCAACCAATCGCTCGAGCAGCTCACCCTGGGCGTGCTCCTCAACCGTAATGACACGGCACTCGGGGTTGAGCGCCTGCACACTGGCCTTGGCTGAATCCGCCTTGTTGTGACCGATACTCGCCTGCTGGTGAGCAATTTGACGCTGCAAATTGGAAAGCTCAACGCTGTCCGCATCGACCAGCGTGATATGCCCGACCCCCGCCGCCGCCAGGTACAGCGCCGCCGGCGACCCTAACCCACCGGCACCGACAATCAGCGCATGGCTATCGATCAGCCGCTCCTGACCCTCGATATCAACCTCTGGCAGCATTATCTGGCGGCTATAGCGCAGCAGCGCGTGATCATCCATCATGGGCTACTTTTCCTCGAATTCCTCAAACTCAGGCACATGCAGGCTGAAGCTTTCTTTTACCTCCTCCATGACCACGTAACTCTTCGACTCCTTGACGCCCGGCAGGGTCAGGACAACATCACCAAGCAGCTGGCGATACGCCGACATTTCCGGAATACGGCATTTTAAAATGTAATCAAACTGCCCTGAGACCAGGTGACATTCCTGAATTTGCGGCAGTTTTTCGACGGCGCGTCGGAATTCATCGAAAACGGCGGGGGACTGGGTTTCCAGACTTATCTCGACAAACACCAGTAAATTCGCCTTGAGTGCCTGAGGGTCGAGAATCGCTTGATAGCCGCGAATAATACCGGCTTTTTCAAGACGCTTGACCCGCTCCAGGCAAGGAGTGGTCGACAGCCCCACCTCGGTGGCCAGATCCACGTACGAAATTCGCGCGTTTTCCTGCAGACAGCGCAGAATTTTCAAATCGATGCGGTCCAGCGTTTTGTTTTTTGCTTTCATGGCAGGATCCATTACTGAAGAATCAGGCGGTAGTTAAAAAAACCTAGCGTAACGCGTTCATGGCCTCCGAGGTCGCGAACCGTTTCAACGTTTTGATAGCCCGCTACCAGCATGGCCTCGCGAAGTTCGGCGGCTTGATCATGGCCATGTTCAAGCATCAGCCAACCCGAATCGGCCAGGTAAGCCTTTGCCGTGACGATGAGATGCAGCAAATCAGCCATGCCATCGGCGTCGGCCACCAGGGCAGACGCCGGCTCAAAACGCACGTCTCCCCGTTTCAAATGTGGATCATCCGCCGCTATGTATGGCGGGTTGGCGACAATCACATCGAAAGCTGCCGTTTCACGGGGCACAGCAAAGGCGCTAAACCAGTCACTTTGCTGGAAACAGGCATTGCCAAGGCCCAGCTTTGCGGCATTTGTTTGCGCCAGCGCGACGGCGGCAGGGAGCAGGTCGACGCCGGTCACCTGCCAATCGGGCCGTTCACTGGCAAACGCCAGGGCAATCGCGCCCGTTCCAGTACCGATATCCAGCAAACGGCCCTGAGGCTGTGCCGCGCGGCTTAACGCCAACGCCACCAGTGTTTCGGTATCGGGCCTGGGAATCAGTGTATCCGGCGATGTCATGAGGCGCAGACCCCAGAATTCGCGTTCTCCGGTCAAGTAGGCCACGGGATAGCCCTGGGCGCGGGCAGCCACAAGCGCATCGAATCGCGCCTGTTGCCAGGTTGAACAGCCTTTATCCCCCCAGGTATACAGCCAGGTGCGGTCACGTTGGATAACATGCCCAAGCAACACCTCGGCATCCAGCCGCGCACTGGGCGAGCCTGCCCGCACTAGCCGCTCCGTTGCCTTTCGTAGCAGCACATCCAGGGTCATCAGGCACCCTGCAGGGCAGATAACTGCTCCGCCTGATACTCGTGCACCAGCGGGTCGATCACGTCATCGAGCTGCTCGCCGCTAACCACTTCGGTCAACTTGTAAAGTGTCAGGTTGATGCGATGATCGGTAATCCGCCCCTGGGGAAAGTTATAGGTGCGAATACGCTCACTGCGATCCCCCGAGCCCACCAGCGAGCGGCGGGTATCGGCCTGGTCCTGGCGCTGTGCGTCCTGGGCACTTTGCTTCAATTTGGCCGCCAGCAGTGACATCGCCTTGGCACGGTTTTTATGCTGGCTGCGCTCTTCCTGGCATTCCACGACCACGCCGGATGGCAGGTGGGTAATGCGAATCGCCGAGTCGGTAGTGTTGACGTGCTGACCGCCCGCCCCGCTTGAGCGGAAGGTATCGACGCGCAGATCACCGGCATTGATATCCACATCACCAACATCGTCGACTTCGGGCATCACGGCCACGGTACACGCCGAGGTATGGATACGCCCTTGGGATTCGGTGGCGGGGACGCGCTGAACACGGTGCGCCCCCGACTCAAATTTCAGCCGGGCGTAGACGCCATCACCTTTAACCCGGGAAATAATCTCTTTATACCCGCCTTGCTCGCCATGGCTGGCACTCACCACTTCCACGCGCCAACCGCGCTTTTCTGCATACCGGGAATACATGCGAAACAGGTCACCGGCAAACAATGAGGCTTCATCGCCGCCCGTTCCCGCGCGGACTTCCAGGTAGACGCCACGACCATCATCAGGGTCCTTGGGCACCAGCAGTCGCTTGAGTTCAGCATCTAACGCGTCCAACTGCCCACGTCCGTCGTCGATCTCCATCTCAGCGAGTTCGCGTATCTCGGGGTCGCTGTCCTGGCTAAGCTGCTGTGCTGCGTCAATATCGTTTTCGATTCGGCGATAGCGCTGCCAAGCCCCCACCAGCTCATCAAGTTCGGCATATTCGCGGGAGTAATCGCGAAACCGCTGCTGATCCTGGATCACCTCAGGGTCAGACAACAGCATCGACAACTCTTCAAATCGGTCGGCAAAGCTATCTAAACGTTGGCGCAGTGTTTCTTTCATGCGGGCGTATCATCCTTCTGGCGATTGGCCGTCGATGTCGAGGGTTTCTCAAAGGCTGGCTTGGGAGGCATTAACAGGCGCGGTGCGGCTTCCAATAGTGCGTGATCTTCCTGAGACGCCGCATCGCGCAGCGTTTGTGTCGGCTGGTGCATCAGCCGGTTGGCCAGTTGGTGAGCCAGACGCTCGACAACCTTTGTCGGGTCCTCGCCACGCGCCAGCCGCTCAAGGGCCTGATCTCGCGCTGTATCCCTCAGCGACTCCCCATGGCGGCGATAACCACGAATAAGCTCGCCACCATGGCGAATACGCCGCTCATGCTGCCAGCCGCTAACGCCATGCTCAATCAGTGACTCCGCCTGATCAGCGGCCACCTGACGATGGCGACGGTTTTCCTGAATAACTTCTTCAAGGTCATCAACGGTATACAGGAACACATCGGCGAGGTCGCCCACTTCGGGCTCGATATCCCGAGGCACGGCAATATCGACCATGAACACCGGGCGATGACGACGTTTCTTGAGGGCACGCTCGACCATTCCCTTGCCTAGAATCGGTAGCGGAGACGCCGTGGAGGAAATCACGATATCCGCTTCTTCCAGCGCCGCCGGGATCTCCGGCAGGGTAATCGCCGTGCCGCCGAGCGGCGCTGATACCTGCTCGGCGCGCTCACGGGTCCGGTTGGCCACCGTCAGCTTTCGCACCCCGGCTTCATGGAGGTGTCGGGCGACCAGTTCAATAGTCTCGCCTGCCCCGATCAACAGTGCTTTTGAACGGCCAAAATCATCAAAAATCCGGCTGGCCATGCTGACCGCCGCATAAGCGACTGACACCGGGTTCTTGCCGATACCGGTTTCTGTGCGTACCTGTTTGGCCACGGCAAACGTATGCTGGAATAGCCGTTCGAGCTCGCTGCCCAAGCCTTGGGCTTCACGGGCCTGTTGATAGGCTTCTTTGAGTTGACCAAGAATTTGCGGCTCGCCAAGCACCATGGAATCGAGCCCCACAGCAACCCGCATCAGGTGGCGAACCGCCTCATTATCCAGGTAGTGGTAGGCACAGTGGGCCAGCTCATCGACCTTTAACTGATGAAAGCGGCTCAGCCAGTCAAGGACGGCTTTTTCGCCTGCCGCGTCAGTCACGCAATACAGTTCTGTCCGGTTGCAGGTCGACAGTACCGCAGCCTCACTGATTTGCGGGAGGGCACGCAGCTCCATCAGCGCGTGGTCGAGCTGCGCCGGTGTAAAGGCAACCTGTTCGCGCACGGCGATGCTGGCGGTGCGATGATTAATTCCCAGGGCAAGGAGCGTCATGGGTTAGGCGTCTTCGCTAGTGTGTCGGTCTTCACGTCAATTTGGGCTTGCTCAGGCAAGTCTGGACAGAGATATGAGGGCTAAACGCCGCACGATAAAGTGCACTATCTTATCACAGCACAGAATGATCTGGCGCACACCACTTTGCCGCAGGCAGGCAAGCCGCTATGCTGAGCACTCGGCCAACTGATTGAGATCCGCATGCCACTACGTCTGCTACTATTTTTCCTGGCCACCATCACGTTATCCGTGAGTGGCTGCCAATTGTCGCCCAATGCCAACGACGAGCGGCTTTCATTAACTGCCGACCCCATGGATAACGCCCCGCCTGTTACGCAGGGACTGGATGCTGCTGGCTTGAGCACGCTGCTGCAAGCAGAGTTTGCCGGGCAGCGCGGTGACTTCAAGCGGGCCAGCCAGGGTTACCTTGAGGCTGCCAGACGCTACGGCGCCGAAGCACTGGCTGAGCGGGCCACTTTTGCCGCCCGTTTCAGCAACGACGAAAGCCTGATCGAAGAAGCGGCGCAGAGCTGGCAAACCCTGAACCCTGAGGCCGACACCCCCAATCGACTTCTCGCTGCGCTTTCGCTGCAGCAGGGCAATTGGATGGAAAGCCTGGAGCGCCGTCTGGCCTTGAATGAGGCGAATCAGGATGGCGAACTCACCGGTTTCGCCGAAACCGCCATCGCCGAACAGGGCCCTCTCAACCGGCTGCTAAGCCGCCTTGTCGAGCATTTGAATCAGGCCTCGTTCAGTGACCCGGCACAACAAGCCGATGCCCTGCTAGCGGCGGCGCTCTGGGAAGCGGCACTCGGGCGCACTGAACAAGCTCGTGACTATCTTGATCAGGCCTCAGGCTTGAGCGAGCGTCCCTCCTTGCTGCTGGTAGAAGGCCAACTGGCGTTTGAAACCGGCAACCCCGGCCAAGCCCGCCAGGTTGCCCGCCAAGGCCTGCAGGAAAACCCCGATGATGTGCGCTTTTTATTACTGTTGGCTCAGGCCGAGATTCGACTCGACAACCTTGATGCGGCCCAACAGCAGACCGACGCCCTGCTCGATCGACACACAGGCAGCGATGCGTTACGGGTCGCCCTTGCCCAGCTCTATCTGGATGAGGGCCACCCCGACCCCGCACAGCGGCTTCTTCAGCCACTAATGGGCCGGGATGACACACCCAACCTGGCCTACTATTTACTGGGCGTGATTGCCCAGTCTAAAGGCGATACCGACAACGCACTGCTTTACTACAGGCAGGTCGACAGCGGTGAGGAATTCCTGCCCGCTCGCGCCACGGCGGCGCAAATGCTCATTGATGACGACCGGCTCATCGACGCACGTGCTTTTTTACGTGTCGAACGCATGCGTCACGACGATTACTTCAGCGAACTGGTCAAACTGGAAGTGCAACTACTCGACGAACTGGGCCGCACCAATGATGCCGACACTCTTCTTACCCGTGAGTTGGCACGCACGCCAGACGATACCGACCTACTTTACTTCCGCGCGATGCGCGCCTGGGAGATGGGCGATGTTGAACAAATGGAGGAAGACTTGCGCCATGTGCTTCGCATCGAACCCGACAATGCCGTGGCGCTGAATGCGCTGGGATATACCCTGGCGGATCTCGATCTTCCCGGTCGTCTGGAAGAAGCCCGCGAGTTGATTGAGCGCGCCTATGCGCTTGACGGCGACAACCCCGCGGTACTCGACAGCCTTGGCTGGGTGTATTACCGCCTGGGCGATGCAGAGAAAGCCCTCCCCTGGCTCGAAAAAGCCTATGCGCGCATGCCCGACCAGGAAATTGCCGGGCATCTTGCCGAGGTGCTGCATGCCTTGGGGCGCAGCGAAGAAGCACGCCAAATCATCCGTGATGTACAGCAACGCACCCAGGACCATCCGACGATTGATGGATTAATACAGCGTTATCCCGAACTCGACCCAGCAAACGACCTCTAAAACATCTCCGGCGCTTACCCTCTCGCGACAGCCGTTGACCGATGAACTGACAAGGAGTCCGACATGCCCACTATTGCTTCCACCTGTATACCGCCCCATCCCTTGCGCCGGGCATCGAGGCTTGTGGCCTGTGCAGCGGCATTATTGCTCGCCGGGTGTGCCACTCAAGTCCCCCAGGACGAAGGCAGCCGTCAAGCCGGTGACTGGGACGCCCAGGAAGACCGGGTCAATGACTTTGACACCTGGACGCTGGTTGGCAAGGCCGGGTTGCGCACCCCTGATGAAAACACCAGCGCCAACCTCGACTGGAACCAGCACCCACATTATTTCCGCATGCTGATCAGCGGTCCTTTTGGCGGTGGACGTAACGTGCTGGAAGGACGCGAGGGGCGCTTTACCTTGTCCAACAGCGAAGGCCGCTTCGAGGCCGAAACCCCCGAAGCCCTCATGGAAGAACAATTAGGCTGGGCACTGCCTGTCAGCGCCATGCCCGACTGGGTACGTGGCCTGCCCGGCGGTAATGATAACTACCAGATGGAAACCGACGAATTCGGCTTCCCCAGTCATTTGGTCCAGGCCGGCTGGGAAATCGATTATCGCGACTGGGAGCGATTCGAAGGCATGTGGCTACCGCGCCGCCTGGTGATGAACTACGACGATATCCGCATCACGCTGGTCGTTAACGAATGGCGCTCCACAGACGAAGAAGGCCAGTAAGCCAAGCATTATGACAACCCTGACGCTGCCTGCGCCCGCCAAGCTGAATCGGCTTCTACATATTACAGGTCGCCGTGAGGACGGCTACCATCGTCTGCAAACGCTGTTTCAGATTATTGATTTATGCGACCAGCTAACCATCACCTCCCGCGATGACGGCGTAATTCAACTGACTAGCCGCATGCCTGGCGTCGCCGCCGATGACAACCTGATCGTAAGAGCTGCCCAGCTGTTACAAAAGGTGAGCGGCACCCGCCTGGGTGCCACGCTGACCCTGGACAAAACGTTGCCCATGGGCGGTGGACTGGGCGGCGGTAGTTCCGATGCGGCCACGACACTCGTTGGCCTCAACACGATCTGGCAGCTTGGGTTCTCGCTTGACGAACTCGCCGCACTTGGGCTTCAGCTAGGCGCTGACGTCCCTGTCTTTGTTCATGGCCACACCGCCTGGGCCGAGGGCGTTGGTGAACAGCTCACCCCGGTGGGCCTCGACACCCCCTGGTTTGTGATCATTCACCCCGGTGTCAGCGTCTCGACACAGGCAGTATTCCAGGACCCGCAATTGACACGCGACAGCCGCCCCATTACTATGGCGCGCGCACTGCAGGGGGGAGCGTCGGAGTGGCGCAATGACTGTGAAGCGGTGGTCAAACAGCACTATCCAGCCATTGCACAAGCCCTAGACTGGCTATCACAGCATGCACCAAGCCGGTTAACCGGCACGGGCGCCTGTGTGTTTGCAGCATTCGAAGATGCGCAGACGGCACACGCAGTTGCCGAAGCAGCGGGCCATCATGGCTCCGCCTGGGTAGCTCGCGGACTCAACACCTCTCCTCTACATGATGCTTTGGGCTGCTGAATCGCCCGGTCATCGCATTAGGTCATTACTGGGGTATAGCCAAGTGGTAAGGCACCGGTTTTTGGTATCGGCATTCCCAGGTTCGAGTCCTGGTACCCCAGCCAGCCTAACGCTGACCTGCGTTTTCCTCCCTGAACCCCAACACTGCAAAGGTGGCTGCGCGTGTCAAAACTGATGGTTTTCGCCGGGAACGCCAATCCCGAACTCGCTCAAAAAATTGCCGAGAGCTTGGACAGCCGTATGGGTAACGCCACGGTGGGCCAATTCAGCGACGGTGAAATCGCGGTCGAGATCAATGAGAACGTGCGCGGTAAGGATGTCTTCATCCTGCAGTCCACCTGTGCGCCGACTAACGACAACTTGATGGAGCTGATCCTGATGGTCGACGCCCTGCGGCGCGCCTCAGCCACTCGCATCACGGCCGTGCTGCCCTACTTTGGCTATGCCCGCCAGGACCGCCGAGTGCGTTCGGCACGGGTGCCCATCTCGGCCAAAGTGGTCGCCGACATCATGGTCAAGGCCGGGGTTGATCGCGTCATGACCATGGATCTGCACGCCGATCAGATCCAGGGCTTCTTCGACGTACCGGTCGATAACGTCTATGGCTCGCCGATTCTGCTCGACGATATCGAGCGTCAGAACTACAGCGATCTGGTCGTCGTATCCCCCGATGTCGGCGGCGTTGTGCGTGCCCGCGCCATCGCTAAACAGCTTAATGCCGATCTGGCTATCATCGACAAACGCCGCCCTCAGGCTAACCAAGCCCAGGTGATGCACATCATCGGTGAAATTGAAGGCCGTACCTGCGTGGTTGTCGACGACATGATCGACACCGCCGGTACGCTGTGCAAAGCCGGTGAAGCGCTGAAAGATCACGGTGCCAAGCGCGTCGTCGCCTACGCCACGCACCCGATATTATCCGGCCCTGCCGTCGACAATATCACCAACTCAGAACTTGACGAAGTCGTGGTGACCGACACCATCCCGCTTTCCGACGCAGCGCGGCGGAGCGGTAAAATTCGTCAATTGAGCGTTGCTGGCCTGATCGCGGAAGCCATCCGCCGCGTCAGCAATGAAGAATCTGTCAGCGCGATGTTCCACTAATCGCCTGACATCACAGCCCGCTTACGGGCTCCTGGGGACGTCGTCGTCTGGTCGCGGACGGCGGCGTTTCCTTACTCAAAACCAAGAGGCAATTCCATGTCTGATTTTAGCTTGAAAGCCAGTGTTCGTAACGACCTGGGGAAAGGTGCGAGCCGCCGCCTGCGTCGTGCGAACGAACAGGTACCGGCCGTTGTTTACGGCGGTAACAAAGACGCACAGTCGATCGCCGTTGAAAAGACCGCTTTTTACAAGGCGATTGAAGACGAATCGTTCTTCTCCTCGGTCATCACGCTCGTGATTGACGGCAAAAACGAGCAGGTCGTGGTACGTGACCTTCAGCGTCACCCCTACAAGCCGCTGCTCACCCATGCCGACTTCCTGCGTGTTGACGCCACCCACGAAATCACCATGAACGTGCCGTTGCACGTGACGGGCGAAGAAGCGTGTGTCGGCATCAAAGACCAGGACGGCGAACTGCACGTTCTCGCTAACGAAGTGGCGATCAGCTGCTTGCCGAAAGATCTTCCTGACTACCTGGAAATTGACATCAGCAATGTCGAGGTCGGCACCACGCTGCACCTGTCAGACCTGACCCTGCCGGCGGGCGTCACCTCGGTTGACCTGTCTCACGGTGAAGATCACGACAACGCGATTCTTAGCATCACCAAGATGAAGGTTCGTGCGACTGAAGACGACGAAGATGAAGGTGGTGAAAGCGAAAGCGGCAGTGACGGCGAAGAAGACAAAAGCGCCGAGTAAGCTGCCAGCGTTGGCCGTGCCTGCACGGCCTTCGTAATGTTAAGATCAAGCGCTTCGGCGCTTGATTTTTTTTGCGACCTGCCATGCGTGGCAGACGCCCTCGGGCCGCCGCTGGCGCGGCGTCAAAAATTTCCGGGAGAAATTTTTTGGAGGTGGAAAATGAGCCAGGTAACGGCCATCATTGGACTCGGCAACCCCGGGCCGGAGTATGCGACAACGCGCCATAACGCCGGCTTTTGGCTGGTCGATGCCATTGCAGGCAGCGTGCATAGCGAATTGCGTCCGGAAAAAAAGTTCCTCGGGCACTATGCCAAGGTACGCATCGGCGATCAGGACGTACATCTTCTCAAGCCCGCCACCTTTATGAATCGCAGCGGCGCGGCCGTCGCGGCACTGAGCCAGTTTTTCAAGCTTGCCCCCGAGAACCTGCTGGTAGCCCACGACGAGCTCGACCTGCCTCCTGGTCAGGCGCGTTATAAAACCGGTGGCGGCCACGGCGGCCATAACGGGCTGCGGGATATCGCCAGCGCACTCGGCAACCAGAAGCAGTTTCACCGCGTACGGATTGGCGTCGGCCACCCGGGCGACGCACGCCAGGTGACCAACTACGTGCTGGGCCGCGCTGGCAAGGAAGAACAAGCGGCGATTGAACGCGCGATCGAAGAATGCCAGGCAACCTTGCCCATGGCACTGGCCGGTGACTGGGCCAAAGCCATGAATCAGTTGCACAGCTTCAAGCTGTAGCGTTGCCCCCGTAGCTGGCAGCGGGCTGATCTCGTAGAATGGCCATTATTTCTCGCCTACCATTTTATTTCAGGAACACTTTATGGGTTTTAACTGCGGCATCGTCGGCCTGCCCAATGTCGGCAAGTCAACACTCTTCAATGCGCTTACCAAGTCGGGGATTGATGCAGAAAACTTCCCCTTCTGCACCATCGAGCCCAACGTCGGGATCGTTCCCATGCCCGACCCGCGCCTTAATGCGTTGGCCGAGATCGTCAAACCGCAGAAAGTCCTGCCGACCACCATGGAGTTTGTCGATATTGCCGGCCTGGTGGCAGGTGCATCAAAAGGCGAAGGGCTCGGCAACAAGTTTCTGGCCAATATCCGCGAAACGCAGGCCATCGCCCACGTGGTGCGCTGTTTCGATAACGACAACGTGATTCACGTCTCCAATCAGGTCGACCCACGCATTGATATCGAAACCATCAACCTTGAATTGGCGCTTGCCGACCTGGATACCGTCGAAAAGGCCAGCCAGCGGCTGGTACGGGTCGTCAAAGGCGGCGATAAAGACGCTATTGCCACCAAGGCCGTGCTGGATAAAATTCATCCGCACCTCGCCGAGGGGCAGCCGCTACGCAGCTTTGGCTTGAGCGAAGAAGAACAGCTTCAGGTGAAAAGCTTTGGCTTTTTGACGCTCAAGCCCACCATGTATATTGCCAACGTCAATGAGGACGGATTCGACAATAACCCTTATCTCGACGTGGTCAACGAAATCGCCGCTGAAGAAGGCGCTGTCGTGGTGCCGGTGTGCAACCAGATCGAAGCCGAAATCGCCGAGCTGGATGACGAAGAACGCGAGATGTTCTTAAGCGAGATGGGGATGGAAGAACCCGGCCTGGACCGCGTGATTCGCGCCGGTTATGCGCTGCTCGGCCTGCAGACCTATTTCACGGCGGGTGTCAAGGAAGTGCGCGCCTGGACCGTCAAGCAAGGGGCTACCGCACCGGAAGCGGCTGGCGCCATCCATACTGACTTCCAGAAAGGCTTTATCCGCGCCGAGGTGATCGCCTTTGATGATTTTGTCTCACTGGGCGGCGAGCAAGGGGCCAAAGACGCGGGTAAATGGCGACTGGAAGGCAAGGAATACATCGTCAAGGATGGCGACGTGGTACATTTCCGTTTCAATGTCTAGCCCGCAACCAGCCCCCTCAAGGGTAGCGGCGCACCTTAACGACCGATAACCCAGCGTTTAAGCGCCGCCTTCCTGGCGGCGCTGAAGCCTGCTAGGGTTAATCAATGCCTAATTCCTGCTACCCAGATGACCGCACGATTGGTCATACATCCCGATCCAATCGGGTTATTTTCAGCCTTCTGCTCCCGCTGGTCATGCTTTCAGGTTGCGGCCAGAGCGAGCCGACGATCACGCAGATCGATCCGCCTGAACCGGGCGGATCGCTTAACGTCGTTACCCGCAACAGCGCCACGACCTACTACCTTGATCGCCACGGGAATCCCGCGGGTCCCGAGCACGACCTTGTGGAAGCGTTCGCCGACGCCAACGACTGGGAGGTTGAATGGACACTTGCCGAGTCCACTTCAGGGGTGCTCCAATCTTTGCAGGGCGGTGAGCAACAGCTCGCCGCCGCTGGGCTGACGCACCTGCCCTCCCGGGATGAACACTTCCGCCAAGGCCCCACTCACACCGATATTGTCGAGCAACTGGTCTGTCACCGCGACATGCGCCCCATGCCACGCCAGGTAGAAGAAATGGCCGGGGTCGATATCCGGGTCACGGAAGACTCCAGCTACGCCGCAAAACTGCAGAGCCTGGTCAACCAGCATACGGGCATCGACTTCGAGGAAGATCCGCGCACCACTGAGATATTACTGACCGAAGTGGCCGAGAAGCGTATTGACTGCACCGTTGCCGACTCCAATATCGTGCAGTTGGTCCGCCGCCACTTCCCACACCTGGAAGTGGCCATCAACCTCACCAGCGGCGACCGGCTGGGCTGGTATCTACCCGCCAACCAACAGGCCCTGGCCAATATGGCCGACAGGTGGATGGCAACCCCCGAGGGCCAGGAAAGCATCAACGAGGTGCAGCAACGCTACTACGCCTATATCAGCGAGTTCGACTTTGTTGATCTGCGTGCGCTCAACCGGCGCATCGACGAACGCCTGCCGGACTTCCTCGACCTTTTCCTGGAGGCTCAGGAAGAGACCGGCATGCCAGCCGACCTGCTCGCCGCACTGGCCTACCAGGAGTCGCACTGGGACCCGCAAGCGGTCTCCCCTACCGGTGTGCGTGGCATCATGATGCTGACGCAGAACACGGCCCAATCCCTGGGTGTCGACAATCGCCTGAACCCGGCAGCGTCCATCGATGGTGGCGCCCGCTATCTTGCCGACCGCCATCAACGCCTTCCCGACAACCTCCCCGAACCGGATCGCACCTACCTGGCCCTGGCAAGCTACAACATTGGCCGCGGCCATGTGCTGGATGCGCAAAAGCTGGCCCGGGAGCTGGGCAAAGACCCGAATTCCTGGGAGGACATGAAGGAAGTCCTGCCGCTCAAAGCCGACAAGCGCTACTACCCGCAGACACGCTATGGTTACGCCCGAGGGTATGAGCCGGTGCACTATGTACAACGAATCCGTAACTACCAGGACGTGATTGCGCCCGCCATGCAATGGTTACCGCTATCGGCCGGTGAACCGTAACGCCGAGCATGGCGGGCTTGACGCGGCCAAGGCAGATGCGTATCATGCGCTTCCGTTGAATGGCTACGTAGCTCAGCTGGTTAGAGCACATCACTCATAATGATGGGGTCCCCTGTTCAAATCAGGGCGTAGCCACCAAGCAAATATTAAAAAAAGCCCGCTGACTCTGTCAGCGGGCTTTTTTATGGGTGACAGATAGGCTCAATTCAGCATCTTGCGGTTTAAAAAGCCGACCAGCGCCCGGGTAAGGTGCTCGACGTCGTGGGTACCCGCCGTTTCGCGCACCGAGTGCATCGCCCACTGGGGTAGCCCCACATCAATGGTGGGCACGCCGACCTCAGTGGCGGTAATCGGGCCGATGGTGCTGCCGCAGCCCATGTCAGACCGTGTCACAAACGACTGCACCGGCACGTCGGCGGCGCGACAGATATCCCGAAACAACGCGCCTGTCACGCTATTGGTCGCGTAGCGCTGGCTGGCATTGATCTTGATGACCGGCCCGGCATTCAGCAACGGTCCGTGCTGCTCATCGTGCTTTTCGGCAAAGTTGGGATGCAGCCCATGAGCGTTATCACAAGAGATCATCAGCGATGACTGGATCAGTTGAATCAGTGATTCGTCGCTGCCCTTTTCACTCCCCCTGCCCATTTGTGCATTGATACGCTTCAGCACATCGCCCAGAAACGGCCCCTGAGCACCGCAGGCGCTGGCACTGCCGACTTCCTCATGATCATTGGCGACCAGCAGCGCCCCCTGCTGACCGTCGCAGTCGAGCAACGCTTCCAGGCCTACAAAACACGACAGCAGGTTATCCAGCCGCGCGCTTGCGATCAGTTCCTGGTTGACGCCCACCAGCGAAGGCGGTTGAACGTCGTAAAAGCCCAACTCAAAGTCCACCACGTCGACCGCCCGCAGGCCATGCTCGGCTTCCAGCCAGCATGCCAGCAGATCCTCGAGCCTTTCGGTATCGCTTTGCATCAGCACGGGCGCCATCTGGGTCTGCGGGTTGATGCTGCGACCGGTATTGACGTCACGATCAAGGTGAATCGCCAGACTCGGAATCATCGCTACCGGCCGATCAACGTTAAGCAGCACACTTTCCAGTTGCCCATCGGCGTGGCGGATATGCACCCGTCCCGCGATCCCCAGATCGCGATCAAACCACGGCGCAAGCAAGGCACCGCCATATACCTGCACCCCCAACTGAAGCCAACCAGCGGCATGCTGGGTGGCATTGGGCTTTAAACGCAGCCCGGGGCTATCGGTATGAGCCCCCAGCATACGCATGCTTTGCAGTGGCCCTTTGGGCAGTTGAAAGGCGATCAAGGATGAATCGTTGCGTGTCACGTAGTAGCGCTGACCGGGCGACAATTGCCAATTGGCCGTTTCTTCCAGACGCTCGAAACCCGCTTGCGCCAGACGTTCCGCCATGGCATGAGTGGCGTGCCAAGGAGTGGGGGACTGGCGCAAGAACTCGCATAACCGCGAAACGCGATCAGCGTTGAATATTTCGGACATTGAAATCCTCATTTACCGACATGTTTGAGTCTCAGCAAAGCAGGTGACCTGCTACAATGCTCCTTCGGCCTTCGCAACTCATTGGTCAGATGCGGGTCTAGGAAAGCATGAGTGTACACAAATCCGGGAGAGCTTGACTGATGAGCTTGTTTGCAACGCTTTCGCGCTCAGTCGCCCTAACCATCATGCTGGTTGTCACCAGCCCGATGGCAATAGCGCAACTTGAGCCGACCGAAGAACAGCGCCAGGCGGCGGTCGAAATTGCCGATTCGCTCCGCTATGGCCACTACGCCGATGTCAGCTTTGATAAAGCCTGGTCGCAAGAAGCCTTTGATCGCTACTTGGATATCCTGGATGGCCAACGGGCCTACCTGCTAAGCAGCGACATTGAGCCCTACCGTCACCTGGAAACCGATCTGGCCGACACGCTTTTCGACGGCGATCTGGATGAGGCGTTCGCCCTTTACAACCGCCTCAACGAGCGCCATACCGCTCGGATTGAATGGCTGCTCGAACACCTCGATGACGAGGCGACGTTCAACTTCCAGGGCAACGAGCGCCTTGAGCTTGACCGCGAGGACGCCGCCTGGGCCGAGAGTCAGCGCGAGCTGGATGCATTGTGGCAAAAACGGCTGAAAAATGATGCCCTGACGCTGGCCCTGAGCGATCAGGACGAGGAACAGATCGTTGATAATCTTCGCCAGCGTTACGAGGGGCAGCTTTCACGCCTGGAGCAAACCGAACCGGAAGACGTCTTTGGCTTGATCATGGCCGCGGTGACCGGCACCATTGACCCGCATACCAGCTACCTCTCACCACGCCAGGGCGAATCGTTTGATATTCAAATGAGCCTCTCGCTGGAAGGCATCGGCGCACTCCTGCAATCCGACGGCGAATACGTCAAAGTCTCCAGCCTGGTCGCGGGTGGCCCCGCTGAGCGCGCCGGTGTACTTGAGCCCGCCGATCGAATTATCGGCGTCGGCCAGGAAGACGGTGAGATGGTCAACGTGGTTGGCATGCGCCTGGACAACGTGGTCGACCTGATTCGCGGCCCCAAAGGTTCCGTGGTAAAGCTGGATGTCGTGCCCGCCCAGGCGGTCGACATGACCCGCTCACAAACCGTTGAAATCACCCGCGATACGGTCGACCTGGAAGACCAGGCCGCCCAGAGCGAGGTGATTAATGTCGAACGTGATGGCGATACCCACCGCCTCGGGGTGATCGAAATCCCCACCTTTTATGTCGACTTCGACGCCTGGCAGGCGGGAGAAGATGACTACCGTAGTACCACCCGCGACGTTGCCAAGGAAATCGAGCAGTTAAAACGCCAGGATGTTGAAGGTATCGTGCTTGACCTGCGCAACAACGGCGGCGGCGCCCTTCAGGAAGCCAACTCGCTGATTGGCCTGTTTATCGACCGTGGCCCCACCGTTCAGGTTCGCGACGCTGATGGGCGTATCAACCTCTACGGCGACAGTGAAGCAGGCACGCTTTACGACGGTCCAATGGGCGTGCTGGTGAACCGGCTATCAGCTTCGGCGTCAGAGATTCTCGCTGGGGCCATCCAGGACTATGGCCGAGGTATCGTGATGGGTAGCCAGACCTTTGGGAAGGGCACGGTGCAGACGCTGAATGATTTGAGCCATGGCGAAATCAAGCTTACCCGCGCCAAGTTCTATCGCATTTCCGGCGCGAGTACCCAGAACCGCGGCGTCGAACCCGACATCGAGTTCCCTAGCCTGATCGACCCGGAGCGCATTGGCGAAAGCAGCCTGGACCACGCCCTGGAATGGGATACGGTTCAGGACGTCCAGTACCGGCGCTACGGAGAACCTGAGCGTTACCTTGATGCGCTTCAATCAGCCCACCAGAATCGCGCGGAGGAAAATCCCAACTTCCGCTACCTGGAGCGGCAATCGGCGTTGTCCCGGGAGCTTCGCGAGCAGAATACCAGCGTCAGCCTGAATCGTGAGCAGCGCGAACGTGAAACCCAGGCTCAGGAAGCCGAGCAGTTGGCACTGGAAAACCAGCGTCGTCGCGCCCTGGGGCTTGAAGAACTGGAAGAGTGGACCGACGCTCGCGACGAAGCCGCGCTTAGCGACAGTGACGGTGAAGACAGCAATACCGACGAGGAGGATGACACCTCAGTAGAGCGCGCCCAAGTGCTGGAAGCCGCCAAAATTCTGCTCGATTACGCGCACCTGGAAAGCACCCAGCGGTTCGTCAATCGGTAAGCGAATTAGCGTAAAAAGGAAAGGCTGCAACCGCGCCGGTGTCACAATGGCATCGGCGCTGTTTTTTAGCGGGCTAGCAGAGCGCCGCTCGACGCGTTGGTCGGTCGCCCATGGCAGCCAAGCGTTGCGTCAAACGGGCCAATCGGGCCGCACTGCCCTGCTGTGCAGACTCGAGAATATGCCGCGCCCAAGTCGGCAATTGCGGCGCTAGCTGATAATACACCCATTGCCCGTCCCGCTGGTCCACCAGCAGCCCGCACTGGCGAAGCTGCGCCAGATGACGCGACACCTTGGGCTGGGACTCTTCAAGCACATAGGTCATTTCGCACACGCACAGCGATTGCTCATGGGCAATCAACAGCATCAGCATCAATCGCGTTTCATCGCTCAAGCACTTGAATACCTGCAGTGCATTCAACGGAGTGGATTTTCCCAAGACGATTATCCCCACCTGATCCATAATGCGGATAGTTTACGCCACTGGCGTAAGCATCGGCAAAGCCGCTGGCAATACGCGTCAAGCAGCCACGCAGAAGCAAGACATCAGGCGCTCGACAATAGTAGCGTCAAGAAGAATTAAACAAAGGACAAGCGGAATCGATTAATGGCTGGCGTCATAAAAGGAAGGAAAACAGACGCTAGATGGCTCCCCGAGCAGGACTCGAACCTGCGACCCAATGATTAACAGTCATTTGCTCTACCAACTGAGCTATCGGGGAACAATAGAACTACCGTAAACGGTAGGAATATATCGTGCGGGGCAATTTGGCTCCTCGAGCAGGACTCGAACCTGCGACCCAATGATTAACAGTCATTTGCTCTACCAACTGAGCTATCGAGGAACAATCTAATATTGCCGTATTTGAGATCAGTTTATTGGCTCCCCGAGCAGGACTCGAACCTGCGACCCAATGATTAACAGTCATTTGCTCTACCAACTGAGCTATCGGGGAACTGCTCAAACACGGTGCGTAGTATACTGATAGAAACGTAACGGTCAAGCATCGATTCCGCGTCAACGCTAGCCGCCCGTTGGTTGTGTCCGTATAATGCGCACAATCATAGGCGCCCAGGCGCAACGACACTCCATTCATCCCTCGTCCTTCCGACGACCCATAGATGACAGGTACCGATGGCGAAGAAGCTCTTCATCAAAACGCACGGCTGCCAAATGAACGAGTATGACTCCTCCCGCATGGCGGACATGCTCGGCGTTTCTCATCAGCTCGAACTGACTGATAACGAGCGCGAAGCCGATGTCATTCTTCTCAACACCTGCTCCATTCGTGAAAAAGCGCAGGAAAAGGTGTTCCATCAGCTGGGACGCTGGAAAAAACTCAAGGACGCCAATCCCGATCTGGTCATTGGCGTCGGTGGCTGCGTTGCAAGCCAGGAAGGCGAAGCATTGCGCAAGCGTGCACCCCATGTGGACATGGTGTTTGGGCCGCAGACACTGCACCGGGTGCCATCCATGCTGGATGCACGCCGCGACAATCAAATTGCCGCGGTGGATGTGACCTTTCCGGAAATCGAGAAATTCGACCACCTGCCTAAACCGACCTCAGACGGTGCCACCGCCTTTGTGTCGATCATGGAAGGCTGCTCGAAGTACTGCTCGTTCTGTGTGGTGCCCTACACCCGCGGCGAAGAAGTCTCTCGGCCGTTTGAAGCGGTGATGGATGAGGTCATTCACCTCGCCGACCAGGGCGTGCGCGAAGTCAACCTTCTCGGCCAGAACGTCAACGCCTATCGGGGCGAAAACCAGCTGGGCGATGAAATTGACCTTGCTGAACTGATCGCCTGTGTCGCGGCGGTCGAGGGCATCGACCGCATTCGCTTCACCACTTCGCACCCGGTTGAGTTCACTGACAGTCTGGTGGATGCCTACGCCGATATACCCGAGCTGGTCAGTCACCTGCACCTGCCGGTGCAATCGGGCTCGGACCGCATCTTGAGCGCGATGAAGCGTGGCCACACGGCAGAGTCCTATATCGAAAAGATGGAGCGGATTCGTGCCAACCGCCCGGATATAAGCTTTTCCTCCGACTTTATCATTGGCTTCCCCGGCGAGACGGAAGAAGACTTTGAAGCGACGATGGACCTGATCCATCGCATAGGGTTCGACCACTCGTTCAGCTTTGTTTTCTCGGCACGCCCCGGTACACCAGCCGCCGCGCTTGAGGATGAAACACCGGAAAGCGTCAAGAAAGAACGTCTGGCGATTTTGCAGGCGCGTATTCTCCAGCAAGCTGGCCAGATCAGTCGTCGCATGGTGGGCACTACCCAGCGCATCCTGGTGACCGGCTTTTCGCCAAAAGACCCAGGTCAACTGTCCGGGCGCACGGAAAATAACCGGGTGGTCAACTTCCGCGCCGCCAATCCCACCGAGCTGATCGGCTACTTCGTGGACGTGGAAATCACCGAGGCCCTGCCCAATTCACTGCGCGGTGAACTCGCCTCCCCTGAGCGTTATTGAACATCGCTTATCCCAGGTAATTGCCCCAACACCGCTTGGGGCAGTAAGCTGACATTGACACCCATCAACCGACAGGTTTTTCACTCTTGAGCCAGCCATCGCCTCAGGCCAACCGCATTACCACATTAAGCCTTGAACCCAATGACCCACAGCGCCTTGCCAGCCTGTGTGGTCAGCAGGATGAGCACCTGAAGTTGATCGAAAGCCGCCTGGACGTAACGCTGCGCAACCGAGGCAATGTGTTCCAGTTGGCTGGGCCCGCCAATCGCATCAAAGCCGCTGCCAACGTGCTGGAACACCTCTACCGTGAAACAGCGGCGGAAGAAGTATCGGCCGACACGGTCCACCTGTTTCTCCAGGAATCCGGCCTGGAAGCGCTGGAGGAAGAAGACGATATTGAAGGCGACAGCGGCGAAGTGATCATGCGCACACCGCGCACCATGATCAAACCCCGAGGCCTGAATCAGCAGCGCTACGTCACCAGCATTCGCGAACACGACATTAACTTCGGCATTGGTCCGGCGGGTACCGGTAAAACTTACCTTGCCGTCGCGGCCGCCGTGGAAGCGCTCAACCAGCAGGCAGTGCGACGTATTTTACTGGTCCGCCCGGCAGTGGAGGCCGGTGAGAAGCTCGGCTTTCTGCCTGGCGATCTCGCCCAGAAAATCGATCCTTACCTGCGTCCGCTCTACGATGCGCTCTACGAAATGATCGGCTTCGAACAGGTCGCCAAACTGATCGAACGCCAGGTGATCGAAATTGCCCCGCTGGCTTACATGCGTGGCAGGACGCTCAACAATGCCTATATCATTCTGGATGAGAGCCAGAACACCACGCCCGAACAAATGAAAATGTTCCTGACGCGTATTGGCTTTGGCTCCACCGCCGTAATTACCGGTGACGTCACCCAGGTCGATCTGCCCAAGGGCCAGCGCTCGGGCCTGATTCAGGTACTCGACGTGCTGAAAGACACGCCTGGGATTGGCGTCACCCACTTTGCCGCCAAGGACGTGGTTCGCCACCCACTGGTGCAGCGAATAATTGAAGCCTACGACGCCTTCGAGTCCCAGCAGGAAGCCGAGGAACGCGCCCGCCGGGAAACGCGCCAGCAAGAGCGGGAAGCCCGCCTGCAAGGCCGCGAAGGCCCAGGGGATACCAAGCGATGAGTGATATCGTGATCGATCGTCAGGCGGCTATCGACGACCAACAACTACCGACGCAGGCACAGCTCATCCGCTGGGTGGGCGATGTGCTTGCCCGGCACCCCGACGACCCACGTCAGGAATTGACCGTGCGTTTCGTCGATCTCGCTGAAAGTCAGTCGCTCAATCATGATTACCGGGGCAAGGATAAGCCCACCAACGTATTGTCGTTCCCGTTCGAGAATCCACCGGGCATCACGCTGCCATTACTCGGCGATCTGGTGATTTGCCATGCCATTGTTGTAAAAGAGGCTGCAGAACAGCATAAAGCCCTTGAGCATCATTACGCCCATATGGTGATTCACGGCACCTTGCATTTGTTGGGCTATGATCACATTGAGGAGGAAGACGCCGAGGTGATGGAGCAATGTGAGCGCGAGCTGCTTGCCACCCTGGGTATCACCGACCCTTATATTGGCGACATATGAGACTTAAGGCCCATACGTTGAACTGGTACCGCGCCCCCGGTCAGTGATAAAACGTCCTTTCGAATCACGCTACCTGAGTCCGTCAACAAGAGATTACCTGCATGAGCGAAGACCGATCGAGCAACGCCAATCAACGATCCTGGCTCGAGAAACTCTTTAGCGCCCTTTCGGGCGACAACGACGAACCCAGCTCCCGCGATGAGTTACTGGAATTTTTACGCCACGCGGCAGGGCGTTTAAAGCTTGATCAGGACGCCATCATGATCATTGAAGGCGCACTGGAAATCAGCGACCAACAGGTTCGCGAAATCCTTATCCCCCGCTCACAGATCTCGGCGATCACTCTTGATCAGACCAGCGAAGAGTACCTGGCGCTCATTCAAGAGACCGGTCACTCACGCTATCCGGTGATTGGCGAAAACCTTGACGATGTAAAAGGCATTCTGCTGGTCAAGGATTTGTTACCGCTGCTTTCACAGACCCAGGCCGAGCGCGATGCGTTTCAACTGGCTGATATCGTTCGCTCGGCGATGTTCATTCCTGAATCCAAACGACTCAACAGCCTGCTTAAAGAGTTCCGCGACACCCACAACCACATGGCCGTTGTGGTCGACGAATACGGTGGCACGGCGGGCATTATTACCATCGAAGATATTCTTGAGCAGATTGTCGGCAACATTGAAGATGAGCACGACGCCGACGAGGAAGAGGATATTCGCGAGCTCGACAACAAGCGCTATGCCATCCGTGCCCTCACCACCATCGACGACTTTAACGAGCACTTCGATACCCAGTTCTCTGACGATGAATTCGATACCATCGGCGGACTGGTGATGCAGCAATTTGGCCACCTGCCGCAACGCGGCGAATATACCCACCTGGGCGGTTGGCGCTTTGAGGTCCTCAACGCCGACAACCGCCGCATCCGCCTGCTTGAGGCCTACCGGGAACAACGCCCTGACAGCAGCGACGACGAGCAGAACGACACCTAGCCTTCACGCCTCAACGTTCAGGACATAAGGATATCTCGCTATGGGTAGCATCCCAGCTGTGTATCGACAGCTAATCGCCGCACTGATGGCTGGCGGCTTCACAACGCTGACGGCGTCGCCATTTGAGCTATGGTGGTTAGGGCCGGTTGCCGCAGGCTTGATGTACGCAGGCACTCATCAACTGACCGCCGCCCAGGCGGCCCTCAAGGGCTGGCTCTACGGGGTGGCGTTGTTTGGCAGCGGTGCTTCCTGGGTCTACGTATCGATCCACGACTACGGCTATACCGGCGTACCGCTTGCGCTGTTTCTCACCGCCCTGTTCGTCTGCGTACTGGCGCTGTTTTACGCTGGCACGCTGTGGCTCTACCGCCGCTTTACCGGCCCCCGACTGGCCCTTGTCAGCTTTGCCGGCATCTGGGTGCTGGGAGAAGTCCTGCGCACCTACCTATTCACCGGTTTTCCCTGGCTATTACTCGGCTCAGGCTATGTAGACTCGCCGCTGGCCGGCTGGGCGCCCATCGGCGGTGTCTATCTGCTATCGCTGCTGGTTGCCCTCAGTGGCACACTCGGCGCGGCGCTGCTGCTGCGCCGCCAATGGTGGACACTCGCGCCACTGGCGGCTGTCTGGCTGTTACCACTGGCGTTGCCCTCGCAGTGGACCACACCCGTCGAAACACCCACGCGGGTCGCACTGCTACAGGGCAATCTTCCCCAGCTCGAAAAATGGACCCCTGAAGGCCAGCGCAATGCCGCCAACATTTACAGCGACTTGACCCGCGACGTCGCCGATAACGTTGACCTGATTGTGTGGCCGGAAACGGCCCTGCCCATGGTGGAAACCCAGGCACGCCCGGTGCTTGAGCGCGTACAGAGCAATCTGCCCACCGACACGGCACTGATGACCGGCATCGTTCAGCGTGACATCAACGAGCGCTACTTCAACAGCGTGGTAGGTGTGGGTAATGTCGAAGGCAGCTATCAAAAAGAGCATTTAGTGCCCTTTGGCGAATACCTGCCATTGGAAAGTCTGCTGCGCGGGGCTATCGACTTTTTCAACCTGCCCATGTCGAGCTTTACCAAAGGGGAGTCCGACCAGGCGCCAATGCAGGCTGCAGGGGTCAGCATCGGCAATGCCATCTGCTATGAAATCATTTACCCGCAATTGGTGGCCGACCGCGCCAGAGACAGCGATGTATTGATGACGCTGTCCAACGATACCTGGTTTGGCGCCTCGATCGGCCCGCACCAACACTTGCAGATGGCGCGTCTCAGGGCGCTGGAAAATGGCCGCTACGTGCTTCGTGCGACCAGCAACGGCATTACCGCGATCATTGATGCACAGGGTCGCGTGGTCGAGCGCGCGCCCCAGTTCGAGACCACATCGCTCACCGGCGAGTTCTACGCCACCCAGGGGTTAACGCCGTTTACCCGGATGGGAAGCTGGCCGGTGTGGTTTTTAGCCGCACTCATGGTGCTGGTGGGTGTGCCGCAGACTCGCCGCCGGTAAACTGGGCATTCAGGTCGGTATGCGGCCGGGTGTCGATAACGCCGTTACAGGTATTGCCATGCTTAAATCTCGCCCCTTCTTATTGCTCGTCGCGCTTCCGGTAATCCTGGCGTTGCTACTGGGCGGCGCCATTTTTGGCGGACAGGCATTATCCGACAGCAATGTCGACGATGATATTCAGCGTGCGCTGTCGCAAACCCTCGGCTCCCCCGGTGACATCGAGCTTGCCAAGCTACAGAAGGTGCAATACGGCTACACCATTTGTGGGCTGTACCGAACCGCTTCGTCTGACCGCGGCTACGCGTCGTTCATGTACGATACGCAAAGCGACGACGTGATCCTGGATATAAAGTCACGACGTTATAAGTCGCGCTGCAGTCTATCCGTCGCCTGCCAGTAACCTAGTCTCCCTGCTCCACCAGCTGGTTGATATCGGCAACGGCGTCAGTGATCGGATGGCTGTCACGGATCAGGAATCGTGCCTCTCCTTCCCGGTCAAATGCAAAAACCGCGCTTGTGTGCGTCACAATATAGTCACCACGCTGGTTGGGTTCTTCGTAATCATACGTGACACGCATACGGTTGGTCAGGGCGTCTATTTCCGCCAGGTCTCCCGTAATGCCAATAAACTCAGGGCCGAAGGCATTGGTGTAGCGCTTTACGACCTCGGGGGTATCACGCTTCGGGTCAACGGAGATGAACAGCACCTGGATGTCGTCACGGACGTCATCGTCCAATCGGTTCAACGTGCCTGCCAGTCTGGCCAGCGTAATCGGGCACACATCCGGGCAATAGGTATACCCAAAGTAAACCAGTGTGACCTTACCCCGATACTCTTCAGCCTCGACGGCCTGACCGTTTTCGTCAATCAACGAAAAATCCAGCGGCGGCATGATCTCGTGGGTTTCTGCCGTGCGCCAGCTTCGATCAACACAGCCGACGAGCCACAGCGCAGCCAGCACAATAAACAACTGTTTAATCATTAACTCGTCCTGCGTGACAGCGTATTAAAGCGATACAGGGGATACCACATCGAACGTGACCGACAGCTGCTGAGCATCGTCAAACTCCAGCATCACCTCGACATCATCACCTTCAGAAAAGGTTTTCAGACGCCCGATAAACATCAAGTGATGGCCTTTTGGGGCAAACTCGAAACGCTCCCCCGCCTCGATTTCCACTTGCTCCATGGCGTGCATATGCGCCATGCCATTTTCCTCGCTGCTCATATGGATCTCGACGTCTTCAAAGGCCTCGCTTTGCGCGCCGACTAAAACAGCTGTCTCGTCGCCGGTATTATGTAGCTGAAAATACCCCGCTCCCGGCTGCTCACCGGGCAACAAACTCAATCGCGCGTTACTGACCTGCACGTCCTGTCCACTGGCATGTCCGGCGGTTATCAGCATCAGCAGCATGCCACCGGCTAACAGCCGAGGGGCCTGGAATAGGTGACTGACCATCTTATTTCTCCTTTTGGGGAAGGACTGAGTTTTTCGGTGCTGTTCTAGTCAACTGACACGCTAGACGCTTTGCGCGCTGACGTTGTTGAGCATCTCAAAAGCTTCATCACCATAGCCAGATTCCAGGTTTCCGCAACCCTGATGCGACATTATGTCAGCGACACCGTCGATTGTCTGGTTATACGAAAAAAGCCCCACCGTTAAGGCAGGGCTTCATCAGGCGGAACGTACTTGGTCACCTATTCAGGTATTTCACCCAACACTTCAGGAATCGTGGTCTTTACATAGCGCCCTGGGGCGGGCTCGATCACGCTTAACTCGCCCTCACCTGGCTGACGTGCGGCGACCATTTTTTTCGGATCCGGGTCCGCATAGCCATTTTCGGTGACCCAGGCCTGCCAGTGAGGCCACCACGACCCTTCATTGAAGGTCGCCCCCTCAAACCAGGCTTCATGGCTTTCAGGCAGCTGATCGTTCGTCCAGTGGCCATATTTTTGCTTATGGGGCGGATTGACGATACCGGCAATGTGCCCCGAACCGCCCAGCACAAAGGTTGATGGCCCTTTTGGCAACAGCGCGCCGTAATAGGAGCTGTTCCACTTGGCAATATGGTCTTCCTTGGCCGACACAAAATAGCTGGGCGCCGATATTTTCCTGAGATCGATCTTCACCCCGTCAAGTTCGATGCCGCCGGGCTCGACCAGCTTGTTCTCCAGGTACATGTGCCGCAGGTACCAGGCATGGGTTCCGGCAGGCAGGTTGGTACCGTCCGTGTTCCAGTAAAGCAGGTCGAAGGCAGCCGGGGTTTCACCTTTCAGATAATTATTGATGTAGAACGACCAGAAAAGATCGTTTTCACGCAGCAGGTTAAAGGTATAGGCCATCGAGCGCCCGTCCAGATAACCTTTCAACTGCATACTCTCTTCAATGCCCTCTACGACGCGTTCGTTGAGGAATACACCGATATCGCCGGGATCACGGAAGTCCTGCAGGGTGGCCATGTAGGTCACCGATTTAACCTTGCGGCCACGCCGTGTGCTGGTGAGATAGGCCACGGTCGATGCCGTCAGCGTGCCGCCAACGCAGTAACTCAACAGATTGACGGACTTTTCACCGCAAGCCTTTTCAATCGCTTCCATGGCGGTAACCGGGCCCAACTGCATGTAATCGGCCCAGGTGATGTCATGCTGTTCCGGCCCCGGATTGCGCCAGGAAATCAGAAATACGCTATGCCCCTGGTCGACAAGCCACTTCATCATCGAATTATCTTCGCGCAGATCCAGTACGTAGTACTTGTTGATCCACGGTGGCACGACCAGCAGTGGTGTTTTATAGGTTTTTTCGGTGGTGGGCGTGTACTGGATCAGCTGCATCAACTCATTTTCATACACCACGGCCCCAGGGGTAACGGCGATGTTTTCGCCAACGCCAAAGGCACTGCGATCCGTCATACGGACGTTGATGCCCTCGGCAGAATTGGCCAGGTCATCGCGCAGCCGCTCAAGCCCCTCCACCAGATTCTGCCCCTTGGTTTCCAGCGTGCGGCGCATGACCTCGGGGTTCGTCGTGACAAAGTTGGTCGGCGACATCGCGTTGACGACCTGACGCGCATAAAAGGCCAGGTTGCGCTTATGGGTTTCGTCCATCCCGCTCAGACTGTCCACCAGCTCATCCACCATCTGGGAAAACAGCAGGTACTGCTGCATGATGGCCATGAAGTGGGGTTCCCGGGTCCAGGCCTCGTCCTTGAATCGCCGGTCGCCTTTCTCCGGCGTGACCATTGGCGATACCTCTTCACCGGCCATCGCCCGCATGCCCTGCTGCCACAGCAGCCACTGGTCCTGCAACAGGCGTGACTGGGTCTGCCATAATAGCGTCGGGTTCTGCATTAATGACTGCGCGCCGGCTTCAAAGCTTTCCCGCATGTCGCTATACACGGAGTCTGCCGCTTCGCTTGGCGCAATGCGCGATAACAGATCCTGCATGAGACCTTGATACTGCTCACCAATATCTTTCAGCTGTGCATTCCACGCTTCCAGCTCTTCTTGAGAAAGGCCATGGGGCGGTAATTCCCACTCTGCTGACATCTTCGTTCTCCTTTACCGGCGCGGCAACGCTAACGCAGCCTGTTTGATGGCAGGTAATCAAAGGCTCAAAATAGGCGCGGCGCCCTTGGGCGCCGCGATCAATCGGGTCAATCAGCTTTTACGCGAGGATTGGCTGCTCGCTTTTGCGGACTGCTCACCCTTGGCGGCGGCTGGCTGCTCGCCTTTGGCCGCGGCGCTGGCCTGGTCGGCCATCTGCTTGCCTGCTTCACCAAACAGCTTTTCCATCTCTGCCTTGAATTCAAGGCTCATCTCGCTCATCACGCGAGCGTCTTCCTGCATTTTCTGAGACAGCTCGTTCATCATCGCCGCTTGCTGCGTGCCGAAGTCGCGCAGGCTTTCAGCATCCTGAACGTCGGTTGCGCTGCGCAGGCGCTCGGTACCCATCTGGCTGTAGCGCTTCATCGCTTCCAGCTGATATTGGGTCATCTTTTCCATGTTGTTGAGCATCAGCGAGTTCATCTTGCGCATCGGCTCAAACATTTGGCGGGTCTGGGCGTTGAAGGCGTCCATCATTTTATCTTGCATGGTATCTACTCCTCTATTCGTTCCTTGGCATGAGCCGTGAGTGACTCACTTGAACACGAATTGCTGCACTGCAAAAAGAGTAATGATTGACAGGGCATGTTGCAACTACCTTGACGAAAACGGCCTCTAGCGCTTTGGTCGTGTCCGGGTTTCATTACTCCGATTTCCGTTTTGCCCGTGACCGGGAAGATGCCGTTGCCTTGGCATTAGCATTGGCGCTCTTGGTACTTGTCGTGCCACTTTGAGCCTTTTCCTCTTCAGGTGCATCGCTGCTACTGGCATTCCCGGCTTGTTTCAACATATCCAGCATCATCTGCTGATAGGTGCCGAAATTGGACAACCCCTGTGAAAGGCCCTGCTGCATCATGGGCTGCTGCAGGAAAGGCCGCATCAGGCTCATGGGGTCATACCCCTCAACGCCGGACTCCATTTGCCGCTGGATGTTCTCAAGCAGGTGTTGCTGAAACGCTTCAACGTCGGGCAACCCCAGCGCTTGGCGAAACTCATCGGGGGTGAGATCGAACTCAACGTTAATCTTCATTGGCGGCTCCTGCTTCATTAACCAATATTGTTTTATTAGAGTGTAGCAGCGATATGCGAGGGACACCTTGCCGCTAGCGTTGGGTTAAACGTGGTGTATCAACGCTTACTGCACCGTTTTGCCCACGCTGCCGCAACCAGTGATCCATCAACGTTATCGCCATCATCGCTTCCGCGATGGGCGTTGCGCGAATACCCACGCAAGGGTCATGACGACCTTTGGTCACCACCTCGACGGCGTTGCCGTTGACGTCGATCGAGCGCCCCGGCGTGGTGATGCTCGACGTCGGCTTGAGCGCCAGGCGGGCCACAATGGGCTGGCCGCTGGAAATCCCCCCCAGAACACCGCCGGCGTGGTTGGACAAAAAGCCTTCCGGCGTCATCTCGTCGCGATGCTCACTGCCTCGTTGATCGATGCACCCAAACCCGGCGCCAATCTCAATCCCTTTTACCGCATTAATACTCATCAAACCATGCGCCAGATCAGCATCCAGGCGATCAAATACCGGCTCACCCAGCCCGACCGGAACGCCTTCGGCCACCACGGTGATCTCCGCGCCGACGGAATCCTGATCGCGGCGCAATTGATCCATGTAGTCCTCAAGCTCGGGCACTTTGGCGGGATCGGGGCAGAAAAACGCGTTCTGCCCGACGGCATCCCAGGAATTGAAATCTATCTTGATCGGGCCAAGCTGGCTCATATAGCCACGCACCTGCACTCCCTGAGCCGCCAGATACTGTTTGGCAATGGCACCCGCGGCGACCCGCACCGCGGTTTCCCGCGCGCTTGAACGCCCTCCCCCACGATAGTCACGGTGACCATACTTGTGGTGATAGGTGTAGTCCGCGTGGGCAGGGCGAAACTGGTCCTTGATTTTTGAATAATCTTTCGAGCGTTGATCGGTGTTCTCGATGATCAAACCAATCGAGGTGCCGGTCGTTTTGCCTTCGAAAACGCCCGACAGGATTTTCACCTGGTCCGCTTCCTGGCGCTGGGTGGTATACCGCGAGCTACCGGGGCGGCGGCGGTCCAGGTCGTGCTGCAGATCCGCCTCGGAGAGAGGCAACCCTGGCGGGCAGCCATCGACGATCGCGCCTAGCGCCGGGCCGTGGCTTTCCCCGAAGGTGGTAACGGTAAATAGTTTGCCAAATGTATTGCCGGACATGAGCCTTAGTTCCTCACGCAAAAGACGCCGCATGGGCGTCGAGTTCAGCAGCGCTCAGAGCAAAGACACCCTGGCCGCCACGCTCGAATTCAAGCCACATGAACGCCACTTCTGGAAAAGCAGCCTCCACGTGGCGGTCTGAGTTGCCCACTTCGACAATCAGCCACCCCTCATCGGTCAGGTGCGCACGTGCCTCGCGCAGAATGCGTCGTACGATATCCAGACCGTCGCTACCCGCTCCCAGCGCTAAGGCAGGCTCGTGGCGAAATTCGGCGGGCATGGTGGCCAAGTCACGCTGATCGACATAGGGCGGGTTCGAAATAATGACATCAAAGCGCTGGCCCTCCAGCCCGCTGAACACGTCGGCTTCCACCGCACGTACGCGCTCGCCGACATCGTGGCGGGTGATATTCTGGCGCGCCACGGCAAGGGCTTCCTGGCTAATGTCGGCCAGCGTCACCTCGCAAGTGGGCAAATAAAGCGCGGTGGCAATGCCGATACAACCGGAGCCGGTGCACAAATCCAGTACCCGCTCGGGCGGCTCCTCGGGGAACCAGGCCGCGAAGCCGTCCTCGATCAGCTCCGCCATCGGTGAGCGCGGGATCAGCACGCGTTCATCAACGTTAAACGGATAACCGGCAAAAAAAGCCTCACCTAACAGGTAAGGCAGCGGTCGGCGCGTGGTGATTCGCTCACGGGTAAGGACCACTATGCGCTCGCGCTCCATCGGCAACAACCGCGCATCCTGTACACCCGGGTCGACATTCCAGGGCAAATGCAGTGCCCCCAGACACAGCGCAACGGCTTCGTCCCATGCCGACTCGGTGCCATGGCCGTAATAGAGTCCCGCCAAATAGAACTCGCTGGATACCCAGCGCAGGTAGTCACGTAAGGTTATGAGCTCGCTCACCAGCGCCGTATCCGGCAGGGTGAGGGAGGAAGGCGAAGTCTCGGCGTTGAGAGGCTGGGTCACATTGGCTCCTGGTCAACAAAGGCGACCATCCCCATCGGGAGACGGCATGGCTAAAGAAAAGATTGTACCTTTGACGCTGCCCGGTTCACAGCAGCGTGCATCTCGCTATACTGTGCGCCTGTTCTCCGTTTTGCCCATTTGCCATTTGAGCCTGTCATGACACGACACCGCCACCTGCCCGATGATGACGATATCAGTGCTTTCCGCCAGGCGCTGAAAGCCGCGGGCGTGCGTCGCATGGCCACCAATCAGGCCGACCCCGGCAAACCCAAGCGCAATGATGATGCCCAGCAGGCCAGACGGCAGGCGGCGGTGGAAAGCAGTACCTTTGCCACCAGCGGCCGCACCTCCGACGGCCGGGTCGAGGCGGTACGTCCTTCCGAATACCTGGAATTCAGCGTCGCCGATTTGCCCTGGCGCACCTTCAGCCAACTCAAGCGCGGCCAGACGGCTTGGCAGGCTGGCCTAGATTTACATGGCTACACCCTTGAAGAAGCCCGGCTGGAGCTAGAGAGCTTTCTGCGTGACGCGACCGCTCAGGGGCTTCGCTGCGTGCTGGTTGTCCACGGCAAGGCCTGGGGCACCACTGCCGATTTTCCAGTACTTAAAAGCCACACCAATGCTTGGCTGCGCGAGTGGCCCGGGGTCCTGGCATTCTGTTCCGCCATCGAGATCGACGGCGGCACCGGTGCGGTCTATATCCTGCTACGTAAGCGCGGTCAGTAGGCTCGTTATTCTGCCACACCCGATTCTTGCGCATCCGACGCACTATCGGGCACGTGCCGCGCCAGGGCTTCATCGGCCAGGTGACGGCCCAGGCGGATCAGATCCTTGGCACGGTGAAACTCGTAGGTACTGCACACCGTTTTGGGCACTTCGATGAGAATATCGGGCGGGTAACCGGCAATTTTATATTTGGCCAGTGCCGCCTGGGTAATATCGAATGATTCGAGGATCATATCCAGCTTGCCCCATTCCCGCTTGCCGCGAAGGTCCATCGTTTCATCCACCTCACCCTCTTCTTCGCTACTGCTGCCCAGTTCGCTCCATAGCCGCCGCGTGGTGGCGCGCACCTCGTCCATCCAGCCGCCAATATTGGCATCGCGATCACGCTCCCGGGTGGTGCGGCTGTCGTTATTCTCATCCTTGGGAAGCAGTGCCTCCAAAGACACCGGCTGCGGGCTGTGGGCAGTCACGTTCACCGCCACCACAAAATCTGCCTCGTGGGCGGCCAGTATGGGCATCATGGGCAGCGGGTTCAGCAGACCTCCGTCGACCAGTACCTGATCCCCCAGATGCACAGGGGTAATCACGCCGGGGACGGCGATTGATGCCCGTATCGCGCGCAGCAGCGGGCCGTTTTGAAACCATACCTCGCGCTGGCGCACCAGATCAGTGGCCACGGTGGTCACCGGAATCGGCAGGTCTTCCATCAATGTATCGCCCACCAGCCCTTCCAACTTGCTCATGATCTTGCTGGCCCGCATGGCACCCATTGGGCTCCAGGTCACATCGACCAGCCTGAGCACATCCAGATAGTCCAGATCACACACCCATTCGCGATAGTCAGGCAGTTTACCCGACGCATAAATACCGCCTATCAGCGCGCCCATGGAACACCCGGCGATCGAGATGATCTCGTAGCCCCGTGCCTCCAACGCCTCAATCACGCCGATGTGTGCATAGCCCCGGGCACCGCCGCTACCCAGCACCAGTGCCACTTTATTACCTCTCGATACACTGCCATCGGTCAGGCTCTGTTCGTTCATCGCTCGTTTCCTACGACTGATCCCGACGTTTCATTAATGATTGCGTCATCACCTCGGCAACCCCAGATACCGCCTTGGGCTCCAGGTGAAGGTGATGACCGCCTGCCAGTACATGGCGTGTTAAGTGCGGTACCGCCTGGCGGGCTTTTTCTGCCCAGTCGCGCTTGCCTAAGATGCCCTCCTCACCTTCTATCAATAGCACCGGTGCCTGGATGTCGGCCAGTAGCGCTAACACCTGGGAAGGTGTAAAGCGTACCAGCGATGGCTTCAACAAGCGGCTGTCGGTGCGCATCTGCACGTGTCCGTCGGCCGTTACGTCGGCATTGCGCTCCACCAGCGGCGTGGCGGTGATGGTGTCTAACGGTGTAACGCCACCGGCCACTCGAGCCGCCACCGCGGTGGCCAGATCAGGATAACGCGGCGCCCGGGAAATGGGCCGCCTATGCGCCATTAACCCCTTGCGCAGTTGGCTTGTCGTGTCACCAGAGGGCGTATTGAGCGCACCCAAGCCATCCAGCAGCGTCATGAACTCAATGCGCTCCGGCACGGCGGCAGCCAATAGGCAGGCCACCGCGGCGCCCATGGAGTGGGCGAGCAATGCCACTCGCTCAATGGCCAAATCGTCCATGGCATCAAGCACGTCGTGGCAATAATCCCACAGCGCATAATCCTCGCCCGCCGCCGCATGTGCTGAATGCCCGTGACCACGAAAATCGATAGCCACAATGCGAATATCCAGTGCTTCCACCAGCAACGGCGCTAACCGTGAAAAACTCGCCGCGTTATCGAGCCAGCCGTGGAGCGCCAGCCAAGTAGGGGCCGCATCACGCCCCCAGCTCAGCGCCGCCAGACGACCTTGGGCGAGGTAAAGGGAATGAGGATAACGCGTTGCAGTGGGTTGAGACATTATGAACCTATCCTAAGCAAACCAACCGCCCCAGGCGGCAAGATGACGGCATAAAGCACAAACGGTACCATGCCAAACACCAATGTCTGTACAAAATTACGGGCGCTCGCCAACGTCCATCTTTTTCCTGCTAATGAGGCTTTTATGAAACCCCACCGTGACACCCGAACACGCAACTGGGTCTTTTTTATCGCCGTGACCAGCGCCATTGTGGTGGGCCTCTGGCTGGCAAGATAAACCTTCACGAAGGTTCCTAAAGACGGCCAGCCCTTGCAATTTTCTCCTCATGGCCAAATACTGTATATAAATACATATACTGCCAGTGAGGAGGCTGACCATGACGCAGCCGTTATCGCCTATCGCGCCAGCCGTGCCGTTAACGCATCAGTCGCTGCCCTTTCCTCCCCTACATGGCCGCGCTGGGTTTAGCGGCTTCCCCTCCCCCGCCCAGGATTACGAACCGCGCACGCTGGATCTCAACGTGCGCCTGATCAAGAACCCCACCCACACGTTTTACCTGACCGCCACCGGTGACAGCATGGAGGGTTGGGGGATTTTCGATCGCGACCTGCTGGTGGTTGACCGCAGCCTCTCGCCCCGTCTGGGGCATATTCTGGTGGCCATGTTCGACGACGAACTTCTGATCAAGCGCTACGCGCTCTATCGCGGCACGCCGCATTTGTGCTCCGCTCACCCCCATTACCCACCGCTGCCCCTGAAAGACAGCGAGTGTCAGGTATGGGGGGTGGTTCGGGCGGTCATTCACGAATACCTGCGGTGATGTAACGGTCATGATCGGTCTTGTCGACGCCAACAATTTTTACGTCAGCTGCGAACGCGTCTTCCAGCCTTATCTGGAAGGCAAAGCCGTTGGTGTGATGTCCAACAACGATGGCTGCGTTATTGCCCGCTCCGCGGAAATGAAAGCGATGGACATTCCCATGGGCACTCCCGCCTTCAAACTGGAAGGGCTACGCCAGCGCGGCGAGATTCATCTGCTGTCATCCAACTATGAGCTGTATGGCGACATGTCGGCACGGCTCGCCCAACTGCTGCACGACGCTTGCCCCGACATCGCCCCCTACTCCATCGATGAAATGTTTATCTACCTGGAGGGCATGAGCAAGCACCAGTGCCAGGCTCTGGGTGAGCGCCTACATCGGGACATACATCGTTGCCTTGGATTACCGGTATGCATCGGTCTGGCACCGACCCACACCCTGGCCAAGCTCGCCAATCATGCGGCCAAGAAGCAGCCACACTACCAAGGCGTTTGCCTGCTTGGCGGGAATGATGCCAGCACCAAAGCCTTGCTAAAGCAAACGCCGGTCAGCGAAGTATGGGGCGTGGGCAGGCGGCTTGCCGAACGGCTTGCCATTAGCGGCATCCATAGCGCCTGGGCGTTACGCGAGTGCGATAAAAAACAGCTGCGCAAACGCTTTTCCGTGGTGCTGGCACGCACTGCCCTGGAACTGCGTGGCACCCCCTGCCTGGAAATGAACGCGGTGGATCAACCCCGCCAGCGCATCATGACATCCCGCTCTTTCGGTCAACCCACCAGGGTAAAAACTCAGGTACACGAGGCACTGCGCCGCCATGCCCAGCGTAGTGCCGAAAAACTTCGCGAACAGCACAGCCTGGCACGCTCGGTGATGTTGTTCCTGAAAACCAACCGCCATCGTCGAGACCAGCCACAGTACTTTCCCCACACCCTGGTCGCGTTACCCACCCCCAGCGACGATACGCGCGTTATTCTCGACGCCGTCCGCCAGGGCCTTGAACAGATATATCGACCCGGCTATCGGTTCATGAAAGCCGGCGTGATGTTGCTGGATCTCGTCGATGCCCAACAGCATCAGCTATCGCTGCTCGATGCACCCGCTCGACACCATCCGCTGCTAATGGCCACGGTGGACGCCATCAACCAGCGTATGGGGCAAGACACGATCCGCTTCGGGATGACCGATGACGACGCGCCATGGCACCTACGCTGTGCCCACCGTTCCAACCGTTTTACCACGCGCTGGGATGAGCTACTGGAAGCCGGCACTCACCCCGGCGCGATTGCCGATGCCCGGAAAAAACGGCAACAGCCGAAGCCGTAACAGCCCTCAGCGGTGCTTCCACACATGGTGCAGACGCGGGCTTAACGTTTCGCCCAACGCCACCATGGCACCCAGAATCACCAGTAACCACGGCCAGTGCGCGACAAACGAGACCTGATAGATTCCCAGCGCGTCGATAAAGATCACCACAATCCCGAGCGGGCTAACGTAACGCACCATGGTCAGCCACAGCGCATAAGGCAGCGGCGCAAGCCCCAGTTCATCGCGAAACGTCTCGCTCTTCAACACAAAGCCTGCCAGCACGACCATGCCCAGGCCGCCCAGCGGCATCATTAAGCGCGAGGTCAGGTAGTCCAGCCAGTCAAAGAAATTCTTCCCCGCCAGCGTCCAGTCGGCGCCCAGGTTGAACGACAGCATCGCCAGGGTACTGATCAGCCATAGCACGATACCCGTGCCCCACGAGGCTGCTTTACGCGAGATACCTTTGTTATCACATAGCCAGGATACCGTCGCCTCGACCATTGAAATCGCCGAGGTCAGTGCGGCCATCGACAGCATCAGGAAAAACAGAATGCCAAACAGCGTGCCCAGCGGCATCGCTTGAAACGCCAGTGGCAAGCTCATGAAAATAAGCCCTGGGCCTTCAGCAGGATCCATGCCGTTGGCAAAAATCACCGGAAAAATGGCCAGTCCGGCCATTAACGCCACCACGGTGTCGGCAATCGCCACGCTTAGCGTAGTGCGGCCGATGGAAGTCCCTTTTGGTAGATAGCTGCCGTAAGTCAGGATTGCCCCGGAAGCCAGCGATAGCGTAAAAAACGCGTGCCCCAGCGCGGCCAGCATGCCTTCACTGGACAGACTGCCCGCATTGAAAGAAAACAGGAAACTGAACGCCTGACCAAAGCCGCCGGAGAAAACGCCAAACACAATCAACAGTGCCAGCATCAATACCAGCCCTGGCATCATCCAACTGACGTTCTTTTCAATGCCTTCCTGTACACCTTTACCGACGATCAGCATGGTCAGCAGCGTGACCAGGGTGCTCCAGAAGCCCAGATTCCAGGGGTTAGCGTTATTGGCCCCAAACACCGCGGCCATATCGTCAACGCTGCTACCCGAAAGTCCGCCGGTCAGCATCTTCCAAAGGTAGGAGAACGACCAGCCTGCCACAACGACATAAAACGACAGAATCATGAAGCCGCAGAGCATCGCCATCCAGCCGATCAATGACCATGCTGAAGACCGACCGGACTCGTTGACCACCCGCCGAATGGCATCGACCGGGCTACCCAGGCCGCGCCGCCCAAAGGCAATCTCGGTCATCATGACCGGCACGCCCACCGCCAAGATACAGGCGAGGTAGACCAGCACGAAGGCCCCACCACCAAATTCACCGGTGATATAGGGAAACTTCCAAATATTGCCTAATCCAACGGCCGAGCCCGTCGCTGCCAGCATAAAGCCCCAGCGGCCTAACCATTGGATGCGCGGTTGCCCAGAAGACGCCATGATCTACCACCCTGTTGGAAAAAAGCGCTTATCCTAGGGATTTTGCAGCGAATGCGCAAAAAATCGTGGCGCGCGCTCGTCGATTACGAGGCGTAAACCGCCGCTTTGGCGTCGGCATCGAGACGCTGCGCGGTTTGGTCGACGCGCCGCAGCCAGGCGAGCAACAGCGCCCCCAGAGCTACAAAGCCACCCGCCAGCCAGAGGCCGACGTTATAATGGCCGGTCACCTCCGCCAGCATGCCGGTGAGCGCCGGGGCGATGATCTGCGCGCTGCCGTAGGCCAGGGTCATTTTGCCCATCAGCCTTGCCGGGCTGGCGGGATATAACCGACCCGCCATGGTCAGCACCAGGCTGACACAACCCAGAAAGGTGCCGCCATAAAGCACTGCGCTGAGCAGCACCGCCGCCAGATTCGTTGTCATGGCGGGCAGCACAATACCGATAACCTGTAGGCTCATGGCCAGTATCAGGGCTCCCAAATAGCCGATACGGCGCGCCACAAGGTCCCACAGGATGACCGCAGGGGCCGCCGCCAGCCCCACCAATGCGAAGGTCCAGTTACCGGCACCGGCCAATAGCGGTTCGCGTTCCACAATCGTGACAATAAAGGTGGCGCTGATCACATAGCCATAACCCGCACAGAAATAGGCGGCCAGCATCCAGCGCATAAAGGTATGGGTGGGTGGTTTAGCGGCGGCGGTCTTATCCCCCGAGGTACCGGTCACGACAGTCGATGGCCGCGGCAGCCAGCGCCAGGCGGGCACCAACAGCCCTACCGCGAGCACGCTGAACGCCCACCACTGCGCCTGCCAGTCCATTGACAGCGCCAGCATCGCTTCTACCGCAACGGCAGCGATCACAATGCCCAGGCCCAACCCGGCGAAATGCATGCCCAGTTCAACGCGCTGGCGGTGCTGAATCAGCCAATGCATGATCAGCCCAGAGGCCAGCAGCATCGCACCGCTGCTTGAAAACCCCGCCAGAAAGCGCAGTCCCGCCCAGAGCCAGAAATGCTCGGTCAAGGCCATACCCGCCGTGGTGAGCACTGCCAGCACCAGACACAGCCGATACAAGGTATCTTTGACATGGATGCTGCGCACGGTTGCCGCCAGCAGGGCGCCGAGCATATAGCCGGCGTAGTTCAGCGCTGCCAGCCAGCCGCCATCGGCGTCGCCTATCCAACTCTGCTGCTGCATGACGGGCAATAGCGGCGTATAGGCAAAGCGCGCCACCCCAATACACAGCAACTGACTGAACACACCCGCCAGCAGCACCTTGAAGCGCTGGGAGCGAAGGGTAGCGGTGGTCATATCGACGCCCTCGTCGTGAGCTCATGATTGCCATATGCGGCTTTACTAAACCCATCATAAGCTGAACCTCACTGACATGGCATCGTCTAAACGTCGCCTGCCAAGTGCGCGTATGGTTGCATAATCTGGCACACTAGGCTGCATTATCCACCAACGGGAGAAAGCTGAATGAGCGATAGTGCAAAACCCTGGACACAACCGATGCCTGACGCGCAATTCAAACTGATGCGCGATATTCTTGCCGCCCCCAGCCCTGTGGGCCTGGAGGCAGCGATGACGTACGGCGTGCTAAAACCGCATTTTGAGTCTTTCGCCCCTGCGGACTGGCATCTGCACCAGTTCAAGGGCAATGCGGGCGTCGTGCTCGACACCCATCCCGGTCAGGATGACATGTTCAAGGTCATGATCATCGGCCATGCGGATAAAATCCGCATGCAGGTCCGCTCCATTGGTGAAGACGGCAAGATCTGGATCAACACAGACTCCTTCTTGCCCACCGTACTGGTCGGCCATGAAGTGAAGCTGTTTAGCGAAGACCCGGAAGCCCCCGGCAACTACCGCTGCATTGAAGGCGGCACGGTGGAAGCCCTGGGCGCCATTCATTTTTCTGACCCCGCCATGCGCGATGGCAGCAAAGGCCTGAAGAAAGAGCAGATCTATCTGGACCTGCAGATCCACGGCGAAAACAAGAAACAGCAGGTATTGAACCTCGGCGTACGCCCCGGCGACTCGATTATTTTTGATCGCCCTATTCGCCCCGGCTTCAGCCCCGACACCTTCTACGGCGCCTATCTGGATAACGGCCTGGGCTGCTTTGTAACCGCTGAAGTAGCGCGCTTAATTGCCGAGGCAGGCGGCACCCAAAATGTACGCGTATTGTTCGCGATTGCCAGCTACGAAGAGATTGGCCGTTTCGGCAGCCGCGTTATGGCGGGCGAAATGAAACCTGATGCGCTGATTGGCGTCGATGTGAACCACGACTACGTGGCCGCTCCCGGCATCGGCGACAAACGCATGCAGCCGTTAGAGATGGGCAAGGGCTTCACCATGGCGGTGGGCTCGATCGCCAGTGAACAGTTGAACCGCGTGATTGCCGAAGCCGCCAAGGCGAACGAGATCCCCATGCAGCGCGACATGGTCGGCGTTGATACGGGCACCGACGGTATGGCAGGGGTGTTGGCGTCTGTAGACAGTGCCGCCACGTCGATTGGTTTCCCGATCCGCAACATGCACACGATTTCGGAAACCGGCAATACACAGGATGTATTGGCCGCCATCCATGCGTTAACCCACACACTGAAAGCGCTAGATAAGCTGCCTGACCTCAAGCGTGAATTCCTCGATAACCATCCACGCCTTGACCAGGCAAGCCCACTCGGCCATCAGGGCAGCGACAAACCCGACGAGGAAAAAAACGACGATAAAGCCGATTAATTGCGGCGTGTCCCATGAAAAAACCCCGACCATCTCTGGTCGGGGTTTCGTCATGTCTTCCTTGAAAAGTCTTCACGAACGTCCTGTTCGTGCATCCTTGAGTCCATCAAGCGTCCTGCTTGGTTTTCCCTAGTGCGCATCCTCTGCGCTAGATGTTCACAGTGCACTTCTAAAGCCTTGGTTTATCTAACCCAGGATATGAAAGCCGAAAAAAATGATTAATTTGCTCACCGATGTCATCGCAATGGCCTATGGTTAATAGTCCACCACTTGTCGCTGCCGGGTTGTGTGACGAGTAATTCACGGCTAGGCCCAACAACACCCACGGGTAGGAGGTCAGCGTGCAACCTATCATCATCAACTACAAAGTTCGCGGTGTTGACATCATTTGTCGCCGCTGCGGTAATTTCGAATCAACCACCTCAGTATTTTTAGCCCGCTTTCGCCTCGAAGGTACTGGCGAGCAAAGCGCCGTCTTGCGCTGTTTGAGCTGCCAAACCAGCACCGGTATACCGCGAAGTGCGCTCGATACGCTGACGCACGCCCGCGCTGGTTGACGCTGGGCTTTTTAACGCCCCCATCAAACGATGCTATCGGCCAGAGGCGGCAATATTGTCGCCTCTGGCTTGTATAAGCCAATAAATTAGAAGAAATTAATATAAATATTTTACATGTAAACAATAAAATTTATTAACTGGACAACTCGCGTGGTTAGTCAAGATTTTACTGATCGGGTCGATAAGTACTATGTGGCTGGTTCTCACACATAACACATATTATCGACATCATCAGGAAGCATTATGACGCGCATGACAACAACACAAAAACTGTGGGGTACGCTTGCCATTATCTGGATCGCCATGCTGTTAATGGTCGGATGGCTGGCATGGGAAAATCGACAAACCATCGAGAGTGAACGGCGGGATAGCCTGCAGTACGTTATCGAAAGCGTACATAGCCAGATTGAGGCGCTCCAGGCAAAAGTCGATGCAGGAGAACTGAGCCTTGAAGAAGCCCAAGAGCGGGCCGTAGACAACATGGCCAGCGTTCGCTTTGGGGACGGCGAGTATATTTTTGCGTTTGATAACGACCTGAACATCGTTTCTCACCCTAGCCGCGATACCGGCACCAGCATGACGGACTACCAGGATGCCAGCGGCCTACTGCTGTATGCCGAGCTGCTCGAAGTGGCGCAGGCTGGAGGCGGTCACGTGGGTTACTACTCCACCCGCCTGGGCGGTGAGGAGCAAATTCCCAAGTTGAGCTACGTCGACCACTTGCCCGAATGGGGATGGTCGCTGGCCTCCGGCGTGTATGTCGACGATATCAACGCGGCGTTTGTGTCGAGTCTGATTCGCTCAGCCGTTATTTTGCTGATCATTGGGGTGCCGGTGACGCTACTGATGGGCTGGGTGATTCGCGATGTGTCCCGCCGTTTAGGGGGTGACCCACGCTACGCCGCCAGCGTGGTTCGGCATATTGCCGACGGCGATTTAACGCGCACGACACAACTCTCCGCCCGCGATCAGCAAAGCCTGCTGTTTGATATTGATCGTATGCGTGAAACGCTATCAGACACCATTGGCAGCATTCACCAGAGCGCGGATAACGTGAACACCTCTGTTGAACAGATCGTCGGCGTTAACGAAGAGTTATCCACGCGGACAGAACAACAAGCGGCGTCCCTCGCCGAGACCGCTTCCAGCATGGAGCAACTGACGGCAACGGTAAAACAAAACGCCGAACACGCTGACCACGCAAGCCAGTTGGCAAGCAAAACCACCGACAATGCTCAGCAAGGTAGCGAAGCGATGGCATCGGTGATCGATACCATGTCGACGATTAACGATAGCGCGAAACAAATGAGCAGTATCATCGAGACGATCGACTCGATTGCATTTCAAACCAATATATTGGCGCTTAACGCCTCTGTTGAAGCGGCTCGGGCGGGTGAACAGGGGCGTGGCTTTGCTGTGGTCGCCAGTGAAGTCCGCCAACTGGCCAGCCGTTCAGCGGCAGCGGCACAAGAGATTAAGACACTGATCGACAACTCTGACACCCATATCACGCAAGGTAGCCGCCAGGTGCGCGACACCGGTAGCGTGATTAGCGGTATCGTCGACAATATTCGGCAGCTTGATACGTTAGTGAAAGAAATCTCGGCGGCTACCAAGGAACAAAGCTATGGCATCGAGCAGGTCAACGAGGCTGTCACCCAGATGGATCAAATGACCCAGCAAAATGCCGGACTGGTACAAGAAAGCACCGGGGCCACCCAACGCTTGGCGGATCTCAGCTTTGAGCTACGCCAGCGGGTTTCACATTTCCAGATTGCCGGGTCCCAAGCCGCAATGCAGACCCTTCCCTCCTCTCACCATGGCTAAATAAAGCCTTTCTGGCTGGGCAAGTCCCTTACATGGCCTGCCCAGCCAGTCCTCGCACATTGGCTAAAACCACCTTAAACATCGCCCTGGTTATCCAGCTCTACTGCCTCATGCATTCGCGTTAGAATGTCGGGCACCGCTGCCTGAACGCGGTTCCAACTGGGAATAAAGGGTCGTTCGCGGGGATTATCCAGAAACAGGTTGCCCGCTTCCAGCAGGTTGCTGGCGAACAGTTCAACGGCCTGCTCTTCGCTGTGACGATCCAGACTCAAACCGTTCATAGTGGCGTCATGGTCATAAGCCTCGATCAGGTCCAACGCCAGCCGGTAGTAGGTGGCTTTCAGGGTGCGAAAATCTTCACTGCTGAACGTGATCCCTTGAGTGGCCAGCTTTCGGTAAAGGGCTTTGGCGATATCCAGGCTCATGCGGTTCAAACCGGTATCAGGGTTTTCCTCGCTGACCGGCTGGTGCTTATGGTCGTAGGCATCGGCAATGTCGACCTGACAAAGCTGACGCGGCGAGTAATTGCGCTGAAGCTCGGAGAGAACGCCAATCTCAAGCCCCCAGTCTGCCGGGATGCGGATCCCCTCCAACACGTCGCTACGCATGGCGAACTCACCCGAGAGCGGATAGCGGAAGCTGTCCAGGTAATCGAGGTAAGGCAACGGACCACACACAGTTTTTAGCGCCCTCAGCAGCGGCGTCACCATCAGGCGCGATACTCGCCCGTTGAGTTTTCCCTCGGCAATGCGCGGGTAGTAGCCCTTGCAGAAACTGTAGTTAAAACGGGGATGGGCAACCGGGTACATCAATCGCGCCAGCAGCCCCCGGTCGTAGGTCAGAATATCGCAGTCGTGCAGCCCCACCACCGATGACCGCCCAGACGCCAATACATAACCCGCGCAATACCAGACGTTGCGCCCTTTACCAGGTTCAAGTGCGCCCAGCCCGTGCTGTTCAAGCTCGGTGTCCAGGGCACGCAGGCGGGGCCCGTCGTTCCATAGGATACGTGTGTGCTGAGGCAGGCGTGAAAAGAACTCCCGTGCATATAAAAACTGCTCGCGATCGGCCCGGTCCAGGCCAATCACGATCTCGCCGAGATAGGGTACCTTGACCAGTTCATCGACAATGGCCGAAAGTGCCGGACCCTCAAGCTCTGAAAACAATGATGGCAGGATCAACCCCATCGGGCGCCGCCGGGCAAACTGGCTGAGTTCTTCTTCCAGCGCCTCAACCGGGCGACGCGTCAGATTGTGAAAGTCAGTAATCACGCCGTTCTGGTGGAAATCACTCATGCGTTTGCCTCCTTTGCATCACGCGGATTGGTCGGCGTAAACGCGTTACCCCACCAGTGAGACATGCCTTCTACCCAGCCCTCGGGGCCAGTGGCTTGTGTGCGGTAAAGATGGGGGTTAGTAGGGTCAACCGTCAGCTCATGGTGGCCACGGATCACGACCGCCTGATCGACGACGTTTAACATCGACACGTCGTTGGGGCCATCGCCCAGGCCGATGGACAGCGGCTCACGACCGCGCAGCGCCCGGAATCGCCCAACCAGCCAGGTGACCGCACTGCCCTTGTCGGATGCACGACCCATAACATGATAAAAGCGGCCACCCTGGGTAAGTTGCAGGCCGTCACCTTCCAGGGCGCGGCGAAACGTCTCCAGCGACGCGTCATCGTCGTGCCACAGCAAGGGCTCGCTACCCTCGCGCTGGCGGGCAAGTTGTGCCTGGATAGCGTCGAGTCCGGTCAGCCCCGTCAAGTCGTCAAGGGTAAGCTCACTCATCGGGGTAAACCGCACATCGAGCCGTTTGCGCCAGACCTTCAAACGGGCCCGAATAAAACCAATATCAACGCTTGGATGCTTGATGACCATCCCGTCGCGGCCGTTGCCCGGCCGATCCAGCCGCGCGTGGCACCAACCAGGCGGAAGGCCGATGACAGCACCATTTTCAGCCACGAACGGGGTCATCGTTAGCCCAAGCGTTTCACGCAGAGGAAGCAGTTCAGCACGCGTTTTACTGGTCACGGGGATCACCGGTATCTTCGCCTGCTTTAATCGGGCGAGCCAAGTCCTCGCCGGGGAAGCGTCATAGCTATGGTGGTCAAGCAGCGAACCGTCGAGGTCGGTGACCACTAGGCGCGACAGCTCCACTTGGTCATCGGGGGGCGCCGAAGCGCTGGCGTGTTCAAGCATGGCGCAGCCTCTCTACTGCTAAGCGGTGGACGCGCTCAATCACCACTTGTTGGAGATGGCGATGACAGCGTGTTTATTGCCTAGCACAATACGTGCCAACACTTTTAACGCTTTGATATCCATAAGGTGGAGAGGGGGAACACCCAGAGGCGAGAACGGGTGCCCCCGAGGCAGACATTGCAGCGCGCTTTTTTGGTGCACTCAGAGAGGGCATGCACAGGCACCAGCGCCAGGATGGTGCCGCCCAGCATTACATTTGATAACAAAAAAACCAATACAAAGCTTGGCAAGACTTAATAAATAGCTATACTCAAATTGTACCCACTGGCAACCCTGTACACCCCACCCCCCTCTGCCAGTGGGCTGCAGTGAGCCAAGCCCTTTATGCCCGCCTTCCCCGGCGGGCTTTTTTTCTGCAAGGGTTTTATTCTACGTGGATGACAACTTCGACTCGGCGGTTACGCGCCCGCCCTTCTGCCGTGTCATTATCTGCCAGGGATTGAGTAGCCGCCAGCCCAACGGCACGTAAGCGATCCGATGCAACGCCCGCCTCTTCCAAGGCCTCCACAATCGCGATCGCCCGGGCACTGGATAGCGCCCAGTTGGATGAATATTCAGGGGTGTCAATCGTTCGACTATCCGTATGGCCCTCAACCCATACTTCACCGTCATAACGCTGGATGGTGTCAAGCAACGTGCTGATCAGTTCGCTTCCACCATCGGTTAACCCCGCTTCTGCTGAGGGAAACAGCAGCTTGTCCTGCACTCGCAAACTGATACCTTCTTCTACCCGTGAGACTTCGACACCTTCTAAATCAGGTAGATAAGGGGAGCTCTCCATCTGCTCTCTCAGGGCCAATGCAGCGTCAATGGCATTATCGCTGAGCGTCTCGACATTACTTGGGGGATTATCCGTGAGGACCACCATATAATCAGCCAGCGGAAATTGAAGCGCTGACTGTTCAACCGGCACCAAGGGCATCGGCAAACGGCGTTCAGGCAACGCGGCTGGTGATTCTGCTACCGGGTCAGGCATGGCGAGCAGCGGGGGGACACCCCGCGTGGTTCGTCTGGGCCGCCCAGCCACCCCCTGAGCCGCCGTGATCGTGCTGGTCAGCAACTCGCCACCCAGCCAGTTGGTCGAATATCTTCGCTCATCACGCATATTGGCAAGGGCTTCTGGCAGCGGTACTTCAAGCGGCGGAGGCGAATCAAAAAGCGGTTCAGGTGGTGGTTCTGTGGCCATCCACGCCGGGCTTGTGGCACCGGCTGCCGCAATAATGATCACAAACAGCGCCACCAGCAGCGTCATGATATCGATGTAGCTCACCATCCAGATGCTACCGCTGTCATCTTCACGGTACGGGGACATGAGCGAGTCGTGGCGAGGTCCACTGCGGTGATCTTCAAGCATCCGTGTGATTACTCATTCAAGTTTTTGGCCCCCTGGCCGACTATTAATGCGTGGCGTTGTCATTAGCGCTGCCTAGTCTATCAAAAAGCCGTTTCGTAGCGAGAAGGAACCACCCGGTGCGCACCCGTAAAATTGATATACCCTCGTCAGCGCTACGCCCACTCGTCATCGGCATGGCCTGTCTGACGCTAAGTGGCTGCTTCTATGCCAATACCTCGCAAGCGCCCATTGCCACTACGTATCCCTATAGTGAACAGCAGCGCATGCAGGCTGCCCATCACTGGAATGTTCTTGCCCGCCATGAGGCGACGCAGATCCTGAAGCGCGAGCGTGTCCGTTTCCGCGATTTACACATCCCGGATGCCCCGCAAGACGCCAACCACGCCTACAGCGGCGGCGAATTTGGCCGCGGCTTTCGGACTCTGCTCACCAGTGAACTGGTCTCGCGCGGTGCCAACCTGACCACCAAACCTCTGCCCAGCAGCGCCGAGGTTCATATTGACGTTGACGTCGTTGAGCACCGGGATCGAGACTTTGTACGCCCACCGATGGGGGCATTCACCGCCTTGGCAGGCGGTATAGCCGTGGCCGCGATACCGATCAATCAATGGGCGGAACCCGCCCTGGGACTTATCCCGGCCGCTGTCGCCGCTGACGTGACCAGCGGCAGTTGGACACACACCGGTAACGAAGAGATCATCGTCACCACCCAGATTCTCGACGGTGAGCAAATCCTCTATTCATCGTCGAACATTTATTACATTAACAGCGGCGACCGACGTCACTATGCGCCCGACCGTACCCCCTCAGCGCCGTCAACGCCGTCGGTTTCCATTACGGATAGGTGGTAATGCCATGTCTGCGATGTCATTTTCCGTTATGCACTTAACGCGCCCGCTTTCCGCTATCCGGTGGTTAACGGCCGGTCTTTTTGTATTGAGCCTTATGGGTTGTAGTGCGCTTGGCGGCGGTAATACGCAACAACAGGAACCCGCTCCAGACCTGCCCGAACTTGCACAAAAAGCGGCTGAGCAGATGGTGGCAAGCAACCCCGACATAACACGTTATAGCCCCATGATTGCCGCGACGTTCGTGAGCATCGACAACCTGAGTCAATCCTCCACGCTTGGGCGTATCAGCTCGGAACTCATGGCATCGGCACTGGGGCGCCAGGGCATGCAGGTGCGCGAGGTCAAGATGCGCGACAGCATGTTTATCGAAGAAAGCGTTGGCGAGCTGATCCTGTCTCGGCAAGTTCAGCGTCTGAGCGCACAGCACGATGCACGCTCCATCTTGATGGGAACCTACGCACAGGGGCAGGATTATGTCTACGTCAGTGCCCGCGTGGTGCGTTCAAGTGATGCCATGGTCCTGGGGAGTGCCGACTTCAGGCTTGCGTTGAACAACAATACGCGCAGCCTGCTTGAAAGCCAGGGCGGCTGGTAACGCCCAAAACACACGAACCCGCGCTTAACGGCGCGGGTTCGTGGCAAGTGCCCAACGGTTAATTGCCGACTAGGACGCTAGGACTGTTTCACCTTGCTGATAACCCACAGCAACACCACAGCGCCGACGATGGCCGTTACCAGTGACCCGATAAACCCACCGGCCTGCAGACCCAACAGGCTAAACAGGAAACCACCCAAGACGGCGCCCACAATCCCGACGCCGATATTGCCCAAAACGCCAAAACCTCCGCCTCGCATGATGTTGCCAGCAATCCAGCCAGCCAGACCACCAATAATCAACCAAGCAATGAAACCCATATCGCCTCCTTTCCGTACCTGTGGTTAATGTTATCCTGTTTCCTTGCGTGTTTTAACATAGCACACGGCGTTAATAATATTCATTGACAGTGGCTACGCTGAAAAAAGGATTGCCTATGATTCCCGACTCCCTCCAGCAGTTGCTTGATGGTGTAGACGGCCAGCAAACGTCTCACTGGCAAGGCCGCGACCTTGTACTGTTCAACGCCCCCTGGGGGGAACTGATTGTCTCGCTGCAAGGTGCCCAGGTGCTGCACTTTCGACCACCCAATGACCTTGGCTGGTTATGGGTAACCCCCACCCCACAGCCCATGCCTGGAGCCATCCGTGGCGGCATTCCGCTTTGCTGGCCCTGGTTTGCCGATGAACGCTACGCTGACGAAACGCCCGACCGGAGCGGCACCTTCCACGGCTTGGCGCGGCATGCCGACTGGCGGTTGGAAGCGGCCGATGAACATGCCGAGGGAATCGAACTTCACCTCTCCCCGACGCAGCCGTTGCACTCCCAACTGACGGTGCGCGCGGTCGTCCAGGCCAATGCCCAGCGGCTCGCAGTGGAATTGATCACTGAAAACGTGGGCGAAAGCCCGGTAAAGGTCAGTGGCGCACTGCATTCCTATCTCGCGGTCGACGATGCTCATCAGTGCCGGCTGGAAGGGTTGACCGGTGCACGCTATCTCGACAAGCTGCGCGACTTTGCGGAAAGCGAGCAGCAAGGCATCCTGGCCATTCGCGGTGCGGTAGACCGTATCTATCACTCCAACGAAGCCGTGATGCTTCATGACGGCCCCCGCACGCTGCGCATCGGCAAACAGTCCAGCGATTCCACCGTGGTGTGGCACCCGGACCAACAGCCCCCTGCTGATACCTCTATCGAGGCCGCCAAACGCTTTGTGTGTGTCGAGGCCGCCAATACCCGTCTGGATCCCGTATGGCTGGTCCCCGGTGCCCAACATCTACTGGGTACCACGTTAAGCAGAAGCTGAGCTTTGCAAACCTTGATAGAGGACAACGCGCCATGCGCCAGCCGTTTCATCGCGAGCTGAGTAACCTGATAGAACGCGGCCGCGACCGCCAGCTTCGGCTGGCGGTCACCGGCCTCTCCCAGGCGGGCAAAACGGCCTTTTTGACCTCCCTGGTCAATCAACTCCGCCACGCTGGCGTTGAAGCACAGCTAGACCTGCTGCCGGCAGCCCGCGAGGGGCGCTTGCTCGGCGCCCAACGCCTTAACCAGCCTGACCTGGGCGTGCCGCGATTTCCCTACGACCCGGGAATGGCCGCGCTGCGCGATACCCCACCCCGTTGGCCTGAGCCCACCCGGGGGATCAGCGAACTGCGTCTGCAGTTACGCTACCGCCCCGCTCATCAGGGCTGGTTAGCGCCCGACATCGCCCACCTCACGCTGGATTTATTCGATTACCCCGGCGAGTGGCTGCTCGATTTACCGCTGCTGCAGCACGATTTTTACAGTTGGTGCCAGGCACAGCCGCTGCACTCAGGCGACCAGCGCCGCGCCATGTTCCAAGAATGGCTGACCGAGGTGGAAACCCTCGACCCCGCTGCCGACGCCGACGAAGCGCAACTGGCAAGCCTAGCTGAAGCTTATGCTCAGGGGCTTCGACGCGCCAAACAGGCCGGGTTCTCCAACCTCCAGCCGGGGCGGTTTTTATTGCCAGGCGAGCTGGACGGGGCGCCGGTATTGCAGTTTTTCCCGCTTCCCAAGCTCAATATGCCCAAAGAACAACTGGAGGCACTTCCTCCCGACAGCCTGTATGCCACCCTGGCGGCGCGCTTTCGCTACTACCAGCAGCAGGTCGTGCGCCCCTTTTACCGTGACCATTTCCGCCGCTTCGACCGCCAGATCGTCCTGGTGGATGTATTGGGTGCGCTCAATGCCGGGCCTGAGCGGTTCGAGGACCTGTCCCAGGCGCTCAGCCAGCTGATGCACAGCTTTGATTATGGCCAGCGAAGCCTTTTGACGCGGCTGTTTGCCCCCAAGATCGATAAGCTGGCTATCGCCGCCACCAAAGCGGACCATGTCACCCCCGACCAGCACCGCCATGTCGTACAACTGCTGGAAGCTCTGCTGGCCGAGCCGCTCAAGGATCTGCGCTTTGCCAACATTCCTGTCAAGGCACTTTCGCTGGCCGCGATTCGTGCCACCGAAGCCCGCGAAGTGGTGCATAACGGTCAGCGTTCGCCCGCCCTGCGGGGCACCACGCTTGAGGGCGAAGATGTCCTGGTGTATCCCGGCGATGTGCCGCCCCGCTTGCCGACGCACGACTTCTGGCAACAGCAAGGCTTCGACTTCCCCAGCTTTCGCCCAATGGATACGCGATCTGAAGCCCTTGGTCACATTCGCATGGACGCCGCTATCGATTGGCTGATTGGAGATAAACTCACATGACCACCCCTCAGCCACGTCGGCACTTCAGCCTTGATGACCCCCAGGAAACCCGCGACGGTCCTGATGCCGAGCTGCGCCAGCGTAAAACCTTTACGCCTACCGATCACCACCAGCCCCTGCCCCCTTCCGCCGAGGAAAAAGCCCTCCCCGAGGCTCGTCTAGGCGCGCCGCGCAAACGCCGCTGGGGGCTGATGCTGGCGCTGGGCGGGGGCGCCGTATTGGGCACCCTGGAACTGGCCACGGGTATTCCCGAGGCGATGGCCCAGTCCCAATGGTTGACGATGGCCTGGCAGGCATTCGGCATTGGTTTGATCGGACTGGGCGGATTATCGTTGCTCAAGGAACTGGGCCGCTTAAGACGCTTAAAACGCCACGACCGGCTGCGCAGCGACCTGGCCGAGTTGCCTGAACGCTCTGCCAAGCAAGCCCAGCAGATGGCCGAACAGCTCAAACGCCAGCTCAAGCTGGCCGACGATGATCCGCACTGGCAAGCGTTCAGAGGCGCCTGTCAGCCACACCATAGCGGCGAAGAGATCCAGACATTATTGCGCTACCACCTCCTCGCCCCCCGGGACCGGGAAGCACAGCGCTTGATTACACGCATGTCCGGCGAAACCGCCATCATGGTGGCAGTCAGCCCCCTGACACTGGTCGACATGGCGCTGGTGGCCTGGCGCAGCCTGGCGATGGTGGATCGGCTATGCCGTCTTTATGGCCTTGAACTGGGCTACGCCAGCCGTCTGCGGCTGTTTCGCCACGTGTTGCATAACATGGCGTTTGCCGGGGCAAGCGAGCTCGCCACCGATGCCAGCATGGATATGCTATCGCTGGATCTGGCCAGTCGCCTGTCCGCAAGGGCCGGCCAGGGCCTCGCCACCGGACTGCTCAGCGCCCGCCTTGGGCTACGCGCGCAACAACTGTGCCGCCCGGTGGCTTTTACCGCCGAAGAGCAACCCAAACTCAGCGACTTGCGCCAGGATCTGTGGCGACAAATCAAGCGCCTCGACAAGGAAACCACGCCCCAAGACCGCTCATCCCGGCAGTAAACATCCTGATAGGCGGCTTCCGTTGAAAGCCCGTTAGGTTTCAACGCTGATTGTCGCCATGATAGTCGCTTGTCTCACCATTCTCGAATGAGGAGAAATCTTGCATGAATGATTCAAGCGATTCTGAATCCCCACCCATGGCAGACGACATGCAGACTGACTATGTCGTTGGCCAAGACAATATCTCAGGAAATCTCGGCCCCTTTGGTTTTGATATTCACAACCGGGTCTTTGCTGTATCAGCAGTTGCGTCAATTATTTTCATTCTCCTCACCCTGTTGTTCCCCGATCGGGCAAGCAACACCTTCCAGGCCATCGTCGCCTTCTCCACGGGGACACTGGACTGGTACTTCATGATCATCGTGGACTTCTTTATTCTGTTTTCCCTGGCGCTGGTCGTCCTGCCCCACGGATCGGTCAGGCTGGGCGGCCCTGATGCCCGTCCAGAGCACAGCTACCTCTCCTGGTTTGCGATGCTGTTCACCGCCGGGATCGGCATCGGCCTGCTGTTCTTCGGGGTGCTGGAGCCGGTTTATCATGCCAACGTCTCCCTGCCTTTGGGGGTTACCTCGCCGTTCGGGAGCGACGGGGAGTTGAACCCTGACGCAATTGCCGACGCCAGCGCCCTGGGCCTTGCTGGCACCTACCTGCATTGGGGCATCCACGGCTGGGCAGTGTATGTGGTGATGGCACTGGCACTGGGCATCTTTACCTACAACAAGGGCCTACCCTTCTCTATCCGCTCGGCGTTCTTTCCGATTCTCGGCGAGCGCGTCTGGGGCTGGTGGGGGCATGTCATCGATATTCTGGCAGTGTTTTCCACCCTCTTTGGGCTGGCGACCTCGCTCGGGCTTGGGGCTCAGCAGGCCAATGCGGGGATGAACTTCGTCTTCGGCCTGGAGGTGAGTACCTTCACCCAGGTCATCGTCATCATTCTGGTCACCGCAGTGGCGCTGGTATCGGTCTGGCGCGGGCTAGAGGGCGGCTTGAAGAAGCTCTCCGAGATCAACATGATCCTGGCCGTCCTGTTCTTCTTTTTCGTGCTGTTCGCCGGTCCCACCCTGGTCGCGCTCAGCGGGTTCTGGTCAGGACTTGCCACCTATGTCACTGACTTTCTGCCATTATCAGCGCCTTTCGGCCGTGACGACGATGCCTATCGCCAGTCCTGGACCATCTTCTACTGGGCGTGGTGGATCAGTTGGGCACCGTTCGTCGGTATGTTCATCGCGCGGGTATCGCGGGGCCGTACGGTGCGTGAGTTCGTGCTTTGTGTGCTGCTGGTACCCAGCCTGTTCATCTTTATCTGGATGGGTGTCTTCGGCTCGACCGCGCTCGATCAGCTCTACGCCAACCCTGCCGCCAGCCTGGTCAAGGAGTATGTGATCGACAGCTACAGACCCGAGCTCTCACTGTTCGGCATGCTCAACGAACTGCCGTTGACGGGCCTGATGTCGACCCTGGGCATCGTTCTGGCGCTGATCTTCTTTGTCACCTCCTCGGACTCCGGTTCTCTGGTGATCGATACCATCACCGCTGGCGGCAAGATCGATGCGCCACGGCCGCAGCGAATGTTCTGGGCAATCGTGGAAGGGCTCATCGCGATCGTGCTGCTCATCGGCGGTGGGCTGTCAGCGCTTCAGGCGGGCGTCACCGCCACCGCGATTCCGTTCTCCATTGTACTCCTGTTGATGTGCTACTCGATCATCAAGGCGCTCAATGGCGAATTGCGGCACTTACGCAGTTGAAAGGAAAACGGTGACAAAAAAGCCCTGCTGATCTGGCAGGGCTTTTTTTGTCCGCAGGTTTGAGCGCTTACGCGAGTCGCTTCTCGGTCTCGGCGTTGAACAGGATCGCCCGGGCCATATCAACCCGCAGCGCCAGGCGTTCGCCGGGGGCAACGGCACATTTGGGCCCTACCCGCGCGGTGACCTCCTGCTCACCCAGTGGCAGGCGCAGCAGCATATCGGCGCCGGTCGGCTCAACGACGGTGACGCTGGCATGCATCAGCGTCCCTTCCGCCTGGGCGCTCAAGCGCTCATCCTCCTCGCTGAAATGCTCGGGGCGCAGGCCCAGAGTCACCGGCTTGCCCAGCTGCTCGGTCATGGCGTCGGTAACCCGTGCCGCTGGCCAGGGCAGGCACAGGTCCTCCTCATCCGGCGTGGCGATACGTACCGCATAGCCGTCACCATCACGCTCAAGCATCGCGCTGATAAAGTTCATCGATGGCGACCCCATAAAACCGGCCACGAACATATCCACCGGATTGTTATACACCTCGTCTGGGCTGCCTAGCTGCAAAATATGTCCGTCACGCATGACCGCAATGCAGTCTGCGAGCGTCATTGCCTCAACCTGATCGTGGGTCACGTAAACAATCGTTGTGCCCAGACGCTGGTGGAGCTTTTTGATCTCGGTGCGCATATCCACCCGCAGCTTGGCGTCCAGATTGGATAGCGGCTCATCAAACAGATAGACCTTGGGCTCCCGCGCCAGCGCACGCCCCATGGCCACCCGCTGGCGTTGCCCGCCTGACAGTTGCGAAGGCTTGCGCTCAAGCAACGGAGTGATCTGCAGCAGGTCGGCGACGCGCTCGACCGCAGCCTCACGCTCTGGCTTTGGCACCTTGCGCATTTCAAGCCCGAAGCTGATGTTCTGACGCACCGTCATGCTCGGGTAGAGGGCATAGGACTGGAACACCATGGCAATATCCCGATCAGACGGGGGACGCCAGGTGACGTCTTCGCCATCGATATAAATATTGCCGCTGGTGACCGGTTCGAGCCCGGCAATGGTGTTCATTAACGTCGACTTGCCGCAGCCAGACGGGCCCACCAATATCAGAAACTCGCCGGAATCAATCGAGATGCTGACATCTTTAAGGACCCGCTCGGCGCCAAACTCTTTGCGCACATTGTGGATTTCTAACGCTGCCATAATGAAAATCCTATTTGTTATTAGCCTTTAACCGAGCCCGCCGTCAGCCCACGCACGAAGTATTTTCCTGCCAGCACGTAGACCACCAAGGTGGGCAGCGCAGCGATCATCGCGGCTGCCATATCCACGTTGTATTCGCGCACGCCGGTGGAGGTATTGACCAGGTTATTGAGCGCCACGGTGACGGGCTGGGTGTTGTGGGCCGAGAACGCCACCCCGAACAGAAAGTCGTTCCATATCTGGGTAAACTGCCAGATCACCGATACCACGATGATCGGTGTCGAGACGGGCAGAAGGATACGCCAGAAAATACGGAAGAACCCCGCGCCATCCAGTTTTGCCGCTGATACCAGTTCATTGGGAATGCCGACATAAAAGTTGCGGAAAAACAGCGTCGTAAAGGCAATCCCGAACACCACGTGCACCAGAACCAACCCCGCACGGGAGCTTGAAATACCCAGCCACCCCAGGGTTTGCGCCATGGGCAGCAACACCACCTGAAACGGAATGAAACAGCCAAACAGCATCAGCGCAAAAACCAGCTCCGAGCCTTTGAAGCGCCATTTGGTCAGCGCGTAGCCGTTCAGCGCACCAATCGTTGTGGAGATCAGCACGGCGGGAATCACAATCGCGAAGGAATTCCAGAAGTAGCCGCCAACCCCATCACAGCGCATGCCGGTACAGGCCTCGCCCCAGGCTTTGGTCCATGGCGCCAGCGTCGGGTTTTGCGGCAGTGTCAGCAGCGTGCCGGCGCTGATTTCACTGAGCGGTTTCACCGAGGTCATCAACATCACCGCCAGCGGCAGGAGATAGAACAGGGCCGCGAGGATCAGCACGCTGTATACCGCCAGTCGACTGACGCGCGCGGCTAGCGTTTGACGACGAATCACATTAGCCATGCCGACGGCTCCTCAATTCGGAATACAGATACGGAATCAGAATGGCCAGCACACCGCCCAGCATTAGCATGGCGCTCGCCGAGCCCAGGCCAATCTGCGCGCGGTTAAACGCATGGGCGTACATGAAGGTGGCGGGCAGGTCGGATGCATAACCGGGTCCACCGCCTGTCAAGGCAACCACCAGGTCGAAACTCTTGATGGCAATGTGCGCCAGGATCATCACCGCGCTGAACACCACGGGGCGCAGGCAGGGCATTACCACCCGCCAATAAACACGCGGCAGGCTGGCACCATCCAACTGGGCGGCCTTGATGATGCTGTCGTCAATGCCCCTCAATCCGGCCAGAAACAGCGCCATGACAAACCCTGACGCCTGCCATACAGCGGCAATCACCAGGGTGTAAATCACCATGTCCGAATCGACCAGCCAGTCAAAGCGAAACGACTCGAAGCCCCAACTGCGGACCATGGCCTGAATCCCCAGACTGGGGTTCAGCAACCACTTCCAGACGACCCCGGTGACGATAAAAGATAGCGCCATGGGGTAGAGGTAAATCGTGCGCAATGCGCCTTCCTGGCGGATTTTCTGGTCGAGCAGCATCGCCAGCAGTACGCCAATCACCAGGCAAATCACCACGAACAGCGAGCCGAAAATCATCAGGTTGGTGGATGCCACCCACCAGCGATCGTTTTGCATCAAGCGCGCATACTGACCAAAGCCGACAAAGTCGTAGCTGGGCAGCATGCGTGAGCTGGTCAGCGACAGAATAAAGGTCCACAGCATGAAGCCGTAAACAAAGAACAGCGAAATGGCCACCGAGGGAGCAAGCACCAGGCGTGGTAACCACGCCTGCAACCCACTCGAGGTCGAGGCACGCGGAGCAGGATGCCCGACACGCGCCGTAGAAGTGTTTTTCATGGGGAAACGTCCTCGCCAGGAAGCGATGGCGCCGCCAGCACGGCGGTGCCGGTCAGCGCCTATACAGGTTGCGAATGAACGTTAGAACGAGGCTGCTTCAGCCGCGTTGACCAGCCGCTCCGCGGCTTCTTCGGCTTGCATGTCGTCGTCGTTGAAGTAGTTGGTCACCACGTCGAAGATAGCCCCCTGGATATCAGCACGTACGGCCATACCGTGCGCCATGCTCGGCACCAGCCCGCCCTCTTCAGCGGTGCGCTGGAAATCGCTGAGCGACTGCTGTGCACAGCTGTCAAACTCGCTCATGTCCAGATCGGGCCGTGCGGGAATCGAGCCCTTGGCCAGATTGAAGGCTTCCTGGAAGGTGGGCTCGAGTACCAGACGGGCCAGCGCCTGCTGGGCTTCCCGCTCGTCGTCATCGCTGACCCGGAACATGGCCAGGCTGTCGATATTGAAAGCAAAGACATCCTCGGTTCCCGGTGCCGGGGCGCACAGGTAGTCCTCCCCTGCTGTCAGACCTCGGGCAGTAAACTCGCCTTTGGCCCAGTCGCCCATCATCTGCATGGCGGCCTCACCGTCGATCACCATCCCGGTGGCGATATTCCAGTCGCGCCCGGACATGCCGTCATCCATCAGTGTGCGCAACCGCTTGAAGTCCTCCAGTGCATCAACCATCTGATCGCCGCCCAGGGCCTCGGGGTCAAGATCGACTAACGCGCGCTGATAAAATTCGCCCCCCTGACTGCCGATCACAACGCTTTCAAAGATGGTGGCGTCCTGCCACGCCTGACCACCATGCGCTAGCGGAATATAGCCCGCATCGCGAATGGCCTCGCCTGCGTCAAACAGCTCATCAAGGGTAGTGGGCATTTCAACGCCAGCGTCATCCAGTACCTCCGGGTTGGCCCATAGCCAGTTGACCCGGTGAACGTTGGCCGGCACTGCCACGTACTCGCCGTCGTACTGCATAATGTCGGCAACAACATCGGGCAATAACGCATCCCAATCTTCCGCCTCAGCGACATCATTCAGGCTGCCGAGCAAGCCAAGCTCGCCCCACTCTTGAATCTCGGGTCCCTTGATCTGTGCCGCCGAGGGCGGGTTGCCCGACATGGCACGCGACTTGAGCACCGTCATGGCCGTTTCACCCCCACCACCGGCAACGGCAAAATCTTTCCATCCGTAACCTTCAGCCTCCATCAGATCTTTGAGCACGTTAGCCGCCCGCGCTTCACCACCGGAGGTCCACCAGTGCAGTACTTCTACCTCATTGGCCTGAGCCTGGCCGGTCATGGAGAGGCCAGCGAGCGTCGTGGCAAGGACAAGGGAAGTTTTGTTCAACGCGGTTTTCTTCAACATGGGCATGGGTAACTCCTGCTGTTGTTGTTGTGTATCGTCAATGACATCCAACAGCGTACTGTATATACGCTCCCATGGGCGTTACCGAGTCCTGCATAGTGTTTAAGGTTTATTACAAATCCGTAATAGTTTCATGGTGCGGCACGGTCAGGATGACGCACAGACCGCCCTCTGGATGATTCGCCAGTTGGATATCGCTGCCGTGGGCACGGGCGATGTGGCGGGCAATACCCAGGCCGAGCCCACTGCCCCCGGTATGGCGGCTGCGCGACGGCTCCAGGCGAACAAACGGCGAAAACACGCGGGGAAACTGGTCGTCCGGAATGCCAGGGCCGTGGTCGCGAATCTGGATCGTCACGACGCCCGCCTGGTCCGCCAGCGATACATCCGCGTGGTGACCATAGAAGACGGCATTTTCCAGCAGATTCGCCAGACAGCGCTTGAAGGCCATCGGCTTGACCATGAGTGGTGCGGCCTTGCCCTGGACCGTCACGTAGCCGCCCTGAAGTCGAAGTTCCCCGGCGATGTCGTCTATGAGTGACGCAAGGTCCACCGGCTCTGGCGTTTCATGCAGATCCAGCCCTTTTACCGACGCCAGTGCGCCCTTGACCAGGCTATCGAGTTCGTCCAGGGCCGCACAGAAACGCTCCCGCTGAACCTCATCCTCCAGCATTTCGGCGCGCAGACGCAGGCGCGTCAGCGGCGTTTTCAGATCATGAGAGATCGCCGAAAACAACCGTTCGCGTTCCTCGATCTGCTCCCGAATACGCTGTTGCATCCGGTTGAATGCCACCGCGGTGGCGGCGACCTCTTTGGGCCCACTCTCCTTGAGCGGCGGCATATCCAGGTCGTCGCCAAGCTGCAGTGCCGCTCTGGAGAGCCGAGCCAGGGGGCGGGTCGCACTACGAATCCCCAGCAATGACAGGGCTATCACGCTGAGCAGCACCAGTAGCCCGACCAGTACGCGCTCTTCGGAAAGCCAGCGATAGCCGGTGAAAATATCCGGCACCCCAAGCAGCGTGGCCACGTAAAGCCAGGTGTCCGGAGCCAGCTCCAGTTGGACAACCAGAATCGGGGGCGAAAGTGGCTCCATCAGCAGGCTGTGCTGGCCCCATCGCGGCGGCAAGTCCTTGAGTAACACTTCGTTATTCAAGACGCGAAGCGTCTCGGGCCGGGAGAACTCCACCACCACATCGTCGATATTGAGCTGCTCGGTGAGAATATTGCGCACGTTATCCACCACCACCCGCTTCTCCGGGCCCGAGCCAATATCCTCGATGGTCAAGCGCCGCTCGTTGATGCTGACAAAAAATCGCGTGCCGCCCATGTTGCGCAACTGGTCGAGCACGATGTGTCGATACTCATAGGGCAATGAACGAAAATACTGCATCGTGGATGCGATACTGAACGCCATATTGGTCGACAGCTCATCCAGCTGTCGCAACTGACTGGAACGCACTTGAGACGTCCAGATCGCATAGCTTGCCACCTGAGCGACCAGCACCCCGGCCAGCATGATAATCACGAAGCGACCGCGTAACGTGGTCGGCAACCAGCGCGCGACACGCCGCTTGAGGGCTAGCCAGCGCAAAGGGGTCACGTCAGCGCGTCAACACGGGCGGTTAATATGTAACCCGCTCCCCGGACGGTGCGGATCAGTTGCGAATGCTGGGCGTCTTCGCCCAGTCGCTGGCGAAGTCGGCAGACGTGTACATCGATCGAGCGGTCCAGCGGCGGGGCGTCGCGGCCACGGGTGAGCGCATAGAGATCGTCGCGGGACAGTACCGTGGCGGGGCGCTCCAGGAAGACCTGAAGCAGTTGAAAATCGGCCCCGGACAACGCTGTACGTTCGCCCTGCTGGTCGATCAGTTCCCGGGTCATCCGATCCAGCTGCCAGCCGCCGAAGCTCACGCAGCGCGCCTGATCAGCGCTGGATGCGAGTTGAGCGGGTCGGGTTCTACGCATGACCGCCTTGATGCGCGCCAGCAGTTCGCGCGGGTTGAACGGCTTGCCAAGATAGTCATCGGCGCCCAACTCCAGGCCCAGAATGCGGTCGGTTTCATCGGCACTGGCGGTGAGCATGATAATCGGCACGTCGCTTTGGCGTCGCACTTCACGGCAGATCGAAAAGCCATCGTCCCCCGGCAGCATCAGATCGACGATCAGTAGATCTGCCGACGTCTGTTGCATAAGGGTTCTCAACGCATCGGCATCCTGGGCGGTAAGCACATGATAGCCATGACGGCCCAGATAATCTGCCAGCAGTTCACATATTTCCGGGTCGTCGTCGACCACGAACAGCGTGGCGGGCTTGGTCGGGGTGGACGATGTCATGGTAGCGGTTGTCATCGAGGCAGGCTGATCCCACGCTATTATTATAAGGGAAGATGATCATGGGCGAGCCAAGCGCAGGTGACAAGGCTGCCTCGACTAAGGTGGTAGCCTGTTACAGCGCAAAGCGCTCGCGTAACCACTGGGCAACCGCCGCCTCACCATGATGACCAATACGTTTAGCGCCGGTGACGCGATCAAACAACGCCGGATGGGCGTTGGCCATCACCTGGGCTTCACCCGCCAGATCCAGCATTTCGGTATCGTTGAGGTTATCGCCAAAGGCGAGGCAGTCGGCGACCGTTAACCCCAACCGTTCCAGCAGTGATGATAGCGCGACCCCTTTGTTGACGCCGCGGGCCATGATTTCCAGCGAATCGACTGTCGAGTAGGTAATATGCAGCGCGTCACCATGAGCTTCCTGGGCCTGGGCCTCCAGCCGTTTCAACGCGGCTGGGTCGCCCAGATAAAGCACTTTGCCGACACCGTTAGTGTCCATCTGCGCGGGCGGTACGACGTCATAGCGAAAGCCGGTAGACGCATGAAGTGACAGTAAGTGCGGGGCCTCAGCATCGATATGCCAGCCGCTTTCACGGTAAAGATTAAGCCGTACCTGGGGCGGGCGCGGAAGATCGATCAGTGTCTGTGCGTGTTCCGGGGCAACATGGTTGGCGGCGAGCAAGGTATCCTGCGGGTCGTGCACATAAGCGCCGTTGGTACTGATCAAGTGCGCCGGAATCGCCAGTTGATCACGGAACACCCGCATATCGTGATAATGACGGCCCGACGCCAGCGCGACGTGATGCCCCTGACCATGCAACTGGCGAAGTACGTCAACCGTCTCATCGTGCAGCCGATGATCACTCCCCAGCAGGGTTCCATCCAGATCCGAAACAATTAGCCGTGGTGTCATAGCGCGCTCCCGAGTGATGAACCAATAGCTTACCCGATTCGGCAAACTGCATGTAAGTAGTTGACTTGTCGTCTTCCAAATCGACCAACGGCAACGACAATTGGCGCGGCCCGCGGTAATCCGTATAGTGGCACCCTATCCTTCGCCAACTGATTGACCTCATGCTGCAAAACAATTCCGTGCTTGCCTCGCTCAAGCAACAGATTCGCGATACCACCCCACGTGCCGAAGGGGTGATCAAAGCTACCGAGAAAGGCTTCGGGTTTCTTGAAACCGACGACGGTGAATCCTATTTCGTGCCGCCCCCCGCCATGAAACAGGTGCTGCACGGCGACCGTGTCGAGGGCGTCATCCATGAAAACGGCGATAAAAAATCCCTTGAGCCCGAGAAGCTGATTGAAGCGGGGCTCGACCGTTTTGTTGCTCGTGTGCAAAAGCGCGAAGACCGCCTTGCCGTCGTGCCGGATCATCCCTCGATCCGTAACGTGCTTAAAGCGCGCATCAAGAACAGCCTGGATGAGTCGACCATTGCGGATGGTGATTGGGTCGTCGCCCGCCTGGTGCGTCACCCGCTGAAAGAAAATGATCGCGGTTTTTTCAGCCAGATTGACGAGCTGGTAGCCAAATCCGACGACCCCGCCGTGCCATGGCGTGTCACGCTTGCCCGTCATGCCCTTGAACAGGCATCTCCCAATGCGGGCGACGACTGGCCACTGCACGATGAAGGCCTCGTCCGTGAAGACCTGACGGCACAGCCCTTCTTTACCATCGACGGTGAAAAAACCCGCGATATGGATGACGCGCTGCACGTCACGCCGCGCGCCGAAGGCGGCTGGCAGATGAGCGTCGCCATCGCCGACCCTACCGCCTATGTGGAAGAAGGCCACGCCGCCGATCTCGAAGCGCGCACCCGCGCCTTTACGGTGTATTTGCCCGGCCAGAACGTCACCATGCTGCCAGAGAAGTTGTCGGATGAGCTGTGCTCGCTGTGGGAGGACCAAGAACGCCCGGCACTGGCCTGCACGCTGGATATCAATGCCGACGGTAGCCTGGGCAATTACCGCTTTTTTGCCGCCACTGTTAAATCCCACGCCAAACTGGCTTACGACCACGTGTCTGACTGGATCGACGGCCAGGGTGACTGGGCACCAGCGGATAACATTGCCGAACAGCTGACCGCGCTGCGCGATTTAACCGAAGCGCGTACCGCCTGGCGTAACGAGCATGCCCTGGTCTTCAAGGATCGTCCCGACTATGTCTTTGACCTGGACGATGCGGGGAATGTTCTGGGGATTCGCACCGAGGATCGGCGGATTGCCAACCGCATGATCGAAGAGTCGATGATTGCCGCCAACGCCTGTTGCGCCGATTTCCTCGCCCAGCACATCGGCCACGGCATCTTCAACGTGCACCGCGCCTTTGAGCCCGAGAAAGCCGAAGCCGCGCAGGAGTTCCTGGCGGGTCAGGAAATTGAGGTGGATCAGCAGGCGTTAACCGAGCTTGCCCACTACAAAGACCTCAAGCGCGCGCTGGAAAGCCGCGACGACGCCTGGCTGGATGCCCGCCTGCGCCGCTTCCAGGGCTTTACCAGCATGTCGGCCCAACCCGGCCCACACTTTGGCTTGGGCCTTGCCGCCTACGCCACCTGGACCTCGCCGATTCGTAAGTACGGCGATATGGTCAACCATCGCTTGATCAAGCGCGTGCTGAAGGGTGAACAGGCTCCGGCCGAAGCCAGTCAGCAGCTCACCGAGCAGTTGACCGAGCGCCGCCGTCTGAATCGCATGGCCGAGCGCGACGTCAAAGACTGGCTCTATGTGCGCTACCTGACACCGGCCGCGCAAAACCAGGACACCTTTGACGCCGAGATCATGGCAATCAACCGTGGCGGCATGCGCGTTCGCCTGGTCGAAAACGGCGCCACCGCCTTTATCCCCGCCCCCTTGATGCACAGCGACCGCAGCAAGGTGGTCATCGACGATAAAGAGGGCCGCATCCAGATCGAAGGTGAAGAGCGCTACAAGCTCGGCGACAGCCTTCGCGTCGTGCTCACCGAAGCCCGTGAAGAAACCCGCTCGCTGGTGGCAAAACCCGCCGCTTAAGCCAGCCAGTCAACCTACGCGATACACAACAACGGCGCCCTAGGGCGCCGTTGTTGTGTCTGTCGTAACGATTGTCTATTGACCTTCTATCAAGTGGCTAAGTCTGGGCCAACTGGTGCTGAAAGAAAAAACGCAGCATTTCGCTTGTCGCATTAGGGCCTTTGGGGTCTGTGTAGCTGCCCTTAACGCTGCCGCCTGACCAGGCGTGGCCCGCTCCGTGTACCTGCCACTGCTCCATGCTCGGCTTGCCGCTGGCATCGCGATGAACCGTACGCGTGTAGGCATGCCCGTTGGCCACGCGGCCCTGTTCGACGGTAGTTTGGCCGCCAGCTCCGTGAGGCCCGCCCTTCCCCCCCCAGGATGGGAGGCGTACTGGGCGGCAACGCGGTCGGCATTGCTCGGGTGAACGGTGGTGTCGCGGTCACCATGGAAGATGATCGCCGGCACCTTTGATGCCCACGTGGCGCTTTGCGCAGCACCGCCCAGAGGCCCGGTGCCGCCCTGCATTGCACCCAACGCATCGGGTAGGCTCTTCGCCACGCCGTGGGGCAGGCCGGAGTGCACGCCCACCGCCGCAAATAGGTCCGGGTAGGTCATCGCCAGAGTCGTGGCCATGGCAGCACCGGCGGAAAGCCCGGCGACGTAGACGCGCCCGGCATCGAGCCCGTGCTGGTGGATAACCTGGCGGGTCATGCCTGCGAGGATGGCGGGCTCGCCGCCCTCGCGCTGCTGGTCTTCGGCCTTGAACCAGTTCCAGCACTTTGACGTATTAGCGGTCGTCGGCTGGGCTGGATAAAGCACGCAACATAGCTGCGCTTCGGCCAGCCGGTTCATGTCGGTTCCCGCCGCAAAGTCATCGGGATTCTGGGTGCAGCCGTGCAGCATCACCACCAGCGGAAGCGCCTGCCCGTGATAGCCGCTGGGGATAAAAAGCTTGTAATCACGCGCGCCCGCTCGGCAGCTAAAGCTGCCGGTGGTGAACGCGCCAGCATGCGCTCGCCGTGCATTGCCAGACGGTGACGTCGGCGCTGCCGGGTCATCGACGACCTCCCAGGTGCCCTCGAAGGTGTGTCCTCCCCGGGATGTTGGTGTCGGCGTTTGCTCGGCTGGTGTTTCTGGCATGATGCCCTTCAGGAGGGCCATGGCGTCGTGGAGCTTGCCCGCGCGCGTGAGTCGGGTTGCTTCTTCCATTCGCTGGGTGATGCTGGCGCTGATCATGGTCATGTCCCTCATTAGTGGATTCGATCCGCCAGAGCGGCCTTGACGGCCGGACTGGCATGCAAGGCACCAAGCACCACCACCGACTGGATAGTGGCGAGGGCAAGCTCCGGGGTGACGTCATCGGCGATGCTGGCCATTCCCAGCACCTGAATCTGCAACATCTCCCCCGCAGCCTGCCTCGCTTCAAGGTCCCCGCGACTGTAATGTTCCAGCCCCAGCACGAATGCCTTGCGGGTAACGGTCTCTTTCACGACCTCGGCGTGGGTCGCCAGCTGATTGCGAATGGCCGTACGAATCAGATCGGTTCGGTTGGAATAGAAACCTTCCTGGACCAGCAGGTCGATCTGCCCCAGGTCGACAACGCCCAGGTTGATGGTGATTTTCTCGCTGGAGTCGCCGGATCGACGGCGTAGTTCATGCACGCTCATAGGGTATGCCTCGCTGCCCTGGAAGAGATTACCCAACCGACCTAACATCCAATTGGGCTCCATATACCATCCATATAGATGGTATCTTGGACCTATCCCGGCATTAGTCAAGTGTTAGCTACGCAATAAGGCCCATAAACAGGGAGCCGGCCGCTGTCGTCGAACTGACTTATTTGTTGGTTAAGATAATTGACATCATCCAAGCGGCACGGAGGTTCCCTTGCACATCGCCGATGTCACCATGTTTCACGCCCCCGCCAGCGGCGGCGTTCGTACCTACCTTCAGGCCAAACATCGCGTCTTTTCCCGTTACCCTGAACTGCGCACCAGCCTGCTGGTCCCGGGCGCGGAACGGGACAGTCTCGGCGACCAGCACACCCTGCCGGCGTTTCGCCTGCCCCTTGGCCAGGGCTATCGCTTTCCCCTGCGGTCTGCTCCCTGGCGCAATGCATTGGTAGACCTGCGCCCCGACATCATCGAGGCAGGCGACCCCTACGTGACCGCCTGGGCAGCGCTCGAGGCAGGCCAGCAGTTGGGCGTGCCCGTAGTCGGGTTTTATCACTCGGACCTGCCACGCTTGATGGGTGACCGCTTTGGACGGCACGTACGCCAGCGCTTGATTCGCTACGTGAGCCGCCTCTATGGCCAGTTTGACAGTGTGCTGGCGCCCTGCCAGGCCATGGCGGACCGTCTGCGGGATTGGGGCGTCGAGCAGGTGCGTGTTCAGCCGCTGGGCGTCGACCTCAACCACTTTCATCCCACTCATTACGATGCTGAGTTTCGCGCCAACATGGGCATCCCCCCGCATAAAAAGCTGCTGGTTTTCGTCGGCCGTTATTCCCGGGAAAAGAATATCGATGTACTGCTGGCCACCATGCGCAAGCTGGGCGGCGGCTATCACCTGCTGCTGATGGGCCCGGGGATGCCCCACCAGGTCCCCAGCAACGTCACCGTGGTGGACCGCTGTTGCGGCGCGCACGAGGTCGCCAAGGCACTGGCCAGCAGCGACGCCCTGGTGCATGCCGGTACGCGGGAAACCTTTGGCCTGATCGCCCAGGAAGCCATGGCCAGCGGCATTCCGGTAGTGGCCGCCAGGGCCGGGGCACTGGCCGAGAACGTTCCCCTCGGCGCGGGCATTCTTTGCCGCCCGCTGGACCCGGCCGCCATGGCCGATGCCTGCGAAGCGCTGTTCAGTAACGACATTGCCGCCAGCGGCCGTTATGCGCGCCGCCATGTGGAACGTCATTTCAACTGGGATAGCGTGATGGATGCCCTGCTGGCGCACTATGAAAGCCTTACCGACATCGCCCTGCCCCATGCGCTCCCCCAACCTCGCTAAACCCGGCAGCGGACGTCGCTGGCGGTCGCTGCCTATCGCAATGATCGTTCTGGCCCTGGGGTTACCGCTGTTGCTGACCACCTGGATCGGCGGCAGCGACGCCTGGCAGCGAGTCGGACAGTTCCCGCTCGGCATCCTGCTGCTGATGCTGACGCTCGCCGCGCTATGCTGGAACCTGAACGCCGCGCGGCTGCGTTTGATGTTGGGCGGCCGGGCAGGCGCGCTCGGCCAGCGTGGTGCCCTGGGTATTGAGCTGGCCTCCAAATTCGCCCTGTGCGCCACGCCAGGCGGCAGCGGCGGTGCCGCCACGCTGCTGGTGCTATTGGCCCAGCGCGGGCTGCCGCCTTCCAAAGGCAGTGCCGTGTTTCTGATCGACCAGGGCTGCGACATGCTGTTTTTTCTCAGCATGCTCGGCGGGCTGGTGCTGTGGTCGTTGATTGGTGATGTGCACTGGCCGCACCAGGTGCTGGTCCAATCAGCTTTGGCGGGGCTGGTGATCGTCGCCACGCTGGTCTGCCTGCTGATCTACCATCTGCCACGCTTATTGCGCGCGCAGCGCTTCAGGCTCACCTGGCTCAGCCGTTACCGGCGGCGACGGCTTGCGCGAGGCTTTTTGGGGTTTCGTCAGGCACTGAAGGTAACCCTGGCGTTGCCGCGGACTACCCTGCTTGCGATGATGGCGCTGACCACCGCGCACTGGCTGATGCGCTACAGCCTGCTTTACCTGGCTGTGCTGGGCGTCGGCGGCAACATCGATTGGGTATGGACCTTTCTGACCCAAATGCTGGCCATGGCGGCCAGCCAGCTGAGCTTTTTGCCCGGCGGTGCCGGCGCCGCGGAAGTCGGCGTGGGCTCGCTGCTGCTGCCATTGATGGCCGCTGAACAGGCCGCCGCTGCGGTACTGATCTGGCGACTGGTCAGCTACCATCTTTATCTAGCCGCTGGCGCGCCGTTTTTTCTCAGCTACGGATTTCGCTTGTTCAGGCGTAACGCCTCAATCGATGGCTACCTCCCAGAGACAAAAAAAGAGCACCCGTAGGTGCTCTTTTTTCATATCAGGCGCGTATTGTACACACCAGACGACGTAACCGTTTACCAGCCAGTCACTGCTTTCAGCGCGTCACCGATTTCCGCCAGGGAGCGGACGGTTTTAACACCGGCGTCTTCAAGGGCAGAGAACTTCTCGTCAGCGGTGCCTTTACCGCCAGAGATAATCGCGCCCGCATGGCCCATACGCTTGCCGGGAGGTGCTGTCACACCGGCAATGTAGGCCACGACAGGCTTGGAAACGTTGGCTTTGATGTAAGCCGCTGCTTCTTCTTCCGCCGTGCCGCCGATTTCGCCGATCATGACGATGGCTTCGGTTTTCGGGTCTTTCTCAAACATCTCAAGGATGTCGATGAAGTTGGAGCCCGGGATCGGGTCACCACCGATGCCGACACAGCTGGACTGACCAAAGCCATGATCAGTGGTCTGCTTGACCGCTTCGTAGGTCAAGGTACCCGAGCGCGATACGATGCCAACACGGCCAGGCTGGTGAATGTGACCCGGCATGATACCGATCTTGCACTCGCCCGGCGTAATAACGCCCGGGCAGTTCGGTCCGATCAGGCGAACGCCCAGCTCGTCACACTTCACCTTGGCTTCGAGCATGTCAAGCGTGGCAATGCCTTCCGTGATGCACACAATCAGCTTGATACCGGCATTGGCCGCTTCAAGGATTGAATCTTTGCAGAACGGTGCCGGTACATAGATCACGCTGGCTTCGGCGCCGGTTTTCGCTACCGCTTCTTTCACGGTGTTGAAAACAGGCAGACCCAGGTGCTCCTGGCCGCCTTTACCCGGCGTTACGCCGCCGACCATCTGGGTACCGTAGGCAATCGCCTGCTCGGAGTGGAACGTACCCTGGCCACCGGTAAAGCCCTGGCAGATGACCTTGGTGTTCTTGTCGATCAGGATGCTCATTACTTGCCCTCCGCCGCTTTAACGACCTGCTGAGCCGCGTCGGTCAGACTGGTAGCCGCGATAATGTTGAGACCGCTAGACGCGAGTTTCTCGGTGCCTAGCTCGGCGTTGTTACCTTCCAGACGCACCACGACCGGGACGTTGACACCCACCTGCTCAACGGCACCGATGATGCCTTCAGCGATCATGTCGCAACGGACGATGCCGCCGAAGATGTTCACCAGTACGGCCTTGACGGAGTCATCAGACAGAATCAGTTTGAAGGCTTCTGCAACGCGCTCTTTGGTGGCACCGCCGCCAACATCGAGGAAGTTGGCCGGCTTGCCGCCGTTCAGGTTGACGATATCCATGGTGCCCATGGCCAGACCAGCGCCGTTGACCATGCAGCCGATGTTGCCATCCAGCGCCACATAGTTGAGCTCCCATGCAGCCGCTTCAGCCTCACGCTCGTCTTCCTGAGACGGATCGCGCATTGCCTGCAGATCCGGGTGACGGTAAAGCGCGTTGCTGTCGAGGCCAAGCTTGGCGTCGAGGCAGTGCAAGTTGCCCTGGTCGGTGATGACCAACGGGTTAATTTCAAGCAGCGCCAGGTCTTTCTCATGGAACAGCTTGGACAGCCCCAGGAAAATCTTGGTGAACTGCTTGATCTGGTCGCCGGAAAGGCCCAGTGCAAAGGCCAGTTCACGCGCCTGGTAAGGCTGTGCGCCGACCAGCGGGTCGATCTCGGCTCTGAGAATCTTTTCGGGCGTTTCTTCGGCGACTTTCTCGATCTCTACGCCGCCTTCGGTAGAGGCCATGAAGACCACGCGGCGGGTCGTACGATCGACAACGGCACCCAGATACAGCTCGTCGGCGATATCAGTGCAGGTTTCGATCAGAATCTTGGAAACTGGCTGGCCGTGCTCGTCGGTCTGGAAGGTCACCAGGTTTTTGCCCAGCCACTGCTCGGCAAACGCCTTGGCATCAGCCGGGTCTTTAATCAGCTTTACGCCGCCCGCTTTACCACGACCACCTGCGTGCACCTGGGCTTTGACCACCCACATGTCGCCGCCGATCTTTTTACATGCGTCTTCAGCTTCTTCGGGAGTGTCCACAGCAAAGCTCTTGGACACGGGTAGACCATAATCGGCAAACAGCTGTTTGCCTTGATACTCGTGAAGGTTCATCGATTCATGCCATTGGTTGCATGTGACTCGAACGATGATCAGTTTCCTTGAAAGAACTGTCATCCCCGTGCTTTCGATCTCTGTTTTTCAAACCGCGTCGAAAAGACATGGCCGAAAGCTTTGCGCCACCCTGGGGTGGCGCTTTTTTGTTACGGCGTAATTTACTTACGCTTTTTGCGGTTGGCCATATGGATCGCGTGGCCTTCAACCGCGAGCGCCGCTTCATGCACCGCTTCCGACATGGTCGGGTGAGCGTAGCACGTCAGCGCCAGGTCTTCGGCACTGGAACCGAATTCCATGGCAATCACGCCTTGAGCAATCATCTCACCGGCGTGCTGGCCAACGATGTGCATGCCCAGAATACGGTCGGTTTCCGCATCCGCGATGATCTTGGCATTGCCTTCGGTGGCGTTGTTGGCCATCGCACGGCCACTGGCCGCGAAGGGGAAGCTACCGGTTTTGACCTCGATACCTTTCGCCTTGGCTTCTTCCTCGGTAATCCCGACCCAGGCGACTTCCGGGAAGGTGTAGATCACGTTGGGGATGGCGTCATAGTTCATCTCGGCCTTATGACCGGCGATGATATCCGCCACCATGATGCCTTCTTCAGAAGCCTTGTGCGCCAGCATCGGGCCGCGAACGCAGTCACCGATGGCGTAAACGCCCGGAACATTGGTGCGGCACTGATCGTCAACGAAGATGAAACCACGCTCGTCAAGCTCGATGCTCACCCCATCGGCAATCACGCCTTTGGTGTAAGGACGACGACCCACGCTGACAATCAGCTTGTCGAAGGTCATTTCCTGTTCGCCGTCGGCGTCGGTGTACTTGACGGTAACTTCGTCGCCATTGGTTTCCGACCCGGTCACGCGAGCACCCAGCTTGATGTCCAGGCCCTGCTTCTTGAGCAGCTTCTGGGTCTCTTTGCTGATGGCACCGTCGACCATGGGCAGGAAGGAATCCATGGCTTCCAGTACGGTGACTTCGGAGCCCAGGCGATTCCACACGCTGCCCAGCTCCAGGCCGATAATGCCGGCACCAATCACGCCCAGACGCTTCGGCGTTTCAGTGAACTCAAGCGCGCCGGTGGAATCGACAATCAGCCCTTCAGTCAGCGGCGTCGGGGGAATTTCCACCGGCACCGAGCCCGCCGCCACGACGATATTATCGGCGTCGTAGGTGGTGGCCTTGCCGTCCTTATCGGTCACTTCCACTTGTTTGCCGGAAATGACTTTACCAGTGCCGTCGATAGCGGTGACGCCGTTGGCCTTGAACAGACCCGAGATGCCGCCGGTCAAGTTCTTAACAATCTTGTCCTTGCGGGCCATCATCTTTTTGACGTCCATGCTGACGTCACCGGCCTGGATACCCAGGTCGTCGAAATCGTCTTTCGCTTCAACGAACTTGTGCGATGCTTCGAGCAGCGCCTTGGACGGGATACAGCCGACGTTCAGGCAGGTACCGCCATGTACGACGTTACCTTCCTTGCCGATCCATTTTTCGACACAGGCGGTTTTCAGCCCGAGTTGCGCCGCACGGATGGCCGCTACATAACCACCGGGGCCGGCACCAATAACGATCACATCAAACTTGTCAGCCATGTTGGCTCCTTTAGCTTGGGTGCCTCCTCCCTTTTGGGGCAGAAGGCAGGGTGCAATTGAACGTGAGTATGTGACAGGTCGTTATGACCCTTACACGTCCAGCAACAGGCGTGCGGGATCTTCCAGCAGCTCTTTCATGGTCACCAGGAATTGCACGGCATCTTTGCCGTCAATCATGCGGTGATCATAGGAAACCGCCAGGTACATCATCGGGCGAATCTCGACCTTGCCATTGACCGCCATGGGGCGTTCCTGAATCTTGTGCATCCCCAGGATGGCGGTTTGCGGCGGATTGATAATCGGGGTCGACATCAGCGAGCCGAAGATACCGCCGTTGGTGATCGTAAAGGTACCGCCCTGCATTTCATCGATGCCGAGCTTACCGTCACGGGCACGCTTACCGAAGTCGACGATTGTCTTCTCGACATCAGCGATTTTCATGCTGTCGGTATCGCGCAACACCGGAACGACCAGGCCGCGAGGAGTCGAAACGGCAACGCCGATATCCTGGTAGCCATGATAGACGATGTCGGTGCCATCGATGGAGGCGTTGACGTCCGGGAAGCGCTTGAGCGCTTCGGAAGCCGCCTTGACGAAGAAGCCCATGAAGCCAAGCTTGGTATCGTGTGCTTTGAGGAAGGTGTCCTTGTACTGAGCACGTAATTCCATCACGGCTGTCATGTCCACTTCGTTGTAAGTGGTCAGCATGGCAGCCGTTTGCTGAGCCTCAACCAGGCGCTTGGCGATGGTTTGACGCAGACGGCTCATCGGCACACGTTTTTCTGGGCGCTCACCTTCTACCGCGGGGGCAGTGGCGGCTGCCGCAGCACCTTTAGGCGCTGCAGCGCCGCCGGACGTTTTCTTGGCCGAGCCTGATTTAACGGCTTTCTGCACATCCTCTTTCAGAATGCGGCCGCCCTTCCCGGTGCCTTCGATCTTGGCAACGTCCAGGTCGTGCTCCGCGACCATCTTGCGTGCGGCAGGTGCGAGGATCTTGTCGCCGACTTTTTCATCGGCGCCATCGTCACCGCTACTTTCGGCCTTCGCTGGCTTGGCATCATCGCCGCCGCTGCCTTCGCCACCGGCCCCTTCGGTGAAGGTTGCCAGTACCGCTTCTGATTCAACCTGGCTGCCTTCTTCGGCCTTGATCTCGGACAGGGCACCATCGGCCGGGGCAACAACTTCAAGCACGACCTTGTCGGTTTCGATATCCGCCAGCACTTCATCGCGCTTGACCGCTTCGCCGACTTTCTTGTGCCAGGTCGCAACCGTACCTTCCTGTACCGACTCCGGGAAGCTAGGCGCTTTCACCTCATGCTGCTTGCCACCACCGCTATTGCCGTCGGCTTTCTTGGCTTCTTGCTCGTCGTCAGATTTTTCTGCCGACTTTTCAGCGCTTTCATCGCCAGACGATTTCGCTTCTTTCTGGCCACTGTCGCCAGAGGCTTCGCCTTCACCGATTTTGCCCAGCACCTGCTCGGACTCGACGGTATCGCCTTCGTCAGCCATCACGTCGGTCAGGGTACCCGCTTCCGGTGCGACGACTTCAAGCACCACTTTGTCGGTTTCAATCTCAACAATCAGCTCGTCACGCTCAACGCTGTCACCCGGCTTCTTATGCCAAGCGGCAACAGTGCCTTCGGCAACAGATTCCGGAAAGGTTGGCGCTTTGATCTCGGTAGCCATGTCGTTTCCCTTATGTGTTCTCTAAATCCGGTGGGCGCTTAAAGATTAAACGCGTCTTCCACCAGCTGGCGCTGCTGTTCAGTATGGACGGACATATAACCCGCTGCCGGAGCAGCAGAGGCCGGGCGTCCTGCGAATTTCAGATCACGTCCCAGGCCATCTTTCAGCATGTCGGCCACGGAACGCATATGGTGCTGACTGGAATACCAGGCACCCTGGTTCAACGGCTCTTCCTGGCACCAGACAATATCTTCCAACTGGGTATATGCCTGAAGGGCTTCAAGAAGCTCTTCTTTAGGGAAGGGGTAGAGCTGCTCAAGGCGCAGGATCGCCGTATCGTGACGCTCGTTCTCTGCACGCCAATTCACAAGATCATAGTAAACCTTGCCCGCACACAGGATCACACGCTTCACCTTCTCAGCCGTCAGCTCGGCCTGGTCGGCCAGTACCATATGGAACTTGCCATGGGCCAGGTCTTCGAGGCTGGAAACCGCCTGCTTGTGACGCAGAAGTGATTTGGGTGACATCACCACCAGCGGCTTGCGCAACGGGCGAATCACCTGGCGACGCAGCAAGTGATAAATCTGCGCGGGAGTGGTCGGCACACACACCTGCATATTGTGCTCGGCACACATCTGCAGGAAACGCTCCAGACGTGCGGAGGAGTGCTCGGGCCCCTGACCTTCATAACCATGGGGCAGGAGCATGGTTAAACCGCATAAGCGGCCCCACTTGGTCTCACCCGAGGAAATGAACTGATCTACCACGACTTGCGCGCCGTTGAAGAAGTCACCGAACTGGGCTTCCCAAATCACCAGATCATTGGGGGCCGTGGTCGAATAACCGTACTCAAAGGCCAACACGGCTTCTTCCGATAGGATGGAGTCGTGGATGGTAAAGCGCGGCTGACCGTCTGACAGATTCTGCAACGGCACAAAGGTGGTGCCATCTTTCTGGTTGTGCACGACCGCATGACGGTGGGAGAAAGTGCCGCGACCAACATCCTGGCCGGTAATACGCACCGGGTGACCCTGGTCGATCAAGGTGGCATAGGCCAACGTTTCGCCAAACCCCCAGTTAATCCCCATGCCGCCGGCCTGCATCTTGCGGCGATCTTCGTAAATCTTGGCGACCTGACGCTGCACATCAACCCCATCCGGGATCTCGCACATTTTCGCCGCCAGTTGCTGCAGCCGCTTCATATCGAAGGTGGTATCGGCATTGCCGGTCCACTCATGGCCCAGGTAAGGCGTCCAGTCGACGAACAACGATTTGTTAGGCTCCTGAACCAGCGCATTGGCCACGTGGTTACCGGCCACCAGGTCATCGCGGTAGGTCTCGATCATCGCCTTGGCATCTTCTTCAGACAATACGCCCTGCTCGACCAGACGTTTGGCATACAAGGTGCGCGAAGAAGGATGATCCTTGATCTTCGAGTACATCATCGGCTGGGTACCCGACGGCTCGTCGGCTTCGTTGTGGCCGCGCCGACGGTAGCAGACAAGATCGATGACCACGTCTTTCTTGAACTCCTGCCGGTAGTCCAAAGCGACCTGGGTAGCGTGGAGTACCGCGTCCGCATCGTCGCCGTTAACGTGAAAAATCGGCGCCTGAACCATCTTGGCGATATCAGTACAGTATTCCGTGGAACGCGAATCCAGCGGGTGCGACGTGGTAAAGCCCACCTGGTTGTTGATCACGATGTGAACCGTGCCGCCGGTCTTGTAGGCACGGGTCTGGGACATCTGGAACGTCTCCATGACCACGCCCTGACCCGCAAAGGCCGCATCACCATGGACATTGATGGGCAGTACTTTGCTGCCCTCTTCATCATTACGACGATCCTGGCGGGCACGTACCGAGCCTTCGACAACGGGTGCGACGATTTCCAGATGCGAGGGGTTGAACGACATGGCCAGATGGACTTCGCCGCCTGGTGACATGACGTTCGAGCTAAAGCCCTGGTGATATTTCACGTCGCCTGAACCGCGCTCGATGACTTTTTTGCCGTCGAACTCGTCGATCAAGTCAGCCGGGTTTTTACCCAGAATGTTGACCAGCAGGTTGAGGCGACCGCGGTGAGCCATCCCAATGACGACTTCTTTAGTGCCGTAACCGCCTGCCCGCTGGATAAGTTCGTCCATCATCGGTACAAAGGCTTCGCCGCCTTCCAGACCGAAGCGCTTGGTACCCGGATACTTGGACGCCAGGTAGTTTTCCAGGCCTTCGGCCGCCGTCAGGCGCTCCAGCACGTGCTTGCGCACGTCATCACTGAATTTGGGCGCACTGCGAACCGATTCGAAACGCCGCTGCAGCCAGCGTTTTTCTTCGGTATCGACAATGTGCATGATCTCGCAGCCAATCGAGCGACAGTAGGTACGATCAAGGGCATCGACAATGTCGCGCAACGGCGCCTTGTCGATACCTAGAAAGAAAGAACCAGTCTGAAACTCGGTGTCCAGATCAGCTTTTGAAAGCTGGTGGAAAGAGAGGTCGAGATCGGGAACGGGGGTGGGATTGCGCAGCCCAAGCGGGTCGATATTGGCCTTTTGATGACCTCGAAAGCGATAAGCGTTGATCAGCTGCAGGACTTTCACCTGCTTCTTGTTTTCGCCACTTTCAGCGGCAGCTACCCGGGCAGGACGATTTTCACGCCCCAACTGATAGAACTGATCACGAATAGGGCTTAGCGGGACATCGTGGGTGGCACTGCCCTCCGGGCGAGGCAACTGGTCAAAATAGTTGCGCCACTCGTCAGGGACAGATTCAGAATCGGCGAGGTACTGCTCGTAAAGCGCTTCCACGTAGTGAGCGTTGCCACCACTAACGTGAGAGGAACGCCACATCAACTCCATTATGCCTTGTTGCATTTCTCGGTCACCCTGCACTGATGGGGTGGTATCGGTATCGTCGCGTCACCGCGGCGACATCGGTATTGCCCTGCCGGCGGGGCGGGACATTTGCCGGCGGTACCGACCAGCGGCCGGAAACCCTTTTCAACTCAATTTCTTATCAGTTCATGCTCAAAAGCCGGTACTCACGGCACCGGCTTTTAAACTTGACTGGTCATATGGTGCGGCGCGTCGCCGCACCATATGACAGGCACTATGATAACAAGCGAAGCGCCACGATTTAAGTGCCATTTGTGCGCAACTTAAGTGGCATCCGCTTTTTATGCATAAAAGCCCCTTATTTTACGTGGCATCTGCCAGCAACATCTCACGAATCTTGCCAATCGCCCGTGTGGGGTTCAGCCCTTTCGGGCACACCGCCACACAGTTCATGATGCCGCGGCAGCGGAACACGGAAAACGGATCTTCCAGATCGGTCAAGCGCTCGCTGGTCGCCGTATCGCGCGAATCCGCAAGGAAGCGATACGACTGCAGCAGGCCTGCCGGGCCGACAAATTTATCCGGGTTCCACCAGAAAGATGGGCACGAGGTTGAACAGCAAGCGCACAGAATGCACTCATAAAGGCCGTCCAGCTTGTCGCGCTCTTCCGGGGACTGCAGGCGCTCAATCGCCGGTGCGGGGGTATCGTTCTGCAGGTACGGCTGAATACGCTCGTACTGCTTATAGAACAGCCCCATATCAACGACCATATCGCGGATGACCGGCAAGCCAGGCAGTGGACGCAAGGTCAGCTTGTTGCCTTTCACGACCTCGGACAACGGCGTAATGCAGGCCAGACCATTCTTGCCGTTCATGTTCATGCCGTCTGAGCCGCACACCCCTTCGCGGCAGCTACGGCGAAATGCCAGACCGCTGTCCTGTTCTTTCATCATGTGAAGAACATCCAGCACCATTACATCGCGACCCTTGGTATCGACCTGAAACTCCTGCATATAGGGTGCGGAGTCGGTTTCCGGATTATAGCGGTATATGGATACCTGAAGATTGGACATAGTGACTCCCTCTCGTTGCAGAGATTAGTAGGTACGAACCTTGGGTTCGAACGTATCAACGGTTTTCGGCTTGAAGTTGACGTCGCGCTTCTTGAGTTCTTTGGACATCGGGAAGTAGAGCGAGTGCTTCAGCCAGTTGACATCATCACGGTCAGGGTAGTCGTAGCGCGAGTGCGCACCACGGCTTTCTTTACGCTCAAGGGCCGCGATCGCCGTCGCTTCGGCCACTTCCATCAGGTTATCGAGTTCCAGGGCTTCAACACGCGCAGTGTTAAACGCATTGGATTTGTCAGGCAGATGGGCGTTCGCAATCCGACTGCGTAGCTCCTCGAGTTTCTTGACACCTTCCTGCATGTTTTTCTCTTCGCGGAAAACACCGAAAGAGGTCTGCATGATGTCTTGAAGCTCCGCCTTCAGCGCGGGGATGCTCTCGCCACCTTCTGATTCGTTCCAGCGGGTAATACGCTTCATGGCCGAGGCAATATCAGACTCAGAGGCATCCAGGTAATCAATACCTTCGTTCAGCGCACCCTCGATGAACATGCCTGCAGCACGGCCGAAGACCACCAGGTCGAGCAGTGAGTTGCCGCCCAGACGGTTGGCCCCGTGGACCGATACACACGCCGCTTCGCCGCAGGCGTATAAGCCGTTAACGATGTGGTCTTTGCCGCTTTCGTCTTGAGTGATCGCCTGGCCATGAATGTTGGTCGGGATACCGCCCATCATGTAGTGGCAGGTCGGCACGACCGGAATCGGATCTTTCGCCGGATCGACGTGGGCAAACGTTTTGGACAGCTCAACGATACCCGGCAGGCGCTTACCAAGGACCTCTTCACCCAGGTGATCAAGCTTCAGGAAGACGTGATCGCCGTTCTCGCCACAGCCACGACCTTCGAGGATTTCCATGACCATGGAACGCGCGACGACGTCGCGGCCCGCCAGGTCTTTGGCGTTTGGCGCGTAACGCTCCATGAAGCGCTCGCCGTCCTTGTTGATCAGGTAACCACCTTCACCACGACAGCCTTCGGTAACCAGCGTGCCCGCACCGTAAATACCGGTCGGGTGGAATTGCCACATTTCCATGTCCTGCATCGGGAAGCCGGCGCGCAGCGCCATACCGATACCGTCGCCGGTGTTGATCAGGGCGTTGGTGGTCGAAGCGTAGATACGCCCTGCACCGCCGGTGGCCAGTACGGTGGCTTTCGACTTCACGTGGACCACTTCGCCGGTTTCGATGCACATGGCAATACAACCGACTACGTCGCCCTCGGAATTTTTCACCAGATCCACCGCGTACCATTCGTTCAAGAACGTTGTGTTGTTCTTGAGGTTGTTCTGGTACAGCGTATGCAACAGCGCATGGCCGGTACGGTCGGCCGCGGCGCAGGTACGTGCCGCCTGGCCACCTTCGCCGAAATTTTTCGACTGACCACCGAACGGGCGCTGATAGATGCGGCCATTATCGAAGCGCGAGAACGGCAGGCCCATGTGCTCAAGCTCAAAGACCGCTTTCGGACCCTCAGAACACATGTACTCCGACGCATCCTGGTCAGCGATATAGTCGCCGCCCTTGACGGTGTCATACATGTGCCAACGCCAGTCGTCATCGGGGTCGGAAGATGCGATAGCACAGGTAATTCCACCCTGGGCAGAAACAGTGTGGGAACGCGTCGGGAATACTTTCGACAATACGGCTGTCTTCTTACCGGATTTCGCAAGCTCTAGAGCAGCGCGCAGGCCAGAGCCACCGCCACCGATGATAATGGCGTCAAAGGTCAGGCTACGTAGGTTAGACATGTATCAAGCTCCCCACAGAATTTGAATGCCCCACACCAGGTACACAAAGATGGCCAGAATGATGAGAGACTGGGCACCTACGCGAACGAAGGTGGATTTAAGATAGTCGGTCGTCACGGTCCACAGACCTATCCAGGCGTGCGCGGCTACTGAGATAAAGGCCAGCAGGGAAAAAATCCGCATCCAGGTCTGATCGAACAGCGCCGTCCAGGCGTAGTAATCCAGGTCAGGGTTGAACAGCAGATAGGCCACCATGAAAACGGTGTAAATGGCCAGCACCACCGCTGAAAAACGCTGCATCAGCCAGTCGGACAGGCCGCTACGGCCAAAGCTTGTGATGTTGGTTACCATACCCAGACTCCTGCCAGAATAATCAGAATCGCGCTTACCACCACCGTGATTTGCGCTTTTTTCACACCGCCCTCGAGCGTTACGCCTATGTTTACATCCATCAGCAGGTGTTTAATGCCCGCGACGAAATGAAACGCCAGCGCCGATAACAGGCCCCAAGCCACGAACTTGGCGAAAAAGTTATTGGCCAGGGCACTACTAACGGCATCAAAGCCTGCCGGTGAAGACAGCGATTTACCGAGTGCCCAGAAAGCGAAAATGAGGCCAACAAAGAGGATGACACCGGTGATGCGGTGTGCAATCGACGTCAATGCCGGGAGTGGAAAGTGTATCGTCGTCAGGTCTAAATTTACGGGTCGTTTGCTATTCACGGCTTATACACACTCTTATTGGCCCGCTCTGCGACAGGTCGGGCATAGCCCGAGCGGGCAGTGATTACTGGAAGGGGCTCGGCCGTTGCCAAGTCTGGCACGACCACCAACCTACCGGTCGTGCGCCAGAGATTATAAGAAGCTTAGCCCCCGCTGACAAACCGAACTAAGGCTTTACTCGACCATTGTGCAAGAAAAAACTCCGTATTGTGAGTCGATTTTGCATCGCAGCATCGCTATAGTGTCGGTAAGCAAGCTCGTTAGTAAGCAGGTTAACGTATTATCCCTGAGATAACATTTTCCGCTCAAAGCGACACGTCAACCATGGACAATTATTAACCAAGACAATACACACTGTACAAGCATACCTAGCGATAGGGCTAATTGACAAAATGACGCACGCTTCTATAGTGGGCAGGCCTTTTCGCCGGCGCGGTATGCGCAGCACCGACTTTACGTCCCAACCCGAACTCGAAAGGAGGCCAGCATGGCTGACAGGAAAGCAACATTAACGGTAGACGGTCTAGATAAAACGATCGAACTACCGATGTACTCCGGCTCACTTGGCCCAGACGTTATCGACGTTCGCGCCCTGGGTGCCGAGGGCCTGTTTACCTACGACCCAGGCTTCATGGCCACCTCTTCCTGCCAGTCTGCCATTACCTACATCGATGGTGGCAAGGGCGTGTTGCTACACCGCGGCTATCCCATTGACCAACTGGCGAAAGAGTCCAATTTCGTTGAAATGTGCTACACCCTGCTGTTCGGTGACCTACCTGACGACAAGCAGTATGCAGATTTCGAGTCGCGCATCCGTAATCACACCATGGTCCACGACCAGATCAACAACTTCTTTAAAGGGTTTCGTCGCGACGCGCACCCGATGTCGATCCTGTGTGGTGTTGTCGGCGGTCTAGCGGCTTTCTACCACGACCACATGGACATCACCAAAGAAGAAGACCGCGAGATTAGCGCTATTCGCTTGATCGCCAAGATGCCGACGATCGCCGCGATGTCGTACAAGTACAACATCGGTCAGCCGTTCAACTATCCACGCAATGAGCTGAGCTATGCAGAGAACTTCCTCTACATGATGTTCAGCAACCCCTGCGAAGAGTACAAAATCAACCCGGTGTACGCTAAAGCCATGGACCGCATCTTCATGCTGCATGCGGATCACGAGCAAAACGCGTCTACCTCCACTGTTCGCCTGGCAGGCTCAACCGGCGCCAACCCCTTTGCTTGCATCAGTGCCGGCATTGCGGCTCTATGGGGACCAGCGCACGGCGGCGCCAACGAAGCGGTACTGGCGATGCTCGACGAAATCGGCGACGAGTCCGAAGAAAATATCCAGCGCTTTGTTGATAAAGCCAAGGATAAAGACGACCCGTTCAAGCTGATGGGCTTTGGTCACCGCGTTTATCGCAACTTCGACCCGCGTGCGAAGGTCATGAAAGAGACCTGCGACGAAGTACTGGCCGAGCTGGGCATGGCAGATGACCCGCAGCTCAAGATCGCCAAGCGCCTGGAGCAGATCGCCCTTGAAGATGACTACTTCATCGAGCGCAAGCTGTACCCGAACGTCGATTTCTATTCAGGCATCATCCTGAAGGCCATGGGTGTGCCGAGAAACATGTTCACGGTGATCTTTGCGGTATCACGCACCATCGGCTGGATCTCGCACTGGAACGAGATGCTCAGCGAAAGCTACAAGATCGGTCGTCCTCGCCAGCTTTACGTTGGCCACGAGCAACGCGACTACCCTAAAAAGTAAGCCGCGTTACGCAGAGTGAAATGAGCATACAAAGGCCGCCCCAGGGTGGCCTTTTGTATTTCTGCCATCATTAATTCATAACACATCAACAATCAGGTGATTTATGGCTACGATCAAGACAGTCGCATTTATCGGTCTAGGCGTTATGGGCTATCCCATGGCGGGGCACCTTGCCAAACAAGGGCTCACCACACGTGTTTACAACCGCACCAGCAGCAAAGCTGACGCCTGGGTAAGCGAATACGGAGGCAGCGCCCACGCCACGCCTCGCGAAGCCGCCGAAGGCGCAGATCTCGTCCTGGTCTGCGTCGGCAACGATGACGATGTGAGACAGGTGACAACCGGGGAAAACGGCGTGCTCCACGGCATGGCGGACGGCAGCTTTCTGGTTGATCACACCACCGCATCGGCGGACCTGGCCCTGGAGCTTGATACCGCCTGCCGCCAACAGGGTATCGCCTTTCTCGACGCCCCCGTATCAGGCGGCCAGCAGGGTGCAGAAAAGGGGGCGCTGACCATCATGTGCGGCGGCCAACAAGCCCACTTCGATATCGTAGAGCCCGTTCTTGATCACTACGCCCGCGCCGTGACACTGGTAGGCGATGCCAGCAGCGGGCAGTTGACCAAAATGGTCAACCAGATCTGCATCGCGGGGCTGGTCCAGGGCCTGGCCGAGGGCTTGCATTTTGCAGAGCAGGCCGGCCTTGATCAGCAACAGGTCATCGATGTGGTATCCAAAGGTGCCGCGGGCTCATGGCAAATGGAGAATCGCCACAAAACGATGATTGCCGACGAATACGAACATGGCTTCGCAGTGGACTGGATGCGCAAGGACCTTGCTATCTGTTTATCCCAAGCGCGCCACTTTGACGCCACCTTGCCAGTGACTGCCCTGGTGGATCAATTTTATGCCGATGTGCAACGACTCGGCGGCGGCCGCTGGGATACCTCATCGCTGCTAAAACGGCTGCGCAAAGTGCAATAGATGCTTGACTTTTCACCCCTCTGCTAACCTCGCCAGGGTTTTCCACACTATCTGTGGATAACCCTGTTCACAACCACTAGAAAACGTCCCACAATCGCCATGATTAGCGGGGACGTCTTAAATTGGTCATTTTTTAACCTTGCGCAAGTTACTGTTTTTAAACAAATAATAATAAAACAATGATTTAGCGCACTCGCATCGCGGGGTTGTGCACAACCTGTTTCACAAAAACGCAAAAGTGGACAAGTCAAGTACAAAATACCCTGAATCAGCGTATTTTCAGCACATAATGAGGGTTATAAAACAGCGAGGCATAGACATGGGTAAGCACATCAAATGGGCTTTATAGCGCTACCAGTAAGGAAGGGATAATGCAGAAACATGGTGGCGTCCCATAGGGGGTTCGAACCCCTGTTACCGCCGTGAAAGGGCGGTGTCCTGGACCACTAGACGAATGGGACGTATCAAGCGCACTTCGCGTATGACGAAGTCAATATTGGTGGAGCCTAGCGGGATCGAACCGCTGACCTCAACACTGCCAGTGTTGCGCTCTCCCAGCTGAGCTAAGGCCCCACGTGTCGCGAAGACGGGCGTATATTACTGATTACGCTCGCCTTCGTCAACCAAGAAAATACCAAAATGTTTGGGCTATTATAATGGGCGGTTCTTATAGATCGCGAAACTCTTTCTCAAGACGCTTGGCCTGCTTCTTGGAAACGCCGCCAAGCACCTCGATCGCATGGCGGAGCCTTGCCCGCGTCACGTCTGAACCTAGAATCGCCATCGCATCCATCACCGATGTACTTGTACTACTACCGGTAATGGCGATGAACACAGGTGCCAGGAAAGCCTTCATTTTCAGATCAAAGTGCCCGGCCAATGTCTTGACTTCTTCAAGCAGGGCCTCTTTATGCCACGCTGGCACCACTTCAAAACGCCAGACCAGGAATTGCAGCAGCTTGACCAAATCGTCTTTTTCCAGCTTGACGCTGTCGAAGTCCTGCTCTTTCAGATCGGGCAAGCCGGAGAAGAAGTGCCCTGCCAATGGCGTCGCCTGGGCAAGGGTTTCGATACGCGGGCGAATCTGCGGCAGGATCTGCTTTACGTAGTCTTCATTAAAGGCCCACTCACGCAGTGCCATCAGTAACCCGTCGTCATCAAGGTCTTCGCGGATGTAAACCCCGTTCAGCCAGGTCAGCTTTTCCAGATCGAACACCGGCCCGCCCAAGGAGACACGCTGAACATCGAAGGCTTCCATCATTTCCACAAGGCTGAACTTTTCGCGCTCGTCGGGCATCGACCAACCCATTCGACCCAGGTAGTTGGTCACAGCCTGGGGTAGAAACCCCATGCGGCGGTAGTAATTAATCGAGGTCGGATTCTTGCGCTTTGAAAGCTTCGACTTATCCGGGTTACGCAACAGCGGCATGTGGCAAAGCTGCGGCATCTCCCAACCGAAGTACTCGTAAAGCAGCTGGTGTTTGGGGGCAGAATTGATCCACTCCTCACCCCGCAGCACATGGGTAATGCCCATCAAATGGTCGTCCACCACATTGGCCAGATGGTAAGTGGGCATGCCATCCGATTTGAGCAGAATCTGCGCGTCTACCTGTGCCCAGTCCACTTCAATGTTGCCACGCAGCATGTCACCCACCACGCACACGCCGTCGTTTGGCACCTGCATACGCACCACAAAGGGCCAGCCTTCTGCCGCCCGACGCGCCGCTTCAGCTTCATCCAAAGCCAGATCGGCAGGCTTTAATGCTAACTGCATGCCGGCAGCCTTACGTGCCTCGCGCAGCTCATCCAGTTCTTCGCTGGTGCGATAGCACTTGAACGCGTGCCCGTCATCCAGCAGTTGCTGGGCATATTGTGCGTAAATATCGCCACGCTCGCTTTGCCGATACGGACCATGCGGCCCTCCCACATCCGGACCTTCATCCCACTCAAGACCCAACCAGCGCAGCGAATCCAGAATCATCTGTTCCGATTCTGGTGTGGAGCGCACCCGGTCGGTGTCTTCGATGCGCAGGATAAACTGGCCGCCGTGCTGACGTGCGAAACATAGGTTAAACAGCGCAATATACGCCGTACCAACATGGGGATCTCCCGTCGGCGATGGCGCAATTCGGGTACGTACGGTCATTGGAGCGTCCTTTTGGCAATAAAGCGTGGCGATATTATACGCACCCAGTGCTTAACCAACACCATCGCGTAGGGAACGACTCCCGTCAGAAAGCGTCACATGTGGGTTAAATAAACGTTGTCTGGAAAAAAATGCGCGTTATTGCACAATCGCTTAGTATGTCGTGGTGCGGACCACCTGAATTCAGGCCCTGTTTTCAGCAGAGAATCTATTTTAACGCCATCGGTTTGATGGACATTTTTAAACGAGCGACGCTGCTCATCGACGGGAAAACGAAATGGAATCGCTAGGCTCACGTATCAAGCAACTGCGGCTTAGGGCCAAGCTCAACAAAGCTGCCCTTGCACGTAAAGTTGGCGTATCGGATGTCACCATTTCTTATTGGGAGTCCGGAGCCATCAAGCAAATCGGCCATGAGCGCCTGGTGGCACTCGCCGAATCTCTGGATTGCTCGCTCGCCACATTGCTTGAGGGTGACAGCGCTCCACTCTTGTTGACGTTAAGTCACGAAGGACCGCTACCGTGGGAGCAGGTGCAGTCAACGGCCATGACCGTGCCCGATCACTTACCGCTCAAGGCCAACTGGAAAGCCCCTTGCATCATGGTGACACCAGAGCCGGGTAGCGACTTTACACCTGCCAAACCGGGCGATTTACTCCTGCTGGGCCCAACCCATGTCTTCCACAAGACCGGCCTATACCTGGTGGAGCAGGACGGCAAGCTTCACTTTAAACAGTTAAGCAAAGCGACCAGCGACGCCTCTATTCAAGCTGTACTGTTAGCGCACTGGCGCTCCGCCTGACGAGTATTTCAAGGCGTCTGGAGTAACTCTGCGTCACCCCGTGACTGTCTGGGCTGGTTGCCGACCATAAAGCGTGTGGTGTAAGTGGCAATCTGGCCTAGGCCATGGCGGGATTGAGTAATCAATTCACCCGTCAGGTACTCGCCTTTTTCACCGATGCGTTGCTGCACAGATTCGGGTTGAACGGTGGCTTCGGACAGCTCCACGCTGACGCTATAGCCACCGTCCGGCAGACCACTACCAGGGCCGAACGGCCCAGCGACAAACTGCCCTTGCTCAACATCGACTCGCTCGCGCCACCGCACGCGGCTCAGTTCGCGCTCGACAATCACTTGCAACTGAGCGCCATCGGGCAGGTTGGTTTCACCTTCTACCTGCAAGCGACGATCTGAGCCGATCGACGCCGAGACGAGGATTCGAACGTCCAACGGCTCAACTTCCTCAGTCTTCTCGCTCTGCGCCTGGGCTTCACGACTCGCGGCTTCTTCTTGGGCAATCGTTTCTGCCGTCTCGCGCGCCTGTTCGTCCGCAGCCTGCTCATCCCCGCCACCACAGCCAACAAGCAGTGTCATGGTGGATAACATGATGCCAACCAACGTTAGCCTGAAACCTGTTTTCATCTGATGCATATCCGCTCCTCGACCACCATAACCGCCAGCTTATCACTCCCCTGCCACATACACAGAGAAATAAGCCACTGATTGAGGAAAGGATTGCTCTAACCCTGCAGGCCACCCTTTTCAACGCATGCATTCAAACCATATGGACAGCATCTGCTATTTTTGGATGCCTCCGCCCGACGGGGCGGAGCTTTCCGCATAATCAGGCTAAGTTCGCTTCTCCAGAACACCGATCACCTCCGGCACAGCCGCTGTCGTGTCGTCGATAGACGTATAAAGGGCATGAACTGCCTCGGCAACGCCACGCTCCACCCCCAGTTCGTTGGTCATGGTGTGATAGTAACCCAGGTCTTTAGTGGCATTGGCAACGGTGAACTTGAAACCCGAGGGGTCATTGCCAACGATATAAGGGCGCAGTCGCTCCAGTACAACGCCTCCTCCGCCACCCGTTCCCAGCACTTCCAACAGCGCGCTGTCGCTAATACCCGCCTTGCGAGAAGCAGCCGTGGCCTCGGCCAGCACCGCCGAAAAGCCCAACGACACAAAGTTATGCAGTAGCTTTAGCGTATGCCCGGCGCCTACGTCCCCAGCATGGGCAATGTTTTCGGCAAACCCCTGCAGTAGTGGCAGGGTTTCATCGAATAACGCCGTCGGGGCGCCGACAATCAGATTAAGCCGCCCCTCTTCCGCTTCTTTAGGGGTGCGCGTCATCGCCGCATCCATAAACCGGCCACCTGCCGCCACCACCCTGGCTGCCACTGTTTCTGTCGAACTGGGTAGTGCGGTAGAACAGTCGACGACGACACTACCGGGCTTTAAGCCTTCCAGAACGCCGTTGGGTTCAAAGAGCACCGCTTCTACTTGCGGCGATCCGGTGACGCATAAAATCACCACCTCTGCATTTTGTGCTACTTCCCGGCCCGAACTCAGTGGGGTGGCGCCGGCTGCCATGAGATCATCCACAGGCTGATTGCCTGGATGTTCAAGAAAGCTGACCTCATGGCCTGCACGCAGCAGGCTATTGGCAATACCATGGCCCATCAGGCCCACACCGACAATGCCTACCTGTCGAGATGTTGTCATTGTTATCGCTCCATTTATATTGCTGACATCCTAGTTGTGCTTGATCGCGACGATCTTGATCCGTGTATAGCTGCGCAAGCCCTCAAAGCCTTTCTCCCTGCCATGGCCAGAGCGGCCAACGCCACCGAAAGGAAGCTCCACGCCCCCGGCAGCTCCGTAGTTATTGACGAATACCTGGCCGCTGCGAATGCCTTTGGCCAGGCGTAGCTGGCGACCACCATCGCGGGTCCATATACCGGCGCACAGGCCAAAATCCGTGGCGTTGGCCAATGCGAGAGCTTCTGCTTCATCTTCAAACACCTGCACCACCAGCACAGGGCCAAACAACTCCTCGTGAAGCACTTCATGCCCTTTGGGGATATCCGTAAGCAGTTGAGGAAGTACGAAATGACCGCCAGTGGGTGCATTGGGTGCCAACTGCCCCATTGCCGCCACGCGGATGCCATCCGCTTTGGCGGCGGCCAGACGTTCTTCCAGCTTGGCTTTCTGACGCGCATTGATCAGCGGGCCACAGTCAGCATCCGCTTCACCTGCATCACAGCGCAGGACAGCGAAGCGCTCACAAAGATTCGCGACGACGCTATCGGCGATCTCGCGCTGAACCAGGAGGCGGCTGCCCGCTGAACACGTCTGCCCAGCGTTTTGAATAATCCCTTTGATGACGGCGGGAAGCGCCGCATCGAGATCCGCATCCGCAAACACCAATTGAGGCGATTTGCCCCCCAACTCCAATGTCACAGGAACATGATGCTGCGCGGCCGCTTGGGCGACGTGCGTACCCGTTTCAGGCGACCCCGTAAAAGAGAGATGATCAATATCAGGGTGTGACGCCAACGCAGCCCCCGCCTCAGAGCCAAGCCCTGGCACCACGTTAAGCGCACCGGCGGGTAAACCATGATCCACGGCCAGTTCCGCCAAGCGTAGAACGCTTAAACAGGCGTCTTCCGCCGGTTTGAGCACAATCGTATTTCCAGCCGCCAACGCTGCCGCCACACAGCGTCCAAAAATCTGTGACGGGTAGTTCCAGGGGATAATCTGGGCGCAAACACCGTAAGGCTCGCGCAGCGTCATCACGGCGAAATCGGTTTCAAAAGGAATGGTTTCACCATGCAGCTTGTCAGCCGCACCACCGTAGAAGCGAAAATAGCGGGCGCAGGCAGCAATATCGCCCTTGGCCTGTGCCATGGGCTTACCGGTGTCGGCACACTCAAGCTGCGCCAGCTGTTCCTGATGCCCTTCGATAGTATCGGCGAAACGAAGTAACCATTCACTGCGTTGGCGGGCGGACCAACTGGCCCATTCACCTGACTGGCCGGAAAAAGACTGCTGCGCTGCCTTTACCGCGGCATCTACATGGTCTGGCTGACAGCGCGCAATGCGTGTCAATGGCTCCCCCGTGGCAGGTGCCTCTACCTCCAGCGTGGTGGCTGAATTCACCCAATCACCACCAATGAGGGCCTGTTGTGGCGGAAAGTCCGTCGTCTTCAACATGAAATACTCCTGTTATTGTCCTTGTTTGATTCACTTCAAAGCCACTCACCTAACCATAAAGAAAATCCACCAACCCAAGCGAAATCCACGGCATATAGGTAATCGCCATCAAACACGCCAAGATCACCAGTACAAAACGAACCAACCAGGGCAGCATCTGATCGATCGATATCTTGGCCACCGCACAAGCTGCAAAGAGATTCACGCCCAACGGCGGTGTAATCATGCCAAGGGCCAGATTAACCACCATCACAAGGCCAAAATGAACGGGATGAATGCCGAACTGCATCGCGATCGGGGTCAAGATGGGGGCCAGCACCAGAATGGCAGCGGACGTTTCAATAAACATACCGACGACTAACAGCAACCCATTGACCACCAGCAGGAACATCATGGGGTCATTGATCGTGTTGGTCACCAGGGTGGCGATTTGCGCGGGGAGTCCCGTGCGGCTGAGAAGAAAACTAAATAGCGAGGCCGCCGCAATGATCAGCATGACGGCGGCGGTAGAGATCACGCTTTGGCGAAAAATCGGCAAAATATCGTCTATTTTTAATTCACGGTAGTAGAAGCCACCGACGATGAGGGCAAAAAATACCGCCACAGCTGATGCTTCGGTAGGCGTGAACACACCACCGTAAATCCCCCCGATGACGACCACTGGCATGAGCATTGCCACCCACGCACGCTTGACCGAGACCATAAAGCCGGTGCTGTCTTTATAATCTTCTTTACCAAAGCCCCGCACCTTACAGAAAAGATAAAGAAAGATGATCAGCGCGCTGCCAATCAATATGCCTGGCCCCACGCCTGCAAGAAATAGCTGCCCAATGGACGTATCGGTACTCACACCATACAAAATCAACGGAATCGACGGCGGAATAAGCACCCCTAGCTCCGCAGACGTGGCCTGAATGGAGGCCGCCAACGGCCTGGGATAGCCATGTTTCACCATGGCGGGAATCAAAATGGCACCGATCGCAAAGGTCGTGGCCACACTTGACCCTGAGACCGCTGCAAACATCATGCATGTCAGTACACAGGACATCGCCAGACCGCCCTGCACCCTCCCTACGATGGACTTGGCCAGATCCACCAGGCGTTGAGATATCCCGCCTGCCGCCATCAGGTTACCGGCGAGAATAAAGAAAGGAATGGCCATTAATGGGAACTTATCAATGCCGATAAACATCTGCTGAGGCACCAGCAGTAATGGCAACCGAGTGAAGAACTCAATGCCGATAATCGATGCCAGAATGATGGAAATAGCAATCGGCACACCGACCGTAAATAGAATGATCAAGGACAGACCAATCACCATGTTCATGGCTGAGATCCTCCTTTTGGCAAGTCGCCCTCTTGAGGCAGCTCTGCCTCTGGTAACGTCTCGCTATTTTCCGGACCCACCTGCTCTCGATCATTTAACTGCGCCAACAACCTTGCAACGGCGGCAACGATCGCAAAACATGACCCCATGGGAATCGCCGCATACGCCCATGACATCGATATATTCATGCCCGACATGGTCTGGCTACTTACCCGCATGGTCATCTGTATCCCGTAATGAATCAGCACGCCAAGCACCAATAGGCAACACACCACAATGACGATTTCCAGTAGCTTCATAAAACGCGTTGGAACGAGTTTATAAATGACCTCTACCGCCATCATGTAACCACCCCGAAAGGTAGCCGCCGCGGCCATGAACACACACCAGATCATCGCCGTGCGCGAGGCGACTTCAGACCAGGTAGAAGGCGCATTAAAAACAAAGCGAGTGAGGACTTGGTAAAAACTTAGCGTCACTGATATGGCTAGCATCACTACTGCAATGAGCAGGGCTAAGCGTGTTAAGTGGCTTTCCAGACGAAGAAATACCGCTAGCATAAAGGGTCACCGTGCAGAAACGGCCTCCAGAAGACTGGAGGCCGAAGTGGAGGAAGTGCTCAGCAATCGCTGGCTTTTTCCTGAACGCGCTCAAGCATTTCGTTGCCGTACTCAGAGGTAAATATCTCGTAAGCTGGCTTCACCGCTTCCTGGAAAGGCGCAACATCAATATCCGTTTTGACCGTCATGCCTTTCTCTTCGAGCAGTGCTACGCCTTCACGCTCCAGGCGTGAAACTTCTTCACGGGTTGCTTCAGCAGAGGCTTGTGCTGCCTGCTCAAACCAGCCACGCTCCTCCTCGCTCAAACCATCCATGAAAATCGGCGACCCCAGCACAACAGCCGGTGAATAGACATGTCCGGTTAACGAAAGGTAGTCCTGCACTTCCCAGAAGTTAGTGGCGACAATCACAGTGATCGGGTTTTCCTGACCATCCACGGTCCCTTGTTGTAGCGCCGTGAAAAGTTCAGGGAATGCCATGGGGGTCGGACGTGCGCCCATTTGCCGAAACGCTTCCTGGTGCACCGAATTTTCCATTGTGCGAACGCGTAAACCTTCTGCATCTTCAGGCGTGGCGATCTCACGCTGGCTGTTGGTCATGTGTCGGAAGCCATTTTCCGACCAGGCCAGGCCCACTAGATTGTGATCACTCATTTTGGCGAGAAGCTCATCACCAAGATCACTGTCCAGTACGCAGCGCGCTTCTTCGTAGTCTTCAAATAGGAATGGCAAGTCGAGCACGTAGGTTTCCGGCACGAAGTTACCCAACGGACCCGTTGAAGTAATCACAAAGTCGACCGTGCCGATCTGCAAGCCTTCAATCATTTCCCGCTCACCGCCCAGGGAACCCGACGGATGTTCGTTCACGGTATAGGCCCCATCGGATAGCTCTTCCAGCGTCTCCTTGAAGGCATCTGCGCCCACCGAGTAATGCGACGAGGAAGACAGGGTATGGCCCAGGTTGACTTCCGTCGCCGCGTGGGCCTGAAGTGCAACGCCAGTAGTAGTGATGGCAGCGATAGCGGCCACGAGCGAGTGACGAGCAAAGTTCTTAGTCATCTTGATTCCCTCTTTTGTTATTTTGAGGGTGGGTTTTTTGGGCCCATCGCCACATGTGCGAACTTGGCCCAGGCAATTACCTACGGCGGTTAGCCGCGTAGGAACTCAAGCGCGTTCAGTCACGAACGCATCAATAATCTGTTTGAAATTTTCATCACCTACAAAGCCAAGCTGTTTGGCTTTTGCCGTGTCAAAGCGCGCCGGCCAGCTTGCCACAATGGCTTCAATGCGCGGGTCGGGCTCATGGCGTACTAATGAAAAGGCTTTCTCTCCTGCTGCGTCGCGCAGCGCTTCCAGCATTTCTGCCACCGTGATGGTAATGCCCGGCAACATGAACGCCCGAAAAGTGCCCAGCGCCTCACCCGGAACCTCTGCACCGTGGACAAGCGCATCGACGACCTTACCCGGCGACATCACGAACATGGGCAGTTCCACCGGCACCGGGCAGATCGCCTCTTCGCCATTCAGTGGTTCGCGTAAGATACTGGAAGCAAAGCTGGACGCAGCCGCATTCGGCCGCCCAGGCCGAATGACAATCGTCGGCAGGCGCAGCACAAGACCGTCGACCAATCCTCGGCGGCTATAATCATTGACCAACAACTCCGACATGGCTTTCTGAGCGCCGTAAGAGTTTTGCGGGTGAAGCGCCGTCATATCATCCAGCACCTCGGGCAAGTCTCCGCCGTAAGCCGCTACCGAGCTGGCCATGATCAAGCGGGTATCACTCAGTTCCCGCTGGCGGCAAGCTTCCAACAGCGCACGGGTCGCATCGAAATTGACCCTTAGCCCCAGGTCAAAATCCGCTTCGGCCGCCGAACTCACAACGGCTGCCAGGTGGTAGATAACATCCGGGCGTTGCTCAAAAACGCGATCCAGTGCGCCCGGCTCGGTAATATCCAGCGCCATGGGCGTCACCGCGACATTGCCGGCTTCGGGCTGCGGCGCTTCCACCTGGTCAATCAGCGTTAACCGTGTGATGGGCTGCTGGCGAAGCTCACCACGCGCGAGCAGTTGATGTACCAAACGCTGGCCGAGAAAACCTGCCGCACCCGTAATGGCTATATGCATCTTTTTGCTCCTGATAGACGGCGATTGTTGTTCATTTACGTTAAACCCTGTCAGTGACCCGTCAGCCCCCACGGTTCGCCCCAGCCTAGACCCGCGCGGGTATCGGCGCGTGGTCGATACTCACAACCAATCCAGCCGCGATAGCCCAATGCACTCAAACGGTCAAAAATAGCGGGATAGTGGACTTCACCCACATCCGGCTCGTGGCGCTCCGGCACCCCTGCGACTTGAATATGGCCGATGGCGCTGAACTGACGTTCAAGGTGGCGGATCAAGTCGCCGTCCATGATTTGGCAGTGATAAAGATCAAACTGGAGCTTTACATTTTCCGCGCCTACCTCTTTTATGACGGCCATGGCCTGGGCCTGGCGAGATAGAAAAAAGCCCGGCATATCACGCGTATTGATCGGCTCGATGAGCACTTCTCGCCCCACTTTGGCGGCCTCACCCGCTGCAAAGCGAAGGTTGCGTACGTAGGTGGCATGATGCTCAGCCTGAGTAGCGGCATCAGCGCCTTCCGGGAGTAAACCGGCCATGGCATGGACGCGCGGGCAGTTGAGGGTTTCGGCGTAACGCAGCGCTTCAACCACCGAGTCACGAAACTCGGCTTCGCGCCCCGGCAAGCTTGCCAGACCTCTTTCACCCGCCTCCCAATCGCCAGGCGGCAGGTTGAACAGCACCTGCTCCAACTGGCATTCGTGCAATGCCTGGCGCAATTCTTCACGAGAAAACGCATAAGGAAACAGATACTCGACGCCTTTAAAGCCCGCCTTTCCAGCCGCGGAAAAGCGGTCCATAAAGCTGTATTCGTTAAACAGCATGCTGAGGTTGGCAGCCAATCGAATCATAGCGGTGCTCTTGTTCTTGATGCGTGTTAATTGATAGCGATACGTCAACAGCTTCTAATCCCGCGGGAATTTAGCTTCCAGATCCGCCACCTGCTCCGGCGTCAGCCCCCGGGGATTCTGGCCGCGTAACAGCAGGTAGAGCTTGGCCGTCTCTTCCAGCTCTTCGGTGGCATACACAGCGGCATCAAGGTTTTTCCCCGCCACCACCGGCCCATGGTTGGCCAGAAGCACCGCGCTGTGTTTACCCGCCAGGCCACGAACCGCGTCGCCAAGCTTTGGGTCCCCCGGCATGTGGTAGGGCACGAGCGGCAGCTTCCCGACCCGCATCACGTAATAAGCAGTGAGCGGCGGAATACAATCGCATTGGTCTATTTCAGGCAGACACGAAACGGCGACCGAGTGGGTGGAGTGCAGATGCACAATCGCCCCTGACTGAGGCCGCTCAGCATACATCGCCATATGGAGGAACTGTTCTTTGGTGGGCTTATCGCCACCCAGCAACTGGCCCTTGTCATCCAGGTGCGAAATGCGCGCTGGATCCAGTCGACCCAAGCAGGCGTTAGTGGGGGTCATGAGCCAGCCACCATCATCCAGGCGGACGCTGATGTTGCCGCTGGATCCCATCGTCAGGCCGCGATCAAACAATGACTTGCCCAGGAGGCTGATCTGATCCCGCAGGATGTTCTGGTCGTGAAGGCTCATGCCAGCACCTCGAACGCTCTTGTGAAGAAGTCGACGCCGCCAAAGTTGCCTGACTTCAGCGCCATTGAGAGCGGTGCCTCACGCCCGTATAGCGGGGCCTGGGTCCAGGGCACGCCGGGGTCGATCTGCTCGCCAATGTGCAAGGCCGTAATGCCCAACGCCGATACCACGGCACCTGACGTTTCGCCCCCGGCGACCAGCAACCGGCCAACCCCCTCCTTGACCAGAGTGACCGCCAACTGGCTGAGCGCCTCTTCTACCAGCGCACCGGCGCGCGCAACGCCCAGCGCTTGCTGCGCTGCATTGACCTTTTCAGGCACAGCCGAGGCATAGATCAGTATGGGGGCTTCTTGAGACAACCGTTGCCGAGCAAAGGCCAATGCCTTTTCCTGCTGCCCTCCTTCAGCCAACGCCAACGGGTCAAGCGCAAAGCCACCATCGGGGTGTTTGGTCAGAAAATCCTCCACCTGGGCGAGCGTGGCACGGGAACAACTGCCGGAAAGCACCAGTGCACTTCCCGCGGCGGGGGATAAACGCCCTGGTTCATTGATAGTATCCAGCCAGCCATGGGCCCGATACTGGGCAGGCAACGCCTGACCCAGACCAGAGCCGCCAGTGACCAAGGGCATCAGAACGGTCGCTTCAGCGAGGACATCCAGGTCCTTTTCGTCCAGGGAATCGCAAATCACATGACGCACATCCTCGTCGGCAAGCGCAGATAAATGCTTACGCGTTGCGTCAGCGCCCCGGGCGAGCACCGCGCGGTTGGCTAGCCCCACGGGGTGCGATGTTTGCCGCGAGAGCACCCGCACCAGATCCGCATCCTGCATGGGGTTCAATGGGTGGTTCTGCATGCCGCTGTCGTTGAGCAATCGATCACCCACAAACAGATGCCCCTGATAGACCGTACGGCCGTTAACCGGGAAGGCGGGCACCATGACGGTTTGAGACGCGCCCAACGCATCAAGCAGCGCATCAGCGACCGGGCCGATGTTGCCCTGGTCGGTGGAATCGAACGTGGAGCAGTACTTGAAGAACACCTGGCGGGCCCCCTGCCCGCGGAGCCAGTCCAGCGCCGCGAGGGAGTCGGCCACGGCCTCATCCACCGGGCAGGAACGGGACTTCAGCGCTACCACCACCGCATCAATATGCGTCAGGTCAATGTCCTCCTGCGGCACACCGATCACCTGCAGGCAGCGCATGCCGCCACGCACCAGGTTATTGGCAAGGTCGGTAGCCCCAGTGAAGTCATCGGCAATGGCGCCCAATACGATGCTAGATCCCATCCCCATTGTTCAGGCTCCCTGGTTGTCGTTGGCGGCTTCTGGCAATGTGATACCCGATAACCGCTGATAAACTTTAATTACCGACGAATCATCTTCGCGACCGAAACCGGCACCGCTGGCAGCAGTAAACTGCTGCAGCGCACTGGCGGCGACCGGCGTTGATAGCGATAGTTCGCGTCCGGTTTGATGCACGATATTGAGATCTTTAACGAAGATGTCCACGGCCGAAAGCGGCGTGTAGTCGCCACTCAGAATATGCGGCACCCGGTTTTCGAACATCCAGGAATTGCCTGCCGAGTGGGTAATCACCTCGTAAATAACGTCGGGGTCGAGCCCCATGCGAATCCCCAGCGCCATCGCTTCAGCCGCGGTGGCAATATGCACGCCTGCCAAGAGTTGATTGACCAGCTTCATGCTGGAACCCACTCCTGGGGCATCGCCAAGGCGGTACACCTTGGCGGCCATGGCGTCGAGCACTGACTGGCCATAGGTAAAAGCCTCCTCAGCCCCGGACGCCATCACTGATAGTTCGCCGCTTTTGGCTTTAGCGGCACCGCCGCTAATTGGCGCATCGAGGAGCATCAAGCCCGCGGCCGACAAACGTTCACCAAGCTGTTTTGCCTGGCTGGGCGCCACCGTTGCACACTGGATGATCAGGCTACCCGGCGCCAGGTGGCTTACCACACCCTGTTCACCGAACAGCACTTGTTCCGCCTGCGCCCCGTTAACGACAACCACCAACACAATATGGCAATGAGCAAGTTCAGCAGGGGTTGCCACGCTTTGCCCGCCTGCTGCCGCAAAGGCATCGCGCGCCTGAGCGGAAATATCACACCCGGTCACGTTAAAGCCCTGCTGGTGCAAGGTGGAGGCGGTTCCCATCCCCATGGCGCCCAGGCCAATAACGCCTACTTGAAGTGATTGTTTATTGTCTTGACTCACTGGCTGCCACCTCAATTTTTGTTGCGTTGGTTGCCATCAACACGGTGCTATTTATTAAATCGCCCGTCATTTCAAGGCGTATGATAGCGCTGTCATGATAGCGCTATCATTCTTTTTAGATTATTATTTTTACATTGACAAGCTAAACATCAGGTCCATACAACCAATGTCTAAAGATCCCTTACATACCGCTAAAAATCGACGCCACTCCGACCAGATCACGCTCACCCAAGTCGCCAAATCGGCAGGCGTATCGCCGATTACGGCATCGAGAGCACTCAACAACCCGGCCAAGGTTAGCGACACAACCCGACGCAACGTTTTAGAGGCCGTGGAACGCCTGGGCTACGTGCCTAATCTGGTCGCCGGGAGCCTGGCCTCTTCTCGTTCACGGTTGATTGCCGTCATCGTGCCGTCACTGATCAATAGCGTGTTTGTTGAAGTCATCAAGGGGTTACAGGAAACGCTGGAAGCCGAGGGCTATCAGATACTGCTGGGTAATACCGACTACGACCTGGATCGCGAGTATCAGTTAGTGCGCACCTTCCTGGGCTGGTCCTGCTCGGCATTGGTCACTGCCGGACTTCGCCATAACAAGGCCTGTCATAAACTGCTGGCGAACTGGGATCACCCCATCATGGAAGTGATGGAATTGGGCAAAGGCATGGACCTTAATGTCGGTCTCGATCACGTCGCTGCAGGCCGCTGTATGGCCAGCCACCTGGTGGATAAAGGCTATCGGGATATTGTTTATGTGGGCGCACAACTCGCGCAGGATTACCGGGCCAGCATGCGTTATGAAGGGCATAAAGCGGTGTTGCAAGCCAATGGCATTGACGCGCCACTGGTCGAACTCGACACCCTGGGAAGTCTAAAGGCTGGCTCCGAGAGCCTTGACCAGGTGTTTGCTCGACATCCCAAGACTAAAGCCATTCATTTCGCCAACGATGACCTTGCGGCCGGCGCACTGCTTGCTGCCCAACGCCGGGGGCTTAACATCCCCAAGGATATCGCTATTGCCGGATTCAATGGCCTGCCGCTTGGACAGCACGTCACTCCCCAACTGACCACGATCCTGTCCCCCCGGGAAGAAATGGGCCGTTTAGCCGCCAAAGAGCTGATCCGTCGGCTAAGCGGTAAAAATGTTGTCCGCCGTCAGCATGATGTCGGTTTCAAGCTTCAACTGGGTGAGAGCACTTAATCCAGCTTTTTTACCAAACAGCGCATAAAGCATCGCCCAATCGGGCGGTGATATAAGCGCGCACCGCAACGCGGTGCCAGGTTGATTTAGGTCCAAACCCCTGATATTTTTCCAGTATGACAAAGCGTGCCTACAAAGAGCGATTTTATCCCACCCCCGAGCAAGCGGCATTGCTGGCGCAGTCGTTCGGTTGTGCTCGTTTTGTCTGGAACAACACCTTGGCTTATCGCACTGAGGCGTATCAGCTGCTTGGCGAGTCGGTATCGCACTCAGCGGCTGAAAGGCGCCTGGTGGGCTTGAAGGCTGAGTTTTCGTGGCTCAAGGAAGTATCGAGCGTGATTTTGCAGCAGACGCTGCGCGATCAAAAAGCCGCCTTCGATAACTTCAACAACCCCAAGCTCAAAGCGCGGTATCCGCGCTTCAAGCGCAAGAACGGTCGGCAGTCGATCCGATTGACCAAGGCCGCCTTTCGTTATCGGGATGGCGAGATCACCATCGCTAAGACCACGGCACCATTGCCGATCCGCTGGAGTCGCCCGCTGTCCAGCGCACCCTCCAGTATCACGATTTCGAAAGACCGCGCCGGACGCTATTTCATCAGCTGCTTGTGCGCGTTCGATCCCGAGACGCTGCCAGTCACGTCAAAGACGGTAGGTATTGACCTTGGCCTGGCTGACCTGTTCATCACCAGCGACGGCGTAAAATTGGGCAATCCGCGCCATCTGAAACGTTATGAAGCCAAGCTGGCCTACTTGCAGCGCCGATTGGCGAAAAAGCAGAAAGGCTCGAACAACCGAAACAAACAGCGTCAGAAAGTGGCGAAGCTGCATGCCAAGATCGTGGACTGCCGCCGCGATGCTCTCCACAAAGCGACACGCGCACTCGTTAACGAAAACCAAGTGCTGTGCATCGAGTCGTTGAGCATCATCGGTATGATCAAGAACCGCTCCTTGGCCAAGGCCATCAGCGATGCAGGCTGGGGAGAGTTTGTCCGCCAGCTTGAGTACAAGGCCGCCTGGGCAGGTCGGCAGTTGGTCAGGGTCAGCCAGTGGTTCCCCAGCAGCAAACTATGCCATGGCTGCGGCCACAAGGTGGAAAAATTGCCGCTCTCGCAGCGCCATTGGCGCTGTGGCAGTTGCGGTAACCCCATCGACCGCGACATCAACGCAGCTAACAATATTCGAACCGCCGGACTGGCGGGGTTAGCCTGTGGAGCGACTGGAGCGGGGACAGCGGTCTAGCCGCTGTCTAGTGAAGGCGTGTAGAAGCAGGAAGGTTCTGTGGGTGACCTCAGAACCCTCGCCCAAAGCGCGAAGCGCGGCGGGCGGGGAGTGTCAGCAAAGCTCAACGATGAAATTATATTTGGGCTTAGTGAATTCATTGAACTTAACACTGACTGGGCGTTTTAACGTTGCTCTCTTACAGGCAGCAGGGGCCGATCAGGGCAATAACTGTCCAAGAATGAACAAGAACCTGAGGCAACGCAGTGGCTTAGCCAAACGCAGACCGGAAAAACACATGATTTCAAAGGGCGATGATGGACCGGAACGTTTTTCTCCAGGCAAAAGCATCAGACGCTTATGGCGTCAAAAGGAGGAGAGTTCACCGTGAATCTTTCAGCCGAATTACGTTTGAAGGCCATTATAGACGGCACACGAGCTGGCACCTGGGAATGGAATATCAGAACCGGGGACGTGGTTTTAAATGAGCGGTGGGCGACCATGCTGGGCTTCACCCTGGATGAGATTCAACCGCTTTCCATTGAAACCTGGAACCAGCTTTGCCACCCCGACGACCTGAAGCGCTCTTATGAATTGATCGGTCAGCATCTGGACAACAAAATCCCTTTTTATGAATGCCTGTGCCGAGTTCGACGCAAGGACGGTAGTTGGTGCTGGATTAAGGACCGTGGCATGCTGGTAAAACAGGCAGACGGCACCCCCACCGAATGGATGATGGGGACGCATATCGACGTTTCCAGCGAGCAGGAATCCCAACAGCACTTCACCCATCTCGCGGCCTCCGTGCCTGGAATACTCTTCTCGTTTGAAATGGACTCACCGGACGCCCTGCGTTTCACTTATGTCAGTGAACGTTCGTACGCCTATTTTGGCATCACTTGTACAGCCATTGAGGAAGATGCCTCGGCTTTCTTCGATAGCGTTCATCCACTCGACTCGTCAGAAGTCCATGCTACCGTGCAAAACTGTTACAGGTCTTTATCGGAGGCGTCCTGTCAATTTCGAATGGTAATAGATGGCGCCGAACAATGGTTCCGGGCGGTTGCGCGGCCCATCCAAGACCCCTTTGGCAAGCTCGTCTGGCATGGCATGTTGGTAAACATTGATGACCAGAAACAATTGGAAAATACACTGGCTCGCCTGTCCATTACGGATGAATTGACAGGGTTGTTTAATCGGCGCTACCTGACGCAGGCCCTCAACGACGCCATGGAGCTTTACCAGCGGTATCAGTCGCCTTTCTCACTGATCAGCCTTGATGTCGATCATTTTAAGAAAATCAATGATCATCACGGCCATTTGGTGGGTGACAACGTATTGTCCAAAATCGCCGGATTGATGGCAGATCGATTAAGAACCACAGATATTGTAGCTCGCACCGGCGGCGAGGAATTTCTTGTCATTTTGCCTAACACCACCGAGAAGGAAGCCACCCAGATTGCGGAAACCCTTCGACAGATGGTCAATCAGGCCGAGTTTCTTGGCCATGACCATACACCTTTTATTGTCGCCATCAGTGGTGGCGTGTTGGAAATGTCCGAGGATATTGCGTCTGTCGAAGAGCTGCTAAAACGATCTGACCAACTGCTCTATGAGGCCAAGGATCGTGGCCGGAATATGGTGCTTGATGAGCAGACGGCCTCGATGAGTGGGCCTTTGCATTCCGGATCAAATGCGCGTCCCCATAACGACGTTGGAATCTACAGACCAAAGCGGAATATAGATCAATAACCACATGATCCTATTATGATTCACTTCTTCCAGCGAGCCATACGATACATGTTAGATACTGCGTCAGCCCCCATCACCATAACACCAGGCACTGACCCAGCCTGCAGATTAAAAACCAACCAGAGAACACTCCCTAATAACAAAGCGCTACGCCTGGGTAAGCCGTGAAGAAAGAAAATCCCCATACTCCCTATGATGACGGCAAAGACTGGCAAAAAATCCCAACTGCTCTGCCAGCTTAGCCCACCTGAAATAAGATATAGCCCGATGAAAAGGGCAGCCAACCAAGCGCCTCGATATCGAATACCCACCAGGTTACGTACCGCGGTGATCAGATTGAGCAGAGCGGCCGTGGGCTGAGCCAGCAGCATGAAATGCAGACTCCATACCAGGCAGGAGCCAGACAGAAGCAAGAGCATTCTCACATCTTGTCTACACTGGAACGCCAGAATACCCGCTAAAGCAGCCAAGCCGCCGACACCCTGAGCCCAAAACCATGCCTCGCTCACACATCGTCCAGTCGAGCCGACAAGGTGCCAGGTGCTAAAGGAAGGGACTGGCAGCGTGACCAGATACGCTCGTAGGCGGGACGAAGCCTTTCTGTCTGTTTTTCTGCCTCGCCAATGGCAGGTCTCAGTCGTGTCATTGCCTGCTCGATCCGCCGAGAAATGGCGCGCTGATCAAGCCGCGTCAGTTGGCCATCCGCCACAACGCGTTCACCTTCCACAAAGACCGAATCGATACTCGCACCACTCTCACCAAACACCAGCTGACGTAGAGGATCATTAAGCGGCGTAAAAGCGGGACCATCCAGACGATAGAGCACCAGATCGGCGCGCTGACCTGGTGCAATCCGTCCTAGCCGGCCTTCCATGCCAAGGGCTTTGGCGCCGCCCTGCGTGGCGGCATAAAGTGCCTCTTCGGCGCCAATCCAACGTTTGTAGTCGTTGCCGCGTAACTTATGTATCAAGGCCGTGTTGGATACAACTCGCAACATGTCGGTGGACTCTAGGGAGCCACAGCCATCTGTTCCCAGGCTCACATTGACGCCTGCATCCAGCAAGGCACGCATCGGCATGAGCCCAGAGCCCAGCTTCAAGTTGCTATTAGGGTTGTGCTGAACACTGGCACCGCTTCTGGCAATACGTGCAATGTCGTCAGGCGTCAGCCAAACGGCGTGAATCAAGGACGTACCGGGTGCCAGAAACCCCAGATCGTCAAGGTGCTGAAACAGGGTTTTCCCGCGTTCATGCCAGGCGGAAGCGGCCTGTAGGCGCGTCTCTTGAACGTGGATGATTACCGGTAATTGGGTAGCGTCGGCAAGTTCGCGCACCTGGCGCAGAAAACCATCGCTACAGCGCTGCGGTGCTGAAGGCGCCAGCAGGACGCCAACCCGGTTTACATCTGGATGGCGAGTCGCCGCGAGCTCTTCAACAAAACGCAGGTACTCGGAGGGAGGCGTGGCCTTGACGGTTGCCAAACTGGCCAACGTGTCGTCGCTACACTCCTCGTGGATGAAGGGCACACTCTGATGGAAAGGAACATCAAAAAGCGTCGGTCCCAGCAATGCGCGGATGCCAATGTCCTCATAGGCTGACATCGCCGCCTCGATATGTTCTGGATGCAGCACCGGCGAGGCGTTGAAGTCATCGACGATGCAGGTGGTGCCCGAGAGCAGCGCCTGACTGGCGCCCACCAAGGTCCGCAGGTAGACATCTTCAGCGGTGAGCGGCAACGGCTTAGCTGGACGCACATAATTCATCCAAAGCTCAAGCGGCAAACGATCGTAACGCCCCTTATGAAAGTTTTCATGGGAATGATGATGGCCATTGAGAAACCCCGGTACTGCGAACGTATGCCGGGCATCTACGGGCTCACCTTCAGGTGGGGCGCTGCCCGTTGGGCGAACGTCGCGTATCTCGCCGTTTTCAATAACGATATCGACAGGCGCTGGAAGCACATGAAGTCCATCTTCGGCCAGCGCCCTAAGCCCCAGCAATGTCAGTTTGGTCATAGCACCTACAGCCGATGCCCCCGTTAGGGGGCATCGGCTGTCTCCCTAGTATGATAGATCACTCGCCCAGATAGGCCTCGCGCAGGGCAGCCTGCTCGGCAGCCAGCGACTCGGCGAACGCTTCGTGTCCTTGAAACTGGATATCAGAGCCAATCTGGCTGATCAGCCGCAGGAACCCTTCGTTCTGGGTCATGCGCTCGAAGCCATCGCTAAGCTCGGCCACTACCTCGTCGGGCGTACCCGCCGGCGCCATCACGCCACGCCAGAACTGAAAGACAACATCATAGCCCTCTTCCTGGCACGTCGGGATATCCGGATAAGCCTCCTGGCGCTCGATATCGGTCACACACAGACCCGTTAGCGTGCCCGCTTCCAAATGTTCACCGACGACACTGGGCGCGCCAGCATAGGCCATGGTATTGCCCCCCAACAATTGGGTCACAGCTGGGCCGCCACCGCCCAATTCCACACCGCGCATCTCAACATCGGCGGCGCCTTTCAGCATCTCGAACACCGTATAGGTAAAGCCGTTGCGGTTGTCGGAGCTATAAATCACTTCATCAGGATGATCACCCGCATGCTCAACCAGTTCACCAATGGTCTGGAAGGGCTGCTCCGGCGTGGTCACAAAGATAGCGGGGCTATAGTTGATGCGCGCGACAGGCACGAAGTCATCCATTTCATAGGGCAGATCTTCTACCTGAGGCCGTAGCGAGTTGATGGTAGGATCGCCGAACAGCAGCATGGTGCCATCGGGCGTGCTACCGGCCACTTCTGCGGCGGCCACTGCCCCGCCGCCGCCACCGCGAATCACCGAGATGAGCGAGCGCCCAAGAAACTCCTCGCCTACGGCCGTGATGATGCCGGCATGAAGTGAGTGGGACCCTCCGGCAGGATACGGGGTGACAAAACGAATCGGTTCATCGGGAAGGTGGCTCTCTTGTGCCAGCACCGTACTGGCAGCAGTGAGACTGGCAGCAGCCAGGGATGCCGATAAAAGTGTGAGAGGAAGAGTTTTATGGTTCATGAGTCGCCTCCGTTGGCGTTATGTGGCTTCTTGCGACGGGACCATGGGAGCCTGAGAGTGGCGCCCTTGGGCTTCAGCCCTCGCCATGCCAGAAAGGCAATGACCAAGACCAGAAGACAGAGAAGAACAAGACTGATCGGGCGTGACCAAAAGATCGCCAGACTACCGTTGGAGAACACCAGGGATTGACGTAATGCACTCTCGAAACCCGGGCCCAGCAACAAACCGATGATCAATGGCGCGATGGGAAAGCCGGTACGGCGCATCAGGTACCCCGCCCCACCCCCAAACACCAGAATCAGAAGATCAAAAGTGCTCGAATTGACGGCATAAGCACCACAAACGCAGAGCAGCAAAACACAGGGATAGAGCACAGCGTGCGGGATACGCGTCACCTGCTTTAGCCAGCGAATGGCGAACAGGCCGAACACCAACAACAGGAGGTTGGTCACCAAAAGCACCATAAAAAGACCAAACAGAAAACCGGGGTTTTGCTGTATCAGCAGTGGGCCTGGCATCATTCCCTGAGCCATGAGGGCACCGATAAGCACGGCGGTAATGGTGTCGCCTGGAATACCGAAAACGGTCATGGGGATGAGCGCTGAAGGGACCACGGCATTATTACCCGCTTCGGCAGCGGCAAGGCCTTCAAGCGATCCTTCACCAAAGCGCTCGGGCTCACGGGAGCGGCCCCGCGCCAGACCATAGGCGATCCAGCAGGCAATTTCAGCGCCTAGGCCCGGCAGCGAACCGAGAAAGGTGCCTAGTGAGGTCGAACGCAGAATCGTCGGCCGCAATACCCAGAATTCAGCCCAACGTAGCCGCTCTCCACCATGCTCAACGTCGCCAGCCGTTTGTTGACCTTCTGGTGGATGCGTCAGCTGCATCAATATCTCACTGAGCGCGAACATGCCGATCATCAAGGGAATCAGTGAGACTCCCGCCAGCAGATCGGTATTGCCAAAGGTAAACCGCTGATAGCCAGACATTGGATCCAGCCCGATACACGCCACCAGCAGACCCAAGCCGGCCGCCGCTAACCCCTTGGCTGCGTTCCCGCCGCTCACGGTTGCAATCATGGTGAGGGCAATGAGATAGAGCAGTGCGAATTCAGGTGAACCAAAGCGAATGGCGATCGATGCCAGCGGAATCGCCACCACAATCAAAACCAGTGTCGCCATAAGATCGGCCACGACAGAGCTGAACAGACTCAACTCCAACGCCTTGCGGGACTTACCCTGCAGCGTCAGTGCATAGCCGTCTCGCGCCGAGGCCGCCGCAGCTGCCGTCCCCGGGGTATTAACCAAAATGGCGGGGATCGACCCACCGTAGATGGCCCCTTTATAGATCCCGAGCAAGAACGGTATGCCAATGGTGGCATCCATGAAAAACGTAAAAGGCGCCAGGACGGCGACCGCCATGGTCGCCGTAAGCCCTGGTAATGCGCCGATCAGGATGCCTCCCGCCAACCCTCCCGATAGAGCCAGGAAAGTCCATGGCGATGCCAGCATGGCCAAGCCCTGCTGGAGAATCGAAAAATCGATCACAGCCAGCCTCCTCGGGGGAAGTAGATTCCCATCACGCCCTCGAAGAGGTGGATAACAAGCACTGGCGGCACAATCGCAAGTATCAACAGGATGTACCAGCGCCGCTCGCCAAACAGCAACGCCAGCAGCGGAACTGCCAGCATGCTGGTCAGCCAGATTCCAAACCACGGCAGTCCGATGGCCACAACGACCATCAAAACGTAAGCCGACAGCGCGCGGGACGTTCTCCCGGTTTTGATGGGTGTTGGCGGTTGAGGTCGCCAAGCCATCAGCATCAGCACAACGCCAAGGGCCGCGACCAGAAGCGCCATCAGTCCAGGAAAGAAGGCAGCCGAGCCAATATAACCAGGATCACCGTAGGGAGCCGTCGGGGCATGCACAATGCGAAGGAAGACCAGCCCGGCGGCAAGTGTTCCTAACCCCATCAGCGTTTCAAGAAGCCGAGTGGAGCGACGCGAAAGTACCGTGTTCATCAGGTCGACCATGGGCTGCCACCTGCGGGTCTGGGTTTGGGGCGTGCCGGTTCCGGCAAATCACAGCGCAGGAATTGCCCACGGCCTGCCACCCCCGCATAGGCACCATCGCGCCACACCACCTCACCGCGGCACAGCGTGGTAGCTGGCCAGGCACTCACCGGAATACCTTCATAGGGGGTGTAATCCACCGCGTGATGCAGGTCATTATTACGGATCTTGCGGTCAAGCCCGGTATCCCAAATCACAAGATCCGCATCCGCGCCCACCGCAATCGAGCCTTTACGCGGATAAAGGCCGTACATGCGTGCCACGTTCGTGGCCGTCAGGGCCACGAACTGCTGAATAGACAGACGACCGGTCTCGACGCCATGGCTGAAAAGGAGCGCCATGCGGGTTTCCAACCCCGGAATGCCGTTGGGAATACGATCAAAGCTGGCATCGTTGCCTGCGGCAAACTTGCCCTCGGGGCCGGCAAAGGTGAAGGGGGCATGATCAGAGGAAAACACCTGAAAGACCCCACTCTCGAGACCGTCCCAGACCACTTGCTGGTTGGCGCGATCCCGGGGTGGGGGGCTGCAGATACACTTGGCGCCATGCGTCTCGTCATCCGTGATCCCCAGGTCATCCGCCGTCAGAAACAGGTATTGCGGACAGGTCTCGGCATAGATCCGCAGGCCATGACTATGCGCCCAGCGCACCTGCTCAACGGCCTCACGGCCGGACACATGGACGATCAAAATCGGCACATCGACCAACTCGGCATAGGCAATGGCCCGGTGCGCGGCTTCACGCTCGACCAGCATGGGACGTGCCTCGGCATGATAGCGTGGTGCCGTATGCCCCTGAGCCAGAAGCCGCTCGGTCAACCAGGCAATGCAGTCCGCATTCTCGGCATGCACCATGACCATGGCGCCGTTTTCTCGAGCGACAGCCAGCACATCAATGATCTCCCGGTCAGCCAGTTTCAGATCGTCGTAGGTCATGTAGATCTTGAAAGAGGTGTAACCCTCACGAATCAGCGCAGGCAGTTCGACCCCTAACACCTCAGGAGACGGGTCAGTCACGATCAGGTGAAAGGCATAGTCGATGCAGGCCTTTCCCTCAGCGCGTCGATGGTAGTCGTCTACCGCTGACCTCAGGCTCTGCCCCTTCTTCTGCAGCGCAAAAGGAAACACCGTCGTGGTACCACCACAGGCGGCCGAGCGAGTGCCCGTCAGAAAATCATCGGCCATGCGAGAGCCGTCTGATGTCGGCTGATCCAAATGACAATGGCCATCGATGCCACCGGGCAAGACCCACCGGCCGGCGGCATCGATCTCCTCCCGACCGGCCGCCAACCCCTTGCCCAACGCCACGATAATGCCGTCACGAATACCGATGTCGGCTTCAAAGACATCCGCCGCCGTGGCGCAGCGAGCATGACGAATCACCTTATCAAAATCATTCATTGGTCCAGTTCTCCTTGCATCAGTCGGCCCCAGCCAGACACGGGAACGCTGCCCTGCCCCGTCATTTGCAGCATTTTCCACACCACGGTGGCGGTGGTATCGAGCACCGGCACCCCAAATTCAGCCTCCCACTGAGGGACCAGATGCGCGGAATACAAATTGGTACACGCGACCACAATGGCTGGCGCGCCAGCCTCGGCCACTCGCCTGACCTGTGCCGTGAGGGTCTCCGGCGAGACCTCGGCATAAGCAAAGTTCTCACTGATGCCGAGATGGTCCTCGGCGACCACCTCGAAACCAGCATCGCGGTAATTGGAGCGAATTCGGGTCTGCACGTCGCCGGTATAGGGCGTCACCAGCCCGAAGCGCTGCAGTTCATAGGTCTCGAGAATCTCGTTGAGGGCCAGCATCGACGTGGTTGCCGGAATGCCGGTTTCTTCCTTGATGCGTCGACAGAGCGTGACGTCATGGTCAAACCCCAGCCAGCCAGCAGAGGTTCCACTCCAGCCGACCACGTTGACGCGGGCGTCGGCGAGCATGCCCGCCGCCACGAGCACGTTTTGGTTATCAAACTGACCAAGCGCCTGCTGACTCAGGGCGATTTGGGTGACGGTAAACCGGGAAAAGTGGGCACTTACGTCGGGCAGCTGACTCAACATGGCAGAAGTAAGCGGCTCCAACGCAGTATTCGACGAAGGCGTCAGCACCCCGAAGCGGATACGGGTCATGGTGTGGTTTCCTGATGGACAGAGGATTCGAGAAGCGTCACCGTCAACGGCTGCGCCCCTTCCCAGAGGCAGCGACGACCGAGTTCCGGCAACTGTTCGATGCCCTTGATGATCGTCATGACATGGTTGCCAGCAATCGGTCCAAGCTTGCTGGCAAACGCACAGGGACCGTACGCCATTAGAATCTCGGTCTCGCTGTAGCCACCGGGGTAAAACAGCACATCGCCGACGGCCGGATAGCGGGTGGGCGTTTCCCAGGGGAGTTGAAAGTCATTATCGCCAAGCGGCACCCAAACCCCTTCCCCACTCCACCGCACATGCACCATCTGCGTTTGCCAGGGCAACAGGCGTAACAGGGCATCGACACTGCATGGCGCGTCAGGGTGCGTCTCGGCGATAAAGCTCAGTTCTCGGCTGCTCATGCGAAGTTGATAAATGGAATGGCTCATGACATCGACTCGCGCCCCACCAGCGCCGCCAAAGCGCTCGAGAGGCCCTGACAAGGCTTGGTCGGCGGTGCCGCATAGCTGCCTGCCTCTGCGGGGCGCGGATTCAGCCGCGTGAGCAGTTCGGCCTGGCGAACCGCGCAGCTCACCCCATCAACGATCGGCACAGGAATATGGCTTTCTACCTGGCGCGCCAGACCGGCCAACGGCGCGCCGGCAATGATCAGCACATCTGCGCCATCTTCATGCACGGCTGCCTGGCATAGCGCCACCAGCTGCTCACTTTTCTCCTGTTGCACGGCGCCAATGTCATGCAGGGGCTCGTCCAGGCAACGGATACCCGCCAGCCGTGACGCCATGCCGTAACGATCGACGGTTTCGCTGTACCAGGTGCGAATACGGCGGGAGATGGCCACAATCCCGATGCGGCCACCGAGCATCGCGGCACTCATGAGAGCACTCTCCGTCAGCCCGACGACCGGGATCGGCAGCATTTCCCGGGCAGCCTCCAGGCCGGGATCCCCAAAGGCCGCGACCAGGGCAGCATCGTGACCCTGATAATGCTCGGCCAGCTCGTTCATGACGGCGTAGGCACCGATCGCCGATTCCGCCCGCGTCTCGATATAAGCCACGCCGAACGTCGCGGTGCGCAATGTCAGCTCGGTGTCAGGCGATGCGCTGCGCCTGGCTTCATTACCAATCAGTTCGGTAACACTGTGAGACGTATTGGGATTGACAATCAAAAGCTTCATCAGGCTCTCCTTTACACCTGCGCCCGGGCGCGTTGCCAAAGCGCTTCAGCGGCGCCCTGGGCATCAGAAAGCAAGACTGATGTATTGGCACGGCTCAGCTCACCGCCTTCAACGACAACCTCGCCATTGCAAACCACATACTCCACATCTCGCCCCTGGGCCGTGTGAACCAGGTTGCCCATCGCATTGATTAGCGGCACAAGGTGTGGCCGACGGAAGTCAAACACCACCAGGTCGGCGCGCTTGCCAGGCGTGAGTGACCCGAGCTCAGCGTCGAGCCCGAGTGCCTTGGCACCTCCCAGGGTTGCCATCTCGACGACATGATGGGGCTGCCACGTCTCATTGACTTCGCCCTCCTGGACGCGCCCCATGATCAGCGCCCAGCGCATCACCTCCACCATATCGGCGTGCATGTTGTCAGTGGCCAGCGCCAGGTTCGCACCGGCCTGACGCAGACGCGTCGTCGGGGCAATACGACCACCGGTCGCATTGCCTCGCGGTACATGGGCAATATTGGTCGCCGTGGCGCCAATTCTTGCGATATCGCTATCGCTGACATACATGCAGTGCGCCGCGGTGAACCGAGAGCCCAGCAAACCGACGTCATCGAGCAGCTCGGTCGGGCTCATGCCGTCGCGCTCCTGAACACGACGATTCTCTTTGAGGCTTTGGGAGAGGTGGCCATTGACCTGGACGCCCAATGCCTCGCTTGTCTTTGCCACTTTCGTCAGCAGTTCTTTGGAGCAGGTATCCGGCGCATGCGCAGCCAGCTCAACCCCCAGCCGACCGTCCATACCGCCCTGCCAGCGATCATGCAACGCGACGGCGTCGGCCAATGTCGTCTCGCCGATCTCGGCTCGGTGCTCCCAGATACCTTCATGCACCCGGCTGAAGTCCACATCGTGTATCCGACCGCATGTAATCACACGCATACCGAGCTCGCCCATTGCAGGCAGGGTCTGGTTGGCGTGGACATAGCTATCGTTGATCAGCGTGGAGCCGAACAACAGGGCTTCTGCCGCGCCCAATCGGGCCAGAGCCACCGCTTCTTCTTCACTGACCTCATGGCCATGGGGTACCCCCGGGGTATACGCCGGGGCAAATCCCATATCCTCGGCGACGCCGCGCACCATGCTGAGAATGGTATGGGTGTGCACATTGACGAACCCCGGGGTGACAACCCGACCTTGCATGTCAAGCGTTCGACGGGCGGGAGGTAGCGGCTTGGCAGGATCGTCGGGGCCGATTTCGACCAACCGACCCGCATGGATGACGATACGACCACGCTCGATTTCCCCGAGGACCGGATCGACCGTGATGACGCGGGCACCATGGATCACCAGGTCGGCGGGATAGGTCGCATTAAATAAAGGCGGTGTTTCCATTTATTACTCCTGGAGCCATCAGTAGCCAAGTAAACGAGGAAGACCGGTAACGATCGGGGGAAAGGCGATGCACAGACCAAGGATCGCAAACTGAAACGCAACGAAAGGCAGCGACTCCTTGACGAGTGTCATCATCGGCACTTTGGTAATGCCGCTCATCACGAAATACAGCACCCCAACAGGGGGCGTCATCATGCCGACCACCAGGTTGTACATGAACAAAAAGCCGAAATAGAGAGGATCGATACCGTAGACAAGCGCCACGGGCGCAAACAGGGGCACCAGCATGATGTAGGCCGCGTTGGATTCGACCAGCATGCCGATCCCCACCAGCAACACCATGGTCAGCAGAATGAACGTCAAGGGATCGCTAGTTAATGACTGGATGAATGACGACAGCATCACCGGCACCATCTCGATGGTGAAAACGAAGGTGAGTACGGAGGCGAACGCTATCAACGCCCCCACCATGGCTGACGTCACCGCGGCCCGGTAAAGACACCCGGGAAGATCGGCAAAATGAAGACGGCGAGTCACGACAAAGCCGATGAATGCCGAATAAACAACCGCAATGGCCGCCCCTTCAGTCGCCGTGAAGACACCGCCGACAATGCCACCTACCACGATGACCGGCATCATGATAATGACTAGGGCACGCCGGGCTTGATGGGCCACATTACACAGATTGAAAGACTCACCCGTGAGTTCGTAGCCACGTCTCCAGGAAATCCAGCTCGCGATGGCCATGAAGCCCACGGCCAGCATGAGGCCAGGGACGATGCCGGCCATGAAGAGACCACCCACTGACACGGATGAGCCGGCCATCAGGGCATAAACAATCATGGCATTACTGGGTGGGATGACAGGCCCCAGGTTAGCCGCCGACGCAATAACCGCACCCGAATACGCATCAGGATAATATTTGCGCAGTGACGGGACCAATGTGCTGCCCATCGCACTGGCGCTGGCAACGGCTGCCCCGCTTACCGAAGCAAAAATGGTGCCTGATGTGATGGTCACGTGGGCGAGCCCACCATGCATGCGACCCACCAGGCTATTAGCAAAGGCAATAAGGCGATCCATGATCCCCGCTTTTACCATCAGCTCACCGGCCAGCATGAACAGGGGTATCGCCATCAAGGGAAAACTGTTGACGGCATGCATCATGCGCTGTGGCATCACGACCAATTCAAAATCAAGCAGGAAAAGTGATGCCAAAGCCCCCACCCCAATGGCAAAGGCCAGCGGCATACCCAATACCGCCAATCCGAGAAACAGGCTGATAGCTAACCAAGTCATGGTCTATTGACCTCCCAGGTGGCCGAACCGCCCCAAGCGAGCAATGTCAGATGGAGGAAAGCGTGGGCGCCGCAAACCATAACGGCGATAAAGTAAACAGAAGAAGTGACGGGCAATGTCGGCATCAACTGATTCCAGCCATCAACAGTTGCCGTGTAACTGCCTACCATCACCATCAACATCAGCAATGCTGACAGGCCTGCGGTAAGTCGAAACAACTGCTCTCGCCGCCTTTCCGGCATCATCATGACAAACAGATCAATGCCGACATGAACGCCGTGTTTCACCCCGTGGGGAATGGCCAAAAAAATTGCCCAAACAAAGAACAGCCTTGATAGTTCATTGGCTGAATCTATTGATGAACCCAAGACATAGCGCCAAAAAACTTGCAAAGAGATGAAGACAGTCATCAACGCCATTACCACCACAACAGCCCAGTAAGTGGCGATATCCAATTGCTCGATCAGCTTTTTAAAGTAACTAAAGCGTTTAGATACCGGCGGGGGCATTGGCCCCCACCCGCGTTTTTCATCATGGCGATTTTCAGAGGAAGAAGGCGTCATAGCTCGTCTCACTTAGCGCTTTCAGCTTCTTGCATCACCAGCTCGAGGAACTCAGGATCGACCCGCTCGGCAAGCGTATCCGCCACTCCTGAGGTCGCCTCGCGAAGTTCGGCGCGCAACTCATCAGGGATCGATGTAAACTCCATGCCCTCGTCGATAAGCATCTGACGCCACTCTTCTTCTTCCGCCGCAGCCGCTTCACGCTGCCACTCCATTGCCGCTTGCATACCCTCGTCCACTAGCATGCGATGTTCATCGGAGAGGGCGTCATAGCTATTCTTGTTCGCCACCGCGTTGATAAAGTCATAAAAGTGACCACTGTCCGAGAGATAATCCTGGACCTCGTGGAAGCGACGACTTGCAATAATGTTGTAGGGGTTCTCCTGTGCATCAAGCACATCCTGCTGAAGGGCCGAGTAGAGTTCTGACACATCCATCGATTGCGGATTAGCCCCCAGAGCTCGGAACGTCTGAAGGTGGACCTCATTGGGCTGCAGACGAATACGCATGCCCTCGAAGTCTTCAACCGACGTAATCGGGCGCAGATTATTCGTCACGTGGCGGAACCCGAGCTCGCCGTAACCCAGGTTGACAAAGCCGAGCTCTGCCATCTCCTGGTCGAGATGCTCACCGACGGGACCGTCCATAACTTCAAAGGCCTGCTCACGACTGTCGAACAGGAAAGGCAAACTGACGGCTTCGTAGTCCGGCACGGTCCTACTGAAGTAAGCAATCGACGTAAAGACCGCAAAAATACTACCGGAGCGCACCTGATCAACGTTTTCGGTTGCACCGCCCAACTGCATAGCGGGAAAAAGATCGACCTCGATCTCGCCCTCGGACTCCGTTTCGACATACTCTTTAAATATTTCCATGGCGCGAGAGACCGAATGATCCGTCGGAAAGTTACCTGCCACTCGCAGTTGTTCCGCCGCCAGGAGCGAGGGTGACAGCAGCATACCCGCCGCCAAAAAAGGAACCGCCTTCAAAAATTTGCTATGGGACATGATGAAATCTCCAGCCGTTTTAGTAAGGACAGCCTGGGCACTCAGAGCTCGGCCACCTGAGATTAAGTCAGCAACTAGCATGCCAAGCCCATTTTCATCACACCGACATCAGCCATTTATTGTCGTAAATAAATGAATATAAAGGATAATAATATTGTTCTTTATATTATTTAAAATAGTTAATACAATATTGCATACAATATTTTTGAAAATATATCGCACTCATTTTGTGCGATAAAAATGCAAACGCCCATTAACAGTGCAGTCGTACCAGACGCACTTTTGATTGAAAGCCGACCCCATTCATACGTATCTTACGGCTAGTGAAAATACAGGAACCTTTATGGACACATCCCTTGCAAAACTTGCCATTGATGAGATAGCCGAGCGGATAACGGATGCGGTAATGGAGCACCGGCTACCCCCAGGCATCAAATTAGTGGAAGAAAAACTAGCCAGTGCTTTCGGTGTGAGCAGAACGAAGATTCGTCAGGCACTGACATTGCTGGCACAAGACGGGCTTGTGACCCTGCACCCCAACAAGGGGGCCTACGTGACGCGCCCCACGGCCGACGAGGCGAGAGACCTTTTTGTCACCCGTCGATTGGTAGAGCCGGAGATCGTACGTAATGTCATCAAGCGCGCCTGCGCCGACGACCTGGCACAGTTGCGGGCTCATTTAGAAGAGGAAACCGAGGCACGCCGGCTTGGAGATCGGCGGCGCATCATTCGGCTGTCAGGCCAGTTTCATATGTTGATGGCTCGCCTTAGCGGTAACAGCTTCATTGAAAAACTGATGGCGGAACTCTGTCCTCTGACCTGCTTGATTATTGCTCTTTTCGACGAGCCTCAGACGCCCGCTTGTCCAGAAGATGAGCATGCCATGATTGTGGACGCGATAGCTGAACGTGATGAAGAACGAGCCATCGACTTGATGCTGCATCACTTACATCACATTGAGCAGGCACTTCATTTGGATCAGCAAGTTGAAAGTGGCATTCACTGGGAAGCACTTTATGGATAGAGAAGCAGCGCTGTATGCCCTCATAGATCATAAACCCTTCCATCTATCCCAAAAGGCACCGTACGGAAGCAATTAAGGCGTCCGTCATGACACTTCGCCAAGCTGTTTTCGAGACAGATTGGTCGGACCGGATACATCATCGTCTCCCTCATGCATCGGGATAGGCCGTGCCGCGCTTGACGCGCACCAGTAGCTCCTCCCCGCCGATCTGGCCGCCCTTGAGTACTACCTCCAGCCCGTCGACCGGCGAGTCGGTGGCTACCAGCCGGCACAGATGGCCGCCCTGAGCCTCATCGAAGGCCACCAGTTCCAGGGCATCTGCCCCGAGTTGCCGCATGGCATGGCTCGAGGTATCACCACCCGCAAAAACAACACGATGAAGATCGCCTGCCTCTCTCAGCTCGCGGGTCAGTCGAGCGAAAACCTCGCCAACGACCGTCGCCAGTCGCTCGGTTGAAAGGTCAGCAATGACATCCGTGTCGCTGCGCGTGGTCGCCACAGCGACATCACGACCCTCTCGGAACATAGCCATCACCTGGCGGGACAGCCGTCGGGCCACGCCAGGCGCATCGCGCATCGCCTCTTCGGGCTGCAGTGGCAGAACGCAACCGCCCTGCGACTCGAAATGCGCCAACTGCATGCAGGTCTGGGGGGAACAACTGCCGGATAGCACCAGCAACCGCGCCACGCCTTGATAGGTGGTCGGCAACGGGTGGCGCTCCACCGTATCGCGGGTCAAGGAACGGCCCACGGCATCTGCCAGCCCCTGGGCAGCAACCGCGAGCGTAGGACGGTGCTCGGCCAGGCGCAGGATCAACTCGGCAGCGTGTTGCAGCTCGGACTGATTGGTGGCATCAAGGACCACGAAACGCTCTGACTCAACGGCCGACCACAATGTCTCCCAGCCGCCGCCCGCCTGACGATAGTCGAGCAGTGTGACCGCCGCCGACGCAATTGTCGTCTGCGAAGCCAGATGACGACGCAAGTCCGCCTCGTTCATCGGGGTCGAGGGGTGATGCGCCATGCCTGGATGCTGATCCAACCGACAGATCTCGCCCTGGTAGCGGGTGAACAGGTGGGAAAATGCGGTGTATCGCCCGAAGTCCGGGGTAGCGGGCATCACCGGCAGAGCACAGCCCGGCCAGCGCCGACGGGCCAGCTCCATTACATGCCCGATGCTGCCCACCGTCGGTGATGAATCGAATGTCGAACAGATCTTGAACTGCATTAGCCTGGGGGCGATCAACTCGATGACTGCAAGGGCCGGCTCGACCTCGGCGGTGATTGCCGACGGCGTCAACCCACGAGCCGTCCCCGCCAGCCCTACCACATCCAGTTCCGTTGCCATGTCAAAGATCGTCTCGGGCGCTGCAGTGGAGAAAAACAGTCGCCCACGAAATCCATGGCGGCAGAACTGCGCCAAATTTTCCGTCGAACCGGTGAAATCGTCGCCATAAAAGGCAACCAGTGGTCTTGTCATTGTTAGCCCCTCTTTTCTGGTTGCTCAGGTGCTCTCTCGCACCTTGAGCTCGTAGCCTATATCAACTCTCGATGAAGCGGGCGATCCGCCCTCCAGCTTCGCCAATAGCATTTTCGCGGCCTCTACGCCCATCTCGTAGCGGGGCACGGTCACGGTTGTCAGGCGTGGCGTCAGGTGCTCACCCAACGACAACCCCAGATATCCACCGATGGCGATATCCTGGGGCACCCGTACGCCAATCCGATTGGCTTCCAGAATGGCCCCGGCCGCCAGGTTATCGTTGGCGAAATGTAACGCCTGCAGTTCAGGACGTGCGTCCAACGCCTCCAGAAACAGTTTCCGCCCTACCTCATACGACGAAGGTTGGTCATCCTGAAATAGCACGTCACTTTCTATCCCAGCTGCCTTCAATGCCTGACGATGCCCTTCATACCGCAGGCGGGCACGATAATCGTGCGCCATGCCAGTTCCCAGAAAGGCAATACGTTGATAGCCCCGCTCGACCAGATGCCTGGCCATGCAGGCCCCCGCTTCGGTGTTTTCAACCCCAATGTTCATATCGATGCAGGTCTCGCCCAACTCCATGATCTCGACCACAGGTCGTCCCCAGGCCTTCAGCCGACGTTCAGCGCTCTCGCGATGCCGGAGACCGGTCATGATCATCCCTGAAGGCGAATAGCCGAGCACCGTATCGACCAGGGAGGCCTCGCGTTCCAGGTCAAAATCGGTGGAGCCCAACAGCACCTGATAACCAGCGGGTTCAAGGGTCTGCTGGATGCCATGGATTACCTCGATATAGGTCAATATCGACAGTGACGGCACCACCACCGGAATCACTCGGGTACCTGCCGAGGCCAGACCGCCGGCGATCAGATTGGGAACATAGCCCAGTGCGGACACGGCATTGTCGATACGCTCACGCAAACCGGCAGAGACATTCTCGGGCGTATTCAGGGCGCGCGACACAGTGATCGGCGCGACCCCTGCCTCCCTCGCTACGTCCTTGAGCGTGACACGGTTATCACCTTGATGACGTCGACGTTCTCGCACGCCCGTCTTGTTGGTTGACATACCCTTCTCCTATCTATCCCAGTTTGCGTTCCTGGAAGTTTATCCTATGATGAAAAAAATGGTAGCGCTACCAAATCACCAGTGCTAGCTTTCTGAATAGCCATTCGAACCAGTTGGTGAGGAGTACGCAAATGGCGAGCCAGCCATCTTCAGTTGAAATGCCGCGCATCAGCGCCAGCTACCGCATCGAAACGCCGCTTGATCCAGAGCGGGCGGCCCTGGCGATGGCTGGCGAGCAGTCCTCCGGCACTTTCCTCAAGCTGGCCGGAGAAACCGATGCCCTGCGCGAACGCCATGCCGCCAGGGTAGACGCGGTCACCGCGCTGACGGCATGTGATACGCCCTCACTGCCTGGCTGTTTATCCGGTGACACTTACCAGCAGGCGGATGTCACCTTGTCATGGCCGCTCGAGAATATCGGGGCCAGCCTTTCCAACCTGATGGCGACGATTCTTGGCAACCTCACTGAGCTACGGGAACTTTCCGGTTTCCGGTTGACGGATATCGCACTGCCCGATGTGTTCATCAAGGCAATGCCCGGCCCCCAGTTTTCGGTTTCCGGCACGCGGCATTTGGCAGGCGTCGACCGGGGCCCGCTGGTGGGTACCATCATCAAGCCCAGTGTAGGCCTATCCCCCGAGGAAACCGCCGCACTGGTCAAGCAACTGGTGGAAGCCGGCATCGACTTTATCAAGGATGACGAGCTGATTGCAGATCCCCCCTATTCGCCGTTAGCCGAGCGGGTCCCTGCGGTGATGCGAGTGATCGAGGAACACGCTCAACGTACCGGGCGCAAGCCCATGTATGCCTTCAACATCACTGGCGACCTCGATGAAATGCGCCAGCGCCATGACCTGGTCCGCGACCATGGGGGTACCTGTGTCATGGCCAGCGTCAACTGGATCGGCATGGGGTCGCTGACGGCACTGAGGCGTCATGCCCAGCTACCGATTCATGGTCACCGCAATGGGTGGGGCCTTTTCTACCGCCATCCGCAGTTGGGCATCGATTACCGCGCCTACCAGACATTACTGCGCCTGGCCGGTGCCGATCACTTGCACGTCAACGGTCTCGGCAGCAAGTTTGCCGAGGCCGATGCCTCGGTGATCGACTCCGCCCGCGCCTGCCTGACCCCATTGCTCGAAGCGCCGGACCGCGACGATTGTGCAATGCCGGTTTTTTCGTCGGCCCAAACGATCCACCAGGTACCCGCTACGTTCGCGGCACTCAAGTCGACGGATCTCATTTACACCTGCGGCGGCGGCATCATGGGCCACCCCGATGGAGTCGCCTCTGGCTGCCGCGGAATTCGTGCCGCCTGGGACGCCACCTCCCGCGGAATATCGCTGGAGGAATACGCTAAACAGGAACCCGACCTTGCGGTCGCGTTGCGGGCCTTTAGCCGCCCGTTTTCAGGATGAAGCAACACCGATACGCCATAACAACATCAATACGCCACTACGACATCAAAGAGGTAAGTACCATGAAGACAATAACAGCAAGCAGCATCTTCCTCGTTGGCCTCGCGGCCTTTGGCACGACAACAACGGCCTCAGCCGAGGAGTTGGCCATTGCCATCCACGTCGAACCGTCGCATCCCATGTTCAAGGTGGGCGAACGGCTCAAGGAGAGCATCGAAGAAAAGACCGACGGCGAATTCTCGATCACCCTGCTGGGGACCGAAGTGGGCGGCGAACGTGACCACCTCGAGGGCGCCAGTTACGGCGAGTACGCTATCGCCCTGGGTGGCTCAATGCCCATGACCCTATATGCCGAGGAATTTGCCGCCGCCGACCTGCCCTTCGTCTACGGCTCCAGCGAAGAGGCCCGTGAGGTCTACAACGGCGAGACCGGCGAACTGCTCAACGAACAGCTTATCGCCAACGGCAACATGCGTCTGGTCGGACTTTCCGCACGCAATCCGCGCAACCTGACGTCCAACTTCCCAGTCGAAACGCCAGAAGACGTTCAAGGGGTGCGCATGCGGGTACCCGAGATCGCGCCCTGGATCCAGATTTGGGAAGAAATCGGCGCCCTGCCCAGCCCTATCGCCTGGCCCGAAGTTTACACGTCCCTGCAGACCGGGGTGATCGATATGCAGGAAAACCCGGTTGATCTGATCCATGCCGGCAAACTCTACGAGGTACAGAGCCATATCAACCGCACCGAGCATGTCTATTCGTTCTTTCACTGGCTGATGAACGAGGACTTCTACCAAGGGCTTTCCGATGAAAATCGCGACATCATCCTCGGTGCGATCGATGAAGCGACCAGCTGGGGTAACGACATGGTCGCGAATGGCCAGGCCGACCTCTACGCGGAGCTTGAGGAACTCGGCATGACCATCGTCGAGCCGGATGTCGCCGCCTTCCGCAGCGCAGCCGAACCCGCGATTCGCGACATTGCCGAGAGCTATCATCCTGCGGTGCGTGACTACGTCCTGTCACTCGTCGAGTAACCGCAAAGGGCGAACCGTCACTTTCGGCGGTTCGCTCGCTCGTCCATTCCGATGCACATCACCCGGAGGCGCCCGTGAAAATCTCGGAACGCGTTACCCGTGCACTTGATCTGTTCTGGAAGTTGCTGACCGGGGTTGTGATGACAGCTTTCGCGCTGATGCTGATCATCATGGCTGTTCAAGTCATCTCACGCTATGCCTTGGGCATTGCCGTGTCCTGGACCGATGAAGCCTCGCGCTATCTCTTCCTGGCCGAAATTTTCCTGGGGTCAGTGCTCGCGCTGCGCTACCAGGAACATATTCGCATCACCATCGTGACCGACATCTTGAGCCCTTCCGTGCGCAACATCATTGCCAGCGTAGCGGATGTGATCTGCGTGCTGGTGCTGCTGATGCTCGTCGCTGGAGCCTGGAACATGATGGACAGAACGGCCGGCATCATGGCCAGCACCTTTCAGATGAGCTTTTCCTACATCTACCTCATACAGATGATTTCCGCGTTGCTCATGATCGCGCTCCTGCTCGGTGAACTTTACCAGCGTCTCATGGGCACCCCCCAACCCACCATCGAAGATGGCAGGAGTGACTGACCATGGAAGTTTTCGTCATCATGTTCGTTGGCTTGATCGTTCTGCTGATGCTCGGGGTTCCCGTGGCATTCGCCATGATCGCCTCTTCGGCCCTTGTACTGGGCTATACCCGTGGCTTTGACGCCATCCCCATGGAAATGATCTCACAGCGGACACTATACGGGGTCAACAGCTTTACCCTTCTGGCTATCCCCGCCTTTCTGCTCATTGGCCGCCTGATGAACAGTGCCGGCATCTCGGACCGTGTCTTCGATGTCGCCCGCACCATGGTCGGCCACTTCAAGGGTGGGCTGGGTCATGTCAATGTCGTCGCCAGCATGCTGTTCGCAGGCATGTCCGGCTCGGCGGTTGCCGATGCCGGCGGACTCGGGGCGCTGGAAATCAAGGCGATGGAGGACGACGGCTACCCGACTGGCTTCAGTGCCGCCGTTACCGCCAGTTCGGCCACTATTGGACCGATCATCCCACCCAGCATCCCCGCTGTCATCTACGGCGCCCTGGCCAATGCCTCGATTGCCGCCATCTTTCTGGCTTCCATCATTCCCGGGCTATTCATGGGCATAGGATTGATGGTGATGGTCGCCATTATCTCTCATCGGCGCGGTTTCCCGACGCGGGCAAGGGCTCGTTTCAGCGAGTTTACTCTCGCCCTCACGCGGGGCGCACTGCCAATGTTAACCCCCCTGATTATCATCGTGGGGATTCTCTCGGGCGTGTTTACCCCTACCGAGGCGTCGGTGGTAGCGCTGATCTACTGCCTGATCATCTCGTTTCTGGTCTATCGTTCGATCAACATACGCGAGTTCCTGAATATTCTGCGCGCCACCGCCATTGATACCGCCGCGCTGCTCTTTATCATCGCCGGCAGTGCGCTTTATAGCTGGGTGTTGGCACGTTATCAGGTGACCGCGCTGGTGGCGGATTTTCTGCTGGCAACGGTGACCGACCCACTCGGACTGCTGCTCTTGCTGGCCCTGTTCATCCTCCTGATCGGGCTCTTTATTGATTCAGTTCCGGCGCTGTTCCTGCTGACCCCGCTACTGGTGCCGGTGGTGATGCAATACGGTATCGATCCCGTGCATTTTGGCGTGGTCATGATTTTCACCCTGATGATCGGCTTGATCACACCGCCTGTCGGCACTGTGCTGTTCACGATACAGAAGATCACCGGCATGCCGTTCTCGGGTCTGGTGAGGGAAATACTCCCGTTCTACATACCGCTTTTCGCGGTATTGCTGATCATCATCCTGTTCCCAGCAGTCGTCATGTTTCTACCCAACCTGGTACTCAATTAGGGCAGCAACGCCTGTCCACGACAACGAGGAGATTCACATCATGTCTGTTCTCATTACGGGGGGGCTCGGCCACGTCGGCTCCTGGGTGGCCTACCAACTGGCCAAGCAAGGCAAGCAAGTCATCATCTGCGACATGGCGGCCGGCCATTTCGATCGGCTGGGTCTCGACTATCTGGAGGAGGTGCGCGACAAGTTAGTGCTGGAAGCCGTCGATGTCCTCGACTATCACAGCATGTTCGAGCTTTTCCTTCGTCATCAGGACGAACTGGAAGGTGTCATCCATGGGGTCTCGGTCATCGCCGGCCCCACGTTCCAGCAACGCCCCTTCAAGAATATCTCGATCAACGCGATGGGTACCCTGAATGTACTCGAAATCTGTCGAATTCTGGGGATTAACAAGGTCGTGAACATGAGTTCCGGTGCCGTTTACGGCGATGCCCCGGGACCCCAAAGCGAAGCGACGCCTTACAAAGCGACCGATCTTTATGGGGCCACCAAGATTGCCGGTGAGCTCTATGGCTTGCAATACAGTGACACCTACGGAATGGACGTACGCAACGCACGGCTGTTCTTCGTCTACGGTCCTGGCAAGCGCCCATCGCACATGCATATGGTCTACCAGGGATTGTTTGGCCCGCTGGAAGGGCTTGACGATATCCAGGCACCCAACGGCGCCGAGCAGGCCCTGGACTGGACTCATGTACACGACACAGCGGCCGGCATCGTCAAATTGTTCCAGAAGGACAGTGTTGTCCAGCGCAATTTCAACATCTCCAGCGGGGTCAGCGTCGACCACCTGCAGATCGTCGAACACGTCGCCGAGATCACGGGCAAGCGGGCCAACGTCAAACTGGGTCCCGGCCCCTTCGTGGTCAGAGGCGCACCGCTGGATATCTCGCTGGCCCAGCAGGAGCTTGGCTTCACGCCCAGATTCACGGACATTCGCGAAGGCATCCGCGACTACTGGCAGTGGCTGAAATCCAACGCCAATTGAAGGGAGCAATGGGAGGCAACTGAACGCATTCGCCGCACGACCTGCGAAGTATGCGTCTTATACGTGAAAAATGGCTGGCTACCTCGCAGGGGTGATGCTGGCCATCGCTTGCGACGCTTTGCAACGCCGAGTCCCCAGCTATCGTTTAGAACTCGATATTGTGGGTATAACGTATATTCATCAATCGACAGCGCTAAGCGTGCTACTTTGAATTACCACGAAAGTTGTATTTCATAAAAAAATAGAGGTATGTCGCTGCTATGAAACATCTCATCATGACACTCCTGACTACCCTGGGACTGGGCCTTTCTGCCACCACCATGACGGCACACGCACAAGATGACCCTATCGTGGTCGGCGGTCTCAACTACACGGAGCATTTGATTCTCACCTCCGCCACCTTCCAGTTGCTGCAAGCCAAAGGCTATGACGTCGACAAGCGCGAGGGGTTGGGCACCTCCGTTTTGCGTCAGGCGCAGGAAAATGGCCAAGTCGACCTCTATTGGGAATACACCGGCAACTCAGTCATCCTCTTCAATGACCAGCCACAACCCGATAATGCCGCCGAGACCTACGCCACTGCCAAGCGTCTGGACGCCGAGAAAGGCCTGGTCTGGCTGAATCCTTCGGACACCAACAACACCTATGCGCTCGCCATGCGCGAGGCCGAGGCCGAAAAACTCGACATCCATACCCTTTCTGATCTAGCCGCGGCGATGAACGATGGTGCCGATCTGACGCTAGCCTCTAATGCCGAGTTCTATGCCCGCGAAGATGGGCTGCGGCCACTCCAAGAAGCTTATGGATTCGAGTTTCCCCGCTCGAGCGTCAAGCGCATGGACTCAGGGCTTACTTACAATGCGCTGCGTGAAGGCGAAGTCGACGTGGCGCTGGTATTCGCTACCGATGGCCGCAATGGCGCCTTCAACTTCGAGGTGCTCGACGACGACCAGCAGTTCTTCCCGGTCTACCAGCTGGCACCGGTGGTTCGCCAAGAAACCCTCGACGCCCACCCTGAACTTCGCCCCCTGCTAAACGATATGTCCGCTGCGTTGAACGATCCGACGCTAATCGACCTGAACCGCCGAGTCGACGTCGATGATCAGAGCATTGAAAAGGTCGCGAAGGACTTCCTGACCGAAAACGACCTGCTCTAACCCCTTGCTCCGATCCCATCTTCTTTTCCGGGGGCGATGCTTGCATCGCCCCAAGTGACAGGACACCCCATGTTTCCAAGTGGAAGCCAACCCGATTCCCGGGAAGTGCGTGACTTCCCGCATCCGGTCGTAGAGGAACCAGCACTTTTCATCCCGCTGCCCGATGGTAGCCACCTCGCAGCAAGGATGTGGAGGCCGACAGACGCCGAGTCCCATCCCGTGCCCGCGATCATCGAGTGCATCCCCTACCGAAAACGAGACGCCACCAGTGCCGACGACGAACGCATGCATCCCTACTTCGCTGGACACGGCTATGCAGCGCTGCGTATCGACTTGCGCGGCAGCGGCGACTCCGACGGCGTGCTGGAAGATGAATACCTAGTGAGCGAGCAGGACGATATCGTCGCCGCAATCGCCTGGATAGCCGAACAGCCATGGTGCAGTGGCCGCGTCGGCATGATGGGCATTTCCTGGGGCGGCTTCAACTCATTGCAGGTGGCATCGCGCCAGCCGCCAGCGCTCGGCGCCATCATCGCCGTTGGTGCCACCGTCGACCGCTATCACGATGACGTGCACTACAAGGGCGGCTGCGTGCTCAACGAGAACTTCGGCTGGGCGGCCTCGTCGCTATCCTTCATGTCGCGTCCGCCAGACCCCGCCTTACGCGACGACTGGCGTGAACTCTGGCAGCACCGGCTCGCCCATCAACCCTTCGTGGCCGAGAACTGGTTCGATCACCAGACGCGCGATGCCTACTGGCGCCACGGCTCGGTGTGCGAGGATTATGCACAATTGACGACACCGACCTTGGCCGTCACCGGCTGGGCCGACGCCTATGTCAACTTCGTCGCCGAAATTCTCGAGCATGCGCCCTGCCCAAGGCGTGGGATCGTCGGCCCCTGGCCCCATGCTTATCCGCACCTGGCGATGCCTGGGCCGACCATCGGCTTTCTCCAGGAAGCGCTGCGCTGGTGGGATCACTGGCTGAAGGGGCGTGACACCGGCATCATGGAAGAACCGCTATATCGCGTATTCTGTCCGTCCTTTTCCGAGGCCGATCCGCAACGGCTCGACGTGCCCGGCGAATGGCTCGCCGAAACACAATGGCCAAGCCCGCACGTCACTTCGCAAGCCCTGGCGCTCGGCAATGGCGCGCTACACACGAACAGCGGGGCTATCCGCCCCAAGATGGCCAAACTGCGTGCGCCCGCCGACAACGGCCTGCAATGCGGTGAGTACATTCCCCACAGCAGCGGCCCCGAGATCGCTGGCGATCAACGTGTCGACGACGCCCATTCGCTGACCTACGACACCGCTCCGCTGGATACCGACATGGTAATTCTGGGGCGCCCCACGCTATCGCTGCGGGTCAGCGTCGACCAGCCGCGCGCCAATTTGATCGTGCGCGTTTGCGACGTCTCGCCCGAAGGCGTGTCACAACGCGTCTCCTACGGTGTACTCAACCTCTGCCACCGCGATAGCCACGTCACACCCTCCGACGTACCATGCGATACGCCGTTCGACGTGTCGGTTCCACTGAATCAAACCTGCTACCGCTTCACCGCCGGGCACCGGCTTCGCGTCTCGGTGACCACTGCCTACTGGCCGTTGGTCTGGCCAAGCCCTTACCCGGTGACGCTGACCCTGCATGAGGCCGACTCTCAACTCACGCTACCTCAGCGCGCCTCGCACGACACGCCACCGGTACACTTCGAACCGGCAGTCTTTTCCGGCCCCATGCAACATCAGGTTGTACGCGCGGGCGAACAGTCCCGAGACGTCACCCACTCCTTGACCGACGGCTGGACCCGGCACGCCATCATCGACGACTTCGGAGAGATCGCCTACGACCATGGCCTGACCAACATTGCCTCGGCGGACGAGCGCTACACGATCCACCCCGATGCACCCGCCACCGCGACCATGAGCAAGAGCTGGCGACAGGACTTCAGACGCGACGGCTGGCACGTCCACACCGAAACCTGGGCGGAACTGAGCTGTGATGCCGACTGGTTCTACCTGGAAGCACGTCTGCAGGCCTTTGATGAGACCGAACGCTTCATCGACCGACGCTGGAAAACGCGCCGCCGACGACGCTGGGTGTAAGTCGCGCCCTCAGCCGTGACGCTCCCGTTCCAGCCGCTGTGCCATCAGCGAAGCCACCAATGGCGTGTCAGCGTCCCGGTGGGTTGGCATCGCGAAACGGGCGGCGTCGATCGCGTCGGTGTCGATGTCGGCGCTGACGAGGGTCTCTCCGTCTTCGGCCCGCACCAGCACCTTGCCATCAACGTCGACGATGCAACTACCGCCCCAGAACCAGGCATCGCCCTCTGCCCCGTAGCGATGGGCCATGACCATGGGCGTAGAGTACATCATGGCGTAGAACTTCAGGCAGATCAGCCAATTGCCTTCGTCATCGAAATCGCCATCGACCATTCCCGTGGCCGCGTTGACCGGTGCCAGCATGACGTCGGGACGCTCCATCATGGCCGCGTGGGCCAAGCCGGGATTCCAGAGATCGGCACAGATCATCACACCGCAGGCGAGACCGTCGGCATCGGCGACGGTAAGCGACTGTCCCTTGCTGAAATGCTTGCCTTCCTCGTGTCCTCCGTAGGTACAGAGATTGACCTTGCGATGCACGGCAACGACCTGCCCAGAACACAAGCAGGCCATGGAATTGGCATATTCACCGCGACCGCAGCGCTCGACGAAACCCACTACTGTCAGCATGTTGCCGACGGATTCCGCCAACTGGACAAGACGCGGATCATCGCGATGCATGGCAACCTCGGGAACACGGGTGCCCAGGTCATACCCCGTCAGGGAAAGCTCCGGGAACACCAATACATCGATCTCCCGCTGACGGGCTTCCTCGATGACACGACGGTGGGTCTCGATATTGTGCGCGACATCAGCCAGCGAGCATTGAATCTGGGCGGCGGCGAGCCGGTAATTCGTCCTGCAAATGCTCAAAATGTTGCCTCCCGCAAGAAACAAGAAAACACTGGATAAGCTTCGACGAGGATACGGTGAAACCCATGCATTTCCTATCCAATGCCTATTGGCATCGCAAATAAATGGCATGACATATCCGAATATCATAATCAGAGATATCTCTGAAGAGCGTGTTAAGCTCTTTACCTACACACTTATAAAAAGTGTCTTATACAGAACTTTTTAAGCGCGTTAGTAAAACACTTGTTCACGAATGCGACGTCCATGCCAATGAATTTACTTAAAACTTTTTATAAGTGTTCACGAGTTTTTAGGGTCCTTATCTTCGAACACATTATGTTAAGTAATCTTCATCCTATGTGTATTGGCACATTGATAGGGAATGGGCTTTTTCATCTATCAAGCGATTCTGGGTCAAAAACCAGCACTAAAGGACACTAACATGCACGACCACCCTTCCCTTTCCTGGATGCACGGAGTCGATCTAACGGCTCTGGACGCCGCCCACCTTCATCAGGTCAAGCGGTGCCTGCTTGACCTGCTGGGGGTGGCCGCCGGGGCCACCCGCACGTCCCTCGCCGAAAAAGCCAGACGCTTTGTGACTACCCAGCACGGCGGCGACCGTCCGCTATTATTTGCCAACGGCCAAGCCTCGCCAACCGGCGTCGCCCTACACGGGGCCTGGCTCATCGACGCGCTCGACGCACACGACGGCCAAGTACTCACCAAAGGACACGCCGGCGTCGCCTTGTTACCCGGACTACTGGCGCTGCCCGAGGTCAACAGACTTTCCGGACACGATTTCCTCGCCTTGCTTGCCTACGGCTACGAGATTGCTACCCGCGCGGGGATCGCCCTGCACGCCACCAGTCCGGATTACCACACCTCCGGCGCCTGGAACGCCCTGGGTGTCGCTGCCGTTGCCGCTCGCCTGCGCGGGGTTGATGTCGAGACCATGCATCATGCCCTGGGTATCGCAGAGTTCTATGGCCCGCGCAGCCAGATGATGCGCTGCATCGACCACCCCACGATGCTCAAGGACGGCTCTGGTTGGGGGGCAATGACCGGGATCTCAGCGGCGCTGCTGGCCGAAGACGGCTTCACCGGAGCCCCGGCGCTGACAGTGACCGCGCCGGACGTGACCATGGTCTGGCAAGACCTGGGCGAGCGCTGGTATCTCCACGAGCAGTACTTCAAAGCCTACCCGGTCTGCCGCTGGGCCCAGCCCGCCGTGGAAGCCGTGTTGTCACTTCCTGCAGCGAAACGCGATCCCGCCGCCATCACGCGTATCGAGATTATTACCTTTCACGAAGGCAAACGCCTGCACGTGATGCACCCGACGACCACCGAGCAAGCCCAGTACAGTCTGCCCTGGTCTGTCGCCTGCGCACTGGGGCGGGGTACCGTGGATGTTGCGGGTGTCTGCGACGAGCTCGACGCCCCCGACCTCAAGGCGCTTGCCAGCCAAGTAGAGATTCATGAGGATGACAACTTCAACGCCCGCTTTCCTGCCGAGCGCTGGGCATGTGCCCGATTGCATCTAAGCAACGGTGAGGTCATCGAAAGCGCGAACTTCGAGGCGCGTGGCAATCCCGATCAGCCGCTGTCGGACGCGGAGTTGATTGAGAAATATCAAACGTTGGCCAAGCCTGTCCTGGGCGACCGAGCCACACGAATTCACGAGGTGGTGATGAGTCTCGATACGCGACCCGCGGGCGACCTTCTAGCCCTGCTTGGCGAGCCTTGAAACGAGGACGGGCAAGCGCTGAATGGCCTCATATCGTTTTCTGGTCATCTGACATCTCGCTTATGGTGTTGATACTACCACCTGGGTTGGTGTCCAGAAGCAGTGAACCTCTACCCCTTACCAAAAAGGGGTCAGCCCCGGGGATGTCGCAAGCTATTCACCACGACGTTACTCACCTGACGCTAAGTGGCTGAAGGTGAGCGCTTCTTCACTGTCATAGATCTTCGTGGCACATAACGGCACGCCCGAAAAATCGTGGTCGATCAGGGCATCAGCACTGATGAAATGGTCCTGCTTCGGCTGCTGGGTGCGCAACTCACCCTCAATGTTCTCCTGGAAAACCATGGGCACCGTCGTGATACCGTCGGTTCGAGATACACGATTCACATGCCTTGCGACATCGAGATAGGCAGTGGGGTCCGTCAATACCAGCGTGCGCCCCAGCCTTTTGACCGGGATATCGATGGGCCGTCCATCCCAGAGCGCTTCGTCCAGGGACGCATCATGCAAACCGATGGGCTGCACTCGCACGATGCCTTGATCCGGAATGCCGACCTGCTCCTCCGTCGCCAGCAGCGCCACTCTCAGGTTCTTGCCCACCCCACCCTGCTTCGGCAGATACATGACAAGGGGATGATCCTGCCGCCTGAACACCAGCTCGGTGTCGGTATACCCTGTATAAAGGCTTCGCCAGTCTTCGCCGCATACCCTCGAAAGGTAGGCACGCGTTTCCGCTGTTCGCCAGAGCAGCGCACGCTCGGCGCTCTCGGTGTAGTCGCCAACAGGCGTTGTGTGGGCCAGCGACACCGCATAGCCCATCCCCGTGAGGTAGTCGTCAAGAAGCGCAAAAGCCGTCACTTCCTGATGAGGCGTGAGCGGCTTGGGCAGGCCCTCAATGAAAGCGTCGACGGGTGTGTCTTTCCAATCAAGCGACAGCACCCATCCAAGCAGTGTTTCGTAAAGGTTGGAATCCTCCAGCGCGATCATCGCGTCGCTTTCCTTCAGCACCGGGGTGGTATCGGGATCGGCGCTTTCTCGCACATCAACCGTGATGCCCAAACGCATCATGTTCGTTGTGGCCGCTTGCAGGGCGTGGCGTTGTTGAAGGGTTAAAAACGGCGCCGCTATAGCGATATCAAGCTCGACCGGCACTCCATCTTCCGTGAGCAGCCGCGCACCGTTCCCCAGCGTGTAACCGGCCTCGGTGAGTCGCTGAAAACTTTGCCGCAACACCGCTCGCCCGTTTCCGACACCGACCATGGCCTCAGGGTCAAGGCTGTTCAGAACCGGCATGCCGTTTCCGGGGGTCATGCCAGAGGCATCCGCCAAGGCTGCAATCGAGGCGTCAGGACCGTCGAAATCGGCAAGCGCCTTACGGTACTCCGTGATCGGCCCAGTGAAGGCCGGTGCAGAGAGTTCGAGGTTCGATGACCCAGCGGTGCGCGGAAAAATCGCCTCGTCCGCGATACCCAACAACATGACGGCTGCGACGACATCCCGAATCGCCGGGTCGGCAACCGCCTCAGACCCCGGATTGAAGCGCAGGACAAGTTCGGCTTCACTCTCCTCGAAGAAAGGGATGTCCAGGTTGGCCTGAATGGCGGGGGGCGGCAGGCTAAAACCGATGCCGAAAAAGAAGGCGGCAGCGGGGATTGGGGCCATGACCAGACCGATGGCCAGGATAAGTGGCAGCGACCGAGTAGCGAGCATGGCAGACCTCCCCGTCTAGCGTCGGCTTGTGCAACGCAAGATATTGTCGTCGATCCGGCAATTTTCCCATGTTTCCACCAGTTGCCAGGTCTGCCCGTCTTGACGAAACGAGGCCCAGGTCCACTGATTGAAAGCGCTTGCCGCATTCACGAGCGACGCGACCTGCCCCATCATGCCTGACCCTGTCATCGACATATCGGCGCGATACCGACAATAGGCCGATACGTCAGGGTCCTTCATACGCAGGCAGTGATCCAGGCTGACAGATGTGATGCGCATATTACCGGTGCTTGAGTTCATCGCACCGCCTCCGGAGAACAGGCACATCATTGCTGCCACAGGATTGTTGTCCCGGCGATAGGTGTTGCATTGGTCGCCCATCGCATCCAGCCGCTGGAAAGCGACATCGACCCTTGTCTGAATCGCGTTCTGGATGTCCTGTGCATTCGGTGTGAAACGACTTGCCAGCGACGGCACGCCAGGATCGACCACCGATGCAGGCCGTTCAGGCGTCAGCGCGGGCTCGGGCGTAGGCGCACCATCGGGGTTTCGAGCCAGCGCGATATCGATCGGTTGCGACAGCTGCAGGTCGAACTGCCGCCCTCCGAAATCGACCACGACATCACGGCGCCCATCGGTGTAATCGTACCAAGGAAGGTCTTCGCGAATATTCTGCCGGAGCCTATCGAACACCTCTCCCGAGCAGCCGTGATGGGTGAACACATCGATAAAGCCTTCCTGCTGCCTCTGACGCAGTTCATCGAACCGCTGAGATAAAACGCTGAACGAGAAATCGTTTCGCAGCTCGCTGTCATATATTTCTCTGCTGACGTCCTCATAGGTAGAGGCCGTGAGGACAAACGGCGCAAAATCGTCATCAAGGAGGCTCACCGTCTGAACCTCGGCAAGAGGCGTCGTCGTATAGGAAGACATCGGCTCGTCAGTGGCCGTGGCACAGCCCTCCCAGTAAGCAAGGTGGAACGCCATATAGTTGAGCATCCGAGCCCGCAGCGACGACTCCGAAGAGGCCCGCCGACCCTCATAAATCCGCTGGAAGGTTCGCGCCTGGCTCTGGTCCAGGAATGACAAATCAAGCTCGGCGGGCGCCTCCGCCGATCCTGGGTCATTTTCAGCAATCACGGTCTCGTCGAGATCGATGCGTTTTAGTGGATTCGGCTTACCAGCGCGGCAATACGCCAATAGTGGCTCCACATCCGCTCGAAACGTGCTGAAATCAAGGCCGCCGGTCATGGGCAAGAACGCGCCATTTCTTTTCAACTGATAGGAAAAATTGGTGGTGCCCTTCAAGTGAGTAAAGAAGGGGGCGTCAGCGCGTGCCGACCCCGTCACGCGAACCACATGGCGATGACTGGGAAAGCGCTCCCCCAGCGCTACCGGCATCGTCAATTCGTGGTCTTGACCGTAAGGACGAATGTGGAGTGAATACTCGTCGTCAGCGCTCAGTTCCAGAGGGTCGTCCATCAACTGTGAGACGATGCTGGTCATATCGATGATGCCATCGCCGCGGCAACGCATCACAAATTCCGGCTCTCCCTCAGGCACATCGTAGTTAGCGCCACGCGTGTAGACAAAAGCGGGGTCACCTTGGATGGATACGAGAACTGGCGGAGTGGCGTTCGTGCGATTCTCGTCACGGCCACTTTTATCGACACTACTCGCCGTTATTCGCGGGTCGCTTCCCGCTCGCGCCATGTCGGCAATGCGTTCGATTTCCTGGATATCCATTACGTCAGCTGCGCTAACCGCATCCTGAGCAAACACCGTGGTGGCAGTGCAGAGCCAAAGAGGTAAGGAGATAAGCCGACAGGTAGCATTGAGTGTCCGATACATGGTTTTCCTACCCTCGAAAGCTCGGATCGCTAGAGCCGTGGTCACCCGTTAGATGTAAAAAAACTAGGTGCCTTTAGTGAGGGGGTCAACGCTCAATTGTCTAATACTTGTGATGACGACAATCTCCTTGATTTCATTCAAAACCCCAAGATTGCATACAACAATAGACAAAAGTTTAATTTCTGAGCGCTAATTACTCACCTAGATTCAAAACTGCATACAATTTTAGGAATCCAGATGGCAAACACCGCTCGCATAGCACCTGCTTCCGTGGTCCAGACAGCGACGACCAAGGTGCATGAGGTCATCAAACAGCGGATTTTAGATGGGCACTACCAGGCTCATGAGTACATTCGGGAAGCGAATATTGCCCGGGAACTCGACGTGAGCAGAACGCCTGTCCGTGAGGCCCTCCGCGAACTGGTGTCGGAAGGTTGGCTCGAGATGATTCCCCATCACGGGTCTCGTGTGACGGCCTGGACCGAAAAGGATGCCCGTGAGGTCTTTGAACTACGCCTTGTACTGGAACCCATGGCGGTTCGCATGGCAAGCGAGCGCATGACCAGGGAATGCCTTACCAAACTCGAAGCGATGGCTTCCCACATGGAACAGCTCACCGAGATGGCCGATACGACGCCATCCATACGTAATGAAATCGCCTCCATCAATCATGAGTTTCACCGCGAACTGATCCACGCGAGCGGAAACCAGCGCCTGGGTGCCGTGTTGGAAAGTGTGGTTCGCACCTCGGTCATAAGACGTAATTTTAGTCACTACGACCTGGCCAGCCTGCGCCGGAGTATGCGCCATCACCGAGAGATTCTGGAGGCCATTAAGGTGGGTAGCCCTCTATGGGCCGAACAAATCATGAGCGCTCACCTACTCGCTGCCAAGTCGTTAAATGGCCGCTTTTCCGATTCTGCCGAGTCTTAGCGAGCATCCATCCAATCATTCAATAGAGGCATCACAACAACAATGATTAAAAACGAAGCCCAACCCTCAACGCCCCTGAACGATATCAAGGTACTGGAACTCGGTCAGCTGATTGCCGGGCCCTACTGCGGCCAGGTACTGGCTGACTTCGGCGCCCAGGTCATTAAGGTCGAACCGCCTGGCAAAGGTGACGCCATGCGCCAGTGGGGGGCAGCGGATAATGAGACGGGCGAGCCTCTCTGGTGGAATGTCATTGGCCGCAACAAACAGTCACTTACCCTGGATCTTCGCCAAGCGCGTGGACAAGAAGTATTGCGCGAATTGGCCAAAAACGCCGACGTCATTATTGAAAATTTCCGCCCCGGCACGATGGAACGATGGGGGCTCTCTTACGACGTGCTCTCCCAGGACAACCCAGGCTTGGTGATGGTCCGGGTTACCGGCTTCGGCCAGGATGGGCCCTATTCCACAAGAGCCGGTTTCGCCTCAGTCTGCGAGGCCATGGGCGGGTTACGCTATTTGAGCGGCTATCCGGATCGACCTCCGGTCCGCGTCGGCATTTCAATCGGTGACACACTGGCAGGTTTGCATGCCGCCCTCGGCACCATGATGGCCCTCCACCAGCGTGAGCGCACTGGGCACGGCCAAGTGGTCGACAGCAGCATTTTCGAATCCGTATTGGCGATGATGGAAAGCCTCATTCCTGAATTCGCACGTGCCGGCAAGGTTCGCGAGCGCAGCGGCAGCTTTCTGGCGGGAATCGCGCCCTCCAATGCCTACCCCGCGCGGGACGGGCGGGACGTCATCATTGGCGCCAACCAAGACACCGTCTTCGCTCGCCTTTGCCAAGCGATGGGCCAGCCAAGCTTGGCAGATCATCCTGATTACGCCACGCACCGGGCGCGCGGCGAGCATCAGCAGGCCATCGATGACCTTGTGGCAGCCTGGACACGCCAGCACGACGCTCAGCACGTCGTTGATATTCTCGCTGACGCGGGCGTCCCCGCTGGCTTGGTCTACAACGCGCCCGACATGCTCGATGACCCGCATTTCAAGGCGCGTGAAGCCATTGTCGAAGTCTCCGATCACCACGGTAAACCTCTGCCAATGCAGAACGTTTTTCCGCGACTATCCAGAACCCCGGGAAGTGTACGTCACGTTGGCCCCGTCTTAGGCGAGCACACCGAGACCATCCTGTCCGACTGGCTTGATCTCGATACCAATGCACTCGCCGCCCTACGCGACGACCAGGTGATCTGACGGAGGCCTACCATGGATCCAGTTCTTGTTCTAATTGCCTTGATCGGGCTTATCGCTTTTGGCGTACCGATCTTCCTGGCCCTTGGCCTCTCTGGATTACTCGGCCTTTACATGGCCCGCGGTCCACTGGCGTTCTTTTTCGCACCCTCCTCGCTGTTTGGCCAGCTAAACGCCTTCGAGTTGATCGCCTTGCCACTATTCATCCTGATGGGCAACTTCCTTGGCGCAACCCCTGTCGGCTCCAGCCTGTTTACCGCCGCTGTGCGCTGGCTCAACTGGCTTCGTGGCAGCCTGGCAATTTCGTCGGTGGGCGCCTCCGCCATGTTTGGCGCGGTATCCGGGGTCAGCCTTGCCGGTGTCGCCGCAGTGGGCTCCATTGCGGTACCTCAGATGCTGGCCCGGGGCTATAGCCGCTCTCTCGCCGCGGGCTCGGTCGTCAGCGCCGGCGCCCTGGCCATGCTGATTCCGCCCAGTGTGCCCTTCATCATCTACGGGGCAGTTTCCAGCGTTTCGGTGGCCGACCTGTTCATCGGCGGCATCGTCCCCGGCATCGTATTGGCGCTTGCCCTGTCGCTGTTCATCTACATCCGCGTGCGCCTGAACCCGGCTGAAGCACCGGCCAGCGAGGAGCGCTTCACTTGGCGCGAGCGTTGGGCGAGTTTGGCCAATATCTGGCATGCCGCCCTACTGGTGGTGGCCGTACTGGGCTCCATCTACTCGGGCCTGGCCACTCCCAGCGAAGCGGCCGGCATCGGCGCCGCCGGCGCCTTCCTGATCGCGACCCTGGTATTTCGTAGCCTCAGTTGGCGGAAGTTTCTGGAGATACTGGCAACCACCGCGCGGATCAGCGGCGCAATCCTGCTGATCATCGGTTGCGCCAAGATCTTTGGCGACTACCTCAATATGGTGCGGGTCCCGCAGCTACTCACCGAAGCGCTGACCTCCACCGGCCTGCCCGCCTGGGCCATTCTATTGGCGGTCATGCTGCTGCTGATCCTGCTCGGCATGATCGTCGACGCCGTGTCCCTGATCGTCGTGACCACCCCGGTACTGCTGCCATTGGTCACCGCACTGGGCTATGACCCGCTTTGGTTCGGCATTGTCATGGTACTCAACCTTGAAATTGCCGTCGTGACACCGCCGGTGGGACTTAACCTATATGCACTGCGCGGGGTCTGCCCAGAGCTTTCGGTAGAGGAAATCATCAAAAGCTCTCTACCCTTCGTCGCCGTCCAGTTCCTCGTGCTGATGCTGTTCGTGTTCTTCCCCAGCCTCAGCCTGTGGTTGCCGGGGCTCATGTAGTCCCGGTGTTTCAACGTCAGTGAAGTGAGCTATCACCTCCGACCTTTCGAGGGTCTATCACAACAACAAGCAGGAGATTCACCATGACCTTATCCCGCCGCCAAGTCCTGAAATACGGCACATTCGCCACTGCCGGGGCCACGATGTTCGGCTCTCATACCCTGCTGGCACCACGTAGTCACGCCGCCACCACGCTGACCGGTGTCACCTACCTGCCCGACTCCTACAAAGCGTTAACCTACGGCTCCAATCGCTTCGTGGAGATGCTAAAAGAGCAGGGTGGCGACGCGTTGACGGTGGACTTCTACGACTCAGGCCAACTCCTGAAGGTAGACGAGCAGCTGCCAGCCTTACGCTCGCGGAGCATCGACTTCATGTTCCATACCTTCTCCTACGTTACCCGATCGATTCCTATCCTCGGCGTCACAGGCCTGCCGGGCGTGGTCGGCGAGCTCTACCGCCACCCCGAACGTCTGCGCCAAGGCAGCCCGTTGATGACGTTGATCAACGACGTGTTGGCCGAAGATAACCTCTACATGCTGACTTCCGGGGGCGGTATTCTCGAGCCGGAATACCTTTGGAGTACCGAGGAAAGCCCGATCCGCCGTCTTGAAGAGGTACGCGGCAAGAAGGTACGTATTGTCGGCTTTGAGGCTACCCAGGCCTTCGAGCCCTACAACGTGGGCGCGACACGGATTCCCTCCTCCGAGACCTACATGGCCCTTCAGCGGGGCACCGTGGATGCGGGTATCTTCAACATCTCGACGGTTATCGGCCGCAGTCTCCAGGAGCAGTTGAAGGTCTGCTACAAACTCCCGATCACTGGCTTCTCGGTGGCTCCCTTCATGCTGCGCGACACCTGGGACAGTCTGGACGATGACGTCCGCGCCGTGCTGCAGAATGCCGCCGACTGGTATGACGCCAACTTCATCGAGCACTGCAACAACGATATCTATCCCAACGAATATTGGCCCCAGGTCGAGCAGGCTGGCGTCGAGATCGTCGAGCCCAGCGAAGAGGATCTCGAGACATTCAACAACGGCGTTCAGGACGTCTGGGATCAATGGAAAGAAGAGGTCGGCGAAGAAGTCGGCAGTCGCGCCATTGCCCTGGCCCTGGGCGAGGAATGAGGGAGAGCACCATGACGATGACTGCCATGCGCAGCTGGGATGCGGTACTCGCCGTCCCACGCTGGACGTCGATGGCGGTGCTGATGTTCATGATGGCGTCAATCTGCTATGACGCCATCATGCGCTACGCCTTCGCGGCGCCGACCAGTTGGAGTCTGGAGATCAACTCCTTTCTGCTGGTCTATCTTGCCGTGATCGGCGCCGCGGAAGCCCAGCGCCACGACGCTCATATCCGCATCACTTATTTTAAAGACAAACTGCCGTTGCGTCTGCGCGCCACCATCGACTTGGCCACCGGGCTTTTGGGGGTCGTGTTCTGCACGATCCTGGTGTGGCGCGGTGGCATTATGGCGCTACAGGCACTCGAACACGGCGAACGGGTTTCCAGTTCGTTGGGCACTCCCATGGTATATCCCTATGCCCTGATGCCGATCGGATTCGCCGCTCTAGGCCTGCAGTTTCTTATTGATGCGTTGACCACCCTTCCTCGTATGATGGGCTCCGCCAACGATGAGGCCCCCTCTCATGACTAACACCCTTGGCCACAAGCTAGTTGCCACCCACCTGGAAGACGAACTGCCCGAACGCCTTGACGCGCCCGTTCTGCTCAAAACCGGCGCCAACCAGGGACATGGGTCGAGCCGAGAGAACGCAGCCTTGATACCTAAACGACGGGGCCTTCAGGTGGTCGTCGCCAACAACTTTGCTCGCATACAGGAGGCTTCGTCATGACGTTGCTTGCGCCACCCGCACAGGTGGACATTGTCGAGGTTGCTCCCCGCGATGGCTTTCAGTCGATCAGCGACCCACTACCTACCATCGATAAACAGCGCTGCATTTCAGCACTTATCGATGCCGGCATCACCCGCCTCGAAATCGGCTCTTTCGTGAGCCCCAAGGCCATCCCACAGATGGCCGACATTGACAAACTCATCGAGGCTTTCGTCGACCGGCCCGCGCTGCGCCTTTCTGCGCTCGTGCCCAATCTAAAGGGAGCCGAGCTGGCCCTGGCGCACGGCATCCGCGAAGTCGTCTACGTGGTTTCGGTGTCAGAGTCCCATAACCGCAGCAATGTAAGACGAAGCGTCGATGAGTCCCTGGAGGATCTCGGACGAGTGGCAGAGCGCCTGCGTCAGACCGAGGGGACCTGGTTACGCCTCGACCTCGGCACCTGCTTTGACTGCCCCTTTGAAGGCACAATCGACTGGCGGCAGGTTGACCGCGTCCTCGACCAGGCGACCCGCTTGACCGACGGCTTGCCGCTAGAAGTAGCCGTATGCGATACCACCGGCCGAGCCAGCCCCTATCAGGTTGCCGAGCATTTCACCCGGTTGCGCGAGCGTCATGGCGGTAAAGGGCTGGCCTGGGCCTTCCACGGCCACGATACCTACGGCATGGGCGTAGCCAATGCGCTTTTTGCGATACATCACGGTGCCACGGCGGTGGACAGCGCCTGCGCTGGCCTGGGAGGCTGCCCCTTCGCCCCCGGCGCTACCGGCAACACCGCCACCGAAGATCTGCTCTATGCCCTTCAGGGTGGCAGCGTCGCAACGGGGGTCGATCTGTCAAAACTGCTCGTGGCGGCCGACCTGATCGCTGCCCTGCCCGGTGGCCAGACCGCCAGCCACTTGCGCCAGGTGCCACGAGAACGGATGCGCTAAACCGTGCCGGTCATCGTGCTCCTGTCGACCACCCTGGTGCTGGCTTTCTCAGCGCTGGTGGCGCTGTTTCCTGCCGCCATCGCGCCAGAATTATCCGGTGTACTGGGCGTCTCCTCGGCCACCATCGGCTTGCAGGTGAGTCTCATCTTCCTCGGCGCCATGCTGACGTCGCTGGTGGGTGGCCCGCTTACCCGACGGCTGGGACCCTGCCGCACCAGCCAACTTTCCCTGGCGATGCTCGGCGGTGGCGCCGCCATGATGGCGATCCCGGCCTTGCCAACCTTTGCCTTAGCCTCTCTCATCGCGGGCTTGGGTTACGGAATGACCAACCCCTCCGCGTCAGTCCTGCTGGTGCGCTTTACCCCGCCCGAGCGACGCGGCCTGATCTTCTCATTGAAACAGTCGGGCGTGCCCCTGGGCGGTGTGATCGCCGGGGCCAGCGCCCCCTTTTTAGCCCTGGCGGTGGGCTGGCAGGCCGGGCTGCTCCTGCTCAGCGCCATTGCCCTGCTCGGCATCGTCGCCCTGCAATGGCAACGAGCGGGTTGGGATGACCAGCGCGACCCAAACACAGCGTGGCTGTCGACGCCCTTCTCAGGGCTCGACGTGGTATGGCGGCAGCGGTCGCTGCGCTACGTCGCGCTGCTGAGCCTGTGCTTCTCGGCGATTCAGCTATCGGTTTCGGCCTTTACGGTGGCGCTGCTGGTGGAAGATCTGGATTTCGGTCTGGTCGAGGCAGGATTGGTCATGTCCGGGGTGCAGGTAACCGGTGTCGCGGGACGCATCGGCTGGGGCGTGATCGGCGACCGGCTGGGCGACCGCCTGACGACGCTGACCATCATCGCATTCACCACCGCGGTGGGCGCTCTGTTGGTAGCCACTATGACACCGGCCTGGCCCCAGTGGCTGGTCATTGTATTACTTGTCCTGCTGAGCTTTTCCTCGTTGGGCTGGAACGGCGTCTTCCTGGCCGAAATTACTCACCTGGCCCCGCCACGTCGTATCGCAGATGCCGCTGGCGGTTGCCTGGTTTTCACCTATGGCGGTGTGTTGCTCGGCTTGCCTATGGTGACTTTGCTCCACAGCTTGCTGGGTGACTATACAACTGTCTTCGCTATCCTCGCGGGTATCGCTGTACTGGGACTCTGGCTCATCCATCAAGCGAGACGGTCCAGAGAAGATAAACATCCAGACGAAGGCATGTGCAACTGGGGTTCGTAAGCGCGAAGCTTAATGAACGATCGGCAACCATTCCAGCCTAAAAATTGTCTACCACTTTCTGGATCGAAATACCCTGCCGCAATGAAAAACCGCCCATCAGAAGCGTCTGATAAGCGGTTCTTTATTATTGGACGTCAGCCTGTCATAAGTCCTTTTAACTCACATTTGAGTCTACGCCTCCAGGTACACCACGTGGCTGTGAGTGTACTCGTAAAGACCATGCTTACCGTCAGCGCCACCGACACCGGATTTGCGAACCCCAGCGTGAAAGCCCTGCATGGCTTCGAAGTTTTCACGGTTGACATAGGTTTCACCAAAATCAAGGCCGCGGCATGCTTGCATTGTATGCTTCAGGCTGCGCGTATAGACAGATGACGTGAGGCCATAGTCGGAGTCATTGGCAAGAGCGATCGCCTCATCCAGGTCATCAACGACCTGGATGGGCAATACCGGGCCGAAAATCTCCTGGCGCATGATGGCCATCTCCTGGTGACAACCGGCCAACACTGTCGGCTGATAGTGGTAACCGGCACCAAGGTCGGCGACATTGCCACCAGTGATCAGCTCAGCGCCTTCTCGCTGGGCGGTTTCAACCATCTTGGCTACCTTATCGAGGCCCGCTTGGTTGATCAGTGGCCCCATGTCCAGATCGTTGTGGGCAAGCGGATCTCCGTAGCGAGTGGCATCCATCGCCTTGGCCATCTTCTCGATAAAGGCATCGGCAACACCGCGCTGGACATAGACACGCTCGGCGCAATTGCAAACCTGGCCGCTATTGATGACGCGTGAGCCATGAATGGCCTTCACTGCCAAGTCGATGTCAGCGTCGTCAAGAACGATCGCCGGGGCCTTGCCGCCCAGCTCCAGATTAAGCTTGGTGATATTGTCTGCGGCATTGGCCATGATGCGCGACCCGGTGGCGACACTTCCCGTGAAGCTGATCATGTCGACTTCGGAGCTGGACGTCAGAGCGCTGCCTGTTGTGGCGCCGCTACCACTGACCACATTGAAGACGCCTGGCGGTAAATCCAGCGTATCGACCAGCTTGGCAAACTCGAAGCAGTTATTGGGGGTTTCTTCACTGGGTTTGATGACAATGGTGTTCCCTGTCACCAGCGCTGGTGCCATCTTGCGGGCAATCAGAAAGAACGGGAAATTCCAGGGCAGAATGCCTGCGACGACCCCCAGTGGCTTGCGGAATAAAAAAATATTCTCGCCAGGCCGATCACTCTCGATGATCTCCCCTTCAATCCGACGCCCCCACTCGGCCATATAATCTAAATAGTCAGCGGTAAAGTTGACCTCGGTTTCGGCCAATGCAATGACCTTGCCCTGCTCTTCGGTGGTGACACGTGCCAGAGAAGCGACGTTTTCACGTAGCTTGCTTGCCAGGCGATGCAAAAAGGCCGCCCGTTCCACAGCAGGTCGTGCGCCCCAGCCCTTCTGAGCCGCCCGGGCGGCAGCCAGGGCACGCTCAACATCAGCGCTTCCGGACTCCGGCACTCGAGATAATAACGCCTGGTTCGCCGGATTATAGACCTCAAGATGATCGTCTACCGACTCAAAGGCGCCATTGATATAGTTCTGATAGATGGTGGGCTGGCTCATGGTGTGACTCCTGTATTGTTATAAATGGAAGTGCATTAATAGGTGGACGAGACCGTCGCAGCGGAGGTCCCATCCTTGTAACGCGCGATGGTTTCCAGCGCTGCCTGACGTAGTAAGCTGATATCAATGCCCACGGCAATGAACTGGCAGCCCATCGATTGATAACGACGTGCATCAGCTTCTAGAGGGGCCAGGATGCCTACAGGTTTGCCAGCTTCCTGGACAGCCTTGATGGCATGGGCGATGGCAGCCTGAACATCGGGGTGTCCAGGGTTGCCTGGCTGCCCCATTCCCACCGAGAGATCAGCTGGGCCAACAAACACGGCATCCACGCCCTCGGTGGCAGCAATTTCTTCCACATTCTCGATTCCTCGAGGAGACTCCACCTGCACAACCAGGCAGAGTTCTTCATGCGCATGTGCCAAGTAGTCGTCGACGCCGTCCCAACGGGTAGCACGCACCAGACCTCCCCCCACACCTCGCATGCCGTGGGGTGGATAGCGCATGGCACGCACCAGCGCTTTTGCTTGCTCGGCGTTTTCAACCATCGGCACCATCAGCGTTTGGGCACCAACATCCAGCAGTTGCTTGATCAATGACGGATCGTGATTAACGGTTCGCACCACAGGCGCGGAATCATAGGGCGCCACGGCCTGCAACTGAGCCAGAATCGCTGGCACCGTATTGGGTGCATGCTCACCATCGATCAACAGCCAGTCGAAACCGGTAGACGCTGCTATCTCAGCAGCATAGCCAGTGGCAAAGCCGGCCCACAGTCCGTATTGGACATTTCCGCTCAGAAGCCCTGCCATGAATTCATTCTTGGGTATTTTCATTGTTTAATCCCTGTTCAAGAAAACCTAGTCAATACAACCTAATCAAAGGCCCCAAGTAATTCAGGCAGCCCCAGGGTAATCATTGGTACATACATGATGCACAACAGCCCTATCACCAGGACCGTAAAGAAAGGTATGAGGGGGCGCATCGTTTTCATGTAATCGACTTGAGCGATCTTGCACCCCATCAAGACAATCAATGCAACAGGCGGGGTCAACGAACCCAGCAGTAGCGCCACGATCACTACAATAGAAAAATGAATCATATCGAAGCCAAACATCTGGGCGATGGGCGTCAGAATAGGCACTACAAGGATTAAGGCGGATATGGTTTCCACAAACATACCTACCAATATCAGTGCCAGGACGATAAGCAACAAGATAATCGCCGGTTCATTCGTGACACTCGATAGCCAGGCCGCCATCGCAGCAGGTACGCCCTGACGAGCAATAATCCAGCTAAATAAGGCGGCGCTGCCCAATATGATTAAAATGCTGGCAGAGGTAACCACAGACTGGTAAGCAAAGCGATAAGTCTTCTTGAAGTCGAGGCGATGAGTCAATAATCCAAAGCAAAGGCCGTATACCACCGCCACAATTCCTGCTTCAGTCGGTGTAAATAAACCACTCTGGATGCCACCGACAATAATGACTGGCATAACTAATGCAGGCGCAGCCTTAAGAAAAACCCTGACGGTTGCACCGAAACTAGCTCGGGTGTGACGCGGGGCACCTATTTCATTAGCTTTCCAGTAAACGACGATCATCATTATAAAGGCCAGGAACAAGCCAGGTATAATGCCTGCCAGGAATAGAGTGCCAATCGATAGCCCCGTCATGGCACCATAAATCACCATCAGCAAGCTGGGGGGAATAATGGGGCCCAGGATCGCCGACGCCGCTGTAATCACCACCGCCCATTCGGGACGATACCCCTCCTTTTTCATGGCCGGTATCATCATCCCGCCAACGGCAGCAACATCAGCCGATGCAGAACCTGATATGCCCGAAAAAAGAACACTTGTCATGATATTTACTTGGCCAAGTCCACCTCGTATATGACCAACTAAAGACCGGGAAAAACCGACAATGGCTGAGGTAATCCCACCATAATTCATCAAGTTTCCGGCAAATATGTACAACGGAATGGCAAGCAGAGGAAAACTATCCAGCGAACTGAAAAAACGCTGAGGGAGTACTAATAACGGCACCCCACCATCGATAACGAGTACAGTCACAGCACTAAGCCCCATCGCGAAGGCAATCGGTATGCCCAGCGCAAGGAGTGCTGTAAACAAGCAGAACATCAAAGCAACAATCATATTCTTTTACCTGGATCTGACGGCTCTTTAATTTCTTTTCCACGAACGAGAAAAGCAATTATCGTAAGAATGCTCCCCAAGGGGATCGGCGCATATAACCATGCCCTTGATATACCCAGAGATGGCTGCATGGTGCCCAAAGACCGTTCCATGAATAAGTATCCCCAATATGCCAACATTCCGCAGAATACGACGGATAAAATGGAAACGATGACTTGCCTAAATGCTTCAAGATGGGAGCTTTTAAAATTAAAGAGCTCCACTTTGATTTCTTGATACTGGTAGACCACCACAGGAGTTCCCATCAGCACCAACCAGACCAGGAGCATTCTCACCACTTCTTCTGTCCAAAAAAGCGGTAAACCCAGTAGAAAACGGTTGATCACCTGAATGAAAATCAGAACCATGATCGCCGCAAAGATAGCGACGACCATGGCTCCCAAGGTGGCAAATGCATGATCCAGGTAACGACGCATTTGCACGCTCCTCACTCAATCATTGTTGCTCGATGGAATTGAGCAGTTCAGTGGCATTGATCTCTGCTGCAAACTCTTCGCGAAAGCTTGCCGAGGCTTCCTGGAAAGGCGCCTGGTCAACCTCATTAATGGCAATGCCTTCTTCTTCCAGCTTCTCGAACCAGGATGCCTCGCGCTCAGACCACTCGCTGCGCTGCATTTCAGCGGCCTCAATGGCGGCACGGGTCACTGCCTCGCGGTCGCTTTCGGAAAGGTTGTTATAGAAGCTTTCATTAATGGCAAAGCTGCCATCGAAGAGAATATGTCGCGTTTTGGAGAGTGATTCAGCCACTTCAAATATCCGGAAGGTATAACCGACTTCGGGCGTCCCCTCCATCGCGTCAACAAGGCCCGTCTGCATGGCCGTATAAACTTCAGGCATCGGGACAGGTGTTGGCTGAGCGCCAAGTGTAGAGAACGTACCCACAAAAACAGGGGATTCAGGCACACGTATCTTCAAATTCTCGAAGTCCTCGGGCGTCTCGATGACGTCGTCAGCCAGATAGGTGTCGCGATAACCTGCCAAAATCCAGTTAAGCGGCCTGACCCCTGACGTATCGACCAACTGTTCAATCAGACTATCGCCGATCTCACCCTGGACCACACTATTCCAATGCTCGACGTCACGATAAAGGAAGGGAAGCGTCAACAGACCAAACTCAGGTACATAGTTCGCGTATAGTCCTGACTCTCCATAGCCCATTTCTAACGTGCCTAGCTCCACAGATTCGATGATTTCCCGCTGTCCGCCCATTTGCCCGGCCGGGAGTATTTCAACCTTGACGTTCCCGTCGCTGTATTCACTGGCTAAGTCTCGAAATCGCTCGGCAGCGAGGTGCTGCTCTGATTCGGTAGGCAGATGGTGCGCAAAACTAATGGTTGTCTCAGCCATGGCACCACCGAAAGGCACCGCGAACAGTAGGCTTGCCAAACCTAAGTGCAATGGAAAGCGTGCTTTTTTAATGGCGTGGTCGTTTATTTTCATTGTGTGCTCCTTGGTTTTAGTTACTACATCCCACTTACGATGGGTTTTATAAGTTTGAAAACGTCATTCAGTGCTCATAGGGCCTGGAAAGTGGGCATTCTGGATTCAATCGAACACCAAACCCAGGCTTATCAAGCGCAGAAGCCGACATCCGCCCATTGACCGGCACCGGTTCGTCCAGTAGTAGCGGATTAAACATGGGCGCCACCTCATCCGCGTTTGGCGCCATCATCAAGAACTCGGCGAAAGGGCTGTTGTGCCGTGTGATGACAAAGTGATAGCTGTAAACGGATGAGCCATGCGGCACGACCAACTTGTTGTGAGCATCGGCTAATGCGGAGATTTTGATCAATTCAGTAATCCCGCCGCACCAACCCACATCCGGCTGAATAATGTCACAGCAATCCATTTCAAGAAGCAGACGGAAGCCCCAACGTGTTGCCTCATGTTCGCCGGTGTTGACCAGCATGCCCTTGGGGACATCGCGCTTGAGCTGGGCATAGCCCCAGTAGTCATCGGGTGGGAGGGCTTCTTCAATCCACTTGAGGCCGAATTCATGTGCTCCTTGGGCAAGCCGTGTCGCGTAATTGACATCAAGGCTCATCCAGCAGTCGTACATCAGCCAGAAGTCTTCGCCTACGGCACTGCGCATATCCGCCAGTTTCGACAGATTACGGGCCATACCTTCTTCACCCTCGGCCGGTCCGTGAACAAGCGGCATCTTGCCGCCAATGAAGCCAAGCTTCTTGGCCAGGTCGGGGCGGGGCCCGGTAGCGTAGAAGGTGAGTTCGTCGCGTACAGGGCCACCGAGCAACTGATGAACCGGCTCGCCGCGGACCTTGCCAAGCAAGTCCCACATGGCAAGATCAACACAGGAAATCGTGTTGATCACCACGCCCTTGCGGCCATAGTAAAGCGTGGCGTTAAACATCTGGTCCCAGACCTTTTCGATCTCGGTGACCTGCTTCCCTTCGATAAAGCGGGCCAGATGCTTTTCGACGATCCAGGCGCCAATCTCACCACCCGTTGTCACCGCAAAGCCAACCGAACCATCACTGGCCTCAAGCTCGACCACCAAGGTGCCTAGAACATTCAAGCCAAAGCTGCGACGGGTCATACGGTAGTCGGGATATTTGCTCATCGGCGTCGCGATCTGAGAATCGATCCAGTGGCCTTCGGCCTGATCGTGATAGTCAGCACCGCCCCCGCGAACGGTATAGGCTCGCACCTGTTTGATAGTCACTTCGCTCATGGACTTACCTTGTGAATGGGAGTTGATTGATACCTGCAAACCTACCCATGGAGGAAACAATCAACCAATGCCATTCATATGGTTTGTGATACCTTTTTGTTATCGGTAGCCGGAAAGCCACAGACCAGCGCTCCTTTTTAACATTAGCCGTTATTCATATTGCGCTTTTATTAGACTAATGTATGCCTCTTATTCACATTTATGCATGCATAATTTTGACGTATCGAATCAAAAGGATGATGAAGATGGAGGGGTTTAAAGCACTGCTCAATCGACTGCGCTACAAACATTTGCTGATGATCTCAATGCTTGGTAAGCACCGTAATCTCCATCAGGCGGCCGATGCTATGTATATGTCCCAACCCGCCGCCACTCGTATGCTAAGCGAGATAGAAAAAGGATTTGGTTGCCAATTATTCGAACGTACCGCGCGAGGCATGAACCCGACGCCAGTCGGGGAAATGCTGATCGACTTTGCCGATAATGCCTTGACCCGCCTCGATCGTTGCGCCGAAGAGGTTTATCGCTATCAACTTGGGGAACGGGGGCAATTGACGGTCGGGTCTATCGTGGGTGCCGCGCCGGACCTTGTCGCCAGCGCCATCATAGAAATGAAACGCCAGCGCCCACGACTTCAGGTTCGCTTAATGGGAGAAACCAGCGATCAGCTGATGGAACTGCTTGAGCAAGGCAAGGTGGACTTGGCCATTGCCCGTTACGCCAATGCCATACAGCACAACCAGTTCGACTTCGAGCCGCTTGGCAACGAAACGCTGGTGACGGTTGTGCGCGCTGGCCATCCACTATGTTCGGGTTCGCTTCCCACACTGGAAACGCTGCTCGATGAATGGCCATGGATCCTGCAGCCAATGCAAACGCCGGCTCGACAGGCGTTAGAAAAGCAATTCGAAACTGAAGGTTTAGTATCCCCAAGGGATATCATCGAATGCAGCTCGATTTTTGCCGCCCTACAATTGGTGCAGAAAAGCGATGCCCTGATGGTCATGGCAGAAACCGTACTACGCGACCATCTGGGGGCCGGATTGATTGAAAGGCTCCCTATATCCCTGGGCCGTGCCCTTTCTCCTTTTGGCATCCTGGTACGCAAGGATACGCTCTATGCTGAACCCGTTAATCAATTCCGAGAACTACTGCGGAATGCCTCTCGGCAATTAAGCTGACGTTCTGATAACTGAGACATAAAAAAACCGGCATCAATCACCTCTGAATTGATACCGGCCTATAGCTCTGTCAGCAGCCGTCAGCTATTCACGCTTACCATCCACCAAGCGTGAAACCCGCCACGGGTTGCCGTCCTTGAGGGGCTCGGGCAGAAGCGCTTCTGGCAATGCCTGGTAGCACACCGGACGCAGGAAGCGGAAGATCGCCGCGCTGCCCACCGAGGTGGTGCGGCTGTCGGACGTTGCCGGGTAAGGCCCGCCGTGCACCATGGCATGGCATACCTCGACCCCGGTCGGCCAGCCGTTGGCGAGCACCCGCCCTGCCTTGCGTTCCACGATCGGCATCAGCGCCCTGGCCGCTGGCAGGTCGCCGTCATCCAGTTGTAGGGTAATCGTCAATTGGCCCTCGAGCTGGGACGCCACACGCCTCAAATCGTTATGGTCAGCACACTCGATGACCAGCGAGGTCGCGCCGAAGACTTCCTCCTGCAGTTCAGGCTCATTGAGGAAGTCCTCCGCCGTCGTCACGAACAGCCCCGCCCGGCACTTGTTGGGCGACTCCCCCACCTGGCCGCGCGCCGCTTCGCGGACCTTGTGACTGCTGGACAGCCTGGCGACGCCCTGTTCGTAGGCGTCGTGGATGCCAGGGGTCAGCATCGTCTGGGACGCACTGCCCTTGACGCCTTCCGCCGCCGCCGCGATGAAGTCATCGAGCTCGGGACTCTTGATAGCGATCACCAGGCCGGGGTTGGTACAGAACTGGCCCGCGCCCATATTGAGCGACCCGACGAAGCCGTCGGCGATCTGCTCACCACGCGCCTTGAGCGCCTCGGGCATCAGGAACACCGGATTGATCGAACTCATCTCCGCATAGACCGGGATCGGCTGCGGGCGCGCCTGCGCCGTCTTCATCAGCGCGTTGCCGCCGCCCCGCGACCCGGTGAAGCCCACCGCCTGGATACGCGGATCGGCGACCAGGGCCTGACCGATCTCAATGCCTGAGCCGAACAGCAGCGAGAAGGTGCCCTCAGGCAGTCCGCAGGCTGTCACCGCCCGCTGCACCGCACGCCCCACCAGCTCAGAGGTGCCGGGGTGGGCGGAGTGGCCCTTGACGATCACCGGACACCCGGCAGCTAACGCCGAGGCGGTATCCCCCCCGGCGACCGAGAAAGCCAGCGGGAAGTTGCTGGCACCGAACACCGCCACCGGCCCCAGGCCGATATGGCGCTGTCGCAGGTCGGCGCGCGGCATCGGTTGACGGTCCGGCATGGCCGGGTCGATGCGCACGTCGAGCCACTCGCCAGCGCGTACCACATTCGCGAACAGGCGCAGCTGGCCACAGGTTCGGCCACGCTCGCCTTCCAGGCGCGCCCTCGGCAGGCCGGTTTCGGCCATGGCACGTTCGATCAGCACATCGCCGATGCCCTCGATCTCGCTGGCGACCGTGTCAAGAAAAGCCGCGCGCGTTTCGGGAGACGTCTCGCGAAAGGTGGCGAAGGCCGTCTCGGCAAGCTCACAGGCACGCTCCACCTCGGTTCGGGTGCCGCCCATATAGGTGGGCGCGAGACGCTCGTTGGTGGCCGGATTGATGGCGTCGATAGGTCTGGAACTGCCACTGACGGCCGCCTGGCCGATAAGTAACTTGCCTTCCAGGGTCATGGATAAACTCCTTGTGTCATGCAGTCCTTAGAGTGATTTCACGTAGACAGGCGTACCGTCCGCTTCAAAGCGAAGCGGGTTGCGCAACGGTCGACCGAACTCGGCGAGACTGATCTCGAAGCGATCACCCTCGCGGGTGCGAATATTGTCGGCAAAGCTCAGGGTGGCGGTGCCGAAGAAATGCACGTGCACATCACCCGGCCGTCGAAAGCCTGCGTACTTGAAATGATGGTGTTCGAGGTTGGCCAAGCTGTGGGCCATATTGGCCTCGCCGGTCAGGAAGGGTTTCTCCCAAAGCGTCTCGTTACCGCGCACGATACGGCTGACCCCCTCCAGGTGGTCCGGGAGCGCCCCCACCCACAGTTCCGGGCCGAAGCTGCAGGCACGCAGCTTGGAATGCGCCAGCCACAGGTAATTGAAGCGCTCGGTGACATGGTCGGAGAACTCATTACCAATGGCGTACCCCACCCGCCAAGGGCTGCCGTCATCGCCGATCACATAGAGCCCGGCCAGCTCGGGTTCCTCCCCTGCATCCTGTGCAAAGTGCGGCACGGGCATGTCGGCCTCCGGGGCGACCACGCAATCACCGTCGCCCTTGTAGAACCACTCGGGTTGAGCCCCCTCTTCACCGGGCGCTGGCTTACCACCCTCGACCCCCAACTTGAACATGCGCATCGAGTCCGTGAGCTCTTCCTCGCTCACTTGCGTCTTGGCATGCATGGCCGAGCGCGTATCGGCGCTCCCCAGATGGGTCAAGCCGGTGCCGGTCACCAGACAATGGGCCGGGTCCGGATGTGTCAGCGGGGGCAACAGCCGCTTGTCGTCGATCAGCTGTGCATAATCGAGCCGCGTCGGCGTCAGCGCGTTTTCAACCGCTTCCGCCAACGACTGCCCCGCCGCCATCGCGCGGCGGGCCAGAGTGTAGGTATCGGCATCGAGCAGGCGCACCTCTTCTGCACTCTCGACCAGCGCAGCGCACGGCGCGCCCTCATGGAGACACTGGATCAATCGCATGATGGGCCTCACTCGATGATATGAAATTGATCAAAATGATCATGGTTAAGCGACAGACCAAGGCCCGGCACGTCATCATCCAGATCGATGAAGCCATTCACCGGTTCAGGGTCTCCCTTGAACAGGTAGTAGAAGAGCTCATTGCCGATCTCGACGTCATGAACGGGGAAGAACTCCGACATGGGCGAGGCCAGCGTCGACATGGTCAGGTGGTAGTTATGCATCTGGCCAGCGTGGGGAATGACCGGAACGCTGAACGATTCCGCCAGTGCATTGATCTTGCGGGCCGCGGTGATACCACCGACACGGTTGGTATCGTACTGGATGACCGAAATTGCACGCTTCTCCAGCAACTGGCGGAAGCCATAATGGGTGAATTCGTGCTCACCGCCGGAAATCGGAATGCTGGTGAGCTGGTTCAGCTCGGCATAGCCATCAATATCGTCCGCCAGCACGGGTTCCTCGAGCCAGCGGGGCTCGAACCGCTCCAGCTTGGGCAGCATGCGCTTGGCGTATTCCAGGTTCCAGCCCATATAGCACTCGAGCATCAGGTCGACATCGTCGCCAATCACTTCGCGCACCGCGGCCACACTGTTCAGATTTTCACGCATGCCGGACGGACCGTCTTTGGGACCATAGCCAAAGCGCATCTTCATGGCGGTGAAGCCCTGGTCGAGGTACGACTGGGCCTCGTCCTGCATGCTTTTAAGATCAGTGCGGTAGAGCTTTGACGCATAGCAGGGAATTTTTTCCTTGGTACGGCCACCCAGCAGCTTGAAGACCGGCTTATTGACCGCCTTGCCCATGATGTCCCAGATGGCGATATCGACACCCGAGATCGCCGCCATGCCGATCCCCTTGCGCCCCCAGGCATGGGTCGCGCGATACATGCGCTGCCAGAGATACTCATAATCAAACGGGTCCTGACCGATTACCAACGGCGCCAGGTACTGGTCGATAATGGCCTTGGCAATGGGCGGCGCCAGCGCCACGTTACCCAGCCCTACCAGGCCGGTATCGGTTTCGATCTCGACCGTGGTCCAGCCGTGGAAGCGGAAGGTCCCCATGGAATCGCTCTTGTCCCAGAGTTCATCCATGGCGTTCGAGCAGAAATGCGCCTGAGCGGGGACGGTGTGGCCTTTCCACTCAAAAACACGTGCTTTGACCTGTGTAATTTTCATGTGCGGTGTTTCCTTGTAAACGAACGATTATCCAGCGACGGCTTCCAGGCGCTGACGTCTCAGATTCCCACCCATCTGGCAGGCAATGGTGAAGGCATTGCGGGTCGGGTTGACGTCGGCGTTGCCGGTGCCCGCGATATCAAAAGCCGTACCGTGAGCAGGCGTGGTGATGGGAATGGGCAGGCCACCCTGCACCGTGACGCCCTGCTTGAAGCCCATCAGCTTGATCGCGATCTGACCCTGGTCGTGGTACATGGTGACGATGGCGTCATACTCGCCATCCCGGGCCTTGATGAAGATGGTGTCCGCGGGAAACGGCCCGGCGACGGGGTAACCCTGCGCCTTGCACGCCTCCACAGCAGGCGCGATGACCTCGATTTCCTCACGCCCGCAGGTACCACCCTCGCCCGCATGGGGGTTGAAGGCCGCCACAGCAATTCGGGGTGCGTCGTTGCCCGCCAGCTTCAGGGAGTCATAAATCAGGCGACTGGCCGCGACGATACGGTCCTGGGTCACGTAGCTGGCGGCGTCCTTGAGCGGAATGTGTGACGAAATGCGGGACGTCCAGAGATCACCCAGGGTATTGAACTCGCAGAAGTAACCGGTGACTCCCAGCTTCTCGGCAAAGAAGTGCAGTTCATCCTCATGCGCCAAGCCCCCTTTCTTCATCGAGAACTTGTTGAGCGGAGCGAAGCAGATGGCATCCACCTCGCCTGCCTGCGCAGCCTCCAGGCAGCGTGACAATACCGCCAGCACCGAGGCACCGCCTTCTGCCGTTTCTTCCGCGTAACCGACAGCACCCTGGGCAACGCTATCCACAGGCATGAAAACCGGCCCATCATGCTGGCGCGCCTCGGCAAAGCGCTCGACTTCCGGCAAGTCATGGGCCTGGCCACCAACGCGCTGGCCCTCCTGCCACAGCCAGCGGTCGCCCACCAGCACGGTATGCACATTGTTGAAAAGCGCTGCCTCGGCGAACAGTTTTGCAATCAGCTCAGGGCCAATGCCGGCGGGGTCGCCGAGCGTCACGGCGATGACAGGGCGTATATCGGACATAGTGAGCTCCATATCAATAGAAGAAGTTAACGAGCGTCATGGGAATCGCTGGTACATAAGTGACGAGCATCAGCACCACGAACAGCACCAGAATCATTGGGAAATTGACCTTCGTGGTTTCCCACATGTCGGTCTTGGCAATCGAGCAGGACGTCGCCAACACGGACGCCACCGGCGGGGTCTGCTGGCCGATGGCCAGGTTGAGCGTCAGAATCAAACCGAAATGGATGGGATCGATGCCGATCTGATGCACCAGCGGCATGACGATGGGCACCACCAGAATGATCGCCGCCGCCCCGTGCAGGAACATGCCCAGCAGCAGGAGCAATACGTTGAGCAGCGCCAGCACCAGCACCGGATCTTCAGTAATGGCGGTAATTTCGCTGGCCAGCTGTTGAGGGAGCTGCATTTCGGTCAAGAACAGACCGAGCACGGCCGAGGTCGCCACCAGCAGCATCACCACCGCAGTCTGGGTGACCCCTTCAATCACGGCGCGATAAAGGATCTTGAAGTTCAGCTCCCGGTAGACGAGCCCACCGATCAGCAGGGCCGCCAGCACGGCGATACCGGCGCCTTCCGTCGCGGTAACAAACCCACCGAAGATGCCACCCAGGATGATCACCGGCAGCAGGAGTGCCCAGAAAGCCTCCTTGAACGCCTTGCCCAGAGTGCTGAGCGAAAACGACTCTTCGCGGGGCAAGTCATACTTGACCGCATAGTAATAGCAGGCACCCGCCAGGCCCGCAGCGCCGATCAGCCCGGGTACGATACCGGCGACGAACAGTTTGACGATGGACGTATCGGCGATCGCGCCATACAAAATCATCGACAGCGACGGCGGAATGATGATGGCCAGAGACGCCGACGAGGACGTGATTGCGGCAGAAAAGTTGGGGTTGTATTTGCGCCGTTTCATTTCCGGAATCAATACCGACCCGGTAGCGGCGACATCGGCAACGGCGGACCCGGATATCTCGGCAAAAAACAGCGAGACCCCGACATTGACCATCGCCAGGCCACCCCGAACGAAGCCGACAATCGCGGTGACCAGGTTGATGAGCCGCAACGAAATGCCGGATGTGTTCATCAACGCCCCGGCGAAAATGAACAGCGGGATAGCAATCAGAGGAAACTTGGTCGCCCCGTTGAACAGCGTGAGCGGAACGTTCACCAGGGCGTCAGCCCCCATGTTCAGATAGACGCCCACGACGCCCACCACCCCGATGGCCACGGCGATCGGCACGTTGACCAGAACCAGGGCAAAGAGCGCGGCGATAATGATCAACAGTGTCATGCGCGATACTCCTTCAGGTCTTCCTCGGCTTGGCGGATGGCCGCTTCGATCTCTTCCGCGTCACCGTCCACGCCGCTGCGCATCTTGCGCCATGCCATGGGCATACTGAGCAGCTCACAGACAATGAACAGTACGGCGCTGATCGGAATGACCGACTGGGTCACATCCAGACCGATCCAGGGCAGGGACACCAGGTTATCCCAGGCGAGGATGTCGAGAACGACATAACCGTAGTAAGCGATCACCAGGAAGAAGCCGATGACGACGACTTCCGAGAAAATGAACAGGCTGGCACGAATGGCTGCTGGCGCGCGGCTGACCAGCCCGGGAAAGCCCATATGGGTTCGCTTGAGGGCTGCCAGATTGGCACCGTAAAAGCTCAGCCATGCCAGGCCGATAGAGGCCACCTCGTCGTACCAGGAGAACGAGTTGCCGACCATACGAAACCCCACAGCGGCAATGACGATCGAGGTTAGCGCCAGCAACAGAAACACGGTCAGCGCTTCAAGCAACCGTTCCAGCAGTCGATTGACACGACCCAGTAAACTCATGGCGTAGCCCTCCTGCGCTTGAGTGAGAGAGGGCGCCGTGACGGCGCCCGTTGGGGATGACATCCGGCGTTACTCCTCGGCCAACGCCATGGCCCGGTCCACCAGTTCCTGACCGCCGTCTACTTTCTCGGCAAATTCCGCGTAGACCGGGTTGCTGGCCTCGACAAAGGCATCGCGATCCACCCGGTTGACCTCCATACCGTCGTTACGCATGGCCTCCAGCAGTGAGTTATCGAGTTCGGCCCCTTTTGCAAGTGCCCAGTCCTGCGTCTCGATAGCAACCGCCGTAATGGCAGCACGAACGTCCTCAGAGAGCTGCTCCCAGCCGCCCTTGCCCGCGGTCAACCAGATCGGCGAATAAACGTGATTGGAAAGCGAGAGATAATCCTGCACTTCCTGGAACTTGGCCCCGTTGATGTTGCTGAGCGGGTTCTCCTGCCCATCGACCACGCCGGTCTGCAGGCCGACAAAGACTTCGGAAAACGCCATCGGGGTGGGGTTGGCACCCCAGGTATCGAACATCAGCGTGCGCCACTCACTCTGAGGCGTGCGGATCTTCAACCCCTCCAGGTCGCCGGGTTCGTTGATGGGGCGTTCATTGTTGGTGATGTGACGGAAGCCATTTTCCCAGGTAGAGATGATATTGAGACCCTGTTCTCCAGCGCTCTCGGCCAGATCCTGCATCACGATCTCGCGATCGATACGCTTTAGGTGGTCCCGGTCCTTGACCAAAAAGGGCATATCGAACAGGGCGAATTCGGGGGAGACCGATGACATGATGGAAGAGATCCCCGCGAGGTCGACCGTACCGAGCCGCAGCTTCTGGACGAGCTGCCTCTCGTCGCCCAACTGGCCGCTGTGGTAATACTCCACCTGATGATTGTCGCCAAGGCGGTCCTGCAGGCGGTCGGCGAATTCCTGCGCCGTTTGGCCCTGCAGGCTGTTGGGGGTACCACCGATCGCGAAGACGATTTTGTCAGCCTGGGCATGCGTACTGGCGATGGCCAGAGTGAGAGCGGAAACGCCGAGTAGCTTCTTGAGCATGATGCACTCCTGGATTGTAATTGGTTTTGCTTCACTGGACTGCTGGTTGGTTAACCAGACCAGTAGTCCAGAAACTTAAACCGCCCATCAGGTACCGTCAAGCACTGAATTAAGACGTTATACCTTTGTCGAAAGGACCAGAAAGGGTATGTAGTATTTGATCAGCTTATGGTCTATTATCCAGACCAGCTGAGACAGGAGGGATCATGAGCAACCCGGCATTCGCTTTCGAAAAAACACTCAAGAATCGGACCAAGAAAGAAATTCTGGCCGACAAGCTGACCGACATGATCCTGACCGGGCTGCTAAGAGACGGCGATGAATTGCCCAGCGAGCGTGAGCTGGCACAGTTATTTGGCGTGAGCCGCGAAACCGTCCGCGGGGCACTCGCCCAGCTAACGGCTCACGGCCTGATCAGCGTCTCCCATGGCAGCAAGACACGCATTCGCGCGGATGAAGAAACGTTGGCACGTTGCCGCCCCGCCACTGCTGACGCCACATCCCGCGAAATGAATCGCTTTGACGTGGACAGCGTGTTCGAAAGCCGCATTGTGGTGGAAGCTGCCATAGCCCGGCGTGCCGCCATCAATATCGACGACAAGGGCATCGAAGGCCTGGAACAGCTACTCGACGCCCAAAGCCGACTGTTCGACGCCCCCGTGCATTTCCAGCTTTCCGACCAGAACTTCCACAAGCTGATATCGGAATACGCCAACAACGAGATCCTGCTGCGCTACGCCGAAGAGCTTTATGCCTTTGGCCTGCATATCCGCCGCCAGGTAATGCGCGAGCCCGGTGCCATCGAACGCAGCTACCACGAGCACCGGCATATCGTGGATGGCCTGAAACGCGGCGACCCGGATGCCGCCGAACGCGCCATGCTCGCCCACCTGGATAGCGTCTATCGCACCACCAAGACCAAGTTGACAACCAGCCAAACATAGCCTTAATGATCGAGCCACCGTAGGCTATCGCCCGACGAAGTCTGGCTCCTAAAGGGGCTGAATACCAACCACCAACGCATGTGCATGGGGGTTTGTAGGAGCTCAATTCATTGAGCGATCAGCAATCATCCCGCCACAAAACGTCACTCATACACCGAAGGCAAACGACGTTAACCTGCCGCCCTGCTTTATCGGCCATTGCCTCGATGGCACCTTTCAATGCACGGTTTGCATGGTCATCATCTGTTTCGGTGATAGTCACTTAAATATAGTCATTTAAATTATGTGTCACTACCCCGCATCGCCAGCAGCCAACCACTCATCAATCAAGTCTCGATTTTCATCGATCCACGTTTGGGCACCTTCAATAGGGACGCCGGTTTGCTCGATTTCTGCCATTAGGCCGCGCAATGTATCGTCGTCCATGTGCCAGTCGGGGTTGGCGGATGCCCTGGGATACCCAAGCCCCCTGGGACCTGGCCAAGGCAAGCGAGGTGTCTGAGGAACTGATTCGCCATCATGTGCTCTGGATGGAGGAGCCGCTCTATCGCGGCGATTATCCTGGGATGCGCGCCCTCAACGACCTGACCAGCGAGCGGCTTAAAATCGCCGGTGGCGAGATGACCCGTGAACCCTACGAATTCCGCGAAATGCTGCGACAGCAGTGTCTTGAGGTCTACCAACCGGACGCCGTCTGCTCAATCGGGCTTCTAGGCTTATCCAGACTGGCAAAAGAGGTCACCACCGCGGGCAAGTGGTTCACGCCGCACACCTGGGGCAATGGCATCGGCCTTGCCGCCAACCTGCATCTCACCGCCGGGGCGGTTGGCCCAGCAGGCTGCCCTTATCTGGAGTACCCCTTCGACCCACCAGAATGGACACCCGAAGTGCGCGACTTTCCGCTGACGACCGCCATCAAGCCCGATGCCGAAGGCTGGCTGACGCTCTCTGATGAGCCTGGCCTCGGCATCACACTGGATGAAGCACACCTCGCGGCCACCCGTGCTAACCAGGCAACTTGGCAATAGCGACTGTCAATAAAGGCTTTTTGCGGCAATACGCGCCAAGCTTTGTTTCTGGTATCGCAAAGTGGGTGACGTCGATACTTCCTGAAAGGCACCGATTTATCGGTGCACAGCCAAGAAGAGTTCGACGCCATTGCTGACTCGTTGAATACCCGACCAAACGAATCGCTGAATGTTCTTACGCCTTTAGACGTTTATGCTGACATGCTGAAGAAAGCAATACCTGGCACTCAGACCTTATAATAGTGTTGCGCTTGGAACTTGAGACCGCCGTCCAGAACGTCATCGCAAGATTGCTATTTGCTTTCTTCTCACTACTGCTTCTGCGCTTGCTTTCGCTGTCGTATTAGTTGCTCAAGCAATAGAGTAGGCGTGCGCGCGCTAAGTGCTTACGCATTTCCTCCACGGCCGATTCTTTATCTCCCTGTTCGATACAGTCAATAATTTTGGCGTGTTCCATGAGGGTAATATCTTCATTTCCTTCCCAGTGAAGCAGGCTTGAGTGAAAACGTGCTAACCAGCCGAGCATGGCTTGGCTGGTTGCTATAAAAATAGGATTACGGGTAATGCCTACAATAGCTGTATGAAACGCCATATCAATCTCGATAAAGGCTTGAGCATCTTCATTTAGATGAGTGCGCTGTTGCTCCAACAACTCACGCAAGTGCTCAATGTCTGCGGCAGAAGCTTGGCCTGCTGCCTTTTCCACCATACCAAGTTCAAAGAATATACGTGCCTCCTTGAGTTGCTCAAGCGACTGTGAAGAACTAGCGAGCATATGGCGTGCAGTTAAATCGATCTGTGAAAACAGCCCAGTCGCCGTCGGCTGCAATACTTTAGGGCGCTGCCCATGGTTTATCCCGACTAGTCCGATACGCTCAAGTGCCTGCATTGCCTCACGAATCGCCGGCCGTCCCACACCATAGCTATCCATCAGCTCTCGCTCCGAAGGGAGCGTATCTCCAGGTCTAAAATGGCCTGTCTCAATCATCTCATAAAGTCGATCAAATACTTCGTCTGACAGCTTGCGCCGAGTAATTTTAGGGGCTTGTTGCATGACTATCCCTCCTCGCAAGCCAATAAAAGCGGCTTGGTTATTCAATAGGCGCCAGCAGGCTAGCGCTTCAGCAGCATAGATTCAGAAAAATTGACTTAAATACGACTAAAGCAGCATTTGACAGACTGCTATAGATATTATGTCATCATACCAGTTGCCGAGCAAATTGCGCTCTATCTTCAATCTTAACCCTCGGCAAATATATGGCTACCGCCATTCAACATATTCACTGGAGTCAGCTATGACCAACATTGCCCTTATCGGCGCGGGCGGAAAAATGGGCTACCGACTGTCGAGCAACTTGCAACAGTCAGATTATACCGTCAGCCACGTAGAACTGAGCGACGCAGGCCGCCAGCGCCTGTCAGAAGGGCTCGGTATCAGCTGCGTAGATGCCAAACAAGCAGTGCCCGATGCGCAGGTGGTGATACTCGCGGTCCCCGACACACTCGTTGGGCGAGTGGCCGATGAACTATCCCCTCTGATGGCAAGCGGCACCATGGTCATCACCCTGGACGCTGCCGCACCCTTTGCCGGTCATCTGCCAAACCGTGATGATCTGGTCTACTTCGTCACTCATCCCTGCCACCCACCCATCTTCAACGATGAAACAGAGTTAGATGCTAAGCGCGACTACTTTGGCGGCGCCAAGGCTAAGCAGCACATCGTAAATGCACTGATGCAAGGGCCTGAAGAGCTTTATGCATTAGGCGAAGCAATCGCGAAAACAATTTACGCGCCGGTCGTTCGCTCACACCGCGTTTCAGTTGATCAGATGGCACTCCTCGAGCCCGGCCTTTCAGAGACTGTATGCGCCACACTATTGGTCGTCATGCGCGAAGCGATGGACGAGGTTGTCGCCCGCGGCGTTGACCAAGAGTGCGCCCGAGATTTTTTACTTGGCCATATGAACATCCTGGCAGCGGTCATCTTCGATGAGCAGCCCGGCGTATTTTCTGATGCCTGCAATAAAGCTATTGAAAATGGCAAGCCGCAGTTGATGCGCGATGATTGGAAACGTGTATTCGAGCCCGAAGAAATTGCCGAAAGCATTCGGCGTATTACCTAAAGCAAAGGCGATTGCAACGCTTAGTTCTACCGTCATTAAACACGCAACACGACGTTTCTAAATATAATAATCTGGAGTAGAAAATGATCACTTATAACCTCAACAAAATCTCAGCCGCTATTGCCGCCACCCTAGCATTGACTGCCAGCACTTCAGTGTTGGCCGTTCAAGAGATGAACTTGGCATTCACGCCTCCACTTAACTCTCACTATGGCGAAGCCGGTCGCGCCTTTGCCGAAGAGATCGATAGACTTAGCGATGGTGAATTCAAAATTAACCTGCGTCCTGCCAGTGCCTTAGGTGGCGAGCGGGATGTACTTGAAGGGTTACAAATCGGCTCCGTCGAGCTGACATTAACGTCAACCGGCCCTATTGGTAATTTTGTGCCTGAGGTATATGCACTTGATTTCCCTTTCCTATTTCGTGATTACGACCACGCCCACAAAGTGCTTGACGGCGAGATTGGTCAATCACTGCTAGCGGACTTTGAAGATGAAGGGTTAATCGGTTTGGCCTGGGCGGAGAACGGTTTTCGACACCTGACTAATAGCGTGCGCCCAGTCGAAACCCCCGAAGACATGGAAGGTATGAAGATCCGCACGATGGAAAACCAAGTGCACTTGGAAACATTCAAGGCCTTGGGCGCTGCACCAACGCCTATCTCCTGGACGGAAGTTATCACCGCGCTTCAGCAGGGCACCATCGATGGGCAGGAAAATCCAATCCCCATTTTGACAGTTAACAATATGTGGGAAATCCAGGATTATCTAACGCTTACCGGTCACGTTTACTCCCCAACTGCCCTGGTGATGTCGAAAATCTATTGGGATGGCCTAAACGATGAGCAGCAAGGCTGGTTCCGAGAAGCCGCCCAGGTAGCGGCTCAAACCTCGCGTGAAGCCGTTCAGCGGATTGAAGAAGAAGGCGTAGAACTCCTGCGTAGTAACGGTATGGAAGTCGTCACCGAGATTGACTACGAGCAGTTCCGTAGCGCCGTTGAACCCGCCTACGAACGCTACGCAGATGAGTATGGCAGTGAGCTATTGGAGCGTATCCGCGCTACTAAGTGAAAACTCTCACGCTATGTGCCTCCCAGCCGGGAGGCACTTCCCCCCCGACAATGAGGTTTAGCTTATGTTGTCGTTATTGAATACCGTGTCCATGGGGCTCATTAAGCTCACTCATAATCTCGCTGCTGTACTTCTCGCCATTGCAGTGGCATTAGTCTCATTTCAAGTATTTACACGCTTTGTTCTCGGCGATCCGGCCGCTTGGTCAGAAATCCTGGCGCGTGGATTAATTATTTGGAGCGTGTTTTTAGTCAGCGCAGCGGCGTTTTGGTACGGCGCCATGATCTCTATCGACCTTTTCATTGATCGCTTACCACAGCGCCTACGTATTTATGGCCAGCGTTTGGTATGTACCGCGGTACTAACATTACTCAGTATTCTTGTCTGGCAAGGCTACTTGATTACGCTTCGCGTCTCTGGCCAGCAAATTGCCATGCTGCAAATTTCCATGTCGTGGTTTTACGCTGCTATACCCACTGGCTGTGCCGTGGCTATCGTCGCCGTCATGGCCCGACAGGTCTGCATGGAGTATCAGCATCACTGCAAGCAACACCACACCGGCCCTGACAGCGCTGAAGTGGGAGAGACGCTATGAACTTGGCAATTAGTTCAGCGTTGATAGCGCTGTTTGCTCTCTCGATTCCTATTGCCGTGGCCATTGGCTTAACCGCGGTGATTGGTCTTTATTTTTTCAGCAGCGTCCCTTTGCTGGTTGTTCCCCAGCGTATGTTTGTTGGCCTGGATAGCTTTCCATTGATGGCAGTGCCGTTTTTTATTCTGGCAGGCCAGATTATGAGCAATGGAGGTATTGCTACCCGCATGGTCGAGTTTGCTCGCTCGTTGGTAGGCGGTATTCAGGGCGGCTTAGCCTGTACCTGCGTGGTTACCTGCATGATGTTTGCAGCCATTTCAGGCTCAAGTGTGGCGACCACTTTCGCCATCGGCGCCATCTTGATTCCTGCCATGGTAGCCCGTGGCTACCCGCCGCCGATGGCCGCCTCCATTCAGGCCTCTTCCGCTGAGCTGGGCATTATTATCCCACCTTCCGTACCGTTGATTCTTTACGGTGTAAGCACGCAAACATCAATCACACAGCTGTTTCTAGCTGGTTTCGGTCCCGGTCTCATGATCGGTCTTGCCCTGATTGTCATGGTTATCGTTTGGTGCCGTATAAAAGGTTACGGCACGCAGGATGGAGATTTACGCTCACCCATCTGGCCAGCCTTTCGCAGCGCTTTTCTCGCGCTATTAATGCCGGTGATTATTATCGGCGGTATTTATGGCGGTATTTTCACCCCCACCGAAGCCTCAGCGGTCGCCGTTCTGTATGGACTGTTTTTAGGTATAGTGGTTTATCGCACCATAAAAGTTAGCGACCTGCCGCGCATTTTTCGCGAGAGCGCGCTATCAGCAGGCACAATCATGCTGATTATCGCTGCCGCTTCCATTCTTAGCTTTGTGATTGGACGTTCAGGATTAGCCAGCGACATTGGTGCTTGGGCACAAAGCACCTTTGATAATCACTACACCTTTCTTCTCGCCATCAACATGTTGTTATTGGTGGTCGGCATGTTTATCGAGACCTCTGCGGCAATTTTGATTCTTGCGCCCATTTTGACACCCATTGCCATGAGCTTCGGCATTGACCCGGTTCACTTCGGCATTGTGATTGTGGTGAATTTGGCACTTGGCATGTTTACTCCGCCTTTGGGGGTGAATCTATTTGCCGCTGCACAAGTAGCCAAACTGCCCGTCGAGCAGTTATTCCGTTTCCTACTTCCTCCGGTACTCACCATCATTGCTTGCTTAATGCTGATTACCTATGTGCCGATGATCTCGCTTTTTCTACGCGACCTGTTCTATTAAATTACCGGAGTCATATCAATGAGTACTCGAATTTACGCCCGCTACCTAATTGAGACTCCCTACCCGGTTGAGCGCGCGGCTCAGGTCATGGCCGGTGAGCAGTCATCCGGCACTTTTACCCGCCTAGCTAATGAAACCGATGCCTTACGGGAAGCCCATGGTGCAGTGGTCGAAAACATTGAGACCCTGGATGCGGGAAATACACCTTCCTTACCCATGCGCGCCGATCTCGCTCCTCAAGGCCACACCCGTTTCCAACGCGCGTTAGTGGAGCTCTCGTGGCCGCTAGAAAACCTAGGGCCTTCATTGCCCAACCTGGTCTCTACCGTTGCAGGGAATCTTTTTGAGCTAAAAGAATTTTCTGCGGTGAAACTCCTGGATATCGACTTACCGAATGCTTTCACGGACGTCTATCCAGGCCCTCAATTTGGCACCGATGGTACACGCAAGCTCACCGGTATTCACAATGGCCCGCTGATTGGCACCATTATCAAGCCCAGCGTGGGTTTATCCCCGGCTGAAACTGCTGACATAGTAAAGCAACTTGTCGCGGGAGGTATTGATTTCATTAAAGACGATGAGCTGCAGGCCAACGGCCCCCATAACCCGCTGCGCGCTCGAGTTGATGCCATCATGCCCATCATTAACGCCCATGCAGAGCGTACCGGCAAAAAGGTGATGTACGCCTTTAATATCAGTGGTGATATCGATGAGATGCGTGCCCAGCATGACTATGTCGTAGCTGCTGGCGGCACCTGCGTCATGGTCGCCGTCAACAGCGTTGGTTTAGCGGGCGTAGCGCACTTGCGCCGTCACTGCCAGGTAGCGTTGCATGGACATCGCGCGGGCTGGGGTATGTTGAGCCGCTCACCTCATTTAGGAATGGCGTTTACCGCATACCATAAGCTGTGGCGGCTGGCCGGCGTGGATCATATCCACGTGAATGGCCTGCGCAATAAATTCAGCGAAGAGGACGACAGCGTCATTACGAGTGCACGCGCCTGCCAAACGCCCATGTTTAAGCCGCCTGCTGCGGGTTACCAGATCATGCCGGTTTTCTCTTCTGGGCAAAGCGCCGCCCAGGTCGTGGACACCTATCAAGCACTTGGCAATAGCGACCTGATTTACTGCTGTGGCGGCGGCATCATGGCTCACCCCGGTGGCATTGCAGGCGGGGTAGCCAGTCTGCGCCAGGCGTGGCAAGCAGCCATGACCGATATCCCGCTAGCAACCTATGCCCGCGATCATCATGAACTCGCCCAGGCCATGGAGACATTTAACATATGAGCACGCCTTTTCTCCTCTCCTATTACGGCGATGACCTCACTGGCTCCACCGATGCCATGGAATCGCTAAGCCTTCATGGCGTGAAAACGGTGCTTTTCCTGGCGCCACCCCGTAAGGATCAGTTAGCTCCGTTTGCCGATTACTCAGCGATTGGCTTAGCAGGCACCAGTCGCAGCGAATCCCCAGAGTGGATGGAAACACACCTCAAAAAAGCACTGGCATGGTTGAAGTCCCTTAATGCCTCGCTGTGTCACTATAAGGTATGTTCTACCTTCGATAGCGCGCCGGATATTGGCAATATCGGTAAAGCGGTGGAAGTAGGCAAAGCCCTATTTGAGCAAAGCTGCGTACCGCTGGTGGTCGGCGCCCCTCAGTTGAAGCGCTACACTGTTTTTGGCCAACATTTCGCCGTCTTTGATGGCGAGGTTCATCGAATTGATCGCCACCCCGTGATGAGCCGCCACCCGGTAACGCCCATGGCAGAAGCTGACTTAAGGCGCCATTTGGCTAAACAAACCCCGCTGTCTACAGGCTTAGCCGATGTGCTGTGTCTCGAATCAGTCGAGATTGATGCGCAAGTCGACCAACTCAGCCACTCAAACGACATACTGCTTTTCGACACGCTGAACAGGGACCATCAGGCAAAAGTAGGCGAACAGCTATGGCGTACCCGCTTACCCGGTGGCAGCTACGTTGTCGGATCGTCCGCTGTCGAGTATGCGCTAGTCAATACTTGGCGAGAGCATGCGTTGATCCCTTCTAACCCGCCTTTATTCTCCTCCCCTGGCAGCGTTGAGAAAATCGCAGTGGTATCAGGCAGCTGTTCTGAAGTGACGGCCCGACAAATCCGTTTTGCCGAAGCCCATGGTTTTCGCGCTATTGCCATCGATGTCGTCAATCTTATCGACGAGCATACTCATGCTGAGACGCTACATCAGGCATTGGAAGATGCTATCGAGGCACTCAATCAGGGTGAAAGCGTCATTGTTTATACGGCCATGGGGCCAAACAGCGATGCGGATGCGGTGCACCAGGGTGGCGAAACAGCTCGCCACCTTATTGGTCGTTCGCTAGGTCAGTTATTACGCAAGATGGTAGAAATCCATGGACTTAAACGCACCGTGATCGCGGGGGGCGACACTTCTAGCCATGCCCTTAGCCAACTTGGCGTACACGCCCTAACCACGCGCCTACCCCTGCCGGAAACGCCAGGCTCTCCGCTCTGCACGACCCATAGCGACCAGCCGGCGTTCAATGGCTTAGAGGTAGCCTTAAAAGGCGGACAGATAGGAGGCGAAAACTATTTCACGTCTATTCGTGACGGAGTCGCCTAGATGTAGTGACTCACTGATTCTGGACAGCACGTAGGCGGTATTATCACCACCAAAAGCGAGGTGTCAGATGACCAGAAAACGACGACCTTTTACGCCAGAGTTCAAACAGGAAGCTATCTGTCTGGTGCTTGACCAAGGTTACAGTGTTGCCGAAGTCAGCCGATCTTTGAATGTCGGACGAGATGAATCGTACGTGCTGATAGACCAGTTAAGTGAGCTGGAATCGGTTCAGCGTCAGCCATCCCGCATCGAGCAAAGCATGGCTCGCCGGTGAAATTGCTGGGATAACGCCCCGGTGGAGGCATGCCGCCCATGATTGCAGAAGAAAACTTAAAATACTGACCGGAATTAGTTGATCACTAAAGATAGCGTCTATCGCACCACCAAGACCAAGTTGACGACCAGCCAAACATAGCCTTAATGATCGAGCCACCGTAGGCTATCGCCCGACGAAGTCTGGCTCCTAAAGGGGCTGAGTACCAACCACCAACGCATGTGCATGTGGGTTCGTAGGAGCTCAATTCATTGAGCGATCAGCAATAATACCCCCACAAAGACTCTTGAATTATCTTGCGTCTAAGTAGTCCAAAAACTACAGCAAAGCGATATCGAAACTGCGCACCGATTAGCATTAGAGTGGGAGGCGTCATGACCGACAAAATCTATGAGTACGATCCAGAAGCGGCCTTGGAGAGTGAGGAAGCGATTGCCGTGTTTCTCGCGGATGCCCTAGAAACCGGCGATTCAGCTTACATCGCAAAAGCGATGGGGGTGATTGCACGCGCCAAGGGCATGACAGAACTAGCCCGTGAAACAGGTCTCTCACGTGAGCAGCTTTACCGCTCATTCAGCGAGCAAGGTAATCCCACACTTAAAACCATGCTCGCCGTAACGCGTGCACTGGGTGTCGATCTCACAGCACGCCCACACGAAAAACCAGCGGCATAACCCCCGGCCGGATAATGAGGTTCGAAGCCCAATTCATTGCGCGATCAGCAACCATTGAGCCACCGCAGATTATCGCTTTTCAACGGTCTGAGCACCCGACAAGCGTAGCGCTAAACGTGCATCATTCCTTTCCCCTGCCAACCGAATGTTACCACCGGACAGATAAGCGAGTGTTTAAAACTACTTAATTCTAATTGCACATTTCACTAATTTCCGATCGTGCCTTTTGAAAACTGTCATTAGTAAATAGCGCAGGATGGGGGCGTCCATCTGCATTCCATGCCATAAGGCTCATTTTGATGGGCAAGCTCAAATTGATACCTATTGCTTGATTATCTGACACCGCATCCTCAGGCGGAGTTGGGTAACCAAAGAACAATTCATTAGCAAGTGCCAAGGTAGTTGCCGATTGGTCATTGAGTGATTCTTGGATATCAGCTTCTGATTGAGAGCTTTGCAACTCCGCGACTAACTTTTCATCATGGGAATGATTATTCTTCCATTCTTGAATGGCTTCGACAGCCGTGAAGCATAAGGCACCTAGTTCCACAATATCTTCGGCAGATCCAGACCTAGCATAGAAATCAAGATTCCTATAGGCAATTTCGGCCGCGTGCATCCTCATTATAAAATCATGCATGGCACCTTCAGTGAATATTCCAAGCCTTGGCCCCAGCACAATGTTACTTAAGCCTGAGTTGATTGATACAGCAAGCGTCGTGATTTGCTTTCCCTCCGTCTGGTATAAGCTTTTTGCTAAAGACTTTATTTCATCAGACGATGGGTAGTCTTGCATAATCGAAAAAAGCCCATAACATTGATAAAAATTTACAACGTTTCTGGCTTTATTTCTACTTCCTGCCAACATCGACAAGGCGGTACCTTTCGGCATACCTAAAGTCTGGTTTATCTGATGACAAGCTGTCTCTTGAGTATCTTGTTGTGGTGGCTCTTCCGGAGGTGACTGCATAACGTCTGCCAACCCAATCGCAGGAAATAATGTCAAAAAGCATGTCATTAAAAAGCTTAATCTTGACATTTTATTAATCCTCCACGCTTAGTTGGTATTTCATATTTATTCGACGCAGTAGTCGCCAAGACTCATCATGCCTCACATGCTTTTGAGGAAAGCCCTGTGAGTCGATTTAATTCGGTATTATTGGTTATACGAGTTCTGAAAAAATCCGCTAATGCTTTTGATTTAGTAACAATAAGGCTATCGCTACCGACTGGTGCTCTCAATGCGCAGCCTTGCCTCTGACAGCTGCCAGAGGGTAATATATACATGATCGGTGCTAAACAAACTGGTTTAGCTAAAGACATAAAATATGCTGAAGGAGCGCCATCATAATCTAGTCGTTGAGTAACCTAATGCTCTGTTTCACTATTTAAGCAAGCGCTACCTCCCCTGTTAGGTCCCGATGTTTCGAGCATAGGTGAAGTGGTTAACAAATTTCTACTTCTCTCAAGAATCAATGCAACCCCGTTATTGTGTGTATTGTTGTTGCGAATCACTTTAGTGCAACTATTTGAAAAAATACTTATAAGATAAACAGGGTCAGCGCCATCAACCCAACTCTTTAGTAAATCACTATCTTCTGGGCTTGGAGGAAAAGGCTCATACTGTGCTTTAGCAGAACCTATAACCAAACATATAGTTATTAGCAGGGTTGCTATTAACAGTCCGCGAGACGACTTCATGACATCACCATGATAAAATATTTTTATTAACTTTTGTCTATAACTTAGATTTATTCAAGAAGCAAAGTACAATTGACTATATAAATAAAGGTATAGTGGTATTTATTTCCGACTGATAAAATTATATCAACATCTTGATAGGTGAACTTTTTTATTAGATTACTAAGATAGTTCTGATAAAATCTTAAACTTTTCAAGCTGGTACGGATCAGGACCTCTCATGGCACCTCATTAAGGACGTCAAATCGGTTTACAACGCGGCTAAATGTCGTTTATCAAGATCAGGGCGTATGCAGGTTCTGAGTGCAACACCGTCAATGTGTCGATGACGTAACCTCATGGTACTTCGCCATCTGCTTGATATTTGCCTGCGCCTGATGGCACTCCAGCATTGAGTGATGGCAGCCATACCTCCCCCCACGCTAGACATTGGTCTACCCTCCATTGATTTGCCCATGGCGGACGACTAGTGTTCATTAATGTTGACGTTAACATTCGAGAGATATCAGCACTCACCCGCTGTACAAATGTTTGTCCAACGTCAAGTTGCTTTAACGACAAAAGACAATTAAAGGAGAGAATTTGATGGCTAATGAATTGGAAGGAAAAGTAGCCGCCGTTACAGGCGCGGCGTCGGGAATAGGGCTTGCGACGGTAAAGGCGATGATTGCATCAGGCGCTCGCGTCGTACTGGTTGACCGCGACCAGGCCGCACTGAAGGCAATCTGTGAGGAATTGGGCGATGCGGCGATTCCGCTGGTCATGGACTTGCTCGATCCCAAGGACTGCGCAACGCTGCTGTCACAAATCCTGGAGAAAGCCGGCCAACTCGATATCTTCCACGCCAATGCGGGTAGCTATATCGGGGGTGACTTGCTTGACGCTGACCCAGATGCCATTGACCGCATGGTGAGCCTCAATGTCAGCGTCGTGATGAAGAACGTCCAGAACGTCTTGCCACACATGATTGAACGCGGAACAGGCGACATCATGGTGACAAGCTCGGTCGCCGGGCACTTCCCCGTCCATTGGGAGCCGGTCTACGCCTCATCCAAATGGGCCATGAACAATTTCGTTCAGACCGTGCGTCGCCAAGTCCTGAAACATGGCATCCGGGTGGCTTCGGTGTCACCGGGTCCTGTCAACAGTGCCTTGCTGGCTGACTGGCCGGAAGAAAACCTGCGCAAGGCGAAAGAGTCAGGCAGCATTATTGAGCCAACGGATGTATCTGATGCTGTCATGTACATCCTGACTCGCCCTCGCAATGTCACCATTCGTGACATGGTGGTCCTGCCCAGCAATTTCGATATGTAAAGTAAACCTCGGAGAGAGTCATCAGGCGCTAGTAGACATTGGTCTGAGTTCTATTGCTTTGTCATCAGGACTCTTCTAGCTTTTCAATGTTGACGTTAACATTTCAATAAATGTCAGCTCTCTCGCATCATTAAATGCCACAACAGCAATGCCACAACAAAAACCTTGGAGCCAACCATGAAAATTAATGATATCGCAGCCCCCTTTCGCAAGACGGCCATCGTCGCCGCCAGCGCCGCCGTTTTGACAGCGGGAACCGCAACGGCCGATGAGCATAACCTTAAGATCGGCATGTCTTTTCAGGAACTTAACAACGAATACTTCGTGACCATGCAAAAGGCGCTCGAGAGCGCCGCGGAGAGCATTGGCGCCGAAGTGATCACCACCGATGCCCGCCACGATGTCTCCAAGCAGGTCAGCGATGTCGAGGATATGATCCAGCAAGACATTGATATCCTGCTGCTCAATCCCGCCGACTCGGTCGGTGTTGAAACGGCGGTGCTGGCCGCAGAGGAAGCAGGCGTCACCACCGTTGCCATTGACGCTCAGGCCGAGGGACCCGTGGACGGCTTCGTGGGGTCAAAGAACTACGACGCCGGTTATAAAGCCTGCGACTACCTGGCCCAGGAACTCGGCGGAGAAGGTCAGGTGGCGCTACTGGATGGCATTCCGGTCGTGCCTATCCTTGAACGCATCGAAGGCTGCAACGATGCGCTTGCGGAATACGATGGCATTGAGGTCGTCGACAAGCAGAATGGTCGCCAGGAGCGTACCCACGCCATGTCCGTGACCGAGAACATGATTCAGGCCAACCCCGAGCTCGACGGCCTGTTCAGCGTCAACGACATCGGCTCCCTGGGGGCCCTGATCGCCATCAACTCCAGCGGCAATGATATCAAACTGGTGAGCGTTGACGGTCACCCCGAAGCCGTTGCCGAGATTCAGAAAGACGACTCGCAGTTCATCGCCACCTCGGCACAATACCCCGCCGACATGGTGCGTGTGGGCCTGGGCCTGGCGCTGGCCAAGCATTGGGGCGCTGAAACCGCACCCGCAGAAATCCCCATCGACGTCGAGCTGATTGACCGAGATAAAGCCGCCGATTTCAGCTGGTAACCCTGATACCACTGACGCTGACAACGTGTGCCGCCGCCAGGCGGCACATGAGGGTATTTCCATGACTCCATTACTTTCCCTGAGGCACATCTCGAAGTCGTTCCCCGGGGTGAAGGCCCTGCAAGATGTGTCGCTCGACCTCCACGCTGGCGAGGTGCATGCCCTGCTTGGCGAGAACGGGGCTGGCAAGTCGACGCTGATGAAAATTCTCTGCGGCATCTACCGTCAAGATGAGGGAGACATCATCATTGATGGCAAGCGCTGCGAATTTCACGGTTATCAGGATGCGCTCGACGCCGGGATCGGCATTATCTTCCAAGAGTTCAGTCTGATCCCCGACCTGGACGCCGTCGACAATATTTTCCTGGGACGTGAAAAACGCAACCGACTAGGGCTACGTGACCGACGTGGCATGGTCGCCGACGCTCAGCGCCTGTTCGAGCGCCTCAAGGTGAGTATCCCCCTGGACTGCCCTATCGTGGAGCTGAGCGTCGCCGACCAGCAGTTTATCGAAATTGCCAAAGCACTATCGCTGGATGCGCGCATCCTGGTGCTTGACGAGCCAACCGCCACCTTGACGCCCAGTGAAGCCGACCACCTGTTCAGCATCATGCGCGAATTGCGCAAGCAAGAGGTCGGCATGGTGTTCATCTCTCACCATATGGAAGAAATCTTCACCATCTGCGATCACGTCACGGTGATGCGTGATGGCGAAAAGGTCTATGACGGTGACACCGCCTCGACCACCCCCGATGACCTGATCGAGAAGATGGTCGGACGGCGCGTGGACAACCTGTTCCCCGAATACCGGTGCGATGCCGACCACGCTGACGTGGTGCTGGACATTGAGTCGCTGCGCCTCGCCCCCGGTGGTCCCGAGTATTCATTGAAACTGCATCGTGGCGAGATCCTTGGCTTCGCTGGCCTGGTAGGCTCCGGTCGCACGGAACTGGCCATGGGACTTATCGGTGCGACACGTCCCGCACATGCCAAGGTCACGATGGAAGGCCAGTCGATCAAGCTCCGACACCCGGCAACCGCCCTTGAGCAGGGAATCGGGTTGCTACCAGAAAGCCGCAAGACCCAAGGACTGGTTCTGCCATTTTCTTGCCGCGATAACATCTCCCTGAATAACCTGGCGCAATTCCAGGGCGCCTTGCCTTTTATCAAACGCCGAAAGGAATCAAGTACTGCCGCCGACCTGATGAACTCGGTGCGGGTTAAAGCTCCTAGCCCTGAAACGCCGGTCGACAACCTTAGTGGTGGCAATCAGCAAAAAGTGGTCATCGCCCGCTGGCTGGGTCACCAGTGCAAGGTATTGATCTTCGACGAACCTACCCGGGGCATCGATGTTGGCGCCAAGTCAGAAATCTATGCCTTGATGAAGGAGCTCACCGCACAGGGCGTGTCGATCATCATGATCTCCTCAGAACTACCCGAAGTGCTCGGCTTGTGTGACCGCGTCGCGGTCTTCTATCAAGGCCGGATAGCCGCCGAACTCGAAGGCGAACATCTCAGCTCACAATCTATCATGCACCATGCTACTGGGGGACTCAGCGCATGAACCAGCTTGCATCTACTCCCGGCTCCGCCCGTCAGTCACTCAAGATGCGACTGGCTCGCTGGCGCCGCACGCCAGTCTTCTACCCGTTGATCGGTTTCATCGTCGTCTTCCTCGCCATGGGATTAATCAATGACAACTTCCTGTCAGGCAGCAATCTGGCCAACCTGGTGCGCCAGTCGTCGATCATCGCGATCATCGCCGTCGGCATGAGCCTGGCCATCCTCACCGGCGGCATCGACCTGTCGGTCGGCCCGGTCATGGCGCTATCAGGAACGCTCATGGCCGGCATGATGGTGGCCGGGTTGCCACCCTCGCTGGCGATCGTGCTCGGGCTCTTGGTAGGTGCCGCTTTCGGAGCCTTCAATGGTGTCTTCGTCGCCTTTGCGGGGATGCCACCGATTATCGTCACCCTGGCGACCATGGGCATCGCGCGTGGCCTCGGGTTGATCTACACCGGCGGCTATCCGATCTCCGGTCTGCCGGAGGGGTTTGCCTTTTTCGGGCGCGGCAGCGTGGCCGGTATCGAGACGCCGATCCTGATCATGATTGCCGTTTATGCCGTCGGTTATGTACTGCTCAGCCATACATCGACCGGTCGCTACCTGTATGCCATCGGTGGCAACGAGGAAGCGACCCGGCTGTCCGGTATTCGCGTCTCCCGCTACAAACTGCTGGTCTACACCCTGAGCGGTACGACGGCCGCTATCGCCGGGTTGATTCTGACCTCTCGACTCATGAGCGGGCAGCCCAATGCCGGGGTCGGCTTCGAACTCGATGCCATCGCCGCCGTGGTACTGGGGGGCGCCGCCATCACCGGGGGGCGCGGCATGATCCTGGGTACGCTAGTCGGCGCCATGCTGCTGGGCGTGCTCAATAACGGCCTCAACCTGATGGGCGTGTCGCCCTATCTCCAGACCGTCATCAAGGGCTTGATCATCCTGCTGGCGATCTACATCAGCCGCAAGCGCACGCTGTGAATCCCGACATACGCTTTGGCGAGATTCAGCCGCGCGCGGGGAAAAGGAGAGCTGCATGGAAACTGTGATCGGTATCGATATTGGCACCCAGAGCACCAAGGCGCTAGTGCTCGATGGCAAGGGCCAGATACTGGCCGAACATAGCCGGGGTTATCGCGTTGACACGCCACACCCACTCTGGGCTGAACAATGGGCGGATGTGTGGTGGGAGGCGGTGCTCGACTGCCTTCGCGACTGCCTGGCTGACCCGAGGGTCGATCCCCAGCATGTCAAAGGCCTTTGCGTCAGCAGCCTTTACGGCGGTTCGGGTATCCCGGTCGACGCGGATATCCGGCCCGTCTATCCCTGCCTGATATGGATGGACCGTCGGGCTGAGGCTCAGGTGCAGTGGGTGAAAGCGCACGTCGACCTCAGCCGGTTGGGGGATATCACCGGCAACGGCGTGGACAGCTACTACGGGTTCACCAAGATGATGTGGCTCAAGGCCGAACGCCCCGAGGTCTGGGAGCAGACCCGTTATCTGCTGCCGCCCAACAGCTACATCAACTACCGCCTGAGTGGCGAAATCGCTATCGATCACAGCTCAGCCGGTAATATCGGCGGTATCTACGACCTGGAAAAACGCGCCTGGTCCCCCGAAATGCTCGATGCGCTGGGTCTCGATCGAGACAAACTGCCGACCCGGCTGGTGGACTCGGGAGCGACAGTCGGCGGCCTGGTGCCATCGCTGGCCGAATCGCTAGGGCTGCAAGCCGGTATCCCCGTGGTCGCCGGTGGCGTCGATGCGGCGATGGCCACGCTGGCGGCAGGGGCGACCCGTCCAGGCAACCACGTCGCCATGATAGGGACCAGCATGTGCTGGGGGGTGATCAATCGGCGCGTCGATGCCCGGCAGGGGCTCATCAGCATGCCGCATGTGCTGAATGGCGACCAGGACCTTTACACCTTCGGCGGGGCCCTGACCGCGGGGGCTTCCGTTAGTTGGTACGTCGATACCTTCTGTGGTGAGGACAAGGCCGCCGCCGGTGAGAGCGGGAGTGCCTTTGAACGTCTCGAGCCGCCCGCGCGCGAACTCCCCCCGGGGGCCAACGGCCTGCTCTTCCTGCCCTACTTGATGGGCGAGCGCAGCCCAGTATGGGATGCCCATGCCAGCGCCGGTTTCATCGGGCTCAGCCTTTATCACCAGCGCCATCATCTCTACCGAGCCGTGCTGGAAGGCGTGACCTTCGCGCTACGGCACAACATCGAAGCAGGCTCCCAACAGGGAGTAACCCTCGACGACCACCTGGTCGTGGTCGGCGGTGCCACTCAGTCGGATCTATGGATGCAAATCATCGCCGACGTGACCCGCATGCCCGTCTACACCTACCGGGAGAGCGTTGAGGCCGCCCTGGGGGCTGGCCTGCTGGCCGGTCAGGCTTGCGGTTTGCTCGACCTCGCCAGGCCGCTACAGCACGGCACCCTCGTCGAGCGCGCCACGCCATGCGAGACGGCGGCTTGTCGATACGATGAACTCTTCACACTTTATTGCCAGCTCTATCCGACGCTCAAGCCGATCATGCATCAGCTCAATACCCGCCACACACAGAGCGAGTGAACGTATTCCATGAATTTCGAACTGCAGAGTCAACGCATTCTCGTCACGGGCGCGACCAGCGGTATCGGTCTCGACATTGCTAAAGCCCTGGCCGAGCTGGGCGCTAACCTGGTGCTGATAGGCCGTAATCAAGACATTCTCAACGAACTTGAGCAGTCGCTCGGGGCGCTTACCCTGGCCGTCGATATTACCGATGAAGCGGCGGTCACCGCGGCCTTCGCTGAAATGCCTGTCATTGATGGCCTGGTCAACTGCGCGGGCGTCTCGATCCTCGACGACGTTCTCGACGTCAAGGCGAAAGACCTTGAGCAAATCATGGCCACCAACGTCACCGCCAGTGCCGTGGTCGCCCGGGAGGCCGCACGTCACATGATTGCCAATGGCCGCCAGGGCAGCATCGTCAATGTCTCCAGTCAGGCGGCCATGGCGGCCCTGCCGGGGCATCTCGGCTACTGCGCGTCCAAGGCGGCCATGGATGCCATGACGCGGGTGCTGTGTCTCGAACTTGGCCCCAAGGGCATACGCGTCAACAGCGTCAACCCGACAGTGACACTGACGCCCATGGCCGAACGCGCCTGGGCAGACCCCGCCAAGCGCGACCCGATGCTGGCAGCCATTCCCCTGGGGCGCTTTGCCTCTCCTCGTGAAGTGGCGCTGCCGGTTGCCTTCCTGCTCAGCTCGGCGGCGTCAATGATCAGCGGTGCCAGCCTGCCGATAGACGGCGGCTTCACGTCTCACTAATGCCAAGGGGAAACTCCATGACCTATCAGCTCGATGCGCTTCGTCAGCACTCCATGGTGGTCGCCGACACCGGTGACCTGGAGGCCATTCAGCGCTATCAACCGCACGACGCCACGACCAACCCGTCATTACTGCTCAAGGCCTTTGAGCTACCGGGTTACCAGGCATTGATTGATCAGGAACTCGCTGCCGTCAAAGCCGAACCCCGCGACCAGCAGGCAGAACATGCCGTGGATCGCCTCGCCGTGGCCATGGGCAGCGAGATTGCCAAGCTCATCCCAGGTCGCGTATCCACCGAAGTGGCCGCGAAGCTGTCCTTCGACACCGAGGCCAGCATCCGCAAGGCCCACGAGTTGGTGGCGCTCTACGAGAAGCGAGGGGTGGCCAAAGACCGAATATTGATCAAGTTAGCCTCCACCTGGGAAGGCATTCGTGCCGCAGAAGTGCTGGAAAAAGAAGGCATCAACTGCAACCTGACCCTTCTGTTCAGCGATGCGCAGACCCAGGCGTGTTTTGATGCGGGTGTGTTCCTGGTGTCTCCCTTCGTCGGCCGCGTCACCGACTGGTACAAGAAGGAGACCGGGCAAACCTTCACCCCCGAAAACGACCCCGGCGTACAGTTCGTGCGTGGCGTCTGCGAGCGGGTCAGCCAAGGCGGTTACGATACCGTGGTGATGGGCGCCAGCTTCCGCACCGCCGACCAGGTGCTGGCACTCGCCGGCTGCCCCCGGTTGACCATCTCGCCGGTGTTGCTCGAAGAACTGGCGACGACATCGGGCGACGTGAAGGCCAATGTGTTGATGACACGCAATGGCGGCCCACGGCCAACACCGCTCAACGAGCCTGCTTTTCGTTGGGGACACAATCAGGACGCCATGGCCAATGACAAGCTGGCCGAGGGTATCCGCCGTTTCGCCGATGATCAGTCGCGCCTTGAAGAGCAGATTGCCGAACGCTTGGCCACCCTGTGATGTCAAGTTCCCGCGCGACTTACTGAATCAGCGTGGCAGAGATCGTGACCTCACGGCCATCGGTGGTGGGGTCTTTTATTTGCTCGAAGAGCAATCGAAAGGCTTCATGCCCTAATTGGTAGGTGTCGTGCACTGCGCAGGGGATCGATACATCGAAAATATCGGCATAGGGAAGCCGATCGATGCCGACGACGAGCACATCATCCCGTGATACATGGGCATCGTGCAGGGCTCGCATCGCCCCCAGCGTGATCAACTGGTTGAAACCGAATACGGCGTCGGGGAGCTTACCCTGGCGAAGATGGGCGGCCATGTCGCGATAGGCAGGCTGTAAGGTATAGTCGCCTGGGCGTTGCTCCAATGACAAAGGAACGCCCGCCTCCTCATAAGCCGCTTTGAGCCCGGCCAGCCGATGCCGTGTGATTTGCGAGCCGCTGGGGCCTGTTAGTGTCAGCACGCGCTCGATGTTCTTCTTTACCAGCCACTCGCCAAGCAATCGCCCGGCCAGGTGGTTGTCCAGTACCACACGGCTGAAGTCTGTCACATCCAGCGTTCGGTCCAGCATCACCACCGGCAAGTTGGCCTTGCGCAGCCGTTCCAGATAATTGGGTCGGTAACTGGCATCGTCAGAAACGGGCGACAGAATGATCCCCGCCACCTGATAACTGAGCAGGGTATCGATCGCCACTTCTTCAAGCTCTGGCGAGCCATCGGTGTCGATCAGCATGATGGTGTAGTCATGCTCCTTGGCCGCACGTGAAATCGCCTTGATCACTTCACTGTAAAAAGGGTTATCCACGCTGGCTGTCACCAGCCCAATGAGCCGGTTCTTGCGACTTCGGAGATGGCTGGCGAAGGCATTCGGTACGTAGCCCAGCTCGTTTGCCGCAGCCAGTATTTTCTCACGCGTCTCTGGCCTGACCTTCTCAGGCTTTTTCAATGCACGCGACACCGTCATGTTGGTCATGCCCACATGTTTGGCGATATCGGTGATAGTGACTTGGCTGCGTTTCGTCATTTACGACTCGTATATCAGGGATACAGTGCACGACCAACGATCCAATAGCCTGGCAGTTGGAACCGGGAATACAACAGGATCAGTGCTTAGTAGCGCCTTCAAACTTTCAATTGGCGGGAGCCACCTCAGTCGGTCTTGCCGCGGTTGACCGTACCGTAACGTATTACCTCCATGAAGTGGCCTTCATTGTCAGGAAGCTCAGACTGTCAAACATTGTAAAGATAGAAATCAGGAAAGCTACTCTGCTGGACGACCAAACGCATATTTGGCAAGTCATTGCCTTCCAACTTGGTCTTACGTTGCGCATCAGGTAGATGAGCCCAGCGCTGCCACAAGCGCTGCTCAAGTGTATGTTCAGGCACCTGAATGAAAACACGCAAATCCATCAGGTCAGACAACCTCACCCACTGCGGGTCATTCAGCAATAAGTAGTTCCCCTCAACGATGACCAGACGCGCCTCGGGATCGATTATACGCGCGGCAGCTCGCGAAATCTCCCTGGATCGATCAAATACCGGGACGGCTACGGCGGTGCCATCATCAGCTGTAATACGCTGTAGCATCACATGCAGGCCATCAACATCAAAGGTATGAGGAGCGCCCTTGCGACCCAAGTCACCGCGTTGCGACAACAACTCATCATCGTAGTGGAACCCATCCATGGGCAGAATCGCCACGTGGCCAGGAGAAATTGCCGAAAGCGCTTCAAACAGTTGTTTGGCGATATAACTCTTGCCTGCCCCGGGTGGACCTGCCAATGCGAGAAGGCGTCGCTCAGGCCCCTGTAACCAAGGGGTGAGACGTACAACCAGTTCATCAAGGTTGATAGTATTCAGCATCCGGCTGCTCCTCCTGCAAAAACTGAGACTCAGAGGGATTACCAATCACCAAACGTGGCGGAATAACCACTACCTCACCAGCCCGCTCGGCGCTGCCATCAAACCACTCGAAACAGGTTTGAATCATTGTTTCCATATCCTGCCTCAGCATGATGGTATCGAGCGGTAAACAGGCAGCAAAAGGGTCCCAGTCAAAGCAAGCCAGGCGGGCATGACGAACCCGTTCGGGATAAGCGTGCCAGAACATGGCAAACCCCTCAAAAGCAGTGATCGAGTTAACCAACAACGCCGCAGGAGGCTTGCCGCCATCGGAAAAAAGCGCCTCCAGAGCGGCCTTGGATGCCAGAGGGCTGTATCCACAGCGCAAAATATCGCCTGGCTCAACGGTACGAGAATGCTCTCGGCATACCGCCATAAACCCCTCCACCCGCTGGTCTGTTGCGTACTCGTCCTCCCGCCCACCGAGAAAAATCACTCGCTCGCTCTGAGGAATATCCTTCAACAACATACGGGTCAGATTACGGGCACCACCCACGTTGTCCGTCACTACAGAAAATGTATCAGCCCCCGGCAAGTCGACATTGACACAACGCACCCCCCGCGATCGGCATAGCTGATTCAAGGGCTCCGGATGGCGCACGCCTGCAATGACCAATAGCTCTACCTGTTGGCCCACCAGAGTAGCGGTCACTTGCTCCTCAATATCCTGATCACGCTGAGTACTCACCACAATCGGCACTAAAGAGCGTCGCCGCGCCTCACTCTCAAAGTTCTCGATCAGGCCAGCAAAAAAGCGATTGCGATGGTGAGGCACGATCATACCGGCCAGCGACGAGCGCTGCATTCGTAGTCCCCGGGCACGCTGATTCGGTTGATAATCCAGTTGCTTGGCCAACGCCAGTATATGCTTTGCCGTCGCCTCCTTGATCCGATGCTGCTGCCAACTGCCATTGAGCACAAAGCTGACCGCCGAGGTCGAAGTGCCCGCCGCACTGGCAATATCCCTGATCGTAGTTCGCCCTCCCGGCTTTGCTCTGGTCATATTGATCTCCGTGATATAAGCGCTGAATCACCATGCCATGCTCTTTTTGACGAGACAAGCTAAAAGGTTTTAGCTTCAGGGCATAAATATGCGCCAAGCGTCTTGACGAAACAAGCTAAAAGGTTTTAGCTTTTAACTGACAGAGGCAGCATTAGCTCTGAAAACAGGCTCCCAGCCAGCAAAGTGCATATCCGTTAGATCTATAAGATCAACCAACAAGATCCGTAAATAAGATCAACAAACATAACGGGAGAACAAACATGAACCTCAGCAAACTTTCACGCCGCGCATTCAAGCTCGCCGCCACAACAACCATCATGGCCCTCGCGTCTGGTGCTGCCATCGCCGATGAAAGCCCCACCATAGGTGTTGTTGCCAAAATCGGCGGAATCCCCTGGTTCAACGCCATGGAAAATGGCATTGAAGAAAAAGCCGAGGAACTCGGGGTTGACGGCTTCATGGTCGGACCTACCAGTGCAGATCCAGCCCTTCAGGTACGTGCCATCGAAGATATGATCGCCCAAGGCGTGGATGTAATCGGCGTCGTGCCTAATGATGCTCAGGTACTTGAACCTGTGCTTGCCCGAGCACGTGAGCAAGGCATCATCGTGCTTACTCATGAATCGCCTGATCAGCAAAATGTGGACTGGAACTTCGAGCTTGCCTCAGCCCAGGGGTTTGGCGAGGCTTACGGCGAGCGTCTGGCCGAACTGATGGATGGCAGCGGTCAGTATGCGGTATTTGTTGGCGGACTTTCCGTTCCCCTGCACAACGCCTGGGCAGACGCCGCAATCGCCTATATCGAAGATAATCACCCGGACATGAGCGTCGTTGGCGACCGCTATGGCGTTGCCGAGGATGTGGACGCCTCACGGCGTACAGCGCTTGACCTGATGCGGGCCAACGAAGACCTCGGTGGCATACTCGCCTTTGGCAGCCAAGGGCCGATTGGTGCAGCACGCGCTGTAGCGGAACGCCGACTCAGTGGCGAGGTTGTCGTGCTTGGCCCGTTCTCACCAGGCCAGGGACGCCGCCTGCTACATGACGGCGTGTTAAGCGGTGGTTTCATGTGGAATCCTAAACAGGCTGGCGAAGTATTTGTCACTCTTGGCACCCTGCTTGCCAATGGCGAGACGCTGGAAAGCGGCATGGAAGTCGAAGGACTCGGCGTGATTGACCCGGACGTAGAGAGCCGCAACATCATTGTCGACCAGCTGATCGAGATCAATAGCGAAACCGTCGATGAGCTGGCCGCTCTCGGCCTCTAACAGCGCCTAGCTATCCCCCAGGAGCACGCCAGAGGTCAACCATGAACCATAAACTAGCTGGGGCTGATGAGCAGCCCCCTGAGTTGCTGCGCCTTGAGCACGTATCCAAGCGTTTTGGCGGTGTGCAGGCGCTTGACGATATCTCCTTTAGCGTCATACCAGGCGAGGTATTATGCCTTGCCGGAGAAAACGGTTGCGGGAAATCCACGCTGATCAAAACCATTAGCGGCGTACACCAACCAGAACCCGGCGCCATCATGCAATGGGATGGCAAGGACATGCTCGGTCTAGGTCCCTCCCAGGCAAGAGAAATGGGCATTCAGGTTATCTGGCAAGACCTTGCCCTATTTCCCGAAATGAGCGTGGCCGAAAACATAGCCTTTGAACAGAACCTCGGCACTCGCGTGAGCTTGGTAAACTACGCGACCATGCGTCAAAAGGCCGCCGATCTACTCCAAAGGTTAGGGGTATCTATCGACCTGGACGTCAGGGTCGACTCCCTGTCCATTGCCAACCGCCAGCTCGTCGCCATCGCCAGGGCCCTGATTGCTGACGCACGCCTGGTTTTCATGGACGAGCCTACCGCCTCACTGTCGCGGCACGAAACCGAAGCCCTCATCACTATCGTCCGAAAGCTGTCCGAACAGAATATTGCCGTAGTGTTTGTAAGCCATCGGCTAGCGGAAGTTCTGGATATCTGTACCCGGGTCACAGTGCTGCGCGACGGTCGCTACGTGGGCACCTACTCCACCAGCAACATGACCCAATCACGCTTGACCGAACTGATGACGGGCCAACGTTTCGATTACCAGACGCGCCCAGCTCCAGCCCAACAGGGCGACCCGCTACTGAACGTTAAAAATCTCTCCCGCAGTGGGGAGTATCACAATGTAGATCTCGATATACACCCTGGAGAAATCGTCGGGCTAACTGGCCTGCTTGGCGCGGGCCGCACAGAACTCGCACTATCGCTATTCGGCATGCGACGACCCGACGAAGGCCAGATTGTGTTCGAAGGCAAGCCGCTTCACATGGCCTCAAACCGTGATGCCATCAAGGCCGGGATTGCCTATGTATCCGAAGACCGGCTATCGCTTGGCCTGATCCAACAGCAATCCATCGGCGATAACACTGCCATTACCGTGCTTGGTCGCCTGCTAAACCCGCTCGGTTTGCTCTCACCGAAGAAAAAACAGAGTCTGGTGGATGACTGGATTCACCGCCTGAAGGTCAAGATTGGCGATACCCGCGATCCCATTTCCAGCCTGTCTGGCGGTAATCAGCAGCGCATCGTACTTGCCAAATGGCTAGCCACCGAGCCAAAACTATTAATTCTCGACAGTCCCACCGTCGGTGTGGACGTCGGTGCCCGTGCCGGTATTTTCGAAATCGTGACCGCCCTTGCAGAGCAGGGAGTGGCGATTCTGCTGATTTCAGACGAAATACCTGAAGTCTATTTCAACTCGGACCGCGTGTTGCACATGCGTGATGGCCGTTTAATAGAGGAATTCACACCCGCGACGACCGAGCTTACGCGCATTGAGGAGGCTGTTCATGCATAAATTTATTCCTCGTGTGGGTGGTACCGAGCTATGGCTGATCGCCGTGATCGTGTTGATTTGCATCGCGCTATCACTCACCACCGATACCTTTCTGACGCTGGTCAATATCCTGGACCTCCTTAACTACTCGGCCGTCAACGTGATCTTCGCTGCGGGCCTTTTGGTGGTGCTGGTCGCCGGTGGTATCGACATCTCCTTCGCCGTGGCCGCCTCGGTCGTCCAGTACCTTACTGCCACCACCTTAATCAGCATCGGCGGCGGCAACTGGGCTATTGGTTTTGGCTTAGCCATTGGCTTTGGCACTTTGCTAGGTTCCATCAACGCCGCCTTTATCTATCACTTCAAAATCATCTCGATTGTCGTGACCATCGCCACCTTTAACCTGTTCTTCGGCTTGCTGATGTTTCTAACCGACGGCGCCTCGATTTATCTACTACCGGACTGGGTGGTTGACCGTGTCGTATTCTTCGAACTGGAAACCAGCAACGGCTGGGCCGAACTCACCCTGCCCGTTTTCGTCATGGCAGTGGTGCTATTTGCCACTTGGCTGCTGCTTAGGCGCCTTAACATTGGCCGCCAGATATTCGCCATGGGCGACAACCCCGAAGCCGCACGGCGACTGGGGATAGGCATTGGCAAGATGCACTACCTGGCCTACGGCTGGCTGGGTGCTTGCGCCGGCATTGCAGGGCTGATGCAGATGCATTACGCCCAAGAGGTCGTGCCCAATGCCATGTACGGTCGAGAGCTCGAAGTGCTTGCCGCTGTCGTGCTGGGCGGAGCACGCCTGGGAGGCGGACGCGGCACATTGCTGGGCGCAGTACTTGGCCTGGCTCTGATAGCCATTACTCAAAACGGCCTCAACCTGCTTGGCATTTCCTCTTACGCTTTCCGAATGATCGTGGGGGCCACCATTTTGATCGCCATCTGCATGTCGGGGGACACCCTCGATGCCCTGCGCGCTCGCCTTAAACGCACTCGTGCCACGCGGCGTCATGAGGAGGTAGTGTAATGTACTCATTTGTCATGCAACTTTTCTCTCGCAACGCCTCCAGAGGTAGTCCCTCATCAGGCCCAGCAGGAGAACTGATAGGCATAAGCATTGTTCTGTTAGCGCTGCTGATCCTGTTCAGCTCTTTATCCGACCGCTTTTTTACCGGCGCCACCTTTTCCTCCATCGCCTTCCAGCTACCTGAACTGGGCCTGCTGGCCCTGGCCATGTTGATCCCCTTGCTCTCCGGTGGGCTCAACCTCGCGATTACTTTCTCCGCCAATATCTCAGCGCTAGCGATGGCTTGGGTAATTGGCTGGTTGGGTGGTACAGACGCAGGAATGACAGGCATTCTACTCGGCATGTTGGCCGCCATACTCAGCGGTGCCCTGATTGGCTGGGCGCTGGGGGCAATCGTTGCCTATACCGGAGCACATCCTATTCTCGCCTCACTGGCAATGATGATATTCCTGCGCGGATTAGGCGAGTTTCTTACCCGTGGCGGCAGTATTTCAGGTTTCCCCGAAGAACTTGCCTATCTTGGCCAAGGCACACTGTTTGGCATTCCCATTCCACTTCTGATTTTCGGCCTCAGTGCCGCTATTTGGGCACTGATCCTCAACCGCACCCGATTAGGGTTCTCGATCTACATGCTGGGTTCCAACACAGCCGCTACACGCTACTCAGGCATCAGCACAAGACGCACCCTAACCATGGTGTATGTACTGTCCGGCATCATGTGCGGTATCGCGGGTATCATCATGGCAAGCCGCTTCAACTCAGTGCGCGTTGGCCATGGCGAAGCCTACCTTTTGATCACCGTGCTGGCTTGCTTTTTAGGCCGGGTTGACCCCTTCGGTGGCTTTGGTCGCGTAGCGCCGGTTGTCATGGCACTCATCATTTTGCAGGTCATCAGCTCCGGTCTTAACCTGCTCGGCACCAACCAACACCTGGCAACGGCGCTATGGGGCGGCATTCTCATTGCCGTCATGGTGGTGCGCTACATCTGGGCCAGGTTCTCCTCAAGGCGCAAGGCAAGTGCCTGAGGATTCCGCCACGATGACGTAAGTGTGCAACGAGCACGTACTCACATAACAAACGCACTTACATAACAAACGCACTTACATAACAAACGCACTTACACATAACCATCATATCCACGCAAGAATCGCACGTTCACACAACAATAGAAGGAGTGACCCATGAGTGTTAGTGGCTTTGGCGTACATACCGCCATGTGGGCAATGGAGTGGGACCGGGCAGCCGCCGAGCTGGCCATTTCCGAAGCGGTCAAGCACGACATCGACTTTCTTGAGATAACGATGCTGGATCCCATGGGGGTCGATACCGCCCATACCCGCAACCTGCTGGAAAAAGCTGAGGTAGATTGTGTCTGCTCGCTAGGGCTCCCCCTGGACAAGCTGCCTACCAACAACCCAGAAGGTGCACTCGACTTTCTAACCATGGCCATTGATAAATCCGCCGAGATAGGCGCCCAAGCGATGAGCGGGGTCATTTACGGCGGCATTGGTCAGCGCACCGGCTCCCGCCCCACGCAGCAAGAATACGACGCGACGGCGCGAGTGGTCGAAAAAGCCGCCGCCTACGCCCAGTCAAAAGGAATGCTATACGGGCTTGAAGCGGTGAACCGCTATGAAAACCACTTGCTCAATACCGCCGACCAGGCGGTCATGCTATGTGAAATGGTCGGCGCCGAAAATATCTTTGTCCACCTCGATACCTATCATATGAATATCGAAGAAAAAGGCATCGCCCAAGGCATTCTTCGTGCCCGAGAGCACCTCAAGTACATTCATCTGTCCGCATCCGACCGTGGCACGCCGGGCCGCGACACAATTGCCTGGGATGAAGTTTTCACCGCTCTTGCCGCCATTGAATTCAAGGGCGGCATGGCCATGGAGAGTTTTATCACCGTACCCCCTCAGGTGGCCAGTGCCCTCTCCGTTTGGCGCGATGTCGCTCCCTCCCGGGAGGAAGTACTCACCGACGGCCTTAGCTACCTGCGAATGAAAGCGAACCAGTATGGTTTAATCTGATCGTTTGCTCTCGCCTTGAGCCTTCTCAAAGGAGCCCTTCTCAGAACAGCATCGCCTTACTAGAAAAGTACCAGCCCGTCTTGATTGGTTGTGATTGGTTGGTACGACGTCACCCCTGATTGAGTAGCGCTAAACTTTAGAGTCCGATTCGCTGCTCGGCTACAACCCTGGGGTGATGCCAACCATAGCCGTCCAACGATGTCTCGCCTTACGTGTTCTTCTTTGGCACTTAAATGGCGGAGTGGGCAAATGACAGAACCACAAGGACTTTTTATGCGGCCGTCACATCACGCCGCCCTGATCTTGGCTCCCGGCTTCCATACACCGGTTAGACTAGGCTTTTACAGTATCGCCTTTCACACTCGACAAGACATTTGCTTTCGATGCCCGCTCGCGCTCAGCGTAAAGCGAAAGCTCATCGGTCACCTGAGAACCTAACGCTTCTTCAAAGGAACCGCGATTAGCGTTACCCTCATAGGCCTCGTTCTGCTCTCCACCTAAGTTCGACCGAAAAATACCCGCAGCACTCACCGGTAAAAAGTCTTCATAGGTAATCGGATGGGCTTCCACAAGGCCTTGTTCGATCAAAACCTCAAGATCGTTACTAGCATTACCCTTAGCGGTCTGACCCGCTTCTGTAAGGCAGTAGTGAAAGTACGCCAAGCCTTCATGGCGCATTGTCTCCTCACAGTCGGGAAGCGCCATAAATACCTTATTCATTACTGCTTGATAAGCCTCGTTATCCAGTTCCGCGGCTTGTTTGCGGCCTTCTCTCAGTAACTGGTCATAAAGTTCACGCCCTCTGGGCGTGAGTGCCATCCCGCGCTGCTCAATTTCACCAAAGCGTGCCGTATGGGTTCCTTTTGCGTTACCCGCAAAACGAATCGACTCCTCTAACGCCTTAAAGCTCGTTTGGCGCAACAAAATAGGGCATTCACGATGCGGCGGCCCTTCAATCACCACTTTGGGATTCATGCCCATATCCGGCATACGGCGCTGCACTTCATCAATATCCAAGGTGCGCGGCGTCAGGTGATTAATATGTGGCCCCCGGAAGCAAACCACGTCTGCAATCAACCGATGCTCGTCATGCAGCGCATGATAAGTCTCCAGATCGACCGTAGCGTCCTGGTGCCAGCGGAACGTTTCCAGTGCTTCCTTAACAAACTGGTCAGCTTCCTTGTTGGTTAGCCCGCCCTCGGATTCGTGACGCTCAATGAGTTCCCGCACGCGCGAAGTGAAAATATCACGCTTGGCCAGTATCTCTTCTGAACGCTGGCGTAACGTCTCGCTTTCGATTAACTCTAAACGAAGCAGCGAGGTAAAAACACGAAAAGGATTGCACGCCAGCGCCTCATCGTCGATGGGCCGAAAAGCTGTTGAATGAACTGGCACTCCCGCTTCGGAAAGATCGTAATAGCCCACCGGATACATCCCCATAACGGCAAACAGCCGCCGCAACATGGAAAGCTCGTTTGCTGTTCCCACTCGAATGGCCCCGTGGCGCTCTACGCTCAAACGCGCCAGCTCATCCTGGCTTTTCAAACGGCGGTGCAGGTCAGGCTGTTGGTTGAGCGTTTCTTGGTTGACTCGTTCCACAAGTTCAAGCAACGCGCCGTATTGTGGCACTTCTGCTTTATACATGTCCGACATGGCCTTAGAGAAACGGTCGCGAATAACGTCGGTTGAAAGGAACGATATTGGGGTCATTTCGAGGCTCTCTATAGCGTATTGTTAATGTCAAAAGGATTTATAGATATCAAGTGTGCTAATAGCGCTTGAAAAGGATGATGCAGGCAAGTATCCGAAAGCGCTTCACATGGCTACTTAAGGAGTAGCCCTACCCAAAAATCGCTTCAATCGACGGCGAGCACAGCTAGTAGCTTTTGCGCGAACAGCGCCGGGGCTTCTACCGAGGGTACATGACCCACGCCTTCAAAAATTTCTAGTGGTGCGTCATTGAGGTCCGCTGACAGGGCTTCCAGCGTCGCGGGCGGCGTGGCCAGATCCTCGCTTCCGCCAAACAGCTGTACCCTATCCTTATGAAGAGTGTTCTTACCTGAGAGCCTTCCAGTGAACGTATCGCGGCCGAGCATTTCGCACAGCTGGGCGTAGGACTCATCATCGCCACGGCCCATCTGGGTGCACCAGCCCGCTTTCAGCGCCGGGCTTGCTTCAAACGCCTTTGGTGCAAACCAGCGCGGCACAATCTCTTCAGACATCGCCGCCAAGCCTTCCTGCCGTACACGACCTGCACGGGTGTTCCAGAGATCCGGGTTGCCGATCACCGCGCCGGTATTGGTCAGCGTTGCTGACAATAGACACTCGGCGTGCGCGACAATCAGCTGCTGGCCAACCACACCACCGATCGATGTTCCAACAAAGTGAAAGCGCCTAGCGCCAGCGAGCTCCACCAGTGCCAACGCTTCAGCTGCCAAGTCGGAGGGGCTGATTTGTTTACCGCTTACAGCCGCGCTTGCCCCGTGACCAGGTAGATCCCAAGTCAGTACCCGGTAACGTGGCAGCAGCGCGGGAATCACGTCGTCCCATACTGATTGACTCATGCCCAGCGGGTGCGCCATAACGATCAGTGGGCTCGTTTCCGAGCCGAGCAGCCGGTAGGCGACGCTGCGGTCGTTGATATCCATAAATGCCATAGTAACTCTCCCTTCCTCAGGCATCGCATCATTGGAAGCTCGCGGTAATACAGAAGATCAGAGCTTCAACTCTTATATCTTCCCCCTTACCTTATCCTTCTTACGCCCTTTCTATCAGCGTGGCGATACCCTGACCGACACCTACGCACATGGTGCACAGCGCATAGCGCTTGCCGCTGTTTTGCATTTCATGGGCGGCGGTAAGCAACAGTCGTGCGCCGGACATACCCAGCGGGTGGCCCAGCGCAATCGCCCCGCCGTTAGGGTTAACTCGGGGGTCGTCGTCTTTTAGGCCAAGGTCGCGCATGCAGGCCAGTGCTTGAGCGGCAAAGGCTTCGTTGAGTTCGATAATATCGATGTCATCGAGGCTAACGCCGGTGCGTTCTAGCAGGCGGTTGACCGCCGGCACGGGGCCGTAGCCCATGAGTCGCGGCTCAACACCCGCCGTGGCCATACCGATGATTTTCGCCATCGGTTTAAGGCCGTGCTGTTTGACCGCTGCCTCGCTGGCTACCAACATCGCTGCCGCGCCGTCGTTAACACCCGAGGCGTTGCCGGCGGTGACGCTACCGCCTTCACGGAAAGGAGTAGGCAATCCGGCGAGTTTCTCAAGTGTGGTTTCCCGCAGATGCTCATCCTGATCAAAGATCAGCGGTTCCTGCTTGCGGCGGGGTATCTCAATGGCGGTGATCTCCTGGGCAAAGCGCTCCGCCCGTTGAGCGGCAGCGGCTTTCTGCTGGGAGCGCAGCGCAAAGGCGTCCTGATCTTCCCGGGAGATGTTGAACTGCTCGGCGACATTTTCCGCAGTCTCCGGCATCGAGTCGACGCCGTAGGCTTTCTTCATCAGCGGGTTGATAAAGCGCCATCCGATAGTGGTGTCTTCGATCTTTTGGCCACGGGCGAAAGCGCTATCGGCCTTGCCCATCACGTAAGGCGCACGGGACATGGACTCCACACCACCAGCGAGCGCCAGCTCCATCTCACCGGCTTTTATGGCACGAAAGGCCGTGCCCACCGCATCCATTCCAGAGCCGCACAGGCGATTCATGGTGGTACCAGGCACCGAGGCGCAAATACCCGCTAGCAGCGACGACATGCGCGCGACGTTGCGGTTATCTTCACCGGCCTGGTTGGCACAGCCCATGAAGACTTCTTCTATAGAGGCAGGGTCAAGTTCCGGCGCTTCCGCCAGAACGGCTTTGAAAATTGTCGCAGCGAAATCATCTGGACGCACACTGGCAAGCGTACCGCCGAAACGGCCCACGGCGGTGCGACGCGGATGGCAAAGGTAGACATGGCTCATCAAAAACTCCTTATGCGCCCGCGTGGGCGCGCTCAGTGCGGGCTTTCAGCTCACGTAAAATTGTCAGCTCGTTTTCGCTGGGCTCGGGAGTGCTCTCAAGCTGCTCGGCAAAGCGAATCTCCCAGCCAGTCGCCTCAATCACGTCTTCACGGGATACCCCAGTGTGCAGCGAGACCACCACTAGCTCTTTAGTCTCAGGATCAGGCTTCATGACACAGAGGTCGGTGATCACCCGGGTAGGACCTTTGCCAATGTTGGGCACGTTGTCGCGGCCTTTACCGTCACGGCCAAAACCGAGCGTAGTGACAAAGTCGACGTCTTTTACAAACGTCCGCTTGGAGTGCTTCAGAGTAATAAACACTTCGCCCGCGTTGGTGGCGATTTCCGGTGCACCGCCGCCACCCGGCAGACGTACTTTAGGTGCCTTGTAATCGCCGATCAGCGTGGTATTGAGATTAGCGAAGCGGTCAATTTGCGCAGTGCCCAAAAAGCCCACATCAACCTTGCCGCCCTGAAGCCAGTAGCGGAACATTTCCGGCACTGACACGGTGGTCAACGCCGATTCGCACAGCTCGCCATCGCCGATGGAGAGCGGCAGAATATCGGGCTTGGTTTGCAGCGTACCGGACTCATAAATCAGCACCACGTCAGGCGCATGAGTCAGCCGCGCCAAGTTGGCGGCTTCAGAAGGTAAGCCGATGCCCACAAAACAGGTCATGCCATTTTCCAGTGCCCGCGCAGCAGTCACCGACATCATTTCAGAAGAGGTATATTCAAGACTCATTAGATATTCTCCCCTACATGATGTTGAACATCGTTAAAGACGTTGTCATCGAGCCACTGGGTAAAGGCGTCACGATCACGGGCAATCGCATCCCACTCTTTATAAAAGCGGTTGCTGCGGTCGTAGTAACCATGCGTATAAGAAGGCAGCGCCCCCTTTTCTGCGACCGCAACGGCGCTGATGGCCCAGCCGGGAATCACACAGGCGTTGGGGTGCGTGTCCAGGTCATCGACGATTTCCTCTACAGTGACGATGCTGTGCTTGGCTGCCAAAACCGCCTCTTTCTGCACACCAACAATCCCTTCCACCAGCACGTTACCCTGACGATCTGCCCGCTGGGCGTGAACAATCGACACATCCGGACGCACCGACGGCACAGCGGCCAGGCGCTCCCCGGAAAAGGGGCAATCGATGAATTTGATTTGATCATTGACGCTGGGCAGCTCGCTGCCGATGTAGCCGCGAAAAACCGCTAGCGGTAATCCGGCTGCCCCTGCTTCAAAGGCACAGGCCATGGCCGCGTGGCTGTGCTCAAGAATCTCGATCTTGCGCGGCCACCCTTTCTCCACCGCATCCCTCAGACGGTGCAGTGAGCCCACGCCAGGGTTGCCGCCCCAGGAGAAAATCACTTTTTTCGCGCAGCCCGCGCCGATAAGTTGATCGTAGATGATATCGGGGGTCATGCGGATCAGTGTGAGATCGCGCTTTTTTTGACGGATCACTTCGTGACCGGCGGCAAACGGAATCAGATGGGTAAAACCTTCCATGGCAACGGTAGCGCCGTCTTCGACGAAGCGCGCTACCGCGTCATGCAAGCTTAGAAACTCGGCCATGTTGGGTGCCTCTTAGCTGAACGTTACTAACTTATTGGCATTTGTTCGTTAAACGAACATAGATTCTCAATACGAACAATTTACTGCCGAATACATACCGGGTCAAATGGCTGTTGGGCTCAGATCAGCAAATTTGGGGCAATACATAGCCTCAGATAAATTAAAAACCTTATAAATAACAATATTTTATATATAAAACCAACATGCACAGGCACACTTGGGCCGCGCTTCGCTACTACCAAGGTATAAAGGAGAGACACAGGTGTCGAGCGTCGATAGCTCAGAAGCACATTTGTTCGCTATTCGAACATTATGCTAAATTACCAGATGACCATGCATTGACTGGATGAGAGCAAAAATAATGCAAGACTTACCCCCGGTAGACACACTTAAACCTGATGATCGTGACTTCGTAACAGCACTGGCGAGTGGTTTGGAAGTCATCCTGGCCTTCGATGATTCCCATCCAAAAATGACGTTGAGCGAGGTCGCTGCACGTACAGGTATGAATCGAGCGAAAGCACGACGATTCTTGCTAACGCTGAACGCACTAGGCTATGTACGTAAAAATCAGCGTTACTTTGAACTCGCCCCCAGGGTACTTCAACTCGGATATGCATACCTGTCGGCGAATAATTATCGCAGCGTCATACAACAATATCTGGAAGATATTACCGCTCAAAGTGGCGAGTCATCCTCACTTGGCGTGTTGGATGGAGACGATGTCATTTATGTGGCACGCTCAGCGGCACCACATCGCCTGATGGCGATTTCTTTATCAGTGGGTACGCGCCTTCCAGCAGCCCATACTTCCATGGGTCGCGTACTGTTGTCGCAGTTAACTGACACAGAGCTAAATGCCTATTTGGAACGTATTTCATTGAAGCGATACACCGATAAGACCATCAATGATAAAGAGGAGCTAAAGAAGTGTCTCGATGAAGTACGTCAACAAGGTTATTCGGTAGTAGATCAAGAGTTAGACTCTGGCTTGCGATCCATTGCCGTTCCGGTCTTCGACATCCATGACAAGCTTATCGGCGCTATCAATATCAGCACCAACGCCGCACGCGTTGATATGCAAATGCTGTTAAACACTTATAAGCCCTTATTACAGGATAAAGCCCAACTTATCCGGCAAACGGTCAATACCTAGAGGCACTCACTCGCCAGGCCGACGGCTAGCCAGCCTCAGCAGCTGAGTGGCAAGCAAAGCTAGTGCTCAAGGAGGCTTGAACACTAGCATCGAGTAATCAGGCCCTGCTAAATGCTGCTTTCAAGCTCTGGCAGAATCTCGAACAGATCGCCCACCAGGCCATAATCGGCAACCTGGAAGATCGGCGCTTCGTCGTCCTTGTTGATCGCGACGATGACCTTGGAGTCTTTCATGCCCGCCAGGTGCTGAATGGCGCCGGAAATCCCCACCGCGATATACAGCTCCGGGGCAACGATTTTACCGGTCTGACCGACCTGCATGTCGTTGGGAACAAAGCCGGCATCAACCGCGGCGCGGGAGGCACCAATCGCCGCCCCAAGCTTGTCGGCAATGCCATCGAGCAGCTTGAAGTTCTCACCGTTGCCCATGCCGCGACCACCGGAGATGACCACCTTGGCGCCACCCAGCTCCGGGCGGTCCGACTCGGCCAGTTCCTGCTTGACGAAACTGGACTGGGCATTGTCGACCACGGTATCAATGGCTTCAATGGTGGCGCTACCACCATCGCCCACGGCATCAAATCCGGTAGTACGCACGGTGATGACTTTCAGCGCGTCGTCGCTCTTGACAGTCGCAATGGCGTTGCCGGCGTAAATCGGGCGCTTGAAGGTATCAGCGCTATCCACGGCAAGCACATCGGAAAGCTGGCTGACATCTTTCAAGGCCGCCAGACGCGGCAGTACGTTCTTGCCAGTGGTAGAGGCGCTGGCCAGCACGTGGGTGTAGCCATCGGCCAGTTCGACCAGCAGCGCGCCCATGGGCTCAGCAAGCTGGTGGGCATAAACGGCGTTATCCGCAACGCGTACTTTACTCACACCGTCAAGCTTGGCCGCCGCCTCGGCCGCGGCCTGAACGCCTTCACCGGCGACAAGAACGTCGATATCGCCACCAATGGCTTTAGCCGCGGCCACGACGTGGGCCGTGGCGCCCGCCAGTTGGCCTTCATGCAGGTCGGCAAGTACCAAAATGCTCATAAAATCAGCTCCTTTCAAAGCGCTTGTCTCGAAGAACTCGTCTCAAAGTACGGGTTGTAAAGAACCGACCTTAAAGAACCTTGGCTTCGTTTTTCAGTTTGTCGATCAGCTCGTCTACCGAGGCCACTTTGATACCGCCTTTGCGCTCCGCTGGCGATTCGACTTTCAAAAGGCTGACCTTGGACGCCACCTCAACACCCAGATCGGCGGGGGTCTTCACGTCCATGGGCTTTTTCTTGGCTTTCATGATATCCGGCAGCTTGGCGTAGCGCGGCTCGTTGAGGCGCAGGTCGGTCGTGACGATCGCCGGCAGCGTCAAGGCAACCGTCTGCAGGCCGCCATCGATTTCACGGGTGACGTGAACCTTGTCACCGTCGACGGCCACCTCTGACGCAAAGGTACCCTGTGGCAGGTTGGTCAAGGCGGCAAGCATCTGGCCGGTCTGGTTATTGTCGGTGTCGATGGCCTGCTTGCCGAGAATCACCATGCCCGGTTGCTCTTCATCAACCACCTTGGCCAGCAGCTTGGCCACGGCCAGCGATTCAGCGCGCTCGTCGGTTTCGATATGAATGGCGCGATCCGCGCCCAGCGCCAGCGCGGTGCGCAGTTGCTCCTGGGCGGCCTTGGGGCCCACCGTCACGGCGACCACTTCCGTCGCAACGCCCTTCTCTTTCAGACGCACGGCTTCTTCCACGGCAATTTCGCAGAACGGGTTCATGGCCATTTTGACGTTGGTAAGTTCGACGTCAGAGTGGTCTGCTTTGACACGAATTTTGACGTTGTAGTCGATGACGCGTTTCACCGCGACAAGTACTTTCATGAAAGCTCCTTAGTGGTATACGTAAAAAGTGGATTAACCAACGACGCCGTCATTTTTAAACTGCGATAGTTGTTCTGGTGAAAGGCCAAGGTATTCAGCAAGCACATCATTCGTATCTTGGCCTAGCAGTGGTGCTGGCCTTTTATATTCTACTGGCGTATCAGAAAGATGAATTGGGCTCCCAACCATCTCGAAGTCAGGATTCATGGGATGGGGGATGTTAACTAACATGCCACGAGCATCCACTTGAGGCTCCGCTAATGCATCGGCAATGTTATTGATTAGCCCGACGGGCACTTTGACCTTACTTATTCTCTTCACCCAAGCGTCCGCTGTGTCGCGCTTGAAATGGTCCGATAGAATCTGAGTAATCGCCTCTCTGTTTCTGACGCGATCTTCATTCTTTGAAAACCGGGGATCCACAGACAATTCGGGCAGCTCTATCGCATTGCACAATGCGGCAAACTGAGAATCGTTGCCACAGGCGATAATGAAATCCTTATCACTTGCATGGAAGGAGTTATAGGGCACGATATTGGCATGCGCATTACCGTAGCGGCCAGGTGATACGCCCGTACTTAGGTAGTTTTGGCTCTGGTTACCCAACGCAGCCAGCTGTACATCCAGTAAGGCCATATCACAATGCTGTCCACGCCCTGTTTTTTCACGAGCCAGCAGGGCTGCCTGTATAGCAATAACCGAATACAGGCCCGTCATCACATCGGTGACAGCCACGCCCACTTTCTGCGGGCCGCCACCCTGAACACCATCACGTTCACCCGTGATACTCATCAGCCCGCCCATACCCTGAATAATAAAATCATAGCCAGGCTCCTGCGCACGAGGCCCCGTCTGACCAAACCCCGTAATGGAGCAATAGACCAATCTCGGATTAAGGCTTGAAAGTGACTCGTAATCCAGACCGTATTTCTTTAAGGAGCCTGCTTTGAAATTCTCTATCAGCACGTCGCTCTCGGCAGCCAGCGCACGAACAATTTCCTGGCCTTTCTCGCTAGCAATATCGACAGCCACCGAGCGTTTATTGCGATTGGAAGACTGATAGTAAGAAGTTTCCTGAGTATTTTCACCGTCAGCAGTCTTCATGTAGGGAGGCCCCCAGGCACGAGTATCATCCCCACGCCCAATACGCTCCACCTTGACAACATCCGCACCAAGGTCTGCTAGCACTTGGCTGCCCCAAGGCCCCGCCAGCACCCGGCTTAAGTCGAGCACACGAACGCCCGTTAGCGCTCCCATGGCACCCTCCTCTTTTGAACCAACATAATCCATCTCCGACATCACCGAGCACCCGATGAGGGATGCAGCAGCGATACGCCAAGCGTGGCACGACGACGCAGCCACGGGCTTGGCCGATAGCGTGGATCACCCGTCAATGCGTGAATACGATTGAGTATGCCAAGCAACCGTTTCGCTCCCAGGGCATCCCCCCACGCCAGCGGGCCCTGAGGATAGTTGAGCCCGAGCCTGACGGCATTATCGATATCGGCAGGCGTCGCAATCTCACGCTGGGCAATATCGCAGGCCAGGTTCACCACTGCGGCAAGCACCCGCTGAGAGACAAAACCCACGCTGTCACGGATCACCGTTACGCAGGTACCATCTGATGCCAATAACGCATGCGCTGCGTCGCGCATTTCATGTCGGGTGACCGGTGTCACCATGAGAGTACGATGACGCTCAAGGCCCATCAGTGCATCAAGGCAGAGCGTGCGCTCTGGGTCGGTACCGAAGTACGCACTCGCACTCACCGCATCATCACCAAAGGGCAGCAATAGGCAGAGCGCTTCGTCCGAGGGTGAATCCGTCTGCTCGACTCGTCCGCCAAGCGACGCTATCAATGATGCAACGTACGTATGTAGGTCGGCGTCATCACATCCCACCCAGATTGGCGGTAGCTCAGTGATGTCAGGCACCGGCTGTGGCGTCGGGGCATCGACTTTTTGTCCTTTTTCATAGCGATAAAACCCAACACCGGTCTTGCGGCCCAAGCGGTTACCTTTCAACATCTGTCGGGATATATAAGACGGACGGTAACGCGGATCGTGATAGAACTGCGTGAAGATCGCCTCCATCGCAGGATGGGACACATCCAGGCCCGTTAAATCAAAAAGTTCAAGCGGCCCCATCCGGAATCCAGCCTCTTCGCGAAGAATCCGGTCGATATCCCCAGTAGGCGCTACTCGCTCCTCAAGGATTTTCAGACCTTCTGTGCTGTAGGCACGTCCCGCGTGGTTGACGATGAAGCCAGGGGTGTCCTGGGCGCGCACGCCCGTATGGCCGAGTCGGCTTGCCAGCTTAAGCAAAGTGTCGACGACAGCTTCATCCGTATCAATGCCCCCGATCACCTCAATAACCTTCATCAACGGCACAGGATTGAAGAAGTGGAAACCGGCCACTCGATCAGGGCAGTTCAAGCCAGCGGCAATCGATGTGACCGAGAGTGAAGAGGTGTTAGTTGCCAGAATGCACTCTCGGGCAACAATTGCCTCCAGATCAGCGAATAGCGCTTGCTTGATTCCCAGGTCCTCAACGATTGCCTCGATGACCACGTCGCAATCTGCCAGGGCCGGTAAGGACTCGATGACAGAAAGATGAGACATCGCAACCTCAGCCGATTGGCGAGATATCTTGCCCTTACCCACTAGTTTGTCTAACGTTGCCTTCAGGCCATCAAGCGCCTTTTGGGCCGCACCTTCATTCTTGTCAAACAGCACCACATCCAGGCCAGCCTGGGCAGCAATTTGAGCGATCCCCGCTCCCATCACGCCGGTTCCGACAATCCCCAGTCGGTTTACGTCACTCGCCATTACGGTGCTCCTCGATAGTTCGGTTTACGCTTCTCGACAAAAGCAGCGGCCCCTTCCTTCTGATCCGCCGTGTCAAAAAGCATCTGGAAAGCTTTTCGTTCAAGAACCAGGGCACTCTCAAGCGGCAGATCGGCACCCATGAGCACTGTCTCCTTGATGTGCTCGAGTGCCAGCGCTGGCAAACGCGCAATGTCTTTAGCCAATGTATTGGCGCGCTCCAATGTCTGATCGTCGGCCACCACTTCGCTCACCAAACCCATGCCCAACGCTTCGGAAGCTGGCACCATGCAGCCGGTCATCAGCATGCGCATGGCCTGAAATTTGCCAACGGCTCGAACCAATCGTTGTGTCCCGCCAGCGCCAGGCATCAAGCCAAGTTTGACCTCTGGCTGCCCAAACTGAGCAGACTCCCCAGCAACGATGATGTCGCAGTGCATGGCAAGCTCACAGCCACCGCCTAAAGCGAATCCGTTGACCGCGGCAATGACGGGCTTGGAGCAGTGCGCGATCGGCTCCCAAAAGCGTTCATTGTGTCGTAAATGCATTTCGGTCGGAGACGCAGTAGCAAACTCGTTCACGTCAGCACCGGCTACAAACACCTGCTCGCCTCCGGTCAGTACGATGGCCCTGACCTCGTCATCCTGGGCTAAAGATAAAAACATCTCGGCGAGCTGGCACCGAACAGCGCCGTTGAGGGCATTCTTGGCATCTGGGCGATCGATTCGAACCACCGCCACTCCATCATCAAGCGAAGCAAGGTAGACCTCGGCGGGCGGTTGCTTGTCCGTCATATAAACCTCATCATTTATGTCTGCATTGCGAACATTTGTTTTGATAATGAAGTTATTTTTACACAGCTTATCGAACGGCTGTCAATTAGGCTAAAACAGGATCAATATAAAAACGATATTAATCATACTTTTATATTAAAAAATGTTTTTTTAAATCTTGCACAAGGCATTAAAAGAAATGTCCGCATTGCAGACTTTTAGTCTGCATAGTTGACATACCTCCATCAGGAATCGCAAAATCGATTCATTGAGCAAACCACGAGCGGAGCATAACTCGGTGAAGACAACAAACAGTCAGGGTGACTATCAGATCGTGGTGGACCCGATGAACACAGCAAGCGAGCAGGAGGAGGACCGGCAGTTTGTGACGGCGCTGGCCAGAGGGCTTGAGCTATTACGCTGCTTTACGCCAAGCGAAAGCGCCCTAAGCAATCTCGACCTGGCAAAAAAGTCAGGCTTGCCGCGCCCTACCGTCAGCAGGCTTACCCATACGCTAGCTCGACTGGGCTATCTGCGCCCTCTGCAACGCGGGAAATACCAGTTGGATGTGGGCGTCATGGCCTTTGGCTATTCGATGATATCCAACTTGCCAATTCGCGCGATTGCCCAACCCTTGATGGTAAACCTTGCTAACGAGGTCGGTGCAACGGTAGCCATGTCCGCCCGCGACCGACTAGACATGGTTTATCTCGATGTGGTCCAGAGTGCTCTTCGCTCTACCATCCGTCGTCAGATCGGTACACGCCTGCCCATCCACCAGAGTTCGGCGGGCCGCGCATGTCTCGCTGCCATGTCCACTCAGGAGTCTGATGTGATGATGAATCACCTGCGGGACTCGAATCCTGCAGAGTGGCCAGCCATCCGAAGATCATTGGAGCGTGCTTTTCGAGACTACGCTGATCACGGGTACTGCCTATCGATTGGTGAATGGCAACGCAAGGTTAATGCCGTTGCGGTGCCCCTCCATCATCCCCAGCTTGGAATTCTCGCGTTCAATTGTGGTGGCCCCGAATTCCAGATATCACGCGAAAAGCTGGAAGAGTCTATCGGGCCGCAGCTGGTGCAACTGGTCAACGATATAAAGACCCAAATCTCATAAACCGCACGACATCCCGACATACAAATTCATATCAAGAGGCGCACACATGATTCGTGATCAGGAAACCATGCAGCTCCTGCTCGACTCCATCCGCAGTTTTGTTCAAGAAGAGCTGATTCCGCGTGAGGAAGAAGTCGCTGAAAGCGATGACATCCCCGAGGACATTGTTTCACAGATGCGCGATATGGGGCTCTTCGGCCTCACCATCCCCGAAGAGTTTGGTGGACTGGGGGTGACCATGGAGGAAGAGGTCAATATCGCTTTCGAGCTTGGCCGGACATCTCCTGCTTTCCGCTCTTACATCGGCACTAACAACGGTATTGGCTCAATCGGTATCCTGGTCGACGGCACCGATGAGCAGAAAGCCCACTATCTGCCCCGGCTAGCCAGCGGCGATATTCTGAGTTCTTTCTGTCTAACCGAGCCTGACTCGGGTTCGGATGCGGCCTCACTGCGCACAACGGCAGTGAAGGATGGCGATGACTACCTGATCAACGGTACCAAGCGCTACATCACGAATGCGCCGCATGCCGGCATTTTTACCGTCATGGCGCGCACGAACGTCGAGATCAAGGGTGCCAAGGGCATCAGTGCTTTCATCGTGGAAGCCGATACCCCCGGCATTACCATCGGGAAGCGCGATAAGAAGATGGGCCAAAAAGGCGCGCATACCGCGGATGTTATCTTCGACAATGTGCGGGTACCGGCCAGCGCACTGATTGGCCAGCAAGAAGGCGTGGGATTCAAGACCGCCATGAAGGTTCTGGACAAGGGACGCCTGCACATTGCCGCCATTGCGGTCGGCGCCGCTGAGCGAATCCTGGAAGACTCTCTACGCTTCGCCATGGAACGCAAACAATTTGGCACACCCATCGCCGAGTTCCAACTGATTCAAGGCATGCTGGCCGATTCCAAAGCCGAGATTTATGCTGCCCGCTGCATGGTGCTCGATGCCGCTCGCAAGCGCGATGATGGCCACAACGTCAGTACCGAAGCCTCTTGTGCCAAGATGTTCGCTACCGAAATGTGTAGCCGTGTGGCCGACCGCGGTGTTCAGATTCACGGCGGCGCTGGTTATATCAGCGACTATGCCGTTGAGCGGTTTTACCGGGATGTACGCCTTTTCCGGCTCTATGAAGGGACGACTCAAATTCAACAGGTGATCATTTCGCGTAACATGATCCGCAACGCCCAGTAATCAGCACCACACAGCCCGCCATACTTGTGCCAAAGTACCTTGTCAGTCCGCTGAGCCCTGGCAAGGACTTGCTCACATCCAGAACCTGGAACCAGCGATGTACTTGCCCCCTATCAGCTTGCTAATCGAAAGAGGACGGCGGCCATCATCAACGATGTCGCAAGAAATACGCCATTCCAACGCAGGCCGATCTGTCCCGCCGTCATCCCTGTAAAACGTGACATTATCATCATCGCTGCCGTGAACGGCGACGACACCATCGTCAACGACCAGCCCGACAGCATCGCTGCTGCCAACAGCGGCAACGACACGCTTTCCAGCCCTACCTGGGCCACCATGCTGGTCAAGAAGGTCACGCTGATAATCGGATTAACGCCTACCTGAGCAAGAATGACGATCAACAAGAGCACGACTGCTGGCAACCAATTGCCAAGAGCAACAAGCAGGGAGGCCACCCCACCCAGTTGGGCAGGATCAAGCAGCGCCACGCTGAGATAGCCGAGATAGGCCCCCGAGCCCAGCGCCACAACCTCATTACCAATGCCACCTAATACCTCAGGCAAGCGACGGGCTAGCATGACCATGGCAGGCCCCACGCCCGCATAGCTAATACCACGACACTGCCAAGCCAGCCAGATCCATGCTCCCAACGGCACACCAATCACAACCGCCTGAGGCAAACGCAGCGAAAGCACCGTTGCCAGCGCAAAAACCAGCATCACTAACGCAAGCAGCATCAAGCTAAAAGCTGCCAGCGGCATCAGTGAGGGCCGTGCGACTAAGGCTCCCCGCGCTCTCGGGGGAGGCCCTGCAACGTGATCACAGGCCCAGCCCAACAGAAATAGAATGACGGCCGACAACAATACGTAAGGAAAGAGTTCACCCCAGGTTAGCGTTTCAAGATTAGCCAAGACGACCGCGACACCGATACCTAGCGGGGAAACCAGCGGCGCCAGGGTGAAACCACGCAAGGTTGCCAGAAGCATGCGTCGACGACGCACCTCTTGCAACCATACTCTCCCCTGTGCTGAGCCGAGGGTGTTGGACTTGTCGATCATCGACATGAACAAATTCAACACACCGAAGTTGAGCACGATACCGAAAAGGGTGGAGCCCAATGAGAGGATCGGATAACGCCAGGTGGGTGGCTGCAACAACAGGCTATGACCGCAGCGGCGGATGAGTCTTGAACGGTAAGCTGGCAGGCGAAGCACTGCAAGCGCCGTCATGAACGCCGCCAGGAATACAAAGCCACTTGCAGCCTCATGAAGCACAGCCCAAGGTGAAGGAAGTCTCCATAGCGCAAAGAGCGACGCTACGACACACGCCAACGCTAGCATCCGGGCCATCAAGCTGAAACGTGGCCAGCCAAGTAGTAGAAAGCTAACCAGCAGGAGTTGAGCCAGGCTTTCGGCCCACGTTGCACCGCTTAATAAATGCATTGCAGCCAGCACGGCCACACCAGCGAGCAAATGGCTAGACCACACGCCTGCTGCGGATTCATATCTGCCAAGATCCATGGTTACCCCACTTCCCTGATAAAAATCGAGCCGACCCCCGCCAAGAAGTCGGCTCGATTCCCTAGAGCCTTAAGCCCGCCTCGCGGACTTAAGGAAAGTCGCCACTTACAGCAAGGCCCGCAGCGTCATGTTCCCGCTTCTGATTCATTAGAGCTCTGTTTCGCTTTTTGCCGTGAAGACATAAAGCGATAAAGGGCCAGCAAAATCGAGCCCACGGTGAGCGCAATGAAGAACCATGTGATCGGGCCCCGCACGAAAATCGACAGGTCGTTGGAACCGATCAACAATGACCGGCGCAGGTTGTCTTCAAACATGGGTCCCAAAATGAAGCCAATGAGGAAAGGGGCCGTCGGGATACCGGTACGATTAAACACATACCCTAGAACGCCAAACGCCAACATCAGCCATACATCGAAGGTATCGTTATTAACGGCGTAAGCCCCATAAACGCAGAACATCAATACGATCGGGAAAAGGATCGATTTGGGGATATCCGCAATCAAGGAGAAGTAGCGGATGGCCGCATTACCCACGAACAGCAGGATCACCGAGCTCATCATGATACCGAGGAACAGTGCATAAATCAGGGGCAGGTTTTCCTGGAACAGGAGTGGTCCCGGGGTTAGGCCATGGACCATAAAAGCCCCCAGGATGATGGCCGTGATCACATCACCGGGAATGCCTAACGACAGGAGCGGAATCAAGGTCGCACCAGCAACACCGTTGTTACCTGCTTCGGAAGCGGCCACACCTTCTACTTCCCCCTTACCAAAGCGCTCGGGATGGGGTGAACGACGCTTCGCATCGCTATAGGAGATAAAAGCAGCCGCCGTAGCCCCAGTGCCCGGAATAGCACCGATCAATACCCCGATCAAACTGCCACGAACGATGCTTTTGAGGCTGCCTTTTAGCTCTTTGAATGAAATGCCCGCACCACTCGCTTTAGCACGTAAATGCGGAACCACCTTTTTGCGATAAAACTCGATAATCTCGGGTATCGCAAAAAGACCGATCAATAGTGGAATAAACGAGATGCTATCCATCAAGTTATAGTTGCCAAAGGTCAATCGCTGCGAGCCAAACACTGAGTCCAGCCCTACCAGCGAAAGCAGTATACCGAGAAGAGCGGCTATCAGCCCCTTGATCATTGAGCCACTTGCGAGCGAGATGATGATGGTCAAAGAAAAGCAGATCAACCAGAAGAACTCTGGCGCGCCGAAGTTAAGGGCAATCTTGGCCAGGTAGGCAGCGAAGAAGATCAGCGCAATATTAGAGATGAAATCCGCAATCACCGAGGAGTAGAGCGCCATCTTAAGTGCCTTTTTCGCTTCACCCTGCTGCGCCATCGGATAGCCGTCCAATAGCGTACAGGCCGAAGCAGGAGAGCCAGGCGTTCGGATCAAAATGGCGGTAATAGAGCCGCCATACATACCGCCTTTATAAATACCTATCAATAAGAGTATGGCCGCCACCGGCTCCATAGAAAAAGTAAAAGGTAGCGCCAAAGCCACCGCCATGGTGGCTGTAAGGCCCGGTATGGAGCCGACAGTCACGCCAACTATCACCCCTACCGCTATGGCCAAGAAATTCTCTGCAGCCAAAAACAACTGCAATACTTCTGTAATGGTTTCCATAAGTCACCAGATCTTGAAAGATGGCCGCCGGGTTAAAACGGCAACAGAGGCAGCGGGACGTTCATGACCTCGGTAAACAGTAGTGTTACGCCTACGGGGAAGACGATAGCCAGACCATAGACCCACAAAGTACGCACCGGGTGAGCAACGAACAGCATAAAGGTGGCAAGGATACCGCTGATGATCGCGCCCAACATTTCGAATAAGCCAGCATATACAATCAATGCTGACAACATCAGAACAAAGCGCAACCACGGGCCTCGTTCGAAGCGACGCCCACTCTCCTCACTGTCATCAGCAACTAGCAAACCCTGGGCGATCATCAGTATCGAGAACATCAGCAGCAACCAGCCTACGATGGTTGGTAGCCAACGCGGAGACATCATGGGGCTTTGCAGAATAGGTGGCTGACCAATGTAATCCGGGATCAAGAAGAACAGCAGAAGCAGGGCGAATCCCAGCAATATCACCCCTGCGATCACATCCCACAGATCCTTGATCAGCGTGCCAGAACTAGAGTGAGACTTCGTCATCGGGGATACCCTCTCGACGTAAAAAGCTCCATAAGTAAACCAACTGAGGCGAGGGGCATGGCCCTCGCCTCGTCATGCTCATTATTCGAAAAGGACTTACTCTTGACGAATACCGGCTTCAGCCGCCACTTCATCCCAGCGAGCAACTTCATCGGCAATGAAAGCTTTGAACTCTTCACCCGCAATCGTGCCTTTCTTCGCGCCCAACTGGTCTACAAAGTCAGTGAACTGCTCGCGCGCCATCACCTTCTGCAGAGCTTCCTGCAGGACCGTAACGCCTTCCTCAGGAAAGCTCTCATTAGCAATCAGACCAAACCAGGCAGTGGTAATGAACTGGTCAAGGTTATATTTACCGATTTCATTAAGAGTTGGCACGTCGGGCAAATACTCTGAACGCTCTGCGGAAGTGACCGCCAAGGCTTTTAGATCGCCGGACTGAATGTGTGAATAGACAGTGGGCATATTCTCGAAAGAGACATCAACATCCCCACCCAACAAGGCAGGAAGTGCTGCACCACTACCCGCGAAAGGCACTGCGGTCATATTGGTCTCAGTCAGCGTTTTGAAGAGCTCACCTGACATATGGATAGAGCTGCCTACACCACTGTGGCTAAAGGTCATGTTTTCCTCTTTAGCCGCTTCGACAAAGTCCGATACGTTGTCATAGGGGCTATCAGCCGGCACCACCATCACGTTAGGGATATCGATCATGTTCTGAATAAACACAAAATCTTCAACCGGATCGTAAGCGAGGTTGGGGTATATGGCTGCTCCGATAGCGTGGCCTGGTGAAGCCATCAGAATTGTATGATCAACGTCCCGACCGCCTCGAGCTAAACGCCCTGTCGCGACAGTAGAGCCTGCACCCGGGCGATTTTCCACCACAACATTGGTATCAAGTTCTTCTTGTAGCAGGTCAGCGACACTGCGTGACAGTACGTCAGTGGTACCACCCGGCGCATAAGGGACGACAAGACGCACATCGTCAGTAGGCCATTCCTGTGCCTGGGCACTCGATACGGAAAGCGATAACGCAATCGCACCGCCGAAGGTGGCTAGTCCTAGGACATTAAGTAGCTTATTCATAATTACCCCTGATGCATTATTTTGTTTGCTATGCGTACATTTATTCGCATTACAATCGTAGGTTACTTTGAAAGGGCAAAAGCCAGATATCCAACTTTAGTTTTATACTGAAAATTTTGTATTTGAGCACTAACTAATGCATTGAAACTGATTCGTCGTAATTACTTCATGGAACAGGTTTTTTTGAGCTAAAAAGTTACTCGTCCTGCTCATAACCGCTAGTTACTGATTAGCGCTATACAGTTGCCACCGGCGTAACCGGTGAGCCAATCGCTCCCGGCAGGCGTAGAGGCGGCGCCGTTAGCAAAAACCGGTTACGCCCTCGACTATGCAGCCAAGCCGCCAGGTCCTTCAGGTACCAGAGTTCTGCCAAGGGTAAACCTAGCTTGAATAGGCAATGGTGATGCAGCGGCAGTTTGGAGCAACAGTCCGGTTCCAGTTCACGATCAAGGTTCTCCACCGCGTAGTTATCAGCACAGATCGCCGCAATGCCACTGGAGGTAATCCACTCCAGCAGCGCCGGATCATTGCCATCAAGTACTGCCCCCGTGTTTTTGAGAACGTCCGGTTGGGGCGTCCCCTCCATGTCAAGCAAGGCTTCGGCAAACCCTGTGCGCAATACCAGCATATCGCCTTGCTCCACCACTACGTCCTGATGTTCCAGCGCCTCCAAAAGCTCTCGGTACCCTACCAGCGTTCTCCCCGAACCGAAGGCTCGCACCAGGTCTACTAAAACCGCCCGACCCTGCATGCCATGCGCGGCCAGTGTCTCGATGCCGAGGCGTCTGGCATAGGAATCGTGACGTTGAGAATGCTCCCCGCTCAAATCAAGCACATCCTGCGCCGCCATGTAGCCATTGTAATAGCGACGCTCAGGCGTACCGTCGTCATCAGCATCGAAAAGAGCACCCACATGGGCCAAGGAGTCCCATTGAGTGGAGTACTGCAACGATAGCTGGACTTGATCATCGCTGATGACGTCGTTCAGCTTGGGACTGTGGGTGGACAGGGGAAAGTTGATGTACTGGTCTTCATCCAGCGCTGTTGGGGTCAATGTCGGTGGTGAACGGCGAGGGTTCAATACGTTCCCACCGGGGATATCCAGAGGCAAAGACAAGCAGAAAGTGACTCCCTCCTGAACTTCCTTGACACCTTTGAGGACCTGCTCTGTCCCGATCAAGTTGACACGCCCCAATTGGTCATTGGGTCCGTAATCGCCCCAATTGCTGCCCTCAGGACGTTTCTTCCAGCGTTGCTGATTCATGGTTCGCCTCCATTTGAGTCTTGCGCAGCGAGTTCAATGATGCGTTGCAGATTGTTCCGCTCTTGAGTCTGGTGACGCGCAAGCGACTCGTCGCTCCAGCGATAAAAGCCTCGCCCTGACTTGGCCCCCAGACGCCCCTCGGCCACATACTTTTCAAGAAGCGCTGCAGGCTGCTGGCTTGCATCAAGATCTGGATAGAGATACCGAGCAATATGCAGATGCGTGTCCAAGCCATTGAGATCGCGCTGACGCAAGGGGCCGTTCAAAGCCATCCGCACACCGATGGAGTACTGCACGATGTCATCCAGCGCCTCAGCCTCTACCACGCCATTCTCCAGCAAGGAGAGGCATTCACGCATGACCGCATGCTGGATCCGGTTGGCGACGAAACCGGGCACGCAAGTCTTGAGCACCGCTGGCCGTTTCCCCAACCGCGTCAACCAATCGCGAGTCTTTTGCACTGTGTCAGCATCAGTGTGGCTACCGGGAACGACTTCAACAGTGGGCACAATGTCCGCGGGATTAAAGAAGTGAGCTCCCACGAATCGTTGTGGAACGTGCATGGTGCTGCCTATTTCGTCGATCGGTATCCCCGACGTATTGGTCATGATGATGGTGGTGTCATTCACGCTAGCTTCGATCTGTGCCACGACCTTCTGTTTGACCTCGACATTTTCGGTCACGCTCTCAATGACGAAGTCAGGGACCTCCGCCATTTTCAAATCCGTGGCGAAGCAGGTCATAGTCGCATGGGTTTCTAAACGCTGACGGCTGCTTTCCAACACGTTCTGATTGGTATCCACAACGGTGACCTGGATGCCATTAACCGCCATCAACTTGGCCAGTGTGGTGCCCATCGTGCCAGCACCCACCACGACTGCTCGCAAAGCCTCTTCTTGCATCAGCTCTCTCCCTTCGCCTGGAATGGCGATTTATCTCAAGCGGCATAGACAAATGTCGCATTGAATAAAATGATTCGCAGGTTAAATATAAGCTCACGACACGAACTTATGTACGCTATACGTACAAAATAGACCATGATAAACACATCTACAATAAGAGGCTGCTTCCTATGAATGCGCTGGCAAATTTCTTCACCCGGCTCGTTAACCGGTACATGCCCGACCCTCTAGTCATCGCTATCCTCCTAACCGTACTCACCATGCTCCTGGCGGTGCTAATGCAAGGCACTAGCCCACTGGATGCGGTGCGTTACTGGGGCGACGGCTTCTGGGACCTGCTGGCCTTCAGCATGCAGATGACGGTCATCCTTCTGGCAGGCTATATCCTTGCCAAGACGCCTTTGGTGGATGGTGCTCTCAACCGCCTCGCTGCTCGCGTGAAGACACCGTTCATGGCGATTGTCGTCGCCACCTTGGTGGGCGGCATTGGCAGCTGGCTGAACTGGGGTTTCGGCTTGGTAATAGGCGGCATCGTTGCTCAGAAACTGGCGCTCAACGTAAAAGGCTTACACTACCCGCTTGTGATCGCCGCGGCGTACTCGGGTTTCGCCCTTTATGGCATCGGCCTATCAGGTAGTGTCCCATTGCTGATCGCCACGGAGGGGCATTTTCTTCAAGATGCCATCGGTCTGATCCCATTAAGCGAAACGATTTTCTCGCCCATCCTCTTGATTACCAGCGCTCTGATTCTGCTCACTTTGCCTTTCTTCAATGCCTGGCTGCACCCCAAGCTGGATAAGGACATCGTGGAAATCGACCCAAGCACTGTCGCAAAACCGACTGCAGCGCCCTTACCCGGAGACGAGAAAGTCACCATTGCCGAGCGCTTGAATCGTAGCCGGGTGGTAGGTATCGGCATCGGCTTGCTGGGCATGCTGTATATAGCGCTGTACACAGTCGACGGGGGGTCGCTGAACCTAAATACTGTCAACTTCGCCTTTCTGTTCCTGGGGATACTCCTTTTTGCATCACCCGCCAACTACTTGGCCGCACTGGCGGACGGCATCCGCATCGTCTCGGGTATTATCGTGCAATACCCCTTCTACGCCGGGATCATGGGGATTCTGGTGAGCTCAGGCCTGGTGGTTTCGTTTGCGAATACATTCGTTGATATCTCCAGTGCCCAAACCTTGCCTATCTGGTCATTCATCAGCGGCGCCATCATCAACCTGCTGGCACCATCCGGCGGCGGTCAATGGGCAGTCCAGGGTCCGGTCATGGTGCAAGCCGCTACGGAAATCGGTGCCTCCCAAGCAGCCACGGCGCTCGCCGTACAGATTGGTGACCAGTGGAGCAACATGATCCAGCCGTTCTGGATCCTCCCGGTGCTGGCCATTTCCGGTTTGAAGTTGCGCGATGTGATGGGCTATATGGTGTTGATCCTGATCTACCTGGGCATCATCTACGGCAGCGCCATGCTGATTTGGGGCTACCTCGGTGCTTAACCACGTTCACTAACAGAGGTTTGCAAATGCCATTTTTGATCGAGACCTTCGACAAGCCCGACCTCCAGGCCCTGCGCCTGGAGGTACGTCAAGAACATCTAGATTACCTGGATGCCAACGTGGATATTCTGCTGGCCTGTGGGGCCAAGCTCTCCGATGACGGTGAAACGGCGTCAGGCGGTATTTACCTTCTCGACCTGGACAGCCGAGAAGAAGCGGAGCGCTTCATCGAGGGTGACCCATTCCACCAGGCAGCACTATTTGACGAGGTCAAGATCGTGCGTTGGCGGCAGGCCTACCTGAACCGGCAGAACACCCTTTAGGTCAGGCATAACCTTGTCGCAACAGTACATTGGAGAAAGACGATGTTGTTTCATGTAGAAATGGTAGTAAAGCTCCCGCCCGATATGCCGGCCGAGCAAGTGGCTGACATCAAGGCAAGGGAGAAAGCCTACTCACAGGAGCTACAACGCCAGGGCAAATGGCGCCATCTATGGCGAGTTGCCGGCAGTTACGCCAATGTCAGCATATTCGACGTCAATGACAACGCCGAACTGCAAGAAATCATCAGCGGCTTACCCCTGTTTCCCTACATGGATATCCAGGTAAAGCCGCTATGCCGCCATCCCTCCTCAATACGTGAGGACGACTCATAACCAAGCTTCATCGCCTCGCTGACCTGTCAGCGAGGCCGACGTGCCTGCCCTCCTTCACTCAATCATCATGCCTACCGAGGAAACCCCAATGAGCCAAGACGCCGCCCAAAGCCAAGCAAATCAAAGCCACTGCGCCGTGGTGACTGGCGGAGCAAGAAACATCGGCCAGGCCATCGCCTTGCGTTTACAGCAAGATGGTTATCGCGTGGTCGTGGTGGATATCGTCGAACCCGAAGCCCACTCCCTGCAAGCGGATTCCCATCAAGTCGACCTTTCTGATGCCGACGCAACTCGCCGTGTCATGTCGGAAATTGCCGAGCGTTTTCAGGTGACGCGACTGATCAACAATGTCGGCATTGTTGCCCCAGCGCTGATTGAGGAAGCACAACTCGAAGACTTCGACAAACTGATGCACCTGAATGTGCGTTCGGCACTGATCTGTACGCAGTCGCTATTGCCTAGTATTAAGGCTAACGGTAAGGGTCGCATCGTTCTGAACACCAGCCGAGTGGTACTTGGGAAAGAAGCGCGCACCATATACAGCGCCACTAAAGGAGCGCTGCAATCCATGGCCCGAACATGGGCGCTGGAACTCGCTGAACACGGTATTACCGTGAACTGCGTTGCGCCTGGGCCTATTGCCACCAGCGCCTTCTGGCAAAATAATCCACCCGATTCAGAGCGTGCCCGGCGTATAGTCGAAAATATTCCCTTAAAACGCATGGGCCAGCCTGAGGATGTCGCCCAGGCGGTAAGTTTCTTCTGCGACGAACATAGTGGATTCATCACTGGCCAGACGCTTTTCGTCTGTGGTGGTGTCACGGTAGGGTAAGCGACGCGCCTGAGCCCTGAGCCCTGAGCCCTGAACCCTGAGCCCTGAGCCCTGAGCCCTGAGCCCTGAGCCCTGAGCCCTGAGCCCTGAGCCCTGAGCCCTGAGCTATGCTAGCGAAAATTAGTGGTCGCCTCCGCAACCGTAATGTGATCTGCTTCAGAGTGTTGCAATCATGTGAGCTTCAGTGATATTCATTCTCGAAGTTTTATATTTGATGGTATCAATAACCAAGTGCAACACTTCAACTATCAGGTAGGGTATTGTCATGAATCATTGTTATATCTGAAGGTCAGATCCAATATCATGTTGATGGAAGTTCAACACACTATCCGTGATATCACGCGTCAGTTGGGAAGTGCACCTAGCACCATTTCACGAGAACTGGAACGCCACGTTGAATAGTTGCAGATTGCGTAAGTCGGAAAGCTGCGCGCCGATGCGACGCTCAGCACTGAGCGACTTTCATTTTCCGCCCCATCTCAAGCATGAAGTAACACCAGCCTAAGTAGCTGCCCTTGATATAACATTGTGTTACCGTTTCTTGCTTGCTGGCACGCTGAGTGGCAGGACCAAAAATTTTAGCTGTCATGCTCCATGTGAATTTACTAACCGGCAATCGGAGGTCTCAATGAGCAAACGACTCGACATCTGGTTTTTGCTTTCTCGGTGAGCTAGGTCGGGTCAAAACGATTTGCGAACCGCCTTGGAAAAGAAGAAACGCACTGTATAAAGAAGTTGCCTAATCCAAGTAGGTTAGGTTAGTTTCCCAGCTTTTACTGCTTATATCGATTGCAGTCTGCACGCCCTCAGCATCACCCGCCTTAAAAGCAGCATATATCGCTTTATGATCCCTCAAGGCCACTTCAGGCAATGTCTGCATCGATGTTTCGAGAGCTGCTTCGATCAATTGAATCAGCGTCTCTCCCACCCGAATGGTCATTGGGTTGTGGGTCGCATGCAAGATCGCACGATGAAACGCCCCGTCGTGGTGTGCGGTTTGTTCATTGTTCATGATAGCGGCTTCCATCTCATTGATCGCTTGGCAGATGCGCGAGTGATCCGCTGGCGTGGCGTTGTGCATCGCCTGAAGGGTGTAAGCTGGCTCAAACATCAGGCGGAACTCCATCACATCACGCGTCATCCCCCGGGCAAGAATCATCCCGAATGCCATGGGATCCACAATCGGGTCACCCGGATCGCGACGAATCATGGTGCCCTGACCACGGCGAACTTCAACGACGCCTATCGCCTGCAACATCTTAATGGCCTCGCGCACACTCGACTTGCCAATGCCCAGGCTTTGGGTGAGCTCGTTTTCTGAGGGCAGGTAGTCACCTGGTTTTAGTTCACCACGAATCAATGCCGCTTTGATCCGCTCAAGAATCTGCATAGCGACGGAACTGCGCTCCATGGAACCACCGAAGGGTTCGCTTGAGTAGGATCTCTCGGCGAGACGGGGTTTCAGACTCATGTATTTTCTCGCTTTGTCAGTCTTTCCAAATTTTATCAATTGAAACAATTAGCTGGCGTGCCATTGCAGTAAAAATTAAGCATGTCTTGACGCTTCGTTGGGATCTTATAAATCAATACGTTGATCATTATAGCTTGCAAGAGTGCTGAATCTTTGGCTAGAGTCATTATCATGATATCAGACATCAGATGTCTGCCATGTGATGATATTGGGCATCATAATGACAACACCGAAGATAATGGTTCTAACCACAGGCGGCACCATTGCCAGCGGCCAAACTGACTCAGGCCGCCATCGTTCAGGCGCTCTCAAAGGTGAGTCCCTACTGTCGCAAGTCGCTTTGCCTGAGGGACTGACGGCACAAGTCGAAGTGAAATCAGTGCTTCAAAAATCAAGTAATGCCATCACTTTGGATGACTTGATGATGCTGAGTGCCCAATGTCAGGTGCTTTCTGAGTCCCCTGAGGTAATGGGCATAGTGATCACGCACGGTACGGACACCTTGGAAGAAACCGCTTTTTTCTTGGATATAACGCTTTCCGACAAAGTCCCAGTTGTCATTACCGGTTCTCAGCGCGCTCCCCACGAACCTGGCACAGATGCTTTTCGCAATATCGCCGACGCCATCAAGTTGGCAGCTTCACCTCAGGCGCAAGGGCTTGGCGCCCTAGTGTTATTTAACCAGACAATTTTTGCCGCCCGGCAGGTGCGTAAGGTCAATACCTTCCAGTTGGCGGGCTTCGCTGCTCCGGAAACAGGTTCCCTCGGTTACATTGACGGCACTCGAATACATCTAGCCGCCAAGCCAGTCCGTCCGAACCCTATCAGTGCGACGCTTGCGAAGACGCTACCGCGAGTTGACATACTGCCCGCCTACCTCGGGGCCTCTAACGATCTCATCGAAACGGTTATCAACCATGGTAGCCAAGGCCTGATCATCGACGCCTTGGGGCGTGGTCATGTTCCTCCTGACTGGCGCTCGCCAATCGCCCGGGTAGTTTCGCAAGGTATACCCGTGGTGATTGTCAGCAGTTGCCACGTAGGGCCCATAGAAGCCGTTTACGAATTTGAAGGCAGCCTCTGCGACCTCGTGTCTGCAGGTGCAATACCCCTACAGGATATCAGTGCTCGGAAAGCCCGATTGGCACTCTCCGTTCTGCTTGCCTCATCCCCCAATGGGTCGATTGAGGCGAGTTTGAAAACTCTGACTAGCGCGGATGCAGCGAAACATAACGCTTAGTATCGCGCATTGTCAGGTCTGCAAGCCATATAGTAATGGACACACCCAACGACCTCTAGAGGTACGACATGAATAAGAAGCTGATGAAAACATCACTGGTTGCTGCCGTAGCAGCCGCCACTTTCGGGATGAGCCAGGCAAATGCTGCCGAGTATAACTTCACATTCGCTCACGTCCTGATCGAAGACACTCCCAACGGTAAAGCTGCCTTACGCTTTAAAGAAGAAGTCGAGGAGAACTCCGACGGACGTATCAGCATACAAGTATTGCCCGCCGCCCAAGTAGGAGGCGATGTCGAGATCATTGAGCAGATCCAGATGGGCCTTGTGGATATCGGGATTCCGCCGACTGCCACGCTCGGCAATTTTGAAGAGCGCTTACAGATTCTCGACTTGCCGTTCCTCATTTCAGATTACGACACCATGGTCAAACTTCTTGACGGTGACGTCGGCCGAGAGATTCTCGATACCCTGGATGATCAAAACATGTACGGGGTGAACTTCTGGGGTGCCGGTTTCCGTCATATGACCAACAATGAACGCCCCATCGAGACGCCCGAGGATCTGGAGGCCATTCGCATGCGCACCATGCAGGCCCCGATCATTATCTCGACATACGAACACTTCGGTGCCAATGCGACGGCCATGGCCTTCACGGAAGTATATAACGGCCTGCAGCAAGGTGTGGTATCAGGCCAAGAAAACCCGCTGGCCAATATTTACACCATGCGCTTCCATGAAGTGCAGGATTACCTGTCTTTGACCAGCCATGCTTACCACGCCTATGCGGCCGTTATTAATACTGACTCATGGAACTCGCTCCCTGAAGACCTTCAGCAAGTCATGCTAGATGCCTTCGAAACTGGCCGCGATGCTTCTCGGGAACTGACCCTCGAAGATGAAAAGGAAATACTCGCCTCTCTAGAAGAAAGTGAGATCGAGATCAACGAGATTTCGGACGAGGCTCGCGAAGCGTTCGTCGAAGCCAGCATTCCGATCCATGAAGAGTACGAAGACGTGGTAACCACCGAATTACTTCACAAGGTATACGACGTCGTTGGCATCGACTACTGAGACTCGCAGGGCGCTTTTATAGCGCCCTCTCTCGCTCTCGCGTTTTACTACGAAATGGCCTAACCATGTTCGCAACGCTAAACAAGATTCTTGACCGCTTGGAAAGCATGGCAATGGTGCTCTTCATGTCCATTGCCACCCTCCTTACGTCTGTCCAAGTAGTCTATCGCTACGGCTTCAACAGTTCGCTGTTCTGGGTTGAAGAGGTCGTCATTTACTCCATCATCTGCATGAGTTTCGTAGGCGCAAGTATGGGAGTTCGACACGGCGCGCACATATCTGTCGACGTGCTTAACGCCTTTGCGCCGCCTGCTGTCAATCGCTGGCTTCATATCACGGCGGCTGCGCTAGGGATCGCATTTGCTGGCTTCATGGTCTTCTACGGTTTTCAGCTGTTCTTCAGCACCTTGGGGAGAGGTCAGTTGACTGCCGCCCTGCGTTTACCCATGGCCTGGTTTTATTTGCCAATCGCCATATCGGGGCTGCTGCTGGTCGTCCGATACCTTTGGGTCATCCATGAAGCCTGGACCAAACCGCCGGTTAGCCTCGCTGAAGAGCTTGCCGCTGCAAAAGACAAGCTCGTCTAACGCCTGGAGTTCGTTATGATTACAGCACTTCTGCCAATCTTCTTTGCAGTGCTGCTCTTGGGGCTGCCGATTTTTGCTGCCTTGGCATTTGCGGTCTTTCTTGCTATTCAGTTTTTCGGTGGCACAGATCCCGTCATTGTGCCAATGCGCATGTTTACCGGGATGAACAATTTCTCGCTGATGGCAATCCCGTTCTTCATCCTGGCGGCGGAACTGATGCGCATTGGCGGTCTCTCAGAGCGACTGATCGAACTCGCCAAGGCTCTTGTGGGTTGGGTGCCGGGTGGGTTGGCTGCTGCCACCGTCCTCTCTTGTCTTCTGTTTGGGTCAATTTCTGGCTCCAGCCCAGCCACCGTTGTCGCTATCGGCTCAATCATGTTCCCCGCTCTGGTCGCAGCAGGCTACGACAAGCGCTTCGCGATTGGCCTCATTGCCACTGCCGGGACCCTTGGGCCAATCGTACCCCCCAGTATCGCGCTGATCATTTATGGTTCTGTGACGGGTACGTCAGTGGGACAGCTATTCGCCGCTGGTCTCCTCCCCGCCATCCTGATCGCCTCGCTGCTGATTGCCTACTGCATCATCTATTCCTCAATCAAGGGATACGCCCGCGAGCCCTTTCCTACGCTCAAGGAAATAGTGGGGGCATTCAGATCTGCTGCCTGGGGTCTGGGGCTGCCTTTCATTCTGCTCGGCGGCATCTATAGCGGCGTTTTCACCCCGACCGAATCTGCAGCCGTCGCCTGCATGTATGGTCTTTTCGTCGGCATGGTGATCTACCGCACCATAAGCTTACAGAACCTGTTAGGCACGCTACGCAGTTCAGGACTTACGTCAGCGACCCTTCTTCTGATCACCGCTGGCGCTTCGGCCTTCTCCTGGCTGTTGGCGATTACCGGTACGCCCACGCAACTCGCTAATGAGGTGCTCTCGCTAACGGACGAACCCGTGCAGGTAATGGCGCTATTTAATGTCGTGATGATCATTGCGGGGTTCTTCTTAGACAGCGCCTCAGCCATTATCGTCCTCTCGCCGTTGCTTGAGCCAATTGCCGGTCGCGTCGGCGTCGACTCCGTGCACTTTGGTGTCATCACATTGGTAAATTTCTCTGTAGGCATGATCACGCCGCCGGTCGGTCTCAACCTGTTCGTCGCCATGGCAATCTCCAGGATGTCACTGGTGGAAGTCTTTAAAGCCTGTCTGCCGATGATCCTGATGATGTTCATCGCCTTGATCATTCTCACTTATGTGCCAATGCTCAGCACCTGGTTGCCATCACTGATCTACTGAGCGGTCTTCATAGGAGGATCAGATAATGAAAAGGTCTACATCACTCGCCGAAAGCATTGATGGCCAGCGTTTCTGGGACGACATGCTAAAGCAGGCAGAGATCGGTGCATTAATACCCCGCGGCCTGGGCCGCCTGGCACTGGATGACAATGACAATAACGCCCGATGCTGGTTAGTCGAACAAGGCCGCGCGCTTGGCTGCGAGGCCTTCTACGATGCCATGGGCAATGTTTTTTTGCGCCGAGAGGGACGCGATCCAAACCTGCCTCCTCTGTTGATCGGCAGCCACCTCGATAGCCAGCCCAATGCTGGCATCTATGACGGAACACTCGGGGTGCTGGCCGGTCTAGCGGTGCTTCGTGCTTTGCAGGAAAGCGACTTCCCTCACCAGCAGCCGGTGGAAGTCGTGTCTTGGACAAATGAAGAAGGCGCCCGCTTCGCACCTGGTGCATCAGGATCATCCTGGTTCGCAGGCCAGCGCGAAACAGCGCGCATTCTCGGCACAGTCGATGATGACGGCGTTCGCTTTGCCGATGCGCTGAGTACATGCCAAACACTGCTCGACGCTGACAAGGTAAGCTATCGCCCTTATCCGTTTACCCCTTCCGCCTTTCTTGAACTTCATATCGAGCAAGGACCAGTGCTGGAATCACTCGGGGTACCAGTCTGCACCGTAAAAGGCATTCAGGGCGTTAACTGGTACAGCATCACGGTAAATGGCCAGGCCAACCATGCAGGCACCACACCAGAGCACGCACGAAGAGATGCCTTTACTGGCGCCCATGGACTGATAACCGCACTTCGCGAGGCGGTGGCCGAACACGGCGAGTCTGTACGATTCACCATCGGCAAATTCACCCTTGAACCTAACGCGACCAATACCATCCCTCAGCAAGCAACGTTCAGCATTGACCTCCGTCACCCCAGCACGGCTGTGCTGACATCCTTGGATAACGCCTTCCAACGCCTCGCCACCGAGACATGGTCCGGCTGTAGTGTCGAGTTGACCGTCAGCTCGCGTGTGTCGCCGGTGGAATTCGATAAAAAGTTAGTCGAGACGCTTGATGCCAGCGTAAAGAAGTACGCCCCCGATGCCCCAAAGTTGGTGTCAGGTGCCTTTCATGACGCCATTCACTTAGCGCATCAATGCCCCACTGCCATGCTGTTCATGCCTTGCCGATCAGGGATCAGCCATCATCCTGATGAGTATATCGAACGCGAGGATGCCGAAATCGCAGTACGGGCATTGGCAGATGCCGTCGGCACTCTGCTAACCCGTTAATTCTTACCCGTGCACAAGGATAAGAAACATGCTAGCTGCAGATACCCTGACCGAACATGGAAGCCCTGCCGGGTAAAGCCGCCGTCGAAGTGGAATCGATCTTAGAAATTCGCTAATAACCAGGAAAGCCACAATGATAGCACCAACGCTCCAACAACCTCTGCGTGCCTTACACAGAGAACTCCGCGACGGCAGTATTACCGCCTTTGATCTCACGGAAAGTGCCATCCAGGCCTACCGAAGCCGTGGGCAGCAGGACCATGCCTATAAGACCTGGAACGGAGATGCCGCCCTCGCCTTCGCCCAGGCAACTGACGCCCTCCTACAACAAGGCGGCGATGCCGGCCGCCTTATGGGGGTGCCCGTATCGATTAAGGATATCTACGCCGTGCCCGGTTTGCCCACCTACGCTGGTTCTTCGCGTCGCCTGCCCCCTGAGTGGGAAACACCGGGGCCGGTAGTCAGCAATCTCCTCAACCAATTACCTGTCATAATGGGAAAGACCCATACCGTCGAGTTTGCCTTTGGCGGCCTAGGAACCAATGCACACCACGGCGCTCCTAGAAACCCTTGGGATCCGGTGGCGCACCGAACACCTGGCGGCTCTAGCTCCGGTGCTGGCGTCTCGCTGGCAAGCGGTACGGCGGCACTAGCCTTCGGTACCGATACCGCCGGCTCGGTACGCGTGCCCGCCAGCATGACCGGTGTCACCGGGCTCAAGACCAGTGTAGGGCGCTGGTCGACTGCACAAATCGTGCCGCTATCGACAACGTTGGACACGCCAGGGCTACTGGCCCACCGCGTTGATGATTTGGCGTTTGCGTTTGACGCCCTCGATCCTGGCTTAAACCCTGGCGGAGGTGCTGTCCCCGCCACGCCCAACCTTGCGGACCTGACATTCGGCGTTCCGGAAACTTTCTTCTGGGACGATTGCAGCCCTGGTATCGCTGAGGCTGTATCTCACGCCATCAAGCAGCTAGAAGCCGCAGGCGCGCGAATCGTCACTCTAGAGCTGCCCAACACCGACGACGCTTTCACGTTATTCCAGCAAGGTGGCGTAGCAGCTGCGGAGCTCGCTGCTTTTCTGCACACCTCACTGCCAGAGGCCATTGAGGCACTAGACCCCAATGTCGCTGCCCGTATTTCGGCGACAGATGGTATGCCAGGATGGGAATACGTTCGTCGTCGCCAGATGATTGATGAGCTATCACACAAAGCAACTGAACAACTCAGTCAGGTAGATGCCATTCTGACGCCCACCGTTGCCATCACCCCACCAACACTTGAGAGCTTGGAGCCCGAGGGCGCGTACCCAAAGGCCAACATGAAAGCATTACGCAATACCGTTATGGCCAACTTCATGGGGCTATGTGCACTCACCCTGCCAATCGGCAAGGACGCCGCCAACATGCCCGTCGGCCTGCAAGTGATGGCCGGTCCATGGCAAGACGCCAGATTACTGGCCATTGGCAAGGCAATAGAGGAACGGCTGGGCAATAGCTTAGACATTCTCGGTCAGGTGCCGCCCGGCGCTTAACTTATCGACGTTGAATCGGCCACAAAATGACCTTCAAGTGCTAAACGCTCCATATTGTCAGAACAATACGGATGGCTATAGCCGTCTATGGTTTGTCACTCAGAGAAGCATTTTAGGTTTTTGTGTGATCAACCCCTTCAGCCATCAAGCAAAGCAGCTCATACATGAGAGTGGCGCCAATCAGCGCTGTGTTACCGCTGGGATCAAAGGGGGGTGATACCTCGACAACATCCGCCCCTATGAGCGGTAAACCACGGAAGCCACGGACGAGCTGAAGTGCTTGCAGGCTGGTAAGGCCGCCGACCTCGGGTGTCCCTGTGCCAGGGGCGAACGCGGGGTCGATACTGTCGATATCGAAAGATAAATACACAGGTCCATCGCCGACGACGCGACGGGCTTCCGCGATGACCGCGTCAATACCCATCGCATCCACTTCTTCCATGAACATGACGCGCATGCCGGTATCGTGAGAATAGTCCCAGCCTTGCGTCGTGTTCTGGGCACCACGAATGCCTATCTGCACGGTGCGTTTGGGATCGATCAGGCCCTGTTCACAGGCAAGCCGGAACGGGCCGCCATGGTGAAATTTGGAGCCTTGAAACTCGTCCCAGGTATCGGTGTGGGCGTCGATCTGGATCAAGCCGACGGGGCCGTCTGCCGCTAAGCCGCGTAAAATGGGAAACGTGATGGAATGATCACCACCCGCGCTCAGTGGGATAACGCCTGCTTTTCGAATGGCGGCGTAATAGGCAGCAATATCATCAGAGACTTTTTCAAGGTCATAGATTGAGGAAAATCGCACATCGCCGATGTCAGCGATGCGTGCCTGGGCAAAGGGATCCAGTCCGGTGATGTGATGCGCGCTACGCATCATGCTCGACTGGTTGCGAATTTCACGCGGTCCGTGGCGGGTGCCGGGGCGATTGCTGACGCCGCCATCAAACGGAATCCCCACCAAGGCAATATCCAGCGCTTCCAAGGTGTCGGCAAGCGGGGCCCGCAGGAAGCTTGCGATCTCTCGGTAACGGGGTTCGTGGCGGGGTAGGTAATGTTCGCCGGTGGCCGCATTTCGGCGAGTACCGTCTGTACCTTTGACCATTTTATGCTCCTTATCGGCTTAAGCGCGCCAAGCTGGCGGCTAGCAGTTGCGTGCCTACGACGGCATCATCGAGTTCGGTATGTTCATCCGGGTGATGACTGAGACCATGGTGACAAGGCACAAACAGCATGGCGGTTGGGCAGTAGTTGGCGAGGTGAATAGCATCATGAAAGGCCCCCGATACCAGGCGAGGCGCGGTGATCCCTAGCTCACCTGCGGCGGCATCAATCTGCGCCGTCAGGGCGTCAGGAAAGGCCACCGGCTCAATGCGCGATAACGAGGCAAGCGTTACCCGGCAACCTGCCCAGGTTTGTTGCGTGATGTCATTGAACGTGGTTTCCATTGCTTTCAGCGTCGCTGCGTCGGGGTGTCGTAAATCGATACTGAAGGTGACGCGGTCGGGAATCGTGTTCACCGAACCAGGGCTGACATCGAATTTGCCGATGGTAAAGCGCACGCGGTCTTCGTTATCCCGTGCCGCTTCCCGTAGCGCGGTTGCCACTGCGCAGGCGCCCTCGAATGCATCGCGACGATGGGCACGCGGGGTGGTGCCCGCGTGGTTGGCGCTCCCCGTGACGGTGACTTCAAACCAACTCACTCCCTGGATACCTTCTACGACACCCACAGAGGCACCCTCGCGCTCAAGGATGGGGCCTTGCTCAATGTGCAACTCGATAAAGGCGTGCATGGGCGTAGACATCGGACGACGCGGCACGTCGGCAGCGTCCATCTCGGCCAAACACGTATCGAGGGCATGCCCCATCGTCATGCCTTCGCTATCTTTAATCAGGCGGGTTTCCTCAAGGCTTCGCACATGGCAGAAAACCGCTGACCCGGAGGTGCCTGGTGAAAACCGCGCCCCTTCTTCATTGGTCCAGCTCACCAGTGATAAAGGGTGGCGTGGGGTAAAGCCAGCCGCTTTGAGCGCGCGAAGTGCTTCAAGACCGGCTAAAACACCCAATGCACCATCGTACTTGCCACCGGCCGGTTGGCTGTCCAGATGACTGCCTGTCACGACAGGGGCCAGCCCGGGGTCGCTGCCGGGTAGATCGAGAAATACGTTACCCATAGCATCGACGCTCGCTTGAGCACCAAGCTCTCTGGCCTGTTCAACCAGCCAGAGACGTGCCCTTGTGTCATGATCATCCAGCGCTAAACGCGCCACACCGCCATCGTCGCGAGCACCGATCATCGCAAGCGTTGCCAGGTCATTGGCTAGACGCTGCGGGTCGACGGCAGCCGCAATGGTGGCCAGGTCAAAAACGGCATGGTTGTCGGGGGAGTCAGGATAGTCCGCCATGGGGCTCTCCGTGGCTGTGTTTATTCGTAAACTTCGAAGTGCACCTCTACCGGCTCGCAGTCCTCCCCATTGATCGGGATGATGTCCTGGGGGCAGGACGACATGGCCACGACACAGTCCATTTCAGCGCGCAGGTCGACGTAATCACCCGGCTTGGACACAGGCGGGCACCAGTCAACGTTCATCTGATCATTAACCGGGATGTTCATCCACAGATTGAACGGTTGCGGAACTTCGGGGGCATCGATGCCAATGGATTTCATGGCCAGGCGCAGGTTATCAGCGCAATTGTCGTGGTAGTCCTTGACGCCTAATGTCATATATCGAAACAGGTCGCAGGCAGCCATTAACGTATCGTGAATACCAGGAGAAGAATCTGCTGTGAGGGTCATGATCGGACGGCGACGGTTGCTGATCAGCGGATCACCTACCTTGGGAATCAACCCGCTGAGCCAGGCACGACCGTGCTCCCAGGACATGAACTCATTGAGATTGTGGGTGCTGAACGCCCAGGTATCGCACACCTGGGTTCCATGGGTATTGATGATGCGGATAGTTTGTCCCGCTTTTAGACGCACTGCTCGTCCACCCCGGGCAGCCACTTCATAACGCTCCCCCAAGACCGGCGTGCCGTCCGGGGAGATTGGCGTGTCCAGGGTGTGGTTGTGGCCACAGGGCTCAGTGTTGCTTTTGGGCATTTGCTCAATACGCGCATGATCAAAGGGTGTCGCAGTATTCATAGGGTTCTCCAAGGATGTTGACCATCGCCTTTACGTTGTAAAAAGTGGATGGCACCGGTTGATAGACGCAGTACGTCCGTTAATCGATATGGCGCTCGCGCCAGGTGTTAAGAAATTGCTGAAGGCGTTCGCTTTGGGGTTGGCGGAATAGCTTGTCAGGCGCGCCGCTCTCCACCACTCGGCCTTGATCCATAAAGATCACGCGGTCGGCCACTTTGGCGGCAAAGCCCATTTCGTGAGTGACGACCACCATGGTCATGCCGTCGGCAGCCAGCTTATTCATTACCTCCAGCACTTCCCCAACCAGCTCTGGGTCGAGAGCGGAAGTAGGTTCATCGAAAAACATCACTCTGGGTTTCATGGCCAGCGCTCTGGCAATGGCGACTCGCTGCTTCTGCCCGCCAGAAAGGCTCTCAGGAAAATGCCCGGCACGGTCGGCCAGACCGACTTGCTCAAGCATGGCCATGCCTTCCTCGTCAGCATCCCGGCGCGAGAGGCCGTTTACCAGTCGCAGCGCCTCGGTCACGTTCTCAAGCGCGGTGCGATGGGGCCATAAATGGAAATGCTGAAACACCATGCCGACCGGGGCGCGCACTTCGTCAACGCGCTTCTCACTGGTGCGAACGCGTTTCCCACCGCTGTCTTCGTAGCCCAACAGTTGGCTGTCTATATAAACGCTGCCGTGGTCATAGGGCTCCAAGAAAGCCAGGCAACGCAACAGGGTCGATTTACCTGAGCCAGAAGGCCCTATCACACAAACCACCTCGGAAGGCAAAAGACTGAAGTCGATATCGGTCAGCACTTCAAGGTCGCCAAATTGCTTGCTTACGCCCTGCGCCTCGACAATCGCTTTTTGTCGGGTAGACGGTGATGTCGCTAAGGTGTCAACCATGGGCATGGCGGGTATCTCCTCGTGGTTCGATGGGGCGTGGTTGACGGTTGGCCAAGCGCTTCTCCAGTGCATAGCCGCCTCGTGCAATCAGCTCAATGATCAGCCAGTAGAGCAGTGCAACCGCCACGTAAGGCTCAATGACCTGGAACGTCTCATTGACAATAGAGGTTGCATTCTTGGTCAGGTCATTCACCGAGATAATCGATATCAGGGCAGACTCCTTCACCAAAATGATTAGCTGGTTGGTGCTTGGCGGCACTATTAAACGCGCCATTTGAGGAATCTGAATCCGGGTTAACACATGCCATGGGGAAATACCGAGCATGCGCGCCGCTTCCAGGTGCCCTTTAGGAACCGACTTGAAGCCGCCGCGGTAGATTTCAGCAAAATACCCCGCACCATACAGGCCGATGCCGACAACGCCAGCGACGCTCGCGCTTAAGGTCAAGCCGATACTGGGGCCGCCGTAGTAGAGTAAAAACAGCAGAATCAGCAGTGGAATCCCGCGGCATAGCTCGACGTAGCAAGCCACCGGATAGCTGAATATCCTTGGGTTCGCGAGCCTAAGGGCGGCAAGCACCAACCCGAGCGAAAGGGCCAGCAAGCAGCCCAGAAAGCAGATCCAAACCGTGTTCCACAAGCCTTGTAGAATAAGTTCACGTGTTTCCCATAGGATGGTGATATCAAACATTCAGGACGCTCCCTTATTCGGTGGCGAGACCGCCAACCATGCGGCGTTCCAAATAAGCGCTGACGCGGGCCAGCACCAGGTTCACGGCCAGATAAAGCAGTGCCGCCGCCAAGTACGTTTCCAGTGGCTGAAACGTACGCGATGCAATCTGCTCGCTAACCCGCATCAATTCCGTGACCGCAATTACCGAGATGAGCGATGAGTTTTTGAGGATAGTGATGATTTCATTCGTCAGTGGTGGCAACGTCAGGCGGAACACCTGAGGCATGATGATGCGCTTTCGGATTTGCCAGGCAGATATGCCTGCCATTCGGGCGGCTTCTATTTGACCCGCAGGAATGTGGCTGATCCCACTGCGAAAAATCTCCGATTGAAACGCCGCTGTATTCAACGTGAGCGTCAGGATTGCGGCGGTAATAGGCGCTATCTCTAGGCCCACTTCCGGTAGCAGGTAGTAGACCAACAGCAACTGCAGTAGGATGGGCGTCCCTCGCCAAAAGCTCCGGTAAAGGCCGCATGGCCAGGCTAATAGGCGATGACGGCTCATCAGCCCGAACGCCATCAAGACACCTAATACCAAGCCTAATGCGATGGCGGAAAGCGAGACCACCAGTGTGGTGGTCAAGCCTTCAGCAAGGGCCGGATAGTGGTTGAGCAGAATCTCAAACATGTGGCACTCAGAGCGGTAGTGGCGGGTTATTCAGCGGAAGGAAGTTCGTCAGGCAGATCCATGGGGGAGCCGAACCATTTTTCCTGTAGCTCGGCGAGCGTACCGTCTTCATTGAGTCGCTGGATTTGCTCGTCCATAAAGGCATTAAGCGATGCACTCTCTTCGGTATCACGGCCCGCCCATGAGAAGTAGACCGGATCCCCGAAGGTGCCGACCACCTCAAAGACCTCTGGGCGCGTACGCTCGGCTTCCAGCAGGTTAGGCAAGCTGTTGATGACCACATCGACACGGCCGGTTCCCAGCTCGGCATAGGCCTCATCGACACCTGTGTAAGTGCGAATGTACTCAACCGGCGTGCCTGCTTCCTCTAGTTCGGCGGCTAACGCCTCCAGTGCGTCCAATTGCGCCGACCCCGACTGGGCTGCCGCCACTTTGCCCGCGATGTCTTCAGGGGAACTGATGTCGTCTTCACCGGTGCGTTTCATGATGGCCATGGTCGCATCGGCTATCGGTGCGCTTAAGTGATAGCGCTCCATGCGTTCCGGGGTGGCGGTCACGGAGGTGACGACATAATCAAACCGCTCACGCTCAAGACCAGGCAGAATGCCTTGCCAGGGTAGATCCATGCGGATCAATTCCACGCCCTCACCAAGCTCGGGCATGATGTGTTCCATGACGTCAGCTGAATAGCCGACGATTTCACCGTCTTCAATGTATTCAAAAGGCGCAAAACGCGCTTCAGTGCCGACCGTAAACGTGCCCTCTGAGCGAATATCGTCGAGCAAATCGCTGTGGGCGGTGGAAGCAAAGCTGACGCTGAGCAATAAGCCAGCGGTAATAGCAGAAGTACGATGCATGAGAATCTCCTCGGACAAGTGATGCTCGAACCTCAGTGGCGCGAGCCATCTGAGCAACAACACCTTGAGTTAAGCAGGAGTTATGCAACAATAAAATTGCTATCTTTTGATGTTCACTCCCGTTTTATTGATGTTAAACGCACTAACGTAGAGCATTCTCATGAAGCTTTCAGCTGCCGATCTTAAAAGCCTTTCCGTCTTTCTGGCCGTCACCGAGCATCGGGGTTTTGCTGGTGCGCAAACGGCACTCCACATGAGCCAATCCGCTGTCAGCTTTCACATTCGAGCGCTTGAAGAACGCGTGGGGTTTACCGTCTGTCGACGGGGCAGGCAGGGGTTTGAGCTGACTGAGCGGGGTGCCATTGTTTATGAGCGTGCCAAATTACTGCTGGCTTCGGTCGATGACTTTGACAGTGAGATGAGCGAGTTACGCAGCTCTGTCTATGGCACCCTGCGTTTAGGAGTGGTTGATAACACAATCATGGATGTCGACCTTGATCTGCAAGGCGTCATTGGGGAGTTTTTACGCAAAAATCCCAAGGCACGTTTGAATATCAACGTAAGCAGCCCTGATCGTTTGATCGGTGAAATCGCCAACGGGGAGGTGCAGCTCGGGATCTTGCCTGAAACCGCCCAAATGGAAGGATTGCAACATCGTCAGGTCTACACCGAGATGCATGGCATCTACTGCGCGAAACGCCATCCGCTGTTTGAATGCGACAGTCGCCAACTTACGGTTGAAGAAGTGATTAAGCATCCCTTCGTGGTGAGGCCCTACGCCAATCTCCAGGAGCTCAAGAACTTCCCCAATGCCCACGTTGGTGCGCATGCCTCCAACATGGAGGCCCAGGCATTGATGATATTGAGCGGCCATTTCATTGGCAATTTACCCCATTACTACGCCGCTCATTGGGTTGAGCGCGGTGAGCTCAAAGCGCTGTTGCCCGATCAAGTGGAAATTGCTTCGCCCTTTTGTGTCGTTACGCGTGCAGGTCGGCGGCCCTCTCTTATCGTGCGGACCTTTATCCAGGAACTCGTATCCAGGCTTTGGCAACAATCGCACTTGGTTGATGCCGATAAAGGCGAGGACTTCATGGTTGATGGGGATAGTTAGGCTGGGCACCTTGATAGCCAACGAACAGCACCTGATAAACCAGAATGCCTTTGCGCCAAGCGGCAAGTTACCTCCAGTTTTGCCTTTGGAACTCTAAAATGGAGCACAACGCTGGACAGCGGCACAAAACGTGGCGGATTTGCTCGAAGAGGTACCAGGCGGGTTAGAACGCTACCGCCCTAAACTGGAATACCTGCTGTTGGACGAAGGTGCCATCGTCAACGACCCTGAGTGGTCAGACCGAGTGCGCAACGTGGCAACCGCGAACACAATCGCGATGAACAGGACATGCTGGAGGTGCTGGGCAGTTTGGTAGAATGGCTCAAAGCATCTGAGCAGACACCGCTTCGACGAGCTTTCGTGGTAGGGATACGCCGCGTGCTGCTACCTAACCGAGCACCCGACATGGAACTGCCCGAGTTCCATGACTTACACGAGCTACATCACATCTTGGCAGAACGCATTAAACAATGGCCTGAGCGCTGGAAGAAAAAGGCCGTCAAGAAGGCCAGATAGAAGCACAAAGGACGACAGCACGTAACTTGCTACCGCTTGGCGTGCTGCTCAGCACTGAGCAAATTGCTGAAGCTACAGGGCCATCGATAGAGGCCGTCGCCCAATTACAGACAGAAAGTAGGGGCTAACACTAGTCCTGCTCCGGCTCCGCCCCTGAAATAGCTGGAAGCAGCCACAAAACCAAATTGGGTACCTAATATCAATAAGGCTTATTCGGTTCGCCCCACCAGTAACGCACAGGGCCTGTATAATGGAGCAATCGAACAAGGCCGTTGCATCAGATAAGCGGCTTCTGAACCCGTTTGGCTGAGGCAAGAGCACGCATTTTGAACATCACAATCGCCCCACGACTAACACCATGGTCATTGGGGCATCACTGGCGGACATATCAGTCATCGCTGGGTGACCTTATCAAACCGACTTCGCTGGCCTTGTTTCTATTGCTTGGTTGCCTCTGGGTAACGGCCGCTATGTCCGATCCCTTACGGCTAGGGCAGGATATTCCGTATGCCGCCCTGACAGACCCACAGGGGCAATTATCGCTCGAGCAGGCAGCATTGCAACTCCAGCAACAAGCGCCAACAGAGCGCGCCACGTTTTCCCGCGGTTACGTGCGTGACACCTTCTGGCTTCGATTTGAACTACCGTCAGCCACGTTTGAGGATCAACAACGTTGGCTGGAGCTGGGGCCGAACTTTGTCGACGACATCCGCCTGTTCTACCGGCCACAAGGCACCAAGCAACCCTGGCAGGTCAAACAAACAGGAGACCTGCGGCTCGGCCGATCGGATATCGACTATCGCAATCCGGTATTCGTGCTTCCTCCCCCGGATAACGGACGGGGTTACGAGGCGATCATGCGGGTACAAAGCAGTAGCACCACCATCCTGAAAGCGAGCCTGTGGCAACCGACCGAGTTCCTTGGCCATGCAAGCCGCAGCACGGCTTTCTGGAGTTTCTATTTCGGTCTGGCCGCTATTTCCACCCTGCTCGCCTTCATACTGGCCATCGTACTGGGAGGACGCCTGCTTTGGTCGGTCACCGCCTTTTCGATCACTTACCTGTTCGTCGCCAGTATTCAGGGGTACCTGAACTGGCTGTTGCCGGAGCTTGGCCTACCGCTTCAGCACTACCTGACCAGCGTATTGACGCTGACCTCGTATATCGCGTTGCTTTGGCTATGCGTTGAAACGGTCAACATGAAACAACACCTCCCCTGGGCCCACAAGATCATGATGGCCTGTTGCGGGTTGACGTTGCTATTGTTGATCCTGATTCCATTGGACCGCTACGACCTGGCAGTCAAAATACAGGCACTGTTTTACCTGCCCACCTCCATTACGTTCATTATTTCCGTGCTGTATGTATGGCACCTGGACCACTACCGCGTTTCCACCCTGCTGTTGGGTCTGAGCCCCCTGATCTGCATTACAGCCAGCATGTTCGGCTTGTTCTCAGCGTTTGGCTGGATCCCCTTCAGAACTGAAATCTACGTCATATGGCAATATGCCTTGATCGTGAATATGCTGCTGGTCATGGCAATTGCGGTATATCGCATCAGGGAAAAGAAGCTGGAAGAAATGGAAAAACACCAGCTGGTCAGCGAACTCAAAGCGGAACGTGATGCCAGTTTTCACCAGCGCCAGTTCATGGGGATGGTCTCCCACGAATTCAGAACCCCCTTGGCGGTCATTTCAGGCAGCCTCGAGAACCTGCTCTTCCTTGAGCCAGGCAACAGTGATCGCATGTCGCGCTACCACAAGATTCAGCGGGCCACGGAACGGCTGGTACAGCTGACCGACAACTGCCTGGCCGATGCCCGGCTGGCCGCCAACGACCTCTACCTGGATCCCCAGCCGGTCAACCTGTTCGAACTGGTTGATTCTGCCGCGGCCTTGGTGCAGCTGTCGGATGATCACCAACGCATCATGACCATTGACGGCCAACCGGCCATCGCGATGGCCATACCCCAGTGCCCTGTGGTCGTCGATGCCGCACTGATCCGCATTGCGCTGTCGAACGTGATAGATAACGCCGTCAAATACTCGGCAGGCGGCGCTATTCGCATAGACTGCAGTCAACAGAACGGTCGCCCCACGGTGCAAATTTGCGACCAGGGCCATGGCATCAGTGAGCAGGATGCGCAGCAGATTTTCGACCGTTATCGCCGCGGCACGCAGAACCAGCGAGGCGCCGGCCTTGGCCTCTACGTAGCCCGGCAGATTGCCCGCGCCCACGACGGTGATCTACGGTTACTCAGCAGCTCGCCCGAAGGCAGCTGCTTTATCTTTCTTTTTTAACAAAAAACATGGGAGTCAGTCGGTTAATGACGTCCAGACAACCCACCATCGCCATCATTGAAGACAGCACCGATCTCCGCGAAGAGCTGGTCTTCTTTCTTCAGCACCGAGGCCATAACGTCTGGGGAACGGACAGTGCAGAAAGCTTCTGGAAAAAGCTGCACCGCCGCCCTGCGGATATTGTGCTGGTGGACCTGGGACTGCCCGGCGAAGATGGTTTCAGCGTGGTCGACTACCTGGCCGACCTGGGCAATTTCGGCGTCATCATCGTCACCGCCCGAGGCCAACAGGCAGACAAGCTGCGCGGCTTGAACCTTGGCGCCGACCTGTACCTCGTCAAACCCATCAACTTTTCCGAGCTGGCAACGACCCTGCAAACGCTTTGGCAGCGCATGGCGCATGAACGGCAAGGGACGGACCTCACGCACCAGCGAGAACAAGCCGACGCTCAATGGCGGCTGATGGCCGGAGACCAATGCCTGGCGACACCCGATGGCAACATCATTCCGTTATCCCCCCAGGAATATACGCTGCTGAGCATATTGGGCCGCTCACCCAGCGAAATCTTTGCCAAGGAAGCCCTGCTGGACCTCATGTTTCCGTACGACGAAAGCCCCGAGCTCCACCGCCTCGATGTCATCCTAAGCCGACTGCGTAAAAAAGCCAGAGAACACGCCATATCCCTACCGATTCGCTCTATTTTTGGCAAAGGCCTGGTATTTGTCGGCCAGATAAAAGAATAGACAGTAAAATAATGCCCACGCTGAGAGAGTTGAGAGATTTGAGACTGACATCTAACGACGACATCGCACACATTAGCCTCCGTAAAAAAACAAACGGGGGACAGTCGCATGAATCGGGTTTATCACGTTGTATGGAATCGAAGCAAAGGGGCATGGCAGGCGGCCTCGGAACTCAGCCAGTCGAGCCCTAGCGCCTCCAGCACCGCTGGCAATGTAGCCGGGGCACTGGCCACCCTTTCCGCGGGTGCCTTACTGCTTATCGCCCTGCCCCTTCATGCGGCTGACTTACCCAGTGGCGGGACCATTGTCGGAGGCCAGGGCAGCATAACTGGTGCTGACAAAACGCTGACGGTCAATCAGCAAAGCCAGAACATGGCCATCGACTGGCAAGACTTTTCCATCGCCGCCGGCAATACCGTCAACTTCAACCAGCCAAACGCCCAGGCCGCCGCGCTCAACCGGGTAACGGGCAATAATGTCTCTGACATTCGCGGCGCCCTTAACGCCAACGGCCGAGTGTTCCTGGTCAACCCCAACGGCGTCATGTTCAGCTCAACGGCGCGAGTGGATGTCGGCACCCTGGTCATCTCCACGCTGGATATCGCCACGGAAGACTTCATGGCCGGCAATTACCACTTCGAGGGAGCCAGCGCCAACGCTATCGTTAACCAGGGCAATATCACCACCGCGGAAGACGGTGTCGTTGCGATGATTGCCGCTGAAATCATCAACACCGGCAGCATCACCACGCCCCAGGGCAGCACCCTGATGGGCGCTGGCAGCAAGGTCACCCTGGACCTCGGCGGCCCGGTCAAAATTGAAGTCGAGGAAGCGCTGCTCGATACCTACATCGAGCAGGGCGGTGCCATTCGCGCCGACGGTGGCCTCGTCTACCTCACCGCCAAATCCGCCGGTGAATTAGCCTCCAGCGTTATCAATCATACTGGCGTCACCGAAGCGCGCACCCTCGCCACCGGCGAAGACGGCCGCATCATGCTGATGGGCGATATGCAAAGCGGCCAGGTGCAAGTCGCCGGCACGCTGGATGCCAGTGCGCCGGATGCAGGTGATGGCGGGTTTATCGAGACGAGTGCTGCCAAGGTACAGGTAGCCAGTGGCACCAGCGTTACCACACTCGCCGAAAGTGGCCAAACGGGTGAATGGCTGATCGACCCCACCGATTTTACCGTTAGCGCTGGCGATGCAGTGGAGACGGGCAGCGGCATTGGTGCAGATACTCTGTCTAAAAACCTTGCTAAAACCAGTTTTTATCTGGAAACCGCTGGCACGGATACCAGCAGCGAAGCAGGCGATATCAATATCGAATCAGCCATTAGCTGGGATGCCAATACTTACCTGGAGCTGAGTGCCCACGGCGATATCAATATTAACGCCCCGATTACCGCTACGGGTGAGTCTGCCGCGCTATATCTCAACTACGGGGGCTTCTATCAAAATGATGGTACCGTTGCCGATGGGACCAATTACCATATTCAAGCACCGATAACGCTCTCGGGTAGCAACGCCAGTCTTGCCATCAATGGGCAAGACTATACCCTGATCCATTCTATGGCCGAACTGGATAATATCGATAACACTGGTCTCGGTGGTCGCTACGCCCTGGCTCAGGATCTGGATGCCAGTGCTACTACCTATACTCAAGCGCTGGTTGGGGATTTCAGCAAAGAGTTTATCGGCACCTTCACTGGCCTTGGTCATACCATCACCGGCCTGACTATTAAAAGTAGCGGCAAAAACATCGGCTTGTTCGGTTCCACCCAGTCTGGCAGTTTGATCCGGGATATCGGGCTGATAGGGGGCAGTTTCACAGGGTTAGATTATGTAGGTGGGCTGGTCGGGTCCAACTACTACGGTAACATAGACAACGCCTATGTTACCGGCACTGTTTCAGGCAGCAGATATATAGGCGGACTGGCTGGGTACAGCCTCAGCGGCAGCATTACTAACGCCTATGCCACCGGTGATGTTTCAGGCAACAACCAAGTCGGCGGGCTGGTCGGAACTCTCTATGGCAGTACCAGTATCACCAATGCTTATGCCACCGGTGATGTTTCAGGAAACGAAGATATCGGCGGGCTGGTCGGATTCCTCAGTACCAGTGCCAGTCCCAGTATCACCAACAGCTACTACGCCACTACCGATGCCGATGGTAATCCCAACAATCAGACCAATGACTCCGGCCTTGGCGAAGGCAAGACCTGGGCCGAGCTGATGGGCACGGATACCGGAGATGACAATACTGGTGGAGATGGCAATACTGGTGGAGATGGCAATGCCGAGGATAACGATACCAGCGTCGGCAACACTGACCCTACCAATAGAGCCTCACGCGTCATTGCGGCACTTCAACAGTCAACTCCTCGCATGACCGGCGGCAGTCGTTCTGGCGCTGATATGGGTACGAATGCGTTTCCTTCCATGCCAAGTCAGAGAGGTCGGCAGTTGTCGGGTGGACTGGAGCTAGTCGAGACCGACGAAGCGACAATGACGACACAATCTAGCCAGCGCGATCAATCGGGCCTTCTCCCAGTGTTCGTGGTGGATGGCGGCATGCAGTTTAACGACACGCAAAATTCCGACGAACAATAATTGAGACGGGACGATTGATGATGAAGCGCTTTGCATTTTCTCCAATGGCCGTCGCCATCGCCTTGGCGACGACGACCTATTCTTTGCCAGTAGTGGCGCAGGAAAGACCCGGCGCGGGCCAAATCTACCAGGAGAGCCAACGGGAAACGCTTTCACCGACTGAGCCCTCCGTCGATATTCGGATCCAGGGGCAGCCGCTGACCGAACGCGATGCGGGCGGTGTCGAAGTGGACGTGACACAGATTGCCTTCACGGGTAATACCGCCCTCTCATCCGAGGCGCTAGTCGCCGCCCTGGACGATGAGGTGTTTGCAACACGTTACGACCTGGCCGGGCTTCAGTCGCTGGCCAACCAAATCAGCGAATTTTACCGGGCAAAAGGCTACCCCTTCGCCCGAGCCATATTGCCGCCCCAAACGCTCGAGAACGGCGTACTGCAAATGACCGTGATCGAGGGTCGTTACGGACGCGTATCCGCATCCGGCGAGCCGGTGCTAACCGATACGGTTGAGCGGTTCTTGCACCCGCTCGAGCCGGGCGAGATCATTGAATCCGCGGAGCTGGAAAGAACCCTGCTGATCGCTGGGGACCTGCCAGGGGTGAACGTGTTGCCGGTCATGCGACCCGGCGAAGCATATGGCACCGGCAACCTGGAGACTCAGGTGGAAGCGGATAACCGGGTCAGTGGCCGGTTAGGTGCCGATAACCACGGCAGCCGTTTCTCTGGTGCCTACCGCGCTCGGGCAGACCTGCAAACCAACCGCCTGTTGACCGTTGGCGACGAGTTAAGCATAGCGGCGCTGTACTCCAGCGAGGATACCTGGCTCGGCCAGCTCAGCTACGCGCTGCCGCTGGGGTACTCAGGGTTGCGCGGCATGATCGGATACGACCACACGGATTACACCCTTGGCAAAGGGTTTGAAGGCTATACCGGTACTGCCGAGGTACTGTCAGCGGGTTTGAGCTATCCGCTGATCCGCCGCCAACAAAGCAATCTAAGCCTAGCTGCCACCTACCAGCACAAGGATCTGGACGACAACGTGGAGTTCGTTGGCTATACCAAGGCCACTGAAAGCCACTCATTACCACTGACACTCCAGTTCGACCATCGTGACACCCTGTTCGGCGGCGGTATCACCTACGGTGCCGCTACCCTGACCCCCGGCACACTGGACATCGACCAGACAGCCTTTACGGGTAATGACTACGGCTTCACCAAACTGAACCTGGATGTGGCGCGTCTGCAAGTACTGACCACCAACCTGACGTTGTTTGGTCGTTTCAGTGGCCAATGGTCAGATCAGCGTTCCCTGGATGGTTCTGAAAGCTTCTATCTCGGCGGCCCCAACGGCGTACGCGCGTTCCCGGTAGGTGAAGGCTCCGAAAGCCGAGGCTGGCTGGCTCAGTTAGAGCTACGTTACAACCTGGGCGATGGCCTGAGCCCGTATCTACTGCTTGATGGTGGCCACACACCCAATGGCGGCATCGACGACGGTGAAGACCGGAATATCGCGGGCACCGGCCTGGGCCTTCGCCTAAGCCACGGCAACTGGGACGCGGACCTGGCCTCCGCCTGGAAGCTGGACGGCGGCGATGCCCAGTCAGACGGACGCCAGAAAGACCCGCGCGTCTGGTTCAATCTGAGCTACCGCTTCTAAGCGGACGATAGCCTAAACCATCACCCAAAAAAACACCCGGCAAAAGCCGGGTGTAAGCGTTTAGAGTAGGGTTGCTATTCATTGAACGATCAGGAACGATCAAGCCACCGAAAGCGTTCGCCCGACGAAGTCGAGATCCTACCTAGCACCTTCCGCTGGCGAGAATAAATACCCCACAACACCGCCAGCAAAAACGCGAACATCATCACGCCGCTGTTGTGAGATAAAAACCCCTGCGTCAGGCTAAAATCGATATAGGTCACCGATAGCAACACCCCGGCGGTGGCCGTGGCGCGCAGCGATAAGTCACTGGCCCCCATTTTCTTGGCAAAAAAGCGCATGGGCAGCAGGTAAACGGCCAGCAGAACCGCAAGGCCAATGACGCCACGTTTGGCAAAGCTATCGATAAACTCATTATGCGCATGGCCATATTCAGCAGCGCGGGCATTGATCACGCCCTGGTCAGCTAACGCCTGCATTCCTTTTGCATACCCATTATCGCCCCAACCGGTTAAAGGCTTCTCCGCTATCAAGTGGCTAGCCCCGCGCCACATTTCAAACCGGGCGCCGACCGATGAATGGCTTCGGTCGCCTGACGCATAGCGCTGAACCTGTTCAACCGCTTCATTGACGCGCGTCTGCACGCCCAACTCCGGAATGGCATAAACGCTCAACCCTCCCGCCAGCAATAAGCCAACAAGTCCAGCAAGCATGCGCTTCGACACAAAACCACCGTAGGCACGTAACAACACCAGCAATACAAAAGGGAGGCCTACCCAGCCGCCCCGGCTGCCAGAGAACAATGAGCCCACCAGCCCAAGCAGCGCACCTATGATAAATACCGCAAACCATAAGTGACGGCGCGACCGAGTGGCCCCCCACCCCAATCCGGCAAGGCACAACACCCCCAGCAGCATACTCAAATTGCCAAACTGGATGGTATGCGTATGGCCTGTGGCACGTGCAATATCAAGCCCCAGTTTCTGCCATGCCGCCCAACTGCCAGCTGTACACGCGCCGATGACCACACCTCCCCAAAACCAGGCCAGTCGTGGAGGGTAAGCCATCACTAACAACAGCGCCGGTATCGCCAGCAAGAAACGTAACGGTTTATCCATGCCGCTGACGCCCTGCCCGTCCCACCAGGCCTCCAGCACACCCACGAGCGTATACGCCGCCATGGCCAGCATCACCAAGGCGTCCTGACGGTTCAGGCCGAGGGCTGGGCGTTTGAACAGCATCACCACACTGCCCAATAGCAGCATCACCGCGCCAAGCGAATACCCGCTAGGCACGACCAAGGCGATTGCACACAGTAAAAATACAGCGAGAGAGGTATAGTTCGAGAAGGGAGAGAAAGAAGCGGAGTAAGAAACCGCGGAAGGGGAATGGCCCACATGTGCTCCAACGCTAGCATTAATCAAGCGCGGGATACTAGCACATTACGCCACAAGTATCGTCAGCAAAATATACAAGGAATCAACGGAGGGATCGCAGGCCCTCAACGAGTTGTAAAGGCATTTAACCCGCAACTGGGTGTTGTGGGAGCGCAATTCATTGCGCGATCAGTAACCATCCCGCCCCCACAACGACACGAAACTACCGTGACCCAAACCCGGTACATAAAATACGCACCGTTTTCAGCACAATCAGCACATCCAGCCACAGCGAGCAATGCTTGATGTAGTAAAAATCGTATTGCAGCTTGCGTTTCATGCCTTCCACTTCGGCCGCATAGCCCTGCTCAACCTGCGCCCAGCCGGAGATACCCGGCCGCACGACATGGCGATAACTGAAAAAAGGCACATCCTGCTCATACCATTCAGAAAGCGACTCAGACTCAGGGCGTGGGCCAATAAAGCTCATTTCGCCGCGCAACACATTGAACAGCTGAGGCAACTCATCCAGGCGATAGCGTCGCAGAATACGCCCCAGCCGTGTAATGCGCGGATCATTACCTGAAACGGTAAAATCCTCCCCGCTCATATAGTGATACATGCTGCGGAACATGAACATATTGAACGAACGACCACGGTACCCCACCCGGGGCTGCATAAAAAAAACAGGGCCTGGGCTATCCCGCTTGATCAGCAAAGCCACCGCAAGCAATACCGGCAGTAAAAAAGGCAGCAATATCACTGCAGGCAGAAAATCCATCACACGCTTGAAGCCAACGTAAAATAACGGCAGCAACAGGCTACCAAATTCGTTTTCTGACAGATGATCGATCTGCACACGGCCTGAAATGGTCTCGGATATTTGCCGATGGTGATAAACGGGAATGTGGCACAAGGGACAGCTGGCGAGAAAAGTCTCCTATGCGGGCGTCAAGTCTTGCGTACAAAGATCCGCCACAACGCCATCGAAACGTAACGCCTCCGGATGCCAAAACACATAGGCCTACCTCAGCACTACTCCGCAGCAGCCACGTCAAGTGGCCGGATTGCTGGAATGTTCGAACGAACTCAAAGTCACTCTAAGTTGTAACCATTCGGGTTTTGCTTCTGCCATCGCCATGTATCTTGCATCATGGCATCAAGGTTTCTATTCGCTTTCCACCCTAACTCATGCTCAGCCTTTGAAGGATCTGCCCAGCACTCAGCAACATCACCGTTTCGACGCGGTGCAATTCGGTACGGGACATCCCGGCCCGACGCCTTTTCGAAGGCCTGTACCATGTTGAGCACAGAATACCCTTGCCCAGTACCCAAGTTCCAGATACCAATCCCATGTTTTCGAGCAATGACCTGCATCGCGCATAGATGGCCATCAACCAGATCACTTACATGGATGTAGTCGCGCACACCAGTACCATCAGGTGTAGGGTAGTCGTTTCCATAGACTGAAAGCACATCACGACGGCCGATAGCAACCTGAGAAATGAACGGAACCAGATTGTTGGGAATGTCGTTGGGGTCTTCTCCAATCAAGCCACTCTCATGGGCTCCGACCGGATTGAAGTAACGCAGCAGAGCAATCGACCAACGAGAGTCTCCTTTGGCAAGATCTTTCAGCACCTCTTCCACCATTAGCTTCGAACGGCCGTATGGGTTTGTTGGAGAACCAGTGGGCAAACCCTCATGTATGGGCATGTTTGCCACTTCTCCATACACAGTGGCCGAAGAACTGAATACCAGCGTCCTCACTCCAGCAGCGTCCATGGCTTGACACAAGGTCAAGGTTCCACCGACGTTATTTTCGAAGTATCTCAACGGCTGTTCCACACTTTGGCCAACCGCCTTCAGGCCAGCGAAGTGCAACACATCGGAGATGTAGTGTTCAGTAAATAACTGATCAAGCAAGGCACGATTACGGATATCACCTTCGATAAAAGTCACCGACTTGCCTGTAATACTTTCTACCCGGCGAAGTGCCTCAGCAGAAGAATTCACCAAGCTATCCAGCACAACCACATCGTACTCATGCTCCAGAAGTGAAAGCACCATATGAGAGCCAATATAGCCAGCACCGCCAGTCACCAGAATGGACATGAAAACCGTCCTTATATTATCAAATTGAGAATCACTTGGCGCCAAACCCTGTCAGAATCGTCTTGATCGTTTTGAAAATAATCAAGATATCTAGCCACAGTGAAAAATGCTTAATGTAATAGAAATCATGCTGAATCTTTATACGTGTATCATCAGCATCGCTCGCATATCCTTGCACCACTTGCGCCCAACCAGTTATTCCTGGCTTAACTACATGACGATAAATATAGAACGGAATTTCTTCATCAAACTGCTCTACAAAGGCTCGCTGTTCAGGCCGCGGTCCAATCAGGCTCATATCACCCTTGAGTACATTGAAGAACTGAGGAAGCTCGTCCAGCCGTGTCTTGCGAATGACCCTGCCTACCCGGGTAACCCTCATATCGTCAGACTCGGCCAATTTCGCTCCATCTTTTTCAGAATCTCGGCACATACTGCGGAACTTGTAGATTTTATAATCCTTATTACCCTGCCCCACGCGATTCTGGATAAACAAGGCTGGACCGGGACTATCCAGCTTAACTGCGATGGCGGTCAGTGCCATGACGGGTATAGTGATCGGTGCCGTTATGATCACCGCTACGACATCAAAACAGCGCTTAAAGAAGCTGTAAAAACCAGAAGGCAGCAACGATCCAAAATCGTTTTCAGCGAGGTGTTCTATCTGCACCCGGCCAGTCATTGACTCACTAATCTGTTTAACGTGATAGACAGGGATATGGCACAGCGTACAGTGGGCCAAGAATCGCTCCCACTCCGGTGTTAGTTCATCGGAGCGCAGGTCAGCTACGATCCCATCAAAGCGAACCCCTGAAAGATCAGGAGAGCCCAGCATACGCAACTCGCTATTCTCGGAAGACAAGAGGTCTTTTGCTGTTCCAAAAGGTACAACCCCGAGCTTTAAGCGGCGATACCGTATACCTATAAAATAACCAGCAAAACACCAAGCCAACGTCAACAAATAACCAATGAGTAATAATTGACGCGAATAACCTTCGCGCGTAAAAAACAATAGAGCAATCGCGACCACAAAAACGCTGGTGACCGTTGGCAGAATATACGAAACAATATGAGCGCCCGGAAAGCGAAAGAGCCGCCGTTGAGTCAATACGATGACGATAAAGGACAAAGCAATCGCAAGCAGTGTATTGCTGCGAACCTCATCCATAGCTTGCCAGTAACCCCACCCCCAGTGCTCCAAGCTTGGCAACAATAATACAAACGATAGTCCTACCAAAAGTTGGAAAGGAAGAGCGAGTAAGGCCTTTTCATACCACCTAGAATGGCGGCGTTCATATGGGTATGTCACTTCCATGCCTTTATCGACTCTCCGCGTCCAATTGCAAAGTACATAAGGCCAGCATCCTTGACAGCCTTAGGCGAGAAAAGATTTCGACCATCGATCAACACTGGCGTAGCAAGCCGCGCCTTCAGCCAATCGAAATCAAGCACACAAAACTCTTTCCATTCAGTACAGATCACCAATGCATCGGCCCCCTTCACCGCCTGAACTTGGTCAGCCATAAGCACGAGGTCATCACGCTGGCCATAAATACGGCGACATTCCTTCATGGCCTCCGGGTCGTAAGCCTGAACCCGGGCTCCAGCGGCCCACAGCGCTTCCATGACGTTGCGGCTCAAGGCTTCACGCATGTCATCGGTGTTGGGCTTGAACGACAACTCCCACAAAGCAATAACCTTATCGGCTAGGTTGCCGTCAAAGGCTTGGCTAACCTTGGCGAATAGGGTGTTTTTCTGACGACGGTTGACGTTTTCGACAGTATTGAGCAACTCGGCGGGATAATCGACCTCTTTGGCCGAGCGCACCAGCGCCTGAATGTCCTCAGCGAAGCAGGCGCCTCCATAGCCGCAGCCCAGGTAAATGAAGTGATAGCCTATGCGCGGATCACTGCCAATGCACTGACGCACCTGTTCGATTTCTACATCGAGTCGCTCGGCCAGGTTGGCAATCTCGTTCATAAAGCTGATTTTCGTCGCCAACATGGCATTAGCAGCGTACTTTGTCAGCTCCGCTGCACGCACGTCAATGAACATCATTTTTTCATAATTACGGTTATAAGGTCCGTAGCATTTTCTCATTAGTGTCTTGACTCGCTCAGAGTCGGTGCCAATGATGATACAAGCACCACTGCTGAACAAGTACCTGTGACCAAGCCCAAGTACCCTGTACCAAAGATTGTGATCTTCACGCTGTCCCTATCCCTATTACCATAATGTCTGTTTGTAGCGTGTCAAACGCTCTTATAATTAAGGATGACGTCATGTAATGCCAAGATGAGTACTCACACTATCGTGTGAAAAACGAAGATACCTCATCGTAGTTTCACATACTTGCGCTAAACAGGAATCATTTTACACATGTCACGCCCCATGCTTCATTGCTGACGGCACCAAAAACAATGACACCGCACAATGCTTGCCACACTGCGTAACATAAAAGTCCCTTATAAAGTATCGACTAAATAAACCCTCAATGATAAGTAGGCACTACTATACTAAGAAGCACTAAATCGAGGTGCATTAAATTTAACGTACTCTTTAATAACTTTTTAGGCAGCACACCAGTGTGCTGTTACTTAAAAAGTTTGGACTTTATATCACACAACAAATAATACAATGATTCTAAAAAAGAAAGCTTTTCGAACTGCCTATAAAGAATCCAGTTATATTTCAAAAGGCCAAACTTATTACTTGAGATAGATCTTTCTCTATTCCTATAGAGGGCAAGAGGCTCTGCCAAACCCATTGCACATGGAGTCAGCTTCAATATTTTAAGCCATAAGCCATAGTCTTGCCGCTTTCTAATCAGCGGCATAAAGACTTTCCCCAACTCTCCAGCATCATATATTGCTGTCAAACAGCCAATCTGATTAGATTTCAGCATCTCAGCGTAACTTAATTTTAAAGGGGGCGACACCACAACACCTGTACGCGCCCCAGATTCATAAATCTTTTCATAAGAAGTATAAGAAAGTGTAATTTTATTATTCTTCATAAAAAATAATTGTTTTTCTAGCTTGCTAGGCAGCCAAATATCGTCGCTATCCAAAAAAGCAATATATCTCCCTTCAGCTACTCTAATCGCTTCGTTTCTTGCAACCCCAGCTCCAGAGTTAACTTTCAGACGCAAAACTCTTACTTTCGGGTCTTCTAAAGAAAGAGAGATCAAGAAGTCATATGACCCATCTGTAGAGCAATCATCAACGATAATATGCTCATAATCTTTAAAAGTTTGATTCCTCACAGAAATAATTGCGTCTTGAATTACATCAAGTGAATTATAGCATGGCGTAACAATTGAAACTTCAGGCATAACAAACTCTAATAAATGTTTTATGGCGGACCGCAGCACGAAGAAAGCCAAATATTAACTCTGAGACATCATATCAAACACCTATCCCTTACTTAATTAACGAAGTAACAGTTAGTTAAAAAGCACTCTATGCTCACTTGCTGTCTAACTGACATTGACTCTTATAAAACTCACACAAGGGATAGCAAGCAATCTAAAAAATTTACAAGCTACGACTTATCGACAAACAAATCTTGGTATAGCGTAATTAGCTTTGCAGACTCCACATCCCAGTTATTTTTTAAAACATAACAATAACCATTCTCTCCCATCTTTTCGCGCTCATTTTCACCTAATTCAAAGAGGTACTCTACAGTATCACTCAAAATCAACGCGGACCCAGGAGTTATGAAAATCCCGGCTTTATAACAGCCTAGCTTTTTTCTCCACTTGGAAAAATCACTGGCAATAAATGGCTTTTTAAAAAGCATGTATTCATATATTTTATTAGGATCAGTTTCAGAATGATCTCCCACATCATTAATATAAATCAAACCTACATCAGCTAAATAAACATAAGCAAAAGCCTTTTCCTGTGGCATTCTAGGCAGATAGTCTACAAATGCCCAACCTTTTAAATCCTGAGCCAACATTAATTCTTTCTTATCAGCGGGGCCTATCAACCATAGCCTACATGAAATTTTATTGTTGAGAATGTTCAAGGCTTCTACCATTTCCTTGAGGCCTCTCGAAAAACTTACTCCTCCGATGTAAACAAGTCTGAAAACATCATATTCATTGCTGACTTTAATCGACTCAGCCTCAACCTCAACCTTCCTCAATAGAGCCTCATCAAACCTGGGAGGGTTTCCTATAAGGATCGAATTCTTTCCCAGGCGTCTAGCAACATTTTCCTGCGTGACGATACATCGATCAACAAATCCAGCCGTTAAACGTTCAGCTTTACCTACCATATAAGCTACTAACTTCCTTGCATATTTAGGAAGCCAGTTTCTAACAAGAATTTTCTTTGTAAAATCTTCATGTGTATCGTAAACAACCCTATGCCCTAAAAGCTTAACTAATACCGCGATAGGCAATGTGTCTGGATTGTGAAAGTGGTAGACCATCCCTCTATACTTCAACGCCTGGATCGCCACGAGTGGCAGAGAGAAAAAACGTAAAAATCTATTCCTGTGAGAGCCTGCTGGAGATATAATTTTAATGCCGCTTTTCTCACAGTTATTGTTCACTCTAGCGATTAGTATAACTTCATAACCTTCACCCAAGAGAGTCAGAGCTTCTTTTTTAAATACTCTAACGTCATTCCAGATGTGAACAGGAGCAACTATCACTACTCTTTTATTTATATTTTTCAATTCTACCCCAGCCTAAACCAGTTAATAAAAAGAACAGCACAGGTAGTTGCCATGATGAAAATGTTTCCGAAGTAACACCCCCCACAGAAAGCACAAAAAAGATCAATAAAAGTGCATTAGATATATCATTAACTTGTTTGCTCACTCTCCTGTTCAACCAAACATACCCAGCCAAATAACAACATAAAACCAAATAATAGACGCCAAAAAAACCATATTTTAAATATACTGCCAAGTATTCGTTATCGACGTACCTCAGCCCTAAACCCTTGCCGGGCCCCAAGCCAAAAAAATAATTTAAAAAGCTGAACTCATTAACCAAGCTGGCAAGATCTGACCAAGTAGAAATTCTAGACTGGAATGTTGTTACTGATGAAAGATCAAAATCATCAAATACATTTAAAATCTCTAATGAATAGCCAAAACTAGAAACTCCAAAGACCACAACCAAGCCATATAAAGAAACCAAAAAAATAGGTGCTAAAAATATTGATATCAGTATTTTTTTAAAATTAAAAAAAAGCAAAGTCATTACAAATACTGATAAAAACACAAGAACCAAAGCTGTTCTAGAACCAGATGCAAATATCACTAACCCTGCCAAAGTCAGCACTAACGCTTTAGTAAGAAATTTTGAATTGGTGAAAAAAGTATATATTATAGCCGACATTAAAACGCTTATTGCCATCATATTTGGGTTAGTGAACGTACCAGTACTTCTCCAAGCCCAATTCTTTTCAATATCCCAAATAGCTTCTACCAGTCCAAACGGCAAGCCTAGTCTTTGAAGAATAACCACAACAAACTGTACTAATATAAAGAAAAGTAAAACCTTTGATACTGAATCAAGATTCACCTCATTAGCAGATATAAAAGCAGCAGTAAACACCAAAAAATAAAAGACAACTCTCATGAAATCAAAGTAGTCGTCAAATACAAGATATTTTGAATTATAAAGAAAAGAAAAGGCTATTGCCGTCAAAAAAAGCAAAAATGCAAAAAAGACGGATTTACTCACTACACCGCGACCGGCAACAAACGAGAGGAAAAACATTGTCGCGCTTATTGCTAAACAAGCTTTAAGCCCACCAAATATAACACTTGTTGGAGCAAGCAGAAAAAAAACAATTGATGAATATAGAAGAAAAATCCTTAGCGATATACTACTACCGCCAACTCTATTACTTACAAATTTTTCTTCCATTTTTCAAAACCCTTAAAGCAAATATCAAAACTTGCAGGCATTTATTTTTTTCTGTTGCCATCTGCACTCTAAAGAAGTCTGTTAAAAAACCAAGCGCATCTGTACCACTAATACCTTTGCTGGAGTATTCACCTGCTACAAACTCTTCTTTCTTGATATATGCATTTCCATTTACAGCAAGCTTCACAAAAAGTTGATCAGCGCAAATAGGGTATTTAGTATTATATAGCCCAAATTTCTCATGTAGTTCTTTCTTGATTAATAAAGAAACTGAATGAGAAGACGCAACACCACGCATGCCAACCAGCCACCCCTTTCCCTTCATTGGCTTATTGAGCTTACCGTCAGTTAACCAGTGAGCAGCTACTAAATCTGGCGCATGGCATTCGATCGATTTATAATAATTAGCTATTGCTTTTTTTTCCAACCTATCATCTGCTCCGACCACGAGATAATAATCGGTACAAACTCTTAAAACTGCTTTGTTTATCGCATCATAAATACCAGCATCACTCTCACACAGAATATCAACATCAACATCCGGTGAAACATTTTTCAACTTCTCAAGCGTATCATCAGTAGAGATCGCATCCACAATAATCCAAGAGAAATTTTTACATTCTTGTGAATTGACACTATCAATAAGACCAAGTATTACATCGGCAGCATTATATGTAACAGTTACTAATGTTATCTTTTTTTCCATCAATCTTTACACCTACCATATTGATCTTCAAATCTTAAAATATCATCCTCCCCTAAATAACTTCCGGATTGAACTTCAATGAGCTCTAATGGAATAACTCCAGGGTTTTCTAATGCATGAACCTGGCCAATAGGGATATACGTTGACTCATTCTCACTGACTAGATAGGTATCCTTACCATTCAATACTTTAGCGGTGCCGGATACCACAACCCAGTGCTCAGCACGGTGATGATGCATCTGCACTGAAAGCTTCCCTCCTGGTTTCACGGTGATACGTTTGACTTGATAACGCTTACCATGATCAATGCTATCGTAGACTCCCCAAGGCCGATAAACCTCACGGTGGTTTATCTGCTCACTACGGCCTTCCGCTTTAAGCCGCTCAACGATCCTCTTAACCTCCTGGACACGATCCTTGCGTGCTACTAATACAGCATCTTTGGTTTCCACCACCACAAGTTCATCGACACCCACCGTTGCGACTAGACGATGATCTGCATGAACCATGACATCATGGCTATCATGCAGCATTACATCGCCGTGCGTGGCGTTGCCTTGGTCGTCCTTAGCACAAATATCCCAAATCGCAGACCATGAGCCAATATCACTCCATCCAGCGTCCAATGGAACTACGCTGGCTTTATCGGTGTATTCCATCACCGCATAGTCAATAGAGTCTGCAGGACAGGTACGTAAAGCCTCGGCATCGAGGCGTGTGAAGTCCAAGTCTTGAGTCGCCCCGTCCAGTGCAGCGCGACAAGCAGCAACTATCTCAGGTTGAAAACGCCCCAGCTCCTCCAGATAACTGCTCGCTTTGAAGAGGAACATACCACTGTTCCAGTAATATTCACCGCTGGCAAAATACGTTTCTGCCGTCTCAGAATCCGGCTTCTCTACGAAGCGCTTGACTTCAAAGCCGTAATCGCCTTGCTTCGCACCACGCTGGATATACCCATAGCCAGTCTCAGCATGTGTCGGCACCACACCGAAGGTCACCAACTGACCGTCATCGGCCAACACCTTTGCCTGATTAATACTTTGATGGAAAGCGTCGACATTCTCTATCAGGTGATCTGCCGCCAGCACAAGCAGCATCGCCTCAGGCTCTTGTTCGAGTGAGTGAAGCGCTGCCAACGCAATGGCCGGTGCAGTGTTACGCCCCTCGTGCTCAAGCAGAATCTGTACATCGCGAGCACCCTGCTGGCGTAGCTGTTCTGCAACCAGAAAGCGATGTTCCTCATTGCAGATTAGCAACGGAGTGCGATGCTCAAGCGAAGAAAGGCGATCAAGGGTAGCCTGCAACATACTGTTATCACCGAACAGCGGCAGAAACTGCTTAGGATGAAGATGGCGTGATAGGGGCCAGAGGCGTGATCCACTGCCCCCGGCCATGATGACGGGTGTAATCACTGATAAGGTCCTGATTGAGTAGGAAGTAACAACATGGCGGGAAGATAGACAACATGGGCTGGCCTATGCTGATGCTAGCCGAGCAAACGACGCTCAAGAATATCTTTGATCGCGAAATCTAGCGAGATCAATGGTGTCTAAGCCAGCGCCCCAGTGGAAATCATTATCGACCACATATGCGATTAATGGCGAAAGTGGTGTTGGTTATTCAGGAACCAACGATAGGCATCTTGTAAGCCATCCTCAAGATTGATATTTGCCTTCCAACCCAGCGCTATAAGGCGCGAAACATCGAGCAATTTGCGTGGCGCACCATCGGGCTTGCTGTCATCAAATATCAGTTCACCTTCGAAGCCTGTCACACGCCTTACCGTCTCGGCTAACTCGCGGATAGTGCAGTCTTCTCCAGTGCCAACGTTGATGTGTGAAAGCATTGGAGACGTATGCACTGCGTAATGCTCGTCCTGCACATTCATGACATGCACACTAGCGGCGGCCATATCATCGACGTGCAAAAATTCACGCATCGGTGTTCCACTGCCCCACACGACAACCTGGGAATCGCCTCGTTGGGAGGCCTCGTGAAATCGTCGTATCAAGGCTGGTATAACGTGCGAATTCTCGAGATGGAAGTTATCATTCGGACCATAAAGGTTAGTGGGCATCACGCTGCGGTAGTTACGATCATGTTGACGGTTGTAGCTTTCACATAGCTTGATGCCAGCGATCTTGGCGATAGCGTAGGGCTCGTTAGTGGGTTCCAACGTGCCTGTAAGCAGCGCTTCTTCTTTCATGGGCTGCTGGGCCATTTTCGGGTAAATGCAGGAGGAGCCCAGGAACAGCAGATCCTGAACGCCAGCCATGTGGGCAGCGTGGATGATATTGGCTTCTATCATCAGGTTTTCATAGATGAATTCCGCCGGATAGGTATTGTTGGCGTGAATGCCACCTACTTTGGCGGCAGCCAAGTATACCTGGTCGATTTTTTCCTGCTTAAAGAATGTCTGCACAGCGGCTTGGTTTAGCAAATTAAGCTCTGTACGGCTGCGCGTTATCAGCTCTACGTTTTCGTCGACTTCCAGTCGACGCATCAGCGCAGAGCCAACCATTCCTTTGTGTCCAGCAATAAATACTCGTTGTTTAGACATAATGAATTAATTCTCCACCGAAATCATCACTTCGTGCCCATGTTGCTTCAATAGAGAATGCCGCTTGGCAGTCTTGAGATCATCCGCCACCATTTCCGCACACATTTCCTGTACAGTAATTTCCGGCGTCCATCCCAGTTTTTCCTTGGCCTTGGTTGGGTCGCCCAGCAAGGTTTCCACTTCTGCCGGCCGGAAATAGCGTGGGTCTACCCGCACAATGACATCCCCCACCTTGAGAGCTGGCGCGTTTTCGCCTTCAATGGCTTCAATCACCGCTATTTCTTCAACGCCTTTACCTTCAAAACGCAGCGTAATGCCCAGCTCTTTGGCAGACCACTGGATAAATTCACGAACGGAATACTGCTTACCTGTGGCGATCACAAAATCTTCCGGCTCATCCTGCTGCAACATCATCCACTGCATGCGCACGTAGTCCTTGGCATGGCCCCAGTCGCGTAGCGCATCCATGTTGCCCATGTACAGACAATCTTCCAGGCCTTGGGCAATATTGGCCAGGCCACGGGTAATCTTGCGCGTAACGAAGGTTTCACCACGCCGTGGGGACTCGTGATTAAACAGCACACCATTACAAGCGTACATACCATAAGCCTCACGGTAGTTCACCGTAATCCAGTAGGCATAAAGCTTAGCTACCGCATAAGGCGAACGCGGATAGAAAGGCGTGGTTTCTTTTTGTGGCGTTTCCTGTACCAGTCCGTACAGTTCTGATGTGGATGCTTGGTAAAATTTGGTTTTCTTTTCTAAGCCTAGAAGCCGGATTGCCTCGAGAATACGCAACGTTCCCAGCGCATCAACATCTGCGGTATACTCGGGAGACTCGAAGCTTACCGCCACATGTGATTGTGCTGCCAGATTGTAGACCTCATCAGGCTGCACTTGCTGGATGATCCGTGTCAAGTTAGAGGCATCAGTCAGATCACCATAATGGAGTACAAAATTCTGGTTTTCGACGTGAGGATCTTGATAGATATGATCCACACGCTGGGTATTGAAAGAAGAAGCACGGCGCTTGATGCCATGGACCTCGTATCCTTCGTTTAGAAGGAATTCTGCGAGGTAGGAACCATCTTGACCAGTGATCCCGGTGATAAAGGCTTTTTTCATAACTTGTCCTTTTTCAATACTGTCTGGTAAAGATTAATATATTGTGGCGCTACAACTTTATAGTCAAAGCAGTACTTGATTTTATTGACTGCGCTTATTGAGAGATTTTTGGCGGGCTCGTGACTAAGAACCCACTCAATACCTCTAGCAAGATCTTGAATATCAAAAGGCTCGGCCAAAAACCCGTTTTTCTTGTGATCAACAATATCCAACAATCCTGTGGCTCCGAAAGCAACAACAGGAGTACCACAAGCCATCGCTTCTGATGCGGTTTGCCCGAAAGCTTCCTGCAAACTTGGGACGACCATTACATCTGCAGCACTATAGAGTAACCGTAGCGTAACATCATCATACAGTCGGCCAAGATAATGAGCTTTTTGAGTGAATTCTCCTGCTTGTTCAGGTTGACTCGCTCCAAAGACCACCAAATCAACATTTTTATCTATAAGTTGCAAAGCTTTACTTAACTCATTATAGCCTTTATTGACATCACTGGTTGCCGATATCGCACCAAATAAAACTAATTTTTTATCTTGCGGGAGATTAAGTAATGACCTTGCATATGTTTTATCGGCTGGTGAAAAAACTTTAGTATCAATTGGATTGGGAAGGTATGTATGCTGATGTGAAGAAAATAACTGACTTCTAGCTGCGCAGTTATGTAGCCAAGTACTTAAGCCAACAACTGTTATACTGTTAACAACATCAAAGGCTCTTTGCTTCCTAAGAAAAACTTGCCTGCTGAGGTCATTATCTTTGCTCGAAGCCAATACTGGACAGGCCCCACAGTTTTTCTGATAACGAGAACAGCTCCACATGATATGGCAGCCACCGGTAAAAGCCCAATTGTCATGCAAAGACCAAACAATAGGCGCTTTGATGTTAACAATATCTTCTATTCGCATCATGCCACCAGTCACCCAATGAAGATGAACAACGTCAGGGTTCATCTCATTTATACGATCCACAACTCCACTGAATGGCACGCAAGAAGGGCTAAACAGAGTTTTGGTTCGATTCTTATAACGATGCACCGGCCAAGAATCCAAAAAAGGACGGATTTTGTACCATGCTTTCTGAACCTTAGTGATAGGGCCAATAACCGTGATGTCGTCCGACACCTTCCTCTGCACCAGCATCTGGCTGTCGACTCCCTCAGCCAGCAAAGCTCGGTGAAGTCGGTAAGCTGCACGTGCAGCTCCACCTTCAATGTCCGAAGTGTTGACCATGAGGATTTTCATTGGAACAGGTTCCGCCCAGATAGCAAGCGACTAACTTTGTTGATTATTCGTATATAAAGTGGCTTTTTTTGACGCTTATAGAACTCGAGAATTCTATTAACAGCTAACTCTGACTCCTTATAATCTGTAGTAAGATCTAACTTGTTAGCCAAGCAGAGGTCTTGCGACCTATACCCAGAACTCTCCCCGCAATGCACACCGCTCCCGTCCTGCCCAATGTTGGCAACATAACTGGTTACTGGATTCAGACACATGCCATTGTTCTGAAAAATTGTAGCATACCAGAATATTGCCCATGTATTTATTTTCCCTGTGACATTGGCTTCCACCTGGCTCCAGAAAACACCTGAGTCACCTAGATCAAAAGAACTTTTCTCTTCGTCACTCCAAATTTTGACGAGCGTTTCAGGTTTTTTTTCAAAATACTGCCACCGATCAGCCCAAGTGGCCCAGCCCCAACAATTCATTGCCCGCCATAAAAAAACATCACCAAGGCCCTTAGACTCAATTGGATAATTCCAGCCACTTACATGCCAAACTTTTTTCTTCTCCTCATAAAAATCTAATGCTTGGTTCATAAAACTAAGGAAAGCAGGGCTAGTCAAGATATCATCTTCCATGACAATAACTTTACCATAACGCTGGACAACATCTGTGACACCATCAATTATATTTGCAGCGAGACCCCAGTTATCATTACGTTCAATACAGGTGATGCTTTTAAAGCCATTCACACTTTTTATGTAATCTCTAACCTCGGTCACTCTGGAAGCTTCCTCAGAGCTTTTTGCTCCATCAGAATATATTACTAAATCACTTTCAGAAGCATGATGATTTTTTTTCAAGGCTTCAAGTGTTTGCCATGTGTGCATAGGGCGATTATAGACAAAAAGCAGTATTGGAGCATTATCAGTATACATCATTTACCTTAACAACATATAATTACTTATATGAAATAACTTTCAAACAAATCGAGATTAAAATAGACCACAAATATCAGGAAAAGCTAATGATAACGACGAACGACCTTCAATACTTTAAGTCGCATGCGCATATGACGCAATAAACCTAACAAAACCTTCAGCGAAGGATATAAGAAGGACGCTTTTATAAAAATTTTAAAGAAATTAGTTGATGTAGTGGAAGTTTCTTTTTTTTCCAATTCGTACCTTTCGCTAGAAAGGTTACTAGAGTATTGGAACTCATTTGAAAAATGAACTAGCGGTTGCTTAGCAACATATAGATTTATATGGTCTGTTATTCCCGTATAGTGATCAATAGGAGCATCTATGTTTTCCAATACTTTTATAAGTTTTTTTGCACCATGATAATTTATTAAATACCCATAAGTACCACAAGCCATTTCAACGGGTTTACCCACAACAAACCCAGCATTCTTTTTACGGCCCCAGAGGCTAACTCTCGATGGCCTCTTTCTATCTACTTGATGCCCCAAAAGCAGAACATCCCAACCTGAGGGTAATTTATCTATACGGTTAATAAAATGAACCAATTCAGGGTCAATATTTACATCATCCTCTAATATCAACATAATACAATCTTCAGTAATAGACTTATATAATGTAAGGTGACTAAGCAAACAACCAGCTTCCCCAGGCGACAAGTCACGATTAAAGCCAGTCCTCCAGTAGGGCTTTCTATTAGAATTAATTTTCGTCAAGACACAAGAATCTATTTTATTACCATCAACGGCGTAAAAAATGTCTGCATAAGAAGATAGTTTTAAGTTCTCCAATGCCAATAAAACGCTATCTCTTTTAATTTTATCTTTTTCTAAACTAACTATTTTTATAGAAAATTTTTTATTCATAATTTTCACTAGTAACAATAGATGAAGGGAAACTAGGATGCAAAGTCATGTTTAACACAAGAAAAGTTTATGATCTCGTGAAAAGAAGGTAGCTTATAATTTCAAGTAAACTCAAGCTAGTATATAGATTGAGAATTCAACTTTGTAGATGGCACATCAAATGAGGGCATAATAACAAGCGGAAAATTCCCAATTCAAAATAAAAACAACACAATGACACACAAATCTATAAAGATATAGTAACCAAAATTAACTGAAGAAAGCACTAACTGCCATGATTCGTTCACTGAGTAATAATAGCAGTCAATCTTAATCATTAAGGTGGAATTAGTGATGTGTCATGACAAAATATTTTGCGATGAGTGAAGTATCCCGTTTAAACATTGACACTGTTATCTACTAATTTCAATTTAAGATTTAACCCAATGTTTACCTTCTACTCTTGGTTTTATTATAATCAATAATCAGAAATATAAATGCCTGAACCATATTCTTCAATAGATATAAGCCGTATTAAAATAAGCATTTGCGCAAAAAATCTTAAAAATAATAAAATCAAAGTGGGAACTCAGCATTCCTCCAAGATCTTTGGTGTTCACTTGTTTTACCGTCAAAATCATATCCAAATAATCTAATATCATCTTCATATACTTCTTCAACGATTTTCTTAGATGCGTCAGTGTAGTATTGTCGATAATCTTTATGATCTGAGGAGTTAATATTAGCAAGTGTATTAAATGATTCCCACCGTTTAGCATTATAGATATAGCTAAAATCTTCAGCTAAAGATTCAAAAAAACATATAAAATCTAGATCAACCTCATTATGAACAATCGATAAAAAACTCGACTGTGGCCTAAAATGATTCCAAACGTCAACATTTTCTTTGGTAACCCAATTCATTACAAAATCATTGAAGTCATAATAACCTGAAATATTTTCAATAAAAAAATCTTGATCTTTTTGACCAAAACCGCCACTCTTTAAGAAGAAATAGGCTGATACCAAACGATCCCAAGGATTCCTAACAACTGTAAACTTAAATACATTCGTATAATCAAATGGGCCTAATCCAATAAAGGCGTTATGCAATGTTATATGGCCTGCACCCAAACTTCCATATAAAGACTTATTTACAGAAACTCCTGCACATTTTGGTATGTGCAAAAACAAAACGCCATAACACTTTATATCTCTTAGTGAGTATCTAGCTTTTACACCAGAACCAAAATAAAGCCTTATTAATTTCGGCTGCCTACATATAGCGAAACAAAAATCTTTGGCTCTCATTAACAAAGTAGAATGTTTTTTCTTTATCACAACTCACCCAATATTCTATCTCAATAGATTTAATTAATAATTTTACCAAAATTCTTAAATACCAAGGGTCTCTTTACTAATATGCAAAATAAAACTCACTTCTTCTCAAGAGCTTCAAAGAACTGCCGGCTTTTCCGAGACCTTTTATAACTGCCATTCGACCTAGCAAAATACCACTGAATGTCGACTGTCTTTATTGAAGCCCATGCCGTACACATACAACAATGCATTCGACATTCATACCTTTGATTATACTTTAATTCGTAATTAAACAACTTCGTCTGATCTCCATTGATGGTCGAGAAGCTTTTTTAAAGACTCAAGCAGAACAGCGAAAAAGGACATACTGGGTCTGGAGCTATTAAGGAGACATACTGCCGGAACGCGTTTGATCTTACCTAGCCAACAGTAAACAATGGTTTAAGTGATCATTCTGGTTTCGAAGCCCTCTGGGCTGATTATTCTAAAGCACTTGCAACCGATTTTTGTTGTAGTCCACTTCGACGCACTCAAACACCTAGAGCCTCATACCGTTTCGTATTTTAAATTGCTCTCGTTGACCGCTTCAACTTTAAGACTGTGTGGAAGAAGCTTCCGGCACAGGCATTATCATAGCAGTTGCCTTTAGAACTCATGCTGCACTTATAGCCAACAGTGATTGGTAAAACGTAGAACTGTACTGACTACGTCGGTCCAAATGGACTATCACGCCTTTGGCCATTTTGCGATTGCATAGAGCCATCTATACAAGATCGGCCGTCATACGTTCACTCATTGCCCAATTTCCAGGAGTAAAGGTAAGCACAAGCCGCTTCCCCTCACTCAATGACGTCGCCTCATCGAAGCCGACCGGTTTTAAACCTTTCCATCTCCATCCGTGCGAGGAGATCAGTAGACGTCATCGACTGGATATAAATCTCATTGAGAGTAGCTTTAACAAATCTTTTGTCGGTTTCCTAAGTTGCTTATTGAATCTAAGATTTTTTTTTAAAAAAACTCACTGTCTGCTGCGTAATAAGATTCAATCTTTTTTATCGAGTGACCAGATAGATCATTTGCTTTGAACGAGTAGGAGGAAGCGACATTTTTACGTCGCGAAATTTCCAGTCCAAGCTCACTTTTAATAAACGAATCCAAGAGCTCAATTGAGACAAAATTAATACGGCTTAAGTCTGGTGTGCTCAAGTCTAAAAAGTTAGATATTGGATTGAAGTGATGATTAGGAAACTGAAAAATGTCGTCTACAATGACATTTATATCTTTCTGGTTAGTAATTTTAGAATGGGACATTCGCTGGATACGGCGATTGTAGTTTTTAGGTGAGTAAAACATATTTAACGCACTCATAAACCTATCAAGCGGGTCACGCGTCACACAAAAAACCATATAATTTGGATAACTGGCAAGGACATTGGCCAGAGTATCAAAGGAATGCACAAATCCAAATTTACCTATTTCCCGACTTTCTGTTGACCCATCGACAATTCTAGATAGAATTTCTTTTTTATTTTCTCTATAACTTGCCAAAGAGAAACTGTTTCCAAAACCATCATAACTTAAAAAAGGTTGGTCACCTGAGTTTGTCAGATTTATATAGGAGCGCAGATACGCCTCTTGAACTATTTCTGGGCTAGCATTTATTTCAAATAAATTCTTGACTGAGCTGCAACCACATTTCGGTGTTTCAACGTAAATAACTGAAAGAGTTTTTGAGATCCATAGAAAGTTACTCACCCTACACCCGCATGTACTATTGCAACACTGAATAGATTCTTTGAAAGGCATTCTTGAATTCACAGAAACTAGCGGAAAAAGTTTATTTTTAAGCCCCACCAAATCAAGCATTTCTCATCTCCTTTTTTAATTAGTCCTGAATCTGTGATTGCGAAGCCCAGATTTTGCCTACTTTGCTTTTCGATTCGTTTTTATCACCAGCATAACTTTTCCCGCTACTTACGACAGCTGACAGGAACGACATAGACCTCCGCCCCCCTGTTGACGAGCTGCTTTCTCAGTATTTCTACTCCATTTTCAGCAGCCAGGCATCTCTTTAACGGCTGACCTGCGTGGCAGTGCCGATTAGCTAATGATTACAAATTTAGCTAGGTAGCTCATAAGCATAACGATGTCGCTACTCGACTATTGATATAAAGTTATAAAGTTATAAAGTTATAAAGTTATAAAGTTATAAAGAGAATCACTATACGAAAGCGTATCGAAAAACAAGCTTATATCAACCATGGGTAGTATACTCACATAGATATAGACCATAAGCAGTACTTATTCTCAGGAAGTCGCACTAGAACCTCCATAATGAATTTTCCGAACATGCAACACAAAATCAGGGCTTAATCATCTAATGGACCAAACACGAGGCTCACATTCAAACTCTTAGCAAGTCAAAGCAATAATTAACATCACTATTGCTAATTATCGAAAATATCCTCTTTGCTAAAGTCGAATCAGCCTGGAAAAGAAACCACGCAATCGACTTCGGTAATGCACTCCTAAAAGCTGCAGTCGGGTTATCGATATTTTCCAATAGATATCTAGTGACCTAATCCGCTCAAGGTATTTAGCATCTACGACTGCAATGCGATTTTGGTAATCCTTATTATTAGAATCGTATACCTTTTCTAGTTCTTCCTTCGAAAACGCAACCGTTTCCTTTGATACGCTCTGTGTACAACGCTCCGCGTTCATACGGATTATTATTTCCGGCTTTATTGGAACTCCTAGTTGGCCGGGCTTCACGTTGCGATTAAAAAGCCAAACGACTTTTTGATCTTCAGAAAATTGGGGTCGCTCGAAGTCGGAATGTAGCTCATGCCTGGTATTAGTAGCAGTAACCTCTGTATAGCAGTGCTGTTTGAGTGGATAAAGTTCGCTACATACCCATTGCGCATACCACATCGTCCTGCCAGACCCGTGGTAAATCACGGGAAACATCGCTTCTGCAAACTCTCGTGAGAATATATGGACCTGTAGGTCGAACCCTGCGATGGGGAAGGCGCGGCGTAGCTTAAGTTCGGCGAGGTTAGATGGCTCTGCCCAGGAAAAAGCCCAGCTAAGTGGATCCAAGAAAGTTGCAGCCACTGGTCGGTAGGTAACAAGCAAGTCTCTAATGCATTCTGCCACCGATACTCCATCGTTCGTCTCTAGCACGATGTCATCATCACAGAATATATAATAATCATAATTTTTGGGAACTTCTTTGTAGAGCAGGCTGCGTCCTTCGCTCCAAGTCAGGCCTTCACAAGAAAGGAATGCGTCCGGATCGTCCTTACCCCCCCAGTTCAAGCGGTAAAAGTCAGAGAATTCGGTCGAAAAAAACTCCCGCTTTTTTCGAGTCAACTCCTCGCCTACTCGATTGCCTTGCTCAAGCACACAGAAGGTCTTCCTTTTCATTTCGAAACATCCTTGAGATCTTCCAACCATGCCGCTAAAAGTGGAATCTCCTCGGCGCCTACATACCCTTTGCTGACAAGAACCTCGTACATCGCAATCATATTGTCACCAATACGTGCCGGATCCGTATCAAGATCGACTGCCATAAGATCATCGACGATCGACTCGTTGTGCAGGTAGCCATCCAGTTCTTCACGAAAGTCCTTCATTAGATCGTGTTCATTGCGATCCTGCACTACAGTTGCCTTAGTGAATCCGATCGACCAACCATGCTGCCAGGCTGCGACTTGAGCAACAAAGCTCCGCCAGATATCAGTCATCCGGAAACTGCAAAAAGATGGTAGATAGAGTAGAGGGTATGCCTCCGGGAAGAACTGGGTATTTTGGCTGTTGAACGGGCAGATCGAGTCCCTACCAAGGGCTATGGAGGGCCCGTCGCGAAACCAGAGAGGGAGATCTCCGACCATACGGTATATAGCATCTACATCTGGATTGTCATCGGCGAGGCCCTGACGTATAGGTACTTTGGCACGTTGGTTTTCGACTTGGGCGAGGTCGGGGGGAGATTTGCGTACTTGATTTAGCGGAAAGCCTCTCGGCCAGACACTAACTTCACTGAAGTAGCGATATACATTGACCCAACCGGCTGACTCCAAGTGCGGTCCATTCCATTCGACTTCGGGGGTTACCCAAAAGCCATCTTTTGGGATGTTGTCATCGTCTGTATCAATCACTAGCTCACTACCCGCCCGGATCGCCTCAAGGTAGCCGATATTCTTTCTGCAATAATGATTGTACGGTAACAATTTCACGATCTGGTAGCCAAGCGCCTCTTGATCTGCCACAGAAAGATATGTGCAACCATCGAGCTGGAAGCTGTCAGGGCTTTTCTTATCACCCACAACAATAAAATGCATATTGTTGTCGGCACAGCCGTCACTAATAGCACTCAGAATCGGATTCTGATCATTCGCGATAGAAGTGATAACTACGGTTTTTTTCATCCTATTTCTCTTGTTAGAGCTTTGTATTTAATAGTGGACTTACCTACCAAAATTGAGTAACGTACCACTACATTTAGTTAATTTTTCTATGCCTATTTAGGCTTCTTAATTTACGTTTTCAGTGACGCATCAATATTAAACCGACTAGCTCACCAATTTTAGAGCGATGAAGATGTCGAGACTATTCAATGCATCTCACTATATACTTTTAGTCTACGCTGAGGTGTAAAATAAATTAGTCATCGTTCTGACCGCCTTTCAGTGGCGAAACAGCCAATAGCGAATCCTGGACCAAGAACTAATTATGTTGAGCTCATTTGCTCGCGCTCTCAAAGCAAGAAAGCTTTTTAAATACTAACAATTGTGCAGACTGATGAAATGCCGAATTGTGTCTTATCTGGCGAAGTGCGAGAAATCAGGTTACCAACTGCTTAGTGCTTTCTGCGTTACGTATTTTCTGCCATACGCTGGAAGACGGCATTACGCGATGCCAGATCATCATAACTACCATGGTCCACGACTTTACCAGCGGCCAATAAGTAGATGTTGTCACACTGTTTTACCGTGCCCAATCGGTGAGCAATCATAATGATTGTCTTCTTTCCAGAAAAATCGTGTATGGCGTTCATCACCATCTTTTCAGTAATACCATCTAGCGCACTGGTTGCCTCATCCAATACCAACACATCAGCATCGTTGTAGAGCGCCCGTGCGATACCTATGCGCTGACGCTGCCCACCTGAAAGCTGAATGCCTCGCTCACCCACACGTGTATTCAAGCCATCTGGCATGCTTTCCAATAGCTCTGAAAGATGCGCCATCCTTGACGCTCGCTGCACACGGGCATCATCAATTTCATCTAGAGGCAAGCCAAATGCAATGTTCTCGCGGATACTGGCATCTGCCAAGAAGATAGCTTGTGGCACAAATCCTAAGCTATTTTGCCAAGCACGTAGTTTCTTACCGACTAACACTTCGTCATCAACTTTTAATTCGCCAACTTCTGGCATCATGAGCCCCAATAATACATCAATGGCCGTCGATTTTCCCGAACCTGAAGCTCCAACCAAACCAATCACTTTATTAACCGGTATCTCTAGCGTCAGCCCATCAAGTGCTTTTTCTTCCTTTCCAGGGTAACTAAAGTGTACATTGTCCAGCACGATACGTTGTTGGGGCGTAAGTTTGCCTGCATAACTAGCAGGAACACTAGAGGCATCTTGTTGGCTGGCGATCAGATCTTCTTCTAAACTATCAAACGCGGCAATATTACCTTTAACGTTGGCAAGGCTCGTGTAAATCTGCTGAAATGCAGGTAATAGTTTAAAACCTGCAAGAGCGTAAACAGAAAGCACGGGCAATATATTGCCGAGATTTCCGTTATACTCGGCAAGCAGATAAAGCACCAAAAAGATGACTGCACCAAAGGCAACCAGCTCCATAGCGTAACGCGGCACCTGAGACAAGCCTGCAGTTACGCCGCGTGCATAACCAACTGCTTGGCTCGTTTCCGCAAACCGCTTGTTGAAATCCGCTTGGCGACCAAGCAGCAAAGTATCTTTAATTCCACCAAAACCTTCGTTCATCAGCTTAAAACGCAATTGGTTTGTTCTAGTTATAACTTTACCGTTCTGAGACAAGCGGCGACGCACAATTCGATAAAGTACTACGTAAGCAAAGCTAAATAATACTAGTCCAACAATGGCCACCAACGGATTAAAGAGAAATATGGATATGGCCATAACCAATGCCATTATACCTTTAGCATTCATCTGCATCAGCGGTTGTATCACTTGGCTGGTGATACGTCCTGTTTCCTGGGAAATTTTGTTGATAAGTTGGCTGCTGCTGCCGCTGGCGTGAAACAACCATGGCTGCTGCATGTAATGTTGATAGAGCCGTGTGGAAAGTTCCGCCCCAATCTGTTGGGCATAAAGTACTAGTCGCCAGGTGGCGTACATAGAGATAAGGGCGGCAATCGTCAGAGCAGCCAGGACTGCAATACCCAGCCAGAAAAGAAACTGCCGGGGTGTTTCCAAACCGCTAGCCTCGTATAGCTGTGCTAGCCTGCCATCGCCTTCCAACCGACCGATATCTCCTACTACCGCCATGAAGGGCCCAATAGCAGCAACGCCAGCAACTTCGGCGAAGGCCATCAATATCACCAGCACCTGCAATCGGAGCAGTTTTGTACGCTGTTCATGTGTTAAAAGCTGGTAAAGCTTACGAATACGTTGAAACATTAATCATTAACTCTCAAAAAAGACACTCTCATCTGGACTTTTACTTGGGCGACTGATATTGATAACAAAATTTGCGCCCACATTTACCCAGTAAATTTTATGATCACATAACTACCATGGCTATAACTTTATTTTTTAGCCTTTTTATTCGATTCTTCTTGCAAGCTATTAAGCACACGTGCACTAAACTCAGCAACAAATGCGGCCATTACACCGGCTATGCCTCCTAACACAATGCCAAGTATGATTATTAGCTTTCCATTGAATTCATGTGAAAAGTTTTCCGAATCAGTTTTTACTGCTAATGAGATACGCTCTGAAGGAATTAATTGTTGCTCAGTATTGTATTCTTGAAAAAGTGTTGATCGCAGCTGGCCTAAGCTGCTCAGCATTCGGTCGTGACGCTCAACAATTGGTGCTACCAAAGCTTGATGAAAATCTTGCACAGCGCTACTTTCTTCTTCGCCACCTTGGGTGATAAGCGTGATTATATTTGACCCGTCGATATATTTTACGTTTGCAGTTAAGCCAGTAAATTCATCGGACTTTTGCCTTACCGTAGGAATTATAGCGCCGTTTAACTGTTCTTCTATTGAGATAAGTGGCTCAATAAGTTCTTTTGCTGTTTTATACCCAACGGCTAACTGTGTGGTGTATTGGTACGTTTGCTCTCCATTCTGATTTTCAGTTTTTTTTAGCAGGACCCACCCCAATGATGCCAACACCACTATTACAAACGTGCCTATAAACCACCAACGGCGATGAATAAGAACCTTGGCTAAATCTACTAATGATATTACATCATCGTGATGGGTACTACGTGGTGGCTGCTCCATGCTTACTCTTCATGGCCTCTGATATTTAAACGACTAGGCACGCTACCGCCCGGGGATGTTCCGGACGCATTCCCATGCCCTACTTTTTTATATATGCCATATGGTGCGATTCCGCTAGGTAGTTAGCAATCACTCACACACAAAGCAATTTTAATTGATTGGCATCATACATTTTCTTAATCACGGGTACTACGTTGACGCGTGCTTGGTTGTGTGCTGCCAAGGGCGAATACTTATAGATGAACTGATCGCTCGACGAGTCGTGCTCCTACAAAAACCTGCTTTGAGCGGCCGCTGATGAGCGTTTGTAGACGTTCTGATCGCCCAATGAATTGGGCTCCTACTAAGACCTGCTGGGTGGCACCAAGGGCATCAAGCTTGGATATTATATTATTTTCAATAGCTTATTGATGATATCGCTTTGTTCAAGCTCTTCGGTGTTGACGGTCATCTCGGCGTTTTTGGGTGCTTCGTAGGGGCTGTTGATGCCGGTGAAGTCTTTGATGACGCCATCCCGCGCTTTTTGGTAGAGCCCTTTGGGGTCGCGCTGTTCGCAGATATCCAGCGGTGTGTCGACATACACCTCGACGAAGCTGCCTTCATCAAACAGGGCGCGGGCGGTTTCTCTATCCTTGCGGAACGGGGAGATAAACGCCGTAATCACGATGATGCTTGCTTCGGCAAACAGCCGTGCCACTTCGCCTACGCGGCGGATGTTCTCGACACGGTCTTCTTCGGTCATCCCCAGGTCTTTCGACAGGCCATGGCGGAGGTTGTCGCCATCCAGCAGCATGGTGTGATAGCCACGCCGGTTGAGCTCCACTTCCAGGGCATTGGCCAGGGTCGATTTGCCGGAGCCGGAAAGCCCGGTGAACCATACGCATTTGCCTGCATGGCCTTTGATACGGGCGCGCAGGTCGGGGGTCACGCTTGCACGGTTCCACACCACGTTGGCTTTGCTGTCATTTTCGCGGAATTCATAGGGCAGCTCGCTTTCCAGCTGCTGGTGGACCATACCCGCGCCCACGGTAATATTGGTCAGGCGGTCGATGATGATGAAGCTGCCTGTACCGGGGCTGGTGCGGTAGTCATCCACCGGGACGGGCGCGGTTAGCTCTACCTGGCACCGGGCAATGGTATTGAGGTCCAGATGTTCTGCGTGCCGATGCTCCAGCGTGTTCACGTCGATTTGGTAGTCGATAACGCTCACCTTACCCGCCATTTCACGCGTGGCCAGCTTCAGGTCGTAGAGCTTGTTCGTTTCCAGCGGGGTTTCGTGCATCCATACGATGTCGGCTTCAAACCGCGTTGCCAGGGGTGCCTGGCTGTTTTCTTCCACCAGCCAATCCCCACGGGAAACATCAATTTCATCCACCAGGGTGACGGTAATCGCATCGCCTGGGTAGGCGGCTTCCAGGTCGCCATCGTAGGTCACGATGCGTTCCACCTGGGTGGTTTTGCCGGATGGCAATGCACGGATGGTTTGGCCTTGTGTGAGGATACCGGCGGCCAGCGTGCCGCTGTAACCGCGAAAATCCAGATTGGGGCGGTTAACGTATTGGACGGGGAAACGCAGGTCACGCAGGTTCTGGTCGTGGGTGATCTCGACGCTTTCCAGCCGCTCGATGAGCGTTTCGCCCTGGTACCAGGGCATGTTGGCACTGGGGTTGACGACGTTGTCGCCTTCCAGGGCCGACATGGGCACAAATTGAATATCCGGGGCGTTGAGTTTTTCGGCTACCCGTTGGTATTCCGCCTTGATTTCCTCGAAGCGTTGCTCCGAGTAGTCGATCAGGTCCATTTTGTTGATGGCAACAATCAGGTGCTGGATACCCAATAAATCGGCAATGAAGCTGTGGCGGCGGGTTTGGGTCTGCACGCCATGGCGGGCGTCGATCAGGATTACTGCCAGGCTGGCGGTGGAGGCGCCGGTCGCCATGTTGCGGGTGTATTGCTCGTGCCCCGGCGTATCCGCGATGATGAACTTGCGTTTGTCGGTGGAGAAAAACCGGTAGGCGACATCAATAGTAATGCCCTGCTCACGCTCCGACTGAAGGCCATCGACCAGCAGCGCCAGGTCAACGTTGTCACCCGTCGTGCCGCTGGTTTTGGAGGCCTTGGTAATGGCGGCCAGTTGGTCCTCGAAGATCATCTTGGAGTCGTGGAGCAAGCGGCCAATCAGCGTGGATTTACCATCATCGACACTGCCGCAGGTGATGAAGCGTAGCAGGTCTTTGTTTTCATGTTCGCGCAAGTACTGCTCGATGTCTTCGGCGATTAATTTTGACTGGTGTGACATGATAAGGCCTTGAGATATCAGAAATAAGAAGTAAGAAGGAAGAGGTCAGGAGCCCCATTGGCTAAGGACTGTGACCTGCAGTGGGCGCGTTACCATGAGAAGCTTGCCGTCGAATCAGTCCTGTTAACATAGCGGCGATCTCTTTTGTTTCGGATACCCACAAGCGACCCTGCTCACGTTCGATGTATCTAATCTCTGTTCCTATGTACACCTGAGTACGCAACTCGGCACATGAGCCTAAAGCGATATATAAAAACTTGACGCGGTCTTTGGTGGTTGGCCTTGCCATACCCTCGGCGATGTTACTGGGAATCGACAGACCAGAGCGTGTGATCTGGTCCTTGAAGCCAAAATCCCGTGAATCGACAAAGTGCAGGTACAAGTCAGCAGACAAGCGCGCCGAGCGCTTCCATACATCCAGCGTCTCAAAGTTCATTGCTTTCTCTTCCCTCTTACTTCTGGTTACTTCTAAGGCGATCCGCGCCTTAGAAGTAACCTTCCCTCTTCTTCTTCTCCATCGAGCCGGCCTGGTCGTGGTCGATGGCGCGGCCGCTGCGTTCGCTGGTCTTGGTCAGCAACATTTCCTGGATGACCTCGGGCAAGGTGGCGGCCTTGGATTCCACCGCACCGGTGAGCGGGTAGCAGCCCAGGGTTCTAAAGCGCACCCACTTTTCTGCCGGCACTTCGCCCGGTTCCAGCGGCATGCGGTCGTCGTCGACCATGATCTGCATGCCGTCACGCTCCACCACCGGGCGTGGGGCTGACAGGTACAGCGGTACAATGGGGATCGATTCCAGATAGATGTACTGCCAGATATCCAGCTCGGTCCAGTTGGAAAGCGGGAACACGCGGATCGATTCGCCCTTGTTAACCTTGGCGTTGTAGATATTCCACAGCTCAGGGCGCTGTTTTTTTGGGTCCCAGCGGTGGTATTTATCGCGGAAGGAGTAGACACGTTCCTTGGCACGGGACGCTTCTTCATCACGCCGGGCACCGCCAAAAGCGGCGTCAAACCCATGCTTGTCCAGCGCCTGCTTGAGCGCCTGGGTTTTCATGATGTCGGTGTACTTGGCACTGCCGTGGTCGAACGGGTTGATGTTCGCCGCCCGACCTTCTTCGTTGGTGTGGACGATAAGCTCCATGCCCGCCTCTGCCGCCATGCGGTTGCGGAACTCGATCATCTCGCGGAATTTCCAGGTGGTGTCGATATGCATCAGCGGGAACGGGGGCGTGCCGGGGTAAAACGCCTTGCGCGCCAGGTGCAGCATCACTGAGGAATCTTTGCCGATGGAGTACATCATCACCGGATTGGAAAACTCGGCGGCGACTTCGCGAATGATATGGATCGATTCCGCTTCGAGCTGCTTTAGGTGGGTTTGGCGTTCGGGCGTTATCTCGGTCATGCGGTTTCCGGGTGTTTAGGTTTTTGGCATTAGGGGGAAGATATAAGAAGTAAGAAGTAAGAAGTAAGAAACCCCAAGATCGAAACCAGTGCTGTGATCTGCTGTTGTTTTAGCTTCCAACTTCTAGCCGCGCAGCGGCGTTCTTCAAACTTCCTTCTTCCAGCCGCGTAGCGGCGCTCTTCTAGCTTCCAGCTTCAAGCTTGCCCTGAAAGGGCAGCGCGAAGCGCGTCTTCCCACCGGCTGTCACGCTGGCCACAGACGATAAAGAACGGGTTGAGCACGCTTTCCTGCTGGTTGCAGCGAAGTGGCTCCAGGGTTTCGGCGTTGAGTACCTCGCCACCGGCGGCGGTGACGATGGCCTGGGCGGCGGCGGTGTCCCATTCGCTGGTGGGGGCGAGGCGCGGGTAGAGGTCCGCGCTGCCTTCCGCCACCAGGCACAGCTTGATAGAGCTGCCCATTGAGACGCACTCGTGGGCGGGCAGGCCGCTGCAGAAAGCTTCAAAGATTTCTGCACCGTGGCGTCGGCTGCCGACCACTTTCCAGGATGACTCTTCGGGCTCGGGCAGTTCCCGCACCTGAATATTGATGTAAATGCCCTGGGCGATCTTGAAGACTTCGCCGCCCACCTGCCCTACCCAGGTGGTTTGCAACACCGGGGCGTAGACGATACCGAACACCGGCACGCCGTTTTCGATCAGCGCCACATTGAGGGTGAATTCACCGTTCTTGCTGATGAATTCCTTGGTGCCGTCCAGCGGGTCGACCAGCCAGTAACGCTGCCAGGTCTGGCGAGTGGCAAAGGGCACCTCGGCAGACTCTTCGGAGAGCACCGGCACGTCAGGCGTCAGGTCCTTCAGCAGCGCCAGCAGCGCGTGATGCGCGGCCATATCGGCTTCGGTGAGCGGGCTCTGGTCGTCCTTGGTCTCGACGGAGAAATCACGCTCATAAACCGCCATGACCTCACGCCCAGCGGCGTGTACGCCTTCGATCAGGCGGGCGCGTCGTTCATTCGAAATAAAAGCAGTCACAAAAGATCCTTAGAAAAAAGATGGAAGAAGGAAGAGGGAAGAAGGAAGAACTTCTTATTCCCTACCTCTTACCTCTTACTTCTTCAGCCGCGCAGCGGCGTCTTCCGTCTTAAAAAGGCCATACCAACGGCACCAGGGTTATCACCGTGACGGCGACAATCGCGCTGAGCGGTGCGCCGAGGCGCAGGTAGTCGCTGAAGCGGTAGCCGCCGGGGCCGAGGACCATCAGGTTGGTCTGGTAGCCCAGCGGGGTCATGAAGCTGGCGGAGGCGGCAAACATGATGGCGATGGCAAAGGGGAGAAAATTCACCCCCAGTTGATCCGCGACCGAGACGGCAATGGGGAACATCAGCACGGCGGCGGCGTTGTTGGTAATCAGCTCGGTGAAGACCACGGTCAACAAGTAAACGAGTGCCAGCGCGGCCCAGGGGGCCAGGTCATCGGCTAACAGTAACCATTGGGCGACCTGAGCGGCGGCGCCGGTTTCGGTCATGCCGGCGCCCAGCGCGAACGAGGCGGCGATCACGATCAGTACGGAAAGATCCACATAGCGCCGGGCTTTGCTCATGGGTACGCAACGGGTGGCCAGCATACCGCCACCCGCCAGCAGCGCGGCTTCAAGGATCGACAAAAGGCCAGTGGCGCTAAATATCACCATGCTCGCCAATATGCCAAGCGCTACAGGGGCTTTACGAAAATCCGGCGGTGTGGAGTCGGTCAGGCCGCTGACGAGCAGGAAGTCTTTGCGGTAGCGGTACTGGTCGACAAAATCCTGGGCGGTTTCCAGCAACAAGGTATCGCCCACTTGCAGTGAAATATCGCCTAGTTTGCCCGGCAGCCGTTTTCCATTCCGCGATATGGACAGGATCACGGCCTGATAACGGGAGCGAAATCGCGATGCCTTGACGGTTTGATTCAGGCCACCGAAATCCGGCCCGATCACAGCTTCCACCAGGCAGCGCCGGTGGTGGGCAATATCCAGCTTGTGAATATCGCCACTGGCGGGCTTTAGGCCCCGAATACGGCGCAGCTCGCGGGCGCATTCCGGTGCGCCGATAAATATCAGTATATCGCCGGACATCAACTCGGTTTCCGGCGGTACGGCGGTTAGCAAGTGCTCGTGGCGTTCGATATCCGCCAGGTAACCGTGGGCCAAGCTGCGCAGCCCCGCATCCGAGATGGTTTTACCCACTAGGGGGCCTTTGGCTTCTACCTCTACTTCTACCGAGTATTCGCGGGCCTGTTCGAGTTGCTCAAGCACGCCCTGGCGTTCCGGCAGCAGGCGGTTGGTAAAAAAATACAGAAAGGTACCGCCTATCAACACCAGCGGTACACCGACCCACGCCAGTGAAAACATCGAAAGGCTGACGCCGCGCTCGGTTTGCAGCAGGCCATCCACCACCAGGTTGGTGCTGGTGCCTATCAGGGTGCAGGTGCCGCCGATGATCGCGGCGTAGCTGAGCGGTAGCAGCAGCTTGCCCGGCGGCAGTTTCAGCCGGGTGGCCCACTCTTGTATCGCGGGGATGAACATCGCGACCACGGTGGTGTTGTTCATGAACGCACTCAGCCCGGCGGCGGGTAGCAACACGCGCAGTTGGGCCTGACGGAGCCTTGAAGGCTGACCCAGCAAAAGATGGGCGAGCCATTGAATGGCCCCGGTTTCCTTGAGCCCTGCGGCCACCACGTAGAGCGTGGCAATGGTAATCACCCCGGGGTTGGAGAACCCTTGCAGCGCTTGGACGGGGGATAAGGTGCCGCTGATGACAAGGCATCCCAGGGCGGCCATCAGGATGGCATCGGGGGCAATGCGGGTAAGCGCGAGGGCGGCTAAGGTGGCAACCACCACCATCAGGGTAAATATCGCCGCTACTTCCATGATGCTCCGTTTCTGAACCAGGCCGTTTTATAAAGCGTCCGGGCACGCTACCGCCCGGGGATTGTTCCGGGCGCTTTCCCTTGCCCTGATCTTGATTTGCGCTGCGTTGGGTCGCTGCGTTTTTGTTACAATGCCCGTTGACCCTAGTGGTATCAAACCTTGTGCTTCCACTCATTATAACGCCAGGAGCGCCATGAGCCTTCATGCTAGCCAAGCCAACGCGGAATGCGCGCAATGGTACCTGATCCAGTGCAAGGGGGGCGAGTCTTTCCGTGCTGCCGAGCAGTTGGAAAACCAGGGCTATCATGTCTTTCACCCGGTGCTGGCGGTGCAGCGAAAGCGCCGTGGCAAGCTGGCATGGGTCACCGAGCCCCTCTTCCCGCACTACCTGTTTATCAGGTTAGACCAAGTGGCGAGTAACTGGCGCCCTATCCGTTCCACGCGGGGGGTTTTGAAGCTGGTGACCTTCGGCGACCAGCCCGCCGTGGTGCCTGAGCATATTGTCGATACGCTGTACCAGCACCTTGTAGGCAAAGAGACCCAGCAGGAGGCCTATTTTCACGTAGGCGATGCGGTTGAAGTCACGGTGGGGGCTTTCAAAGGCCAGCTGGCCCAGCTTACCGAACTGAAAGGCCAGGACCGCGCCCTGCTGCTGCTTACCCTGCTCAACCGCCCGCAGCAGGTGGAAGTGCCTGTTGCGCATTTGCAGAAGCGGTGAGGGGTTGTGGGCTTGATCGCCCTGTAGTAGCCCAATTCATTGGGCGATCAGCAAGCAACAAGGCGCCGAGGGTGATCGCTGATAGATGGTCTAATCGCCCGACAGAGTCGGGCTTCTACAGGGGTTGGGAGCGTGTACTGGGCAATCAGTGTGAAGCCAGCTCGTTAAAGAACGAAGGGTTTTCTTGAATGGTCGCGAGTACCTTCGCTGCCAACCCTGTTGGATTGCGACGCTTGGTCTCCCAACTTTTTATGGTGTCGATGCTGGTGCCCATTGCGTCGGCAAACTCAGCTTGAGATACATGCAATTTTGCCCGAATTGCTCTGACATCCGCCACTTCGTGGCGAGTCACCCGGCTGGCTTTCGTCTTACCCTTTTGGATCTCGACAGCTTCTTGCAGCGATGTGTTGAGCTCATCAAAAATACTCATCAAGAAACCTCCTCTCTTAACTGCTGGGTAAGTGCTTTGAGCGTAGCCTTTTCAGAAGGCGTCAAACTGTCTTTCACATTTTTGGGATAAGCCAGTATCAGGTAGATCACCTCAGCGGTAGCTAGAAAATAAATGACGCGAGCTCCGCCTCGTTTACCCTTATGCCCCAACCTTACGCAGTCCCCCAGTGCCTTGGATCAGGTCACCCTTGTCCGGCTGCGCAATGAGCGTTAACTGAAGCTCCTTTATCTCGTCATCAGAGGCAATTGTGTCGATTTGCCTAGTGAACGTGGGCGTTTCAATAAACTCTATCCCGTGAGTCACCATTATGGCTTTCCTTCAACCAGCATACCTTATGGTGTACAAAGTACACAACAAAAATCGAAATGTCGATGTATTATTAACATTTTCGACAGAGGTGATCGCCCGACAGAGTCGGGCTCCTACAAGGGCTGGGTGCAACCACCCACGTATGTGCATGGAGGGGGTTGTAGGAGCCCAATTCATTGGGCGATCAGTAGTGATCGAGCCACCGGAGGTTATCGTCTGTAGGCGGTCTGATCGCCCGACGAAGTCGAGCTCCTACAGGAGCTGGGAGCATCCACCCACGTATGTGCCATGGGGGTTTGTAGGAGCCCAATTCATTGGGCGATCAGGGTCGATCAAGCCACTTCGTTTAATTACTTATACACGGGGAACTTGTTGCATACCGCGGCGGCTTTATCCAGCACCTCGGCCTCGATGGCGGCGGTGTCGTCGCCGCTGGCGAGGACGTCGAGGATGTCGCAGATCCAGCCGGCCAGGTCGCTGCACTCTTTTTCACCGAAGCCGCGGGTGGTTACGGCGGGTGTGCCGATGCGCAGGCCGGAGGTGACGAACGGGCTTTGCGGGTCGTTGGGCACGGCATTCTTGTTGACGGTGATGTGTGCACGGCCGAGGGCGGCGTCGGCGTCTTTGCCGGTCACGCCCTGCTTGATCAGCGAGAGCAGGAAGAGGTGGTCTTCGGTACCGCCGGAGACGATGTCGTAGCCGCGTTCGATAAACACACCCGCCATCGCCTGGGCGTTCTTGACCACCTGCTGCTGGTAGGTCTTGAACTCCGGCGCCATGGCTTCCTTGAAGCAGATCGCCTTGGCGGCGATGACGTGCATCAGCGGGCCGCCCTGGCCGCCGGGGAAGACGGCGGATTGAAGCTTTTTCTCAATATCCGCGTTGTTTTCGGCGGAGAGAATCACGCCGCTACGCGGGCCGCGCAAGGTTTTGTGCGTGGTAGAGGTGACCACGTGGGCGTGGGGCAGCGGGCTTGGATAAACGCCAGCGGCGACCAGGCCGGAGACGTGGGCCATGTCCACCAGTAGGTAAGCGCCTACTTCGTCGGCGATCTCGCGGAACTTGGCCCAGTCAACAATTTGCGAGTAGGCAGAGAAGCCCGCAATGATCATTTTGGGCTTGTGTTCCCGAGCAAGATCGGCGACCTGGTCGTAGTCGATCAACCCTTGTTCGTTGAGGCCGTACTGAATGGCGTTGTAGTGCTTGCCGGAGAAGTTGGGCTTGGCGCCGTGGGTCAGGTGGCCACCGGCATCCAGGCTCATGCCCAGAATGGTGTCATTGGGCTTGACCAGCGCCTGGAAGACGGCGCTGTTGGCCTGGGAGCCGGAGTGCGGCTGCACATTGACGTAGGTCGCGCCGAACAGCTCCTTGGCGTAATCGATGGCGAGGTTTTCGGCGATGTCGACGAATTCGCAGCCGCCGTAGTAGCGCTTGCCGGGGTAGCCTTCGGCGTATTTGTTGGTCAGCTGGCTGCCCTGGGCTTCCAGTACGCGGGGGCTGGCGTAGTTTTCGGAAGCGATTAGCTCGATGTGGGCTTCCTGGCGGGCCACTTCTTTCTGCATGGCGTCAAAAAGCACATCATCGAATCCGGCAATTGTCATATCGCGGCTGAACATCGGCGGGAAACCTCGTACGAAGGGTCGTCATGAAAGAGTAGGCGCCCATGATACCTCAGCCGAGCGCGACTTTCATCGCATCCGCGTCAGGATGCAGATGAATCGCGCTCATGTGCGGGTACTGCTTAATGTTGCTGTAGACGGCCTGATCGCCCGACTAGGTCGGACTCCTTGGAGCTGGGTGCTTGCTAGGCCTCCCCTAATAACCCTAAACTCGCGGCGGGGGCTTGTTTACGCAGGCTGCGGGAGAGGCTGTGGCCGATAATGCCGATGAGCAGCGCGCCGCCGATGGGGAGCGCAAGCCATAACTCGGGGTGCGGCCGGGGTGGCAAGTCCAGCAGGTAGAGATACAGCACGGCGGTGGCCAGTTCGGCCAGGGCCGCGCCGAGCAGCCCGCTGGCAAAACCGAGTAGTGCGAACTCGGCGCCCTGCACCCGTGAGATCATCGTCTCCCCTGCCCCGAAGACGCGCAGCAGGCCGCTTTCATGGGCGCGCACCGGTCGGCTGGCAGTTAGCGCGGCGTAGAGCACACTCACCCCGGCGAGCAGCACGAGGATCAGCACCAGTTCCACCGCGCGGGTGACCTGGGTGAGCACATCGCGCACCTGCCCCAGAATGGCCTCGACATTAAGCAGCGAGACGCCGGGGAAGTCCCTTACCAGTTGATTGATCAGGCTTTGCTCTTCTTCCGGCAAGTAAAACGCCGTGATATAGCTGTGGCCGAAGGATTCCAGCACATCCGGCGGGAAGATCACGAAGAAGTTGGGCCGGAAGGTATCCCAGTTGAGGCTGCGCAGGCTGGTGATCTCGGTGGTGATTTCATCGCTGCCCACGGCGAAGGTGAGCCGGTCGCCAAGCGTCAGCCCGAGGCGTTCGGCCAGGCCGTCTTCCACGGAAATGGGCACCGGCGCGGCTTGGGCGGTGGCGTCTACCTCACTCATCCAGCCTTGCTGCTCGTCAGCGCCCTCTTCACTTGCAAACCATTCCCCGGCGACGATCTCGTTGCCTTCCGGCACTTCGGCCTGCCAGGTGAGGTTGAGCTCCCGGCGCAGGGAGTTGTCGCCGCGGGCGTCAGGTCGCACGGCTTCACGCGGGTCCTGGTCGTTGATCGAGATTACCCGGCCGCGGACCATGGGGTAGAGTTCGCTTTGCGCTTCGGCCCGCGGGCTGATCGCGTCCTCGAAGTCGTCGCGCTCTGTGGGCTGAATGTTGATCGCGAAGTAGTTGGGCGTGTCGTCGGGCAGTTGGTTCTGCCAGGTATTGAGCAGGTCGCCACGTACCAGGACGATCATCGCCATGGCAAAAAAGGTCACCGAGAACGCCATCAGCTGGCCAAGCCCGGCCTGCCGACGCCGCGCTAACTGACGGCCACCCAGGCGCAGCGCCTGGGTCCAGGGGCCTTTGCCAGAAAGCGCCTGCACGCCGCACAATACGCCATTCAGCAGCAGCATGCTGATGCCCCACAGCACGCCGAGCAGGGCCGCGCCGCCGACCAGCAGGGCCATGGCCAGTGGCAGACTGCCGGAATACAGCCATAGCAGGCCGCCAAACACCAGGCTGGCCACGCTGACTACCAGCCATGCGGCGGGTGGCAGCGGGTCCAGCTCGCGGCGCAGCACCTTGAGGGCGCTGACGCGCTTGATGCGCAGTAGCGTGGGTCCGGCAAAGCCGATCAGTACCGCAAAAGCCGTTAGCACTCCCAGACCGAGGGGCATGATACCGGGGGGCGGTAGCGTCATGGGCAGGAAGCTGGCCAGCAGCCATAGCAACAGCGCCTGTCCGGCCAGTCCCAACACGGCACCCAGCAGCGAGGCGACCAGGGCCAGGCCCAGCAGTTGAATCGAGAAGATGACGACCAACTGGTGCTGACTGGCCCCGAAACAGCGCAGCAGTGCGGCGGTGTCCAGATGACGTTCCACATAACGGCGGGTGGACATGGCCACTGCCACGCCTGCCAACAGCACGGCGGCAAGCCCGGCCAGGCCCAGGTAGCTCTCGGCACGTTCCAGGGCATTGCCTAACTGTGGCTGGTCGACGCGCACGTCGCTGACTTCAACGCCCTCCCGGCGCAGTTCGTCGAGCAGCCCTTGCACGGCATCCAGCGCCTGGGGTGGCCCGGCGGCGAGGATTTCAAACTCGACCCGGGAGCCTTCCTGGACCAGCCCGGTAGCCTCCAGGTCGGCGGTGTTGAGCATCAGCCGAGGGTTGAAGCTGCCAAAGCCGCCGGACTGGTCGGCCTCGCGCTCGATAATCCCGCTGATGGTCAGCTCTGTCTGCCCGACCTGAACGCTGTCGCCAATCTCGATGTCGATCAACTGGGCGAGGCGTGGATCGGCCCAGGCTTCACCGGCTGCCGGGCCAGAGGCCACTTGCTCGGTGCCATTGCCCAGATCCACCCGCGAGCTGCCGTAATGCGGGTAGATATCGTCCACGGCTTTGAGGCTGGCGGGCTGGAAGCGGTCGTCGCGGCTGATCATCGAGACCAGGTCGACCTGGTCGCTCAGGGTAAAGCCGGCATCTTCCAGTTGAGCGCGCAGCTCTTCGCTGAACGGGTCGCGCTGTTCCAGTACCACATCGCCGCCCAGCATCTGGCTGGCCTGGCGCTCCAGGCCGCGGTCCAGGCGGTCGAGGAAAAACGCGATCATGGTGGAGGCGGCCACGGCGAGCATGAGTGCCACGAACAGCGCGCGCACATCGGCGGCACGCAGGTCGCGCTTCAGGCTACGCAGGGCCAGCCGAGCGTTGAGGTTGCTCATGTCTTGGCCTCATGGTTTCTGGAGGCATCGCTTTTAGAGGCATGGCTTTCGAGCGTGTCGCTGGCAAGAGTGTGGGGATCGAAGGCGTCAAGGTGGCCGTCGATCAGCCGCAGGCAGCGGTCGCAACGGCGAGCCAGGGCGTGGTCGTGGGTGACCAGGATCAGGGTGGTGCCCGCCTGATGATTGAGTTCGAAGAGCAGGTCGATGATTTGCGCGCCGGTGTCCGGGTCCAGGTTGCCGGTGGGTTCGTCGGCGAAGACCAGTTCCGGGTCGCTGACAAACGCCCGGGCGATGGCCACGCGCTGCTGCTCGCCGCCGGAAAGCTGTTTGGGCAAGTGGCCCTGGCGCTCACCCAGACCGACGCGGGTCAGCCACTGGGCGGCGGTGTCGGTTTCTCCGGCACGGGGCGAGAGTTCCAGCGGCAGCAGCACGTTTTCCAGCGCGCTTAGCGTGGGCAGCAGTTGAAAATTCTGGAACACAAAGCCGACGCGGCCTGCGCGCAGCGAGGCACGGCCGTCTTCATCCAGGCGGCTGAGCGGATGGCCGAACAAGTGGAGTTCGCCGTCTGTCGGGGTATCCAGCCCAGCCAGCAGGCCCAACAAGGTGGATTTGCCCGCCCCGCTCTTGCCCAGAATGGCCACGCTTTCTCCGGCTGCCACGCTCAACGAAAGGTCGTGTAAGATGGTCAGCGTGCGTTCGCCACTGGTGACACTTTTGGTCAAGCGTTCGGCATGAAGCACGCGTTGGCTATCCGCCTTGGCGGTCGGCTCAGGGGAATCAGCAGAGGAGTAAGACATGAAGCGTGGCATCCTTGTAGCTTGGCAAAAAGCAGCATGGCGAGAACATTACCGCATACTAACCCTGTGGCTGGGGGTTCTGATAGCCACCCTGGTCGCCGGGCCAGTCAACGCTGAGTCGGTCGACTCGGACGCAGGCTCCGCCCCCACCCTGTTGGTCATGGGCGATAGCCTGAGCGCGGCGTATAACATTGAGCGCGATGAAAGCTGGGTGGCCTTGCTTGAAGACCGGCTGCCGGAAGCGGCAACCGTGGTCAACGCAAGCATCAGCGGTGAAACCACTTCAGGTGGTGTCCAGCGTTTCGATGACCTATTAGGACAGCACGAGCCGGATATTGTTCTGCTGGAGCTGGGCGGCAACGATGGGTTGCGCGGCCTTCCGCCGCAGCAGATGCAGGCCAACCTGGCGACGATGATCGAGGCCAGCCAGGCCGCAGATGCCGAGGTCCTGCTGCTGGGCATCGAGATTCCGCCCAACTACGGCGCTGCCTACCGGGAGGCATTTACCACCGTTTATCATAACCTCGCCGACGCCTACGGCGTTACGCTGGTGCCGTTTTTGCTGGAGGGCATAGCCACCGACGATGCCTTGATGCAGGACGACGGCATTCACCCCACCGCCGAGGCCCAGCCGATTATTCTGGAAACCGTGTGGGATGCATTGGACGAAATGATTGGGCGATAAAGTCACACCGTCTTTTGCCGATATGCGTTGAGAAGTTTTTACAAGGCACTATTTTTACAAGGCACCATGAGGATCCCCCCATTAGCTTGAACATCTTCAAAACAGGTTTCTATCTCGCGCCGCCATGGATGGTCAGGTAACGTGATGGTATCGCGGCGGCAAGTGCTCTCGGGGCTGGGCGCTGGGTTGCTGTGCCTGATGATTGGCGCGCCGTCCACGGCTTCGGCGTTCAACCCGGCGCGGATCCGCCAGAAGATGCAGCAGGCGCATGGGGCTTCGGGCGTGACGCTGATCGATGAGTGGCTGGCCATGATCCAGCGGCTGCGCGGCGCAAGGCTTGGCGACCAGATGCGTGAAGTGAATGACTTCTTCAACCGCAAGGTGCGCTGGCGGGATGACATTTCCATCTGGGGCCAGGAAGATTACTGGGCGACGCCGCTGGAAATGCTGGGCAAGCGCGAAGGTGACTGCGAGGATTACTCGATTGCCAAGTACATCACGCTCAAGGAACTGGGAGTGCCGGGCAACAAGCTGCGCATGATTTATGTTCGGGCACGGATTGGCCGTTCCCAGCAAAGCCAGGCGCATATGGTGCTTGGGTACTATCAAACACCGGCGTCCGAGCCGTTGGTACTGGATAACATCATCCCTTCCATTCGACCGGCCTCGGAACGCGACGACCTGACCCCCGTCTTCAGTTTCAACAGCAGCGGCTTGTGGGCCGGGGGGTCGCAGGAGTCACGGGCTGACCCACTCGCGCGGCTTTCACGCTGGCAAAGCGTGGTTAACCGCATGCGCGATCAAGGATTTATATAAGAGGATAGGATATGTCTCTCATCAAGCAGCTTTGGCTGACGGTCATCCTGATACTGCTGTTGGCGTTCGTGGGCAGTCTGGCGGTGAGCGTGACCTCCACGCAGGATTACGTTGAGCAGGAAGTACAAATCAAGAATGCCGACAATGCCAACGCGCTGGCACTTTCCATGACCCAGATGGAAAAAGATGACGTCAGCATCGAGCTGCTGCTATCCGCGCAGTTTGATACCGGGCATTACCGTTTGATTGAACTGCGCTCGCCGCAAGGTGACATCATGCAGCGCCGCGAAGCCGAGCCGCTGGACGACGGTGTGCCCAGCTGGTTTGTTGACCTGGTGCGCCTGGATGTTTCCCCTGGCCAGGCAGTGGTGCAGGACGGCTGGAGCCAGTACGGCACCCTGACCCTGGCGAGCCAGCACGACTACGCCTACCGTTCGCTGTGGCAAAGCACACTGAAAATGACTGCCTGGTTTGCCTTGGTGGGTGCTATCAGCCTGTTGCTGGCCTGGTGGATTGTTCGCACCATCCGTCGGCCGCTGCTGGAAGTGGTCAGCCAGGCACGCAGCATCAGTGCGCGCCGCTTTACCACTTCTTCAGAGCCGCGCACGCTGGAGCTGCGCGAGGTGGTACAGGCGATGAACACGCTCTCTGGGGCGGTGCATACCATGCTGAGCGAAGAAACCGGCAAGCTCGACCAGTTGCGCCGCCGCTTGCAGGAGGATGCCACCACGGGTGCCTCTAACCGCACAACGCTGCTGGAGCATTTGCAGCGCAACCTTGAAAGTGACTCCCAGCGTGCCAGCGGCGTGTTGATTATGGTGCGCGTGGACGACCTGCCCGAGGTCAACGAGCGCCTGGGCCGCCAGGCCACCGATGCGGCATTGCGGGCGCTGGTGAGCCATCTGGCGCAGTTGGCCAATGAACTGGGCGGCGGTGAAGTGGGCCGCTTGAACGGCAGTGACTTCCTGGTGGTGGTCCATGGCTCCCAGGATATCGAGCACGTCAGTGAAAGCCTCAAGCATCAGCTGACGCTGCTACGCGATGCCGTGGGCGCGCCGCTCAGGCTACCCGCCGCGCTGAGTGAGTACACTCACGGCGATACGCCTTCTCAGCGGCTTGCAGCGCTTGACGGTGCCCTCGCCGATGCCGAGGGCCGTGGTGACATGGCGCTGGTGGTGGCTTCTGGCGAGGCACGCTTGCCGCTGTATACGACCCATGAAGCATGGCGGTCAGCGCTGATCCAGTCGATGGACGCCGGCGTTGCGCTGGCTCGCTTCCCGGTGGTCAATGCCCGTCAGGAAGTGGTGCATTACGAGGCGCCCTCGCGCCTTGAGTTAGCAGGCGAATGGCGTAGCGCGGGCTTGTTCATGCCCTGGGTGGCCCGCCTGCAGCTGGAAGACAAGCTGGACCTGGCCGTTGCCGAGCGCGCGCTGGCCATTATCGAGACCGACCAGCTACCGCTGGGTATCAACCTCTCCGGCCGCGCGGTCAGCGACATGGCGTTTATCAAGGCGCTGCGCCAACGGCTTGAGCACGCCCCCGAGGCGGCCCGCAAGCTGTGGATCGAGCTACCCGAAAGTACCGCGCTGCATGACCTGGCAAGCTTCCGGTTATTGTGCCGCGAGCTGCAGCACACCGGCGTGCGGATAGGCCTTGAGCACGTGGGCAGCGAGTTCACTCGCCTTGCCGACCTTCACGATCTGGGGCTTGCGTTCCTCAAGTTTGACGCCAGCCTGGTCACCGGCGTGGACCAAGCATTTGACCAGCAGACCATCCTGCGCGGCATGGCCACCCTGGCCCACTCGCTGGGTATTCTGGCCATCGCCGAAGGCGTTAAACGCCCCGAAGAAGCCGAGACACTGTTTGACCTGGGGCTTGATGCAGTTACCGGGCCTGGTGTGAAAGCGCCGTAAGCTCGAAGATGACAGCTTGAATTGAAATCAGCGGCATGGAAGCCGCTGATTAATGTCGTGAGCGACGGTTAGATCACGTCGCTGTCATCGTCGCTGATCAGCCCTACGTCGTTGACGCGTTTGCGCAGCGACTGCCTGTCCAGAAGTTTTTCCTGGGCTTTTTCCGGCAGGTCCGTGAAGCGGATGATCCCCCGATCCATCAACAGGGTGATCACGTCTTCCAGTACCCGCACAAACTCCATATCCGACTGCCTGAGCAGCGCGGCTTCATGGGTTTCGGCGTTGATAAAACGCTGCAGCTCCGCCGACTCCGGCGAGACGTATTCCTTGCAGTGCTCGGTTACGGTACGGCTTACCTGGCTGATCTCGCCCTGGCTGTCGCGGTTGACGTACATTTATCGACTCCTTGTTTTTCGCTGCCCGCCAGCATAAACAATCCACGCAGGCAATGCAGTCACAATAAAAAGCCCCGCCGGGCAGCACACTCGGCGGGGCAGTATCAGCGGCTTAGCGCATCTTGGTTATTGGTCAATTTTCAGTTGGCCATCTTCGATCAGTTTAGCGATCAAATCCTCTGAAGCCCCGCTATTAACGCCGAAGTCACTAAAGGATTTCCCTTCGAGAGTAATCTTCTGATCGGCGGCACTCGTACTGCCATTCAGATTACCTTCAGAGCTGATACTAAGCACTACATTGTCGCCATCTTCCTCGGCAAAAATGTACTCGTTGATGTTGTCGCTATCCTCACCCTGCAGAAGATCGGAGAGGTCGAGCTTGTCAGCGTTGTCATCCGTACCAAACTTACCCTCAGTGAAGTCCATTACCTGGTCATTGGCTGGCTGATCATCGCCTGTAATTTCATCACCGAAGTTCCAGGCGAAAGTGTCAGCGCCTGCACCGCCGTAGAGAATATCGTCACCGGCACCGCCGATTAGGATGTCATCACCATCGCCACTCTCAATATGATCATCTCCGGCAGCACCATCCAACAGATCATCACCAGTAGTACCTAGCATCAAGTCATCAGCAGAGGTACCTGTTGTGGTGGGCGTCTGGGCAACGAATTCTGAATCTGCAAGGTTAATTACCAAGTTAGCAGTGTCAGAGTCACCGTCTGGCTGCGTTAAGGTGTAGCTGAAGATTTCTTGCTGCCCGATATTATCAAGGTCAGCATCTGGCTCATAAGCATAATCACCATCAGTATTGATAAAGAAGGTGCCATAAGTTGAGTCATACTCTTTATAGCCATCCGCGGCAGCGTATGAGCTGTTTGTCGAGTCAGCCAGCGATGACAAGCTAACACCATTGACAGCTGAGACATTAGCACCATCCGTACCTGTGTCGTCAGTAGCCGCCCAGGGGTCTGAACTACTGACCAAAGCATTGGCATCAGTTATCACATTACCCTGTGCTGCAGCTGCCACCGCAATGGTGGCAGCTGGTGATGTCACCCTAAGTGTAATGTTCTCCAAGTCGACATGAAGGTCGTCCCAACGTGAACCTTGGCCCGAATCATTTAACGTCAGTTGCAATTGATAAGAACCTTCGTCAAGGCCACTGACCGTTACATTGTTATGATCTGAGTCATCATTGTAGGTTTGCGATGAATCAACGACACCATCCTTAAAGATGGTCCAAGTGTATGAATCATGATTTTTGAATTCACCACTATCAACTTCAATATCAAACTCAATTTCACCGGTGTGACCAGCATTGATGTTAAAAAACCGTGTCTCAGTAGTTGTGCCACCCTCGCCAGAGTCATTCACTTGTGCATGAATATCGAAAAAATAATAGGGTGTTGTTTCTCCAGGCACAGTCTCCTCAGTTATGACAGCATTATTAACATTGTCATAAGCGGTAGGTTGGCTGTCTCTAGTTTGCACCATGAGATAAGCAGAAGATGTATCACCATCTCCATCTTCGATTGTATAGCCAATCAACGCGCTAACATCATTGTCAGTATCTGCTAGGCCGGTGAACTCATAGCTACCATCACTATTGATAACAACCGTACCAGCATTGGTATCAAAGGTGGCTGATGTTATGGTTTCGGTGAAAGTCACCGTATCCCCATCGTAAGTCACATCCACCAGTGCCGGAGCGGCATACCCATCCGCACCGGCAGTGTCATTATCAAGCACATTGCCCGTAACAGGGGTTGGCGTGGCCGTTACAGTAGAGCTCAGCGTTGATGCTAAATCATCGACATCATTTAGAATAATGACATTGTCATCAGCAGTAGAGTCATAGTATTCGTTGTAGGTAAACCAGCTCTCACCCTCAGTCCATGCGATAGGTTCAAGCTTGCTAACATCACTATAGCTCAGACCCCCATAGCCTACCGCATAAGAATCATCAAAGCCGTTAGCTTCCAAGAACTGAATCCAATTAGCTTCTTCATTAAAGTCAATTCCAACACTCGGCGTACCATTGTGCTGGTTTGGTTCACCATCGGAGATAAACATGGAGACTAGTTTGTCGCCGCCTGCAGGCGGAGGCGTAAAGTTCTCGGTCACAGTCTCTAGTGCAGAGTCGTAATCTGTTTGGCCACCTGAAGATAGGCTATTAATCGCAGTCATAGCTGCACCCAGATCGGTATACCAACCACCATCAACACCTGAGTCATGGAACTGACCGTCTGATGCGAATGAAGTAACAAAGACCGAGTGCACGGAGCCACTATTAAACAAGTTTTGTAATGACGACTTCATGGAAGTCAAATCACTATCACTTACGCTGCCTGATGTATCAATCATCAACACAAGATCTGAACCCTGCGTTGAACTTGTGCCTTCAACAGACTCAACAGTGTCGTCAACTGCTGTCGGCACATCGTCGGTCACATCAACCGTGATAGTGCCGGTGGTGGTGTTGCCGTTGGCATCAGTCGCTACATATTCGAAGCTTTCAACGCCATTGACTGTGTTTTCACCGTCATCCCCGGTCGTATCGGTCACCGGGGTTTCCAGCGTATAGGTGAAGTTGCCGTCACTATCCAGTGTCAGCGTGCCGTTATTCCCCGTGCCGTCGCCGGTCAGTGCGTAACTGACATCCGTGCCCGCCACGCTCACGCTGCCCGTCGCGGTTTCTTCAGCACTTGTCGGGTCGCTGCCCACGTCATCCAGGGCCGCTTCGTTGACCTCAGCCGTGGTGTCATCACCCACCAGGGTGACATCCGCCACGTCAATGCTCAGCGTGGTGGTCGACGTATCACCATCAGCGTCTTCAATGGTGTAGGTGAACACGTCCGTGGCGTCTGCGGTGATGGCATTCGCGGTCGCGGTGTAGGTGTAAGCACCGTTCGCTCCCAGCGTCAGCGTGCCGTAGCTGCCTTGCAGTGTTGCGCCAACATTGCCCGTTACCGGGGTGCTGGTGTCACTACCGACTGCCACACCCACGACACCGCCGCCCGTGGCGGCACCATCGGCACCGAACTCAGCAGCCGTGCCATCTGTCAGCACGTTGCCTTCAACGTCGGCGCCTTCCGTGACGTCCACTGTGTCGGCGTAGGCCGTCGGCACATCGTCGGTCACATCAACCGTGATAGTGCCGGTGGTGGTGTTGCCGTTGGCATCGGTCGCTACATATTCGAAGCTTTCAACGCCATTGACTGTGTTTTCACCGTCATCCCCGGTCGTATCGGTCACCGGGGTTTCCAGCGTATAGGTGAAGTTGCCGTCACTATCCAGTGTCAGCGTGCCGTTATTGCCCGTGCCGTCGCCGGTCAGTGCGTAACTGACATCCGTGCCCGCCACGCTCACGCTGCCCGTCGCGGTTTCTTCAGCACTTGTCGGGTCGCTGCCCACGTCATCCAGGGCCGCTTCGTTGACCTCAGCCGTGGTGTCATCACCCACCAGGGTGACATCCGCCACGTCAATGCTCAGCGTGGTGGTCGACGTATCACCATCAGCGTCTTCAATGGTGTAGGTGAACACGTCCGTGGCGTCTGCGGTGATGGCATTCGCGGTCGCGGTGTAGGTGTAAGCTCCGTTCGCTCCCAGCGTCAGCGTGCCGTAGCTGCCTTGCAGTGTTGCGCCAACATTGCCGGTTACCGGAGTGCTGGTGTCACTACCGACTGCCACGCCCACGACACCGCCGCCCGTGGCGGCACCATCGGCACCGAAGTCGTCAGCCGTGCCATCTGTCAGCACGTTGCCACCGACAACATTACCTTCATCTACAGAGGCAGTGTCATCATTCGCCGTCGGTCCGTCATCCAGGAAGTAGACGACGCCGCCAACGTCAATCGACGCCGTTGTACTGTCGCCATCACTATCGAACACTTCCTGGTTCAGGAACACGGTATCGGCAGACAGGTTAACGGGATCACTCGCACCCACGGCGCCTGAAAGCGGATGGGAAACGGCACGAACCTGGTCAAGCGTAACGACTCCGTTCTCGTTTACCGACATAGTGAAAACAGGCACCTCGTTGCTGCCGTCTTCAAAATAGCCGGTAATACTACCATCGGCTTCCATCTTGACCTTGACGGTTTCGCCCGACTCGGTATCGACAAGGCCGGTATCGGCACCCTCTTCAGCGATGCTCATGCTGTACTGAGCGCTTCCCGCGCCGTCAGAACCGTAGTCGGTGTCGAAGTAACCCGAGAAGTCGTATTGAGCATCACCGTCAAGATCTGCCTCATTGACAGTGAGGTTGGCAGGCGCCCAGTTCACATTGACATTGACGTCGTTGTAATCACGGTCGCTTCCCGAACCATAGATGTCTTCCCAGTTGAGATGCCCTTCCTCGGCATTGTTCTCTACATGAGAGGCGCCGTCAGGCTGTAGAGCTGGATCACTGAAGAGAACCGGGGCGTTAGCGTCTTTACCAGCCAACGGCTCATCTTCACCGACTATGGTAGCAACCCAGGCACCATCGACTTGCTCGAACGTCACTTCCGTATCATTGCCAAGTTCAGAATTCAGCCTAGAGCCATCTGGAATGACGAAGTAACCGATTTCATCCGGCGCATATCCTTCAATGACTTGGGTGTCGCCCACATCACTCTTAACATTTGACCAAATGACTCGACCGGTAGTCGGTTGACCGTCTTCACCCTTCACGTAATAGCCAAAGCTGTTGTTGTAACCGACACCTGCGGAACTACCCAGGTTTTCGATAGTAACTTCTTGGCCAGTGGGTTCTGTGGCCTCGATGCTTGGGCCGTCGTCACGGATGGTGAACACACCGTCGCTCAGGTCCAGCGTCGCGCTGTCACTGTCACCATCGGCATCGGTCAGCGTCTGGACCAGTTG